>NZ_CP073063.1:1341250-2682500 GCF_022654015.1 Brevundimonas diminuta
GCGAATAGCGGCTGAAGCGGCCGTTCGGGCCGACGACCGGCGGACGGTGGGCGCCGGCGATGTTGTCATACTGCTCGACGTCCAGATCGCGGTAGGCCGTGATCGAACGAATTTCCAGCGAGTCGGTCGGGCGATACGACAGGTGCAGATCCATGCCGCGCGTGTCGTCGACGCTGAACTGCTGAGGCACGCCGATGTCGGCTTGCGTCATGCGGTTGGAGCCTTCGACCTGGACCAGGGGCGACAGGCCGCGAATGCTGCCCGACGGAACTGTCGCCGAGGTGAACGGCACGACGGTCAGGCCGTTCGGGTTGAAGTTCAGCAGCTGGCTGTAGAACGGGGTGTTCTTGTCCTTGCTGATGTCCGCCGCCAGGGTGGCGGTGAAGTTTTCGGCCGGCGTCCAGCGCGTCTGGAAGCGAAGGCCCCGGCGGTCATATTCGCCAAAGCCGGTCTGTCCCGGCAGGATGTTCTCGGTCACCGGACCCTGAACTGAAATGATGCCGTCGACCTTGAAGGCGAAGTCGCCGAGGGCGGGGAAGTCGACGTGCAGTTCGGAGTTGTAGGACTCCAGATTGCCGACGCCGGCGATGGCGCGCATGCCGAACACGCCCGTGGGCTTCTTGGTCACCAGCGACAGGGCGCCGCCTTCGGTGTTTCGGCCGAACAGGGTGCCTTGCGGACCCTTCAGGACTTCGACGCGCTCGATGTCGAGCAGGGCGGCGGCGAGGCCGTGCTGGCGGGCCAGATAGACGCCGTCGACATAGACGCCGACGCCTTGCTCGCGGGCGGGCTGGTTGGCGTCGTTCGGCACGATGCCGCGGATGCCGATGGTCATGGCGGACTGACGGGCCTCGAAGGTGGCGATGCGCAGGCTGGGGACGCTGCCGTCGGCCAGATCCATCAGACTCTGCACGTGGCGATCGGCCAGGGCTTCGGCGTTGACGACCGAGATCGAGATCGGCGTGTCTTGCAGGTTGGTTTCGCGCTTGGTGGCCGTCACGACGATGTCGTCCAGACCGGCCGGCTCGGCGCTGGCGGCCGTCGGCGCGGTCTGGACCGGCGCGGTTTGGGCGAAGGCGGAAACGGGCGCGGCGAGAAGGGCGGTCCCCAGCAGCAGCTGAAGGCGCAGTTTGGTCTGACGATGCATTTTTATCCCCTGCTTAGTCGGGGCGGGGATTACGCTGTCATTGCGATGCGCAGTTTACAGCCGTGCAACAGCCCGGTGCATCTTTGATGTCCGAGGTTGAGAGAGACCTGCAATCAGGGTCCACCCCGCCTCCACATCGTCTCCACACTTGGGTCGGGGCTAGACGACGACCGCCGTCGTGTCGCGGATAAAGCCGCCGCCCAGAACGCGTTCGGTGTCTGTCGGGTCGTACAGGGCGCAGGCCTGGCCCGGCGCGACGCCCTCTTCGCCCTCGTCGAAGACGACGCGGATATCGCCGTCGATCAAGCCGAGGCGAGCAGGTGAGGGCTGGCGAGTCGAGCGGACACGAGCCAGGACCGGGATGTTGGCCTCGGCCGCCTCGATGATGGTCGCCTCGTCACCGAGCCAGTTGGTTTCTTCCAGCGTCAGGCTGGCCGTCAGCAGGGCTTCACGCGGGCCGACGATGACGCGACGGGTCTCGGGCTCCAGCCGGGTCACGAACAGCGGCTCGCCCACCGCGACGTTCAGGCCGCGGCGCTGGCCGATTGTATAGTCCGTGATGCCCGCGTGCCGGCCCAGCACCCGACCGTCCATATGCACGATCTCGCCGGCCTCACGCCCTTGCGGACGCAGGCGGTCGATCAGGGTGCGATAGTCCCCGGAAGGCACAAAACAGATGTCCTGGCTGTCCGGCTTTGCGGCGATCTTCAGACCCAATTCGGCGGCGACGCCGCGCACCTGGGGCTTTTCCAGATCGGCCAGCGGGAAACGCAGATAGTCCAACTGGTCCTGGGTCGTGGCGAACAGGAAGTAGGATTGGTCGCGCGAATGGTCGATGGCCTTGCGCATCTGCGAGCGGTTGCCGGCGACCGCGCGGCGGACGTAGTGACCCGTCGCCATCGCCTCGGCGCCCAGATCGCGCGCCACGTCCAGCAGGTCGCGAAACTTGACGGTCTGATTGCAGCGGATGCAGGGGACCGGCGTCTGGCCCTTCAGATAGCTGTCGGCGAACTGGTCGATCACCGCGTCCCTGAACCGGCTTTCATAGTCCAGAACGTAATGGGGAATGCCGATCATGTCGGCGGCCAGACGCGCGTCGTGAATGTCCTGACCCGCGCAGCAGGCGCCCTTCTTCTTCAGCGCCGCGCCGTGGTCGTAGAGCTGAAGCGTCACGCCGACGACGTCGTAGCCCGCCTTGTGCAGCAGGGCCGCGACGACGGTGGAATCCACACCGCCCGACATGGCGGCCACCACGCGCGCGCCGACCGGCAGGCCGACCGCCGCCCGCGCGCTCTCGACCGCCGCATCCATGTCGTTGCGGGCGATGTCGGGAACGGGGCAGAAATCTTCGACCAGGGTCATCGCGGCCATTTAGTGCGGAACCGGCGCGATTTCGAGGCCCGCAAACGAAAAGGGCCGCACCCGTCGCCGGATGCGGCCCTTAACGTCTTCGGGGAAACCCTCAGGAGCGGTAGCTCTGGATCCGCGTCGTGCGCAGACCCTGCATGCCCCATTTGTCGATGGCCTTCTGCCAGGCCAGGAACTCTTCGGCCGTCAGGCGATATTTCGCCAGGGCGTCGTCGAGGCTGAGCAGGCCGCCGCGAACGGCGGCGACGACCTCGGCCTTGCGCCGGATCACCCACCGGTCCGTGTTGGACGGCGGCAGGTCGTTGAGGGTCAGGGGCGTGCCAGTCGGTCCGACCACGTATTGTTCGCCTTTGCTATTAAGGCGTCGCTCTTGCAACATGGGCTTATGCCTCTTTCACCAACACCGTAGTGTCATGAAGGTAGGCGTCCCCGACTAAGGTCCGTTTAAGCGTCGTGGTGAAGGAACGGATAACTTCCGCCCCTCCCTGAACGACTCTGTAAACCTTGCTTGCGCGACGATTCATCGAGACTAACGCTTACTTACTCGCCGATCAGCGTTTGATGTTGATCAGCTCGGCCAGCATTTCATCGGCCGTGGTGATGATTTTGGACGAGGCGGAATAGGCGCGCTGGGTGGTGATCAGACCGGTGAACTCGGCCGACAGATCGACGGTCGAGGACTCCAACTGCTTGGCCGCGATCTCGCCCGCGCCGCCCGTTCCCGCCGCCTTCAGGTTGAAGGTGCCAGACTGAAGGCTGACGGCGTAGGCGTTGCCGGACACTTCACGCAGGCTGTCGGGGCTGGGGAAGGTGGCGACCGCGACCTGGGCGATGCGGCGCATGACGCCGTTGTCGAAGATGGCGGTGACGAAGCCGCCCTCGTCGATCTTGATTTCGCTCAGATTGCCGAACGCCGTGCCGTTGGTGACCGTCGACTGGACGACCGAGGCCGTGTTCAGTTGGCTGAGGCCGCCAGCTGACGTGTTGAGGTCCAGCGTGACGGCTTGGGCGGCGATGCCTAGACCGTCGGCCCAGGCGACCTGGCCGGCCGGCATGGTCAAGTTGGCGGGGTCGGACTTGCCGAAGTCCAGCGTCGCCATGGTCGGGTCGTCGAACAGGCCCGTGCCAGCCGGCCAGGCCTTCATTGTGTCGACGTCCAGACGACCCGACGGCGTGAAGGCGATCTTGCCGGTCTTGATCTGGCCGTTGGCGTAGGGTGCCCCCGCGATGACGTCGCTGGCCGGCACGGACACGATTTCCGCGTACCAGATGTTCGGCTCGTCGCTCTTCAGGAAGCGGAGTTCCAGATTGCGCTGGCCGCCCTTGGAGTCCGAAACCGGGATGTTCATCTTGAAGTCGGGCTTCACGCCGACGGGGTTGTCGTCGTCGGCGTTGTACATCGCCATGGAGTTGACCGACGGGTCGTACTTCGTCTTGGCGACGTTTTCGTTGCCCAGGCCGACGTCCGAGAGGTTGATCGTATAGGCGGGGCCGCTGGCCGGCGTGAACTGGATCTGGGTCGGCGGCGTGCCGATCGCGGTCGCCGAGCCGGCGTTCGCGCCGTTGATCGTCAGGCTGGTGATGGCGCCGGTGGTCGGGTCGAAGGTCGCCGAGGCGTCGATCTTCTGCGAACCGGACTTGATCACCAGATCGTGGCTGTTGGCGCCGGTGCGGGTGTAGCGGACCGACACGTCGTGGGTCACGGCCGGCGTCGCCGTATCGGACACGCCCTTGTAGGACTGGCCGCTGGCGGCCGAAGACGATTCCTGGCTCGAACGCAGGTTGGCGTTGATCTGGACGCGAGTGGTCGGTTCGGCGGTGCCGCCCACCGATCCGATGTTGATCGAGCGCAGGCGCGACAGGTCGGAGGGATCGGTCGAGATCTCGCCGTTGGAGTCCACCGGCCAGCCTTGAAGATACAGGCCAGCGCTGTTCTTCAGATAGCCCTGCTTGTCGACGGTGAAGGCGCCGGCGCGGGTGAACAGGCGGGTATCGGTCGCGCCGACGTTTTCGGCCTGCGTCGTCGTGACGAAGAAGCCCTGACCGTTGACGGCGAGGTCGGTGCTGGAGGTCGTGCGCTGAAGCTGACCTTCCTGGCTGACATAGGAGCGGGTGTTGGTGGTGACGCCGCCGGCCGAATAGCTGCCGCCCGATGCGGTCTGGCTGTTGACCAGGGTCTGGAACTCGCTGGCCGTGCGCTTGTAGCCGACGGTGTTCACGTTGGCGATGTTCTGGGAGATCGCCGCCAGGGCGGCGGAGTTGGCGGCCAGGCCGGACACGCCGGCCAGCATTGCACTGTTGAGGCTCATGAAGAACGCACCTTAAATAGAGGTCATCGGGAAGGCGGCGGATCGCATCATGCGGCCGCCTCCTCGGTGGGGACGTTCGGATTCTCCGTATCGTCGGTATCGTTGGCCGCCTGGGCCTTGATCTCGTTCAGCGAGATCACGGTCGAAAGCGGAAGGATAGAGTCGCCGATCACCAAGTACGGCGCGCCGTTGTACATCTCGACGCCGGTGACCCGGCCCTGGATCAGGGCCTGGGCGTCGACCTTGGCGCCGGTCGCGTCGGTGGCGGCGACCTTCAGCGTATAGACGCCGCCGTCTTCGGCCGTGCCGCCGTCCTTCAGCTTGCCGTCCCAGGAGAAGGTGTGCAGGCCGGACGTCTTGTCGGGCGCGGCGCCCTCCCAGACGACGACGCCCTTGCTGTCGACGACCTGCAAGGTGGCCTTGTCCGCGTCGGCGCCCAGTTCGTAGGCCCAGCTGGCCGTGCCATCGTTAAACTCGGTGGCGGTCCAGGCGGCGGTGACGCTCTTGCCGATGTAGTTGGCGGCGTTGTCCAGACCGCCGCCGGCCTGGGCGGCCAGCAGGCTGGTCAGCAGGTCGTTCGTCAGCAGTTGCTGCTCCACGCCGGCCATCTGGGTCAGTTGAGCGGTGAATTGGTTGGAATCCAGCGGCGACAGCGGATCCTGATTCTTCATCTGCGTGGTCAGCAGGGTCAGGAAGGTCTCGAAGTTCGAGGCCAGGGCCTTGGTGCCGCCGGTGACCCGGCCGGCTGCTGCGCTTGTGGTGACGGCGTCGACCATGGGGTCAGACCTTCAGATCGACGCGGTCAGGCGTCAGGGAATGATTGATCCAGGCGCCGGGCGCCGGGACGATGGGCATGTCGGCCTGGGCCGCAAGGCGAGAGCCGCCGGCGAACAGGGCGTTGCGCTGCTGCTGGCGCTCGAAGGCGCCGCCGCCGGCAGATGGATCGCGCTGCGAGAAGTCGAGCGCGTCGCCTGCAACCTGGAAGCCCGCCTCCTGAAGCTGGCGACGCAGTTCGTCGGCGCGACCCTTCAGATCGGCGGCGGCGGCGGGATTGTCGAAGGCCAGGCGAGCGGACAGCTGGCCGTCCTTGCCGATCTCAAGGCTGACATCGACGCGGCCCAGATCTTCGGGCGTCAGCACCATGTCGAACCGGGTCGAACGGCCGTCCAGTTTGCGAGCGATATGTGCGGCGAGCTGAGCGGTGGTCTCGACGGTGGCGCGCGACAGGGTGGACGCACCCTGAGCATGGCTGGACGCGGCGGCCTGTTGAGCAGGCTGAGCATCGGTCGGCGCGGGGCTTGCGGTCGTGGCTTCGGGCGACGCTGGATCCGACGTGGCGACGGCGGTAATGACGGGCTCGGCTGTCTTGGCGGATGAGGGCGTCGGTTTGGCGACGACTTCGATCGCGGCGTCGGAAGGGGTGGCGTCTTCGACCATAGCGTTCTGAACCGCAGGAACGGCGGTGTCGCCCGTTCGGTCCGTCACCGCATGGAGGTTGCCGCGCAAGGGCGTGGCGGGTTGAAGCGCGGTCGGCGACGACTTCGGCGTGTCGGACGGAGCCGCCGCCTCTGCCAACTGATCGGGCGTGTCGGCCGTTTCGGCTGTCACAGACGACGCCGTGTCGGTTATCGCAGCGACGACGTCGGCGGGGACAATGATCGAGGGCTTGGGCATCGTCGACGTGACGGCGATCTGGACTTGGGCGGTCGGGATTTGAGCGGCCGCAAGGGATTGAGTGATAGGCGACGGTGCGGCCGGTTTGTCGGTGTTAGCGACAGCGGTCTGGATCGTGCCGGTCGCACTTTCGGACGTGGCAGGCGCCGGCGTCGCTGCGTCGGTCGGACGAGGCGCTGCGTCGCTCTTGACCGTAACGGCAGGCTTGGGCGCGACTGTCGGCTTCGGACCGTCGGTCGTCGTCGGCTGAACGGGCGTGACCGAGGCCTCGGCGGCCTCGACTTCAGCCGGCTTCGCCGCGGCGGGAGAAGAGGTCGACGCTTCGGTCGTCAGGATTTCGGAGATTTCCGAAAGGACTGCTTGAGCGGTCGCGGCCGCCAACGCGGGCTTCGCTTCAAGGTCCTGGTTGGCAGGCGCCGACGCAGGCTTGGCCGCCGTATCAGTTGCAGAGCGGGGAGCCGTGGGGACCGTCGTCGTCATCGCTTCGTGGGCAACGAATGCGACTGACGCAACACTTTTGGGAGCTTGTGGATCGACAGGGCTTTCCGTCGCGTCCTCGGAAACGGCCGGCGTCGGTTGCGCGGCTGTGAACGGCGTTGCGGCGACGAGGCCTGGGGTATCGTCGTCCTTCGCGGCCGTGTCCGTGCCGATCTGCTGTTCGTCGGAAAATACGACCTGCGTTTCGGAGTCTGCGCTCTCGCCCGTGGTCGCAGGAATGGTGTCGGTCGTCGCGGTCGGCGTGTCGGCGTCCAGCTCGGCCGTCATCGGCTGGGCCATGATGACACCCAGCGACCGAGCGCCCGTCAGACGGTCGGGCGTCGTTCGTTCGACCGGCGCGCCGTGGACGCCCGCGTTCAGCGCGTCGGCGATCTTGCTGGAGAACAGACCCGCATCGACGGCCTCTGCGCCCGGGGCGGCAGCCGACGGTCCGGTCGAAACCGGAGCAGCAGGCGCGAACAGGGCGGAAGCGGTGGACATGGAAGCGCAGCGGCTTTCGTAAGGAGCGACGACGGCGCCTGCTGCGCCCAAGAGTTCGCCACCCTCGACGCAAGGGTCGGGCCAAGAAAATAATTCAGCAAAAACAATGCGAAACCTGGCCTTGAGGGCTGAGGCGCCGAAGGGCGGCGGTCGTTATTGCCGCGCTCTCGCCACTTTTTGCCCGGCGTCGCGCGGTGCCGATCATCAACCCGCGGGTTGCCGGCATCCGATTGGCCCGACCTTTGCGCGTCTCTCCCATCATGACGGCCGCCCGATCAACGATCCTGTGTAAAAACAACGCTTTGTGCGAGCGGGCGTGGCGCGTGGCTGGGCAAGAACTGCGCGTCGCGATGCAGCGGTTGCCGGGTAGGGCGGGGGAGACGCGTCAATGTCGCTGAACTCGATCATGAACATTGCGACGTCGGGGCTGAAGACCGCCCAGTCGCAGTTGCGTGTCACCGCCGACAATATCGCCAACGTCGATACGCCCGGATACATCCGCAAGGTCGCCGATCAGTCGGCTGCGGTCACCAATGGCTATGGTTCGGGTGTAGACGTCACGCGGGTGCGGCTGGCGACAGACCGGTTCCTGCAGGCCGCCAGCCTCAGCGCCGGGTCGGACGCCGCGCGCCAGACCGTGCGCTATGAACTGTACGACCAGATCCAGAACCAGTTCGGCGATCCCAGCAGCGACACCAACTTCTTCGCTCAGGTCGACAAGCTGTTCGCCACCTATGCGACCCTGGCCGAAAGCCCCACGTCCTCGGCCGGGCGTCAGGACACGATCTACAAGACCCAGGCGATCTTCAATGAGGCCGCCGGCATCGCGTCGCAGATCCAGTCGGCGCGTCAGGAGGCGGACGGCCGGTTGCTGAGCGCGATCGAAACGGTCAATCCGCTGCTGGAACAGATCGCCAAGCTGAACAAGACCATCGCCGCCGGCACGGTGACGAACGAGGATGTGACCGGCGCCCAGAACGCCCAGCTGGGCCTGATCAACGAACTGTCCAAATATATGGATGTGAAGGTCGAGGCCCGCTCCAACGGCGGCGTGACGCTGCGCACCAACGCAGGGACCATCCTGGTGGGCGAGGGGGCAGCGACGCTGTCGTACCAGGCGGCCGGCACCGTGGACGCCATGACGGCCTTCTCCGACATCATGATCACCGAACCCAGCGGCACGCGCTGGCCGCTGCTGGACGGCGTGTCGTCCGGTCAGATCCGGGGTCTGGTCGAGATGCGCGATGTCGATGCGCCTGCTGCCGCCGCGCGCCTGGGTGAGTTGACGGCCAAGCTCGCGGACGAGCTGAACCGCGCCCACAACGCCAACAGCAGCGTTCCCGCGCCGACAACCCTGGCGGGGCGCAACACCGGGCAGTCGCTGGAGAACGCTTTGAGCGGCTTCACCGGCACCACCACCATCTCGGCAGTCAATGCGTCCGGCGTGGTGCAGGCGTCGGCGCGGATCGTCTTTTCCGGCGGCACGATGACAATCAATGGCGCCGCCGCCGATCCGACCACCTTCCTCAGCGTGCTGAACGCCCAACTGGGCGGCGCGGCTACGGCGAGTTTCTCGGATGGCCAACTGCGCCTGGACGGGGCGGGTGGAAACGGCGTGGCCATCGCCGACGATGCGACCTCGCCCAGCGCCAAGGGCGGGCGCGGATTTTCGCACTGGTTTGGCCTCAACGACCTGGTGACCACGACCACGCCGACATTCTACGAGACGGGCCTGACCCTGACGTCACAGCACGGGTTCGATCCGGGCGAGAGCCTGACCTTGCGCTTTGCCGGTCCGTCCGGGGCGCGTCTTCGTGACATCACCGTGTCCGTACCCGCCGGGGCGGGCACGATGGGCGAGATGCTGGGCGCGCTGAACGATCCCATCACCGGCGTCGGCCGCTATGGCGCCTTCAGCCTGGATGCGGCGGGCAAGCTGTCCTTTAAGACCTACGACCCGTCTGCGATGTCGATGAACGTCGTGAAGGACAATACGACCCAGGATCCGTCCGGCGTTTCGATGTCGCAACTGTTCGGCCTGGGCGCGACGGGATCGACGCGGGCGGGCGCCTATACGGTGCGCAGCGATATTCAGCAGGACCCCGGCAAGCTGGCCCTGGCGCAACTGAACCTGTCGGCCGCGGCGGGGACGCCAGCGCTGAGCAAGAACGATGGGCGCGGCGGCCTGGCGCTGGGGGATGTGGGCAAGAAGAACGTCGCCTTCGCCGCAGCCGGCGGCAACGCCGGCGGGACCAAGACCCTGTCGTCCTATGCGGCGGACTTCGCAGGTGAGATCGGCGGCAAGGCCTCGGCCGCCAGAACCCGCAGCGAAACGGCAAGCGCCCTGGCCAAGGAGGCGGACAGCCGCCGGACATCGGCCGAAGGCGTGAACATGGACGAGGAACTGGTCAACATGACCACCTTCCAGCAAGCCTATAACGCCTCTGCGCGCCTGATCCAGGCGAGCAAGGACATGTACGACGTACTGATCGGAATCCTGCAATGACGCGCGTCGCGACCCACGGGAACTACCAGTCGGCCTTGCTCAGCCTGATGAACGCGCAGGGCCGCGCGCAGCAGGCGCAGGAGCGGATCGATAGCGAGAAGATCGCCACCGACATGTCCGGCTATGGCCGAGGCGCCGAGCAACTGACCAGCCTGACGTCGACACAGGCGCGGCTGGAAGGCTTCATCTCCACCGGCGAGGCCGTGAAGGCGCGGCTGAGCGCCCAGGATCTTGCCATGAGCCGAATCTACGAAGGCGGTAATGCGGCGCGCGAGGCCATTGCAAACAGCCTGGCGGCCGGGCGGATCGACAATCTGATGGTCGAACTCGGTCTGAACTATCAGACGGTGCAGGGTGGACTGAATTCGGAACACCAGGGCTCCTATCTGTTTGCGGGCGGCCAAAGCGACATCGCTCCCGCCACGGCTGCAACCATGGCCGATTTGACGGCGGCGCCGTCCACCGCCGCGACCTTCGCCAACGACACCCTGAAGCAGAAGTCGCGCATCGACGAGAAGACCACGGTCGAGACCGGGTTTTTGGCCAGCGAGATCGGCGGGCCGCTGACCGAGGTGTTCCGCAACATTCAGGCCTTCCAGAACGGCACTGCGGTGACCGTCGGCGGCGTGACTTATACGCCGGCTGGCGCGGGCACGCTGACGGGACAGCCCGACGCCAACGTCACCGCGTTTTTGAAGGCGCAGATGGGCGAACTGGACAAGGCGAATGCGGGCCTGACGAACCAGACGGCCAAGAACGGTCTGATCCAGAACCACGTTGAGACGGCGCTGGACGCCCAAGAAAACCAGAAGACCGCCCTGCAGAAGATGATGCAGGACAAGTCCGGTTATGATCCGGCACGGGCGATTACCGACCTGCAGATGGCGCAGGTGGCGATCGAGGCTTCTGCCCAGATCATCAACTCGCTGAAAAGCACGTCGCTGCTCAATCTGCTGCGTTAAGTCATCGTTTCAAAAAAAGAAAACGGTAACGCTGGACCAAACATCGTTATGGAACGTATCAAGAACGATGGCTCGTCTCGATCTGCGTCGAAAACTTTCTGTCTTGGCTGACGCCGCCAAGTATGACGCCTCCTGTTCGTCGTCCGGAACGTCGAAACGAAACTCCGTCGGCGGCAAGGGGATCGGCTCGACCGAGGGGATGGGCATCTGTCACGCCTATACACCAGACGGTCGGTGCATCAGTCTGCTCAAGATCCTGCTGACCAACTTCTGCATCTACGATTGCGCCTATTGCATCAATCGCGTCTCGTCGAATGTGGAGCGCGCGCGGTTCGATGTCGATGAGGTCGTCGACCTGACGCTCAACTTCTACAAACGCAACTATATCGAGGGCCTGTTTCTGTCGTCGGGCATCATTCGATCCGGCGACTATACGATGGAGCAGCTGGTCCTGGTGGCCAAGACGCTGCGGGAAGTCCACGATTTCCGGGGCTATATTCATCTGAAGCTGATCCCGGAGGCGGATCCGAAGCTGGTGGAGATGGCGGGGCTGTATGCCGATCGCCTGTCGGCCAATATCGAACTTCCGCGCGACGAGGCGCTGGCGCGACTGGCGCCGCAAAAGGACGTCGGGGTCATCAAGAAGGCGATGAGCCAGGTGCGTCTTGGCGTAGAGGCGGCCAAGCCGGCCAAACGTGAAAAGATCAAACCGCCGAAGTTCGCGCCGGGCGGCCAGAGCACCCAGCTGATCATCGGCGCCGACGGCGCGCCGGACACGGAAATCCTGGATCGCAGCGCCTCGCTTTACGGCGGTTACGGCCTGCGCCGAGTCTATTATTCGGCATTCAGCCCGATCCCGGATTCGAGTTCGATCCTGCCGCTGTCCAAGCCGCCGCTGATGCGCGAGCATCGGCTGTATCAGGCCGATTGGCTGATGCGGTTCTATGGCTTCTCCGCGCCGGAGATCGGCGAGGGCGCATCGAACGGCATGCTCGATCTGGCGGTCGACCCCAAACTGGCCTGGGCGCTGAACAAGCGCGAGCAGTTTCCCGTCGATGTGAACCGTGCTCCGCGCGAGATGCTGCTGCGTGTGCCGGGGCTGGGCGTGAAGGCGGTGGACCGGATCGTCGCGGTGCGCCGCTATCGGACCCTGCGGCTAGAGGATGTCGGACGGCTGACGCGATCGGTGGCCAAGATTCGGCCCTTCATCACGGCGTTGGATTGGACGCCAGGCGGTCTGACGGATGCGGCGGACCTGAAGGCGCGCATGACCAGCCGCAGGCCCGAGCAGTTGAGCCTGTTGTGATGGCGGTGGCGACGCTGGACGGTGAGACCGTCTTCGACGGCTGGCGGAAGGCGGCGCGCGCGTTTCGCTTGGCGGGTGTGGAGCCCGCGGCGGCGCAGTTCGTCGTGGCGGGGGCGGTGGAACAGGGCGGGCTGTTCGATCACCCGATTGCCGAAGAGGCGTCGCCGATGCCGGATGACCGCAGAGCTTTCACCGTCCCGAAAGAATTCGTGGACCTGGCTCAGAACCTGATCCTGCATCGATCCGCTGACCGTTTCGATCTGATGTATCGGCTGCTGTGGCGACTGAAGGATGAGTCGGACCTGATGAAGGTCATTTCGGACCGGGACGTCGCCGACGCGCTGGAGCGGGTCAAGAACGTCAGCCGCGCCTCGCACAAGATGAAGGCCTTCGTTCGCTTTCGCCAGGTGCATGACGATCTGGGCGAGGCCTGGGTGGCGTGGTTCGAGCCGCCGCATCGGGTTTTGGAAAGGACCGCGCCCTTTTTCCAACGGCGGTTCACGACCATGCGCTGGTCGATCCTGACGCCGGATGGTTCGGCGTTCTGGGATGGCGACGCCCTTCGGTTCGGGCCGCCCGCCACCCGCGACATGGCGCCGGCCGAAGACGAGATCGAGGATTTCTGGAAGACCTATTACGCCTCGACCTTCAATCCCGCGCGGCTGAAGGTGAAGACGATGCAGGGCGAGATGGCCAAGTCCTATTGGAAGAACCTGCCGGAAGCCGCCTTGATCCCGGAACTGGTCGCGGCTTCGTCGGTTCGGACCGAGACCATGGTCGCTGCGCCGTCGCCTCAGCCCAATCCGCGTTTCGCGCGCGCCGTCGCGCCGGACCTCCATTTGGCGCGTCCCGACGCCGAGGCCGTGCCCGAAAACCTCGACGATGTCGCCGGCGGCGTTCAGGCCTGCCGCCGTTGCCCGCTTTACCGCGACGCGACGCAGGGCGTGTGCGGAGAGGGGCCGAAGTCGGCGCGTCTGATGATCGTCGGCGAACAGCCGGGCGATCAGGAGGATTTGGCAGGCCGCGCCTTCATCGGGCCGGCGGGGCAGGTGCTGAACGCCGCCCTGGCCGAGGCCGGCATTGATCGATCCGACGTTTATGTCACCAACGCGGTCAAGCACTTCAAACACGAGCCGCGCGGCAAGCGTCGCCTGCACAAGACGCCGAACGCGGGCGAGGTTCAGGCCTGCCGCTGGTGGCTGGACTCGGAGCGAAGGCTGATCAAGCCGCAAGTCGTGCTGGCCCTTGGCGCGACGGCGGGTCTGGCGTTGCTGGGTCGAAAGCCGGCCGTGATGCAGGAACGTGGCGCGCCGATCGACCTGAGCGATGGATCGACCGCCGTACTGACGGTTCACCCGTCCTATTTGTTGCGTCTGCCGGACGAAGCCGCGAAGTCCGAGGCGAGACGGTTGTTCATTGAGGATCTGGCGGCCGTGCAACGTCGTATGAGGTGACGCGAGAACGAATCCCGTTCGGCCGCGTTTGGCATCAGCGCCAGCGTGACCGTTGGACGTTTCATCGGGGGAGGCGATCTCGACACGGTCGATCGACAAACATCCGCGCAAATGTCATCGCGCGTTGACATCGAATGCCGGCTTGACCATTAGCGCGGCAGGGATTTCGGCTGTCTGTTCAGAGGGTCAGGGGAAAATCGCGATGTCAGACCGGTCATCAGAGGCCCGATGAACCAGGCCGCATATGAAATCGTCGATCGTGATGGCGAAGCCCGTCTGCGCCTGACCGGCGACTGGACAACCACGGCGCTGGGCCGTCTGCCGACGGAACTGAGCCGCGATCTGGAAGGCCGCGAAATCGCCAGCATCGACACCTCCGATCTCGGTCGCTTCGATACCGCAGGCGCGCTGGCTCTGGTGCAGGCCTCAAGCGGTCGGCTGTCGAAGAGCCAGTGGAAGGATCGACCCGAGGCGGGCCGCATCTATCACATGATCGAACTGCTGGAGCGGCAGAGCGCTCCGGCGCCGAAACGCCCCAGCGCCTTCGTTCGCACCTTCGCCAAGATCGGGCGAGGCGTGTACGATTTCGGCGGCGAGGCCATGTTGTCGCTGGCCTTCCTGGGTCGGCTGATGGCTGCTGTGGTGGAAGCCGCCAAACGCCCCGGGGGCATCCGCTGGCCGGCGTGGGTCAGTCAGGCCGAGCGCGCCGGGTTGGACGCCATCCCGATCGTCATGATCACCAACTTCTTCATCGGGGCCGTGATCGCCTTCATCGGCGTGGACCTGTTGACCGACTTCGGCGCCCAGGTGTTCGCGGTTCAGCTGATCGGTGTCGCCATGTTCCGCGAGTTCGCCGTGGTCATCGCCTCGGTCCTTCTTGCGGGACGTTCGGCCTCGGCCTTTGCGGCTGAGATCGGGTCGATGCGGATGAACCAGGAGGTCGACGCCATGCAGGTCATGGGCGTCAATCCATTCCAGGCCCTTGTTATTCCTCGTGTCGCGTCGCTGGTGATCATGCTGCCGCTGCTGACCTTTATGGGCATGATCGGCGGTCTTATAGGGGGTCTGGTCGTGTGCTGGAGCTCGTTGAATCTCGGCCCGTCCTTCTTCTTCCAGCGTCTGGTCGAGGATGGCACCATGGCCCAGCATCTGATGGTTGGTCTGGTGAAGGCGCCGGTCTTCGCCCTGGTGATCGCCGCCATCGGTTGTCGTCAGGGCATGGCCGTCGCCGGCGATGTCGAAAGCCTGGGCCGCCGCGTGACGGCCGCCGTGGTGCAGGCCATCTTCGCCATCATCTTCCTGGATGCCGTGTTCGCCCTGGTCTTCTTGGAGCTGAACATATGACCGAGGCGCCAGAAAACCTGATCGAGGTGCGCGGCCTGCTGAGTCAGTTCGGCGAGCGCACCATCCACGAGAACCTCGACCTCGACCTGGTGCGCGGCGAAGTCCTGGGCGTCGTCGGCGGATCGGGCGCGGGCAAGACCGTGCTGCTGAACACCATCATCGGCTTGAAGGAGCCGGAGGGCGGATCGGTGAAGGTGCTCGGCTACGACCGGGCGAACCTGACCAAGGCCGAGGCGGCCGACATCGAAAAGCGCACCGGCATCCTGTTCCAGCAAGGGGCGCTGTTCTCTTCGCTGAGCGTGCTGGAGAACGTGGCTTCTCCCCTGGTCGAACACACCAAACTGCCAAAATCGGTCATCTATGAGTTGGCCGAGTTGAAGATCGCCATGGTCGGTCTGAAGCCCGAGCATCACCATCTGAAGCCGGCCGAACTGTCAGGCGGCATGAAGAAGCGCGCCGGCCTGGCGCGTGCGCTGGCGCTGGATCCCGAGCTGGTGTTTCTCGACGAGCCGACGGCGGGCCTGGATCCCATCGGCGCCGCCGCGTTCGACGATCTGATCCGGCAACTGGCGGACGACCTCGGTCTGTCCGTCTTCATGATCACTCACGACCTCGATACGCTCTACGCCATCTGTGACAAGGTGGCGGTGCTGGCGGACAAGCGGGTCGTGGAAAAGGCCACGGTGCAGGAGCTGGAAGGCTCCGACCATCCGTGGATCAAAGAATATTTCCTGGGGCCGCGCGGACGCGCAGCCACCAAGTCTGCCGCCTGAGGAGAGCGGATCATGGAAAGAGACGCACATTACGCCGCCGTCGGCATCGCCACCGTCGCCCTTCTGGCGGCCCTGGCGGTGTTCACCATCTGGCTGGCCCGGCTGCAGTTCAACAGCGACTACGACATGTACGACATCGTCTTCTATGGGCCGGTGAACGGCCTGTCCGAAGGCGGCGAGGTGCATTTCAACGGCATCCGCGTCGGCGAGGTCACCGATCTGAACATCGACACCAAGCGCGGCGATCAGGTCATCGCCCGTGTCCGCGTGGACGGCACGACCCCGGTGCGCGTGACCTCGCGCGCACAGTTGGAGCCGCAAGGCATCACCGGCCTGAACTACATCCAGATCACCGCCGGCTCGCCCAACAGCGCCCTGTTGAAAGAGCAGTATCCGGACAATGTCGTGCCCGTGCTGCAAAGCCAGCCGTCGCCGATCGCCGAACTCTTGAGCGGTTCGGGCACGGTGCTGGCCCAGACCGTGGATGCGCTGAACCGGATCAACCGCGTCATGTCCGACGACAATATCCGCAGCTTCTCCACCAGCGTGAAGAACGTCGAGGCCCTGACGACCGAACTGGAAGCCCGCAAGGCCATCTTCCAGCAGCTGGAAGAGGCCGTGACCAACGCCAACGCGGCGGTGAAGGAATACCAGGCCCTGGCCGTCGACACGCGTCAGATCATCAATACGGATGGTCGCCAGGCCATCGCCAACATCAACTCGGCGACGGCGGAGGCCCGCACGGCGATCGCCTCGGCCAACCGTTCGATCACGGGTCTGGAGCGTCCGCTGGGTGACTTTGCGACGACCAGCCTGCCGCAACTGACCGGCACGATCGAAGAACTGCAGGACGCCACCCGGTCTCTGCAATCCCTGATCGACGACGTCCGCGCCAGCCCGCGCGACTTCATCGGTCGTCCCAAATCCAAAGAGCTGGAGGTGCAGCCGTGATCCTTCGTCCTGTCCTTCGACTGGCGGTGTCCGCCGCTGTCCTGACCGCGCTGAGCGGATGCGCCCTGCTGTCCTCACCGGACCCGGTGCAGAACTATCGGTTCGGCCTGCCGATGGCCGCGCCGTCGGCGGTGGGCGACACGCCGGCGCCCCTGACGGTATCCATCCGCCGCATCGAGTTCCCTGATGCGACCGGCGACGACAAAATCCTGGGCGTGACGGGTCTGGAGACGGCCTATATCGGCGGCGCACGCTGGGTGTCGCCTGCCTCGACCCTGTTTGACGACAGCCTGAAAGCGGCGTTCGCCAATCGGGCCGACCGCATTCGCGTGCTGGGTCGTCGCGAACCGGGAACGCCGCCGCTGATCCTTCAAGTCACGGTCACGACGTTCGAGGCGCGTTACGCCGCGCCGGGGGCCGTGCCGGACGTCGTCGTGACCGCGCGGGCGCAGCTGCGCTCCACCCCGGAACGGCGCGCGGGCGGCGGCACCATTCGTCCCGAGGAAGGCCGCTCGGTGGAGCGGATATTCACCGTAACCCAGCCCGCCGGCGACAACCGTGTGTCCGCCATCGTTGCAGCTTTCGACACGGCGACCCGCGACATCAACACCCAGATCGCGGACTGGACGATCGCTTCGGCGAACTGAGGCGAGCGTGTGCATTTTGCCGCGTGGGTGGCGGTGCGGGACGTAGACTTGCGGATGCGCTAGGGTGCGCCGCGAATCTGCTCCCGGAGTTGTCATGAGTTTTTCCGCCACCGACGCGGCCTTCGAAGGCTTCCGGGTCGTTCGTCGGCATCCGATCGTCGCGGTCGCATGGGGCCTGGTCTATCTGGCCGTCTATGTCGCCATGTTCGGCCTGGGCGCCGACAAGTGGGCCAGCCTGATGGCGGCGGGTGAAGCGCTGGAACAGTCGGCCAACCCGTCGATGGCGGAGTTTCAGGCCTTGGGTCAGACTTACGCCGGAGCCCTGATCTGGGCCGCGCCCATTGGCCTGCTGGTCGGCGCGGTGCTGAGCGCGGCGGTGGCGCGCTCGGTTCTGCGGCCGGACGAGTCGTCTTGGGGCTATCTGCGTTTTGGCATGGATGAGGTCCGTGTTCTGGCGGTCAGCCTGATCGTCAGCCTGGCTGTCGGTTCGGCGTCGGGCGTCGGCATGATGGTGGTCGGCGCGACCATCGGTTTCGGCGCGGCGTCGGGGCAGGCGCTGCTGATTTTGGCCGGCGTGCTGCTGATCTTCGCCGTCTTTGCCCTGATCGTCTGGTTGGCGATCAAGTTCAGCCTTGCGGTTCCCATGACGATCGATCGCCGCAAGATCACCATCGTGGAATCGTTCGCCGCCACAAAAGGTCATTTCTGGTCGCTGCTGGGCATGGCCGTAATCGCCATCATCATGTCCCTGATCGTCAGCATCTTGGGCATGATCATCGGCGCAGCCGCAGACCTCGCCACCGGCGGCATCCAGACGCTGGCGCGGTTTGACGGCGAGGGACTGGGTCAGATCCTGATGCAGGCCTGGCCTGCGATCCTGGTGTCGTCGATCGTCAACGCCTTCCTGGCCGCGCTGCAACTCGCGGTCCTGTATGCCCCGTTCGCAGCGGCCTGGAATGGACTTCGAGGGGGTCAATCGACCGACGTCCTTTCCTAACGATTAGGCCGACGCCTTCACCCTTTTCTTCTTGGCCGGAGCATCGACTGACCCGCCCAGAGCCGCCACACGCGCCTTGCGGCGGTCCTCGTGCCGATCCAGCACCTCCTTGAGGTATTTGCCGGTCCAGCTGGCCATGTTGTCGGCGACCTGCTCGGGTGTGCCGACCGCGACGATCTCGCCGCCGCCGTCGCCGCCCTCGGGACCGAAGTCGAGCAGATAGTCGGCAACCTTGATGACATCGAGATTGTGTTCGATCACCACAATAGTGTTTCCGGCCTCGACCAGTTCCTGCAGCACCTCGAGCAACTTGCGCGTATCCTCGAAGTGCAGGCCGGTCGTCGGCTCGTCGAGGATGTAGAGTGTGCGGCCGGTGGCGCGTTTCGACAGTTCCTTCGACAGTTTGACGCGCTGGGCCTCGCCGCCCGACAGGGTGGTCGCCGGCTGGCCGACCTTGACGTAGCCCAGGCCGACCCGTTCCAGCGTCAGCATCTTGTCGCGGATGGGCGGCACGGCCTTGAAGAAGCTGGCGGCCTCCTCGACCGTCATGTCCAGCACGTCCGAAATGGACTTGCCCTTGAACACGATCTCTAGCGTCTCGCGGTTGTAGCGTTTGCCCTTGCAAACGTCGCAGGTTACATAGACGTCGGGCAGGAAGTGCATCTCGATCTTGATGACGCCGTCGCCCTGGCAGGCCTCGCAGCGCCCGCCCTTGACGTTGAAGCTGAACCGGCCGGGGCCGTAGCCGCGCGCTTTGGATTCCGGCAGGCCGGCGTACCAGTCTCGGATAGGCCCGAAGGCGCCGGTGTAGGTCGCGGGGTTCGAGCGCGGGGTGCGGCCGATGGGCGACTGGTCGATGTCGATGACCTTATCGAAATGCTCCAGGCCTTCGATCCGGTCGAACGGGGCTGGGGCTTCCGATGCATTGTTCAGCCGACGCGCAGCGGCCTTGTACAGGGTCTCGATGGTGAAGGTGGACTTGCCGCCGCCCGAGACGCCGGTGATGCACGTGAAGACGCCGACGGGGATTTCGCCCGTGACGCTCTTCAGATTGTTGCCGCTGGCGCCGCTGATCTTAAGCATCCGCTTGCGGTTGATGGGGCGGCGACCCTCGGCGGGGATTTCGATCTCGCGCTCACCGGTCAGGTATTTGCCGGTCAGGGACTTGGGGTTGGCCATGACCTGGGCCGGCGTGCCCTCGGCGCAGACCTGGCCGCCATGAACACCGGCGGCCGGGCCCATGTCGATGACGTAGTCTGCGGTCAGGATGGCTTCTTCGTCATGCTCGACCACGAGAACCGAGTTGCCGAGGTCGCGCAGGCCCTTCAGGCTTTCAAGCAGGCGGGTGTTGTCGCGTTGGTGCAGGCCTATGGACGGCTCGTCCAGCACATAGAGGACGCCGGTCAGGCCCGAGCCGATCTGCGACGCCAGGCGGATACGCTGGCTTTCGCCGCCCGACAGGGTGCCGGAGGATCGGGACAGGTTCAGATAGTCCAGGCCGACGTTGTTCAGGAATCGCAGCCGGTCGCAGATTTCCTTCAGGATGCGCCGGGCGATCTCCATCTGCTTTTCGGTCAGATTCTCTTCCAGCGTCGAGAACCACAGATAGGCCTTGGAGATCGACAGGGTGGAGATGTCGGCGATGTCCTCGCCGCTGACCTTGACCGCCAGGGCTTCGGGCTTTAGCCGCTTGCCGTGGCAGGCGTCGCAGGGCGTCTCGGACTGATAGCGGGCCAGTTCCTCGCGCACCCAGGCGCTGTCGGTCTCGCGCCAGCGGCGCTCCAGGTTCGGCAGCACCCCCTCGAACGGCTTGGAGACCTCGTACTTTCGAGCGTTGTCGTCATAGACGAACTTGATCTTCTCGGACCCCGTGCCGTGCAGGATGGCCTTGTGCGCCTGGGCGGGCAGGTCGCGCCACGGCTTGTCCATCGAGAAGCCGTAGTGAAGGCTCAGTGACTGCAACGTCTGGGTGTAGAGCGGCGACGGCCCACGCGCCCATGGCGCCACGGCACCCTTGTGCAGGGTCTTGTCGCGGTCCGGGATCACCAGATCGGCGTCGAACGCCAGTTTGACCCCCAGGCCGTCACAGACCGGGCAGGCGCCGAAGGGATTGTTGAACGAGAACAGGCGCGGCTCGATCTCGCTGATCGTGAACCCCGACACTGGGCAGGCGAAGCGTTCGGAAAACAGGATGGAGCGCGGCGCTGTCTCGCCTTCCGCAGTCGAGGCCCATTCGGCGTTGGCGATGCCGTCGGCCAGACCCAGCGCCGTCTGCAAGCTGTCGGCGTAGCGCGCTTCCTGATCCGGTTTGGTGACGATCCGGTCCACGACGATGTCGATGTCGTGCTTGAACTTCTTGTCCAGGGTGGGCGCTTCGTCGATCGGGTAGAACTGGCCGTCGATCTTCAGGCGCTGGAAGCCCTGACGCTGCCACTCGGCGATCTCTTTTTTGTACTCGCCCTTGCGGCCGCGAACGACAGGAGCGAGCAGCAGGATGCGCTCGCCGTCGGGCAGGGCGACTAGCTTGTCGACCATCTGGCTGACAGTCTGGCTCTCGATGGGCAGGCCGGTCGCCGGCGAATAGGGCACGCCGACCCGCGCCCACAGCAGACGCATATAGTCGTGGATTTCCGTCACCGTGCCGACTGTCGAGCGCGGGTTCTTGGAGGTGGTCTTTTGTTCGATCGAGATGGCCGGGGACAGGCCTTCGATCAGATCCACGTCCGGCTTGCCCATCAGCTCCAGAAACTGGCGGGCGTAGGCCGACAGGCTCTCGACATAGCGGCGCTGGCCCTCGGCATAGATGGTGTCGAACGCCAGCGAGGATTTACCCGACCCCGACAGGCCGGTCATCACCACCAGCTGCTCACGCGGAATGTCGAGATCCACGCCCTTGAGGTTATGCTCGCGGGCGCCGCGAACGCGGATGAAGTTATGCTTTTCGGTCATGCTGTCCGGAGAACGCGGAGGAGGGCCGGCGGGTCCGGCGCGACATCGCTATATGGGGACGAATTGCCGGATTGAAGCAAGAACAATGTAGGAACATTGCTGCCGGCGCATCATTCCGGCGCCCACGCCGGCGTAGGCCGCACGAAACGCTCGCCCTTGGCCAGAAGCACGCCGCTGGCGTTGGCGACGCCCAGTTCCAGGCGTTCGGCGATGCGGCGGGTGCGTTCGACGAAGTAGTCGGCGGCGACGGGTGGACACAGGGTGCGCGCGGTTTCGGCGAACAGCTCAAGCCAGCGATCGAAATGCCGCGCATCGATCGGAAGCGGCAGGTGTTTCGGCATCGGCCGGCCCTGATAGACGCCGGTCGACAGGGCGACCGACGACCAAAACAGCTTCATCTGCTTCAGATGCGGCGCCCAGTCCGTGATCCTGTCTGCGAAGATCGGGCCGATCAGGGCATCGTCGCGGAGGCGGGCGTAGAAGCCTTCGACCAAGGCGTCGATCATGGCTTCGTCTATGCCCGTTTCGTCCCGCAGGCGCTGGACCGCGGCCTCGCGCCGCGCGGCGGCGCCGGCGGGGTCTTCGATGCGGAAACGGGTTTGCATGACGGCTGGTCTAGCCGCCGCCAGCCTATTGGTCGAGAAAGTCGCCGGCGTTGAACGACAGGATGCAGATGGCGTCACCACCCGTCGCATCGGTCGAGCAGGAATCGACGCCGTACAGGTCGGCCTCGACCTTTGCGGTCGAGCGGAACGTGCGGCCGTCACGCTGGAATGTCGATCCGATCTTCTCGCTCCACGGGATCAAGGCCGCAGCAAAGGCCGCGGCCGGCGCACCCGTGCAGGTGAACAGAATATATTCCGCGCCGTCCCCGTTGTCCGCGCGGCGATAGGTGCCGGCCGCGGCGGCCTGCTGCAGGCAGGCGGCATAGAGCCGCGCGTTGGGCGTCGGCGCCTGGGTCGGCACGGCGCTGTAGTTCGGGGGTGGAGGCGGCGCGTTCGGCGCGGTGGCGCAGGCGGCGCAAGCGAGGGCGGAGACGATCGCGGGGGTGACGACGGTTTTCATGATTGTCTCCTCAATGCCAAGCTTCTCACGCGGCCGTGTTCGACGCCAGACTTGCGCATTGCGGGATTACGACCCATCCTCCTTGCTCTGACGCGTTTTGCAGAAGGTATGACGATCATGATCATCGCATTGGCCACCGGTTCCGCCCTGTCCGCCATGCTGCTCGTGATCCTCAATGCCAATCAGCCCAAGCCGAAACGCGTCCCCGTCCGCACTCGCGACACTCGACAGGGTCGCCGCTAGGACGCCGGACGGCGCCACTCTTTTCGACGATTTGAGCCTGACGTTCGGGCCTGAGCGCACCGGCGTCGTCGGCCGCAATGGCGCGGGCAAGACCACGCTGCTGCGCCTGATCTCGGGCGAAGCCGCGCCGGCCGAAGGGGCTGTCGCGCGAGCCGGAACGGTCGGCGTCCTGGATCAACGCTATGAGCCGACGCCTGCTGAGACCGTCGCTCAAACCCTCGGCGTCGAAGGAGCGCTGGCGGTTTTGGCGCGGGCTTTGGCGGGGCAGGGAACGGCTGACGATCTGGCCGAGGCCGACTGGACGTTAGAGACTTGTCTTGAGGAGGCCTTGCGCGACGTCGGGCTGTCGGATGTGGACCTCGAACGCCTGACGTCCAGTCTCAGCGGGGGCGAGCAGACGCGGTTGCGCTTTGCGGGATTGAGGCTGTGCCGGCCAGATCTGATCCTGCTGGATGAGCCGACCAATCATCTGGATGCCCAAGCGCGTCCGCTGGTCGCCGATGTCATCGCGCGTTGGGACGGCGGGGTCGTGGTTGTCAGCCATGATCGCGACCTGTTGCGCCGCATGGACCGAATCCTTGAGGTGTCGAGCCTTGGCGTCGCCAGCTACGGCGGCGGCTATGACGCCTATGTCGAGCGAAAAGCGCTGGAACGCGAGGCGGCGACGCGGGATCTGGCCCAATCTCAACGCGACCTCGCGCGTGTCGGCGGCGAGGCTCAGCACCGCGCGGAGGCCCAGTCACGCCGCGACGCCGTCGGCCGCCGCAAGGCCAACAAGGGCGACATGCCGAAAATCCTGCTGGGCGCACGGGCCGAGCGCGCTGAAAACACCGGCGGGCGCGGCCGACTGCTGGCCGAACGTCAGGCCGAGGCCGCGAAGGATGCCTTGGCCTCAGCCCAGGCGCGCGTGGAGCGGACGCGGACGCTGGCGATCCCGATGCCGACGACCGGCCTGCCAGCGGGACGGGCGGTGCTCACATTGGACCAGGCAGGCTGGGCGACACCTGAGGGGCGGGCGATCGTCGGGCCGATTGATTTGAAGCTGGTCGGGCCGGAACGTGTCGCGATCACGGGGGCGAACGGCGCGGGCAAGACGACCCTATTGCGGCTGATCACCGGCGATCTGCAACCGACGACAGGGCGCGTCGAGCGGCCTGTGCGGGCGGTGCTGCTGGATCAGGAGGTCAAGATCCTGAGCCCGGACGAAACGCTGGTGGAGGAGTGGCGACGGTTGAACCCGCAAGGGTCGGTCAATGACGCCCAGGCGGCGCTGGCGCGGTTCCTGTTTCGCAACACGGCGGCGCAGCGCCGGGTCGGCGAACTTTCGGGCGGAGAGCGGCTGAGGGCGGGCCTGGCCTGCGTCATGACAGGCGCGACGCCGCCGCAGTTGCTGGTTCTGGACGAGCCGACGAACCACCTCGACCTCGACGCCATCGCGGCGGTCGAAGAGGCGCTGAACGCCTATGACGGCGCCTTGATCGTGGTGAGCCACGACGTGGATTTCCTGGCGGCGCTGAAGATCACGCGCACGGTCCAGCTCTGAGGTCGGTCAGCCCCAGGCCTCGACGGCGCCTTTGCGACGAACCATCGACGGGCTGGATAGTTGGGTGCGCGGCTCGGCTTCGGCCCGGCCGAACAGCCAGCCTTGGCCGTATTCGACGCCCGCCGCCTTGAGCTCGGATGCGACGCCGTCGGTCTCGATCATCTCGGCAATGGTTTCCAGCCTCATCGAGCGGCACATTTCGACGATGCTGTGCAGCATGGCCTTGGAGCGTTGGTCGGTCTGGATGTCGCGCACGATGGCCCCGTCGATCTTGACCGAGTCCACAGACAGTTTGCGCAGATAGTCGAAGGCGGCGGCCCCGGCGCCGAAATCGTCGATGCAGACCTTGATGCCGGCTTCGCGCAGCGCAGCCAGGCGACGGTCGGCGGCTTCGATGTCTGCGACGGCGGAGGTTTCGGTCACCTCGACCATCAGGCGACGACGCTCCTCGGGCGCGCCGGCGGTCATGCGCAGCAACTGCTCGACATAGGTGTCGTCGCCCAGCGAGGCGCCCGAGACATTGATCGCCATCTTCAGCAGGCCGGCGCCGGGCTGGCGCATCCGCTTCAGCACCTTCTCCGCCACGGCGAGATCGAATGACTCGATCATGTCCAGCTCCTCGGCCATGCGAATGGCTTCGGCGGGACCGCTGTTGCCGCTGAATCGGGTCAGGGCCTCGAAGTGATGGACCGCTCGTGAATCCAGATGGACGATGGGCTGATAGTGGACCTGGAACTCGCGCGACTTGACCAGACTGCGGAAGGTCTCGGCGTCGCGGAAGGTGCGCTTCAGGGAGTCTGCGAAGGCGATCTGCGGATTGGCGAGGCCGTCGCCCTTCAGGCAGCCTTCGATGGCGAACCGCATGGCGCGCAGCACGCACAGGGAATCCGATCCGGGCGGCACGGGCGAGCTGAACGCCTCCGCACCCAGCGACAGGCCTTCGGCGCGACCGGCTTCCACGATTTCGGCGGCGATGTCGCGACGGTCGTTGGCGGGGCGGAGAAGGGCATAGCGGACGCCGGTGACCTGTGACGCGCTCGATCCCTCGACGGCGGCGGACTGAAGCGTGGCCTCGATGCGGCGGTTCAGACGGTCGGCGGCTTCGCCGGTGACGTTCTCCAACCCGGTGATGTCGAGGAAGGACAGGGCCAGGTCGGGATTGGATTCCAGCACGCGCCCGGCGTCGGCCAGGAAATCTTCCGGTTCCAGAAGCGGCCGTGTGTCCAGATCCTCCAGCGCGAAGGCCGGGCCTTCGTAGGAGATGGCGCAGGAGACGGCCGGCGCCATCTGCGGCAGGACGAAGGCGCGGAACGAGGCGCGGCGCACGCGGTCGGGACCGGCCGCCACAAGGATCGACGTCGCCGGAATACGCACGCCGGCCTTCATGCCTTGCAGGGCGGTCAGGGTGGAGGCGCCGTCGTGCAGCAGATCGAGCAGGGGACGGCCTGTCCAGGTTGCGCCCGCGTCCTCGCCGGCCACGGCGCCCGCGCCGATCGCAAAGGCGACCACGCCTTTTGGATCCACCTCGACCAGGGTGTCGGCGGAAGCGAAGGCCAGGCCTAGGAGGCGGGTGGTCAGCGTCATGAGGCCATGCTGGCACACAGTCGCTTAAAAAATAGGCAATGACCCTTAGGACGCGAACCGTGATTTGCGAACGGCTAAAGGCTGTCCTGTTCAGGCCATTCGGTTCAGGGCGACAGCGCGTCCGTCGCCCTGCGAGGCGCGGCCGTTGGCGGCGTAGGCGGAAGCGGGGGTGCGGGCGGCGGTGACCTCCGCCGCGATGGCGCGGACCAGACCCTCGGAAATCTGACGCGCGGCGTCGACGGCGCGGCTGTGTCGCGTCAGGGCCGCGTCGAATTCACGCGTGGCGTCGATCAGGGTCTTTCGATCTTCGAGCGGAGCGCCGCTCAGCAGCGCCGGATTGGCTTTCACATGGGCGGAATCGCGACGGTAGAGATTGGCCATCTCCTGCGTTTCCGACAGACCAGCCGCCACATCCTGAGGACGGCCATCGGCGAAGGCGGCTGTTTCGGCCTTCAGCCGCTCGGTCAGGCGCAAGGTCAGGGTCGTCAACTGACGAACCCGCGCCTGGGCCAGTTCGGTGTCGCTCATTGCCGGCCCTCCTGCATCTTCAACATTTCGGCCATCACCGTATTGCTGAGGCCAATGCCGCCGGCCTTCACCGTCGACTTGGCCATTTCGTCCAGCATGAAGCTGCGCCATGTCGCCTCGCCCTGGCCGCCGCCGAACAGGCCGTCGGTCGACAGGCCTTCGAACATCGGCTTCAGCATCTGCGAGATGAAGGTCGCCTCGAAGGCCTTGGCGGTTTCCGCAATCTTGTCGCGATTCACGGCTGTGGGCGCGGCCGCGGCGGGGCGCAGCAGATCGGCGGAGACGGTCAGGTCGGTCATGCTCACATCACCTCGATGTCGGCCTGCAGGGCGCCGGCGGCCTTGATGGCTTGCAGGATGCTGATCATGTCACGCGGGCTGACGCCCAGAGCATTCAGGCCATTGACCAGGGTAGACAGGTTGGCGCCACCGCCAACCAGCCGCATCTGGGTGCCCAAATCCTCTTCGACGTTCACCTGGGTCGAGGGCACGACGGCGGTCTGGCCCCGGCTGAAGGGCGCCGGCTGACTGACCTGCGGTTGTTCGTCTACGGAAATGGTCAGATTGCCCTGAGCGATGGCGACGCGAGAGATGCGTACGGCGTCGCCCATCACGATGACGCCGTTGACCTCGTCGATGATGACCTTGGCGGGTGTATCGACGCTGACAGCCAGGTTCTCGATCCGGCTGATGAAGCCCGCCATGCCCAGTTCGCCGGGCGCGCGCAGGGACACGACCGTACCGTTCTCGGCCAGGGCCGACCCCGGATAGGCGGCGTTGACGACGGCGGCGACGCGCTGGGCGGTGGTGAAGTCGGGGTTGCGCAGATTCAGGCGCACCTCGTTCATATTGGCCATCTGGAAGCCGGTCTCGCGCTCGACCAGAGCGCCCGAGGCGATGCGGCCCGCGGTCGGCACGCCGCGCGTCACCGACGACCCCGACCCGCCCGACGCCGAGACGGCGCCGGTCTGGACCGAGCCTTGCGCCACCGCATAGACCTGACCGTCCGCGCCTTGCAGGCTGGTGACGACCAGCGAACCGCCCAGCAAGCTCTTTGCGTCGCACATGGAGGCCACCGACACGTCGATGCGCGAGCCGGGCGTGGCGAAGGCGGGCAGGTCGGCCGTGACCATGACGGCGGCCATATTCTTGGTGTTGGCGTTGGCGCCGCGAATGTTGACGCCCAGCCGCTCGGTCATGCCTTCCAGCGACTGGCGAGTGAAGGGGCAGTTGCGTAGGGAATCGCCCGTCCCGTTCAGCCCCATGACCATGCCGTAGCCGACCAGCTGGTTGCCGCGCACGCCCTCGACGGCGGCGATGTCCTTGATGCGCGATTGCGACTGGGCCAGCGCCGAGGTCGCGCCGCCGGCGACGACGAGCGTCGCGGCGACGGAGGCGATCAGGCGGGCAAGCAGATTTTGCATCGGTCAGGCGTCCACGCAACGTTATGCTGTCGTCCGTGCGAGGATCGTGCCGGAGAATTAACGACGTGAATTCAATGCCGATCGACCTTTCACGGCCAAAGAAGCGGCAGGATTTGCCGGGGCGTTAACCAAACAGTCATCGCCGCCCGTCATCCATGGTTTCATGACGTGGAGCACCTGCACATGAAGGTTGTCGGCCCCAACGGCGTCAGCACGCCTGCGAGCACACGTCCGACGCGATCCGCCAGCGGCTTTTCGCTGGGGCAGGCCGCGGCTGCGTCCGCGCCCGCTGCAACGACCGCCAGCGCGGCAACGGCCGGGGTCTCTGACGTCTCGGCCCTGATGGCCCTTCAAGGGGTCGAGGGACCTCTGGAAAAGCGACGCCGTGCGATCCGGCGCGGCAGCGGTCTTCTGGATCGCCTCGACGAAATCAAGCTGGCCCTGCTGAACGGCGACGCCGACGAGGGGGCTCTGGATCGACTGGCGCGGAGCCTGCGCGAAGAGCGCACCGATGACGACGACAAGGACCTGGCCGCCTTGCTGGATCAGATCGACCTGCGCGCTTCAGTCGAACTGGCGAAGGCGGAAATGCGCCGCAACCGCCCCTGATACGAAATAATCGTCTGACATCAGGCGGCTAAGCTTCGGTAGTGAGTGACTTTTGCCACTGTCAGGCGGTTAGTCGCCCTATTTTCATCACGGAATCGAGAACCGCGTTGCCGCGACTCGACGGGCTGATTATACGGCCATCTACGCCACAGGGGGGCGTGTTAGAGAGCGTGAGATCGATGAGCGCCTTGGCGTCCGTTGTGTCCGACGAAACCGGCCCGTATCGGCCGTCTGACAGCGAGCCGTTCATGAACGAACGGCAGCAAGCCTATTTCAAGAAGAAGCTGCTGGCCTGGAAGGATGAGATCCTTCGCGAGTCCAAGGGCACGGTCGTCAATCTGAAAGCTGAGACCGAGAACCACCCCGATCTGGTGGACCGGGCGTCTTCGGAATCCGATCGCGCGCTGGAGTTGCGCACCCGCGACCGCCAACGCAAGTTGATCTCCAAGATCGACGACGCGCTGCGCCGGATCGAGGACGGCTCCTACGGCTACTGCGAGGACACGGGCGAACCCATCAGCCTGGGGCGTCTGGAAGCCCGTCCGACGGCGACCCTGTCGGTCGAAGCCCAGGAGCGCCACGAACGCCGCGAACGCGTTCATCGCGACGACTGAGGTTTAAGCCTTACGCGCCTTGACTTCGCCGGGTTGCGGGGCGACCTAGCCGCCTCGCTTTCGAGGTCGTCTATCCATGTCCGTCAAGGTTCGTTTCGCCCCGTCGCCCACGGGCAAGCTGCACGTCGGCAATGTCCGCACCGCCCTGGTGAATTGGATGTTCGCCAAGGGGCAGGGCGGATCGTTCGTCCTGCGCATCGACGATACCGACCTGGCGCGCTCCACGCCCGAGTTCGAACAGGGGATCGAAGACGATCTGACCTGGCTGGGGATGCCGTGGGACGAGCGTTACAACCAGTCCAAACGGTTCGATCGCTACGAAGAAGCGGCCGCTAAGCTGAAGGCGTCCGGGCGGCTTTATCCCGCCTATGAGACCGCCGACGAGCTGGACCGTCGCCGCAAGGTGCAACTGTCGCGCGGCCTGCCGCCGATCTATGACCGCGCGGCGCTGGAACTGACCGAAGAGCAGAAGGCCGCATACGAAGCCGAGGGGCGTCGTCCCCATTGGCGCTTCAAGCTGGACGGCAAGCGCGTCGCCTGGGAAGACCTGGCGCGCGGTCATGCGGAGGTGGACACCGCCTCAATGTCGGACCCGGTGCTGATCCGCGAGGACGGCCTGTTCCTCTACACCCTGCCGTCGGTCGTCGATGACATCGACATGGCCATCACGCACATCATCCGGGGCGAGGACCACGTCACCAACACCGGGGCGCAGATCGAGATCTTCGAGGCGCTAGGCGCGACGGTTCCGGGGTTCGCCCACATGCCGTTGCTGGTGGGCGCCGACGGCGCGGCCCTGTCCAAACGCCTGGGATCGCTGTCGATCAGCGACATGCGCGACCAAGGCTATGAGCCGATCGCCATCACCAGCCACCTCGGCCGGATCGGGACTTCTGATCCCCTGGAAGTCGGCGCCTCGGTCGAGGCTCTGGGGCAGAGCTTCGCCTTCTCCAAGATGGGCCGTTCGCCGGCGCGCTATGACACAGCCGATCTGGACCGACTGAACGCCCAGGCGCTGCACGTCATGGAGTATGCGACGGCGCAGCCGCGTCTTCAGGCTCTCGGCGCCGATCTGGGCGAAGCCTTCTGGAATACGGTGCGGGGCAATCTGACGAAGTTTGCCGACGTCGCGGACATGGCGCAGATCGTCCGTGGTCCGATCCAACCTGTTATCGAAGATGCGACCTTCATCGAAACAGCGCTGCGTCTGCTGCCGGAAGTGATCGACGAGAACGCCTGGTCGGCGTGGACCTCGGCCGTCAAGACCGAAACGGGCGCGAAGGGCAAGGCGCTGTTCATGCCGCTGCGTCTGGCGCTGACGGGCCAGCAGCACGGGCCGGACATGGCGGCCATGGCGCCGCTGATCGGTCGCGAAACCATCCAGCGGCGGCTGAGAGGCGAGGCGGCCTAAGCCGCCTCACGCAGTCTAGGCGTTGCAGACAGCCAGTTCGTCGGCGCTCAGGGCGACACCCTTGTACGAGAAGGCGGTCACGGGACCGAACTTCTGAACCACGCGGCGGCAGGCGCGCGTCGCGGGCTGTTCCGTGCCGCCAGCAGCGGTGCAGGTCGCGCCTTCGCAGGACCACCGAGCGCCGTCGATGATGGTGGCGCGTGCGGGCGCCTTGGCGGCGTCGGCCAGCGTCAGGCTGGTGGCGGCGGGGGCTTGGGCGACCGCAGGGGCGGCGGCGAACAGGGCGGCGGCGATCAGCAGAGCGCGCATGGAAAACTCTCCGAAATGAAGAACGGCGTCATGCCGCTACGCTCCCATGTCAGTTTTCGATAAAAACTGTCAAGACGCGCGCAGCGGATTATGAGCGATGATCACTTATCGATGATCATGTTTCAATTGCGGCGCATCGCCGCCGGCTTGAACCTGCGCCATCGCCTCTTCGACGGTTTCGGCGACGGTCCAGGCGTCCAGGAACGACGGCGGCGTCATTCCTTCTGCGACGCTGTGCTTCATCAGGTCGAAGAACCCGTTCCAGAACCCGTTCAGGTTCAGGAACACGACCGGCTTGTGGTGCAGGTCCAGACGCTTCCAGGACAGCAGTTCCACAACCTCTTCGAGGGTGCCGATGCCGCCGGGAGCGACCACGAAGGCGTCGGATTGGTCGTACATCAGCTGTTTGCGCTCGTGCATTGAGGTGACGACGACGGTTTCGACCTCGTCGAACAGGCGTTCGCGGCTGCGCAGAAAGGCCGGCATGATGCCGACGACCCGGCCACCCGCCTCATGCGCGCCACGCGCGGAGGCTCCCATCAGACCCACGCCGCCGCCGCCATAGACCAGCCGCCAGCCGGCCTCAGCCGCCGCCTTGCCGAAGGCGTAGGCCGCCTCGGTATAGGAGGGATCGGCGGTCTCGGAGGCGCCGCAGAACAGGCAGACGGAAGAGCCGTCGAAGGGCAGGAACGAAACGGGGGGCAGGGACATGGAGCCTCGAAGAAAACGAATAGGCGGCCTGGCCATGGCCAAACCGACGGCGCTCAAGCTAACACAGGCTCGAGCCGCTGGGTCGCCAGTCCTATATCGTAGAGGCGCAGGATGAAACGTCGGATGATGGTCGCGTGTGTCGCGGTCCTGGCTGCCGCAGCCTGTTCCGATCAGCAGGGCGGCGTGGCGGGGCCGACGGGGGCCGACGAGGCCTCGCCCTGGGTTCGCCCGCCTCAGATCGATGGCGTGACGCGAGACGGCGGCGTCCTGGTGCTGCGCGGCGGGGCGGGGCCCAATGCGCGTGTCGTGCTGCGTGCGCCGGATACTGCGGCCGTGGCGACGACGGCGGACGGCGCGGGGCGTTTCGAACTGCGACTGCCGCCTCTGAGCGGCGATGTGCGTTTTACGCCCGAGGTGCAGGTGGGCGAGGACGCCGCCGTCTCGCCCGAGACCCTAGTGGTGATCAATGGCGGGGCCGGTCCGGTCGCCCTGATTGCAGCGGGCCAGCCGACGGTTCGCCTCGATGGCGGCAATGGGCTGGACGCTGTAGATTCGGACGGCGCGACTTTGATGGCGTCGGGTCGAACAAATGGGGCGGCTCCCTCGCTCAATATCAACGGTGCAGATATGGCGCCGACAGCGATCGGGCGCGGCCGCTGGCGGGCCGTCATCGAACAGTCGGGTGCGGCGACGATCACGGTGAATGGCAAGCGCTTCGACTATCCGGGCGCGGGCGCGGCTGGGAGCTTCGTCGTCGAGCGGGCGGGGGCAGGCTGGCGGATCACTTGGCCTGTCGAGCCAGCAGGGCGTCAGACGACATGGCTGCCGGACTGAAGGCGGTTAACGATCTGGAAACCATTTCGGTTAAGGAATGGGGTTGTCCTCAGGGACACCATCACCGAACCTGCTTGCAGCCCGGCGCCCCCGCCGGGCTTCTTTTTTGCGGGTCGATCAGCCCTTTCTCGGCGTGTCTTCGGCGCCCTCGGTGCGATCGCGGAACAGGGCGGCGCGGGCCAGCAGGATCAGGGTGACTGGCGTCGTGACCGTCAGGAAAAGGCCGATCAGGATCTCGCGCGGCATGAAACGCCGCTCGACGGCCGTAAACCAGACGATTGAGGCCAGCAGGACCAGCGCCATGCCGAGCGTGGCCCCGAGTGTCGGAGCGTGAACGCGCTCATAGAAGGTCTTCAGCCGAACCAGCCCAACCGCGCCCAGCAGCGAGAGGGCCGACCCGATGACCGCCAGGCCGACGACGATGATGGCGGCCCATGCGGGAACATCAGCCTCGGTCATTCGATCACCTCGCCGCGCATCAGGAACTTAGCCAGGGCTACAGTGGCGGCGAAGCCCAACATGCCGATCACCAAGGCGGCCTCGAAATAGAGCTGGCTGCTTGTTCGGATGCCGAACACCACCACCAGCAGCATGCCGTTCAGATAAAGGGTGTCCATGCCCAGGACGCGATCCTGGGCGCGCGGACCGTGAATGATCCGCCATGCTGCCAGGCCCATGGCGCAGATCAGCATCAGTTGGGCCAGACCCAGGCCCCAGGTCAGCACCGCCGCCGTCATTCGAAAATCTCCATCAGCCGACGTTCGTAGCGATCCTTGATCAGCCGCACCCAGGTCTCTTCATCCACCAGATCCAGCACGTGCAGCAGCAGACGGCCGGTCGCGGCTTCGTATTCGACCCACAGGGTGCCGGGCGTCGAGGTGATGATGATGGCCAGGACCGCCAGACCATATCGGTCGCGCAGGTCCAGCGGGATGTGGATGAAGCCGGATGTGCGCTCATGCCGTCGCCGCCCCAGAATGATGTGCGACACCGCCCAGTTGGAGCGCACGATGTCGCCGACGACATCGATGGCGAGGCGCATTATGGCCATCGGCGCCTTCACCCGCACGCGATCCACGCCCAGCGCCAACATGATGATCGGCGCCAGCAGGGCCAGCAACACCGCGAGCGCCAGGGACGGCGGCGCGACCGAGGCGCTGAGCAGGATCGAGGCGACGAACAGGCCTAGAGACAGGACGGGGTAAGGGAGGACGCGTCTCATCGCCCGCTCCCGCCCAGCACCGCGTGGATGTAGCCTTGCGGGTCAGCCAGCCAGGCCGCCGTGTGGTCGGTGTAGATCAGGGCGGAGCCAGCGAAGATGGCCAAGAACACGCACGCGCCAAGCAGGGCTGCGACCGCCGTCAGCTCGGCCGCACCCACCACGAAAGCTGGCGCATCCTCGTCGCGCGTCCAGATCGCGCCGACGCCCAGGCGCGTCAGGCCGATCAAGGCGCCGAGGCTGGACACGGAAAGTACTGCTACCAGCGTCCAGGCCGCCGCATCGCCAACGCCGACCAAGGCGCTGATCATCGAAAGTTTTCCGACGAAGCCGGCCAAGGGCGGCAGGCCGGCGACCATCAGGGTGCAGATCAGAAAGGCGCCGCCCAGGGCCGCGACGGCCGCCGGGATGACCAGGCCCGGCTCGTTGCGCTCTTCGTCGTCGAACGGATCACGATATTCGTCATCGAAAACAGCGCGCGCCTCGCCGACGTCAGGCTCACGCCCGCGCTGAAGGATTTCGGCCAGCAAAAATAGGGCTGCGCAGGCCAGGGTGGAGCCGATCAGGTAAAAGAGCGCGCCGCTGAGCGTCGCCGCATCGCCGACGCCCAGGCTGGCCAGAACGGTGCCGGAAGAAATCATCACGCCAAACCCGGCGGCGCGCGACAAATCGCGAGAGGCGATCAGGCCGAATGTGCCGAACGCTATGGTCGCCAGTCCGCCGACGAACAGCCAGGTCAGGCCAAATCCGGCGGAGGCCCCCGCGTCGGCGCCAAACAGCAGCAAACTGAGGCGGATGACCACATAGACCCCGACCTTGGACAGGATGGCGAAGACCGCCGCCGCAGGCGCGCTCGCCGCCGAATAGGTCGGCGTCAGCCAGAAGCCCAAGGGCCACATGGCGCACTTGATCAGAAAGGCCGTGCCCAGCACCGCCGCTCCGATATGGAACAGGCCCAAGTCATCCGTTGCGACGGTCGCAACCCGCGTCGCAATATCCGCCATGTTCAGCGTTCCGGTCACCCCGTAGATCAGGCTGACGCCGATCAGGAACAGCAGGGATGCGGTCAGATTGACGGCGATATAGATCACGCCCGCCCGCACCCGCGCCTCGCCCGACCCATGCAGCGCCAGTCCGTACGACGCGGCCAGCATGATTTCGAAAAAGACGAACAGGTTGAACAGGTCGCCGGTCAGCAGGGCGCCGTTCACGCCCATGATCAGAAGCAGGAACAGGGCGTGGAAGCGCGGTCCTGCTCGGTCCCATCGCGCCAGGGCGAAGATCAGCGCGCATCCACCCAGAACGCTGGTCAGTGCGACCATCATCGTCGACAGACGGTCGGCCACCAGGACGATGCCGTAAGGCGCGGCCCAGGATCCCAGGCGGTAAACACGCGCAGTATCGCCGCCGCCCACGGCGCCGTTCGCGCTCTCGTGCAGCAGAACCAGAGCCATGACCAGAATGGCGGCCATAGCGCTCAAGCTGAGCGCCGCCTTCAGCGTTCGGCGACGCTCGTCCAGCAGAAGCATGGCGGCGGCGATAATCATCGGCAGGACGATGGGGCCGATGATCAGATGGGCGTTCCAGTCGATCATGCGTCCGGCTCCTTGCCATCGACATGATCGCTGCCGGTGATGCCACGTGCCGCCAAGATGACGACCAGGAACAGCGCCGTCAGGGCGAAGCTGATGACGATCGCGGTGAGGACCAGCGCCTGCGGCGTCGGGTCGGTGTAGCGCGCGGGATCGGAGACCTCGCCCGCCAGCACGGGCGGCGCGCCCGACCTCAGCCGTCCCATCGCGAAGATGAAGATGTTGACCGCATAGGATAGCAACGACAGCCCCATGATCACCTGGAAGGTGCGCGGGCGGAGCAGCAACCAGACACCGGAGGCCGACAACACGCCGATGGCGAGGGCGAGAACCAGCTCCATCATGACGGCTCTCCATCTTCGGCGTCTCTTTGCTTGGGCTTGCGCAGCGACTGGTGCGCCAAGGCGACCAGGGTCAGGACCGTGGCGCCAACGACCAGAACGACCACGCCAAAGTCGAACAGCACGGCGCTGGCCAGCGGCACGCGACCCAGAATCGGCAGGTCGGCATACTGGAACCAGGACGTCAGGAAGGGATAGCCGAAGAGCCACGATCCGATCCCGCTAAGCGCGGCGACCACCAGGCCGGCGCCGATCCAGAAGATGGGCCGGATCGCCAGCCGCTCTTCGACCCACCGGGCGCCCGAGGCCATATATTGAAGGATAAAGGCGATCGACAGGACCACGCCCGCCGCGAAACCGCCGCCCGGCAGGTCATGCCCGCGCAGGAACAGGTGAACGGCGAGCAGGATGATGAAGGGGAAGATCCAGCGCATCACCACGCGGGGGATCAGCATGGTCTCCTTGAGCGTGTCGCCCTCCGATCGCGTCTCATGATCGCGGTCGGAGGCGTCCTGCACGCTCTGCTGGCTGGGATTGGACAGGGTGTCGTCGGCGGGGCGGAAGCGGCGCAGCAGGGCGAAGATCGTCAGGCCGACAATGCCCAGAACTGTGATTTCCCCAAAGGTGTCGAAAGCGCGGAAGTCGACCAGGATGACGTTGACGATGTTGCGCCCACCCGCGTCCTTATAGGCGTGCTCTACGAAGAAGCGCGAAATCCCCTCGATCGATGGACGCGTCATGATGGCGTAGGAAATGGCCGCCAACGATGCGCCGACGGCGGCGGCGATGATCAGGTCGATGCGGCGACGGCGGCGAGACCGCTTCTCCATGGCCTTTGGCAGGCGAATGGTCTCCAGCCGTTTCGGCAGCCAGCGCAGGCCCAGCAGCAGCAGGACGGTTGTCACGACCTCGACCAGCAACTGGGTCACGGCCAAATCCGGCGCCGACAGCCAGACGAAGGACAGGCAGCTGGCTAGACCTGCGCCGCCCATCAGAACCACGGCCGCCAGCCGGTGATATTTCGCCTGCCATGCCGCTGCGACTGCACAACTGGCGCCGACCAGCCAAAGACCAGCGAAGGCCCAGTTGGACAGGGTGAATGTCGGCATGATCGGGCGGATCACCAATCCGGCGCCGATCGCTGCCAGCCCGCCCGCCAGCAGGGCGACCAAGACGATGGCCCTCAGCTGTGCCTGTTGTCGTGTGGCGCCCAACAGGCGAACCATCGCCTCCGACCCCTTGAAAAGGCCGGTCATGGTTCGCTCGAACAACCAACCGCCGTTCAGACGCTTCCAGCCCCATGGTCCGCCGCGCGGATTGGCGTTGATGCGCTTGCCGAAGACGACATAGAGGCCCACGCCGCCGGCGAGGGCGATGAGGCTCAGCACCAGCGGCAAGTTGAACCCGTGCCACAGGGCCAGACTGTAGTAGGGCAGGTCGAAGCCCAGCACCGAAACGGCGGCGCTCTTCAGGAACGGCCCCACCGTCACAGCCGGGAAGATGCCGACCACCAGGCACAGCGCGACCAGCACCTCGACGGGGCGCCGCATCCAGGCAGGCGGCTCGTGCGGGATGCGATCCAGTTCGGTCGGAGTCGGGCCGAAGAAGGTCGCGTGGATAAAACGGAGGGAATACAGAACGCTGAAGGCGCTGGCCAAGGTGGCTAGGGCTGGCAGCAGCATGTTCAGGCCGTGCGTATGAGCGCTGGCCACCGCCTCGGCCAGGAACATTTCCTTGGACAGGAAACCGTTCAGCAGTGGCACGCCCGCCATTGCGGCTGCGGCCACCATGGCCAGGGTCGCCGTAAAGGGCATGAAGCGAAACAGACCGCTGAGTTTGCGCATGTCCCGCGTGCCGGCCTCATGGTCGATGATGCCGGCGGCCATGAAGAGCGACGCCTTGAAGGTGGCGTGGTTCACCGTGTGGAAAATGGCCGCGATACAGGCCAGCGGACTGCCCAGCCCCAACAGCAGCACGATCAGGCCCAGATGGCTGATCGTCGAATAGGCCAGCAGGCCTTTGAGATCATGCTGGAAGATGGCGCACCAGGCGCCGAGCAGCAGCGTCGCCAGGCCCATGCCGCCGACGATCAGATACCAGCTCTCGGACCCCGCCAGAACGGGCCAGAAGCGGATCAGCAGGAATATTCCAGCCTTCACCATGGTGGCGGAGTGTAGATAGGCGCTGACCGGCGTCGGCGCGGCCATGGCGCGGGGTAGCCAGAAGTGGAACGGAAACTGCGCGCTCTTGGTCATCGCGCCGAGCAGCAGCAGAATCAGCGCTGGCAGATACAGCGGGCTGGTCTGGATCGCCTCTCGTGACGCCAGGACGACATCGAGATCGTAACTGCCAACGATCCGCCCAATCAAAATCATGCCGACCAGCAGGGCGATGCCGCCCATGGCCGTCACCGTCAGCGCCATGCGCGACCCTTCGCGCGCGGCGGGGTTCTGGTGCCAATAGCCGATCAGCAGGAAGGAAAAGAGGCTGGTCAGCTCCCAGAAGACCACCAGCTGGATCAGATTGCCCGACAGCACCACGCCTTGCATCGCGCCCATGAAGGCCAGCAGGAAGGAGAAGAACCGGGGCACAGGGTCCTTCGGCGACATGTAGTAGCGGGCGTACAACACCACCAAGGCGCCAATCCCCAGGATCAGGGCGCTGAACAGCCACGACAGTCCGTCCAGTCGCAGCACCAGATTTACGCCGAGCGACGGCAGCCACGGGATTTCGTAGCGCAGCGTCTCGCCGTCCTGGAACATTGGCCATAGCGCGGCAAGACACCCCAAGCTGACCAGGGACACGACCCACGACAGAATGGCGGCCGAGGTGCGTGCGTGACGCGGCAAGCCGGACGCGACGATGGCGCCAAGGAACGGCAGGACCAGGATGACGACGAGAAGAAAACTGATGGACATCGAGGCGGGGCGTCTCTCCTGGATCGCAAGGGATCGCTTTGCCAACGCTCAAGGTTGGCCAAGGTTCGCTTGGACCTACGGACAGGGGCAGGGTGCGTCAAAGCGACACCAGAGCGCGGTAGCCGACGCCCAATAGCTCGGCCGCCGTTCAAACAGATCAGATTGTCTGGAAGGTTTCTGACCTAACGCCTTGTCTGGCCTCAGTCTTTACCCCGAGTGGCTCCGCAGGTAGGATTCGAACCTACGACCAGCCGATTAACAGTCGGCTGCTCTACCACTGAGCTACTGCGGAACATCTGCTCGGGAGGCGGGCGTATAGCAGCGGCCGTTCCGATCTTGCAATGGGAAAACGAGCCAATCGAAACGATATTTATCGACGACCCCGACGACCCGCGTGTTGCGGCCTATCGCGATATCCGCGAACGCGATCTGACGGGGCGTCAGGGGTTGTTCATCGCGGAAGGGGAGGTGGTGGTGCGTGGACTGGCGTCGACGGCGTCGCGCTGCCGGCCCCTGTCGCTGCTGCTGGCGGAAAAGCGCGTTGCGGCTTTGTGCGATGTCATTACGTCTCTGCCGCCCGCGACGCCCGTCTATGTCGCAGGCCAGGCCGTGCTGGACCGGATTGCGGGTTTCGACCTGCACCGGGGAATTCTGGCCTTGGGCAAAAAGCCCGAGCCGCTGTCGTTGGACGATGTGCTGGCGGATATCGGGCCGCAGGACGTGGTCGTCGTGGCCAGCGGGATCGGCAACCACGACAATGTCGGCGGCCTGTTCAGGAACGCCGCCGCGTTTGGCGCCAGGGCGGTGCTGCTTGATCCGACCTGCTGCGACCTCTTCTACCGCAAGGCGATTCGCGTTTCGGTCGGCGCGGTGCTGCGTACGCCGTTTGTTGTCGCCGCCGCGACGGACATTATCGAAGCCCTGCAGCGGGCCGGCGTCGAGGTCTTGGCGCTGACGCCTTCGGCGACCGAGCGGCTTTCGGACTACAGGCGCGTCGGACCGGTCGCTCTGATGCTGGGGTCGGAAGGACCGGGGCTGCCCAGGGATTTGATCGACCGTTGCCGGCCGATCGGCATCGCAATGGCGGGCGGCTTCGATTCGCTGAATGTCGCGGCGACGAGTGCTGTTGCGCTTCATCATCTGACGACGACGGCGCTTGCTGGAAGCTGAAAACGCGAAGGCCGCCCCGAGGGGCGGCCTTCGTCCGTATCGTCGCGATGGAGGCCTGACCGGGAATCGAACCCGGGTGCAAGGATTTGCAGTCCTCTGCGTCACCACTCCGCCATCAGGCCGCTTTTTGTCCCCGATTTCTCGGGGGCGGTCATCGCGAGGGGCGTTCGCTATCAGATCGGATTGTCCGCTGCAACGCACGGACCTATAAGCGCGCGAGATTTCCTCCCGGATTATCGTTGAAGGCTGCCTACAGATGGATTTCACCGCAGAGCGCAAGGCCATGGTCGACTCGCAGGTGCGGGTGAACGACGTGACGGATCGCGCGATTCACCTGGCCATGATGGCTGTGCCGCGTGAAAAGTACTGCGCGCCCGACCGCGCCTTCGCCGCCTATTCCGAGGAAGCGGTGATGATCGCGGGCGAGCGCCGCCTGATGCCGGCGCGCGACGTCGCCAAGCTGCTGCAAGCGGCCGATGCGCGCGAGGGCGAGAAGGCCCTGGCCATCGCCGCGCCCTACGCCGCTGCCCTGCTGGCCCAAATGGGCGTCAGCGTCACGGCTCAGGAATCGGACGACGCCGTGTTCGCCGTGGTCGGCGAGGCCTTATCGGACGCGGGCGTGGCGACCGTCGTCGCGCCGCTGGCTCAGCCGACCGGCGAAGGATGGGACCTGATCATTTCCGAAGGCGGCGTCGAGAGCCTGCCCGAATCGTGGGGCGCGGCCCTGCGTCCCGGCGGCCGGATCGTCGTGGTCGAACGTCGCGGCGCCATCGGCAAGGCGGCCCTCTACGTTCAGACGCGCGAAGGCCTGTCGCGCCGCGAACTGTTCGATTCGTCGCCTGCGGTCCTTGCCGAGCTGAAGCCGACCCCCACTTTCGCGCTGTAAGATCAAAGAGACGCGCGGTTGCGACGGAAATCCCGTTCGCAACCGTGAAGAAAACTTAACTGGCGTGTGGTTCGGTCAGGCCGCAGTTACGCTTGAGAAAACATTCGGGCGTTCTTCGGAGCGTCACGCAAGGACGGACAATGTTGAAACGCTCGCGTGTGCTGGCTTCGGCCGCTGTGGTCGCCGTGATGACCGGTCTGGGCGCACCGGCCTGGGCTGAGACGCTGCAGGACGCCATCGCCCTGGCCTATCGGACCAATCCCAACCTGCTGGCCCAGCGCGCCAACCAGCGTGCGCTGGACGAGACGGTGGTTCAGGCGCGGTCGGGCCTGCGCCCGACCATCGGCGCTTCGGCAGGCGTGGACTACACCCGCAGCGACTTCCCCGCCGTGACCCAGTTCGTCGACACGAACGGCGACGGCATACCCGACACCCAGGTCACGACCTCGTCGTCCGAAACCGAAGGCGCCAATGTCGGCGTCAGCGTCAGCCAGAACGTCTGGACCGCCGGCCGCACCTCGCGCGCCATCGACCAGGCCCGCGCCAGCGTCCTGGCCGGCCGTGAGAACCTGCGTGAGATCGAGCAGTCGGTCATGCTGTCGGTGATCCAGGCCTATGTGAACGTCACCCGTGACATGGAAATCCTGCGTATCCGCCAGGAGAACCTGACGGTGCTGCAACGCCAGCTGGAGGAAACCAGCGCCCGTTTCGAGGTCGGTGAGATCACCCGCACCGACGTGGCCCAGGCCGAAGCCTCGCAGGCGCAGTCCGAAGCCGATCTGGCGAACGCCCAGGCCCAACTGTCCACGTCGCGCGCCGCCTATGCCGCCGTCGTCGGCCAATCGCCGTCCGATCTGGAAGCCGCGCCGGTTCTGCCGGAAGTGCCCAGCGACTTCGACGTCGCCATCGAGACGGCGTTGCAGCGCAATCCCGCTGTCCTGGCCGCGACCTATCAGTTGCAAAGCGCCGAGGCCGCCGTCGCGGCCGCCCGTTCGGAATATCTGCCGTCGGTGCGCGCCACCGCCTCCTATGGCGGTTCGACCAACGATCTGGGCGATCTGGGCGAACTGGCTGATCGCCGCAGCTTCACGGCCGGCGCCACCCTCTCCGTGCCGCTCTTCACCGGCGGTCTGAACCGCTCGCGCGTCGCCCAGGCTTTGGAGCGCGCCAACGCGGCCCAGATCGGCATCGAGGGCGAGCGCCGCACGGTGCTTCAGAACGTCAGCTCGGCCTACGCCCAGGTGCTGTCGACCCGCGCTACGGTCGCGGCCGGCACCGAAGCGGTTCGCGCTGCATCGGTCGCGGCCGAAGGCGTGCGCCAGGAAGCCCAAGTCGGCCTGCGCACCACGCTGGACGTGCTGAACCAGGAACTGGCGCTGCGCAACGCCCAGACGGCGGTCGCCAGCGCCCGCGCCGCTGAATATGTCGCCCGCGCCTCGCTGCTGGCCGCCATGGGCCAGCTGGAAGGCCCGGCGCTGAACCCGACGATCGAGGCCTATGATCCGGCTGCGAACTACGACCAGGTCAAGGGACGCGGCGGCCTGCCGTGGGACGGCGTGATCGAGACGCTGGACCGCGTGGCCTCGCCGCCGATCGTGACCACGCCTGACACCGCCGACGCGCCGATCGACGCTCAGCTCAAGGGCGAGGTCGTGCGCACGGCGCCGCAGAACTGACCGCGTCGAATACGGACGGAAACCGCCCGTTGATTCCGACGGGCGAAGATGCGACGACAAGGCACAGGTTTCGAGCGATCCGTCGTTCGGCGCCCACCCCTTCTACCCAGGCCTCGCCCAAGGTTGCGCCATGACCGATCAGTCCGCCCAGGAACCGACCATGGAAGAGATTCTGGCGTCGATTCGCCGGATCATCTCTGAAGACGAGGCCCCGGCCGAAACGCCGGCCGCCGCCATGCCGGAAGCCACGCCTGAGCCGGTTCCCGAGCCGCTGGCCGCCGAAACCATCTTCGCCGCCCCGGTCGAGCCGACGCCGGAACCCGCCGCCGTCGAAGACGACGTGCTGGAACTGACCGACCGCTATGAGGCGCCGGCCGAGACCATCGGCGATCTGGACGTGGTCGAACATTCGCCCGCGCCCTATCAGCCCGAGCCTGAACCCGCGCCGGCTTACGAATCGGCTCCCGAGCCGGCGCCTGCCTACGACACGCTGGTCGGCGACAGCGCCGCCGCCAGCGCCGCCTCGGCCTTTGCGGGCTTGGCCGCCAGCTTCAAGAAGCCTGAGCCGGCTCCGTCGGCCTCGGGCGACCTGCCCTTCGTCAGCGGCAACACCGTCGAGGCGATGGTCGCCGAGATGCTGCGCCCGCTGCTGAAGGACTGGCTGGACAACAATCTGCCCGGCATCGTTCAGGCGGCGGTACAAAAGGAAGTCGAACGCATCGCGCGCAGCGCCTAACCCTTCGCTTCAGCCCAGACTAATCCGAGGGGCGGCTCCTGAAGGGGCCGCCTTTCTGCATTTTCGATATGCTCATGTAGCGACGCGTATCGCGCGGAGCATTAGCAACAAAGAATGACGATGCTTGAGAAGACCTTCGAACCCCAGGCCGCCGAGCCCCGCCTTTACGCCCAGTGGGAAGAAAGCGGCCTGTTCGCGCCCAGCACCGACGGCGCCGCCGAGGCCTATTCGATCGTCATTCCGCCACCCAATGTGACCGGCAGCCTGCACATCGGCCATGCGCTGAACAACACGCTGCAGGACATCCTGGCCCGCTATCACCGGATGAAGGGCAAGGCGGTGCTGTGGCTGCCCGGCACGGACCACGCCGGCATTGCAACCCAGATGGTGGTCGAGCGTCAGCTGGCCGCCGCCGGCAATATCGGCCGTCGCGACATGGGTCGCGACGCCTTCATCGAGAAAATCTGGGAATGGAAGGCCGAAAGCGGCGGGACCATCGTGCGTCAGCTGCGCCGTCTCGGCGCATCGTGCGACTGGTCGCGTGAGCGGTTCACTCTGGACGAGGGGCTGAACGCCGCCGTCCGCAAGGTCTTCGTGCAATTGCACAAGGAAGGCCTGATCTATCGCGACAAGCGGTTGGTGAACTGGGACCCTCATTTCCAAACCGCCATCTCGGACCTGGAGGTCGAGCAGCGCGAGGTGGACGGCGCCTATTGGCACTTCGCCTATGCGCTGGCCGATGGCGTCACCTATGAGCATCCGGTCGCCTTCGACGAGGACGGCAAGGCGACGGAGTGGGAGACGCGCGACTTCATCGTCGTCGCCACGACCCGGCCCGAGACCATGCTGGGCGACACAGGTGTGGCGGTGCATCCGGATGACGAACGCTATGTCGGACTGGTCGGCAAGTTGGTGACCCTGCCGATCACCGGTCGTCGCATCCCCATCGTCGCCGACGACTACGCCGATCCGACCAAGGGCTCGGGCGCGGTGAAGATCACGCCGGCGCATGATTTCAACGACTTCGGCGTGGGCAAGCGGGCGGGCCTGCCGTCGCTGAATATCCTCGACGCTTTCGGACGCATCACCGACGTCGATACGCCCGACGTGCCCGCGGACTACGTCGGGCAAGACCGCTTCGCCGCGCGCAAGGCCATCGTCGCCCGCGCCGAGGAAGAGGGCTGGCTGCGCGAGATCGAGAAGACCAAACACGTCGTGCCGCACGGCGACCGCTCCGGCGTGGTCATCGAGCCGTGGCTGACGGACCAGTGGTACGTCGACGCCAAGGTTTTGGCCCAACCCGCGCTGAAGGCGGTGGAGCAGGGCGATACGGTGTTTGAGCCCAAGTCGTACGAGAAGATCTATTTCGAATGGCTGCGCAACATAGAGCCGTGGTGCATCTCGCGCCAGCTGTGGTGGGGGCACCGCATCCCGGCCTGGTACGGCCCGAACGGCGAAATCTATGTCGCCGAGACGGAAGAGGACGCCCGCGAACAGGCGATGGCGGACTATGATTCCGAGGTCGCCCTGACCCAGGACGAGGACGTTCTCGACACCTGGTTCTCCTCGGCTCTGTGGCCCTTCTCGACCATGGGTTGGCCCGAGAAGACCGAGGATCTTGAGCGGTTCTATCCGACCAGCGACCTGGTCACCGCGGCGGACATCATCTTCTTCTGGGTCGCCCGGATGATGATGATGGGCCAGCACTTCATGGGCGAAGTCCCGTTCAAGCGCGTCATCATCAATGGCCTCGTCCGAGACGAGAAGGGCCAGAAGATGAGCAAGTCCAAGGGGAACGTCATCGATCCGCTGGGCATCATCGACGAGCTGGGCGCTGATCCCTTGCGCTTCACCATGGCCATCCTGTCGGGCACGCGCGACATCAAACTGTCGAAACAGCGGATCGAGGGCTATCGCAACTTCGGCACCAAGCTGTGGAACGCCGCGCGCTTCAGCCAGATGAACGAGGCGCGCCGCGTCGAGGGCTTCGACCCCGCCACCGTCGACCAAACGATCAATCGCTGGATCCGAGGCGAGCTGACCAAGGCCGAACGCGCGGTGTCGCAAGCCATCGAAGGCGGACGCTTCGACGATGCGGCCGGCGCCCTGTATCGCTTCGTCTGGAACGTCTTTTGCGACTGGTATCTGGAACTGGCCAAGCCTGTCTTCCAAGGCGCCGATGAAGCCGCCAAGGCTGAGACGCGGGCGATGACCGCCTGGACGCTGGACCAGACGCTGAAGCTTCTGCATCCGGTCATGCCCTTCATCACCGAGGAACTGTGGGCCGAACTCGGCAAAGAAGGGCCGGCGCGCGACGGTCTGCTGATCGGCGCCGAATGGCCTGTGCTGCCGGACGCCTTCATCGACGCCTCGGCCGAGGCCGAAATCGGCTGGCTGGTCGATCTGGTCGGTGAAATCCGGGGCCTGCGCGCCGAAATGAACGTGCCGCCGTCGGCCAAGCCGCCGCTGGCCTTCGTCGCCCCCGATGCCGTGACCGCCGAACGCATCGCCCGCCACCGCGACCTGATCCTGACCCTGGGCCGTGTGTCCGAGGTCGGATCGGCGGACGCGGCCCCAACCGGCACCGTTACCTTCGTGTCCGGCGGTTCGACCGTCGCCCTGTCGCTGGCCGGCATCATCGACCTGACCGCCGAACGGGCGCGTCTGGAGAAGGAAATCGCCGCCTTCGACAGCGACATCGGCCATGTGAACAAGAAGCTGGGCAACCCCAACTTCGTGTCCCGCGCCGCGCCGGAAGTCGTTGACGAACAGCGCGCCAAGCTGGCCGAGGCCGAGGCGGGCAAGGTCAAGCTGCAGGCGGCGCTGGCGCGTCTGGCGTCGCTTTAACGCCCTGATGAAAGCAAGGCTGTGAAGACGCGGATTGATCAGCTTCTGGTCGCACGCGGCCTATTCGACAGCCGCTCGCAAGCGCGCGCCGCGATCGAGGCGGGGCTGGTTCTGGCCGACGGCGCGCTCGTGCGGAAGGCGTCCGAACAGTTCGCCGACGACATCGCGCTGGAGGCCCAACCCGCCCACCCGTGGGTCGGACGCGGCGCGCTGAAGCTGGACCACGCCCTGACCCTGTGGCCCGTCCTCGTCGAGGGCAGGGTGGCGCTGGACGTCGGCGCATCGACCGGCGGTTTTACCGAGGTTTTGTTGAACCGCGGCGCAGCCAAGGTGTTCGCCATCGATGTCGGCTTCGGCCAGATGCACGCACGGGTGTCGTCCGATCCCCGCGTGGTCAATCTGGAGCGCACCGATGCGCGCGACCTGACGCCAGATCTGATCCCGCAGCCGCCGTCGCTGGTCGTCTGCGACGCCAGTTTCATCAGCCTGATCAAGGTTCTCCCGGTTGCGCTCGACCTGGCGATGCCTGGCGCGGATCTGGTCACCCTGGTCAAGCCACAGTTCGAGGCCGATGGTCCGGGCGGCGGCAAAAAGGGCGTGATCAAGGATGCGGCGGCGCATGCAGCCGCTGTAGAGCGCGTGCGCGACTGGCTGGAAGCGCTGGGTTGGGCGGTTCAGGCGACGACCGAAAGCCCGATCACCGGCGGCGACGGCAATGTCGAGTTCCTGCTCTGGGGCAAGAAGCCGGGCTAAGGCCGTAACCCCAAAACGGGCTCAAACAGCTCAACGGCCGATAGCCCCAAACGGGCTCAAGTAGGCCAAAGGCCGATAGCCCGAAAACAAAGAGAAACCGCCGGAGGATTACTCCTCCGGCGGCTCCGTCACGTCGTCGATCGACAGGGGGGCTGAAAATTAATCGACGACGCGATAGCGGCCGTACTGGTCCGGGCAGGTGCGGACGTAGCGGGTGTCCGTACGACCATCGGGCAGACGGATCTGGCTTTCGGCCAGACGGCATCCGTCTGAATTCTGATAGGAATCGACCGGGCGCGAGCGGTCGTCGTAGTAGCCGCCACGGCTGTAGGCGTAGTCGTTGCGACGATCGTAGTCGTCGTAGCGATAGCCTTGGTCGCCGGTGTAGCGATCATCGTAATAGCCGTAGCTCGGTTGGCTGTAGCCCTGGGCGTAGTAGCCATTCGAGCCATAGCTGCTCTGATAGGTGCGGCAGGCGTCCGAGCTGGAACGACCGACCTGGGACCCGACGACAGCGCCGAGCACGCCGCCCAGGATGCTGCCTTCGGTGCGACGGCCGCGTGCGGCCAGTTGCGAGCCGATGACGGCTCCCGCGCCGCCGCCGATCACCGCGCCAGCGCCGGTGCGACCTTGGCGCTCACGCGCGCAAGGATCGTAATAGCGGCCGCTGTTGTAATCGTAAGAGCGGCTGTAGGCGCCGGTGCCGTAGTTCTGGCTGTAGCCGCTGCCGTAATAGTTCTGGGCCGACGCCGTGAGCGGGGCGGCCGTGACGCCGAACGCCAGGGCGGCGACGGCGGCGATCGATGTTTTCGTGAGACGCATTTTCCAACCCTCTGAGGACCGAACGATTTCCGTCAAACGTTAACGGCAAAGCCTCGTTTCTCGTTGCAATGGGATTTACGACGGCGAAGCTGAACGGCAATTGATCGGTTCGTTCATCTTCGTTCATGTTCAGCCGATACGCCGTTGCAGCCCTGTGGCTTGAGCGAAAGGGGACGCCCGGCTAGAAGCCCGCCGATGGAGATTTTCACCATCGACCGCGTCGGCGGCCAGGGCGACGGCGTCGCCCAGACGCCGTCCGGCCCGGTGTTCGCCGGCCTGACCTTGCCCGGCGAAACGGTGCGCGGCGTCGTCGTGGACGGGCGGCTGGAAGAGGTCGAAATCATCACGCCCAGCCCCGACCGGATCGCACCGGTCTCGCCCCAGTATGGCGACTGTGGCGGTTGCTCGCTCCAGCATTGGTCCGAGGGTCCGTATCTGGACTGGAAGCGGGAACAGGTGCGTCTGGCCTTGGCGCGCGAGCGGATCGAGACCGAGATCGAAGCGACGGTGGCGACCCCGCCAGCCAGCCGTCGCCGTCTGGCGCTTCACGCCCGGCGCACGCCGGATGGACGGGTCTTACTGGGTTTCAAGGCGCGCCGCTCCTGGCGGCTGGTCGAGGTGAAGGCCTGTCCTGTCGCCGATCCCCGAATCATGGCGGCCATTCCGGCGCTGATCCAGGTCGCGGCCGCCTTTTTCGAACATCCGAAATCGGCCCCGACCCTGCACGTCACCTGGACCCTGTCGGGGCTGGACGTTGATGTGACCGGGGTCGAACGCCGCTCGGGCGGCGGCCTGTCGGCCGACGCCCAGATGCAGGCGATTCAGGCGGCGCACCGGGCCGACCTGGCGCGCCTCAGCTTGGCGGGCGACACCCTGGTGATGGCGCGCCAACCCAAGGTGGGGTTCGGTCCTGCGACCGTGTCCCTGCCGGCGGGTGGATTTCTGCAGGCGGTCCCTCAGGCCGAGGCGGCGATGGTCTCTCGCGCGCTGGCCGCGGTGAAGGGTGCCAAGAAAATCGCCGATCTGTTCTGCGGCGCGGGAACCTTCACCTTTCCGTTGGCCACGGTCGCGCCGGTGATCGCAGCGGACGCATCCAAGCCGGGCATCAATGCGCTGAAGGCCGCCGTCGGTTCGGCCAAAGGGATGAAGGCCATCACGGCCGAGGCACGCGATCTGTTTCGTCGGCCGATGAATCCCTATGACTTGAAGGGATGCGACGCCATCGTGTTCGACCCGCCGCGGGCCGGCGCGATCGACCAGACGGCTCAGATCGCGGACACCAAGGCCGGCGTCGTCTTGGGCGTATCGTGCAATCCTCAGACCTTTGCGCGTGATGCGCGGGTGCTGATCGACGCCGGTTTCCGGCTGGAGACGGTGACGCCGGTGGATCAGTTCCTGTGGTCTTCGCACGTCGAACTGGTGGGGGTTTTCAAACGATGACCTTGGACGACACGAGCGAAGAAGACGGCGGCGGTTTCGACGCCGACGACTGGATGCGGCTGAAACCGTTCACGGGCGCCGTGGCGACGCTGGACGACGTTCAGGCCCGACGCGCCGTCTTCGCTTTGGGCGAGACCGACGATCCGCGTCCCATCGTCATGGACCTGCCCCAGCCGGTCATCTGGTGGGAAGAGGACGGCGAACAGGCGGCGGTGGTCGTCCAGGCCGAAAGCCATCTCGGCGCCGATGGCGAGGAGATGGAAGTCCTGGGTCTGATCCTGCCGGACGGCGAGGGCGCGGTGGCTCTGATGCAGGACGTCGATCTGGTCGATGACACAGACCCGACCTGGCGCGATCTGGTCACGCGCGCCATCGATCCTTCGGCGGCGGACGACTAATTTAGAGCTGCGCCGACGCGAGTGACGAAATCCGGCTGCGAGGGGATGTCGCCGTGGTCTGCTCTCGCGAACACAAGACGCTCGACGTTCACGCCTCTCGCCCGAAGATCATGAGCAAGTTTGCGGCTGAGTACGGGCGGCAGGGTCGTGTCGCGAGAGGCTTCCAGCACGACGACCTTGCCTGAATAGCCGTCCAGCGTCGCGGGCACATCCACAGTGGTTAGGGGCTCGGCCAACTGAACGCGGACGATCGGCCGCCACAGTCCCACCATTGAATCAACGGCGGCGCGGGCGGTCGGCGTGGTCGCCTCCAACACCAGGGCGTCGGCGCGGGTGACACGCGCGGCCTCGGCGCAGATCGGACCGCCCAGGGAATGCCCCCATGCGATCAGCCTGCGCCCTTCGGCGTCAGCCTGGGTGCGGGCGGTTGCCGCGATGACCTCGCCTGCATCCCTGTAGGTCGCGAAGCTGGCCTGCCCCGGCGTGTCGCCGGACCCCGGATAGTCGAACATCAGCACATCGCTGAACGGCGCGAGTTCGGTCGCAACCTGCGCGCCCGAAACACCACGCCGAAACAGATTGCCCCCGCAATACAAGATCAGCGGCGCGTCGGCGCGTCCCGTCCGCACGCGGGTTGCAGCGACAGCGCCTCCCGCAAAAGGTAATGACAGGATTTCAGCCCCAGGAATGGCAGGGCCGGGAGCCAAGATCAGCTTCTCCGCCTGAACCCGCGTGTCGGGATAGAAGAACTGCCCTTCAGGCACATTGACGGTTAGGCAGCCGGCCAGGATGGTGGACAGGCCAATGGCGGCAGCGGTCGCCGACAAACGTTTGATCATGACGTCCCCCAAGATTTGCGACGCTAAACCGAAGGCGGTTGATCAGGCAATCTTGTCGAGCGGCGGATCGAACAGGTCCATCTGAGGCCGGGCGTCTGCGGGCACGCGGAACTGGGTTTCGTCCAGCAAGCGATGCGGCGTGTCGAGGCCGTAGCGTTTGACGGCGGCCTTAAACCGCGTTCCGATCAGTTCGGCGACAGGGCCGGTTCCCTTCATCCGCTGGGACCAGTCGGCGTCATAATCCTTGCCGCCGCGCGTCTGGCGGATCAGCGACATGACGCGCGCGGCGCGATCCGGCCGGGCGTCGGCCAGCCATTCGCGAAACAGGTCCTTGATCTCAAGCGGCAGACGCAGGGTGACATACATAGCCCGCGTGGCCCCGGCCTTGGCGGCGGCCTCAAGGATGGATTCCAGTTCGTGGTCGTTCAGACCGGGAATGACGGGGGCGAACCCGACCCCGACCGGACAACCGGCGTCCGCCAGGCGGCTGATGGCCTCCAGCCGTTTGGCGGGGGTCGAGGCGCGGGGCTCCATCGCCCGCGCCAGACCACGATCCAGCGTGGTGATGGAAACGAAGGCCGAGGCCAGCCCCGCCTTGCCCATCGGGCCCAAAATGTCGGCGTCGCGCGCGATCAAAACCGACTTGGTGATGATGCTGAATGCGTGATTGAACCGCTGCATGACCTCCAGGATCGAGCGCGTCGACTTCAGATCACGTTCGACCGGCTGATAGGGGTCGGTGTTCCCGCCTATGTGGATGCGCTTGCATCGGTATCGGGGTGCGAGGAACGCCTGTTCCAGCAGACTTGCGGCCTGGGGCTTGAAGAAGATCCGGCTCTCGAAATCCAGACCCGGGGATAGGCCCATCCAGGCATGGGACGGACGGGCGTAACAGTAGATGCAGCCATGTTCGCAACCTTTGTACGGGTTGATGGAGCGGTCGAAGCCGATGTCCGGACTGTCGTTCCGGGCGATGATGGTGCGGGCGTGTTCAGGGGTGAGGGTGGTGCGCAGCGGCGCGGCCTCGGCGTCATCCTGCGTCCAGCCGTCATCGAACGACTGATGCTGCTCAGGCTCGTAGCGGCCGCTGGCATTCGAACGCGCGCCTCTTCCCTTGGCGGTTTCCATGGGAAGGACGATGCGATATCAAAAGGAACAAAGCAAGAACATTTGTTCTCGCCGCGTTGGCATCAGTCGGGGCCGATGACCATGCAGGTCACGCGACGCGCAGCCAGCGCCTCACAGGCGGACTTTGCGCCGGTTTCGGTCAGGCCGACGAAACGCGAGCGATACCAGTCGCCGGCGGTCTGGACGTTGCGTTCGGCGGTGGCGAACTGATCGCGGAAGCGGCGGTTGACCTCGGTCAGCCAGTCGGTCGCCACCTTCTCTTCGCGGAAGGCGCCGACCTGCACCGCCCAGCGACCTGCCGGCGTGCGAGGCGTGGCGCGGGCGGGTTCTCGCGTTGCAGATGACGCGGAACGACGGGGCGTGGTGGACGGCGCGACAGCGGCATTGGCCGGCGCGCCGTTCAGAGAGGCGGTGACATTGCGGGGCGCGCGCGGAGCGGCGGAGGCGGCCGGCGTCGAACCGATGGGCGGCAGCGTTGCGGCGGCCCGCTGGCTGGCTGCGCGCTCCGACGGCGCGGGGGCGACACGCGTCGGAAGAGCGGCGGGCGCCGGCGCGGCCGTATAGGCGACAGCGGTGGATTCCGCGCCGACGCCGTCCTCGTCGTCATTGACCGAAGCATAGGCGATCGGGGCGTCGGCGATCGCCGATCCCACACCGAAACCACGTTGCTCGAAGAAGGTCTGCGCGACCTGGATCCGCTCGCCTTGTGCGCGGCGGCGCTCGACCTCGAACCCGGTGTCCATCAGTTCGGCGACGTGGGCGTTGCGGCTGGCGGTCGAACGGCCGCCCAGGACGATGGTGATCAGGCGTCTTCCGTCGCGCACGGCCGAGGCGGCCAGGTTGTAGCCCGAGGCGTTGGTGTAGCCGGTTTTCATCCCGTCGTAGCCGCGCCCGGTCGGCAGAAGGCCGTTGGTGTTGCGATAGTTGCGGCCGTTGTAGGCCCAGTCGTGAAGGCCGAAGTAGCTGTAATACTGCGGAAAATCACGCATGATCGCGCGCGCCAAAATGGCCTGGTCGCGCGCGGACGTCACCTGACGTGCGTCCGGGAGGCCATTTGCGGTGTAGTAGCGGGTCTGGGTCATGCCCAGCTGCGCGGCCTTCTGCGTCATCATATTGGTGAAACGGGCTTCCGATCCGCCGATGTGCTCGCCGATGGCCAGGGCCATGTCGTTGGCGGACCGCACGGCGGTGGCGCGCATGGCGTTGTCCAGGGTGATGGTCTGACCGGCGGCCAGACCCAGCTTCGACGGCGGCTGGGACGCGGCGCGCGGCGAGATCGTCAGCACGTCGTTCACATTGGCCTTGCCCTGAGACAGCGCCTCGAACGTCAGATACAGCGTCATCATCTTGGTCAGCGACGCTGGATAGCGACGGCTGTCGGCGTTCCGCGCGAACAGAACCTCGCCCGTGGCGGCGTCGATCACGATGGCGGCGTAGCGGCTGTTCTCCTGGGCCGAGTAGGCGGTCTGGGCCTCGATCGGCCTGACGTTCGCGCCCAGAACCAGCGAAAGCGCGAGGAAGGCGAACAGGCCACGGCGGAGAAAAGCGATCATGGGCGGGACAACCCCTCGGTGAGCAGGGTGCGACAGGCCCCCCGGCCGTCACGAACAAACAGCTAGCATAGGAAGCGCGGGTTTCGTGGTGGTTAACCGCGCGTCAACGCAAATTTGACCGGCCGATCAAGGTTATCGTCGATAATATTGTGCATTGCACAAAATGCTTGAAAAACCTTCGCACTTGCAGCATATTGTGGGTCTGCGAGATCCTCTCGCGTCATTATTTCCGCCCTCAAGCCCGTCCCCAAGGGCCCTCTACCGGAGAGACGATCATGGCCGACGCCGCTGAAACCGTGAAGAAAACCGCCGACCAAGCCACCGCCGCTGCGACTTCGGCCACCGCCAAGATCAAGGCGCAAGCCGAAACGATGCAGGCCGCCGGCACGCAGGCCTTCCGTGAAGGCATCGACAAATCGACGGCCTCGATGGCCGAGCTGAACGCGCACAGCAAGAAGACCCTGGAAGCCATGGTCGAGTCGGTCACCGTCGCCCAGAAGGGCGCCGAGGCCCTGTCGCAACAGGCGCTGGGCTTCGCCAAGACCTCGTGGGAAGACGGCGTCGCCGCCTCCAAGGAGTTGTCGACCGCCCGTTCGGTGCAGGAGTTCTTCGAGCTCCAGACCGCCTGGGCCAAGAAGTCGATGGAACGCTATGTCGCCGAGCTGACCAAGACGAACGAGATCGTCACCGCCACGGTCAAGGACAGCATCAAGCCGATCAACGAGCGCGTCACCGCCTCGGTCGAAACCTTCCAGGCCGCTCGCTAAACCAGCGAACCGCCTGAAGAATCGAGAAGGCCCCGGAGTTCGCTCCGGGGCCTTTTTGCCGTCAGGGCAGGGCGGAATGGTCGTAGCTGAAGACCCGCGCCAGCTTCCACTCGGTCCCCTCCTGTTTCCACATCTGCGTGAAGCGGGCGCGACCGACGCGCCGTTCGGGGCCATCGCCCTGTCGCTCGTAAAAGACGTGCTCGCCCGTTTCGACTGCGCCGTAGTTGTTGATGGGATAGACGGCCAGACCGTTCTGCAGAGCCTCGCGCCGGGTCCGCCAGGCGTCGGGCGTTCTGCGGTCCTGACAGCGCGCGGCGTATTGCGCGACAAAGCCGTCGGCGTCAGTGGCCACCCGTCCGCCTCGGTCATCGAAAAACTCGAAATCATCGGTCAGCATGGCCCGAAGTCCGGCCGGATCGCAGCCTTCGAAGAAGACAGCGAACAGTTTGGCGTCGGCCGCCAAGACGGCGGTTTCCAGCGGCGTGGGCTGGGCGAAGGCGACGAGCGAAAGGGCGGCGACGAGGGCGGCGGGCATGGCGATCGGGGGCTATTCAACTGAGGCGCTCAACCTGAGCCGTTGACTGCCTTGGATCACGTGAAATCTTTGTCAGACGCCCTTCACGAAAGCCGTGACTGGACGCCGCTTCAATTCAGGCCATCATTCCCTATCTGAGAGCCAAGACGACTCCCCGATTACGGAACACGAATGCCCATTCAAAGGCCCGGTGAGACCGGCGGCGGTCAAGGAACCGCCGTTGTCACCGAAACAAAGCCGAAGCTGCAAAAGCCCTCGCTCTATCGAGTGCTGATTCTGAACGACGATTATTCGCCGATGGAATTCGTCGTCTATGTGCTGGAGCGGTTCTTCCAGAAGAGCCGGGAAGAGGCCACCCGCATCATGCTGCATGTGCATCAGCATGGCGTCGGCGTCTGCGGCGTCTTCACCTACGAGGTCGCCGAGACCAAGGTCGCGCAGGTCATCGAGACGGCGCGCCGACACCAGCACCCTCTGCAATGCACAATGGAAAAGGACTGAGAGGAGCCTCCCTATGCCTTCATTTTCCCGTCCTCTCGAAGAAACCCTGCACCGCGCGGTGGGATACGCCAATGCGCGCAGGCACGAGTATGCGACGCTTGAGCACCTGCTGCTCGCGCTGATCGACGATCCCGACGCGACCGGCGTCATGCAGGCCTGCAACGTCGATCTGTCGGCGTTGAAAGCGGCGCTGACCCTCTATGTCGACAACGATCTCGCCGCCCTGGCCACCAGTGACGGCGAGGACGCCAAGCCGACGGCCGGCTTCCAGCGCGTGATCCAGCGCGCGGTGATCCACGTCCAGTCGTCCGGCCGCGAGGAAGTGTCTGGCGCCAATGTGCTGGTCGCCATCTTCTCCGAGCGCGAGAGCCACGCCGCCTACTTCCTGCAAGAGCAGGACATGACGCGCTATGACGCGGTCAACTTCATCGCCCACGGCATCGCCAAGAAGGCGGGGGCCAACGAGGCGCGTCCGGCCAAGGGCGCTTCGCCCGAAGAGGCCGAGGATGCGTCCGCCGTCAAACAGGGCGGCGAGGCGCTGGAAGCCTATTGCGTCGACCTCAACGAGAAGTCGCGCCAGGGCAAGGTCGATCCCCTGATCGGTCGTCAGGCCGAGGTCGATCGCTCGATCCAGATCCTGTGCCGTCGGACCAAGAACAACCCGCTTCTGGTGGGCGATCCCGGCGTCGGCAAGACCGCTATCGCCGAAGGTCTGGCCCGCAAGATCGTCAACGGCGAGGTGCCCGACGTCCTGAAGGACGCCACCATCTATTCGCTCGATATGGGCGCGCTGCTGGCCGGCACCCGCTATCGCGGCGACTTCGAGGAACGCCTGAAGCAGGTGGTCAAGGAACTTGAGAACCACGACAACGCCGTGCTCTTCATCGACGAGATCCACACGGTGATCGGCGCGGGCGCGACCTCGGGCGGGGCGATGGATGCGTCGAACCTTCTGAAGCCGGCCTTGGCGTCAGGGACCCTGCGCTGCATGGGATCGACGACCTACAAGGAATATCGCCAGCACTTCGAGAAGGACCGCGCCCTGGTGCGTCGCTTCCAGAAGATCGACGTCAACGAGCCGACGGTCGAGGATACGGTGAAGATCCTGAAGGGTCTGAAGACCTACTACGAGCAGCACCACAAGGTCCGCTACACCGACAGCGCCGTGCGCACGGCGGTGGAGCTGTCTGCGCGCTACATGACCGACCGCAAACTGCCGGACAAGGCGATCGACGTGATCGACGAGGCCGGGGCGTCGCAGATGCTGCTGACCGAATCCAAGAGGAAGAAGGTCATCGGCCAGAAGGAGGTCGAGGCCGTCATCGCCAAGATGGCCCGCATCCCGGCCAAGTCGGTGTCCAAGTCTGACACGGAAAGCCTGCGCGAGCTGGAAACCGACCTGAAGCGCGCCGTCTTCGGTCAGGAACAGGCCATCGAACAGGTGTCAGCGGCCATGAAGCTGGCGCGGGCAGGTCTTCGTGATCCAAACAAGCCGATCGGCAGCTTCCTGTTCAGCGGCCCAACCGGCGTCGGCAAGACCGAGGTCGCCAAGCAACTCGCCGCCACCCTGGGCATCGAGATGCAGCGCTTCGACATGTCGGAGTATATGGAGCGTCACACGGTCAGCCGACTGATCGGGGCGCCTCCCGGCTATGTCGGGCACGACCAGGGCGGGCTTCTGACCGACGCCGTCGATCAGCATCCTCACGCCGTCGTGCTGCTGGACGAGATCGAGAAGGCTCACCCGGATGTCTACAACATCCTGCTGCAGGTGATGGACAACGGCATGCTGACCGACGCGGTCGGCAAGAAGGTTGATTTCAGGAACGTCATCCTGATCATGACGACCAACGCCGGGGCTGCCGACAACGCCCGCGCCTCCATCGGCTTTGGCCGGGGCAAGGTCGAGGGCGAAGACGACAAGGCCATTCAGCGCCTGTTCGCGCCGGAGTTCCGCAATCGCCTGGACGCCATCGTGGCCTTCAAGCCGTTGCAGGCCGACACGATCCGCTCGGTGGTGACCAAGTTCATCCTTCAGCTGGAAGCCCAGCTGGCGGACCGCAACATCACCATTGAACTGACCGACGAAGCCGCCGACTGGCTGGCCAAGAACGGCTTCGACGAACTGTATGGCGCGCGTCCGCTGGCGCGGGTCATCCAGGACTCGATCAAGAAGCCGCTGGCCGACGACATCCTGTTCGGCCGCCTGACGCGCGGCGGACACGTCAGGGTCCAACTGAAAGACGGCAAGATCGACTTCGACATCACGAGCGCCACCGCGCCCGCGAAGGCCGAGGAAGAAGAGACGGCCTGATCCTCGAAAGGGTGACAGTGAAAGGCCCGGCTGGCAGCAGCCGGGCCTTTTTCTATGCCTGCTTGTAGGGCGACAGTTCTTCGATCATCACCCGCATCTCCGCAGCGACGGCCGGGCGTTCGCCGTCCAGATAGCGGGCGACGGGATCGCGCAGGGCGGGGTCGGCGATAAAATGGGCGGAATAGACGGGGGAGGGCAGGTAGCCGCGCGCGATCTTGTGGTCGCCTTGGGCCCCGGCTTCAACGCGGGACAGGCCACGCGAAATGGCGAATTCGATAGCCTGATAATAGCAAAGCTCGAAATGCAGGAAGGGCACGTCTTCAAGCGTGCCCCACTGACGGCCGTACAGGGCGTCGCGGCCGATGAAGTTCAGAGCGCCGGCGATGGGCGTCGCGTCTCGAAATGCCATCACCAGGGCGATTCGGTCGGCCATGGTGGCGCCGATGCAACTGAAGAAGTCGCGCGTCAGATAGGGCCGGCCCCATTTGCGCGAGCCGGTGTCCATGTAGAAGGCGAAGAAGGCGTCCCAGTGGGCCTCGGTGATGTCGGCGCCGGTCAGGATGCGGATATCCAGATCGGCCTGGGCGTCGCGACGCTCGCGCTTGATGGTTTTGCGGCGATTGGCCGACAGGGCGGCCAGGAAGTCGTCGAAGGTCCGATAGCCGTCATTGCGCCAGATGAACTGGATGTCCTGGCGTGGCAGTAGGTCCGCCTCGGTCATGGCCGACCAATCGGCTTCGGTCGGGAAGTTGATGTGTAGGGACGAGACGCCCAGCCGTTCGGCCAGGGTCACCGCCCCGTGGATCAGGGCCTGACGCACCGTCGCGGCGTCGGTCTCGGGATGGTTCAGGAAGCGCGGGCCGGTCGCGGGCGTAAAGGGCACGGCGCCCAGCAGCTTGGGATAATACCGGCCGCCGGCCCGGTCATAGGCGTCGGCCCAGCTATGGTCGAAGACATATTCGCCTTGGCTGTTGCCCTTCAGATAGAGGGGCATGACGCCCAGCACCGCGTTGTCTTCACCCCTCAGGGCCAGGTGGCGTGGGGCCCAGCCCTGGCGCGGCGCGGCGCTGCCTGAGGCCTCGCACGCGAGCAGGAAATCATAGGAGACAAAGGGGTCGCCGGTGGGCAGCGCGCACGCGTCCCAGGCCTCTCGGCCGATGTCGGCGATCCCTTCGTGAACCGAGATCTGAAAGATCAGCGGATCTCCACGATCGCATCGATCTCGACGGCGAAGCCGAGCGGCAGCTTGTACACGCCGACGGCCGAGCGGGCGTGCTTGCCGGCGTCGCCGAAGACCTCGACCATCATGTCCGAGCAGCCGTTGATGACGGCGGGAATGGCGGTGAAGTCGGGGCCGGCCTGAACGAAACCGCCCAGTTTGACGATGCGGACCACCCGGTCCAGATCGCCATCGCAGGCGGCCTTGATTTGGGCGATCAGGTTCAGACCGCACAGACGCGCGGCTTCCAGCGCCTGCTCCGGCGTCACGTCGACGCCGACCGTGCCCTTGATGCCGCCGTTCGCGTCATTCGACAGCTGGCCCGAGATGGTGACCTGATGGCCCGAGCGGACATAGGAGACATAGCTGGCCACCGGCTTGGCGGGTTCCGGCAGGGTGAGGCCGAGTTCGGCGATGCGGGCTTCGATGCTCATGGGGGCTCCTGTTTATCTGGGCGCGGTTTAGCGCGGGGCAAGGGCGGCGTCACCCGTTCGGCGCGCTTTAAAGGTTCGCCAACCGCGCCGTGTCATGGTGCGATCATGGATATGCACCTGACCCCCGACGTCGCCGCCTTCCATGCCGTGCTGGCGCGGTTGTCCCCCGGCGACCGCGCGCGCGTGGACGCCGCCGTCGTCCCGACCGCGCAAAAGGCCGCCGAGGCCGCGCCGCATTGGGATTTCGAAATGCCGGCCAAGGCGGTGGATGCGCTGTTGGGCGCTGATGCATCGGACGATGTGCGTCGCGGCCTGGTCGCCGCCTGGGCGCTGCAACTGCCCGACCGAGCGGCGGCGATGAACCTGCCGGCCGAGGTCATGGCCCTCTATCCCTACTGGATCGAACAACTGGCGGCGTTTCTGGACAAGGCCGAGGGCGACTATGTTTTCGACCACTGGTCCAAGGACGTGCGCTTCACCCTGGCGCTCAGCGTGCCGGGGGCCAAAAGCCAGGTGATCGACTTGAGTTCGCCCGTCGGGCCGGGCCAGATCGTCAAACACGTCCGCGACGGCTGGGGCGTCAAACCGCTGTTCCGCTATTTGGCGGCCGGCGCAAAGCGCGAGCCGTGGCTGGAGGTTCACACCGAGAGCCGCTGGCTGCGCGGCTTCAATGAGGACGGCTGGAACGAGGCCTGGGCGACAGCGGCCGAGCTGTGCCGCGCGCGGCCTGAATTGGCGGGTATGATCGGCTCGAGCTGGTTCTACGATCCGCCACTGACCGAGATCAGCCCCCGTCTGGCGCACCTGCGCCTGAACCCGTTGAAGGGCGGGGCCTTCATGGTCCACCAAGGACCGGGCGAGATCCACACCGAACGGGCGGCGACGGCGTCTGCGTCGAGGAAAGCGCTGATCGACAGCGGGGAATACACCGCGCGGTCATGGCTGATGATCTGGCCCCGCAAAGAGCTGATCGCCTGGGCGGACCGGCGCAAGGCCGCCTGATCCCTCAGGCTGTCGCCATCCGCCACGCCGCCGCGACCGGCTGAATGTTCAGGTTGGCCGCCTTGGCCAGTCGGATCAACCGATCGATATCCTCCGGACGGCAACCATACGGCGTCGGCGCGTCGCTGACGTCGTGGCCGTAGGCGATCAGCCAGCCTCTGGATGAAGCCGTTTCCTCGACCAGCGCCTTCAGGTCGTAGCCGGGCAGCCGACGGCTCTCCAGGCCGATGGCTTGCAGCAGATTGCGATCCGAACGCCCGGCGTTGATACCGTCGCGAACGCCCCGCCCGCACAGGAAGCGGCGGTCGATCACCGGCTTGGACCCCAGGGCGCAGTCGCCGAACGGATAGGCGAAGGTCTGCATTTCGTATCCGTCCAGCCGTTCGGCGACCCAGGCGGCGTTGCGCGCCAGGCTGGCATCCAGTTCCGCCGGCGAGAAGGTCAGGGTCGAGACGTGCTCATAGGTGTGGCAACCGACTTCGTGCCCGGCCTCATGGAGGGCTTGCAGGTGCTCCACCTCAAACTGGGGCAGGTCCAGATTGCGACCGCCCGACAGTCCGCCGCAGACATAGTAGGTCGCCTTGATTCCGTGCTGAGCCAGGATCGGTCCGGCCTCGGTCCAGGCCGATGCCGGGATGTCGTCGAACGACAGGCTGAGGACGCCGCGCGCAGGTCGCACGTCGGCAGGACGAACATCGAGATAGCGGCCGGCGCGGCGGCGCATCTTGTCGAAAAAGGCGCTCATGCCCGCCTTGTCGCACGACGGGCTTAAGGGCGGGTTTCAGACCATGACGGGTTGGGTGGTCAGACCGCGCACGCCGAAGACGCGGCGATAGCGTTCGATCTCGACAGGATCACCGACCGCTTTCGCCGGATTGTCCGACAGTTTGACGGCGGGGCGACCGCCGGCCTCGACCACCTTGCAGACCAGGGAGATCGGCTTCAGTTCGGGCGCGAAGGCGGGCGAACAGTCACGGAAATCGTTGGTCAGATTGGTGCCCCAGCCGAAGCTGAGACGCGCGCGGCCGTGGAAATGGGCGTGCGTCGCCTCGATCCCGTCGATGTCCATGCCGTCGGAAAAGATCAGCAGTTTCTCCCTCGGATCGCGCCCATGCGATTTCCACCAGTCGATCAACCGCTCGCCGGCCGGGATGGGCGGGGCGGAATCGGGTCGGAAACCGGTCCAGTTGGCGACCCAGTCGGGCGCCTGCTCCAGAAACGCCTCGGTGCCGAAGGCGTCGGGCAGGACGATCAGCAGATTGCCCGCATAGTGCCTGCGCCATTCGTCCAGCACCGCATACGGAACCTGGGCCAGCGCCGCGTCGTCGGGCGCCAGAGCCGCCAGAACCATCGGCAGTTCGTGGCCGTTGGTGCCGATGGCCTCCAGATCGTTCTCCATTGCATGCAGGACGTTGGACGTGCCGATGAAGGATTTGCCCAGCCCCTCTTTCAACGCCTGAATACACCAGAGTTGCCACAGGAAGCCATGCCGCCGCCGCGTGCCGAAATCCGATAGGGCGAGGTCGGGCAGAGCGCGAAGCCGCTCGACCTTGGACCACAGCCGCGTCTTGGCGCGCGAATACAGGATATCCAGCTCAAACCGGCCGAGCCGCCGCATCCCGACCCGGCAGCGCAGCTCGTTCAGGATCGCCAGCGCCGGGATCTCCCACAGCGTCACCTCGGCCCAGGCGCCCGAAAAGGTCAGCACATACTGCCCATCCTGAACCGAAAGGTCGTAGTCCGGCAGGCGATAATCGGTCAGCCAGGCGATGAAGTCGGGCGAGAAGATCTGCTTCACGCCATAGAAGCTGTTGCCCGCCAGCCAGACCAGTTCCTTGTTGGTGAAACGTAAGGTGCGAGCGTGATCCAGCTGTTCGTGCAGCGCGTCGATATCGATCTCGTCGGCCAGACGCACAGTCTTGGTGCGGTTGATGACCTGGAAGACGACCGGCACGTCGCGATGCTCGCGCCATATCATCTGCAGCATCAGCAGCTTGTAGAAGTCCGTGTCCAGCAGGCTGCGGACGATCGGGTCCAGGCGAAAGCCATGGTCATAGGCGCGTTTGGCGAGATCCATGCCCTGTCCTACGGCTTCAGCGCGCGGCCCGCCACCACCGCATCCTTGCCGAACTTTTCGCGCAGCACATCGATGGCGCGCTCTGTCTTCAAGGCGCGCGTCTCGGTGGTCTGAAACAGGCCGGCGGGCGCGTCCTCGGCGTCCTGCACGTCCGACATGCCGATGCCGATCAGGCGATAGGGGCGGCCCAGCTCAGGTTTCAGCAGATCGCGCCCCGCGGCGAACAGGGCGCGCGCGGTCTGCACCGGGTCGGGCAGGGTGACTCGTCGAGTCACGATCTTGAAGTCGGTGCGGCGCAGCTTGAGCACCAGCACTCGGCTGGCGACACCGTCGCGCCGGGCCTTGGACGCCAGTTTCTCGCACAGTGGCCACAGCTCGGCCTCCAGCGCCTCGGCCGACGTCAGGTCTTCGTTGAAGGTGGTTTCGGCGCTCATCCCCTTGCGATCGCGTTCGGGATTCACGGCGCGCGCGTCGCGGGCATGGGCCAGATCGTGCAGGCGCAGACCGGATTCGCCGTAACGTTTGACCAGGTCGCGCACGTCGGCCCGCGCCAGATCGCCGATGGTCGAATAGCCATCGCTGCGCAATGCCTTGCCGAACACCGGCCCGACGCCGGGCAAGGCGGTGACGGGGCGCGGCGCCAGCAGGGCCTGGGCGTTGGCGGCCCCGACCACTGAGAAACCGCGCGGCTTGTCCATCTCCGACGCCATTTTGGCCAGGAAGCGGTTGGGGGCCAGGCCGATGGAGACGGTCAGGCCGGTCTCTTCCTCGATCTGCTTCTGAAAGCGGATCAACTGCAGCGCCGGCGGGCCACCGTTCAGCCGTTCCGTGCCCGACAGATCGACCCAGGCCTCATCCAGCGACAACGGCTGGATCAAAGGCGTTAGCTGCCCCAACGCCCCCAGAATGCGCTGCGATTCGAAGACGTATTTGGTGAAATCCGGCCGGATCACCACGGCATCGGGACAGGCCTTCAGCGCCTTGAACATCGGCATGGCCGAGCCGACGCCATACTGGCGCGCGACATAGCAGGCGGTGGAGACTACGCCGCGCTTTCCGCCGCCGACGATGACCGGCTTATCGCGCAGTTCTGGCCGGTCGCGCTTCTCCACCGAGGCGTAGAAGGCGTCGCAGTCCATGTGGGCGATCGACAGCTGGTCCAGTTCGGCGTCTGCGACCACGCGCCGCGATCCGCACGCCGGACAGCGGCGCTCGCGCGGCCCGGCGGGATCTTCGCCGGTCCACAGGCAGTCGCGACAGATGGCCTTGATGGCCACGCTTAAGGTCTCCGTAAGGTTGGCTTCACCCCAACTTAAGACTGGGCGCCTACGAATGCGACCAACGAGGCGTCCCGCGTTCGAGGGGCGCGCAGGTCAGGTGATGATGTCCAAGAAAGTCCTCATCGTCGAGGATAACGAGCTGAACATGAAGCTTTTTCATGATCTGCTCGATTCCCAGGGCTATGAGACCCTGCAGACCCGCGAGGGCCTGCAGGCGCTCGCCCTGGCGCGCGCCCATCATCCCGACCTGATCCTGATGGATATCCAGTTGCCGGAAATCTCGGGCCTGGAAGTCACCAAATGGCTGAAGGACGACGAGGAACTGAACCACATCCCCGTCATCGCCGTCACCGCCTTCGCCATGAAGGGCGATGAGGAGCGGATCCGTCAGGGCGGCTGCGAGGCCTATATCTCCAAGCCCATCTCGGTGATGCATTTCCTCGAAACTATCCGGCAGCACCTCGGATGAGCGCCCGTATCCTCGTCGTCGACGATGTGGACGTGAACGTCCGCCTGCTCGAAGCCAAGCTGACCATCGAATACTACGATGTGCTGACCTGCAACGACGGCGCGTCGGCCTTGGCCATCGCCGCCGAGCACCAGCCGGACCTAATCCTGCTCGACGTCATGATGCCTGGCATGGACGGGTTTGAGACCTGCCGACGGCTGAAGGCCCAGGCCGAGACGCGCCATATTCCCGTCGTGCTAGTCACGGCGCTGGACGGGCGCGAGGATCGGATCAAGGGGCTTGAGGCCGGCGCCGACGATTTCCTGACCAAGCCCATCGACGACGTCATCCTTTTCGCACGGGTCAAGTCGCTGACGCGGCTGAAGCACGTTATGGACGAGTTGCGCGAGCGCGAGGAAAGCGGCCGTCGCCTGGGCGTCGATTCAGATAATGCCGCGCGGCTGCGTAGCGAGGGCGGGCGGGTTCTGATCGTCGATGACGACCAGCGTCAGGCCGAGAAGATCGCCCAGGAACTGGGCGGCGAACATCGCGTCGCCATCGAAACCGATCCCGAGGCGGCGCTGGTCGCGGCCAAGGGCGCGCTGGACCTGATCATCGTCAACGTCGCCGCCGCCAGCTTCGACGGCCTTCGGATCGTCGCCCAAGCCAAGTCGGGCGATGCGCGCCGCGCGCCGATTCTGGCGATCGTGGAGCCGACCGAACGGCCGCGCATGATCAAGGCGCTGGAACTGGGCGCCGCTGACATCCTGCCGCGCCCTGTCGATACCGAAGAACTGTCGGCGCGGGTTCGCACCCAGATCCGGCGAAAACGCTACACCGACTTCCTGCGCCAAAAGCTGGACAGCAGCATGGAAATGGCCGTCACCGACGCCCTGACCGGCCTGCATAATCGGCGCTACATGACCGGCCAGTTGCAGGCGCTCGTGGGTCGTGCGGCCCAGGGCGGCGCCCAGGTGGCCGTGCTGGTTTTGGACATCGACCACTTCAAGTCGGTCAACGACAGCTTCGGCCACGATGCTGGCGACGAGGTGCTGGTGGAGTTCGCCGTGCGCCTGGCCACCAATGTCCGGGCCGTGGACCTGCCGTGCCGCATGGGCGGGGAGGAGTTCGTGGTGGTCATGCCGGGCGCCAGCCTGGAAGACGCCGGCCGCGTCGCCGAACGGATTCGCCGAGACGTCGCCTCCGCGCCGTTCCGCGTGATGGGCGGCAAGGAGCAGATCACCATCACCATCTCGATCGGCGTGGCCGCCACGACCGGTGACGGCGATACGCCCGAAGGCCTGCTGAAGCGCGCCGACGAGGGGGTCTATGAGGCCAAGGCCGCCGGCCGCAACAAGGTCATCGCCAAGGCGGCGTGACGCTGGCGTCCAGACAACGAAAAACGCCCGGCTGGAGACCAGCCGGGCGTTTTCAAATCTCAGCCGATCAAGGACTTACTTGATCTTGCCTTCCTTGAACTCGACGTGCTTGCGCACGACGGGGTCGTACTTCTTGACGACCATTTTTTCGGTCATGGTGCGGGCGTTCTTCTTGGTGACATAGAAGAAGCCGGTGTCGGCCGTGGAGTTCAGGCGGATCTTGATGGAAGCCGGTTTGGCCATCGGAATTACCTCTGCGACGGCGAAAGCCGCTTAAAATAAGAGGCGCGGAACATACTCAGGATCGCCCCAAAGTCAACGGGCGCGATGCCACGTTGATGAGGCGCAACGCACATATAGTCTGACCGCATGAAAATCGCATCCCTGCTGGCCGCCGCGGCCCTGATGTCCGTGTCATGCGTGGGCGTCGCAACGGCCGATCCGGCTCAGTCCCAGGACGATTTCCTGGCGCGCTTGAACGTCCTGTGCGGCCAACGATTCGAAGGTCGTGTCGTCACCACCGACGCCGCCGACGCCAGGTTCGCCAGCGAGCGGTTGGTCATGCATGTCCGCGACTGCTCGCCGGACGAAGTGCGTATTCCCTTCGCCGTGGGGTTGGATCGTTCGCGGACCTGGGTCGTGACCAAGACGGACGCGGGCCTTCGACTGAAGCACGATCACCGACACGCGGATGGGACGACCGACGTACTGCACTGGTATGGCGGAGACACGGCCAACGCCGGGACGACCGAGCGTCAGGAATTCCCGGTCGACGCCGAATCGATCGCCCTGTTCAACGAAAACGACGCGGCCGTCTCGACCACCAATGTCTGGGCGATGGAGGTCCATCCCGATCGCATGTTCGCCTATGAACTGCGTCGTCCGAACCGGCATTTCCGCGTCGAGTTCGACCTGGCCAGGCCGATCGCCGACTGAAGGATCAAACGACGCGCCAGGTCTGGATCGGCCGCACGGTCGCGCAGGCGGGGCCGCCGTCCTTGGCGCGGCCGGGCAAGACCACTTCCAGCACCTCACCTTGGCGCGCCTGGGCCAAGAGGTCGGCGGGAATGTCGTGGGCGTCGATCTTGGCGCGTCGGCTCCATTCGCTGGCGTGCTGGCCTGCCGACGTGCCGATCGCGATATAGACGAACCGCCGCGTCGCGCCCTCGCGCCGCACGAAGGGGCCGGTCAGGCGCCCATCGTCGGACAGGGTGACGGGCGCGTCAAAGCTGATCGGGCCTTCGGCGGCGATGCACGGCTCGACCGGCACGTTCGCCTTGTCCTGAAGACTGTAGGCGACGCCCGCGACGGGGTCGGCGATCGTCAGGCGCAGGGTGATCGTCGTTCCGGCCATGTCAGTCCCTGTGTTCCACCGTGTGCCGACCCCGTACCATCCGCACGAAGGGCAGGGGGCGGTTCGGGTGTTCCAACCGCTCGGCCAGTTCACCCAGCACGAACCGTGTGATGGCCGGCAGGTCCAATGCGCGCGCCTCGTCCAACGGCAGCCAGGCGATTTCGTCCAATTCGCCCGACCCTGTGGTCGGCTCCGGGCTCAGCAGGGCCTCGGCCCGGGCCATGAAGAACCGGGCGTCGAACCGCCGGGTCCGGCCGGGCGGCGTAATGGCGCGCGCGATATAGGACAGAACCGACAGATCGGGCAGGGCGCCCGCCTGGCGATACTCACGCCACGGACCGGCGACGGAGGCGCGGGGCGCGGGCCGCCCCAGAATCAGCCCAGTCTCCTCGAACGTCTCGCGCACCGCCGTCAGCGCCAGGGCCCGCGCACGCCGAGCGGGCAGTTCGCCTTCCAGCCGCCGCGCAACCTCGCCCGACAACTCACCCGTCGCGGCGGCGCTGAAGTCGCTGCGATCGATCCGCCCGCCCGGAAACACCCATTTCGAAGCCATGAAGACATGGCCCGGCGCGCGCCGCCCCATCAACACCTCGGGCCGCTCGCCGCCGCGCGTCAGGATCAGCGTAGCCGCATCCTTCGGCCGCTGAGCCCCGCCGACACGCGGAGCGTCGGCCAGATCCTGAGCAGCGTCGAATGGGGTCACTTCCGCTTGCCCTTCCTGACGCCCTTCAGGCCGCCGGAGGGTTTGGAGCCGTTGCGGGGCTTGGGGCCGCCTGGCCGGTTCTTGCCGCGCATCGGCGGACCGTCGCCGCCGCGTCCGCGCATTCCGTAGCGTGGAGCCGGGGCGTTGGGATCGCGGGGTTCGGGTTCGCTGAGCATTTCGAACACCAGACCGCCGGTGACGGGCGTGGCTTCGCGCAGCTTGACCTCGACCATGCGGCCCAGGGTGAACCGTTTGCCGGTGCGTTCGCCGACCAAGGCGTGGGCGCGATCGTCATGGGTGAAGTATTCGCTGCCGAGCGTCGAGACAGGCACCAGGCCGTCCGCGCCCGTGTCCTCCAGACGAATGAACAGGCCGAACCGCGTCACGCCGGTGATCCGTCCGGCGAAGGTCGCGCCGACGTGCTCCTCCAAATAGGCGGCAATGTAGCGGTCCATGGCGTCGCGCTCTGCGGCCATCGACCGGCGCTCGGTCATGGTCACGCCCTCGGCGATGGCCGGCAGTTCGGCGATCTCGCGATCCGTCAGCCCATCCTTGCCCAGGTTCAGCGCCCGGATCAGGCCGCGGTGGACGATCAGGTCGGAATAGCGCCGGATCGGCGAGGTAAAGTGGGCGTAGCGATCCAGGTTCAGGCCGAAGTGGCCGATGTTCTCCGGAGAGTAGATCGCCTGCATCTGGCTGCGCAGGACAACCTCGTTGACCACGTCGGCGTGTTCGGTGTCGCGCGTCTCGTCCAGCAGCTTGTTGAACCGCTTGGTCGTACCCGGCTCGCCCTTGTTCCAGGGCTTGCCGATGGTCGACAGGAAGTCAGCCAGGTTGAAGATCTTCTCCTGACTGGGCGCGTCATGCACGCGATAGATCAGCGGCGTCTTCTTCTGCTCCAGCGTTTCGGCGGCGCAGACGTTGGCCTGGATCATCATCTCTTCGATCAGCCGATGCGCCTCCAGCGAGGCTCGTTTCTCGATAGATGCGATGCCGCCATCCGGGGCCATGCGGATGCGGCGTTCGGCCGATTCGATCTGCAGCGGACTGCGCTTCAGCCGGCCTTTCAGCATGGCGTGATAGGCGTTCCACAGCGGATAGAGGATCGCCTCCATGATCGGGCCGGTCGTGTCGTCAGTCTGCCCGTCGATGGCGGCCTGCGCCTGCTCATAGCTGAGCTTGGCGTGCGACCGCATCAAACCGCGCACGAACCTGTGGCCGGTCTTTCCGCCGTCCTTGTCGAAGACCATTCGCACGGCGAGACAGGCGCGGTTCTCGCCCTCCTTCAGGCTGCACAGACCGTTTGACAGCACTTCCGGCAGCATCGGTTCGACGCGATCGGGAAAATAGGTCGAGTTGCCCTTGTCGCGCGCCTCTCGGTCTAGTTGGCTGCCGGGGCGGACGTAGGCGGCGACGTCGGCGATGGCGACCCAGACGATCCAGCCGCTCTCATTCTTCGGATCCTCATCGCGCGCCGCATAGACGGCGTCGTCGTGGTCGCGCGCATCGGCGGGGTCGATGGTGATGAAGGGGACCTCGCGCAGGTCCTCGCGGCCCTTCAGCGTCGGCAGGGCCTGATCCTCGGCCTCGCGTTCGACCGCTTCGGAGAAGCCCGTCGGGACACCGTGGGCGTGGATGGCGATCAGGGAGGCGGCGCGGGGATCATCCTCCTTGCCGATGTGCTCCAGGATCTTGCCGCGCTTGGGACCGTAGCGGTGGTCGCCTTTCTCAATGGCGGCCAGAACCAGGTCGCCGTCACGCAGGTCGCCGGACTGGGCCTGGGGCACCAGCAGCACGTCCTTGGACCGGCGGTCGACCGGCTCGACGCGGGTCTCACGCGCCGACTTGCGGATGACGCCCAGGACGCGGTTGGTCCCCACGTCCAGCTTCTTGATCAGCCGGGCTTCCCAACCCTCGGCGCCGCGCTGGAACTTCACCAGCACGCGATCGCCCAGGCCAGGGGCGGCCTTGGACTTGTCGGGCATCAGCAGGGCGCGCGGGGCGTCGGGACTGGCCTCGACCAGGCGCACATACAGTTCGCCGTCGCCGTCGCGTTCGATCACATCGGCGACGCCGACGGGGGGCAGGGCGCCGGCTTCGGAAAAGCCCTTGCGACCGCGTTTGCCCAGTCGCCCTTCGGCTTCCAGTTCGCGGATCATTTCGCGCAGGGCCCGGCGGTCGCCGCCCTTCAGACCGAAATGGCGCGCGATGTCGGTCTTCTCGGCCGATCCGGCCTCGCGCAGGAAGGCGACGAGGGTATCTTTGTCGGGGAGACCGGCGGGCGGCCTCTTGGATGATTTGGTCATTATGTCTTTCGTAGCGCGGAACCGCGCCCTTGAGTAAATCTTGAGGGGTCAAATCTTGCGTGAGTTGACCGCGTGAAGGCGGGGCTTCAGCTTCCGCCCGCCCCGAATGGAGTTTTCGATGTCTCTGACCGCCCCCGCCCTGAGCGCGACCGTCTCGTCGCCGCTGGATCTGATCGGCAAGACGCCGATGGTGGAGGTGACGAAGATCGACACCGGCCCGTGCCGCCTGCTGCTGAAGCTGGAGTCCCAGAACCCCGGCGGTTCGATCAAGGACCGGATCGCCATCTCGATGCTGGACGCCGCCGAGCGCGAAGGCTTCCTGAAGGAGGGCGGCACCATCGTGGAGGCGACGGCGGGCAATACGGGCCTGGCGCTGACGCTGGTCGGTCGGGCCAGGGGATATAAGGTGCTTCTGGTCATCCCGGACAAGATGTCCAAGGAAAAGATCCAGCATCTCAGGGCGATGGGCGCCGATGTTCGTCTGACGCGTTCGGACGTGCCGCATGGCCACCCGGAATATTACACCGACATGGCCGAGCGTTTGGCCCAGGGCATTCCCGGCGGCTTCTACGTCAACCAGTTCGCCAACGCCGCCAACGCCGAGGCCCATGTGAAGACGACGGGTCCGGAAATCTGGGAGCAGACGGGCGGCGACATCGACGCCTTCGTCGCCGGCATCGGTTCGGGCGGCACGATCACCGGCACAGCGCAGTTTCTGAAGAGCGTGGGCTCGAAGGCCCAGATCATCCTGGCCGATCCGGTCGGCTCGACCCTGGCCGGCATCGTCAACGACGGCGTGCCGGGACCGGAAGGCAGCTACACCGTCGAGGGAATCGGTCAGAACTTCGTGCCCGACACGGCGGACATGAGCCTGATCGACAAGGCCTATTCGATCCCCGACGCCGAGGCGATCGCCACGGCGCGCGAACTGCTGCTGAAGGAAGGCATCCTGGCCGGCTCGTCGTCCGGCACCCTGATCGCCTCGGCGCTGCGCTGGTGCCGCGAGCAGACGGAAGCGAAGACCTGCGTGACCTTCGTCTGCGACACCGGGGCCAAGTATCTGTCGAAGGTCTATAACGACGCCTGGCTGGCGGATCAGGGCCTGGGCGAGCGGGAAATCCACGGCGACCTGTCGGATCTGATCAATCGCAAATACGAGAAGGGCGACGTCGTCGTCGCCGGGCCGGGCGACACCCTGGACACCGCCTTCAAGCGGATGAAGGGCGCCGACGTATCGCAACTGCCGATCATCGAAGACGGCCGGCTGGTCGGGATCCTGGACGAAAGCGACCTGATCCGCATCATGAACACCGACGAGATTACGCGGAAGGAACGGTTCGCCAAGCCCGTGGCCTCGGCCATGACGCGCGATCTGGACACGCTTCAGGTCAATGAGCCGCTGGACGCGCTGATCCCCGTCTTCGATCGCGACCGCGTGGCCATCGTGCTGGACGGCGAGCGGTTCGTCGGTCTGATCACACGCACCGACCTGATCAACCACCTCAGCCTGAACCGGTAAGTCCATGAGCGAAAAGAAGAACAGCCAGGGCTTTTCGACCCGCGCCATCCATGCGGGGCAACATCCTGACCCGACGACGGGTGCGGTGATGACGCCGATCTACGCCACCTCGACCTACGCCCAGGAAAGCCCGGGCGTGAACAAGGGTTATGAGTATGCGCGGGGCAAGAACCCGACGCGCGAGGCGTTCGAGGCCTGTATTGCGGACCTGGAGGGCGGCACGCACGGGTTCGGTTTCGGCTCGGGCATGGCGGCGACCTCGACGGCGCTGGAGTTGCTGGATGCGGGCGACCACATCGTCACCGGCGACGACCTGTACGGCGGCTCGTGGCGACTGTTCGAGCGGGTGCGCAGGCGGACCATGGGCTTGGACTTCGCCTATGTGGACCTGAGCGACATCGCGGCGGTCGAGGCGGCGATCACCCCGAAGACCAAGATGCTGTGGGTCGAGACGCCCACCAATCCCCTGATGAAGCTGGCTGACATCGCCGCCCTGTCGAAGGTGGCCAAGGCGCATGGGTTGCTGTTGGTCGTGGACAACACCTTCGCCACCCCCTTCTGCCAGCAGCCGCTGAGCCTGGGGGCGGACGTGGTGATGCACTCCGCGACCAAATACCTGAACGGCCATTCGGACATCATCGGCGGCGTGCTGGTGACGGCCGACGCCGCGCTGGCGACGCGTATCAAGTTCCTGCAGAACTCGGTCGGCGGGATCATGGGGCCGTTCGACGCCTTCCTGGCCAACCGGGGCTTGAAGACCCTGGCGCTGCGGATGAAGGCGCACTGCGAGAACGCGCTGACCATCGCGCGCTGGCTTGAGACGCGCGCGGGGATCGCCAAGGTGATCTATCCCGGCCTGATCGCCCACCCGCAGCATGAGTTGGCCGCGCGCCAAATGCACGGCGGGTTCGGCGGGATGGTGACGGTGATCCTGGAGGGCGATCTGGAGCGCACGAAGCGGGTGTTGGAGCGGGTTCAGGTCTTCACCTTGGCGGAGTCGCTAGGCGGGGTCGAAAGCCTGGTGAACCACCCGGCGATCATGACCCACGCCAGCGTGCCCAAGGAGGTGCGCGAGGCGGGCGGCGTGACCGACAACCTGATCCGGCTATCGGTCGGGGTCGAGAACGTCGAGGACCTGATCGCGGATCTGGATCAGGCCCTGGGCTGATCTCAGCTTGAGGGAAGGGCGGTCTGGTGGCCGGTGACCGGCGGCAGCTTCTTCTTGGGGGCGGCGCGCTTGACCGGAGCCTTTGCGGGTTTGGGCAGGGCCGCGCGGCGGGCCATTTCGGTGTCAATGACCGGGATAATGTCGCTGGCGGCCATGACCTGGGTCGAGGCGCCGTGTTCGACCAGGCGGGCGGCGTTGGCGCGCAGCGTCGTCAGGTCGGCGTCGGTCATCGCGGGGATCATGTCGGCGAGCGGGGTCATGCGGGCGTCCTTGGCGAAAATAGGCATCAGGGCTGGCGCGCGAGGCGCCAGCCCTTTAGCTGATTGAAGGCGATTTCGACCACGACGCGGTCGCCCAGCAGGGACACGCCGTTCGGCGCGCCCAAGGTCGGCAGGACCGTGACGATGTGGCCGTTGTCGAGGCGGACCTTGCGGCCGCCCAGAGGCAGAAGCTTCGTCACCTCGCCGTCGAAGGCGATGGCGTGAGCGTTCAGAAGCGTGTCCTACTCCGCCGCCGTAAGGCGACCGGCGGACTCTTTGCCGGAGCGCGAATCGCGCTCGATTTCGTAGGAAATCTTCTGGCCTTCGTTCAGCGAGCCGACGCTCGAGGTTTCGACGGCCGAGGCGTGGACGAAAACGTCCTTGCCGCCGTCATCTGGCGCGATGAAGCCGTAGCCTTTGGTGGGGTTGTACCATTTTACAGTGCCGGTAGCCATTTGGAGACCTCCGTCTGGCGTTGACCGCAGGGAGGGATCCCTGGTCGGCCTGTCGGGTCTGAATGGGATCGGCTTTTGGACCTCGGTGCGTGATGCAAAGGGAGCAGCGGCGTTACGCAGAGAGATCGACCAGACCTAGATGGGCGCCCGACAACCGTTACGCAAGGACCTGACGATCAGAAGGCGTAGGCCACCTTGGCGACCAAAGCGTCCTCATACTGTTCGCCGAAGGTGTGGGCGTCAGTATCGTAGTAGCGCAGGTCCAGCTCCAGGGCGTCGGTGAGGGCGTAGGTCACACCGGCGTTCCAGCCGGTGTAGTCGGGCGCGCCGTTCTGTTCGCGGCGACCGACGGCGACCGTGCCGTTCAGCTGGGGCGTGAAGTCCCAGCCCAGGCGGCCCTCGACCCAGGTGAAGCTGTCGGTCGAGCCGGCGGCGTCGGGCGAATACTGGACCTGCAGTCGCGCGCTGGCCGGGCCGATCGAGCGGCTGGCGTTGCCGGTGATCTCCCAGGCGTCCTGATCATAGCCGGCCTCGGCGTCGAGGCGGTTCTTGTAGGCGACGTTGAAGTCGAACCGATAGCCGAAGGCCTCGGGTTGATAGCCGACCACGAACTCGGCCTCGACGTTGGAGCCACCGGCTTGGATCGTCTGGAAGCCGGGGCCGACGTAGAACAGGCCATCCGCACTTTCCCAGGTCGCCGAGCCGAAGGCGTAGCCGTCGTTGCCGGACTTGGACGCATCCTTGGAGCGGTTGTCCGTGCCTGCGCCCAGTTCGAAGGACCAGGCGTCGCGCGCGGCAGGCGCCGACTGGGCGGCGGCCGGCAGGGCGACGGCGAGCGCGGATACGGACAGGGCGGCGAGGATGGTCGTGCGGATCATGGGGGGCTCCAACGCGCGAGGTGCGGATTGGCGCCGCCTTTAGCGTGCTCCGGCCTTGATGGCGAATTCCTCCGTGGCCTGAGCGAACTCTTGTCGCAGGCGCGCGACCAGTTCGGCGGTCGGCAGGACGTCGTGGATGGCGCCCGCGCCCTGGCCGGCGGACCAGACCGTTTTCCAGGCCTTGGCCTCGTCGCCCATGTCCAGCTTGTGTTCGGGCAGGGTCTTCGGATCGATGCCGTTTTCGATCAGCGACTTGCTCATGAAGTTGGCGGGGATGCCGGACACGGCGGGCGTGTGGACGATGTCAGTTGCGCCGCTGTCGATGACCATCTGCTTGTAGGCGTCGGCGGCCATGGCCTCGGTCGTGTTGATGAAGCGCGTGCCCATATAGGCGAAGTCGGCGCCCAGCATCATTGCCGCCGCCACGTCCTGACCCGTCGAGAGCGCGCCCGATAGGATGATGGTGCCCTTGAAGAAGCTGCGAACCTCATTGACCAGGGCGAAGGGGTTGATGATGCCCGCATGGCCGCCCGCGCCGTTGGCGACTAGGATCAGGCCGTCGACGCCCGCCTCGGCCGCCTTTCGCGCATGACGAATGTTGGCGATGTCGTGGAAGACCTGACCGCCGTAGCCGTGGACCGCATCGACCACGTCGCGCACGGCCCCCAGGGAGGTGATGATCAGCGGCACCTTCTCCTCGACCGACACCATCATGTCGGCCATCAGCCGGGGGTTGGTCGGGTGGACGATGTGGTTGACGCCGAAGGCCGCGGCCTCGGGCTTCAGCCGGCCCTTGATCTCGTGAATCCAGTCGCGATAGCCCTCGGTCGTGCGCTGGTTCAGCGACGGGAAGGTGCCGATCACGCCCGCATTGCAGGCCTCGACCACCAGATCCGGTCCTGACACCAGGAACATCGGCGCCGAAATGATCGGCAGGATCAGACCTTTTTGTAGCGAAGCGGGAATGGCCACGGGCGTCTCCTTTGGTTTTCTTTCGCTACGCTTAGCGGGCTGTCGCCGGGGAAGGCAATCGCGGGGATTTCAGACGGTGGCGCGAAAAAATGAGTCTAATTCGTCTAATCTCGGGTCGGAGGCGGGGTGAAAGCGGGCAGTGGTCGGCGTCGGGTGAAAACCGGCCATCATACGAGGGTTCGGATGGGGGATCGGTCGATTGACGCTGGTCTGCGCCAAGGCGTTGAACGGGCGGGAGAAGTCATCGGGAAATAGGATGGCTAGCTGGTCTTCTCCCCTTCTCCCGTTGGGAGAAGGTGGCCCGGAGGGCCGGATGAGGGTCGGGCGCTTGGGTTAGGATCATAGAATCCAACCCTCACCCTTTCGCGCAATGACGCCGGCTGACGCCGCCGTGCGCTCAAGCCCTCTCCCAATGGGAGAGGGAAGTGGAGTGGGGGAGGATTTTCATACGCGTCGCAAGCGCCTAAATGCCCGGCATGACCCACTATACCGACAACCTCAGCCAGCTCGGCGCCCAGACCGCCGCTCCGACCAGTCCAGAGACGGCGGTGCTGGAGCGGGTGCCCAACCCACATGCGGACACGCTGTATCTGGCCCGGTTCACGGCGCCGGAGTTCACCAGCCTGTGCCCGGTGACGGGCCAGCCGGATTTCGCCCACATCGTCATCGACTATGCGCCGGGCGATTGGCTGGTCGAGTCCAAGAGCCTGAAGCTGTATCTGACCAGTTTCCGCAACCACGGCGCCTTCCACGAGGACTGCACCGTCGCGATCGGCCGCAAGCTGGCCGACCTGCTTGAGCCCAAATGGTTGAGGATCGGCGGGTACTGGTATCCGCGCGGCGGCATCCCGATCGACGTCTTCTGGCAGACCTGCGCGCCGCCCGAGGGGCTGTGGCTGCCGGACCAAGGCGTGCCGACCTATCGCGGGCGGGGATAGTCAGAAAGCGCGCGTCCGCCGTTTAGCGGCGGCGCGTAGCGATCAGGCGCTCGGCGATCAGGCGCTTAGGGCCGCAGGCGCGACCTGATCAGGCCAGGCGACAGGCGAGAGGGCTTCCAGGGCCGGCTTCGCCAGCAGATAGCCCTGCATCAGATCGACGCCGAGATCGCGGAGGACATCGTGTTCGGCCAGGGTTTCGATGCCCTCGCAGACCGGCTGGATGCCCAGGTCCCGAAGCATGTTCAACGTGTTGCGCACGATGGTGCGCTTGACCGTGTTGGTGTCGATGTCGCGAACCAGGGCCATGTCTAGTTTGACGATGTCGGGCTGGAACAGGGTGAGCAGGCCCAGACCCGCATAGCCGGCGCCAAAGTCGTCGATGGCGGTCTTGAACCCCATGGCGCGATAGGACCGCAGGATGTTGAGGATGTGGTCGGTGTCCATCACCTCGCTCTCGGTGAACTCGAAGATGATCCGATCCACCGGGAAGTTGGTGCGCATCGCCGCCGCCAGGGTGGCGCGAATACAGGCGCGCGGCTCATAGACGGCGTTGGGCAGGAAGTTGATCGACAGGCTGGCGCCGTCCCCCGTCATATCCAGACCGGCCGCGAGATCGATGGCGGTCGTGCGGCACAGTTGGTCGAAGGCATAACGGTTGTCGGGCGAGATGTGCGACAGAACCTGACCCGCGCCCCGGCCGTCCTTGCCGCGCACCAGCGCCTCGTAGGCGAAGACCGTGTGGCTCGTCACATCGACGATCGGCTGGAACGCCATGGTGATCGGCAGGTCAAAACCCGCCCCATCCTTACAGCCGATACAAGACATAAGCTTCTCCTACTGGCCGATAAGTCTAAGGCAGCAGGCGTTAAAGACTGATGTCGAAGAGGAAATTCGTCACCAGGTTCCTTTCGTTCGGTTGAAACGCTGCGGCGTTGGAGCGGTCCGCTCTTGAAGTTTCGCGCTGGCCCGTCACGGGTAGTGCGATGAACCACGCACTTCCGCTCGAAGCCTGGGGCCGTCGTCTGATGACGCGGGCGGAGGCGTGGGCGGATGGGTCGCGGGCGCGGCGCCAGGCCTATGAGTTCCTGTGGTTCGGACTGAAGCAGGGGTGGGCGTGTCTGTTCGGAGGGCTGATGCTGGCCCTGATCCTGGGGACGTGTTTGCTTTGGCCGGAGGGGGCGCCGGTGTCGCGCTACGACTTTCTGGCGGTCGGGGCGGTGGTGATCCAGGCGGCGATGCTGATCTTCCGGCTGGAGAGCTGGGAAGAGGCGCGGGTGATCTTCCTGTTCCATGTGGCGGGGACGATCATGGAGCTGTTCAAGACGGCGCACGGGTCGTGGGTCTATCCCGAGGAGAGTCTGCTGCGGATTGGGGCGGTGCCGCTGTTCTCCGGCTTCATGTATGCGGCGGTCGGCAGCTATATCGCGCGGGTGCAGCGGATCTTCCATATCCGGGTGCGGGGGTATCCGCCGCTGTGGACGACCTGGGTGCTGGCGGCGGCGATCTACGTCAACTTCTTCGCCCATCACTGGCTGCCGGACGTGCGCGTCGCGCTGTTCATCGCGACCGCCGTGTTGTTCGGGCGGGGGTGGTTCTATTTCACGGCGGACCGGAAGCGGCGGTCGATGCCGTTGCTGCTGGGCTATTTCCTGGTGGCCCTGTTCATCTGGTTCGCCGAGAACCTGGGCACGCTGGGGCGGGCCTGGGTCTATCCGGGGCAGGCCGACGGGTGGGAGATGGTGTCCCTGGCCAAGCTGGGCAGCTGGTTCCTGCTGATGATCATCTCGGTGGTGCTGGTCTCGCTGGTGCATCGACCGGAAGAGGAGGTCAGCGGCCCTGTAGCGCCCCGCGCATGACGGCGGACTTGCGGCTCATGCGAGCCTTCACCAGGCGATAGACCACGGCGACGATCAGGATGGTGACGGCGAGGCCGCCGATCAGCAGGGTGGGGCCGTGGGCCTCGCTGAGCACTTCCATCTTCGCCAGGCCCTGGGCGGCGAGATAGCCCGGCGCTAGCATGGCCATCACCCAGACGATCCCGGATGTGACATTGCCGAACTGGAAGGCGCGCTGACGCATCCTGAGCATGCCCAGCGTCAGGGGCACGAAGGCGCGCAAGGGCCCGAAAAAGCGGCCCACGAAGATCGACATGACGCCGTAGCGGCGGCAGTACAGACGCGTCCAGGCGATGCGGCGACGGTGCGCCTTGAACATCGGGCGCTGGAGGAAGCGCACGCCCAGCCGACGTCCGGCCCAGTAGGAGATGGCGTCGCCGATGACCGCGCCGATGACGCAACCGACGATGACGTTGACGGGATCCAGCACGCCGGCCGCGATCAGGCCGCCCGCCGCGACCAGCAGGCCGGTGGCGGGCACGAAGGCGCCGACGACGGCCAGCGACTCGACGAACACGACCAGACCCAGCATGACGCCGGCCCACATATGGTTGCGGGCGATGAAATCGCCCACGGCTTGCAACAGGGAATCCATACGAAGGCCTTGGGGGAGGAAGGCGGGGTCGGTCGAGGGCAAACCGACGTAGGGCGACCTTATGTCACCCGCTTACGGCAGGCGTGTGACCTTGGCGGCCAGGTCGGGACGCGGCCGTTCCAGCGCGGGTTCCTTCAGCGTGCCGATGTGGATGAAGCCGGCGACGCTCTCGCCCTCGGTCAGGCCGAACAGGGCGACGCCTTGCGGGTCGTAGCTGTACCAGTCGGTGATCCAGCTGGACGAATAGCCGAAGCTGGAAGCCGCGTGTTCCAGGTTCATGCAGACCGCGCCCGCTGACAGGTGCTGCTCCCAGATCGGCTTGGACCCTTCGACCGGTGTCGAGACGACCAGGATGGTGACGGGTGCGGCGGTCAGCTTGGCCAGGACCGCCTGATCCTTGGCCGGGCCGTTGCGCAGTTCGACCAGCACGGCGAGGCGCGCGGCGATGTCGGCGCGCGATTGGGGACCCAGGACCACGAACCGCCACGGGAACAGCTTGCCGTGGTCGGGCGTGCGGGCGCCCAGGGTCAGGATCTCGTCCAGCTCCGCCTCGGACGGGCCGGGTGCGACCAGGGCCTGGGCCGGGGCGGAGCGCCGCTGGGCCAGGCGGTCCCGGAAATCTTTCGACGGAACGGGCGGGGGCAGGGGTTCGTTGAGCGCGACCATGCCGTCTAGCTAGGCTTTCATCCGCGTCTTCGCCATAGGTGGCCCATGCGCAAATCCGACGAACCGAAATGGGCCGAGGGGCTGGCGAAACCGCCGGCCTGGCGCAGCGACGGAACCGAGACGGTGTTCGACAGCCCTTGGATGGCGCTGACCCGGCATCCGGCGACGGCGCCGACCGGGATGAAGGCCGACTATGCCGTCGTGCGGTTCAAGAACGTCGGGACGGGCGTCCTGCCCGTGCACGAGGACGGGACGGTGACTCTGGTGGGCCAGCAGCGCTTCGCCCACGCCAACTACAGCTGGGAAATGCCCGAGGGCGGCGCGCCGCTGGACGAAGATCCGTTCGACGGCATCCGGCGCGAACTGGCCGAAGAGGCGGGGTTGCAGGCCGAACACTGGCTGCCGGCGCTGAAGGTCGAGATGTCGAACTCCATCACCGACGAGATCGCCATGACCTGGATCGCCTGGGGCCTGTCGCCCGCGCCGACCGACCCGGACCCGACCGAGATCATCGCCGTGGTGCGTGTGCCGTTCGTGGATCTGCTGGACGAGATCGGGCGGGGAACGGTGCGTGACAGCCTGACGGTGGCGACGGCCTACAAGGCCTATCATATGGCGATGAACGGCGAACTGCCCGAGGCGCTGGCGCGCGCCTTGCTGGGGCGCGTATGATGTCGCCGAAGGAGCCGGTCATGGCCAAGCTGGAAGTCGTTGCGGAAACCGAAATCGACAGCGTGTGGCGTCAGCTGCGCGCCTCGGCCGAGGCGGCGTCGCGCGAGGAGCCGCAACTGGGCTCGCAGATGAATGCGGTGATCCTGTCGCACGACGACCTGGCTGGCGCGCTGAGCTTCCAGATCGCGCGCAAGCTGGCGGACGGCGAGATGAGCGCCATGTCGGTGCGCGAGGTCTGCCTGTCGGCGTTCAAGGCCGATCCGTCGATGGTCGAGGCGGCGGAGGCGGACCTTCAAGCCGTGGCCGAACGCGACCCGGCGATCCGCAACCTGTTGCAGCCCTTCCTGTATTTCAAAGGCTTCCAGGCCTTGCAGGGCTGGCGCGTGGCGCATTGGCTGTGGGGGCAGGGGCGCGAGACGCTGGCCTTCCATTTCCAGAGCCGGATCTCCGAACTGTTCCAGCTGGACATCCATCCGGCCGCGCAGATGGGCAAGGGGCTGTTTCTGGATCACGGCACGGGCATCGTGATCGGGGAGACGGCGGTGGTTGGCGACGACGTGTCGATGCTGCACGGGGTGACCCTGGGCGGGACGGGCGCCGAACGCGGCGATCGCCATCCCAAGATCGGCAAAGGCGTCCTGCTGGGCGCCGGGGCCAAGGTGCTGGGCAATATCCACGTCGGCGACTACGCCAAGGTGGCGTCCGGCTCGGTGGTGCTGAAGGCCGTGCCGTCCGGCTGCACCGTGGCGGGGGTGCCGGCCCGGCTGGTCAACTGCCCGACCAACGCCGAACCGGCCCGCACCATGGATCACACACTGGCCGATGTGGTGTACGACTTCGTCATCTGAGCCGACGTCTCACAAGGCGATCCTGAGCGAGGCGCGGACGCTGCGCGGGGCGCCGGGGTAGATCCACAGGGCGCTGTAGGAGCTGGCGGCGTAACGCGCGTCAAACAGGTTGTCGACCTCGACGCGGGCGGTGACCTGGGGCGTCAGGCCATAGTCCAGCGCCGCCTTGGCCTTCCAGTAGGCGGGCAGTTCGGGCGCGCCGAGCGCCAGGCCGCCGGCCCGATCACCAACGTAGGCCGCGCCGGTCATGAACGACCAGGTCGTGCCGTGGGTCGTGGGGAAGCGACCGATGACGAACAGCGAGCCGGAATGTTCGGGAACGTTCAGCACGGCGTCGGTGGCGAAGGCGCGGTCGTCGGCCCTGGCGTCGGTCCAGCCGTAGTTGGCGACCACCTGCCAGGCGTCGTCGATCTTCAAGGCGCCGTCCAGTTCGATCCCGTGCGTCGTCAGCTTGCCGACCGGGGCCAGGAAATTGGGATCGACCGGATCGGTCGTCAGAATGTTCGACTTCTCGATGTCGAAGACGGTGGCGGCGAGGTCCAGACCGTCCCAGGCGCCGGCCAGGCCGATCTCATAGCCCTTGCCATCCTCGGGTGCGAAGCTGGAGCCGTCGCGGCCCGTGCCCGAGTTCAGCACGAACGACTGACCATAGCTGGCGTGGGCGGTCAGGTTGTCGGTCAGGCGATAGCGGGCGGCGAAACGGTATTTCAGGGGCGTGTCGCGGGCCTCGCCGACGGCGCCGGTGCGGTTGTTTCGGATGGTCTGATCGTAGTCGTCGAACCGCAGCCCGGCCAGCAGGCTGAGGCGGTCGTTCACCTCCCACAGATCCTGGGCGTACAGGGTGACGACGTCGCGCGTTTCCAGATTGTCGGTAAAAGGCAGGGGCGTCGGCGGCGTGACCGCGCCATAGACGGGATTGAGGACATTGATCGGATAGGGATTGGCCGCAGTCGGATTGATGCGCAGCCACTTCTCGCCATAGGTCAGCTGATAGGCCTTCACCCCGAAACCGAGGTTGTGAACGCCCAGTTCCGTCTGGAGCACGCCGTTCAGCTCCAGCCGGGCCGACAGGTCCTCGACCGAGAAGTCGCGTCCGCGGCGCTGGCGCCACAACTGATCGCCGACCAGGCGCGAATGGTCGCTCGACAGACCCTTTAGCGAGCCGCCGCGCCAGGCGACGCCGCCGTTCAGGCTCCAGTCGTCATTGATCCGGTACTCGCCGGTGATCTGATGCCGTTCGTTCCGGAACCGGGTCACGCCGTCGCCGGGCTCGCCGTAGTAGTTCGAGGGCGGCAGGAACAGCGCGTCGCCGTTGATCGCCGGCATTCCTCGGTCGAACAGGGCGGTGAAGGTGGTGAACTCGCCCACATAGGTCAGGCGCAGATCATCGTTTGGACGCCAGGTCAGGGACGGCGCCACCACGGTGCGGTCCAGGCCGACATAGTCGCGCCAGCCGTTTGAGGTCTCGCCCGCCACCACAAGCCGTCCGGCCAGGGTGTCGTTGACCGGACCGGTCAGGTCCAGTTCGCCGCGACGCAGGCCGAACGATCCCACCGTGGCGGTAAAGGCGGCGGCGGTGGCAAAGCGCGGTGTCTTGGACACGATATTGATGCGTCCGGCCGGATCGATGTCGCCGAACAGCGCGCCGGACGGCCCCTTCAGCACTTCGATCCGCTCGGATGTGGCCGGGTCACGAGGCGGGGCCATGCCGCGATTGGCCAGAAAGCCGTCGACATAATATTCCGCCCCGCCGTCGGGCGTGCCCAGGAAGCCGCGAATGGCGAAGTTGTCCATGACGCCGCCGCGATTGTTCTGCTGACTGACGCAGCTGACTAGTTCCAGCGCATCGGCCAGGCGCGTCGCGCCCACGGCCTTGATCAGATCGTTCTCGATAGCGCGGCTGGACGGCGACATGGCCTCGGTGATCGGTCCTGCGCCCAGGGTCAGGTCACGCGGCGCCGAGCGGCGGCCCAGAACGACGATCTCCCCTACCGTTTCAGGCTCGACCGCCGCGACAGCGACGGGGGCGGGGGCGTTGGCGGCGACCAGCAGGCACGCGCCGGCGCAGCTCAGAAGGAGGGACAAGGCAGGCTCCGTTTGAAATGTTATACTGTATCGGCTATCCGCTTCCGCCTGATGATGTCAACCGCTGCAACGCTTGTTCCCGCCTCCGATTCTTCGACTGCCGCGCCCCGCCGTGCGGTCGGTCGGATCCGATCCATCGACGCCCTGCGAGGCCTGGTCATCCTGCTGATGCTGGTCGATCACGCGCGGGAGTTCTTCTTCATCCACGCCCAGGTCTCGGACCCGATGAATGTGGAGACGACCTCGCCGGCGTTGTTCTTCACCCGGCTGTCGGCCCATTTGTGCGCGCCGGTGTTCGTGGCCCTGACGGGGTTGGGGGCCTGGCTGTACGGAAACAAGCAGGCGGGCGGCGGGAACGGCGCCGGCGCGGCATCGGCCTTTCTGCTGAAGCGCGGTTTGTTTCTGGTCGTGCTGGAGTTGACGGTGGTCAACTTCGCCTGGACCTTCTCGATCACGCCCGAGTTGATCTACCTGCAGGTGATCTGGGTCATTGGCCTGTCGATGATCGCGCTGGCGGCCCTGGTGCATCTGCAGCGCCCGGTGCTGATCGCCGTTGGGCTGGTCATCGTGTTGGGTCACAATCTGCTGGACCCGATCACCATCGCGGCGGGACAGCCGGGCCATGCGATCTGGGCTGTGCTGCATGATCGCGGATTTATAGACTTACCTTGGGGCGGTCAGGCGAGGACGTCCTATCCGCTGCTGCCTTGGATCGGGGTGGCGGCCCTGGGCTATGCCATCGGCCCGTGGTTCGCAGGCGAGCAGAGGACGCGGCTGAGGCGGCTGGTGCTGATCGGAGTGGGCGCGCTGGCTCTATTCATCGTGCTGCGGGCGATCGATGTCTATGGGGATGCGCCGTGGGCCGTGCAGGCGACGCCGATCCAGACGGTGATGAGCGTGCTGAACCTGACCAAATATCCGCCGTCGGCCGACTTCCTGCTGCTGACGCTGGCCGTCGGGGCGCTGATCCTGGCGGGGCTGGAAAAGGCGCCCGATCGGTTGGTCGGCGTGTTGGCGGTCTTTGGCGGAGCGCCGCTGTTCTTCTATCTGATCCACCTCTACGGGCTGCATCTGCTGAACCTGGCGGCCCTGATGCTGTTCGGCGCCAATCAGGGCGAGGGCTTCGGCGTGCCCGGCGTTGGCTGGGTGTGGTTGCTGGCGGCCGTGGTCGCCGTGCCCTGCTGGTTCGCCTGCCGCTGGTTCGGCGGGGTCAAGCGGCGCAGTTCGCAATGGTGGATGAAGTATCTCTGAGACGGGAAAATGCGCGACGCCAGTTTCCCTGAACCACCGATGTCTCTAGGGTCCGCCGCCAACGTTCAGACCATGAGGCCCCCCCGTGAAAGACACCGACCTGAAGCGCATCGAGGCCCACCTCAAGCGCACCTTCAACACCGGCGGCATCATCGTGAAGGCCCGCCCCAAGCAGAATGACTCGGCCGAGGTCTATGTCGGCGACGAGTTCATCGGCATCGTCTTCGAGGACGAGGACGAGGAAGGCTCGTTCATGTTTGAAATGGCGATCCTGGCCGAAGACCTTCCGGCCTAACCGCCGACCGATCCGACCGCCCGGCGTGAATGCGCCGGGCGGTTTTCGTTTGCGCCGACCCGTTCAGCGATACGGGCCGGTCAGCGCGTGGGGGCCGCGCGTTCGAGGCCATAGAGCGCCTCGACAATGTCCTCGGCCTTCTGCTGGACCAGTTGCTGGGCGTCGTGGACGCCGCGATTGTAGAAGGCGCCGCCGATCTCCTTGCCGATGAAGTCCAGCAGCATCTCGGCCGGAAGCTGGCCGAGTTCCTGATCCAGTTCGCGGGCGAAATAGTCGCGCAGTTTGGCGGTGATCGCCGCGCGTTCTTCCCTGGAGAATTCGATCGGTTTCATGCGACCTCGGCCAGGGCTTCTTCGGCGGCAACCCAGGCGGCTTCGGCGGCGGCGAGATCAGCCTCCGTCTTGGCGCGGGCGCGGGTCAGGCCTTCCAGGGCCTTGGGATTGCTGACCGAGGCGGTGGCCATGTCGTCGTCGATGCGGGCGATCTCGGCCGTCAGGCGGGTCATGGTCTCCTCCGCCTTCTTGACCGCGTGACGCAGGGTTGAGGGCGAAGGGCCGGATCGCTTCTTGTTGCCCCTATCGTTCGCGCCCCCGCCTTTTGAAGAATTGGCGCTCTCTGCTTGAGGGGCGCCTGAGCTCGCTTTGGCCTCTTCCTTCTTGATCTGGCTGGGCTTGGCGATGGCCTGTTTGGCGCGGTCGAGGACGAACTTGGCGTAGTCGTCCATGTCGCCGTCGAACGGCTTGACCGTGCCGTCGGCGGCCAGCCACAGGCGATCCGCCACCATTTCCATCAGCGAGCGGTCGTGGGTGATCAGGATGACGGCGCCGTTGTAGTCGTTCAGCGCATCCAGCAAGGCGCGGCGGCTGTCGATGTCCAGGTGGTTGGTCGGTTCGTCCAGGATCAGGACGTGGGGCGCATCCATCGCCACCATGTTCAGCAGCAGGCGCGCGCGCTCGCCGCCCGACAGGCTATCGACCGTGGTCTCCTGCTTCTCATAGCCCAGGCCGAACTGGGCCAGTTTGGAGCGGCGGGCGCTTTCGGGCGCGTCGGGCATGGCGCGGCGGATGATCTCCAGCGGCGTGTCGGTCGGATCCATCGCCTCGATCTGGTGCTGGTGAAACCAGCCGACGCGCATCTTCCTGTCGCGGTGAAGTTCGCCCTCGGACACGTCCAGAGCGCCGGCGATCATCTTGGCGAAGGTGGACTTGCCGGCGCCGTTGACGCCGAGCAGGCCGATCCGGTCGTCAAGATCCATGCGGAGGTTCAGATTGCGCAGGATCGGCTTGCCCGGCTCATAGCCGACATTGGCCCGCTCCAGCCGGATCAGCGGCGGGGCCAGCGGGCGCGGCGGAGAGGGCAGGGTGAAGGGGGCGACGCGCTCCTCGATCGTGGTGGCCACGGGCTGCATCTTCTCAAGCCGCTTCATGCGCGACTGGGCCTGGGCGGCCTTGGAGGCCTTGGCCTTGAAGCGATCGACGAAGGCCTGAAGGTGAGCGCGTTCGGCGTCCTGCTTGGCCTTGGCCGACAACTGCAGCCGGGCCTTTTCCGCGCGGGCCTTTTCGAAGGCGTCGTAGTTGCCGGTGTAGAGGGTCAGGGTGTGGTTCGCGAGGTGCAGGATGTGGGTGCAGACCTCGTTCAGCATCTCGCGGTCGTGGGAGATGATCAGGGCGGTGTGCGGGTATTTCTTCAGCCGCGCCTCCAGCCACAGGGCGCCTTCCAGGTCGAGGTAGTTGGTCGGTTCGTCCAGCAGCAGCATGTCCGGCTCGGCGAACAGGGCCGCCGCCAAAGCGACGCGCATCCGCCAGCCGCCCGAGAACTCCGACATCGGCCGGGCCTGGTTTTCCTGATCGAAGCCCAGGCCGACCAGGATTTCGGCGGCGCGCGCGGGCGCGGCGTCGGCGTCGATCTCGATCAGGCGCGACCAGATCTCGCCCATCTCTTCCGGCTCTGCGGTCTCGAGCCGGCCCAGCAGGGTATGGCGTTCGACGTCGGCCTCTAGGATAGTGTCGATGACGCTGACGGGGGTCGCCGGATGCTCCTGATCGACCGAGCCGATACGGGCGGTCTTGGGCAGGCTGATCTCGTCGCCGGCGGCGTGAAGCTCGCCCAGGATCAGCTTGAACAGGGTCGACTTGCCGATGCCGTTGCGGCCGACCAGACCGACCTTGGAGCCGGGCGGCAGGCTGACGGAGGCGTCCACGAGAAACTTGCGGCCCCAGGCGTTGAAGGTCAGGTCGGTGATCTGGAGCATTGCAGCGAAGGTTCTTCGATTGGTCGGCGTCCCTCAATCGGCAGGTCGCCATGCGGCGTGCGTCAGGGATGCAAAAAGGGACGGTTGGAAACGTGGGAGGTGGTCGCTATAAGCCCGCGACACTCAATCTCCCAACAAGAAGTCAATTCCCATGACCGAACGTACCTTCTCGATCATCAAGCCCGACGCCACGCGCCGCAACCTGACCGGCGCGATCAACGCCGTGATCGAAGGCGCCGGCCTGCGCATCGTGGCCCAGCGCCGCGTCAAGCTGACGACTGAACAGGCCAAGAAATTCTACGAAGTGCACGCCGAGCGCCCGTTCTACGGCGAACTGGTCGAGCAGATGACGGCCGAGCCGGTCGTCGTTCAGGTGCTGGAAGGCGACAACGCCGTCGCCGCCTATCGTGAAGTCATGGGCGCCACCAACCCGGAGCAGGCCGCCGAAGGCACCATCCGCAAGCAGTTCGCCCTGTCGATCGGTGAAAACTCGGTCCACGGTTCGGACAGCCAGGACAACGCCAAGATCGAAATCGCCCAGTTCTTCACCGACGACCAGATCGTCGGCTAAGCGCTCAAGTCGCGAGGGACCGCGTCCCGAGCGTAGCACGAGCACCAAGCGCTCAAGTCGCAAGGAACCGCGTTCCGAGCGTAGCGCAAAAAAGAGGAGCTATGCGAGAGCGTCAGCTCTCGCATAGCGTGACTATATAGGCCCGCGCCCGGAACCGGACGCGGGCCTTGTCGTTTGGTGGTCATTATCTCGTTCGTCTCCCGGAGAAGACCCATGAAGACCATGATCAAACTGGCCCCCGTCATCGGCGTCGTGGCCCTGCTGGCCGCCTGCGGCCAGACGATGGAACAACGCGCCGCCACGGGCGCCCTGGGCGGCGCCGTCGCCGGTCAGGTCATCGGCGGCAACACGGGTTCGACCGTGGCCGGCGCCGCCATCGGCGCCGTCGCCGGCGCGGCGACCAAGCCCCGCTAAATCAGGCTAAGTCACTGGGGCGAAAGCCCGGATGACAAAAAGGCCCGGAGCGTTCGCTCCGGGCCTTTTCTACGTCTGACGTCCGGCGCCCTTACCAGATGCGGGCGCGGGCCTCGGGCGCGATATATTCCTTCTGGTCCGGGGACACGCCGAAGGCCGCGTACCAGGCGTCGATGTTGCGCGGCGAGGTGGCGGCGCGCACCGGGCCGGGCGAGTGCGGGTCGGTGGTCAGCTGCTCCTTCAGAGCCGCCTCGCGCGACTTCTCGCGCCAGACCTGCGCCCAGCCCAGGAAGACGCGCTGATCGCCCGTCAGCCCGTCGATGACCGGCGCCGGCTGGCTGTTCAGAGACTTGTGATAGGCGTCCAGCGCCAGCAGCAGGCCGCCCAGGTCGGCGATATTCTCGCCCATCGTCAGGTCGCCGTTGACGTGCACGCCGGGGATCGGCTCCAGCTTGTCATAGATGTCGCCCAGCACCTTGGCGCGCGCCTCGAAGCGGGCAGCGTCTTCCGGCGTCCACCAGTCGCGCAGCACGCCGTCGCCGTCCGACTTGCGGCCCTGATCGTCGAAGCCATGGGTGATCTCGTGGCCGATGACCGCGCCGATGCCGCCGTAGTTGACGGCCGGGTCCGCGTTCGGATCGAAGAAGGGCGCCTGCAGGATGGCGGCCGGGAAGACGATCTCGTTGCGCGGCGGGTTATAGTAGGCGTTCACCGTCTGGGGCGTCATGCCCCATTCCAGCGGATCGACCGGCTTGCCGATCTTGCCGCGCTTGTAGGCCCATTCGAAGGCCGAAGAGCGTTCGACGTTGCCGTACAGGTCGTCGGCCTTCAGCTCCAGCCCGTCATACGAGCGCCACTTGTCGGGATAGCCGATCTTCACCCCGAACTTGGACATTTTGTACAGGGCCTGCTCGCGCGTGGGCTCGCTCATCCAGTCCAGGGTCTTCAGCCGCTCGGTCATGGCGTCGCGGATGTTGCCGACCAGGGCCTCCATCTGGGCCTTGGAGGAGGCGGGGAAGTGCAGGCGGACGTATTCCTGAGCCAGGACCTCGCCCAGCTGACCATCGACCAGGGCCACGCCCCGGTTCCAGCGCGGACGGTTCTCGGGCTGACCGCGCAGCGTCTTGCCGCGGAAGTCGAAGCGCGCGTCGACGAAGGCCTTGGACAGATAGGGGCTGGCCTGATCGACGACATTGAACGCCTGCCAGGCCTTCAGCGTCTCGATCGGGGTGTCGGCGAACACCTGGGCGATGGCGGGGATGGCGGTGTTTTCCATCAGGACCAGGGTGTCGACATCCGACACCTGGGCGCCGGCCAGGAAGCCGGCCCAGTCGAAGCCGGGAGCCAGGGTCGCCAGGTCCGAGGCCTTGGCCGGGTTGTACAGCTTATCGATCTGGCGACGCTCGACCGTCGTCCACTGCTTGTCGGCGACCTTGGTTTCGAAGGCCAGGATGTCGGCGGCGGTCTTGGCCGGATCGGCCCAGCCGATGGCGGTCAAGGTGGTCGTCAGATAGGCCAGATAGGCCTCACGCTGGGCGGCGAAGTCGGGCTTCAGATAGTAGTCGCGGTCCGGCAGGCCCAGCGATCCCTGACCCAGATAGGCCGAGTTCAGATTGGGGTTCCTAAGGTCCTCGAACACGTCGATGCCGAACAGGGAGCCGCCGAAGCCCGAATGGCTCTCGCCCATAAGGCGCGCCATGCCGGCGTGGTCGGTGACCGCCTTGACGGCGGCGAGGTCGGCGGCCAGCGGCGTTGCGCCCAGCTGCTCGATCTTCGCCTCGTCCATGAAGCTGGCGTACAGGGCGCCGACCTTGCGGGCGTTCTCGTTGGCGGGATTGGCGGCGCTGGTCTCGATGATCGACTTCAGCTGGGACTGGGCGTTCTCATACAGGACGTCGAACGGGCCGAAGCGCGACTTGTCGGCCGGAATCTCCGTCGTGCGCAGATAGGTGCCGTTTGCGTATTCGTTGAAGTCGTCGCCGGGTTTCACCGAGGTGTTGCGACCGGCCAGATCGAAGCCCCAGGCGCCGAAGGGGCTGTGGGCCGCGCCAGGCATGCCGTGCGAATGCTGGTCCGAAGCGTTCTGGGCCGAAGCGTCCTGGGCCGAGGCCGCGCCGCCGGTGAGGGCGACGACGATACAGGCCGAGCAGGCGGCCATCAGACGAATGCGAGTCATGGATACAGAGGGTCCCGATTGAGGTCGGCGCACCATTGCGCCGGTGCGGCGGTCTGTCGCATGACGTTTTTGTAATCTTCGCGCCGCTAACGGCGAGGCAGGTCTCGGCAGAAGTCGGCCAGCGCCCGCGGGTAAAGCTGATGCTCGGCGGTCTTGACGCGTTCGGCCAGGGCCTCGGCCGTGTCGCCTTCGACGATCGGCACGCGCGCCTGGCCCAAGATCGGACCTTCATCCACGCCTTCGGTCACCAAATGGACCGTGCAGCCGGCCTCGGCGTCGCCGGCGGCGATCGCACGGGCGTGGGTGTCCAGACCCGGATAGAGGGGCAGCAGACTGGGGTGGATGTTCAGCATCCGCTCGCGCCAGCCGCCGACCAGCCAGGGCGTCAGAACGCGCATATAGCCGGCCAGCGCCACCACCTCGACGCCGGCGTCACGCAGGACGGCGTCCACCGCCCGCTCATGCGCCTCACGGTCCTTGCCGTACGATTTATGCGCCACGGTCGCCGACGCCACGCCCTTGGCCGCCGCAATCGCCAGACCGCCCGCGCCCTCGATGTTCGACAGCACCAGCACGACCTCATAGCCGCTGTCCGGCGCCTGACCGGCGTCGATCAGAGCCGCCATGTTGGAGCCCGCCCCCGAGATCAGGACGGCGACGCGGACGGGCGGGGCGGCTTGGGGCGACATGGCGCCTCGCATGACGGCGCGGGCGACGCTTGGCAAGTTCAAACGCGATCCACCCTTGTTGTCGGCTGGATTCGGGCGTTAGCGTGTAACGCCGACCGCATGGCGAGGGGTCGTGGGTTGGCGTGTACAGGGGACTATCGCATGAAAAGACTGATCTGCCTCGCGGCCATCGCCGCGATGCTGGGCGCGCCCGCGGCGGCGCTGACCCAGGAAAGCGGGACCAACAGCAGCAGCAACAATGGCGGGGGCGCCGCGATGCGCTCCGCAACCGACCGGTTCCGCAACGCCAACGCCGAGGCGATCGAAAAGGACTGGGCGCGCGCACCGGTCGAGGAGACCGAGGTCACGACGGCCCATTCGGTCAATGCGCACGGAAAGACCCTGCGCTACAAGGCGACGGCGGGCACCCTGACGATCCGCGATGACGCGGGGATGCCGACCGCCAGCCTGTTCTACACCGCCTATACACTGGAGGGTCAGCCGGTCGGGACGCGGCCGGTGACCTATCTCTACAACGGCGGACCAGGCTCGCCGACCGTGTGGCTGCATATGGGCTCGTTTGGGCCGATGCGGGTCCAGACCGATGAGCCGACCGTGGTGCGGCCGGCGCCCTTCGCCTTCGGCCCGAACGACCAGACTCTGCTGGATCAGACGGATCTGGTCTTCATCGACATGGTTGGCGCGGGCTTCTCGCGTCCGTTGGGCGAGACGCCGGGCTCGACCTTCTGGGGCGTGGACGGAGACGCCGACGCCTTCGCCCGCGCCATCATGCGCTACACGACCAAGTTCAGCCGTTGGTCCAGCCCGAAATACATCATCGGCGAATCCTATGGCACGCTGCGCACCGGTGCGGTGGCGTTCCAGCTTGAAGATCGCGGGATGTCGCTGAACGGCGTGGTGCTGCTGTCGTCGATCATGAACTACGGCGTGCGTCAGCCTGGGTATCCGCAGAACTTCGTCACCCTGTTGCCGACCTATGCGGCGACGGCCTGGTATCATCGCAAGCTGGCGAACCCGGCCGCGACGGTCGAGGAACAGGTTCAGCACGCGCGTGACTTCGCGTTGGGGCCATATGCATCAGCTCTGGCCAAGGGGCACATGATCTCTGACGCCGAGCGCGCCGATATCGTGCGCCAGATGAGCGAACTGACCGGCCTGTCGACCACCTTCATCGACAACGCCAATATGCGCGTGGACCTCGGCGCCTTCCGCAAGGAACTGCTGCGCGACCGGCGCCAGACGATCGGGCGGCTGGACACCCGCTACATGGGTCTGGACGAGGATGCGGCGGGCGGCGAGCCGGAGGATGATCCGTCCAGCTCGGCCGTGACGGGGGCCTATTTCGGCATCTTCCGCGACTATGTGGCAAACCAACTGAACTACAAGACCGACGTTGAATACCGGATGTCGGCGCGCGGTCTGCCGGGCTTCAACTGGAACTGGAGCCACCGTCCGCCGGTGGGCGGGCCGCAGACGACGCCGAACACGGCCATTGATCTGGCCACGGCGATGCGGCGCAATCCGTATCTGAAGGTGATGTCTCTGAACGGCTATTACGACGCCGCCACGCCCTTCTTCTCGACCGAGTTCGACCTGGCCCAGATGATGCTGGAGCCCAGCCTGCGGCCGAACCTGGAGTTCACCTACTATGAGGGCGGGCACATGATGTACCTTAGCCACGACGCCCTGGTGAAGCTACACGCCGACCTGTCGCGCTTCTACGCCGAGACGGCGAACGGCGGGGCGCGGTAAGCCCCGCGCGAACTGGGAGCGGTTTAGGCCGCTTCCAGTTGTCCGCAGACGAAGGCGACTTCGCCGGCGTTGAGCAGGGCGGCCAAAACTGGCTCGGCGTTCTCGGGCGCGACGATCAGGATGAAGCCGACGCCGCAGTTGAAGGTGCGGCGCATCTCGTGGTCGCTGATGCCGCCGGTTTCAGCCAGCCACTGGAAGACGGCGGGCATGGGCCAGGCGTTCCAGTCGAAGCGGGCCTGCAGACCCTCGGCGATGCAGCGGGGCGGGTTTTCGATCAGGCCGCCGCCGGTGATGTGGGCCGCGCCCTTGACCAGGCCCGCCTTCATGATCGGCAGCACCGGCTTCACATAGATGCGGGTCGGCTCCATCAGGGCCTGGGCCAGCGAACGGTCCTTGGCGAAGGGGGCGTCGTCGCCCCAGGCCAGGCCGGACTTCTCGACCACCTTGCGCACCAGCGAATAGCCGTTGGAGTGCGGGCCGGTGGAGGCCAGGCCGATGATGACGTCGCCGGCCGCCTGACGATCCAGATAGGGCAGGGCGTGGCCGCGCTCGACGGCGCCCAGGCTGAAGCCGGCCAGATCATAGTCGCCTTCGGTGTACATGCCCGGCATTTCGGCGGTCTCGCCGCCGACAAGGGCGCAGCTGGCCTGACGGCAGCCCTCGGCGATGCCGGCGACCACGCGGCGGGCGGCGTCGATCTCAAGCCGGCCGGTGGCGTAATAGTCGAGGAACAGTAGGGGCTCGGCGCCCTGGGCCAACAGGTCGTTGACGCACATTGCGACCAGGTCGACGCCGACGCCGTCATGACGACCGGTCTCGATCGCGATCTTCAGCTTGGTGCCGACACCGTCCGTCGTCGTGACGATCAACGGATCTTCGAAGCCGGCGGCCTTGAGGTCGAACAGGGCGCCGAATCCGCCCAGTGAGGGCTCCGATCCGGGGCGCGCCGTCGATTTCGCCAGCGGCTTGATATGTTCGACCAGCATTTCGCCCGCGTCGATATCCACGCCCGCATCGGCGTAGGTCAGACCGTTTTCGAGAGGCTTTTGGGTGTCGCTCATGGGATCTCGGGCCTGAATCGGGGCGGAAATGCAGCGCGGCTCTTGCCACAGGTAGGATGCGCGGGGCTATAGCATCGGAATGACGCCGATCACCACCACCGAGGCGCTGGCCGATTTCTGCGCCCGCGTAGCCAACGCTCCCTTCATCACGGTCGACACCGAGTTCATGCGGGAAACGACCTATTGGCCGAAGCTCTGCCTGATCCAGGCGGCCTCGGCCGATCACGCCGCCATCATCGACCCGATGGCGGAGGGGCTGGATCTGGAGCCGTTCTTGGACCTGCTGCGCGACGAGAAGATCGTGAAGGTCTTCCACGCCTGTCGCCAGGACGTGGAAATCTTCGTGCGCCTTGGGGCCATGCCCAAGCCGATGTTCGACACTCAGGTCGCCGCCATGGCCGCCGGGTTCGGCGAGCAGGTCGCTTATGATTCGCTGGTGCGGCAGATGCTGCGCATCGAGGTGGACAAGGGCAGCCGCTTCACCGACTGGGCGCGCCGGCCGTTGTCGGACAACCAGCTGGTCTATGCGCTGGGCGACGTGACCCATCTGGCGGCGCTGTATCCCAAGCTGCGCGACCGGCTGCAGAAGGAAGGCCGGCTGGAGTGGGTGATGTCGGAGATGGAGAGCCTGACCGATCCGGCCCTCTACGACACCAATCCTGAAAACGCCTGGAAGCGGCTGAAGCCCAAGAAGTTCTCGGCCAAATATCTGGCGGCGTTCAAGGCCGTCGCCGTCTGGCGCGAGCGGGCGGCGCAGGAGCGCGACCAGCCGCGCGGCCGCATCCTGAAGGACGAGGGCATCGACGAGATCGCCCAACAGACCCCGACGGATGTCGAGGCCTTCAATCGCCTGCGCTCGGTGCCGAAGGGTTTCGGCGGGTCACGGCTGGGTCTGGAACTGGCCGAGGAGTTGAAGCGGGTTCTGGCCGATCCCGAGGCCTTTGCGCCCGAGATGGAGCGCCCCGCCCACCGCCAGCCGGCGCCGCCGTCGGTCGTGGAGCTGTTGAAGGTGCTGCTGAAGGCCAAGAGCGACAACGCCGGCGTGGCCTCCAAGCTGATCGCCACCGTGTCGGACCTGGAAAAGATCGCCATCAGCGACGATGCCGACATTGACGCCATGAAGGGCTGGCGCCGCCAGATCTTCGGTGAGGACGCGCTGAAGCTGAAGCGCGGGGAGATCGCCCTGGTGCTGAACGGCGCGCGGGTGGAAGTCGTCGAGATCGAGTAGGGAGAACGTCTCCTCCCCATGCAATGGAGAAAGGGACCGCCCCGGGGTCTCGCCAAAGGCGAGCCCGATACCAGGCTGAGCGGTGGAGGGGCTCTTGAAGTCTCACAGCCGCCTGCGCTGCGGCTTAGAACCCCTCCGTCACGGCGCTGAAGAAGCGCCGCGCCACCTCCCCGCCAAGTGGGAAGGAGACGCGTCGCCTAAATCTTCAGCCCCAGGTCCATCGCCTCGGCGAGGGCCTTGGCGCGCTTCTTGGTCTGTTCGCCCAGGAGGACGTCGGCGTAGCCTTCGGTCGCCGTCAGCCGCAGGTCGCCGCCTTTGACCTTGGCGGCGGCGTTGGCCATCAGCTGGGGCGAGCGCCCGGACAGATCGCAGGCGAGACGGATCGCCAGGCCGATGGCGCGGGCGCGCTTGGCGGCGGCGGCGTCGAGCAGGCGGTCGATGACCTCGGGCTGAGGCGTGGCGGGCGCGCCGCCGTAGCGGGCGTTCATCGCGCTGGCCAAAAAGGCGCGTTCCGTGTGGCTGATGCCGGCGACGGGCGCGCGCAGCACCTGGTCGAAGACTAGCTCCAGCCGGTGATCCGGGTGCAGTCGCGCGCCCAGATCCGCCAGACGGCAGGCGGCGCTGACCAGCACGGCGTCGCGTTTCTCGCCGAACACCTCGGGCAGGGCGGCGACGATTTCGGAAATCCAGCCGTTCAGCGCGCCGGGCAGGGCGGGGGCCACGCCCTGACGACCGCCCAGGGCGGTGCAGCCGGCCAGAAGCGGATCGGCCGTCCGCGTCGCCTCATCCAGCGTCTCGAACAGCAGGCCCTCGCGCACGCCCCACGCCGACATCTCGATCTGTTTGAGACCCAGATGTTTGATCAAGGCCTCGAGCACCAGGCCGGCGTAGGGCAGGGTCTCGGCGCGCTTCTTCGACACGCCGGGCAGTTTGGCCAGGCTGGCCGCCGACTGTTGCGCGACCAGACGCGCGGTCTCCAAAGCCTCATCGGCCGACATCTGATACTGATGCACGACTTTCAGCGGATAGGATTTCAAACCCATATGGACCTGGGCCAAGGTGCGCCAGGCGCCGCCCACGGCGTAGAGGCGCTCGCTCTTGAACTGGGCTGCGACCGGTTTCAGGGCCTGATCGATACGGGCCTTGATGCGCTCGGCGTCGAAGGCCTTGCCGTCAGCCAAGGCAAACGGACCCAACGGCAGGGTCAGACCGTTCTCGACGCCGTCTCCGTTCAGCCGGGTCAGCTCCAGACTGGCGCCGCCCATGTCGGCCGAGACGCCGTGAGCCAGGGGCGCGCCGGCCAAGACGCCCATGGCCGCGTATTTGGCCTCTTCCTCACCCGACAGGACGCGGATCTGGAGGCCGGTCTCGGCGGCGACGCGCTCGCAGAACTCCGGCCCGTCCAAGGCTTCGCGCACGGCGGCGGTGGCGGCGATCAGGGTCGCGTCAGGCCGCACGCCCTCCAGAACGGCGGCGAAACGGCGCAGCGCCGTCATCGCCATGACCACGCCCTCGGGCGACAGCTTGCGGGTCGTCGGCAGGTCGCGGCCCAGGCCGGCCAGAACCTTCTCATTATAGACGGTCCAGATCGCGCGGCCTTCCAGCCGGTACAGGACCAGACGAACCGAGTTTGAACCGATGTCGATCGCGGCGATGTCGCGGTCGGTAAGCATGATGTCGGGCATCAGCGGCCTGGACGCTCGTAGCGCAGGACGGCGGGCAGGCTCTTGGCCTTGCGGCCGCGCCCGGACAGGCTGGGGTTGGTCATGAAGTATTTGTGGGCCGAGAAGGGCCGCTCAGGATCGGCGGGGGTGACGCGTGTATAGCGCCCTTCGGCGTCCAGCACCCAGCTTTGTGCATCGTCCTTCAGATTGGCGACCATGATCTGGTCCAGCACCTGATCGTGGACGGTGGCGTTTCGGATCGGCGTCATCAGCTCGACCCGGCGATCCAGGTTGCGCGTCATCCAGTCGGCCGAGGAGATGAAGACCTTAGCCTTGTCATGCGGCAGGTCCTTGCCATTTGCGAAACAGACGATGCGGCTGTGTTCCAGGAAGCGGCCGACGATCGACTTGACCCGGATATTCTCCGACAGGCCCGGCACGCCGGGACGCAGGCAGCAGATGCCGCGCACGACCAGATCGATCCGCACGCCCCACTGGCTGGCCCGGTACAGGGCGTCGATGATCTCGACGTCGACCAGGGCGTTCAGCTTGACCCAGATGGCGGCGGGCTTGCCCATGGCGGCGGCCGACATTTCCTTGCCGATCAGTTCGATCAGCGTGGCCTTCATGTTCAGCGGCGAGACGACCAGGGCTTCGAGGTGGTCCGGCGTCGCATAGCCGGTGATGTAGTTGAACACCCGCGTCGCATCGCGCCCCAGGACGGGGTCGCAGGAGAACAGCGACAGATCGGTGTAAACCTTGGCCGTCACGGGGTGATAGTTGCCGGTGCCGAAGTGGCAGTAGGTGCGCAGGCCCTCGCCCTCGCGCCGGACGACGACGCTGACCTTGGCGTGGGTCTTGTATTCGACGAAGCCGAAGACGACGTGGACGCCGGCCCGCTCCATCGCCCGCGCCCAGCGCAGATTGGCCTCTTCGTCGAAGCGGGCCTTCAGTTCGACCAGGGCGGTGACGTTCTTGCCGTTCTCGGCCGCCTCGATCAGGGCGGCTACGATGGGGCTGTCCTTGGACGTGCGATACAGCGTCTGTTTGATGGCGATGACGTTGGGGTCGCGCGCCGCCTGACGCAGGAACTGAACCACCACGTCGAAGCTCTCGAACGGGTGGTGGATCAGCAGGTCCTTCTCGCGGATGGCCGCGAACACGTCGCCGCCATTGTCGCGGACGCGTTCGGGATAGCGGGGTTCATAGCCCTTGAACTTCAGGTCCGGGTGGCCGCCGGGGATCAGGTCCGACAGCTGGGCCAGACCAAGCATGCCGTCGACCAGAACCACGTCCTGGGGCGCGGCCTCCAGCTCGCTGACGATGAAGTCGCGCAGATCGACAGGCATGGACGCCTCGATCTTGACCCGCACCACCGAGCCCAGGCGACGCTGCTTCAGCGCCTCCTCGAACTCCAGCACGAGGTCCTCGGCCTCTTCCTCGATCTCGATGTCCGAGTCGCGGATCAGGCGCAGGACGCCTTTTTCCTGAACCTCGCAGCCGGGGAACAGGTGATCGATGAACAGCAGCAGCACGTTTTCCAGCGTGATGAACCGCTTGTGCCCCGGCGTGGAGCGTCCGTCGGTCGGCAGTTCCCAGAACCGGCGCACCTGGGTCGGCACCGGCACCAAGGCGTAGAAGGTCTTGGTCTCGCCCTTGCGCTTCAGCTTCAGCGCCAGGGAGAAGCCCAGGTTGGGCAGGAAGGGGAAGGGGTGGGCCGGGTCGATGGCGAGCGGCGTCAGGACGGCGAAGAGTTGGTTCAGGAACTCGGGTTCCAGACGCTCGCGCTCGGTTTTGGTGATCTTTTGGCGATCGACGATCTCGATGCCGGCGACGGTCAGCTCCTTCTTCAGCTGACGCCAGCGCAGCTGCTGTTCGGCCATCAGCTCGCCGGCGGCGATGTTGATCCGCTCCAGCTGTTCGGCGGGCGTCAGGCCGTCGGCGGACAGGACGCGCAGCCGTTCGCGCAACTGACCCTTCAGGCCGGCGACGCGGGTCATGAAGAACTCGTCCAGGTTATTGGCCGAGATGGACAGGAACCGCAGCCGCTCCAGCAGCGGGTGGTTGGCGTTGGCCGCTTCTTCCAGCACGCGTTCGTTGAACGCCAGCCACGAGGTTTCGCGATTGAAGAACCGGCTGGGCGAGGCCATCAGCTCTTCGCTCAGCGCCAGTTGGGGGGCGCGAGAGGCGGGAACCTCTTCGCCTCGGGTGTCGTCATGGATCGCGGCGTCGGTCATGAACCGGTTCTCGCGCGCGCGTGTGACGGCCGCAAGCGGGCGCCGAGAAAATGTCGCGGGTCAGTCGGCGGCGGCGTCCATGGCGTCCAGCACCTGACGCGCCAGAACGCGGGTGACGGGGCGGTGGAGGGCGTCCAGACGTTCGACCACCGCGGCGGCGGTCTCGGCCGAGCGGTCCAGGCGGCGGACCAGATAGTCGATCACGTCGTCGGACGGGGTGATGCTGCGTTCGGCGAAGCGGGCGCGCAGGATGGCCGACAGGACCGCGTCGTCGGGCGCGGCGATGGCCACGGCGCGCACGGCGTCCAGCCGCGAACGCAGATCGGGCAGATCGACCGACCACTGACGCGGGGTCGAGCGCGACACCAGCAGCAGGGCGCCGCCGCCGGAGTTGGCCAGGTTGATCAGATGAAACAGGCTTTCGTCGTCGGCGTCCGCAGCACGGTCCAGCAGGACCGGCCGGCCTTCCAGTTCCAGCGGATCGATCAGCGCGGCCTCGGCGCCGTTCAGCGGCACGGCGCCGACCCGCTCGGCCCAGTCGGCGGCGAGGCGGCTCTTGCCCGATCCCGGGGGGCCGTGCAGCGCCAGCACCGCGCCCACGCCATCGGGCCAGCGGGCCAGGACGCGCACGGCCTCGGCGTTGCTGTCGGAGGTCACGAAGGCCTCGCCCGCAACCGGCCGCTCCAGCGGCAGACGCAGCTGGTCGGTCGTCGTCGGGGGCAGGGCGCTCAGCGCGGACATGCGTCTTTCATAGCAGAGCCCGGCGTTAACCGCGTCAGGCCCGCTCTGTTGGTTGCGGGGAGCGAACCGCGCCCCTGTGGATGAATCAGGCGAATTCGGCCAGGGCGGGGTTCAGCTTGCCGGCCTTGAACTCGGTCACCGTGTAATCGGCCAGGCCGTCAACCTGGAACGGATCGTCCTTCAGCAGGGTCTCCAGCTCTTGCTTGGTCCCGCCGCTGCGCACCACCAGAATGCCGCCGGTGCGCGGCACCATCGGCCCGGCGGCGATGATCAGGCCGCTGGCGACATGCTGATCCAGCCACGCGCGATGCTCGACCGTCCGCGCCTCGATGGCTTCGATGGGCTGGGTGTAGGTGATGGTGACGATGAACATGGCGGCCTCGGGCGGGATGGAAGCGCCAGATATCATGCGCGGCGGCAGGCTTTGCAACGGCTGAAACCTTGACTTTCCGGGGCGATGATGCGCCCTACGCCGCTTCGATTTCGGGCGCCGACGGCGTCGGATTCCACCGCCCAGAGACTCCAGACGGTTCGTTTCATGCACGCCTATCGCTCCCACACCTGCGGCGCCCTGCGCGCCTCTGACGCCGGTTCCGCTGTTCGCCTGTCGGGCTGGGTTCACCGCAAGCGCGACCACGGCGGTTTGCTGTTCATCGACCTGCGCGACCACTACGGCCTGACGCAGCTGGTTCTGCACCCCGAGACGCCGGGCTTCGCCGCCGTGGAGCGTCTGCGCGCCGAGAGCGTGATCAAGGTCGATGGCGAGGTGGTCGCGCGCGACGCCTCGGTGGTGAACCCCAACCTGCCGACCGGCGAGGTCGAGGTGCGCGTCCAGGGCGTCGAGGTGCTGTCCGAAGCCGCCGAACTGCCGATGCCGGTCTTTGGGGATCAGGAATATCCCGAGGATATCCGCCTGGCCAACCGCTTCCTGGATCTGCGCCGCGAGCGACTGCACAAGAACATCGTGCTGCGCTCCAAGGTGATTTCCTCGATCCGCCGTCGCATGGTCGATCAGGGCTTCCTGGAGTATCAGACGCCGATCCTGACGGCCTCGTCGCCGGAAGGCGCGCGCGACTTCCTGGTGCCGTCGCGACTGCATCCGGGCAAGTTCTATGCGCTGCCCCAGGCGCCGCAGCAGTTCAAGCAGCTGCTGATGGTCTCGGGCTTCGACCGCTACTTCCAGATCGCGCCGTGCTTCCGTGACGAAGACCTGCGCGCCGACCGGTCGCTGGAGTTTTATCAGCTCGACGTCGAGATGAGCTTCGTGACCCAGGAAGACGTCTTCGCCGCCATCGAGCCGCTGATGCACGGCGTGTTCGAGGAGTTCGGCGACGGCAAGCCGGTCTCGGCCATCGACGGCGTCCATACCTTCACCAACGACTTCGGCGAGACGTTCGAGCACAAGGGTTTCGAGCGCCTGACCTACGCCCAGTCGATGGCCTGGTACGGTTCGGACAAGCCGGACCTGCGCAACCCGATCAAGATGCAGGTGGTGTCGGACCATTTCCGCGACGGCGGCTTCGGCCTGTTCGCCAAGATCCTGGGTGCGGACGACAAGAACGCGGTCTGGGCCATTCCGGCCCCCACGGGCGGTTCGCGCGCCTTCTGCGACCGCATGAACAGCTGGGCGCAGGGCGAGGGCCAGCCGGGCCTGGGTTATATCTTCTGGTCCGAGGACCAGGGCGCCTGGGGCGGCCCGATCGCCAAGAACCTGGGTCAGGAACCGACCAAGGCCCTGATGTCGTCGCTCGGTCTGGGCCAGGGCGACGCCGCCTTCTTCGTCGCCGGCCTGCCTGCGACCTTCGCCAAGTTCGCCGGCCTGGCTCGCACTCGCGTCGGCACGGAGCTGAAGCTGGTGGACGAAGACCAGTTCAAATTCTGCTGGATCGTCGACTTCCCCATGTTCGAATGGTCGGAAGACGAGAAGAAGGTCGACTTCAGCCACAACCCCTTCTCCATGCCGCAGGGCGGACTGGAGGCCCTGGAGAACCAGGATCCGCTGACCATCCGCGCCTATCAGTACGACATCGTCTGCAACGGCTATGAGCTGTGCTCGGGCGCGATCCGGAACCACAAGGCCGAGATCATGCTGAAGGCGTTCGAGATCGCCGGCTATGACGCCTCGGTGGTCGAGGAGCAGTTCGGCGGCATGCTGAACGCCTTCCGCTTCGGCGCCCCGCCGCACGGCGGCCTGGCCCCCGGCATCGACCGCATCGTCATGCTGCTGGCCGGCGAGACGGCCATACGCGAGGTCATCGCCTTCCCGCTGAACCAGCAGGGCGAGGATCTACTGATGAACGCGCCGACCGAGGCCGAGGAGCGCCAGCTGAAGGATGTCCACATCCGCACGGCGCTGCCGATCAAGGTGTGATCGGCGAGGTCTGATCAAGGACGAAGAATGGGGGACGCTTCGCGGCGTCCCCCTTTTTGTTCGCGCCCAAGGCGAGCACGATTGCCTGCAACCGTTGACCGGGATTTACGTTCGGATCGGACGTTAATCTTTCGGTAACCAAATGCGACGCGCCATTCGACTGGGTATCTTCATCGGCACCGTGCTGGGCATGAGCGCCTGTGCGACCCAGTATGACGCCAATGGCCGGCCGGTTTCGGGCGCTTACGGCTCGGTCGAAGCCGGGCCGGCGGGCTGAGCGCAAAGGAAAACATGGCGCTGGTCGCGATCCTGCCCTAGTGTAGCGCTGCGGACGCCGTCTGTCGCGCCGCGTCGGTCCCCAAAACCCCCTAGATGTTACTCATCGCTATTGCTGTCGTTCTGCTCCTGGTGGTGCTCAACGGCTTGTTCGCCATGACTGAATTGGCGGTCGTCTCCTCTCGGAAATCCAAGCTGCAGGCGAGGGCGGAACGAGGAGACCGGGGGGCCAGGGCGGCGCTGAAGCTGTCGGAAGAACCGACCCAGTTCCTGTCCGCCGTTCAGGTGGGCATCACCCTGATCGGCATTCTGGCGGGCGCCTATGGTCAGGCGACCATCGCGGGCGAACTTGATCGCATTCTGGAAGCCGCCTTCCCGGCGCTGGCGCAATACACCGAATTCTTCGCGACCGCCGTGGTGGTCGTGTGCATCACCTATGTCTCGCTGATCATCGGCGAACTGGTGCCCAAGCGCCTGGCGCTGATCTTTCCCGAGACGGTGGCGTCCAAGATGGCCAAGCCGATCTCGACGCTGGCGATCGTGCTGAAGCCCTTCGTCCTGCTGCTGACCGCCTCGACCTCGGGCATTCTGAAGCTGCTGGGCGTCAAGGATCGCGACGGATCGGACGTGACCCAGGAAGAGGTGGCCACCATTTTGGCCGAGGGCACCTCGGCCGGCCTGATCGAACCGGAAGAGCAGGAGATGATCGAGGAGATCATGCGCCTGGGCGACCGTCCGGTGCGGGTGGCCATGACGCCGCGCCACGAGGTGTTCTGGATCGCCCTTGACGACCCCGAGGAGGTGGTGCGCGAGGAAATCCGCACCTGCCCCTATTCGCGCATCGTCGTGGCGCGCGAGAACGACGTCGATAATCCGCTCGGCCTGGTGCACAAGAAGGACCTGCTGGACGCTCTGCTGACGACCGGCAAGATCGATGTGGAGCCGCTTGTCGCCGAGCCGGCCTTCATTCCTCAGTCGACCTCGGTGCTGAAGGCGCTGGAAATCCTGAAGGGCTCGCGGGTCCACATGGCCTTCATCGTCGACGAATACGGCGCCTTCGAAGGCGTGGTGACGGCGACCGACATCCTGGAGATGATCGCCGGCGACTTCGACGAGGGCCATGACGAAGAGCAGGCCTGGATCCATCAACGCGCGGATGGCACCTGGCTGGTGGACGGCCAGACCGACCTCGACGATCTCGCCGACACCCTGGGCGAGGACTTCGGCGAGCATGAAGGCTTCCACACCGTCGCCGGCCTGATTCTGCACCAGATCTCGCGCGTCCCGGACGAGGGCGAAGTGCTGCAGGTGGGTCGATTCGAGGTCGAGGTCGTGGATATGGACGACCGCCGTATCGACAAGCTGATCTTCAAGGAACTGGTGAAGGCCGAGGACGAGCGGGACGCCATCGCCGCGCATCTGGAAGACTGATCGCAAGTGTCACATCGCCCTTGAAATGGCGGGCGGTGTCGGGCATACGCCCCCCTCTGGCGAACGCACGGACCTCTCGGGTTTGCGCGGTAGTCTAGGAGTTTAGCTCAGCTGGTAGAGCACCGGTCTCCAAAACCGGGGGTCGTGGGTTCGAGTCCCCCAACTCCTGCCAATCCCCCCTGTCGCTTCCGGATGGGACTTCCCATCTGGGGCGACAGGAACAATTGTGTGAAGAGCAACTGATGGCCAAGGCCAAAACTCCCGGCAAGCGGCCTCAAGGCAGCGCGAAGCCCCAGATGGGCGCCAAGCCTCAGGCGGCCGGCGCCGCCGCCATCACGGTCGATTCGCCCGAGCCCAAGAAGCCCCGCACCAGCCCCGGCCAGTTCCTGAGCCAGGTGCGCGCCGAAGGCCGCAAGATCGTCTGGCCCAGCCGCAAGGAGACCTGGATCACCTCGGTGATGGTCTTCATCATGGTCATCATCGCCTCGATCTTCTTCTGGATCGTGGACACCGGCCTGGGCTACGCCTTCCGCTACATCATCGCTCTCGGATCCTGAGAAAGACGCGCCCATGACCGATGCAGCGCCCGCAAAGCCCGCCAATCCGCGCCACAAGTGGTACATCGTCAACGCCTACTCGAACTTCGAAAAGAAGGTCGCCGAGCAGCTGCGCGATCAGGCCAAGCAACAGGGCCTGGAAGACGCCTTCTCCGAAATCCTGGTTCCGACCGAGGACGTCGTCGAGATCCGTCGCGGCCGCAAGGTGAACTCGGAACGCAAGTTCTTCCCCGGCTATGTGCTGGTGAAGATGGAAATGACCGACCAGGCCTATCACCTGGTCAAGAATACGCCGAAGGTCACGGGCTTCCTGGGCGCCGCGGGCGGGACCAAGCCCCTGCCGGTCTCCGAGCGTGAAGTTCAGAACATCATCGGCGCCGTGGAAGAGGGCGTCGAGCGTCCCAAGCCCACCATCCGCTTCGACATCGGCGAGAAGGTCAAGGTCATCGACGGCCCGTTCGCCAGCTTCGACGGTTCGGTCGAGAGCGTGGACGAAGAACACGCCCGCCTGCGCGTCGCCGTGTCCATCTTCGGTCGCGCCACGCCGGTCGAACTGGAATACGCCCAGGTGGAGAAGGTCGCGGGCTGAGGCTCACGCCCCTGTCGAGATTTAAGCCGCGTCCGAAAGGGCGCGGCTTTTTCGTTTCTGCGGCGAGGGCGGGGCGGTGCGTTGCCATTCCATCCCCCCTCTGTTACACGCGCGCCTTCGCTCGGCGGGCCTTCGGTTCGTGGGGCGTCAAATCCGTGGGAGGCAGCCATGCCGCACCACGGCTCACCGGTCCCGGATCACGTCCGGGGTCATTCATAGGAGAGACCAATGGCCAAGAAGATTCTCGGCTATATCAAGCTGCAAGTGCCGGCCGGTTCGGCCACGCCTTCGCCCCCGATCGGCCCGGCTCTGGGTCAGCGCGGCGTGAACATCATGGGCTTCTGCAAGGAGTTCAACGCGCGCACCGAGAAGGAAGCCAAGGGCACCCCGCTTCCGACCGTGATCACCGTCTATCAGGACAAGTCGTTCACCTTCATCACCAAGACGCCGCCGGCGACCTGGTACCTGAAGCAGGCTACGGGCCTGAAGTCGGGTTCGAAGCTGGTCGGCCGTGAAGTCGCCGGCAAGATCACGCAGGCGCAACTGCGCGAGATCGCCGAAAAGAAGATGAAGGATCTGAACGCCAACGACCTCGACGCGGCGGCCAAGATCATCGAAGGCTCCGCCCGCGCGATGGGCCTCGAAGTGGTGGAGGGCTAAACCATGGCCAAGCAAACCAAGGCCTTCAAGGCCCGCACCGGCGTGACCCAGGACCTGCTGCCGTTCTCCGACGCCATCAAGCTGGCCAAGGAAAACGCCAAGGCCAAGTTCGACGAGTCGCTGGAAATCTCGGTCAACCTGGGCGTCGACCCGCGTCACGCCGACCAACAGGTCCGTGGCGTCGTCAACCTGCCGTCAGGCACCGGCCGTGACGTTCGCGTCGCCGTCTTCGCCAAGGACGCCAAGGCCGCCGAAGCCACCGCAGCCGGCGCCGAACACGTCGGCGCCGAAGATCTGTACGAAAAGATCGCCGGCGGCTTCATGGAGTTCGACCGCGTGATCGCGTCGCCGGACATGATGGCCCTAGTCGGCCGTCTGGGTAAGGTGCTGGGCCCGCGCGGCCTGATGCCGAATCCCAAGGTCGGCACCGTGACCCCGAACGTGGCCCAGGCCGTCAAGGACGCCAAGGGCGGTGCCGTCGAGTTCCGCGTCGAGAAGGCGGGCATCGTCCACGCCGGCATCGGCAAGGTCTCGTTCACCCAGGACGCCCTGGAAGCCAACGTGAAGGCCATCGTGGACGCCCTGGTGCGTTCCAAGCCGTCGGGCGCCAAGGGCACCTATGTGAAGCGCATCAGCCTATCCTCGACGATGGGCCCGGGCTTCAAGGTCGACCCAGCCTCGCTGGGCGCCTAAGTCGAAAGACAAGCCACACTGAAGAATGGCGGGGAGCGATCCCCGCCGTTTTTTCTTGCCCGGAGATCGTCACTGCCGTCAGGATGCGCGTCTATCGGGGGATGACATGAAACAACTATTCGGCGGGCTGGTGCTGGCCCTTGCGTTGATGACCGCGCCTGCGGCCACGGCCGGGACAAACGATGTGTCGGCCGAGAAGCTGGCCTTGGCCAACAAGTTCATCGCCCTGATCCAGGGCGAACAGATGGGCGCTTCGCTGGGTCAGATGACGGCGATGATGATGCCGCGATCGGAGACGATGTCGGCTGAGCAGGCGGCCGAATTTCGCGAAGTGATGGCGGAGGCGACCGCGAGCATGCTGCCCCGCATGTTCGAGGCCATCGCGCCAATCTATGCCGACATCTTCACGCTGGAAGAACTGCAAGCGCTGGTCGATTTTTATCAGAGCGATGTCGGCCGCTCGATGATGAGCAAGAGCTATGCGGCGACGCCTCGGATCGGTGCGGCGATCCAGGCCATCATGCCGGAGCTTATGGCCGACATGGGAGACCAGCTCTGTAATCGTCTGGAATGCACGCCAGAACAAAGGCGTGAGGTGAAGGCCGCCATGGCCAACGCGGCGCTGGGCCAGGCGGCCAAATAGGAATCAATAAGCCGCCGTGAAGCGGGCGCGGCTGTGCTTGGGGTTCTCCAGCTCGTCGACCATGGCGACGGCGTAGTCGGAGAAGCCGATCTTGCTATCGCCCTTGGCGTCCACGACCAGTTGGTCGGTCCCGGTGCGATAGCGGCCCAGGCGCGGCGTTTCCTCGATCAGGGCGGCGGGGGAGAAGAAGGTCCAGTCGATGTCCGTTTCCTGACGCAGGTCGTCCAGGAAGGTCAGCCCGCCCTTGGCGATGGGCTTCCATTCCGCCGGGAACTGCGGCGTGTCGAACAAGAGGACGCCGGGCGCGACCTCCAGGCTGGCGGCGCCGCCGGTGACGAGCAGGCGCGGGACGCCGGCGGTCTTCAACGCGTCAAGGATCGTCGCGGCGGGAACATCAAAGTGCAGGGCGCTGATGACCGCGTCCGAACCCTTGATTAAGTCGGCGAGCGCGGCGGCGTCCGAGGCGTCGCCGGCGACAGGAGTGACGCCGGTGACGGCCGGGATCGCTTCCGGCTTGCGGGCGGTGGCGGTGACCGTGTGACCGCGCGCGGCCAGTTCCTTGGTGATTTCCGAGCCGGCGCGACCGCTGGCGCCGAGGACTGCGACTTTCATGGAAGGCTCCTGTAGGTATCCAATGGATACCAGGTGCGCTATGGGGTGCGCCCATGCAAGACGGCACCTCTCAGACACCTGGTCACCTTCAAGAAACCTGGCTGCGCGGCGATGTGTTCGCAGCGAACTGTCCGACGCGGCAACTGCTGGACCGCATCGCCGACAAATGGAGCACCCTGATCCTGATCGTGCTGGGCGAGGGGCCGATCCGCTTCAACGCCCTGAAGCAGCGGGTCGATGGGGTGTCGCAGAAGATGCTGAGCCAGACGCTGAAGTCGCTGGAGCGCGACGGGCTGGTGTCGCGCTCGGTCGTGGCCACCGTGCCGGTGTCGGTGACCTATGCGGTCACGCCGCTGGGCCGGACCCTGATGGCGGCGATGCAGTCCATGATCGACTGGGCCGAGACCCGGATGCCGGAAGTTGCGGCTGCGCAAACGGCCTATGATCAGCGATCCTCCGACGACCACTGACTTTTTTATCGTGTGCGGCGAACGGCCACGCTCGACCCGCGTTCCTGTCGCGACCTTGAAGGGGGCGATATGTTCGGACTGGGAAAACTGATGGGCGACAAGCCTGGTGTGGGCGGCCACGACCCGTGGAAGGGGCGCCTCGCGTTCGGCGCCATCGTGCTGGTGGCGGCCTATTTCGCGGTCCAGCTGATCGTTACCTTGCAGACTTTGTGGCTGCTGATCTTCGGGGCCATCGTGGTGTCGGTGATCCTGCGCGCCCTGGCCGATCCCATCGTGCGCTGGCTGAAGGCGCCGGATCCGCTGGCCGTCTTTCTGTCGCTGCTGATTGTGATTGCGGTGCTGGCAGGCGTGCTGACCTTGTTTGGAACCCAGATCACCGAACAGGTCGTGGCCCTGTCCGCCGTGGTGCCGCAAGGGTGGGAGCAGGTTCAGTCCTGGATCCAGGCCCAGCCCTATGCCGCGCAGCTGTTGGAACAACTGCAGGGGCTGGGCGGGCGCGCCGGTCAAGCGCTGCAGGTCGCTCAGAAGTTCGCCCTGGGTTTCGCATCGGGCGTCACCACCCTGGTTCTGGTCGTGGTCGCGGGCGTCTTCCTGGCGATCGAACCCGCCAAGTCGCGTGAGGGGTTGCTGTCCATGCTGCCCATGGATCGGCGGCCGCGAATGCGCGAAGTGCTGAACAGCTGTGGCAAGGCGTTGAAGGGTTGGCTGAAGGCGCAGCTGTTCTCGATGGTTCTGGTCGGGACGCTGACCGGGGTCGGTTTGGCCATCATCGGCGTGCCGTCGGCGCTGGGGCTGGGTCTGCTGACGGGACTGGCGCAGTTCGTGCCGATCGTGGGACCCATCGTCTCCACCGTGCCGGCTGTGCTGGTCGGCGCCACGCAAGGGTGGCAAACGGCCCTGATGACGCTGGCGCTCTATGTCGTTGTGTCTCAGCTGGAGAGCAACTTCATCACGCCGATGGTGCAGAAGAACGTGGCCAACCTGCCCGTCGTGCTGGGCATCTTCGCCGTCGTGGGCATCGGCACCCTGTTCGGGCCGCTGGGCGTGCTGTTCGCCACGCCGCTGGCGCTGGTGCTGCACACCCTGATCACCATGCTTTATCGTCAGGACGTGCTGGGCGATCCGAAGGCCAAGGCGCCCGGCGAGAAATAAATGGGACCGTCCGTGGTCTGACAACTTGACGCAGGCTTCGCGATCCCGTTTCGAGGGCGGCCGCGACCGGCAGACCTGGAACCAGACGTGAAGATTGGGCGAGCGCCAGCACAAATCGTCAGGACCGCTCACGCGATGGGCGAGGGCTGAGGCGTGGCTCAGGCCCGGTCGAAACGCACCACCCGCTCCGAGACCCGGCAGGTCGCGGCCCTGCCGTGGCGGCTGGAGGACGGCGAGCGTCGCATCCTGATGATCACCTCGCGCGAAACGCGACGCTGGGTGATCCCCAAGGGCGGGCGGATGGTCGGCAAGAGCGATCCCGAGGCCGCCGCCCAGGAGGCGATGGAGGAGGCGGGGGTCAAGGGGGATGTCGACACCCAGTCCATCGGCGTCTTCCGCTACGCCAAGGGTTTGAAAGACGGCGGCGTGCGCCAGTGCGTGGTGTCGGTCTATCCGCTGGAAGTGCTGATCCAGATGGGCGCCTGGCCCGAAGCGCATCAGCGCGAGCGCCGCTGGATGAGTCTGAGCGAGGCGGCGGATCTGGTTCATGAGCCCGATCTGGCCGCGCTGATCCGCGACTTCGACGCCACGCCGCTGGAAGATTAAGCAACCGTCGGTCGAATTCGACTGGTCTGCGGGCTTGAGCCTTCCGATAAGAGGGCGGGGGAGGCCATCATGATCATCACACGAAAACGGGCGCTGGCCGCGTCGCTGGGTCTGGCGCTGGGTCTGAGCGCGACAGGCGCGCACGCGCAGGCGGCTCAGTCCGAAACGGTCGTCGTCACGCGCGTCGAGCCGGCGCTGCAGGACGCCGGCCTGGCGCGCCGCAGCGCCCTGGCGCGCGAACTGGTCGACCTGTCCGTCGGCCCGAACTTCATGAAGGAGTTCGAGCGCTTCATCGTCGCGCAGATGGGCGAACTGGATAAGAAGGGCGGCGAAGAAGCGATTTGGGTGCGCACCAACATGCCGTCCATGGCGAGCAGAATGATCGAGCGGTTCATGGATGACTTGGCCCCGGTCTACGGCTCCGTCTTCACAGAAGAAGAACTCGTCGCTCAGATCGCATTTTATCGCACGGCTGTCGGGCGCTCTGTCGCGGCCAAGACGATACCCTTGAGCATGGCCTCACAGGAGGTCGAGACCGCAGCGATGACGAACCTTCTGGAGGAGTTCGAGAGCAAATATTGCGCCCGGTTCGATTGCGGCGAGGGCGAGCAGACCGGGGCCAAGCCTAGCCGGCGTTAAGCCGGGTTGATTTCCAACGGCGGCGCCTGTAAGAGCGCCGCTTCCCGTCGGAGGTTCATCTTCTGACGGTCCTGTCCGAGAACTTCGGGGCGTGGGGGTCACCCAGGCCATAACTGTCAGAGAGCCCTCTGACGCCGTGGGGAGATGGGGACGCGACCTTGCGCTGTCAGCCCGCATTCCGGGATGGACGCCGTCAGACGCATCCTTCGGACAATAAGACCGGCCCGACGTTTCGCAGCGATGCGACGCGCTTTGGCCAATCCGTCGTCGGGAATAAGCCCGGCGGCGAATACCAAGACTGGAGACCGCAATGGATCGCGCTCAAAAAGCCGAGTCTATCGAATCGCTCAAGGGCGTTTTCGCCGACGCCGGCAGCGTGGTCGTGACCCACAACCTGGGTCTGACCGTTGCGGAAATGGAAGATCTGCGTGGCCGTCTTCGTAAAGAAGGCGGCGCGTTCAAGGTGGTCAAGAACCGCCTGGCGCTGAAGGCGCTCGAAGCCGAGGAAGGCAGCGAATACCACAACCTTTTCAAGGGTCCCGTGGGCATCGCCTATTCCGAGAACCCCGGTACGGCCGCCAAGGTCGCCACCGAGTTTGCCAAGGCCAACGATCGCTTCAAGATCGTCGGCGGCTTCATGGGCTCGACCGTCGTTGACCAGAAGGGCGTGGACGCACTGTCCAAGCTCCCGACGCTCGACGAGGTTCGCGGTCAACTCATCGGCCTGCTCAACGCGCCTGCGACCCGTATCGCCGGCGTGCTGCAAGCACCCGCCGGTCAGCTGGCTCGCGTGTTCAACGCCTACGCCACCAAGGAAGCCGCGTAAGCGGCCCAGCCTTTCATCTCTGCATCACTCTCTAAAACCAATCCTCCGAAGGAAAACTGACAATGGCTGACCTCGCCAAGATCGTCGAAGACCTGTCCGCTCTGACCGTCCTCGAAGCTGCTGAACTCTCCAAGCTGCTGGAAGAAAAGTGGGGCGTCAGCGCCGCTGCTCCGGTCGCCATGGCTGCTCCGGCCGCCGGCGGCGGCGCTCCGGCTGAAGCTGCCGAAGAGCAAACCGAATTTACCGTCGTCCTGGTCGACGGCGGCGACAAGAAGATCAACGTGATCAAGGAAGTCCGCGGCGTCCGTTCGGACCTGGGTCTGAAGGAAGCCAAGGACCTGGTCGAAGGCGCTCCGCAGAACGTCGTCGAGAACGTCTCCAAGCAACAAGCCGACGAAGTCGCCAAGAAGCTGACGGAAGCCGGCGCCAAGGTCCAGATCAAGTAAGATCTGACTTTCGGCATTTGCTGAAGATCGGAAAGGCCCGGCGGGAAACCGCCGGGTCTTTTTTGTTGGCCTATTGCGCGGAGCGCTGCTTGAGGCCGGGCGCTGGTGTGGTGCGTGGAGCGCTCAGCGCTCAGCGCTGGGGGCGGGTGCGGGCGGCGAAGAAGGCCCACAGGGCGTCGTTGTCGGCGACCCAGCTGTGGCCGCCGCCGGCCGTGATGCGGCCCACCACGTCGGTGCCGTCGCGGCAGACGGCGTAGCCCTCTTCATAGACCTTGTCGGCGATCCAGCGGGTGTCGCGCACCTGGGTGCAGCCGTTCAACTGGGCCCAGCGCTGTTCGGCGGCGTGCATGGTGTAGCTCCAATAGCCTGCGCCGCCGCCCTGAATCGGATTGGTGGTGTCGGCGTCGCCGGCGAAGGCGATGACCGGCATGGGGCGCGAAGGGCGGCAGGTGGCGGGATCCGGCTCCTGCGGACGGTCCTTTCTGGGATTGCCGGCGCGCAAGCCGACGACCGGGGCGATGGCGGCGAAACGGTCGGCGGCGACGCAACCCAGCCAGGAAGCCATCCGCCCGCCGCCCGACAGGCCCGTCGCATAGACGCGGCCGTCATCGACGCATCCCTGGTCGGCCAGATAATCGATGGCTCCCGTCAGATAGGCGACGTCGTCTGCATCGCCGGGACCGGGGACCGCGCCGGTGACGGTCGGCACGCCGGGGATGTTCCAGACGAACCCTTGATCGATCGGAATGCCGGCGTCGGGCGCGGCGACGATGAAGCCATGCCGATCCGCCGCCTCCGCCAGGCCGGAAGACGCCAGCATCTTCTCTCCCGTGCCGCCGCTGCCGTGCAGCAGGAAGACCAGAGGCGCCGGCTTTGCGGGGTCAAAACCGATGGGCAGGTGGATCCGCATGGTGCGTCCGGTGCGGCCGATGGCGACGGCCTGGGTCGCGCCCGACTGTCCGATGTTGCAGGGGCCGGCCGCCTGCGCCGACGGGCTGAAGATCATCAGGCCCATCAGGGCGGCGAACAGACCGAACCAAGGCTTCATGCGACGTCGTCTCCGCTGATCGAGGCCGGCAGGGTGGGATGTTTTCGGCATCGAGGCCAGTCTTGAGCGGCGCCGTGCGGCTTCCCATCTGTGGACACCCCAAGACGGAGCCATCCCCTATGAAAATTCTGTTGGTGCTGACGTCGCACGATCAACTCGGCGACACGGGCAAGAAGACCGGCTTCTGGCTGGAAGAACTGGCGGCGCCCTATTACGCGCTGAAGGATGCGGGCGCGGAGATCGTGCTGGCCTCGCCCAAGGGCGGTCAGCCGCCGCTGGACCCCAAGAGCGACGACCCCGACGCCCAGACCGACGATACGCGCCGGTTCAAGGCCGACCCCGAAGCCCAGGCCGCCCTGGCCTCGACCGTCGTCCTGTCGTCGGTGAAGGCCGAGGATTTCGACGCCGTCTTCTATCCCGGCGGACACGGACCGCTGTGGGACCTGGCGAACGACGCCGACTCCATCGCCCTGATCGAGGCCTTCGCCAAGGCGGACAAGCCAACCGGCTTCGTCTGCCATGCGCCCGGCGTGTTGAAGTCGGTGAACGGGCCGGACGGCAAGCCGCTGGTCAACGGCCGCAAGGTGACCGGCTTCACCAACTCCGAAGAGGAGGCCGTGGGCCTGACCGACGTGGTGCCGTTCCTGGTCGAGAACGTGCTGACCGCCAACGGCGGCGACTACTCCAAGGGGCCGGACTGGGGCTCCTATGTGTTGACCGACGGCAAGCTGGTGACCGGCCAGAACCCCGGCTCGTCGCACGCGGCGGCCGAGGCGCTTCTGAAGCTGTTGAAAGCGTAAGGAAAAACTGTCTCCTCCCCGCGATGCGGGGAGGGGGAGCGCTAAGCGGTGGAGGGGTTCTTGAAGTCCCACAGACCTATAGAGCCCCTCCGTCGCGACGCGAAGGCGCGCCGCGCCACCTCCCCACCGAGTGGGGAGGAGACAGTCGCCCAGAGTTAGCGCCGTCGAGGCGCGAGGATGTCGGACAGGCGATCCGGCGCGCCCTCGATCCGCTCCAGGCGGGGGTAGCGCAGGCCGTCGTGGTAGGCGAAGGCCACCGTGCGGAAGCGATCGCCGGATTTCAGCAACAGCTCGATCGGAGCGTTGGTCCCTTTCGCCGTCGTGACGGCGTCGCGCAACACCTCGGCCGAGCCGGCCTTGCCGTTGACGGCGACCAGGCTCCAGCCGGCGCCGAGGCCTTGGTCGAAGGCGGGGCCGCCCCAACGGATGTTGGTCAGCTTGTCGCCAGACAGGGTGAAGCCCAGCGAATACTGGAAGTCGTTGGCCCAGCCGCTCTGGACCGACTTCTCCGCTGCCGAGGGCGTGTCGGTGTAGGTTAGTCGCCAGCCGCCACGCTCGATCCCGGCCAGCGGCGCCCTGGCGTCAGGACCGACGGCGTCCAGACGGGTGCGAAGGAAGGCCGCCCAGTCGTGAGGATAGACGGCGTTCAGGGCCGCGACGACGTCTTCGAATGTGTAGCCCTGAGGCGCCCATTCGCCGTCGTCATGACCGAAGAAGCCCCTGGCGAAATCATCCAACGACTTGCGGCCGTTGGTGCCCTCGCGGATCAGGGTGTCGGCGTCCAGCCAGACCAGCAGGCTTTCGCGGTAGTAGTCGCCGGTGCCGCGCATCCATGAGGTGAACTGGCCCGGCACGCGATAGCCCAGCAGATTATGGTTGTTGGTGTCCTGCAAGGCGCGCCACTGGCGGCCCGGCTGGTTGTCATAGAAGGCGGCGACGCTGGCCAGGGTGGCCAGGGCCACGTCCTTGGAATGCAGGCCCGAACGGGCGGCCAGGACATCGCCCCAATATTCGGTCTGACCCTCATAAACCCACAGCAGGGTGTTCTGGGTCGGGACGTTGTGGTTGGCGGTCAGCTCATCCGCCGGACGCATGAACTTGCCGTTCCAGGAGTGGGTGTACTCGTGGGGCAGCAGGCCCCGGTCGCCGGCGCTCTTGGTCCAGTTGGTGAAGAAGTCGGGCGCGCCCGTGTTCTCGGACGAGCGATGATGCTCCAGCCCGATGCCGCCCATCTGATCGGTCAGGGCGAAAAGGAATTCGTAGTTGTCGAAGTGGCGGGCGCCGAACAGGCGGTCGGCCTGCTGGACCATGTTCTCGAACAGTTTCAACTGGTCGTCGGTGGCGGCCAGCCCCTTGGCCTCGTCGGCCAGGATGTTCAGGTGGACCCTTGATTCAGACGGGGCGCCGCTGGGGTCGATGTCGACGCGGCGATAATGGGCGCCGGCGAAGATGGGGCTGTCGATCAGGGTGTAGAGGTCGGTGGGCGCGAAGGTCGCCACGTCGCCGTCCTGGGACGCCGTGGTCAGGGCGGTGCCGTATTTCCAGCCGGCGGGCAGGACCACCGAAGGGGCGACTTGGATCTGGCGGCTGAAATAGCCGGCCGGATAGAGGATGGCCTTCTCCCACTGCAGATTGACCATGGCCGGGGTCATCAGCACGCGCCAGTTGGAGGCGTCGGGTTGGGTCAGTTGCTGGAACTGCACCTCGATGCTGGTCACGCCCGCCGGGATGTCGAGGTGGAAGGCGTAAGGGTCCAGGGTGTCGCGCAGCCACTCGATCCGCCGGCCGTCGGCGGTGACGGTCAGGCCGGCCAACAGCTGGATCGGGCCGGTGGCGGCGTGGTTGCCGGGCAGGAACTTGGGATAGAGCAGGGTCAGCGGGCCGGGGCCGGCGACCGGTATGGTCTGGCTGACGCGGATGATGCGGCGGTCCAGGTCGGTGATGTCGGCGCGGTACTGGATCACGCCCGGATAGGGCTTGTCCTGCGGCGCCGGGATGGCCGGCTGGGCGCGGGGCAGGGCCAGCGGCGCCTGGGTCGCATCGGTGACGACCGGAGTGGACTGGAAGGTCTGAGCCAAAACTGGCGAAGCGGCGGCCGTCATCAAAACGGCGAAGCAGGCGGGGGTCAGGCGGTTACGCGGCATTCGGTCATCCACATCGGCAGGGGAGCCGCACCGTCGGGGGCGAGGGGCGATGCGTCAAGGGACAGATGGCCGCGACCCTGAACCCTCTCCCGTTGGGAGAGGGCTTGAGCGCGCGACGGCGAAGCCGGCGTACTGGCGCGAAAGGGTGAGGGTCGGGTGCGCGAGTCGGCCCGCCATCCGACCCTCATCCGACCCCTTCGGGGCCACCTTCTCCCAACGGGAGAAGGGCAGTAACTCAGCGCCGACGCGGCGTCAGGATGTCGCCAAGGCGGTCGGGCGTGCCGGGGATGCGTTCCAGGCGGGGGTAGCGCAGGCCGTCGTGGTAGTCGAAGACGACGGTGCGGTATTGCTCGTCATCCTTGACGATCAGGGTGATGGGCGTGGACGGATCCTTGGCTGCGGTGACGGCCTCGGCCAGGCGTTCGGCGCTGGCGGCCTGCCCGTTGACGGCGACGATCTCCATCCCGGCGGCCAGGCCCGACTTGAAGGCCAGGCCGTTCCACTGGACGCTGCGAATCTTGTTGCCCTCGCCGGTCTGGAAGCCCAGCGAATAGGTGAAGTCGTTGCGTTTCAGCTCGGAGTACAGGGTCTTCATATAATCGGTGGGCTTGTCCGAATAGGCCAGCCGCCACCCGCCGCGCGCCAGACCGTCCAGCGGGGCGCGGGCCTCGGGGCCGTCGGCGTCCAGGCGGGTGCGCAGGAAGGTCGCCCAATCGTTGGCGACGACGCCGTTCAGGGCCGCGACCACATCCTCGAACGTATAGGGAGCGGGCGTGTAGCTGCCGTCCTGGACGCCGTAGAAGGCGCGGGCGAAGTCGTCGAGCGACTTCCGGCCGCCGGTCTTTTCGCGGATCGTCGTGTCGACGTCGAGCCAGATCAACTGGCCCTCGGAATAGTAGTCCTCGTCGCGTTGCCACGACAGCCAGCCCTTGGGCTGACGCTGACTGATGATCGGATCGTTGGTCGTGTCCTGCATCGCGCGCCATTCGCGGCCGACGCGCGTGTCGAACGTCGCGGCGGTCATGGCCAAGGAGTCCATCGCCTGTTGCTTGGTCAGCAGACCCGAGCGGGCGGCGATCACCTGGCCATAGTACTGCGTCTGACCCTCATAGACCCACAGCAGGCTGTTCTGCAGGGGGCTGTTGAAGTTGGGCACATACTGGTCGGCGGGGCGGCGCCATTTGCCGTCCCAGGAGTGGTTCATTTCGTGGCTGAGCAGGTCGCGGTCGGACAGATGGGTATCCCAGCCGGTGAAGAAGGCGGGATCGACCGAGTTTTCCGAACTGCGGTGATGCTCCAGCCCGATGCCGCCCAGCTTGTCCGTCATGGCGATCAGGAAGTCGTAGTGGTCGAAATGGCGCGCGCCATACAGCCGGTCCATCTGATCGACCAGATTGCGCAGGATCTGGATCTGCTCGTCCGTCGCGTTCAGGCTGTCGGCCTTGTCCGCGACGATGTTGGCGCGAACGGGCGAACGGCCGCCGGGATCGAGGTCGATCTGGCGATAGTGGACGCCGGCGAAGACCGGGCTGTCGATCAGCACCTCCAGATTGACGGGCTTGAACGTCTGGACGTCGCCGGCCTTGCTTTCGGGCTCCAGCGCCGTGCCGAACTGCCATCCGGCGGGGAACTTGACCGTGGGCTGGACCGTGATGTTCCGCGACCAGTGGCCGGCGGGATAGAGCAGCATCTTCTCCCACTGGATGTTCAGCATCTCGGGCGTCATGGTGATGCGGCCCTGATTGCCGGTCGTCGGCGACAGATGCTGCAGGGTGATGTCCAGCGCGGTCGCGCCGGCCGGGACGACCACGTGGTAGGCGAAGGGATGCAGGGTGTCGCGAACCCACTGCACCCGCTGACCGTTTGCCGTAATCTCGATGCCGGCCAGCTGCGCGATGGGGCCGACGGGGCCGTGGTTGCCCGGCAGCCATTCGGGGAAGAACAGCGTCATCGGGCCCGCCTGGGCGACCGGGATCGTTTCCTTCACGGCAAAGATGTGCTGGGCCAGATTGGTGGCGTCGACGTCCAGGGTGATGACGCCGGGATAGGCGACGTCCCGCGCGTCCGGAATCGCAGGCAGGGGCGCGGGCAAGGCGGGCGGCGTGGTCGAGGCCTGCTGCGCCAGGGCGGCCGGGGCGGTCGAGACGAGCAGAAGAGCGAGGCCGAGAGGGGCGGCGCGCAGGCAAGAACGGATCATCGAGGACTCTTCAGGCGACTGGGGGAGCCGCGACAGTCCGACGCAGGGGGCGGGGCGTCAAGCGTCAGCGCTGATCCGAAATTGCACTGCACCCCGAAAACGCGTGCAAAATGCAAGGACGTGCAATTGGGATCAGTCCTCCTCCATCGGACGCAGGGGCGGCGTGGTGGGCAGATTGTGCTGCCGTTTCGGGTCGTTGGCCATGCCCCGGTAATAGCGCACGGCATGGTCGTCGATCTTGGCGATGGCCTCCAGATCCTTGTGCAGCCGGGACCAGCCCCGCGCCTCGATCAGCTTGCCGTCGATCATCGCCCGTGAAGCATTGGCCCAGGCCAGACGCGCCATGTCGGCGGCGTTGCAGGGCAGGCGCTGGTCGATGGCGTCCAACTCATAGGCGTCCAGCGGTTCGAAAGCCGCGCCGTGCGGCTGGTCCGATCGGCGCCATCCTTCCGTACGAGCGCGCCAACGGAAGGTCGACAGGCTGAGGCCGTGGCGCGCGCAGACCTCCTGGGCGAAACCCCCGGCGAGATAGTCTTTGCGCGCGGCGGCCCAGGTTGCGGCGGACCGTCGGGTCCAGTCGGGCGAATTCGGATTGGGATCGCAGATGTCATCGGTCATGCCGCCCATGATGCGGGCGGCGTCGGCTATGGCCGGAACAATGACGCTTCGAGCGCATAAGTCGTTGAATAGGCCGCGGTCAGGGTGTCGAAATAGGATGGGGCGCGGTCGCCAGCCATCGTGTTTCGGTCTTCAGGCCGGCTTGACGTCCAGCAGTTCGACAGAGAAGCGCAGGGTGGAGTTGGGGGGCAGTTCGTCGCCGCCGACCCAGCGCGAGCCGTAGCCCAGCGAGGCGGGGATGACGAACTCGTAGATTTCCCCGACGCGCATCAAGGCCACGCCCTCGGTCCAGCCCTTGATGACGCGGTTCAGCGGGAACTCGGCCGGTTCGTTGCGGGCGTAGGAGCTGTCGAACTCGCGCCCGTCGATGAAGGTGCCGCGATAGTGGACCTTGACCGTGTCGGTCGCCTTGGGCTGAGCGCCCTCGGGGTGCGCCTTGCCGACGCGGCGATATTGCAGGCCGCTTTCGGTGGTGGTCCAGCCGCGTCGGGCGCCGTTCCAGGCGAGGTAGGCGGTATTGCCGGCGTCCCAGGCCTGCTGCGGCGTCAGGGCGCCCTGGCCATTGACCTGATCGGCGGCGCGCGCGGCGGCCGAAGCCGTCTCGGCATAGGTCACCGGCTCGCGATGGGTGGCGCAGGCGGAGAGGGCGAGAGCGGCGAGAAGGGGCAGGGCGATCCGTGTCATAAGGCGACGCTAGATCAGCCCATCGTCGCTCGCAACGAGATTGCTCGGCTCCGTCGAAAAGGTTCCCTGGGGCCTTTATTTCGTCGCGAATGCGCGTATATGTGCGCGCTCCGCAACACTCCACATGAGTCTGCGCGCAAGCGCCGAGGCCCGGTCCGTCGCCCTCCGACCGAGCGAAGGCGCGGCTCCTTCCCAGGGAGCCGGTCCATTTCAGGCGTCCTGGCCCGGCAGCGGGCCGAGGGTGGATGCCGAAACCCTGGCTGCGGACGCGGAAACGCGCGCCGTGGCTGCTGCATTTCACGCACGTCTTCCCCGGGACGTGCGCCATGGGAAACACTGAATGACTGACGTCGCCCACGATCTCGCCATCAACGGTCAGATCGCTTCCGCCACCTCGTTCACCGGCAAGAAGCGCATCCGCAAATCCTTCGGGCGTATCCCCGAAGCGATCGCGATGCCGAACCTGATCGAGGTTCAGCGCGCTTCCTACGAACAGTTCCTGCAGCGCGAGGTCCGTCCGGGCGTCCGTAAGGAGCAAGGCATCGAGGCGGTCTTCAAGTCGGTGTTCCCGATCAAGGACTTCAACGAGCGCGCCATCCTGGAATACGTCTCGTACGAGTTCGAAGAGCCGAAGTACGACGTCGAGGAGTGCATTCAGCGCGACATGACCTATGCCGCGCCGCTGAAGGTCAAGCTGCGCCTGATCGTGTTCGAAACCGACGAGGAAACGGGAGCCCGTTCGGTCAAGGACATCAAGGAGCAGGACGTCTACATGGGCGACATCCCGCTCATGACGGACAAGGGCACCTTCATCGTCAACGGCACCGAGCGCGTGATCGTCTCGCAGATGCACCGTTCGCCGGGCGTCTTCTTCGACCACGACAAGGGCAAGACGCACAGCTCGGGCAAGCTGCTGTTCGCCGCCCGCGTGATCCCGTACCGCGGCTCGTGGCTCGACTTCGAGTTCGACGCCAAGGACGTGGTCTATGTGCGCATCGACCGCCGCCGCAAGCTGCCGGCCACGACCTTCCTGATGGGTCTGGGCATGGACGGCGAAGAAATCCTGAAGACCTTCTACGAGACCGTGCCTTACGAGAAGCGCGGCGAAGGCTGGGTCACGCCTTACAAGGCCGAGCGCTGGCGCGGGGTTAAGCCGGAGTTCGACCTGATCGACGCCGACACCGGCGAAGTGGTCGCCCAGGCCGGTCAGAAGATCAGCGCCCGCGCCGCCAAGAAGCTGGGCGAGACGACGACCTCGCTGTCGCTGGCCGCCGACGCCCTGGTCACCAAGTATCTGGCCAATGACGCCGTCAACTTCGAGACCGGCGAGATCTTCGCCGAGGCCGGCGACGAACTGGACGCCCCGACCATCGAAGTGCTGGAGCAAAACGGCTTCACCACCATCGAAGTGCTGGACATCGACCACGTCACGGTCGGCGCCTACATGCGCAACACCCTGCGCGTGGACAAGAACGACAACCGCGAGGACGCCCTGTTCGACGTCTATCGCGTGATGCGTCCGGGCGAGCCGCCCACCCCGGAAGCCGCCGAGGCCATGTTCAACTCGCTGTTCTTCGACAGCGAACGCTACGACCTGTCGGCCGTCGGCCGGGTCAAGATGAACATGCGTCTGGAAAGCCCCGAGGTCTCCGACGAGATCCGCGTCCTGCGCAAGGAAGACGTGCTGAAGGTGCTGCAGATCCTGGTCGGCCTGAAGGACGGCCGCGGCGAGATCGACGACATCGACAACCTGGGCAACCGCCGGGTCCGTTCGGTCGGCGAGCTGCTGGAAAACCAGTACCGCGTCGGTCTGCTGCGCATGGAGCGCGCCATCAAGGAGCGCATGTCCTCGGTCGATATCGACACGGTCATGCCGCACGACCTGATCAACGCCAAGCCGGCCGCCGCCGCGGTTCGCGAGTTCTTCGGTTCGTCGCAGCTGTCGCAGTTCATGGACCAGACGAACCCGCTGTCGGAAATCACCCACAAGCGTCGTCTGTCGGCGCTTGGCCCGGGCGGTCTGACGCGTGAGCGCGCGGGCTTCGAAGTCCGCGACGTGCACCCGACCCACTACGGCCGCATCTGCCCGATCGAAACGCCGGAAGGCCCGAACATCGGCCTGATCAACTCGCTGGCCACCCACGCGCGCGTCAACAAGTACGGCTTCATCGAGAGCCCGTACCGTCGCGTGAAGGACGGCCAGGCCCAGGGCGAGGTGGTCTACATCTCGGCCATGGAAGAGTCGAAGTACACGATCGCTCAGGCCAACATCGAACTGAAGAACGGCCAGATCGTCGAGGACCTGGTCCCCGGCCGGATCAACGGTGAATCCCAGCTCCTGAACAAGGACGCCGTGGACATGATGGACGTGTCGCCGAAACAGGTCGTTTCGGTCGCCGCCGCCCTGATCCCGTTCCTGGAAAACGACGACGCCAACCGCGCGCTGATGGGCGCCAACATGCAACGTCAGGCCGTGCCTCTGGTGCAGTCGGACGCGCCGCTGGTCGGCACCGGCATGGAAGCGGTCGTGGCCGTGGACTCCGGCGCCGTCGTGGTCGCACGTCGTGACGGCGTTGTCGAACAGATCGACGGCACCCGGATCGTCGTGCGCGCCACCGGCGACGTGGACGCCGCCCGCTCGGGCGTCGACATCTACCGCCTGTCGAAGTTCCAGCGTTCGAACCAGTCGACCTGCATCAACCAGCGCCCGATCGTGCGCGTGGGCGATCAGGTGAAGGGCGGCGATGTCATCGCCGACGGCCCGTCGACGGACTTGGGCGAACTGGCTCTGGGCCGCAACGCCCTGGTCGCCTTCATGCCCTGGAACGGCTACAACTTCGAAGACTCCATCCTGATCTCCGAGCGCATCGTGCGCGACGACGTCTTCACCTCGATCCACCTGGAAGAGTTTGAAGTCGCCGCCCGCGATACGAAGCTTGGCCCTGAGGAAATCACGCGCGACATCCCCAACGTCGGCGAGGAAGCCCTGCGCAACCTCGACGAAGCGGGCATCGTGGCCATCGGCGCCGAGGTCCAGCCGGGCGACATCCTGGTCGGCAAGGTGACGCCGAAGGGTGAGTCGCCCATGACGCCGGAAGAGAAGCTGCTGCGCGCCATCTTCGGCGAGAAGGCTTCGGACGTGCGCGACACCTCCCTGCGCCTGCCGCCCGGCGTCGCCGGCACGATCGTGGACGTTCGCGTCTTCAACCGTCACGGCGTCGACAAGGACGAGCGCGCCATGGCGATCGAACGCGCCGAGATCGAACGTCTGGGCAAGGACCGCGATGACGAGCTCAAGATCCTCGAGCGCAACGTCTATGGCCGCCTGAAGCCGCTGATCGTCGGCAAGAACGCCGTGTCGGGGCCCAAGGGCATCGGCCGCGGCGAACTGACCGAAGAGAAGCTGGCCGAGGTCAGCCGTGGTCTGTGGTGGCAGATCGCCCTGGACGACGAAAAAGCCATGGGCGAGCTGGAAGCGATGAAGCGCCAGTTCGAGGACGCTCGCAAGCAACTGGACCGTCGTTTCGAAGACAAGGTCGAGAAGCTGCAACGCGGCGACGAACTGCCCCCCGGCGTGATGAAGATGGTCAAGGTCTTCGTGGCCGTGAAGCGCAAGCTTCAGCCCGGCGACAAGATGGCCGGCCGTCACGGCAACAAGGGCGTCATCTCCAAGATCCTGCCGATCGAGGACATGCCGCACCTGGAAGACGGCACGCACGTCGACGTCGTTCTGAACCCGCTGGGCGTGCCGTCGCGCATGAACATCGGTCAGATCTTCGAGACCCACCTGGGTTGGGCCGCCGCCGGTCTGGGCAAGCAGATCTCCGGTCTGCTGGAAGCCTGGCAAGGGGGGGGTCAGAAGCAGGCTCTGGTCGAGCGTTTGACCGAAATCTACGGCCCGGAAACCCCGCTGCCGGAAGATGAGGAAGAACTGGTCGAACTGGCGAAGAACCTGTCCAAGGGCGTGCCCTTCGCGACCCCGGTCTTCGACGGCGCCCACATCAGCGACATCGAGCGTCTGCTGGAAGAGGCGGGGCTGAACAAGTCGGCCCAGTCGATCCTGTACGACGGCCAGACCGGCGAGCAGTTCAAGCGTCCGGTCACGGTCGGCTACATCTACATGCTGAAGCTGCACCACCTGGTCGACGACAAGATCCACGCCCGCTCCATCGGCCCGTACTCGCTGGTCACCCAGCAACCGCTGGGCGGCAAGGCGCAGTTCGGCGGTCAGCGCTTCGGGGAAATGGAGGTCTGGGCTCTGGAAGCTTACGGCGCCGCCTACACCCTGCAGGAGATGCTGACGGTGAAGTCCGACGACGTGGCCGGCCGGACCAAGGTCTACGAGGCCATCGTCCGTGGCGACGACAGCTTCGAGGCCGGCATTCCCGAGAGCTTCAACGTGCTCATCAAGGAAATGCGTTCGCTGGGTCTGAACGTGGAGCTGGGGAACAGCTGATCCGGATCACGAGCCCTCTCTCGCCACGGCGGGGGAGGGCGATCCCTCCGCTTTTCTCCGTTCTGAATAATTTTCGCGGGTCAGCCCCGCAGAAGGAATCAAGATGAACCAGGAAGTCCTGAACATCTTCAACCCGGTCCCGGTCACCCCGACCTTCGACCAGATCAAGATCGCCCTGGCCTCGCCCGAGAAGATCCGTTCGTGGTCGTTCGGCGAGATCAAGAAGCCGGAAACCATCAACTACCGCACGTTCAAGCCCGAGCGTGACGGCCTGTTCTGCGCACGTATCTTTGGCCCGACCAAGGACTACGAATGCCTGTGCGGCAAGTACAAGCGCATGAAGTACAAGGGCATCATCTGCGAGAAGTGCGGCGTCGAAGTCACCCTGGCCCGCGTTCGCCGCGAGCGCATGGGTCACATCGACCTGGCTGCGCCGGTCGCCCACATCTGGTTCCTGAAGTCGCTGCCCAGCCGCATCTCGCTGATGCTGGACATGGCGCTGAAGGACGTCGAGCGCGTCCTGTACTTCGAGAACTACATCGTCACCGAGCCGGGCCTGACGCCGCTGAAGCAGAACCAACTGCTGACGGAAGACGAGTTCTATCGCTACCAGGAAGAGTTCGGCGATGACGGCTTTACCGCCGAGATCGGCGCCGAGGCCGTCCGCAACCTGCTGATGGGCATCGACCTGAACGCGGAAGCCGAAAAGCACCGCGCCGAGCTGGCCGACAATCCCTCGGAAATGAAGGCCAAGAAGGCGTCCAAGCGCCTGAAGCTGATCGAGGCCTTCCTGGAATCGGGCAACAAGCCCGAGTGGATGATCCTGACGATCGTGCCGGTCATCCCGCCGGAACTGCGTCCGCTGGTGCCGCTGGACGGCGGTCGTTTCGCGACCTCCGACCTGAACGACCTGTATCGCCGCGTCATCAACCGCAACAACCGCCTGAAGCGCCTGATGGAGCTGCGCGCGCCGGACATCATCATCCGTAACGAAAAGCGGATGCTGCAGGAGTCGGTCGACGCCCTGTTCGACAATGGCCGTCGCGGTCGCGTGATCACCGGCGCCAACAAGCGTCCGCTGAAGTCGCTGGCCGACATGCTGAAGGGCAAGCAGGGTCGCTTCCGTCAGAACCTGCTGGGCAAGCGCGTCGACTATTCGGGCCGTTCGGTCATCACCGTGGGTCCGGAACTGAAGCTGCACGAGTGCGGCCTGCCCAAGAAGATGGCGCTGGAGCTGTTCAAGCCGTTCATCTATGCGCGCCTGGACGCCAAGGGCCTGTCGGGCACCGTCAAGCAATCCAAGCGCATGGTCGAGCGCGAGCAGCCCGCCGTCTGGGACATCCTGGACGAGGTCATCCGCGAGCACCCGGTTCTGCTGAACCGCGCGCCGACGCTTCACCGTCTGGGCATCCAGGCGTTCGAACCCAAGCTGATCGAGGGCAAGGCCATCCGCCTGCACCCGCTGGTCTGCACCGCCTTCAACGCCGACTTCGACGGCGACCAGATGGCCGTTCACGTCCCGCTGAGCCTCGAGGCCCAGCTGGAAGCGCGCGTCCTGATGATGTCGACCAACAACATCCTGTCGCCCGCCAACGGCAAGCCGATCATCGTGCCGTCGCAGGACATCGTCCTGGGCTTGTACTATCTGTCGCTGGTCAAGGACGGCGAGCCGGGCGAAGGCAAGCTGTTCGCCAACATCGGCGAGATTGATGCGGCGCTGGACGCCAAGGTCGTCACCCTGCACACACGCATCAAGGCGCGCTGGACGGAACAGGACGCCGAAGGCAAGGAGGTGACCAAGGTCATCGACACCACGCCGGGTCGCATGAAGCTGGCCGCCCTGCTGCCGCGCAACCCGAACGTCGGCTATCGCCTGCTCGAGAAGAACCTGACCAAGAAGGAAATCGGCAATCTGATCGACGTGGTCTATCGCCACTGCGGTCAGAAGGCGACGGTCATCTTCGCCGACCAGATGATGGGCCTGGGCTTCCGCGAAGCCGCCAAGGCCGGCATTTCGTTCGGCAAGGACGACATCGTGATCCCGGCCAAGAAGGTCGAGCTGGTCGCCGAGACCCGCACCCAGGTCGAGGAGTACGAGCAACAGTACGCCGACGGCCTGATCACGCGCGGCGAGAAGTACAACAAGGTGGTCGACGCCTGGTCCAAGGCCACGGACCGGATCGCCGACGCCATGATGGGCGAGATCGCGCAACCGCGCGTGCTGATCGAGGGTGAAAACCCCGACATCAACTCGGTCTTCATGATGGCCAACTCCGGCGCCCGGGGTTCGCAGGCGCAGATGAAGCAACTGGGCGGCATGCGCGGCCTGATGGCCAAGCCGTCCGGCGAGATCATCGAGACGCCGATCACCTCGAACTTCAAGGAAGGCCTGACCGTCCTTGAATACTTCAACTCCACCCACGGCGCCCGTAAGGGTCTGGCCGACACCGCGCTGAAGACCGCCAACTCGGGTTATCTGACCCGTCGTCTGGTGGACGTGGCGCAGGACTCCATCGTCACCGAGCAGGATTGCGGCTCGACGCGCGGCATCACCCTGCGTGCGGTGATGGAAGGCGGCGACGTGCTGGTCTCGCTGGGCCAGCGCATCCTGGGTCGCTATGCGGCCGAGGACATCAAGGAGCCGGGCACCGATACCGTCCTGTTCCCCGCCGACACCTATCTGGTGGAAGAAGTCGCCGAGGCCGTCGAGGCTGCGGGCGTCCAGTCGGTCAAGGTCCGTTCGGCCCTGACCTGCGAGGCGGACGCCGGCATCTGCGCCCACTGCTACGGCCGTGACCTGGCGCGCGGCACCAACGTCAACATCGGCGAAGCGGTCGGCGTCATCGCCGCCCAGTCGATCGGCGAGCCGGGCACCCAGCTGACGATGCGGACCTTCCACATCGGCGGTACGGCCCAGGTGGCGGAAACCTCCTTCATGGAGGCGACCAACGCCGGTACGGCCAAGGTCACCGGCCCGACCGTCGTCGCGGCCCACGGCGACCTGGTGGCCATGAGCCGCAACGTCATCGTGACAGTGGTCGTCGACGGCAAGGACCGCGAGACGCACAAGGCTCCTTACGGCGCCCGCATCCGCGTCAAGGACGGCGACGAGGTCAAGAAGAACCAACGCCTGGCGGAGTGGGACCCCTACACCACCCCGATCCTGACGGAAGTCGGCGGCGTCGTGCGCTTCGAAGACCTGGTCGAAGGCCTGTCGGTCAAGGAAGAAACCGACGAAGCGACGGGCATCGCCCAGCGCGTCGTCAGCGACTGGCGCGCCAGCCCGCGTGGTTCGGACCTGCGTCCGGCCATGGGCGTCACCCTGGGCGACGCCTACGCCAAGCTGTCGTCCGGTTCGGACGCCCGCTATCTGCTGCCCGTGGGCGCGGTTCTGTCCGTGTCGAACGGCGATGAGGTCAAGCCGGGCGAGATCATCGCCCGCGTTCCGACCGAAGGCGCCAAGACCCGCGACATCACCGGCGGTCTGCCGCGCGTCGCCGAACTGTTCGAAGCTCGCCGTCCGAAGGACTGCGCGGTCATCGCCGAGATGGATGGTCGCGTCGAATTCGGCCGTGACTACAAGAACAAGCGTCGCATCAAGATCACGCCCGAGCCCAACGCCGACGGCGTGCAGGGCGAACCGGTCGAGTTCCTGATCCCGAAGGGCAAGCACATCTCCGTCCACGACGGCGATCTGATCCAGAAGGGCGACTACATCATCGACGGCAACCCGGATCCGCACGATCTGCTGCGCATCCAGGGCGTCGAGGCGCTGGCCGAGTATCTGGTGAACGAAGTGCAGGAGGTCTATCGACTGCAGGGCGTGCCGATCAACGACAAGCACATCGAAGTCATCGTGCGTCAGATGCTGCAGAAGGTGGAAGTGCTGGATTCGGGTGAAACCACCCTGATCCGCGGCGACACCGTCGAAGTGGCCGAAGCCGTTCTGGAAAACGCCAAGGTCGAGAAGCGCGGCGGCCGTCTGGCCACCACCCAGCCCGTCCTGCTGGGCATCACCAAGGCGTCGCTGCAAACCCGCAGCTTCATCTCGGCGGCGTCCTTCCAGGAGACCACCCGCGTCCTCACCGACGCCTCGGTCCACGGCAAGAAGGACATGCTGGAAGGCCTGAAGGAAAACGTCATCGTCGGCCGCCTGATCCCGGCCGGCACCGGCGCCTACCTGCGCAGCCTGCAGAAGATCGCCAACGCGCGTGATGCAGAACTGACCTCGGCCCTGGAAGAAGCGATCGAGCCGCTGCCGGCCGATCTGCAACTGGAGCTGGAGAGCAGCGAGAGCTGATCTTCCGCTTCCCGAGCGAAGACATGAAGAGGGCGGCGCCGGCGACGGCGCCGCCCTTTTTCTGTGAGGCGTTGACCGTGCCGCGATTGTGGGCGAGCTTTCCTTCTGATTGTGAGAGGAGAGGATGCGTTATGACCAAGAAGCGGACTTTGCCCGTCGTGATGGCCCTCAATATCGTCCTCTGGTGCGGGGTGGGCTACGTCGGTCTATCCGTGGCCGCAATGCATCTTGGCGAGGTGATGCACGACATCCATTGCCAGGATCATCGCTGACCTCGTTGTCAGTCTTTACCGCCAACTCGTAGTCCGCCGATGCTGGCTGAGAAGCCTTGGCGGCGGCGTTCGCCTCGATTGATCGTCGTCTCCGCGCCTTGACGCATGTCAACGCCGGGAACGTCAGGCATTAGGGCGCCGGCGCAGCCCGTGCCGAAGTTCGAGCCGACGCAGTCCGCCGGACCCACCACGCCGACACCGCCGGACAGAGGACGACGTCGCGCCTCCCATTCGGCCAGACGCCGTGCGCCCTCGCGGGCAAAGGCGGCGTCACGCTCGGGGTTGCCCGTGCCGGTGATCGGAGCGGCGTTCATGCCGCGTCGCATGGCGTCCTCGCGGCAATGGGCGCGCTCGGCGGCGTTGAGCTGTTGGGGCGTGGTGCAGCCGATCAGGCCCTGACGCAGGACGCGGGACATGGCGCCGGCGCGGTCGTTCGGATTGACCGTCCAGGCGTCCGGCGGCGCGGGCGCGCCCTGGGGGGTGGGCGCGGCGATCCGCGGACGGATCGGGGCGGGGCGACTGTCTGGCGCGGACGCGACCCTGTTTGTGGGAGCAGCGTCGATGGCTCCAGCATCACGCGATGCGGACATGGTGACGGGCTCGGGCGTCTGCATCGCAGGGCGAGGCCGCTCGTCCGGCAGCAGAGGGCGCGGGCTGATGTCGATGTAGAGGGGACGTGGATCGGGCGCGCTCGGCGGCGCGTCAATCCCCAGCGCGGTGAGAGATAAGGTGGCGATCAGCCCTGCGTTGATGGCGACCGAGGCTGTCGCCAAGGCGACCTTTCGCCAGTTCGGGCGAGTTCGTTGCGACCTTGGGCCAGGGGAGGGCGCGGAGGCGGCGGTCATTCGCGACTCTTTCGGAGATTGGGCAGGAAGCCGTCCTGCCTAGAAAAGAGTTCGATCCGAATATCCACGTCGGGGCAACCTGCCACAGGGTTGGGATCTTCGCACGATCTCCGGACGCGTGGCGGATCGGCGCGTTGCGCTTCCCAGGCCGCCAGACGACGCGCTCCCTGTCGCGCGAAGGCGGCGTCGCGCTTGGCATTCCCCGTTCCCCGGATGACAGGGGTGGCTTCGCCGCCGTTCCAGCGTTGCTCGCAGCGGCGGCGGTCGTCGGGCGCGAGGCGGTGCGGGGCGTTGCACGAAAGGGAAGACAAACTCGGCTCGGCAAGAGCGCCGCCGACCCGCCAGCGGGCGTCGATCCCATCGTCCGCTTTCGCCTGGGTCATGCACGTGAGTGGGGGCGCCGACATCGCCGGATCGCCTCTGATCGGCGCATCCCCTTGCAACGCCTGCGCGCGTCGGGTCGCGGCCACGGCGTCCTCAGAGGACGTGACAGACCGAGCTCTTGGCGCGCGGGCCAGGGATGGCCAGGCGTCCTCAAGATAGACGATCATCGGCGCAGGCCGCAGCGAACGCGCGCGCAGCCCCGGATCCGTCATGGATAGAAGCACCACGGCGCCTGCATTCAGCCCCACGGCTGAGGCCGCAAAGCCCGCCTTGCGCCAGTCAGGACGGCGGGGCGGCTTTGTCGGCGTCATCGCCCCAGGTCCAATGTCAACGGCTGCCATCGTCAGTTCCTGCCGAACAGAGACCGCAGCCCGGGGTAGGCGCCGTCGCCCTCGCGGTAGTCGCGCCAGCGTTTCTTGACGGCGGCTTCTTTTGCAAAGCCCGCCGTCCTTTCCTCATCGCCGGAGCGCACCATCGGCGGCGATGATTCATCGGCCGCGATCGCCAGCGCACGGCAAGCGTGACGGTCCTGCGTGGACCGCGCGGTTTTGGGGGCGGCAATCCGGTTCGCCATTGCGCGCCGCATTTCCCGTCGGCCAGGCGGCGTCGGGTGAGTGGCTTGGTCGGACCGTCCAGCGCGGGTCATAGGCGGGCGCGGCCGGACGATCCGATGTCGGCGTCACGGTCGGCGCCGGTCCCGCAGTATCAGAATCGCGCGGACGGACTGGCGCCCGACGCTCGTCTTGCGCTTGCGGCGCGGCCGCCGGCGCTTTGCGGGCCTTGGCCCCTATGACCACGGGCTCGATCTCGATGTAGAGAGGCGAGTGTCCCGGAACCCGACGTGGCGGCGGGCGGCGGTCCTCCACCGCAAGCAGCGTCAGCAGGCTTGCGTTCACCGCAAGCGAGAGCGCAATCGCCCCTGTTCTGGCCAGCCCCGCCATGACCCATCCCCGGTTGGTCGTGTCGTCAAGCTGAGCGCGAAGCGTGGCGGGTTTCAGGCGAAAGGTCGCTCTATTGAAGACCGCTAGGCATCATTGAATCGGCTGCATTCTGGAGTGTTAACGTCTCCGCCTTGACCTTCGCGCCCATCGCGCGTAGAAGCCGCCCACTTTCGAGGCGTGGCCGGTTCGCCGGTCGCTGAGATCGTGACAATCGAACGGACGGGCTGTGCCCGCCGGAACGCCCAAAGCGCGCGTTCCGGTTTTTCTGTTTGTCCCTGTCACATCTCAGTCTCGATGACACCCGGGCGAGGGGATGGTCCCCCGTTCACAAGAAGGCGAGAGGCGCTTCGGTCGAAAGACACACGCCTCCATCAGAAGTCGAGACGAGTTTCGAATGCCTACGATCAACCAGCTGATCCGCAAGCCGCGCAAGCCCAAGCCCACCCGCAACAAGGTGCCGGCTCTGGAGGGTTCGCCCCAGCGTCGCGGCGTCTGCACCCGCGTTTACACCACGACCCCGAAGAAGCCGAACTCGGCTCTGCGTAAGGTCGCCAAGGTCCGTTTGGCCAAGAACGGCTACGAAGCCGTGTGCTACATCCCCGGCGAAGGCCACAACCTGCAAGAACACTCGGTTGTTCTGATCCGCGGCGGCCGCGTGAAGGACTTGCCCGGCGTTCGCTACCACATCCTGCGCGGCGTTCTGGATACCCAAGGCGTCAAGGACCGTAAGCAGCGTCGTTCGCACTACGGCGCCAAGCGTCCGAAGTAAGCCATTCTTCTCCGGGCCGTCGCGCCCGGAGGCCTTTTCGAGATCATCCCGGCGCTGGTCGGGCACTGCAAGGAATACCCCATGTCGCGTCGTCACCGCGCCCAGAAACGTGAAGTTCTGCCGGATCCCAAGTTCGGGGACCTGGTCGTCACCAAGTTCATGAACTACGTCATGTACGAAGGTAAGAAGGCCGTCGCCGAGAACATCGTGTACGGCGCCTTCGATATCCTGGCCGAGAAGAAGAAGGACCAGGAGCCGGTCGCGACCTTCCACGCCGCTCTGGAAAACGTCTCTCCGTCGGTCGAAGTGCGCTCGCGTCGCGTCGGCGGCGCCACCTATCAGGTGCCCGTCGAAGTCCGTCCGGACCGTCGTCGCGCCCTGGCTATCCGCTGGCTGGTGAACGCTGCGCGCAAGCGCGGCGAGAACACCATGACCGAAAAGCTGGCCGCCGAACTGCTGGACGCTTCGAACAACCGCGGCACCGCGGTCAAGAAGCGCGAAGACACCCACAAGATGGCCGAAGCCAACCGCGCCTTCAGCCACTATCGCTGGTAACGCCTTCAAAGCGTCATCTGCGCTGACTATCTAAGGGTTTCCGGTGCGGGCGGTTTGAGCTAAATCGCCCGCACTCGCTTATCCGAACACCGACATCCTTCCGTGGGCGCCCTTAAGCGTCCTGAAAACTTTCAAGGCACGTTTCCATGGCACGTACGCACGCGCTCCAGGACTACCGCAACTTCGGCATCATGGCCCACATCGACGCGGGCAAGACGACGACGACCGAGCGGATCCTGTATTACACCGGCAAATCCCACAAGATCGGCGAAGTCCACGACGGCGCCGCCACCATGGACTGGATGGACCAGGAGCAGGAGCGCGGCATCACCATCACATCCGCCGCGACGACCGCCTTCTGGCAGAACAAGCGTCTGAACATCATCGACACCCCAGGACACGTGGACTTCACCATCGAAGTCGAGCGTTCCTTGCGCGTCCTCGACGGCGCCGTGACGGTGCTGGACGGCAACGCCGGCGTAGAGCCGCAGACCGAAACCGTCTGGCGCCAGGCTGACAAGTACAAGGTTCCGCGCATCGTCTTCGTCAACAAGATGGACAAGATCGGCGCCGATTTCGACGCCTCGGTCGAGTCGATCCGCGACCGTCTGGGCGCCAAGGCCGTGCCGATCCAATTCCCGATCGGCGCCGAATCCTCGCTGTCGGGTCTGGTCGACCTGGTCCGCATGACCGGCGTGGTCTGGGACAACGACGGCCTGGGCGCCTCCTACAAGGACGTGCCGATCCCGGACGACCTGATGGAAAAGGCGGTCGCCGCGCGTCAGTACCTGATCGACAACGCCGTCGAGCTGGACGACGAGGCGATGGAAGCCTACCTCGAAGGCAACGAGCCTGACGAAGCCACCATCAAGAAGTGCATCCGTAAGGCTGTTCTGACCGGCGCCTTCTATCCGATCCTGTGCGGCTCGGCCTTCAAGAACAAGGGCGTGCAGACGCTGCTGGACGCCGTCGTCGACTATCTGCCGTCGCCGCTGGACATCCCGCCGACCCCGGGCATCGACTTCAAGACCGAAGAGCCCGTCGTGCGTAAGGCCTCGGACGAAGAGCCCCTGTCGGTCCTGGCCTTCAAGATCATGGACGACCCCTTCGTCGGCTCGCTGACCTTCTGCCGCCTGTACTCGGGCAAGATGGAAACGGGCATGAGCCTGCTGAACTCCAGCCGCGACAAGAAAGAGCGCGTCGGCCGGATGCTGCAGATGCACTCCAACAACCGTGAAGACGTCAAGGAAGCCTACGCCGGCGACATCGTCGCCCTGGCCGGCCTGAAGGAAACCCGCACGGGCGACACCCTGTGCGACCCGATCAAGTCGCCCGTCATCCTGGAGAAGATGGAATTCCCGGCGCCGGTCATCGAGATCTCGGTCGAGCCCAAGACCAAGGGCGACCAGGAGAAGCTGGGCGTCGCCCTGGCCAAGCTGGCCTCGGAAGATCCCTCCTTCACCGTCTCGACCGACCACGAGTCGGGCCAGACGATTCTGAAGGGCATGGGCGAGCTGCACCTGGACATCAAGATCGACATCCTGAAGCGCACCTACAAGGTCGAGGCCAACATCGGCGCGCCGCAGGTCGCCTATCGTGAATCGCTGGGCCGCAAGGTCGACATCGACTACACGCACAAGAAGCAGACCGGCGGTACGGGCCAGTTCGCCCGCGTCATGATCACCTTCGAACCCGGCGAGCCGGGCTCGGGCTTCGTGTTCGAGAACTCGATCGTCGGCGGCGCGGTGCCGAAGGAATACATCCCCGGCGTCGAAAAGGGCCTGAACTCGGCCAAGGACAACGGTCTGCTGGCCGGCTTCCCGCTGATCGACTTCAAGGCGACCTTGACGGACGGCAAGTTCCACGACGTCGACTCCAGCGTGCTGGCGTTCGAAATCGCGGCCCGCGCCGCCTTCCGCGAACTGAAGGAAAAGGGTTCGCCCAAGCTGCTCGAGCCGATCATGGCGGTGGAAGTCGTGACCCCCGAGGAATACCTCGGCTCGGTCATCGGCGACCTGAACGGCCGTCGCGGCATGATCCAGGGTCAGGACATGCGCGGCAACGCCACCGTTGTGAACGCCTTCGTGCCGCTGGCCAACATGTTCGGCTATGTGAACACGCTGCGCGGCATGTCGCAGGGCCGCGCCCAGTTCACCATGCAATACGACCACTACGAGCCGGTGCCGCAACACGTCGCCGACGAAGTGATCAAGAAGTACGCCTAAGCTTTCCCTTTTCGGAAAGCCCGCCTATATGCGCCCGGACCGTAAGGACCGGGCGTCCTTAACCCCCCAAACTGCAGGAACCCCGGTTCGGGGACCTTAGGAGCTAGAAAATGGCCAAGGAAAAGTTCGAACGGACGAAGCCGCACTGCAACATCGGCACGATTGGTCACGTTGACCACGGCAAGACGACGTTGACGGCTGCGATCACGATGACGCTGGCGAAGGCCGGCGGCGCGAAGGCGATGAACTACGCCGACATCGACGCTGCGCCGGAAGAGAAGGCGCGCGGCATCACGATCAACACCGCGCACGTGGAATATGAGACGGCCAACCGTCACTACGCCCACGTCGACTGCCCCGGCCACGCCGACTATGTGAAGAACATGATCACCGGCGCCGCGCAGATGGACGGCGCGATCCTGGTGGTGTCGGCCGCTGACGGCCCGATGCCGCAGACCCGCGAGCACATCCTGCTGGCCCGTCAGGTCGGCGTGCCGGCCCTGGTGGTCTTCATGAACAAGGTCGACCTGGTCGACGACGAAGAACTGCTGGAACTGGTCGAGATGGAAGTGCGCGAGCTGCTGAGCAGCTACCAGTTCCCCGGCGACGACATTCCGATCACCAAGGGTTCGGCCAAGGCCGCGACCGACGGCGTGAACCCGGAAATCGGCGAACAGCGCGTTCTGGCCCTGATGGAAACCGTCGACGCCTACATCCCGCAGCCGGAGCGTCCGGTCGACCTGCCGTTCCTGATGCCGGTCGAAGACGTGTTCTCGATCTCGGGCCGCGGCACCGTGGTCACGGGCCGCGTCGAGAAGGGCATCATCAAGGTCGGTGAGGAAGTCGAGATCGTCGGCATCCGTCCGGTCCAGAAGACGACCTGCACGGGCGTGGAAATGTTCCGCAAGCTGCTGGACCAAGGTCAAGCGGGCGACAACGTCGGCGTGCTGCTGCGCGGCACCAAGCGTGAAGACGTCGAGCGCGGCCAGGTGCTGTGCAAGCCGGGCTCCATCACCCCGCACACCAAGTTCCTGGCCGAAGCCTACATCCTGACCAAGGAAGAAGGCGGTCGTCACACCCCGTTCTTCACGAACTATCGCCCGCAGTTCTACTTCCGCACGACGGACGTGACCGGCATCGTTCAGCTGAAGGAAGGCGTCGAGATGATCATGCCGGGCGACAACGCCGAGCTGAACGTCGAACTGATCACCCCGATCGCGATGGACCAGGGCCTGCGCTTCGCCATCCGTGAAGGCGGCCGCACCGTCGGCGCCGGCGTCGTGGCCAAGATCATCGCCTAAGCTAAACGGCCTCAAGCCGCGCGCCTCCGCGAGGCGCGCATAGGCCAAAGACAAAGTAGCGTAACAGAACGGCCCCCGGAGCAATCCGGGGGCCGTTTTGCTGTCTAGGTGATCGGCAGACTGAATGAGCCACGGCAGCCGCCAAGACGGCATTGGGCCGCGTCTTGCTGCGGTCCGGTTGGGCTTGGGGCCGCTCCGGCTTCGGGATCGCTGACGAGTTTTGTGAGTGGTCCCGCCCTGAAGCGAGGAGCGCCTGGGCGCGCTAGTTCTGCGCGTTGACGAAGTTGCGCACGCGGGGCGGGATAGGCGGCGTGGGCGGAGTACGGATCACGCGGATCGAGCTGCTGCGGCAGGCCTGGGGCGTCAGGCGGCCGGGCAGGCGGGTCGAGCCGTCGCCGCAGGCTTCGCTGATCTGGTCTTGGGTCAGGCCGCGCGCGCCCGACAGGTCGGCGCCGCGAATGTCCGTGCGACGCAGCGAGGCGTTGGAAAAGTCGGCGCGCGAGAAGCTGCCGCCGGTCAACCGCGCCCCATCCAGGCTGGCGTTCGAAAAATCCGCGCTGGAGAAATCGCCGCCCGAAAGGTTCGAGGCCGTGACTTCGGCGTTGGAGAAGTTGGCGCCGGACGCCCGGACATTGGCCAGGGTGGCGCCGAACAGTTCCGAGTTGGAGAAGTTGGCTCCAGACAGGGTGGCGCCGGTGAAGTTGACCCCGTGCATCTCGCTGCCGGACAGATTGGCGCGGGTCAGGTTGGCGCGAACGAAGGACGACCCTTGCGCCTCGGCCCCATTGATCTGCGCCCCGGTGAAGTTGGCCAGAGTGAAGTTGGCGCCGACGATCTCGACGCCGCCCATGTTGGCGCGGCTGAAATCACTGCCGGTGAAGTTGGAGCCCATCATCTCGGCGCCGCGCAGATTGGCGCCGACCAGGGTGGCGTTCATGAAGCTGGCGCCGGTGAAGGTGGCGCCGGACAGATTGCGGCCGGACAGTTCGCAGCGGTTGCACGATCCGCCCAGCGATACCGAACGCGCCACGTCGCGGTCCTGCATCGACATCTCGACCCCGGCGAAGGCGGGGGAGGCGGCGAGCGCCAGTCCCAGCGTCAGCAGGGCCAAAGTGGGGCGGGCCCGGATATGTTCAGCGATCTGTTTCACGCACTCTGAATGCCTCGAAAGCCCGGCGACACCTACTTAAATCGAGGTAACTTCATGAACTCGAGGCAAGGTCGGCGCCGCTCAGCAGGCCGGAATGCGCAAGCCCCGAGGCAAAACGGTGGAGCCGTCGCCGCAGGCCCGGTTCAGTTGGGCCTGGGTCAGGCCGGTGGCCCGCGCCAGCTGGGCGCCCGACAGATTGGTCCCCGACAGGGTCGCGCCGGCGAAGCTGGACCCCTCCAGATAGGCGCCGACGAAGCTGGCGTTGGTCAGGTTGGCGCGCGAGAAGTTGGAGCCGGAGAAGACGCCGCCATAGGCCTCGACGTCGCGCATGTCGGTGTTGGAGAAGCGCGTGCGGTTCATCACCGACAGGCTCAGGTCCGCCTGACGCAGGCGTGAACCGGCCAGGTTCAGGCCCCGCGCCTCCAGCCCCGAAAAGTCGCCCTGAAAAAGATTGCAACCGGCGCAGGAGGCGCCGCGTCGCACGCTGGCGATCTGACCCGCGTTCTGAGCCAGGGCCGGCGCGGCGACGGCCAGCAGGGCGGCGATCAGGCCGAGGGAAAGTGTGCGTTTCATGGACCGGGCTCCGACGTTCGATCGTCTGTCAGCAAACCCTAGGCCATAACCCTTAACCTAGCCCTGATCGCCGCCCTGAAGCGCCGGGGCCGCCCCGCAGGTGTCGCAGACCCAGGCCGCGCCGCGTTGCTGCAGGCTTAAATCGCCGCAGGCGGGGCAGGCGACGGCCTCGCTGTTGGCGGCGGCGCGGGCTTCCGGCTCGCCCTTCTTGCCGAAGGGCAGGACTACTAGGTTGTCGGGCGCGGAACCGCGCGCGAACCCTTTTGAGATGAAGCGGGCGGCGGGCACGGCCGCGTTGGCGTCGGGTTTGCCGTCCCCCAGTCCGTCGGCGTTCAGGTCGTCGGTCCCGGCATTGGCCAGCTCGACGCGGTCCAGATAGGAGACGCCCAGTTCGCGGAAGATGTAGTCCAGGATCGAGGTCGCCGACTTGATGGAGTCGTTGCCGGTGACGCGGCCGGCCGGCTCGAACCGGGTGAAGACGAAGGCGTCCACGAACTCGTCCAGCGGCACGCCGTATTGCAGGCCGATCGAGATGGCGATGGCGAAGTTGTTCATCAGGCTGCGGAAGGCGGCGCCTTCCTTGTGCATGTCGATGAAGATCTCACCCAGTTCGCCGTCTTCGTATTCGCCGGTGTGGATATAGACCTTGTGGCCCCCGACGGCGGCCTTCTGGATGTAGCCTTTGCGCCGGTCGGGCAGTTTGCGGCGCGCGCGTTCGCGCTCGACCACGCGTTCGACGACCCGTTCCGTCGGACCTGGGCGAGGCGCGTCGCGGGCAGGTTCAGGACGGGCGGCGTCGATGTTTGGCAGGGATAGCAGTTGGCCAGCGGGCGGCGCGGCGCGGGACAGGCGAAGGGTGCGTCGGCCGTCCAGCGCGCCCTGGCTCAACAGGCGCGCGGCCTGATTCGAGGTCGTGCGCCAGTCCATCGTTTCGATCGCGAGGTCCGGCATATCGCTGAACGGCTCGACGGCGCGCCGCAGCTCGGCCGCCGCCGCTGCCGGATCGGCCAGCAGAGCGGCGACGCAGGCAGGCGCCTCGGGCCAGTCGCGCAGATCGCCATGACCGAAGACCCAGCGCGCCGCCGCCGTCTCCGCCTCTTCCGACACGCCCAGCAGGGTCAGCAGCAGACCATCGCCGTCTTCAACACCCAGGACGTCGCGGATGAAGCCGGGGTCCAGGACCGGGGCGGCGAAGACCGTGTCGAAATCCTCCGCCCAGCCCAGGGCGGTCTCGATGGCGGCCAGTTCAATGTCGGTGAAGCCCAGCGCCCGCAGGGCTGTATGGTCGATGCCTGGCGCCTCGACCAGGGTGCGACGACCGAAGGTCCATCGTTCCGCCGCCTGAACATCGCCGCCCGCCGCCGTGATGGCCGAGGCAAGCGCGGGATGCAGCCGGCGACCGATCTCGCCGTCGGCCGTCTGGAACACGTCGACCGCCGCGACGCGGCCGAGGCCCAGTCGCAGCCGCGCCTCCGCATCCTCGACGAACAGGCCGATGGCCGAATGGCGACGCGACGTCTCCGGGTCTTCCCAGTCGAGGCAGGGACCGCGCAGGCTCGCAAGTTCGGCCGAGGTCTGGGCCGCCGTCGCCGCGACCAGTTCCGCGAATGTCTGCGCCTGAGACGAGCGGTCGTCGTCAGCCGCGAGGGCCTCCAAGAGGCCGTCCAGTCCGAACGCGATGGGACCGGGCTGCGTGGACTGTAGGTCCAGCGCCACCGTCAGCAGGCGGGTCAGATCCGCCAGATTGGTCGCCATGTCTCCGTCGAGCGCCAGGACGGCGCCTAGGTCGATCAAGGCCCGCGCGGTCTGCGCGGTCGCGGTTTCCGCATCGCGGGGGTTGAACGCGACGATCAGGCCGCCGTCCAGCGCCGCCTCAGCCGCCAGCAGGGCTTCGGGCGCGCCCGCCGCGATCTGGGTCCGGTCCGCCAGAGCGACCAGAGGCGCGCCTTCGACCATCGGTTCCAGGGCCATTGTGGGCCGTTCGCCGTCGATGGCTCTCAGGATATCGGCATCGCTGGCGCCGCACCGCCGCGCCAAGGCCGCCGCACGGCCCAGGGCCGGATTGCGCGAAGGGTCGCCGCAGTCGCCGCGCGGGCCTTCGCAGCGATCTACCGCGTCGGCCACGCCGGCCAGCGCCTCGGCCAGGGCGTCGGCCGCCTGGGCCCCCAGACGCGCGGCCGCGCGGCGTCCGGCGTGCGCCTTCAATCGCGCCGCCGCGCCAGGATCGTTCAGATCGATGACGCCGACGGCCGCCGGGCCAGACGCCGCCGGCGTCACCAGGCCCAGCCTGAAGGCGCCTGACAGCTCTTCGACGAACGCAGCGGCCTCGGCCCGGTCGAACACCCCCTCGGCCACGCCTGTCGCCGCCAGTCGCTCCGCCCAGGCGTCGACGCCGCCGTTCAGCCAGTCGCCCGACAGGGGCGTTGCGAACCCTTCCGCCTCGACCCAGTCCAGCCAGGCCTCGATCCGGACGTCGGACCAGCCGGCGGGGGCCAGGACCTTTTGCACGCCGGATAGGGGCTCGATGGCGCGGGTCTCCATCGCGACTCGTTCGGCGCGAGCGGCGAAGCCGGATTGAAAGCGCATGGCGGCGTCTCTCCGAAAGGTTCGGGCAAGCCTAGGATGCGCTCGCGCCTTAGCCAATACATCTGGTGTCGCAGGGCGGGTTTGCCCACAAGATATCGATTCATGACGAGGCGCTTGAACGCTGGACGAAGAGGGCGCGGGTTTCTATGATCCGCACCAGACGCCGCCTCCCTTTCCGGCGACCCCTTACGGTTGGATTCCACGACGTGTTGAGCAAGATTTTCGGCTGGTGGGAGGGCGCCACGATCGGCACCCGGTTCACCATCGCCAAGCGCGGTCGCTTCGTCGGCCAGGACGAGAACGGCAATCGCTATTACGAGAGCCGCGACAACGTCAGCTACGACGGCCGCAAGCGTCGCTGGGTCATCTATGACGGCTATGCCGAGGCGTCCAAGGTGACGCCCGACTGGCACGGCTGGCTGCACTACACCTTCGACCAGCCGCCGACTGAGCAGCCGCTGCCGCGTCGCGCCTGGGAGAAGGAGCACCTGCCCAATCTGACCGGCACGCCCCTGGCCTGGCGTCCGCCCGGCTCGCTGGCCGGCGACGCCAAGCGCCCGGCCGCGACTGGCGACTATCAGGCCTGGACGCCCGAGTGAAAATCCGCCGCATCCTGTTGGGCGCGGCGTCCGTCGCGGCCGTGCTGAGCGCGGGCGCGGTGACCGCCAGCGTGCTTCAGGACGCGCCGCGCGATGCACGTCCGGTCCAGGATCCGATCGGCGACATTCTGCGCACCACCCCGGCCCAGCCCTCGGTCCCGACCGAGACGCCGCCCGCGGGCGCACCGGCTCCGCGTTCTCCGGTCGCCGTGGCCCCGCCGCCCAACGTCGTAATCGCCGAGGACGCCGCCGTCGAGGAAAAGGCCGAGGCGGAAGTCGCGGCCGAGAAGCCCGTCGCGACCAAGGCCATCGACCAGCCCGCCACGCCTGCGCGCCGCCAGCGTCGCAAATTCGCGATCATCCAGGCCATCGACAAGGTCACCGCCGAGACGATGAAGTTCGAGGTCGAGGTCGGAGGTCGCCCCGTGCGCTTCAACCAGAATCTGATCTTCGCGGCCCGCGCCTGCGAGGTGACGACGCCCGACGAACTGACCGAAGACGCCATCGCCTATATGGACGTCTCGCTTCAGGCGCGCGGCCGGCAGGAAGGCCGCCAGATCTTCCGCGGCTGGATGTTCGGCTCGTCGCCCGCCGTCAGCGGCATCCAGAACCCCTACTACGACGCCTGGGTCGTCGGCTGTAAGAACTGAGCTCTGACGCCGCGAGGAGGCGCGCCATGGATCGCAACAAGCCGCCCAAAAAGACCGAAACGGTCGAAATCCGACTGCCGCACGCGACCAAGACCGCCTTCATGGCCCGGTGCCGTGACGACGGCCGGACAGCCAGCGACGCCATTCGCCGCTTCATAGACGCCGAGTTGAACGCGACGTCATCCGCGCGTCCTCAACCCCGCCTGAGCTGGCGGCCCCTGCTGGCCGCCGCTGTCGCGGGCCTGGCGCTGGGCGCCGTCGCCGCGCCCTCCCTGGCACAGTCGTCGCCCACCCGCGCCGACTTCGACCGGCTGGACCGCAATCACGACGGCGTCGTCAGCTTCGATGAGTACCGCGCGCGTTAGCGGATGCGGACCAGGAACCGATCCCACTGAAGGTTCAGCCAAGTCCAGGGCTTGAACAGGCCGGCGCCCGGCTTCCATGAGGCCAGCACCAGTTCGGCCCGGCCGATGATGTTTTCGGCCGGCAGCAGGCCGACGCCGATCTCGGCCGGCCAGCGGCTGTCCAGCGAGTTGTCGCGATTGTCGCCCATCATCAGATAGCAGCCCGCCGGCACCCGGCGCACAGGCGTGTCGTCGCCCGGCAGACCCGGCCCGTCGTCATAGGTGAGGTAGGATCGTCCGTCGGCCAGGGTTTCACGCACCTGCTGGACCCGTCGCTGCGGCGCATCGTGGTCGGCGACGACATCCAGCCGGGTCTGGCGCACCGGATCGCCATTGACGAAGACGACGCCGCCCCGCACCTGAACCGTATCGCCCGGCAGGCCGACGACGCGCTTGATCCAGGCCTCGCTGGGGTCGCGCGGCAGGCGGAACACCACCACGTCGCCGCGTCTCGGTTCGCGCCCCAGCAGCCCCCCGGCGACATCGCCGGATTGAACGGCAGAGACGCCGTGCTCCAGCCATAGGGATATTTCGACACGACGATATAGTCGCCGGTCACCAGCCCCGGCTCCATCGACGACGAGGGGATGGTGAAGGGTTGGAACAGCACGATGCGGATCACCAGCGCCAGGATGATGGCGAAGATCAGCGTCAGGGCGATCTCGCGCACCTCGCGAAGAAGCGACGGACGGGACGGGGCTTTGGGCGGGGTCTGGGTCATGCCGCCATTGACCGTCAGGCCGGCCGAAGACGCCAATCCGAACCTGTCGGGACAGGCCCCAAATCGTGTCCGGACAGATCTTCTCAGTTCGTGATTCCGGGGCTGAGCGGAGCGAAGAACCCGGAACCCAGAGCCACGCGCGCGTTGCCCGCCCCATTGAACGGCCGGTGAGCCTCTCCTGGGTTCCGGGTTCGTCCTTCGGACGCCCCGGAATGACGTTAGCAGAATGTGTGTTGATCGAACCTAGGCGCTGGCTAAGGCGACCGCCTCTGCGCCGGTCAGGGGCGCGCGCAACGCCTCTTGGTGAGGCCTGACCGACAGCGCGGGCTGAAGCCGCTCTAGATAGGCTGCTTGAGGTGTTTCGACCGCACCGAACTGGCTGAGATGGTCGGTCAGGAACTGGGCGTCCAACAGGGTCCAGCCGCCCTTTCGCAGGCGCGCGACCAGATGCACCAGAGCGACCTTGGAGGCGTCCCGCTCGCGGCTGAACATGCTCTCGCCGAAGAAGGCCCCGCCAAGCGACACGCCGTAAAGCCCGCCGACGAGCCGCTCGTCACGCCAGATTTCGATGGAGTGGACGAAGCCCATGGCGAACAGGGCGGCGTACAGCCGCCGGATCGGGCCGTTTATCCAGGTGTCTTCGCGATCGGGCCCTTGCGCCGCCGCACAGCCGTCCAGCACCGCTTCGAATGCGGTGTCGACCCGCACCTCAAACGGTTCGCCCCGCACGGTGCGACGCAGGCGGCTGGGGATGTGGAAGGCGTCCAGCGGGATGATGCCCCGCTGTTCCGGCTCGATGATGAAGACGCGCGGATCGTCACGCGCCTCGGCCATCGGAAACACGCCGCGGGCGTAGCAGGCCAGCAGGTCCTCGACGCCGAAACCGCCGAAAGGCCCGCTGGCGCTAAAATCGGGGTCGGTCAGGCGTCGCCCTTCTGACGGGCCGCCCATTTCTCCAGCCAGTGGATGTCATAATCGCCCGACAGGATGTCCGGCTCGGCCAGCAGCTTCTGGAACAGGGGGATGGTCGTATCGACGCCGCCGATGACGACCTCGTTCAGCGAACGCTTCAGGCGCGCGATGGCCTCTTCGCGGTCGCGACCGTGGACGATCAGCTTGCCGATCAGGCTGTCGTAATAGGGCGGGATCGAATAGCCGGCGTAGATGGCGCTATCCAGACGCACGCCCAGGCCGCCCGGAGCGTGGAAATCGGTGATCTTGCCCGGCGACGGGGTGAAGGTTTCCGGGTTCTCGGCGTTGATCCGCACCTCGATGGCGTGACCCTCAAAGTGGATGTCGTCCTGGGTGAAGGACAGCGGCAGACCGGCGGCGATACGGACCTGTTCACGCACCAGATCGACGCCGGTGATCATTTCGGTGACCGGGTGTTCGACCTGCAGGCGGGTGTTCATCTCGATGAAGAAGAACTCGCCGTCCTCCCACAGGAACTCGATGGTGCCGACGCCCAGATAGCCGATGGCGGCGATGGCCTTGTTGACTGTCTCGCCGATCTTCTTGCGACCCTCGGCCGACAGGGCGGGCGAGGGGGCCTCTTCCAGCACCTTCTGGTGACGGCGTTGCAGCGAGCAGTCGCGTTCGCCCAGGTGCACGACATTGCCGTGGCTGTCGGCGATGACCTGGATCTCGATGTGGCGCGGCTTCTGGAGGTAGCGCTCCATATAGACGGCGCCGTTGCCGAAGGCGGCCAGAGCTTCCGACTGGGCGGTCTGGACCGCCTCGACCAGATCGTCAGGCGTCAGGGCGACCTTCATGCCGCGTCCGCCGCCGCCCGCCGCCGCCTTGACGATCAGGGGGAAGCCGATGGACTTGGACGCCTCGATCGCGGCCTCGACGGTCTCGACCTCGCCATCCGAGCCGGGAACGACGGGGATGCCGGCGTCCTTGACCGTCTGTTTGGCGCTGATCTTGTCGCCCATGACCCGGATATGTTCGGGCTTGGGACCGATGAAGCTCATGCCGTGGGCCTCGACGATCTCGGCGAAGCGGGCGTTTTCGGACAGGAAGCCGTAGCCGGGGTGGATGGCCTGGGCGCCGGTGATTTCCGCCGCCGCGATGATCGAGGGGATGTTCAGATACGACTTGGCGGCCGAGGCGGGGCCGATGCAGACGCTCTCGTCGGCCAGCCGCACCCACATGGCGCCGCGGTCGGCTTCGGAATGTACGGCAACGGTAGAGATGCCCATCTCCTTGCACGCCCGGTGGATGCGCAGCGCGATCTCGCCGCGGTTGGCGATCAGGACCTTGTTGAACACGGCTTAGGCTTCCAGCAGGACGAGGGGTTCGCCGAACTCGACCGGCTGGGCGTCGCCGACCAGGATTTCGGCCACCACGCCGTCGCGCGGCGCCTGGATCGGGTTCATCGTCTTCATGGCTTCGACGATCAGCAGGGTCTGGCCCTTCTTGACCTTGTCGCCGGGCTGGACGAAGGCCGGGGCCTCCGGCGAGGCCTGCAGATAGGCTGTGCCGACCATCGGCGACTTCACCTCTTCGCCCGCGCGGGCGACGATCGTGGCGGGATCCGACGGCATGGCGGCCGGCGCAGCAGCGGCGGCGGGCGCAGCGGCGACCGGAGCGGGGGCGGCGGCGTACTGGACCGGGGCGGCGTTGACGGTGACTTCGCGCGCCACGCGGATGCGCAGTTCGCCGCGCTCGACCTCGACTTCCGTCAGATCGGTCTCGTTCAGGATCTCGGCCAGCTGGCGAACCAGGGCGGCGTCGATTTCGGCGTGTTTCTTGTCATCGGCCATTGGAGTTGCGCCTTGTCTTTCGTGGTCTTTGATAAACGGGACGGGGCTCAGCCGCGTTCCCGAACCTGGGTGAGGGCCGCCTGGACGGCCAGTTCATAGCCCGCCGCGCCGAAGCCGGCGATGACGCCGGTCGCCGCGGAGGACACATAGGAGTGATGGCGAAACGCCTCGCGCGCCGCCGGATTGGACAGATGCAACTCGATCACCGGGATCGACAGCGTCTTCAGCGCATCGTGCAGCGCCACCGACGTATGCCCATAGGCCGCCGGATTGAGGATCAAGGCGTCGGCGCCCTCGCGCGCCTCCTGGATCCAGTCCACCAGCACGCCTTCATGGTTGGTCTGGCGAAACACGATCTGCGCTTCACCGGCCGCCCGGACGCAGCGTTGCTCGATGTCCGCCAGGGTGTCGCGGCCATAGATGTCCGGCTCCCGAACCCCGAGCAGGTTCAGATTGGGGCCGTTCAGCACATGAATGACGGGCGTTTCGGCCATGGTTCCAGAATCGATCCGGCGCAGCGCGGCGCAAGAGGGGCCTTTTAGCGGACGCAGGGCGTGGGTCAAACGCTCGCGGCGTTGAACCTTACCCGACGTTATGTGCGATGGCGTGGATTTCGCAGCGCCGGCTGCCATCGTCCCTGGTCGGGACGGCCTGAGGGAGCGCCGAGGATGCGCCAGGACGGCAAACTGATCCTGAGAGCCGTGGTGGCGACCTTCGCGGCCCTGGCCGTCGCGATCGGCGCCTTCCTGTTCGAGGCGGGCTGAGCGCACAGTCTGGCGAAGCGGCCTGTCAGCCTTTATCTGACGCGCGAAGGCCCAGGGAGAACGCGCGTGCACCAGATCCATCTCAACGGCGAGCCACGTCAGGTCCAGGCCGCCACCATCCTGGCCCTGGTCGAGGAACTGTCGCTGGACCCGCGCAAGGTCGCCGTCGAACGCAATCTCGAGATCGTGCCCAAGTCCCTGCATGCCGCCACGCCGGTGGCCGCAGGCGACCGTATCGAACTGGTCCAGTTCGTCGGCGGCGGTTGATTAGATCAAATCGGGCTACGACGGGTTCCCCCGCGCGCCGGAGAGGCCTAGGTCAGCATCCATGACCGATACAGCCAACGAAACCTGGTCCGTCGCCGGCCGCACCTTCAACTCGCGCCTGATCGTGGGCACCGGCAAATATGCCGACTACGCCCAGAACGCCGCCGCCGCCGAGGCGGCTGGGGCCGAGATCGTCACCGTCGCCGTTCGCCGTGTGAACCTGTCGGATCCGACCCAGCCGATGCTGGTCGATTATGTAAAGCCGGACCGCTTCACCTTCCTGCCCAACACCGCCGGCTGTTTCACGGGTGAGGATGCAGTCCGGACCCTGCGCCTGGCGCGCGAGGCCGGCGGGTGGAGCCTGGTCAAGCTGGAGGTGCTGTCCAACACCGCCCACCTGTATCCCGACATGATCGAGACGCTGCGGGCGCTGGATCTGCTGATCAAGGACGGCTTCGACGTCATGGTCTATTGCACCGACGACGTGGTGATGGCCAAGCGGCTGGAAGACGCCGGCGCCGCCGCCATCATGCCCGCCGCCGCCCCGATCGGCTCGGGCCTGGGCATCCAGAACGAGGTCAATGTCCGCCTCATCGTCGAACAGGCCAAGGTGCCGGTTCTGGTCGACGCGGGCGTCGGCACCGCCTCGGATGCGACCCGCGCGATGGAGCTGGGCTGCGACGCCGTCCTGATGAACACCGCCATCGCCGGGGCCAAGGACCCCATCCGCATGGCCCGCGCCATGAAACACGCCGTCATCGCCGGCCGCGACGCCTATCTGGCCGGCCGGATGGCCAAGCGGATGTATGCCGACCCGTCGTCGCCGCTGGCGGGACTGATCTGATCCAACCGTCTCCTCCCCGCTTGGCGGGGAGGGGGGCCGCGAAGCGGTGGAGGGTTCTTGAAATCCCACCGGCGCCCGCGATGCGGTGAAGAGCCCCTCCGTCTCTCCGCTGCGCTTCGAGCCACCTCCCCATGAAATGGGGAGGAGACGATGCTCCGCCATCGCAATGCCGCTGGTTCATCCGCAGCGATTTCAACCGCTTGCCGATTTATATCCCCCGTCTCCCATACACGGGGTCAAACCACCCCATAATAGCCCCGTCTCGTCGCATGGAGGGCTCGCCTGGCCTGCGACCTTGCGGCGGCGGGAGCGGAAGGAACGGGGGCGATGGTGAAATCCCATCGCGGCGCCGAGGCTGATCGGTCGGGGAATCGCCCCCGGCGTCCGCAGTCGCGTCGCTGGGTCGAGGGGGATACTCGGCCGCACTCGGAACGGTCCTCGCAGGGACCGCCGACCCGTCACAGGCTTATGGGGTTAGGCGATAAGACCGCCACCGCTCGCCCCGAGCTTGCAGGCCAACCCCCCCGCGCGGAGCGTCACACCCTTCGTCGAAACGGTAACACTACAAATCAACTCCGGGCGAAGGCCCGGCGCTCCGCCCAGCCCTCCACCAACTTCGCTGCGAAAGCGCGAGGCCGATCACCCCTGTCCGGAGACCCGCGTGGCCCGCCCCAAACCTCGCCGTCCCAAACCCGGGCGCGGCCTGCCGCCACTCTACAGACGGACGCCCGAGGAAGAGGCTGAGGATGACCGCCTTCGCGCCCTGCTGGAACGCGAATATATCCGGCTCGACGCCATCCTGGTCGAGAAACAGGCCGAAGCCGCCGAACGGGCGCGCATCAGGGCGATGAATGGTCATCCGCCGCTGAGCCGGTCGCGCTTCGCCCCGCCGAATTTCGGGTCGGAGATGTCTTCGCTAGTCGTCCAGCAGCGCCTGCAGCAGCGGATGGGCCAGGACCGGTGCAGCCAGACGCACTACAGCTTGGGGATCTTCCAGACGCACCGCCGCCGTCGCATCGGCGACAATGAAGTCGGCGTGGGTGCGCGACGGTTCGGTCAAACGCTCGTGGCCCGGACGCACCGTGGCCAGATACTGCGCCACGACCGAATCCGCCGACCGGCCCCGCTCGGCCTGGTCGCGCAGCAGGCGGCGGATGAAGCGGATGTCGGCGGGGGTGTCCACGAAGACCCGGATGTCGAACAGGACGGTCAGGTCGGGGGTACACAGAACGTGCGTGCCCTCGACGATCACCACCTCGGCCGCCGGGATCGGCTCGCCGCCCGGCTCGCGGCCGTGGTGGATGAAGGAATAGACTGGCGCCGTCACCGCGCGCCCGGCCTTCAATGCCTTCAGGTCCGCGATCATCAGGTCGTGATCGCGCGCCGTCACATCGTCAAAGTCGAAGGTCGCGGCGTCGAAGCCGGGCAGGGAAGCCGCGTCCTTGTAATAGCTGTCCTCGCGCACCAGTACGGCCGACCCTTCCGGAAGGGCCGAGACCAGCGCCTCCGCCAGGGTGCTCTTGCCGGAGCCGGAGCCCCCCGTGATTGCAATCAATATGGTCATGAGCGGCCTTCTAGAGCGGTCGCGCCGCCAGCGCCACCGGCGACGATCCGCCGCGCCGTGGCTCACGCCCCAGTTGACGTTGGGTCACGTTGCTTATCGCCGATCACCGATGTTAGCGTCGGTTCAAGCGTCGCATCAAAGCAGACGCATCCAAGGGACAAGGATACGACATGCTGGGCTTGATGCAGGACTGGCCGCTGACGGTCGACAAGATTATCGACCACGCCAAGAACTGGCATGGCGAGCGCGAAGTGGTGACGCGCTCGGTCGAAGGGCCCATCGTTCGCACGACCTACGCCCAGATCCACGAGCGGGCCAAACGCGTGTCCAGCGCCCTGAAGGATTGGGGGATCAAGCCGGGCGACCGCGTCGCCACCCTGGCTTGGAACACCGCCAACCACATCGAGGCCTGGTACGGAATCATGGGCATCGGCGGGGTGTGCCACACCCTGAACCCGCGTCTGTTCCCCGAACAGCTCGTCTACATCATCAATCACGCCGAAGACCGGATCATTTTCGTCGACCTGACCTTCGTGCCGCTGCTGGAAGCCATCCTGCCGCATATCCCCAAGGTCGAGCGCGTCGTCATCATGACCGACGCCGCCCATATGCCGCAGACGAAGCTGCCCAAGGCCGTCGCCTATGAGGACGCGATCGACGGTCAATCGACCGACGTGGTCTGGGGCGACTTCGACGAACAGACGGCCTGCGGCCTCTGCTACACCTCCGGCACGACGGGCAATCCGAAGGGGGTGCTGTATTCGCACCGCTCCAACTTCCTGCACACCTTCATGGGTCTTCAAGCCACGGTGATGGGCGCCACGCCCAAGGAGGTTATCCTGCCGGTGGTGCCGATGTTCCACGCTAACGCCTGGGGCATCGCCTTCGCCGGCCCTGCCGCCGGCACCAAGCTGGTGATGCCGGGCGCCAAGATGGATGGTCAGTCGATCTATGAGCTGATCGAACAGGAGGGCGTCACCTTCTCGGCCGCCGTGCCGACCGTCTGGCAGGGGCTGTTCGCCCACATGAAACAGAACGGTCTGGGCTTCTCGACCCTGAAGCGCGTGCTAATCGGCGGTTCGGCCTGCCCCGAAAGCCTGATCCGCGGCTTCCAGGACGATTTCGGCGTCGAGGTCACCCACGCCTGGGGCATGACCGAGACCTCGCCCATCGGCACCATCGCCAACCTGCCGCCCGAAATCCTGAAGCTCTCGTACGACGAGCAGATGAAATACCGCCTGAAGCAGGGCGTGCCGCCGCTGGGCGTCGAGTTGAAGCTGAAGGACGAGGCGGGCGCCGAACTGCCTCACGACGGCGCGACCTTCGGTCGTCTGATGGTCAAGGGGCCGACGATCAGCCGCGCCTACTTCAAGGAAGACGGCTCGATTCTGGACGACGAAGGCTTCTTCGACACCGGCGATGTGGCCACCGTCGACGACCTGGGCTTCATGCAGATCACCGATCGCGCCAAGGACGTGATCAAGTCTGGCGGCGAGTGGATCAGCTCCATCGAGATCGAGAACATCGCCGTGGGTCACCCCAAGGTCGAGATCGCCGCCGTCATCGGCGCGGCTCACCCCAAATGGGACGAACGGCCCGTGCTGATCCTGAAGCTGAAGCCCGACGAGACGCTGGACAAGCAGGAGCATTTGGACTTCCTGATCGGCAAGATCGCCAAATGGTGGATGCCCGACGACGTGGTCGTCGTGGACGACATCCCGCTGGGCGCAACCGGCAAGATCGACAAGAAGCTTCTGCGCGATCGGATGAAGGACTATCGTCTGCCGACCGCTGCCTAAGTGAGAACCGGAGCCTGAATGCCGACAAGAAAGCCCGTACCCGCCATTCTGCCCTGGCTGACGGCGCTCGCGGCGGCGCCCTTTGTTCTGATCGTGGCGGCCGTTACGGCGACGCGGTTCGGCGGGCTCGATTTGGCGATCGGCTATGACCTGCTGACCTGGACCGTGGCCCGCCTCCTGGCCTGGGTCGGTCTGGCGGCGGCTCTGACGGCGGCGGTGCTGGCGCTGCGCGATCTGAAGGGCAGGGGGGTCTATGCGTTGGCGGCGCTGGTCCTGGCGGGCGGGACCGTCGCCGGCTTCGTGCTGCGTCAGGGTCAGGATGCGACGCCCCATCCACGTGACGTGAGCACCAATCTAAATGAGCCGCCCGGCCTGCCGCGCGCCGCCGGCGTGCGCAGCGGCGCGCCGCAGACCTGTGACGGCGTGGACGCCGTCCCGACCCAGGTCCTGGCCCAGCAGGCGACCTCGGCGCTGGTCGACGCCGGCTTCGTCGTCACCCGCGCGACAACCTTCCAGGTCGAAGCCGTGCACGCCGGCGCCTGGTTCGGCTTCGCCACCGACGCGGTCGTCCGCATCCGCCCCGGCCGCACCGACATCCGCGTCGCCGCACGCGGCAGCCGTCCCGACGGCGGCGCCACCTGCCGCCTCGCCGCAAAAATCACGCGAAACCTGGAGGCGGGACGCTAAGCCAGCCGGAACTGCGCCGACAGGCCGGGCGCGCCATCGCTGATCGCCGCGCCGTCCTCGATCAGCTTGATCAGATGCGCCAGGACCGACAGCGACGCTGCCGGCCACAGCCGCTGATCGACGGCGGCATACAGAACCGGGACCATCTCCGCGATCGTGCGGTCCCCCGCCGCAAGCCGTTGGAGCACTTGCGCTTCCCGCCCCCGCCGATGAGCGCGATAGGCCTCCAGAAACGGCCGCACCTGCGTCACCGGCGCTCCGTGCGTCGGCCACAACACGTCGAAGTCGCGTGCGATAACCGCGTCCAGACTGGCTATATACTGGCGCATGCTCCCATCCGGCGGCGCCACGACCGTCGTCGACCAGCCCATGACATGATCGCCGCAAAACAGCGCGTTCTCTTCACGCAGAGCGAAAGCCATATGATTTGACGCATGACCGGGCGTGAACATCGCCTCGATCGTCCAGCCGTCGCCCTCGACTGCCTCACCGCCCGTCAGCACCGCATCGGGCGCAAAATCGGCATCGTCATCTTCATCGAGCGCACCCGACGCATGCGTTTCCCGCACCGGAGGTCGGGCCGCCCAAATCCGCGCTCCGGTCGCCTCGGCGAACGGCCGGGCCAGAGGCGCATGATCCCGATGCGTATGCGTCACCAGAACATGGCTGACCCGCCGCCCCTCGACCGCCGCCATCAGCGCCGCCAGATGCGCCTGATCGAGCGGCCCCGGATCGATCACCGCGACCTCGGCCCCTTGGTCCGGTCGGCCGACGATATAGGTCCCCGTCCCGGTGAAGGTGAAAGGCCCCGCATTGTCGGCGATCACGCGCTGGATCAATGGCGACACCTGATCGCGCCGCCCATAGGCGAAGTCGAACGCCCTTACGAACGGGATCATCGTCGCGGCCGCGTTTGGCGCAGAGCTTGCGTTAACGTCTCGGTAATCATGCCTGGAGCGCCCACAATGGCCCGTTCGATCGCCAACGCTGTATCAAATCGGTTCCCGTTCGTCGCGGCGGCGATCCTGTGTCTCGCCGCAGTGCAACTGATCGCCGCCTCCTGCACGCCGGAACCGGCGCCCTATGCGGCGCGGGTGATGATCCAACGTTGAATATATACTGACACTTGGGAGATGCCGACAACGAAGCAGGTGCGAGAAGCGCGCCTTCGGTCGATTTTATGCCTGCTAGAGCGGGTGTGTCGTCTCTGTGACAGGTCCGTCTCACTTGTGGCGTGAATGCGTCTTCGCGCTGGACTTACTTCAAGCGTTGGTATGCTCTCTCGCGCAACCAGCTATTCGGCTGGCACACGGATATGGATTCGGTGGGCTGCAATCGCGGCTCTACATCGATCATGGGAGAGCTATCCTTGAATAACGTCAAATATCGCCGCAGCTTGCTGGCCACCACTATGATTGGCGGCGTTGCATTGGCTATGGCGGCTAGCCCTTCATTCGCTCAGTCGCAGGACGGCACCACCGAGGTCGGTGAAATCGTCGTGACCGGCTCGCGGATCGTGCGCCAGGACTATGTCGCAAACAGCCCCGTGGCCACCGTCAGCGCCGAGCAGATTCAGGCGCGCGGCGATGTGAACGTTGAACAAATCCTCAACCAACTTCCGCAGGTCGTGCCGGGTCTGTCGGCCAACTCCAATAACCCGGCCAACGGTTCGGCGACCGTCGATCTGCGCGGCCTCGGCCCGAGCCGCACCCTGGTGCTGGTGAACGGCCGTCGCTTCGTTCCCTACGACAAATCGAATGCCGTCGACCTGAACAGCATTCCCGCCGCGCTGATCGAGCGCGTGGAAGTCGTCAGCGGCGGCGCCTCGGCGACCTACGGCTCCGACGCTCTGGCCGGCGTCGTCAACTTCATCTTCAAGGACAACTTCGAAGGTCTGGCGGTCAACACGCAGTACGGCGTCTCCGGCTTCGGCGACGGCGAGCAGTTCAACGCCTCCGCCATGTTCGGCGCCAATATCGCTGATGGTCGCGGCAATGTGACCGGCTTCGTGGGCTATGCCGACCGTGACGGCTTCCTGCCGAACGAAGATCGTCCCTGGGCGCTCAGCAGCAACGCAGGCGGTTCCGGCACCGGCATCTACGGCGGTCTGAACAACCTCGGCACCAACAACTACACGGCCGTCGGCTGCTCGACGGCGCCGACCCCTTGCCGCCGCTCGTTCCGTACTGCTGGCGTCCCCGGACAGTTCAACAACGACTTTGGCCTGGGCGCTTCCAGCGATCGTTACGATTTCGCACCGGTCAACCTGCTGCAGTCGCCGTCGGAACGCTACAATGCGGTTCTGTTGGGTCACTACGACATCAACGACACCTTCACGGCGTTCACCGAAGTCTTCTACACCAACACCCGCAACAACATTCAGCTGGCGCCGACGCCGGCGACCGGGATCAACATCCCGTACGGCAACTACTTCGTTCAGAACTACCCCGCGCTGCTTGCCTACGCCAATTCGCGCCCCAATCCGACGGCTCCGCTGAACTTCGATCGCCGTATGGCTGAAGTCGGCGCCCGCGTCGAAAGCCACGACACCAACGTCCTTCAGTTCAATGGCGGACTTCGCGCCAACCTGGGCGGCGACTGGAAGGCTGAAGGCGTTTATGCCTACGGCCGAACGGAACTGCGCACCTCGATCGAAAACGATGTGTCGCGTTCGCGACTGGCCGCCGCGCTGGCCGCCGGCGGTACGGCGACGAGCTGCGCCGCGTCCTCGCTGCAACTCTTCCCGGGCTGTGTTCCGGTCAATCTGTTCGGCGCCGGCACCATCACCCCGCAGGCCGCAAACTTCATTCGCCTGAACTTCGCCGACACCAGCATCTTTGAACGTCAGAACCTGACCTTCAACGTCACCGGCACCGCCTTCGAACTGCCCGCCGGTCCGCTGTCAGTCGCTTTCGGCGCCGAATATCGTGAAGACAAGCTGAGCTTCACGCCGGACGCCGCCAAGGCTTCGGGCGACATCTTCGGCTTCAACGCCGAGCGCCCTGTCGCGGGTCGTACGGAATCGAAGGAGCTCTATGCGGAAGCTGTGATCCCGCTGGTTCGCGATGTGCCGTTCATCAAGTCGCTGGAGCTGGAAGTCGGCGCCCGCATGGCCGACTACGACACGGTCGGCAAGATCTACGCCTACAAGGCTGGCGGCTCGTGGGAGCCCGTCGATAGCCTGCGCTTCCGCGGCATCTATCAACGCGCCGTGCGTGCGCCGAACGTCTTTGAGCTGTTCCAGGCCAACGACCAAGGCTTCCCGGCGGTTCTGGACCCTTGCACCACGCGTAACCCGTCGTCGGGCGCCGCTCGTACCCTGTCGGCCGGCGTGCGCAACTTCTGCACCGCGCAACTCGGTTTCGATCCGGTGGCCACCGGCTTCGTCGCCCAGAACACACAAACGGAGTCGTTCTTCTACGGCAACCCGAACCTGACCGAAGAAACGTCGGATACGGTCACGCTGGGCGCCGTCTGGCAGCCGACCTTCGTTCCGGGCCTGTCGATGTCGCTCGATTACTATGACATCAAGGTCGAGGACTACATCGGCACCATCTTCGGCGGCGTCTCCGGCATCGTGAACCAGTGCTTCGCGGCTGGCGCCGCAGCTTCGGGCACGACGGGTGCTCCGGTCTCGGCGGTTGCAGAGTGCAACAACGCCGGCATCGGTCTGCCTCTGATCTATCGTGATCCGGCCGGAAACCTGAAGGCGCGCGCACCGCTGGGCAACGTCTCGCAACTGCAGACCAGCGGCGTGGACTTCTCGACGCGTTACGGCTGGAACGTGCCGTGGGGTGGCGGCTTCTGGGGTCAGAAGCTGGATGTCGCGGTCAACCTGACCTACCTCGACAGCTACGAGCTAGATGGTATCGAGTATAAGGGCACGGTTGGCGCCTACAACATCAGCGCCAGCCTGCCGGAGTGGAAGGCAAACGTTTCGCTCGGCTACGACTTCGGTCCGGTCCGCGTGAACTATTCCGGCACCTACATTGACGCCATGGACAACCAGGGCAACATCCCTGACTTCCAGGACGGCGGCTATGTCGGCACCGACTCCTACTGGTACCACGACGTCAGCGCCTCGTATGATTTCAACGACAACGTCGAGATCTTCGGCGGCGTTCGCAACCTGGCGGACAAGGCCCCGCCCGTGTTCGACAACGCGAACGACGGCAACACCGACCCGAACAACTTCGACGTGGTCGGCCGCTACTTCTTCGTGGGTGCACGCCTGAAGTATTGATCCTTATTGGGTCATCGAAACTGAGGCGGCGGAGCAACGCTCCGCCGCCTTTTTCGTTTAAGCGGCGCCGTAGAAAAACCATTTGGGCAGGCGAGCGTTACGGATCGTCGCCTGTTTGCGGCGTACCCCTCCAAGGAAGATCATGCTGAAATTTGTCGTTCCCGGACTGTCGGTCCTGTCGCTGCTGGCCGCCGGCGCGGCGGTCGCTCAAACGCAGGATGGACCGATCGTGACGGGCAATCGCTCGGGCGAGACCGCCGATGCGTTGAAGACGCGCGAGGCCATCGCCTATGCACGGCCGTTGCCGCGGGGCGCGCCGAGCGCAGACTATCCGCTGGTGGCGTGGTGTGATGCCCTGGTGACGGGCCATGCCGATCTGGGCGAGACGCTGACGTCGCGCGCGCCGGAGGATGTCGAGCTGGTGCGTCTGGGCCGTCTCGAAGCCCAGGATTTCCGCAGCGCCCTGGCCGTGGCCGCGCCGCGCCAATCGGCGGCTTCGAAGGCCGAGGCCGAGCAGGCCGTCGCTGCGGTCAAGGCGCAGTGGGCCCCGCTGATGGCCAATCCTGATGCCGAGGCGCGCAGCCAGTCGTTCGGCCTGTTCTTTGGTCTGCCGGGCCGGTGCGAGCATGCCGCGCGCCGCCTGCGCGACAACATCACCACGCCGCCCGCAACCCTGGAGAGCGTCGGCATCAACTGATCGGTTCGGCGGTTACCGGATGACAGACGGCGGCTTGAGCCCGGCTCAAGCCGCCGTTTCGCGTTTGGCGGCGTAGGGATCGTAGTTGAGGATGGGGGCCAGCCAGCGCTCAGCCGTGGCGATGTCCCAACCCTTGCGCCGGGCGTAGTCCTCGACCTGGTCCAGATCGATCTTGCCGACGCCGAAATAGTGGCTGCCCGGATGGCCGAAGTAGAGGCCCGACACTGACGCCGGCGGCGTCATGGCGTAGCTCTCGGTCAGGGCCATGCCGGCTTGGTTTCCGGCGTCGAGCAGGCGGAAGAGGGTGGCTTTTTCTGTGTGATCGGGCTGGGCCGGATAGCCAGGGGCAGGGCGGATACCCTGATATTGTTCGGCGATCAGAGCATCGATATCGGCCGTCTCATCGGCGGCATAGCCCCACAGGGTGGTGCGGACCTCCTTGTGCAGCCGTTCGGCGAAGGCCTCGGCCAGGCGGTCGGCCAGGGCGGTGGCGAGGATGGCGGAATAGTCGTCGCCCGCGTCCTTGAACCGTTTGGCGATCTCCAGCTCGCCGTGACCGGCGGTGACGGCGAAGGCGCCGATATAGTCGTCGCCCTCATCCGCGATGAAGTCGGACAGGGCCAGGTTCGGCTTGCCGTTCGACTTCTTGATCTGCTGGCGCAGTGTGTGGAAGCGGGCGATCTCGGCGTCGCGGCCTTCGTCGGCGTAGACGATGACATCGTCGCCGTCGGCGCGGGCGGGCCAGAAGCCGACGACGCCTTTGGCCGTGAACCACTTTTCGTTGATGATCCGCTTCAGCATAACTTGCGCGTCGGCGAACAGGTCGCGGGCGGCCTCGCCGACGATCTCGTCGTCCAGGATCAGCGGATAGCGGCCGATCAGCTCCCAACTGGCGAAGAAGGGAGTCCAGTCGATGTGGTCGGCCAGATCCTGCAGGTCCCAGGCCTCGAACGCCTTCACGCCGAGGAAGGACGGTTTGCCGGGCATGGGCTGGTCGGGGTCGATGCGGAAACGGTTCTCGCGCGCCTGAGCCAGGGTGGCGCGGGCCTTCACCTCCTGGCCGCGGGCATATTGCTCGCGGATGCGGATGTATTCATCGCGGGTGGCGGCTTCGTTCTTCGCGCGCTCGGTCTTGGACAGCAGCCCCGAAACGACGCTGACGGCGCGCGACGCATCGACGACATAGGTGGTCGAACCCCGGCGATAGGCGGGCTCGATCTTGACCGCCGTATGGGTGCGGCTGGTGGTGGCGCCGCCGATCAGCAGGGGTATGTCGAAGCCGCGCCGTTCCATCTCGGCGCCGACAAAGACCATTTCGTCCAGCGACGGCGTGATCAAGCCGGACAGGCCGATGATATCGACATTGTGAGCCTTGGCCTCGTCCAGGATGCGGTCGGCCGGGACCATGACGCCCAGGTCGATGACCTCGTAGTTGTTACATTGCAGCACGACGCCGACGATGTTCTTGCCGATGTCGTGGACGTCGCCCTTGACGGTCGCCATCAGGATGCGGCCCGCCTGCTCGCGAGGCTTGCCGGCCTTTTCGGCCTCCATGAAGGGCTCCAGCCAGGCGACGGCTTGTTTCATCACGCGGGCGGACTTCACCACCTGCGGCAGGAACATCTTGCCCGAGCCGAACAGGTCGCCGACCACGTTCATCCCGTCCATCAACGGGCCTTCGATGACGTGCAGCGGGCGCTCGGACGCCAGGCGCGCCTCTTCGGTGTCGGCCTCGATGAACTCCGTGATGCCGTTGACCAAGGCGTGTTCGATCCGTTTGCCGACCGGCTGTTCGCGCCATTTCAGATCGACGACGCGGGCCTGGCCCTTCTCGCCCTTGTAGCGGGGCGCCATGTCGACCAGCCGCTCGGTGTTCGAGACATTGGTCCGCTGCGGCCGGTTCAGGATCACATCCTCGACCGCCTCGCGCAGTTCGGCGTCGATGTCGTCATAGACCGGCAGGTCGCCGGCGTTGACGATGCCCATGTCCATGCCGGCGTTGATAGCGTGGTACAGGAAGACGCTGTGGATCGCGCGGCGCACCGGCTCGTTGCCGCGGAAGCTGAACGATACGTTCGACACCCCGCCCGAGACGCGAGCGTAGGGGAGGGTGCGTTTGATCTCCCGCGTGGCCTCGATGAAGTCGACGGCATAGTTGTCATGCTCCTCGATTCCCGTCGCCACGGCGAAGATGTTGGGGTCGAAGATGATGTCCTCGGGCGGGAAGCCCACCTCGTTGACCAAAATGTCGTAAGCGCGGGTGCAGATTTCGATCTTGCGGGCGGCGGTGTCGGCCTGGCCCACCTCGTCGAAGGCCATGACCACGACGGCGGCGCCATAGCGGAGGCATTTGATCGCATGGTCGCGGAAGGCCTGTTCGCCTTCCTTCATGCTGATCGAATTGACGATGGGCTTGCCCTGAACGCATTTCAGGCCTGCCTCGATCACCTCCCATTTGGAGCTGTCGATCATCACCGGCACGCGGGCGATGTCGGGCTCGGCCGCGATCAAGTTCAGGAAGGTCCGCATGGCGACAACGCCGTCCAGCAGCCCTTCATCCATATTGACGTCGATGATCTGGGCGCCGGCCTCGACCTGCTGGCGAGCGACATCCAGCGCGGCCGAATAGTCGCCCTCGACCACCAGCTTGCGGAATTTGGCCGAGCCGGTGACGTTGGTCCGTTCGCCGACGTTGATGAAGACAGGACGCACTTACGCTACCAATTCAAAAGGTTCGAGGCCACTCAGGCGCAGGGCCACGGGCCGTTCCGGGATGGTGCGGGGCTTCAGCGGCGCGACCTCTTCGGCGACGTGGCGGATGTGGTCCGGCGTCGTCCCGCAGCAGCCGCCGACGATGTTGACCAGGCCGGAGGCGGCCCATTCCTCGATGAAGTGGGCGGTCTCGTGCGGCTCCTCGTCGTATTGGCCCATGGCGTTGGGCAGGCCGGCGTTCGGGTAGGCGGCGACCAGGGTGTCGGCGACGCGGCTAAGCTCGGCGATGAAGGGTCGCATCAGGTCGGCGCCCAGGGCGCAGTTGAAGCCGACGGCAAACGGTTTGGCGTGGCGTACGCTGTTCCAGAAGGCCTCGGCCGTCTGGCCCGACAAGGTGCGGCCCGAGCGGTCGGTGATGGTGCCGCTGATCCAGATGGGCAGGGCGTCCATGCCTTCGTCTTCCAGGTCCTTGATTGCCTTGATCGCGGCCTTGCAGTTCAGCGTGTCGGTGATGGTCTCGATCAAATAGAGATCGACCCCGCCTTCGTTCAGCGCCTTCACCTGATGGCGATAGGCCTCATAGACCTGGTCGAAGGTCACGCTGCGGGCGCCAGGATCGTTCACGTCGGACGACATCGACAGCATCTTGTTCAGCGGGCCGATGGAGCCGGCGGCGAACCGCGGCTTGTGCGGCTCCTTTTCCGTCCAGCGGTCGGCCGAGGCGCGGGCCAGTTTCGCGCCCTCCAGATTGATGTCCCACACCGCCTGGGCGTCCAGGGCATAGTCCTCCTGGGCGATGGTGGTGCCGGAGAAGGTGTTGGTTTCGCTGATGTCGGCGCCGGCGGCGAAATACTGGTCGTGTAGGTCGGCGATGACATCGGGCCGCGTGATGCAGAGGATGTCGTTGTTCCCCTTCATCTGATGTTTCTCGTCATAGCCATTGCCGGCGACGAAGCGGTCGGCGCGGAAGTCGGCTTCGTCCAGCCCGCGACGCTGAATCATGACACCCCAACTGCCATCGAGGACCAGGATGCGCTCCTTGGCCGCCTGATGCAGGGCGGCGATGCGTTGCCCGCGGGTCATTGGGCTGCCGCCGTCTCGCGCACGCCCAGAACGCGACAGATCGCATAGACCAGGTCGGCGCGGTTCAGGGTGTAGAAGTGGAAGTCCGAGAAGCCCTCTTCCTGCAGACGCGCGCAGGTCTCGGCGGCGACGGAGGCGGCCAGCAGTTTGCGGGTCTCAGGATCGTCGTCCAGGCCGTCGAAATGCGCCTTCAGCCAGTCGGGAATGCTGGCGCCGCACGCGCCGCACATCCGCTGAAGGCCGGCGAAGTTGGACACCGGCATGACGCCGGGGATCAGGGGGATGGTGACGCCCGCCGCCCGCACCCGGTCGCGGAACCGCAGGAAGGCGTCGATGTCGAAGAAGAACTGGCTGACGGCGCGGGTTGCTCCGGCGTCGACCTTGGCCTTCAGCACCTCGATGTCGTGATCGATAGAGGGGCTTTCGGGATGGCGTTCGGGATAGGCGCCCACTGTCACGTCGAAGCCGCCGATGCGGTTGATGGCGGTGGTCAGTTCGGTGGCGTTGGCATAGCCGTCGGCGCGCGGCTGATAGACGCCGCCGATCCCTGCGCCGCCAGGCGGATCGCCGCGCAGGGCCACGATGTGATCGACGCCTATCGTCTTGTAGCCTTCAATGACCTCATCGACCTCTTCGCGGCTGGCCTCGACGCATGTCAGGTGGGCGGCGGGACGTAGCGAAGTCTCGGTAATGATGCGCTGGACCGTGCGGTGGGTCCGCTCGCGGGTCGAACCGCCGGCGCCGTAGGTAACGGAGACGAAGGCGGGGTTCAGCGGCTCCAGACGGCGGATCGCCTTCCACAGATTGGCCTCGGCCTCATCGGTCTTGGGCGGAAAGAATTCGAACGAGACGCGCACGGCGTCGCGGTTCGATCCGGCGCGGGCGACGGGGCCAAGCGGCGACAGCAGCAGGGCGCGGGCGTCGGCCAGGTTGAGGGAGGCGGAGGAGGCCATCAGGCGGTCTTTCTATCCTGAACGCGGCGTTCCGCCGTCCAGATGGTCACGGTCAGGCCCTCGGCGTCGTGGGGCAGGGCGATGGGGGCCGATGGCGTCAGGCCGCCGTCAATCAGCCAGCCGTTGATCTCGCTGTCGGCGAAGCCCAGGCGGCGATGCTGATGCGCCTCACGCATATGTTCGAAGTCGTGCGGGGCGAAGTCGATGATGACCAGGCGGCCGCCCGGGCTGACCAGACGCGCGGCCTCGGCGACGGCGGCGGACGGATCGGACAGGTAGTGCAGCACCTGATGCACGATCACCAGATCGGCGCTGGCGGCGGGAAGACGGGTGGCGAAGATATCGCCGTGACGCAGTTCGACCTGCTCCACGCCCGCCTTGGTGACGTTGGTGCGGGCGATGTTCAGCATGTTCTGGCTGAGGTCCAGCCCGACCGACATCTTGGCCTTCTTGCCGAATAAGGTCAGCATCCGGCCAGAACCCGTGCCGAGATCGACGACGCGTTCGAAGGGGCCGGGCCCCACAGCCTTCTCCAGCGCCGCCTCGACAGCGCTTTCGCTGACATAGAGCGAACGCAAACGGTCCCACTGGGGCGCGACCTGTTCGAAATAGCTGGCGGCGGCTTCCTCGCGATCCTTGCGGACCTCGTCCAGACGCCGATGGTCGGCCTCGCCGGCATCTTCGGCCAGGATGTCCAGCACCGTGTCGATCAACCGGCGCGCCTGGGCGTCATGCGAAAGGCGGTAATAGACGCGGGCGCCGTCGGGAAAGCGCTCGATGAGCCCGGCGTCGGTCATCAACTTCAGATGGCGCGACACCCGGGGTTGGCTCTGGTCCAGAATGCGCGACATTTCCATGACCGACAGCTCTTCGCCCGCCAGCAGCGACAAAAGGCGCAAACGGGTGGGTTCGCCGGCGGCGCGGAGGGCTTCGACAGTCTGATCGGCGGACAAACTCATATGCTCATATAAAGATATCCTTATATGATTTGGCAAGTGAAATCGGTTTCTTTGAAACGCATCGACGGGAATGGTTCGTGCGCGCGTTAAAGCCAGCAGACCCGTCTTGGAGTGATCTCATGCGTAGCCTGTTCATCGCCGCTCTTGCTGTCGCCGCCGCCAGTCCGGCGTTGGCCCAGAGCGACTTTCCAGAGACTTCGGCTCCTGAAATGTCAGGGCAGCCTTTGGGCGGACAGATGCGGCCGCCGGAGCGCGAAAATCTGGCCCAGATGCAGGCGCGCATGACCCAAATGTTCAACCGCCTTGACGCCAATGAAGACGGCGTGATCGACGCCAGCGAACTGGCCAATGCGCGCGGCGGCCGGATGCTGACGCGCTTCGACGCCGATGCGGACGGACGCATCACTCGCGAGGAATTCGATGTGGGCCTCGCCGCCGCCTTCAAGGCGATGGACAAGAACGGCGACGGCGTGGTGACGGCGGACGAGCGGCCGCAGCGTCCCCGCTGAAGTCAGACGACGGGGGTCTTCAGCGGCTCGCCCGCGAAATGCGCCTGCAGATTTTCGATCAGCAGCATCAGCATGCCCTGCACCCCGGCGGTCGTGGCCCCGGCGGTGTGGGGCGTGAGAATGACATTGGGCACGTCGGCCCAGCGGGCCGGATCTGTCGGCTCTTCGACGAAGACGTCCAGGGCGGCCTGACCCAATGTTCCTGATTTAAGGGCGGCGATCAGTGCATCCTCGTCCACGACCTGGCCGCGGGAGACGTTGACCAGCAGGCCGTCGGGGCCAAGCGCCTCGATAATGTCCCGTGAAATCAGGCCACGATTGGTCTCATCCGCCTTGCAGGCGACGACAAGGATGTCGCTGGCCTTGGCGAGCGCCAGCAGGCTGTCGGCGCGCGGCCATTTGGCGTCATGGGGACGCGGCCCCCACCAACTGACCGCCATGCGGAAGGCCTCGGCGCGGTCGGCGACGGCCTTGCCGATGTGGCCCAAGCCGACGATGCCCAGCTTCTGTCCGGCGAGCGACGTCGTGATGGTGCGGGTCTCGAAGGTCCAGCCGCCAGCGCGAACCTGACGGTCGCCTGAGGCGATCTGACGGCGCGCGGCCAGGATCAGGCCCAGGGCGTGATCGGCGACATCCTCGTGATTGACGCCGGGAGCGTGGGTGACGGGCAGGCCGCGCTGGCGGCACCAGTCAATGTCGATCCCGTCATAGCCGGAGGTGAAACAGGCGATCAGGTCGAGATTGGGCAGGCGTTCGATCAGCGCCTTGTCCAGCGTCGCCTCGCCGGCGACGACCATGACGCGGATGTCGTGGGCGGCCTCGATCGGCGGACCTTCCCAGAAGCGATAGACGTTGTAGGCGCTCTCCAGAAATCCCGAGAGCGGGGCGAGATGCCGCTGCATGATGAGAACGGCGGGGCGTTGGGTCATGCAGCGGCTCCTCTTGTCAGGTCAGGCGATCAGCGGCCGAACTTCTGGTGCTGGATGCGCTTGGGAATGATGCTGTCGGCGCCCAGGCGACGCATCTTGTCCTGTTCGTAGGCTTCGAAGTTGCCCTCGAACCATTCCACATGGCCGTCACCCTCGAAGGCGAGGATGTGAGTGGCCAGGCGGTCGAGGAACCAACGGTCGTGGGAGATGACCACGGCGCAGCCGGCGAACTCTTCCAGAGCCTCTTCGAGGTTCTGCAGCGTTTCGATGTCCAGGTCGTTGGTCGGTTCGTCGAGCAGGATCAGATTGCCGCCCGAGGCCAGGGTCTTGGCCAGGTGCACGCGGTTACGCTCACCGCCGGACAGTTGGCCGACCTTCTTCTGCTGGTCGCCGCCCTTGAAGTTGAAGCTGCCGACATAGGCGCGGGTGTTGATCTCGCGCTTGCCGACCATCATCACGTCGGTGCCGCCCGAGATGGCCTGCCAGATGGTTTCATCCGGCTTCAGGTCGTCGCGTGACTGGTCGACATAGGCCAGTTTGACCGTCTCGCCGACCTTGATCGTGCCGCCGTCGGGCTGTTCCTGGCCGGTGATCAGCTTGAACATGGTCGACTTGCCGGCGCCGTTCGGGCCGATGACGCCGACGATGCCGTTGGGCGGCAGTTTGAAGGTCAGGTTGTCGAACAGCGTCTTGTCGCCATAGGTCTTTTGCAGACCCTCGACTTCCAGAACGACGTTGCCGAGGCGCGGGCCAGGCGGGATCTGGATGTGGGCGTGCGTCTGGGCGCCGCGCATCGATTCCTGTTCCTCGACCATCCGCTCGTAGGCGGCCAGACGGGCCTTGGACTTGGCCTGACGGGCCTTGGCGCCCGAACGGACCCATTCCAATTCGCGGGTGAGGGCGCGCTGGCGGGCTTCGGATTCCGACTGTTCCTGCACGACGCGTTTGGTCTTAGCTTCCAGCCACGAGGAATAGTTGCCCTCGTGCGGGTGGCCCTTGCCGCGATCCAGCTCCAGCGTCCATTTGGTGACGAGGTCCAGGAAGTAGCGGTCGTGGGTCACGAGGATGACGCAGCCGGGGAAGTTTTCCAGGTGGTGCTGCAGCCAGGCGACGGATTCGGCGTCCAGGTGGTTGGTCGGTTCGTCGAGCAGCAGCATGTCGGGCTTGGACAGCAGCAGGCGGGCCAGGGCCACGCGGCGCTTTTCACCGCCGGACAGGTTGGTGACTTCCCAGTCGTCGGGGGGGCAGCGCAGGGCGCCCATGGCTTGGTCGATCCGGGCGTCGATGTCCCAGACGTCGCCAGCGTCGATCTTTTCTTGGAGGGAGGTCATCTCCTCCATCAGCTCGTCGGTGTAGTTCTCGCCCAGTTCGGCGGCGACTTCGTTGAAGCGGTTGACCCACTGCTTCTCTTCGCACCAGGCCTCGACGTTCTGACGCACGTTCAGGCCCGGATCGAGCTGGGGCTCCTGCTCCAGATAGCCGCGCTTAATGCCGTCGGCGGCGCGGGCCTCGCCGTTGAACTCGTTGTCCAGGCCAGCCATGATCTTCAGCAGGGTGGACTTACCCGAGCCGTTGACGCCGACGACGCCGATCTTGGCGTCGTTGTAGAAGCTGAGCCAGATGTTCTCGAAGATCTTGCGGCCGCCGGGGAAGGTCTTGGTCAGACCCTGCATCTGGAAAATATATTGCTGCGCCATGAGGTGCGGTGCGCCCTTCGGGTTCGTCTGAATGGGGAGTTGCGCCGGATGTAGCGATCCTGCGCGCGAAGGGCAAATATGGCAGGCACAGGGCCGAACGGAACGGCTGTAAAGCTTGTCCGTTGATGACAGTCACACGCCTTGATCCGGCCCGAAACGGGGTGCGGAATGGCGTCATTCTACTCTTGCCAGTCTCGGATGCCCCAGTCTCGGATGCCCATGAAGACCCGATCGATCGTGCTCGCCGCCGCCTTCGCCCTGTCGGCGTGCGGCAATCCCTCGAATTCGAAGGCGCAGGAGGGCGATTTCGCCCAGCCGACACGCACCGCCCCGGCCGATGCGGCGGGGATGAAGTCCAGCTTCGCGCCGGTGGTGCGATCCGCCGCGCCGGCCGTGGTCAATATCTCGGCGCGCAGCGTGCAGCGAGTGCAGGCCGATCCGTTCTTCCAGTTCTTCGGCGGCGGCATTCCCCAGGCGCGGGTGGCGGAATCGGTCGGTTCTGGTGTGATCGTCCGCTCTGACGGGATTGTGGTGACCAACAACCACGTCATCGACGGCGCCCAGCAGATCAAGGTCGTGCTGAACGATCGTCGCGAGTTTCCCGCCACCGTCATCCTGGCCGACGAACGCAGCGACATTGCGGTGCTGAGGCTGGAAAACGTCAGCGACCGCTTGCCAGTGCTGGCCATCGACGATCAGGAAGAGCAGCAGGTCGGTGATCTGGTCCTGGCCATCGGCAATCCGTTCGGCGTGGGCCAGACGGTGACCAACGGCATCATCTCGGCCCTGAATCGGACTGAGACCGGCATTTCCGATAGTGGGTCCTTCATCCAGACCGATGCGGCCATCAATCCCGGCAACTCGGGCGGGGCGCTGGTGGACATGGACGGCGACCTGATCGGCATCAACACCGCCATCTTCTCGCGGTCAGGCTCCTCGGCCGGGGTCGGGTTCGCGGTGCCGGCGGCTATGGTCAAGCGGGTGGTCGACAGCGCGCTGGGCGGCGCGACAGCTGTGGTTCGGCCCTGGCTGGGCGTGAAGGGGGACACCGTCACCGGCGATATCGCTGGCAGCCTGGGCCTGAGCCGGCCGCAGGGTTTGGTGGTCACCGACGTCTACGCCAACGGTCCGGCCGCGCGCGCCGGTATTCGTCAGGGCGATGTCATTACCGCCGTCGATGGTCAGGAAATCAACGACCAGAACGGGCTGAACTACCGCGTCGGTTCGCGCAATCCGAACGATCAGGTGCAGGTGTCTATTCTGCGCGACGGTCGGGCGCAGACGCTGACCGCGCGGGTTCAGACCTTGCCGGGCGACGCCGATCCCAAGCAGGGGGTGACGATCCAGTCCGGTCCCTTCGCCGGCGCCGAGGTCGTGGCGCTTAGCCCCGCTCTGGCGGACCGCCTGGGGGGCGATCCGTTTGCAACGGGCGTCATCGTGACCGGCGTGTCCGGCCGCGGCTATGCGGCCCGTGCGGGCTTCCGCCAGAACGACCTGATCGTCAGCATCAATGGCCGCGCCATCGGCTCAGCCCGCGATGTCGAGGTCGCCAGTTCCGGTCGCGGTCCTTGGGAGGTCGTCGTCAACCGTGGCGGCCGTCAGATCCGCGGCGTGCTGAGATAGGTCGTCAGGCCTTCGTCGGCCCGCCGATCGACCAGGTGTGGCCGAAGGGGTCGCGCAGGACGCCGTAGCGGTCGCCCCAGAATTGGTCCGCCATGTCCAGAACTGGTTCGGCGCCGCCGACGGTCATGGCGCGGGTCCACCAGGCGTCGGGATCGGCGACCTGAAGGTGCAGGGTCACGCCGGCCGGGCGGACATCTTGGGAACCGCCGTATTCCGGAAACTCGTCATTCAACATGACGCTGGCGCCGTTGATCCTCAGGTGAGCGTGCATCAGTCGCTCGCGGTCGTCGGCGAGACGGCGGTCCAACACCTCGGCCCCGAAGGCGATGATGTAGAAGTCGATCGCCGCAGAGGCCCCGCGCGACGGGATGGTCAGGTGGGGCGTCACACCGGAAGTCGGACCCTGGTTGGGCTTGGCGTCGGTCATGAGGGCGGTCTCCGTGTCGGGATGCGATACTAGCGCGTGAAAAGCCGTTGGCGAACGCCTACATAGGTCGCACCCATGAGCGACCTGTTTGAAGCCTCCGGCATTCTGCCCCCCGACGCCCCCTTGGCCGACCGCCTGCGTCCGCGCACGCTGGACGAGGTGGTGGGGCAGGATCATCTGCTGGGGCCAGGCGGGCCGATCCGGCGCATGATCGAGGCCGGGCGGTTGGGATCGATGATCCTGTGGGGACCGCCGGGGACGGGCAAGACCACGATTGCGCGCCTGCTGGCCCAGGCCGCGGGCTATGAATACCAGGCGATCAGCGCGGTGTTTTCGGGCGTCGCCGACCTGAAGAAGGCGTTCGAGGCGGCGCGGATGCGGCGTGCGGCGGGACAGAGCACGCTGCTGTTTGTGGACGAGATTCACCGCTTCAACCGCGCCCAGCAGGACGGGTTTTTGCCGTTCGTCGAGGCAGGCGTGGTGACACTGGTCGGGGCCACGACCGAGAACCCCAGCTTCGAGCTGAACGGCGCCCTCTTGTCGCGCAGTCAGGTCTATGTGCTGAAACGGCTGGACGATGCGGCGCTGGATCAACTGCTGAGCCGGGCCGAGACGCATATGAACCGGACCCTGCCGCTGACGCCGGAGGCCCGTCAGGCGATGCTGGCCCTGGCCGACGGCGACGGGCGGTATCTGCTGACCATGTCGGAGGTGCTGTTCGACCTGCCTGAGGGCGAAAAGCTGGACGTGCAGGGGCTGGCGGGCGTGCTGCAACGCCGGGCGCCCGCCTACGACAAGAGCCGAGAAGAACACTATAACCTCATATCCGCACTGCATAAATCGGTTCGCGGCTCCGACCCCGACGCGGCGCTCTATTGGCTGGCGCGCATGCTGAACGGGGGGGAGGATCCGCTTTATCTGGCGCGTCGGATCGTGCGGATGGCGGTCGAGGACATCGGCGAGGCCGATCCGCTGTCGATCCTGGTCGCCAATGCCGCCAAGGACACCTACGATTTCTTGGGCAGTCCCGAGGGTGAACTGGCCCTGGCTCAGGCGGTGGTGCATCTGGCCACGGCGCCCAAGTCCGTCGGGGTCTATGAGGCGTTCAAGGCGGCCAAGAAGGCGGCCTATGAGACAGGCTCGCTGATGCCGCCCGCCCATATCCGCAACGCCCCGACCAAGCTGATGAAGTCGCTGGGGTACGGCAAGGGCTATCAATACGACCCCGACACGCCCGAGGGCTTCTCGGGCGCCAACTTCTTTCCCGACGAGATGGACCGTCGCACCTTTTACAAGCCCAAGGGCGAGGGTCACGAAGAGAAGGTCAAGGCGCGTTTGGAGCGCTGGGCCGAGATGCGAGCACGGCTGGGGGCGGACGCGTCCGGCGACTGACTGAACGCTGTTCATTGTTGCCAGTCGATAAGGGGGTTAGCGTTCCGGCTTGACATCCTTGGGAGGGGACGATGATCGAGACGGTTAAAACGCCCTGGCATCTGTGGCTGGTGGGCGTGTTGTCTTTGTTGTGGAACGGGTTCGGAGCGTTCGACTTCATCCAGACTACGACGCGGGGCGAGGCCTACATGCGGGCGGCGGGTTTCGACGACGCCATGGTCGCCTATTACGAGGCCATGCCCGGCTGGATGTATCTGCCGTGGACGCTGGGAGTGTGGGGTGCGGTGATCGGTTCGGTGATGCTGCTTCTGCGCCGGCGCTGGGCGGTTCCGGCTTTCGGCCTGTCGCTAGTGGGCGCGTTGATCAGCCTGATCTATGGCAAGTTGATCGATCCTCCGCCGCCGGCGTCGCCCGAACTGGCGGCCATGAGCTGGATGCCGATCGTCATCCTGCTGATTGCGATTCTGCTTTTTGGTTATGCGTTCAATATGCGCAAACGCGGCGTGCTGCGCTGATGGGCTGACGCAGGGCGCGCCGTCGCGTATGGACGCCCCGTGACCCGCGTTCCTGCCGATCTTTCATCCGATGATATCGCCGCCGTCCGGTCGTGGGTGATCCACGAGGATGCGCACGTCATCGCCTTCTCAAAGCCGCCGGGCCTGTCCAGTCAGGGCGGGCGGATCAAGGCGCATACGCTGGACGACCTGCTGTGGGCGTTCGCGCGGTCAAACGGCAAGCGGCCGGAGTTGGTGCATCGGCTGGATCGCGACACCTCGGGCGTGATCCTGGCGGCCAAGACCAAGCCGGCGGCCAGTTTTCTGGGCAAGGCGTTGCAGATGCGGCGTTTCAGGAAACAGTATCTGGCCCTGCTGTCGGCCGCGCCTGATCCCAAGGCGGCGACCATCGACGCGCCGTTGCGCCGCGAGGAGATTGGGCGCGAGAGCTATATGCGGGTCGTCACCTTTGACGCGCCGGGCGCGCAAGGGTCGCAGAGCCGCTATCGGACCTTGGCCGCAGGACCTGAAGGGGCCGTGGTCGAGCTGGAGCCGCTGACCGGGCGGATGCATCAGCTGCGTGTGCACATGGCCCATATCGGTCGGCCGTTGATCGGGGACGTGCGCTACGGCGGCGCCCTGACCACGGCGGTCGGGCCGGCGCCGCGCCTGATGCTGCACGCTGCTAAACTGAGCTTTCCGCATCCCGAGGGCGGGACGACCACGGTCGAAGCCCCGCCGCCTGAGGATTTCGCGACGCTCAGGGCGGCGTTGGGTCTTTAGGCGCGGGCGCTTCAGGGAACGCCGTGTGCGTTTCGGCGCTATGTCGTTGAAAGGATACCTCTGATGAAGCGTCTCGCCCTTGCCCTGACTGGCCTTTCCGCCCTGGCTTTGACCGCCTGCGCCAGCCTGGCGCCCTATGGCGCGCAGATGGGACCGAACGGACAGGGGTATTCCGAGCAGCGGATTGAATCCAACCGCTACCGTGTCACCTACAACGGCGTCGGCGCCGCGGGCCGTGTCGCTGATTGGGCGCTGGTGCGCGCCGCCGACCTGACCACCGAACAAGGCTACGACTGGTTCGAGGTGACGCAGAGCTGGACCGACGGGCGGCCGGGAGGCGCAGGCGGCGTCAGCCCGAGCGTTTCCATCGGCGGCGGCAGCAGCAGATATGGCGGCTATTCGGCCTCGGGCGTCGGCGTGGGCGTCGGTCTGAACTTCAGCGGACCGCAGCCGACCTCGACGACGCTGGAAGTCGTTTTGGGACGCGGCCAGAAGCCGGATCGTCCGAACGCCTATGACGCGCGCGCGGTCCAGAGCTCCATCCCGCGCTGACCATCGCTTTCGGCGCGGGCGGCGTATATATCGCCGCACGATGACACGTTTTCTTCTCGTTGCGGCAGGTGGCGCCATCGGCTCCATGGCGCGCTATGGCCTTGGCCTCGCTGCCGGGCGGCTCGCACCCAATGCCGGTTGGCCCGTGGGCACCTTCGCCGCCAATGTCGCCGGGGGTCTGCTGATGGGTTTGCTCGTCGGCTGGCTGGCGTTCCGGGGCGGGGCGCAGCAGGAGATGGTGCGCCTGTTCGCCGCCGTCGGCGTGTTGGGCGGGTTCACGACTTTTTCGTCCTATTCGCTTGAAGCGGTGCAGATGATCGAGCGCCGCCAGATCGGCCTGGCCGCGGCCTATGTGATTGGCTCGGTGGTTCTGGCGATCGCGGCCCTGTTCGTCGGCCTGATGGTCGCCCGCCGCGCCTTTGGAGTTCCAGCTTGACCGATCAGCCGCCCGCAGCAGATGCGCCCAAACGCGAAGTCCTGACGATCTATGTCGCCGAGGACGAGGACGGCATCCGGCTGGACCGCTGGTTCCGCCGGCGCTGGCCGCACCTGTCCAACATCCAGGTGCAAAAAATGGCCCGCAGCGGTCAGATCCGCGTGGACGGCGCCCGCATCAAGCCCGAAGGCCGACTGACCGCCGGCGCCGCCGTGCGCGTGCCGCCGATCCCCGATGACACTTCTCGCCAAGCGGGGGACGCCCACACCTTGTCCGAAAGGGACATCGCCTTCGCCAAGTCGCTGGTGCTGTACGAAGACGACATGGTCATCGCCTTGAACAAGCCGCATGGCCTGGCGGTGCAGGGCGGGACCAAGACGAGGCGTCACGTCGATCGTCTGCTGTCGGCCTGGGGCGAGGGATTGGAGCGACCGCGCCTGGTCCACCGGCTGGACCGCGACACCTCGGGCGTCCTGCTGCTGGGCAAGGGGCCGGAGGCGGCCAAGCGACTGGCGGGCGCCTTTGCGCGGCGGCAGGCCAAGAAGACCTATTGGGCCATCGTCATCGGCAATCCGAAACCCTATTCGGGTCAGATCGACATGCCGCTGAAGAAGACCGGCATCAACGACTTCGAAATGATGCGACCGGCCGAGCGCAAGGACCCGCGCGCCGAACCGGCCGAAACAGCGTTCTCGACCATCAGCCGCGCCTCGCACCGGGCGTCATGGATGGCGCTGCGCCCCTTCACAGGCCGGACGCATCAGCTGCGCGCCCATATGGCGGGGATCGGCCATCCGATCCTGGGCGATCCGAAATACGGCGACGAGAAATCGCGCGAACTGTCAGGCCCCCTGAAGCTGCAACTGCACGCCCGCAGCATCGAACTGGACCACCCACGCGGCGGCGTTCTCAAGGTCACCGCTCCCTTGAGCCCCGAGATGAAAGCCGGCTTCGCCCACTTCGGTTTCTCCGAGGACGAGGCCGAAGACGATCCCTTCCTGGGCGTGAAGCGAATCCAGTGACGTCGGGCCTCCAAGCGCAGGTTTGGCAGGCGAGGGTCGAAGGGGCCAAGGCTCTGGCCGCCGCCGGGCAGCTTAATGCGGCCTTGGATATGCTGGCGCCGATAGCGCGGCAGGCCGATGCGCCGTGGCAGGCGCTGTCGGTTCAGGCTGATTTGATGAAGCGGGCGGGGCGTCTGGTCGAGAGTGCGGCGCTGTCGCAGCGCCTCGTCGAGGTTCGGCCGCAGAGCGTGCCGGCGTGGCATAATCTGGCGTCCACCCTCGGCGATCTTGGGCGGGCGGCCGAGGCCGAAGTCGCGTGTCGCGCCGCCATGTCGATCGGCGGCGATGCGCCGGAAACCTGGCTGGTGCTGGCGCGGGCGTTGCAGGCGCAGAGCCGCTTCGAAGAGGCCGAGCACGCCTATCGTCAGGCGCTGCTGCGGCGGCCCGGCTATGGCGACGCGCTGCGCGATCTCAGCCAGTTGATCTGGATGCGCGACGCCGATCTGGAGGGCGCCTGCGCGCCGCTGGACGCCGCCATCGCCGTATCGCCAACGACGCCTTTGCTGCGCCAGATCAAGGCGAAGCTGCTGGAATATGCAGGGCAGGGTGACCGGGCCTATCGCACCTTGGTCGCCGGGCCGCTGGATGGGCCGGGGGAATTGGCGGCGGCGCAGGCGTGCCTGAAGCGGGATCCGCGCCGAGCGCTGGACCACGCAAACCGGGCGGCGGCGCTGGCCGGCGGCGAGGTCGCGGCGATTATGGTGACCCAGGCCGAATGCCTGCTGGCTCTGGGTCAGGCCGAGGCGGCGCTGATCCCGATCGAGGCGTTGCGGACGCGCGAGCCGCTGAACCAGCATGTGCTGGCCTTTCAGGCGACGGCGTGGCGGATGCTGGGCGATCCTCGATACTGTGAGCTGTATGACTACGACGCCTTCGTGCGGCCGTGTCGGCTGGAGGCGCCGGAAGGGTGGGCGTCACTGGAGGCCTATCTGGTCGATCTGGCAAAGGCGCTGCACGATCTGCACACATTGAAGACCCATCCGGTAGGCCAGTCGCTGCGCGGGGGATCGCAGACCAGCGCGTCCCTGGCCCAGAACGACGATCCGGCCATTCGCGCCTTCTTCCAGGCCATCGACAAGCCAATCCGCGACTATATGGCGGCGCTGGGCCGTGGCGACGATCCGCTGAGAGCGCGCAATACGGGCGACTATCGCATCCAGGGTAGTTGGTCGGTGCGGTTGAGGCCGAACGGATTTCACGCCGATCATATCCATTCGAACGGCTGGCTGTCCTCGGCCTGCCATATCGAACTGCCGCCGGCGGTGCAGGGCGAGGGCCGCGAGGGCTGGTTGCGGTTCGGCGCGCCGCCCGGCCTGCCGAGCTTGGCACCCGAACACTATGTGCAGCCCCAACCCGGCACGTTGGTGCTGTTTCCTTCCTATATGTGGCATGGCACCCAGCCGTTCGGCGGCGAGGCGTCGCGTCTGACGCTGGCGTTCGACGTCGTGCCGGCCTGATTTGAACGGACCTTCTGATGACCGACCAAGCCACCCCGCATCGCCCGCGTTTCGTCGAACAGTCGCCGGATCGCATCTCCCGCTTCTGGACCGAGGCGGGCGTCGGGCCGCATGCAGACGGGGGCTGGGCCGTGCTGTTAGATGGCCGTGCGCCCAAGACCCCGGCCAAAGCTCCGCTGGTTCTGCCGAACCAGGCTGCGGCGCAGTTGGTCGCCGACGAATGGGCGGCCCAAGGGCAGTTTCTGGATCCGTCGACCATGCCGGCGACGCGGCTGGCCTCGACCGCGATCGACCGGATCGGTCAGGCGCGCGAGCCGGTGGCGGACGAGATCGCCGCCTATGCCGGATCGGACGTGGTCTGCTACTTGGCTGAGCATCCGACGCCGCTGGTCGAACGGCAGGCGCGGGAGTGGGGTCCCTGGCGCGATTGGGCCGCGCGCGAGATGGGTGTGGCGCTGGAGCCGGTCGAAGGCATCGTGCATCGACCGCAGTCTCCGGACGCCATCGCAAAGGTGAAAGCGCATGCCCTGTCGCTGGACGATTTCCGCCTGACCGGTCTGGCGACGGCCGTGCCGCTGCTGGGGTCGGCTGTGCTGGCCTTGGCGGTGGAGCAGGGGGCGTTGGATGGCGGGGCGGCGTTCGACCTGTCGCGGATCGACGAACTGTTCCAGGAAGAGCAGTGGGGCGTGGACGCCGAGGCCGCCGAGCGCACCGAGGCGCGCCGTGCGGAGGCCCAACTGCTTGACCGGTGGTTCAGAGCGCTTGATTAGGGCGCTCGATCAGGGCGCGGGCGGCGTCGTCGAGGCCGCGATCAGCATCGCGCGTTCCTGATCGGTCAGGTGGCGCCAGCGACCCTCGGGCAGGTCGCCCAGCTCCAGCGGGCCGATGCGAATGCGATAGAGATCCACGACCTCCAGCCCGACCAGTTCGCACATGCGGCGGATCTGGCGATACTTGCCCTCGGTCAGGATGAAACGCAGGCTTTGCGGACCCGTCTGGGTCACACGGGCGGGCTTCAGCGGCTTGTCGTTCAGCGACAGGCCGTGGCGCAGCTTGCTCAGCTTGCCTTCGGTGATCTGGCCTTCGACGACGACCAGATATTCCTTGTCCAGTTCGGACGCCGGGCCGATCACCGCCTTGGCGACGACGCCGTCCGATGACAGCAGCAGCAGGCCGCGTGAATCTTCGTCCAGCCGGCCGATGGGGGGCAGGGAGGCGTCGCGGGCAGGCGTCTCGCCCTCGCCGATACGATTGGGCGTCTTCAGCAGTCGCACGGCCGGGGTCTTGCCCGGATCGGGCTGGCCCGAGACGTAACCGACCGGCTTGTGCAGCACCAGGGTCATGCCCGTCGCCAAGGCCGCCTGGGCGGTTTCGTTCAGGGTCAGGGTTTCGCCGGGTTGAATCTTTCGGCCGGCGTCGCTGATCGTCTCGCCATCGATGGAGACCAGACCATTGGCGATCAGGGTATCGGCCTCGCGCCGCGAACAGACGCCGGTCTGGCCCAGCCACTTGTTCACGCGAACGGGTTCGTCGCCGTCATAGGTGCGGGTGAAGGCCATGCGATTCCGTCGTCCAGTCGATGCGGGTGTCTAAAGCCGGGCGGGATCGCGAGCAAGCGGGTCGCCATTTTCAGGATCAGCAAAACCATTCTGTTCGAACTGGCAGGTTGATCCAGACGGGATCTCCACTATATCTGGCGGCATTCCACAAATGATCAAGAGTGCGGGACGATACGCGTCGGACCCGTCGATTTTCTTTTTTCTGGTCATCGGCGTGGGTGGTTCGACAGCGTCGCTTGTCGGATCTGTATCAGTATTGAAACATCTCAAGGAGACGTCTTGTTCGCTCAAAACAAATCTTCCTCAGGCCCCCGTCGCACCGGTTACAACCGTCCTGTTCCCACCCGTCTGCGCATGGGGTTGGTGATGCGGCGTGACATGGCGTTTGGCGAGTTAGGCGACGTGGAGGGCGCGTTGCGGGCCGAGGGCGTGGGCCTGGCCCCGATCTCAACGGGCGACGCCAGCCTGATCGCCGGCGGCGTGACCGTGCTGGCCACCGCAACGGCCAAGGATATCGCCGAGGGGCGTCTGAAGGGTCTGGTCGTGCCAGGCGGTTCGACGGACGAGGCGTCGCTGGCGGCCGTGCGGTCGCTGATCGAGCTGGCGCGCGTGAATGGCCTGACCGTCATCGCCTTCGCGGACGGCGTCGCGCTGGCGGCCGATAGCTTCGGCGTGTCAGCCAATGCCGAGGGCGCGGTGTTCAAGGACGGGGGGGTGACCCTGCTGAACGAGCGGGCCGAGTTGTCGAAGCTGGTCGGCGCGATCGTCTGATCAGACGGCGCGAAACAGCAGGATCAGGTTGTTCGCCGGCATCTGAACCCGCAGCGTGGCCGCAAGGCCATGCGAGCGGGCGAGGGCCTCGACCATTTCGCGATCACGCAAACCCCAGTCTACGTTTCGCGCCTTCAGACTGGCGTCGAAGGCCGCGTTCGAGTCCGCCAGCGGAACCTCGGCCTCGCAGTAGGGGCCATAAAGCGCCAGCAGGCCGCCGGGGCGTCTCAAGACCCGACCGGCCAGATCCATCAGACCCTCGGTCGCCGACCAAGGGCTGATGTGAGTCATGTTCGCACAATAGAGAGCGTCGAACGTGTCGGTCGGCCAAGTCATAGGGTCGCCGGCGTCGAGGGCCAGCGGCGGGTTCAGGTTCGACACAGCGAACTGACGGCTCCAGGCGGCGATGCTGTCGCGGGCCTGGTCGCTGGGATCGCTAGGCGTCCAATCCAGATCCGGCAGGGCGGCGGCGAAGGCGGCGGCGTGTTCGCCCGATCCGGACGCGATCTCAAGCACCGATCCACGCGCCGGCAGATGGGCGCGGAGCACGCGAAGAATCGCCTCGGCGTTTCGACGCGCGGCGGGCGAAGTCAGCGCGCCATCAGGCAGCACAGTGAGAGAATCCAGTGTTTGCACAGGCCCTTCTACCGCTCTGAAGCCGCGATCGCATCTGCGATCTTTTGCCGACGACACCGGTGGACATCGGCGCTTTCGTGCGCGGTTTGACGCGGCGGATACGACGGCGCATTTCGCTTGTAACAGTGCGTGATCGTTATGTGTCGGGTCATGGCGGCGTCAGATCGCCGGGCTCTTTTTGCTCAGGAGACGTCCTTGTCCAATCCTTCCACGCCTGGCTTGCGCCCGGCGCCCACCGCCCATGCCGGGCTGATCGCCTGGGTCGAGCAGATCGCCGCCCTGACCAAGCCCGCCAAGGTCCATTGGTGCGACGGCTCCGAGGCCGAGAAAGAGGCCATCACCGCCGACCTGCTGGCCAAGGGCACCCTGAAGGCGCTGGATCAGACTAAGCGGCCGGGCTGCTACTACGCCGCCTCGGATCCCCGCGACGTCGCGCGCGTGGAGAGCCGCACCTTCATCTGCTCGGACGACGAGGCTGACGCCGGTCCGACCAACAACTGGGCCGATCCGATCGAGATGCGGGATCGTCTGGATGGTCTGTTCGACGGATGCATGGCCGGGCGGACGATGTATGTCGTCCCGTTCTGCATGGGCCCGCTGGGGTCCGAGATCAGCGCCCTGGGCGTCGAGATCACCGACAGCGGCTATGTCGCCCTGTCGATGGGTGTGATGACCCGCATGGGTAAGCCGGCGCTGGATCAGTTGGGCGATAAGGGCGTCTTCGTGCCGGCCGTCCATACGCTGGGCGCGCCGCTGGCCGACGGTCAGGCGGACGTGGCCTGGCCCTGCAACGACGACAAATGGATCGTTCATTTCCCCGAGACGCGGGAAATCTGGTCCTATGGTTCGGGCTATGGCGGCAACGCCCTGTTGGGCAAGAAATGCTACGCCCTGCGCATCGCCTCGATCATGGCTCGCGATGAGGGATGGCTGGCCGAGCACATGCTGATCCTGAAGCTGACGGATCCGAAGGGCCGGGCGAAATACGTCGCCGCCGCCTTCCCCAGCGCCTGCGGCAAGACCAACCTGGCCATGCTGCAGCCCAGCCTGCCGGGCTGGACCGCCGAGACCATCGGCGACGACATCGCCTGGATGCGGTTCGGCGATGACGGGCGACTGTATGCGGTCAATCCCGAGGCCGGCTTCTTCGGCGTCGCGCCAGGCACGAGCCGCAACACCAATCACAATGCGCTGGAAACCCTGGCCTCCAACACCATCTTCACCAACACCGCCCTGACCAGCGATGGGGACGTCTGGTGGGAGGGTCTGACCAAGGAGACGCCCGAAGGCCTGACCGACTGGAAGGGCCGTCCGCACGATCCGTCGTCAGGCGAGCCGGCGGCCCATCCCAACGCCCGTTTCGCGGCGCCCGCCAGCCAGTGCCCGGCCATCGCGCCGGAGTGGGAAGATCCCAAGGGCGTGCCGATCGACGCGATCCTGTTCGGCGGGCGTCGCGCCAGCGCCGTGCCGCTGGTGACGGAGGCGTTCGATTGGGAGCACGGCGTCTTCATGGGCTCGACCGTGGCGTCCGAAGGCACGGCGGCGGCTGAGAACAAGGTGGGCGAACTGCGCCGCGATCCCTTCGCCATGCTGCCCTTCTGCGGCTACAATATGGGCGACTATTTCGCCCACTGGCTGAAGATTGGCCAGGGGCGAGACGCCTCGAAACTGCCGCGCATCTTCTTCGTCAACTGGTTCAGGAAGGATCAGGACGGCCGCTTCGTCTGGCCCGGTTTCGGCGACAATGCGCGCGTGCTGAAGTGGATCAGCGAGCGCATCGACGGCGACGCCGAGGCGGTCGACACGGCGGTCGGGCGCGTGCCGTCAGTCACGGCCTTGGACCTGTCAGGCCTGGACCTGACGCCGGCTCAATTGTCGACCCTGCTGGACGTCGATGCGGGCGTCTGGGCCGAAGAGGCGGCGCTGATCCCCGACTTCTATCGCCAGTTCGGCGATCGTCTGCCGACTGCCCTGTGGGACCAGCACTCGGCCTTGGTCGCGCGTCTGGACGACGCCGGCGCGGCCTCGATGGCGGCGGAATAGGCGAACGCCATCTTGCAATAGGATCGTCGCGGGTCGATCAGACGACCCGTGACGTCTTCCTCTCCCATCGTGATTGTCGGCGCCGGCGTGCTGGGCCTTTGCACGGCGTTTGAACTGCATCGGCGCGGCCGGGCGGCAATGGTGGTTGATCCGGGCGAGGTGAACGCCTCCCTGGTGGCTGCCGGGATGATCGCCCCGGCGATGGAATCGGCCATCGACGACGTATCCGTTGATCGCGCGCGGCTGTTCCGAGTAGGCCGTGATTTGTGGCCCGCGTTCGCGACGGCAGCCGGCATCGCTCTGGCGCATCGACCCGCCGAATGGCGAGCCGGCGACTTGGAGGCGATGGAGACGCGGTTGCGCGCGCTGGGCTTCGACGCGCGGCGCGACGGCGCCGGCGTCACGACCGATGACGATTATCAGGTCGAGCCAGCACAGGCTCTAGAGGCGCTGAGGCAGTCGCTGGGCGAGGCTGTGATCGCGGGAAGGGTGACGACGATCGCCCGCACCGATGGCGGCTGGCGGCTCGAAGTCGGCGATCAGTGGCTGGATGCGGAGGCGGTCGTGCTGGCCACCGGTGCTGGTGACGCCATTGCGGGTCTGCCCGAGACCGCGCGCCGTTTGATCGCAGATATCGAGCCGATCCGGGGACAGATCGGCGTCGCAGCCGGACATCTTGTCGATCATGTCGTGCGCGGGCCGGGCGCCTATGTCGCGCCGATGGCGTCTGGCGCGGTCATCGGAGCGACGATGGAGCCGGGGCGGCGGGATACGGCGCCGGATGCCGAGGCGTCCGAGCGCCTGACGCAGGCGGCTTGGGCTGCGCTGGGTCGGTCGCCTCAGCCGCTGTCTATCGAATGGCGCGTCGGAATCCGGGGCGCGACGGCTGATGGTCTGCCGCTTGCGGGCGCAGCGCCTGGTGAAGAGGGTTTGTTCATGGCCTTGGCGCCGCGTCGAAACGGCTGGTTGCTGGGGCCCTTGGTCGGCGCCGTGGTCGCCGATGCGATCGAGGGGCGGACGGCGTCGCCGCACGCCCGCGCCCTCGACCCTGGTCGATTCTAGCCCTCCATCGCGAACCGGACGGTGAAGTTGACGGTCGCGCCGTCGACAGGTCGGCCGTCCACGGTGCGCGGGTTCATGCGGAACGACCGCGTCAGGCCGTGCGCGGCGCGGCCGAAGCCCTGGCCGCTCGGCGTCTCTCCCACGACCCGGCAGCCGTTCAGGCCGCCGTCCGCATTGACCACGCAACTGAGCGTCGCCGAACCCGGCGTGCCGTTTTCCGCCGCGCGAGTCGGATAGGCCCGCGCCATCTGGGCCGCCGATGGGCGACTGGCCCAAGATGGATTGTTGATCACCGAAGGCGGACGCGGCGGCGTCTCGACGGTTGCCGTGCCGCCTTCGACGCCGGTGGGGGCGACGCTGATGGTCGGCAGACCGGGTTGAGCGGTCACGACGCCCGGCTCGGGCGGCGTCAGCGGGATCGTCTGCACCGTCGAGGGCACGGGGATCGCCGACTTGTGAATGGGCGTTGGCGGCGCCGCCGTTTCAGGCGTGGGCAAGGGCTTGGGTTTGGGCGGCGCCATCATCACCGAGACCGGCGGGTCGAGGATGTCTTCGATGGGCGCCGCACTCAACTCGAACCGTTGATTATAAAGCGCCACCCCCGCCGCGACGTGCAGGACCACCGACACGCCGATGGCGCCCAGCATCCAGCGCGGGATAGGTTTCTTGCGTTCCCCGAAGTCGATCGGGCTGATCAAGGCGGGACCACCGGCAGCACGGATCATCATAACGTCACTCCCTCGTTCACCGCCCCCGCAGCGCCCGTAACTGGAAGTTGAGCGCGCAGGTTGTGGCGGCTTTACGGCGAAGTTTTCCCGTTCGACGAAGGTCGAGGCGTTAACGCGGCCGTTAAGAATTAAGAGTTGATTAACTACGTTCGCCGACCCTTCGCACATGGGTATCGGAGCGATTCCATCGACAGGCGGGGTAGAAGCGGCCATCCGGCGCGCGTCGAACGCCGTTGGCGTGGACTATGACTTCCTGGTCAAGACCGCGCGGCGCGAGAGCGCGATGAACCCGTCGGCCAAGGCTCCGACCTCGTCGGCCGCCGGCTTGTTTCAATTCATCGAACAGACCTGGCTGGGCACGGTCAAGCAGCACGGGGCCCAGCACGGTTATGGCCAGTACGCCGACCTGATCCATCGCGGTTCGGACGGCCGTTGGCGCGTCGAGGGTTCGGCGCGCAATGTGGTGCTGGACCTGCGGTTCGATCCTCATGCGGCCTCGACCATGGCGGCTGAGTTGACGGCGTCCAACGCCGCCTATCTGCGCGGACGCACCGGCAAGGAACCGGGCGCGGGCGATCTGTATGCGGCCCACTTCCTGGGGCCGGCCGGTGCGGCGGGGCTTATGGAGGCGATGGATCGCAATCCGGGCGGCAGCGCCGCAGCCCTGTTCCCGGACGCTGCACGGGCCAATCGCAGCATCTTCTATCGCAATGGACGCGCCGCCACGGTCGCCGAGGTCCACGCCAATCTTCAGCGCACAGCCGGCGAGGGCGCACCCGCCGCCGGAGCCGGCGAGACGAAATACGCTGTGCCGAATCTGAGCGACAAGGACCAGATGCTGGCCGCGCGTCTGGATCGGCTGAAGCAGGATCAAGGGCTGCTTGCGCTACTGCTCGGTCAGGACGGATCGTCGAGCAGCGGCTTCGGCGGCGCTTTCTCGCCAAATGGCAAGGAAACAACCTGAGTCGTTGCATTGCAACCGATGGTAAACCGCCCGTTAAGCATGGCAGTCTCATTCTGGGATCAACGTCCGATTCCATCACGAGCCGTCCATGACCGCCTTCCGCGCCCGCCTGACAGAAGTGGACATTCGACGCCTGATCAAGGCGACGGACGACGATGAGCGGGCCGAGGCGGCGCACAAGCTGTGCCGAAACATGGAGCGCGCGGAACTGAATGAGGACGACCGGGCGGCGGTGCAGAAAATCCTGCGTCTGCTGGCCAATGACGCGGCCGAACTGGTGCGTCGCGCCATGGCCGTCACGCTGAAGGCGTCCGATCTGATTCCCAACGACGTGGCGCGCAAGCTGGCCGGCGATCTGGACAGCATCGCCCTGCCGGTCATCGCTTCGTCGCCGGCGTTCAGCGACGAGGATCTGATCGAGATCGTGCGCGCCGGATCGGTCGTGCGCCAAGTCGCCGTGGCGGGGCGGGCGCGGGTGTCGCGCGATGTCGCGACCGTGCTGGCGGCAGAAGGATGCGAGCAGTCGGTTCGCACCCTGGCGGCGAATGACAACGCCGACCTGTCCGAAGGCGCGTTGGCGACGGTCGTCGATCGTTTCGCCGAAGCGCCCGAAGTCCTGACCGCCGTGGCCTATCGCCAGGTCCTGCCGCTGCATGTGACCGAACGGTTGATCCAACTGGCCAGCGAGGCGGTGCGCGAACATCTGATCAGCCATCACGCTGTGGCGCCGGAAACCGCGATCCGTCTGGCCCAATACTCTCGTGAGCGGATGACGGTCGATCTGGTCGATCAGGCCAGCGTCAGCACTGATCTGGCGGCGTTCATGGCCCAGCTGAACGCCCGTCGCGTCCTGAACGCTTCACTGCTGTTGCGCGGACTGGCGCGGGGTCAGATGGCGATGTTCGAGTACGGGCTGGCCGAACTGGCCAACACGCCGCATCACCGCGCCTGGTTGATGGTGCACGACGCCGGTCCGCTTGGGCTGAAGGCCATCTATGATCGCGCGGGTTTGCCGCCGCGCCTGTTCCAGGCCTTCCGCGCGGGCGTCGACACCTGGCGCGCGCTGGCGGCGGAGGGGATCGATACATCGAGCGCCTATTTCCGCGATCAGATGCTGGAGCGGTTCCTGACCCAGCGTCCGGCGGTGCTGCGCGACGATCTGGCCTATCTGATGGAGCGGCTGGATCAGTCGCCGTCGCTCAGCCTGACCGCCGCCAGCGCAGCCTGATCCTGAGAGCCTGATTCACGGTATCGACGAGATCGCGAAGCGATTCGTCTCAACCGATCAGGCTCAAAGAAAAGGCCCGCCGGAGACGACGGGCCTTCGCAAACGGCTGGAGGGACTTCAGTCTGCGAGGTGATCGGCGACGCGGGCTTCCAGGGTCTCGGCCAAGGCGCGGCCGGTCGGATGTTCGTCGGTCTTGATCTGGTCGCGGACGACGGCGCGGATGGCGTCGATGTGCGCGTCCAGGATGGCGATGGGCGCAGTCATGCGGCGATCGGCGTCGTCCAGCATCTTGCACAGCGAACCGGCGATGCGCGTCACCAGCGGATATTCATAGGTCGTGCCCAAGCCCTTCAGATCATGAGCGCGGAAATACAGAGCCTCGGCGGTGACGGGGGTGTAGCCCTGCTCACGGATGTCGGCCTGGGCCTTGTCCAGCTTGACGATCTCGTCGTTCAGCCATTGGCCGAACTGGGCCGACATGGCTTTCAGCGCCTCCTCAGCCTTGGCGATGGCGTCGGCGTTGATGCCGAAGCCGCCGCCGACCTTGAGCCGCAGCGAGTTGGTCGGAGGGGTGATCTGCGCCGGATTGCTCATGGCGGGCTCCATAGGACGTTCACGCCAAGATACGGTAGCGGGCTTAAGAAGCCGTGACCGATCAGTTGGCGAACTGCTCGGCCATCACCCGCTCGTCGAACGACCGGCCCGCATCGAAGAGCATGGTCAGGGTGACGTCACGACGCTCGCGCACCTCGACGCGGGCGACGCGGCGGACCTCGAAGTTGTCGGCGGTCGCAGAGACCGGGCGTTTGTCGGCCTCCAGAACCTCGAACCGCACCTTGGCGCCGTGCGACAACAGGGCGCCGCGCCAGCGACGGGGACGGAAGGCGCTGATCGGCGTCAGGGCCATGATGCGGGCGTCCAGAGGGATGATTGGGCCGTGCGCGGACAGGTTATAGGCGGTCGATCCCGCAGGCGTCGCCACGAGGCAGCCGTCGCAGGACAGTTCTTCAAGCCGCACGCGCTCATCGACGGTGATCCGCAGTTTGGCCGACTGGCGTGTCTGGCGCAGCAGCGACACCTCGTTGATGGCCAGGCCGGTGTGCACCTCGCCGCTTTCGGTCCAGGCGTCCATCTGAAGCGGGTGGATGACCGTTCTTTCAGCCGTCGCGATTCGCTCCAGCAGACCGTTGTGGGCGTAGTCGTTCATCAGAAAGCCGACCGACCCCCGGTTCATCCCGTACACCGGCGTGCGCTGGCGCAGGTTGCCGTGAAGGGTTTCCAGCATCTGCCCGTCGCCGCCCAGGGCCACGATCACATCGGCCTCGTCTTCTGGCACGGCGCCATAGCGGGCGATCAGGGCCTTGCGCGCCGCTTGGGCTTCGGGCCGGTCGCTGGCGACGAAGGCCAATCGCGGCGATGACGGCAGGGGAGTGGGGCTTGACTGAGTCACTTGGCGACGTGGCCCGAGCTTGGGCCCAGAGTCAAACGGTCGTGGGCTTGTGCATCATCTGATGGAAGGCGCGAGAGGCGGCGTGCGCGCTCATCGGCGTCGCCTTCCAGCCGCCGTCGGCAGGCATTCCGCCCGAAAGCTTGCGCACCTCGACCAACAGGGAGGCGAAGACGGCCTTGTCCACGCCCACGGCGATGCAGGCCAGGTAAAGCGGCTCGGCGGTCGGCGCGCGGATGGCTTGATGCACCTGGGCCTCGCTGAAGCCGCCCAGGACCGCCAGGGTTTGTTCGAACAGTTCGAAACGCTGTTCTCGCAGCGCGCGGACCAGCAGGCCAGGACGCAGTTGACCGGCGGATTGAAGTTTTTCCACCAGTCGTCGTTCCGCGTCGATGCGTGCGCGATCCTCGGTCATCCGGGCGGACATGGCGCGCCATTCCGGGCTGCCGACAGCCTTCGCCGCCGCGTCCTGAACCGCCGCATTCAACTGGGCGTCGTCGATGCGGAAGCGTTCGCCGATCGACTGGCGCAGAGCCTGGCCGACCCATTGATAAAGCTGCTGAGCCAATTGCTCGTTCAGCCTGGGGTGACGCGTCAACGGCGCGCGCAGGCCCGCGATGCGGCGGGAGTGATCGACCAGCTTGCGCATGGCGTCTTCGCTGATGTCGGCCGTGCGGTTGGAAGCCAGCGCCGTCATGGTGACGGGTTCGGCGCGATCGACGATGGTGTCCACGACCGGCCGCGCCAGCTGCGGGCGCCGGGCGACGGCGATCTGATGCTCCAGCGTCGCTTCGATCAGCAGGCGTATCAGGTCGGCGTTCTGTAGAAGCGGGCTGGAGGTGATTACCGGGCGGGCGATCTCGATCTCATCCAGCGCCAGCATGTTGACCAAGGCTGGCGGCGCCCAGTCGACGCCCGCGATCCGTTCGGACAGGGCCAGGCGAATATCCCGCTCGGCCTGGGCTGTCAGAGCGAGGAAGATGTCGCTGAGCAGCGGCGCGACCTTGGGCGGCGGCGGATTGGATTCACAGAGGGAGGTGACCTTGAGCAGCAGGCGCTGACGGTCGTCGGCCGAACGGCTGCTGGCCAGCGCCAGAAGCTCAGACACAGTCCGGTCGTCCCAGGCGTCGCGGGGCGGCTCCAGTTGAACGACAGACAAGGCGGCTCCCCGAACCGGCGACGATGCTTAACCATATGCTTGCGTGATGAAGACCGGGTTAAGCAAGGTCGCCGCAGCGGGTGACGTCACGTCAACGGCGGCCTTGTCGGCTTGACGACGCGACCGCGCGGGGTGACGGTTTGTAAAAGCCCATCCAGAGGCAGGAGGAAATCATGGCGGACGGCACCAGTCCCTCGATCAAGTCGCGCGTGTCCGAAGCTGAATGGCAGGTCCGCGTCGAGCTGGCGGCCCTCTATCGGCTCGTCGCCCTGAACGGTTGGGACGACATGATCTTCACCCATATCTCGGCGCGCGTGCCCGGGCCGGAGCATCATTTCCTGATCAATCCCTACGGCTTCTACTTCGACGAGATCACGGCCTCGTCGCTGGTGAAGGTCGATCTGGAAGGGAATATCGTCCAGGACACGCCCTATTTCATCAATCCGGCGGGCTTCACGATCCATTCGGCCGTCCACGCCGCGCGCGAGGACGCCAAGTTCGTCATTCATCTGCATACGGTGAACGGGGTGGGCGTTGCGGCTCAGGCTGAAGGTTTGCTCCCCGTCAGTCAGAACGCGTGTTTACTACAGCATCAGGTTGCGTATCATGGATACGAGGGGTTGGCCTTGAACCATGACGAACGCGAACGTCTGGTCGCCGACCTGGGGGACAAACCGCTGATGCTGCTGCGAAACCACGGCACGCTGGCGGTCGGGGAAACGGCGGCTCAGGCATGGATCGGCATCTTCTTTCTGGAGAGAGCCTGCGCGCAGCAGGTTGCGGCGTTGTCTGGCGGGCGCGAGCATATTTTGTTGGCGCCGGACGAGGCGCAGGCCGAGACCAAAGAGCAGGGGCGCGGCATCGGCTTCATCTCGTCTCTGGCCTGGCCGGGCGCGTTGCGACAGCTGGATCGCAAGTCGCCGGGCTACGACGCCTAGTTCCCTTTATCGCGGGGGCGCTGGTCCTCGCGGCGCTGACGCCGACCCAAGCGCTCGCCGGCGCCTGGACCCAGCCGAAGGGCAAGGGCCAGGCCATCGTCAAATACGAGCGGCTGAGCGCCGACGCCGGCTTCGACGCTGCTGGCGATGAGCGTGACCTGCCTGGCCGGCGGCGTGACGCGACCTTGGCTCTGTTCGCCCAATACGGCGTGGCGGATCGGCTGACGCTTCAGCTGAAGGCGGACTGGCAGGACGGCGAGGACGCCTTCGTCGAGTACAGCGGGCGCGGCCCCATCGAGATCGGTGCGACCTGGCAGGTCTGGCGCGACGACCGAAACGCCGTCAGCCTTTACGGCGGCTATACTCAGGCCGGGGAGGGGCGCAACGCCGGCTATGCCGCGCCGGGCGTCGGCGATCACGATTGGGAGGCGCGAGTCTCGGTCGGCCGGTCCCTCGGCGACATGGGCGAGCGCTTGGGAATGGACGGCGCATTTGTCGAGCTTCAGGCGGCACGCCGTCTGCGTGACGGTCTGCCGGATGAAACCCGCATCGACGCCACGGCGGGCGCCCGGATCGGCGAGGATTGGATGGTGCTGGGTCAGGCGTTCGGCGGCGCGGCCGACGGCGGCGCGCGTTGGCTCTCGCTGGAAGCCTCGGTCGTGCGCAATTTCGGCGCGTGGAGCATGCAGGCCGGATGGAGACAAACCGTCGCAGGCCAGGAGATTTCTATAAGCCGCGGGCCCGTTATTGCGATCTGGCGACGATTTTAGGGAAGTTTTCTGCGACGGATAATGTGATCCGGCACGTTACTGATACGTAACATTGCGCGCACTTCATTACCCGGTAATGCATGCGGCGTCCCCCTGACCGAGAGACCCCCGCGTGATCAAACGTCACTTCTTCCTCGTCGCCGCCGCTGTCCTGCTCGCTCTGATGGTCGTCGCCGCCATCGTCAAAGTCTCCGCGGGAGATGAAAAGAAGGCGGCAGGGCCGGGCGGCGGTCGCGGACGCGGAGCGCAGCAGGTGTCCGAGGCCGTCGTGGCGCAGCGACCCTTCTCCGATCAGGTTCGCGTTTTGGGCGTGGCGCGCGGCGAGCGGTCGGTGAACGTCACCTCCTCGACCACCGAACTGATCACCCGCGTCCTGTTCGCGGACGGCCAGTATGTCTCGGCCGGTGCGCCGTTGGTCGAGCTTCAGGCGCGCGAGGAAGACGCGGCCATTATCGAGGCCCGCGCCAACGTCAATCAGGCTCAGCGCGAATACGATCGCTACAAGGCCCTGGCCGACCGGGGCGTCGCGCCCCAGGTCATGCTGGAACAGGCCGAGACCGCGCTCGAAACCGCCCAGGCGTCGTTGCAGGCGGCCCAGGCGCGTCGCGGCGACCGGGTGATCCGGGCGCCCTTCTCCGGTCGTGTCGGTCTGACCACGGTGACGCCCGGCACGCTGATCAACCCGGGCGCGGTGATCACGACGCTGGACGACACCTCGACGATCCGCGTCGATTTCCCCCTGCCTGAGCGCCATCTGAACCTGCTGCGTCCCGGCGCCCAGCTGACGGCGACGGCAGACGCCTATGGCGACGAGCCGTTCACGGGCCGGATCGCCTTGATCGACACACGCGTCAACGAAACGACCCGCGCCGCAACCGCACGCGCGGAGTTCCCCAACCCCGGCGGTCGCATCCGTCCCGGCATGCTGATGCGTGTCGCGGTCCAGCAGGGCCAGCGTCAGAGCGCCGCCGTACCCGAGTCGGCTGTGCAATACGAAGGCGCCGGCGCCTTCGTCTATCGCATCGCGCCCGGCCAGAACGGCTCCACCGCCCAGCGGGTCGAGGTCGAGACTGGGGCCGTCGAGAACGGCTTTGTTGAGATTCTGTCTGGCATCGAGGCGGGCGACCGCATCGTCGGGTCGGGCCTGAACCGTATTCAGCCGGGCGCCCCGGTCAGCGTGGGCAGCCAGGGTCGCAAGTCGGGCGCCGCCAAATGATGCTGTCCGACGTTTCGGTCCGGCGGCCCGTCTTCGCGGCCGTCGCGGCCATTGTGCTGTGCGTCATCGGCGCGGCGGCCTTCTTCTTCCTGCCCGTGCGTGAACTGCCGGACGTCGATCCGCCCATCGTCTCGGTCAACACCAGCTATGCCGGCGCCTCGGCCGAGGTGATCGAGAGCCGCATCACCGAGCCGGTAGAGCAGCAGATCGCCGGCATCCAGGGCGTCGAGCGCATCAACTCGACCAGCCGCGACGGGCGCTCCAACGTGAACATCGAGTTCTCGCTGGACCGCAATATCGATGACGCCGCCAACGACGTGCGCGACCGCGTCAGCCGCGTGGTCGGCCGCCTGCCGGATCAGGCCGATCCGCCCGAGGTTGCCAAGGCCGATTCCGACAGCCAGCCGATCATCATCGTCTTCCTGCGCTCGACCAGCATGAACCGGCTTCAGCTGACCGATTACGCTGACCGCTATCTGATCGACCGGATGGCGACGGTGCCCGGCGTGGCCCAGGTCAACATCTATGGCGAGCAGCGCTACTCGATGCGCATCTGGCTGGATTCCGCGGCCATGGCGGCGCGGGGCCTGACGGTCAACGACGTCGAGACGGCCCTGACGAACCAGAACGTCGAACTGCCCGCCGGCTCGCTGGAATCGACGGACAAGGACTACACCGTCCGCGTGGCGCGCACCTACGCCCTACCGGAAGACTTCCGCCAACTGCCAATCGGCACGCGCGGCTCGGCCTCGACCTCGGCGACAGTCGCCACAGGGACCGGCAGCGGCTCGTCTGCCATAATCCAGGGGCAGCCGACCTATGTGACGCGCCTGGGCGACATCGCCCGCGTCGAGGAGGCGCCGGAAGAAGATCGTCGTCTGTTCCGCGGCAACGGGATGGATCAGATCGGCCTGGCCGTGACCCGGCAGGCGCAGTCGAACGACCTCGCCATCTCGGACGGCGTCCACAAGATGATCGAGGAAATCCGGCCGACCTTGCCGCCGGGCGTAACCATCGAGGTCGGATCCGACAACTCGGTCTTCACCTCGCACGCGATCGACGAGGTCTGGATCACCATCGGCATTTCCATGGCCCTGGTGGCCTTGGTCAACTTCATCTTCCTGGGCAGTCTGCGGGCCGCGCTGATCCCGTCCATCGTGGCGCCGATCTGTCTGCTGGCGACCTTCATCGTCTTGGCGCCGCTGGGCTTTTCGCTGAATCTGCTGACGCTGCTGGCTCTGGTGCTGGCGATCGGCCTGGTTGTGGATGACGCCATCGTCGTGGTCGAGAATATTCAGCGTCGCCTGGACCTGGGCGAACCGCCCCTGGTCGCGGCCGAACGCGGCGCGCGCCAGGTCTTCTTCGCGGTCGTGGCCACGACCATCGTGCTGCTATCGGTCTTCGCGCCCCTGCTGTTCTTGCCCGGATATGTCGGGCGTCTGTTCGTAGAGCTGGCGGCGGCGATCGCGGCGGCCGTGGCCTTCTCCGCCTTCCTGGCGCTCAGCCTGTCGCCGATGCTGGCCTCCAAGATTCTGCGACCCGCCCATGGCGGCGGCTGGGTGGCGCGCAAGGTCGACTGGGGTATGGACCGGCTGAAGTCGTCCTATGGCCGGTCGCTGGACATGCTGTTGGGCCGTCGCATCGCCGTGATCGGCGTCGGCGCCTTGATCCTGCTAGTTGCTGCGGGCGCGGGCGGTATCTTCCTGACCCTGCCCAACGAACTGGTGCCGGACGAGGATCGCGGCCGGGTCACGGTGCGCGTCGCCGGGCCCGAAGGCGCGGGCTTCGACTACACCCGCAAGATCATGCTGGGGCTGGAGCCCCTGCTGGCCGAATACAAGACCAGCGGCGAGGCCGACAGCTATCTGGTGTCCGCGCCCGGCTTCGGCGGCGGCAGCTTCAACTCGGGCAATGCGGTCCTTACGCTCGCCGACTGGTCCAAGCGCGACCGCTCGGCGGCCGAGATCGCTCAGGAATTGAACGGCAAGCTGCGCGGCCAGACCGGCGCCCAAGTCAACGCCTCTACTCCCGGCGCCTTCCAGCGGGGCGGCGGCAACTCCAACTCCATCGAGTTGATCGCGACCGGCAGCGACTATCAGCAGATCTACGCCTGGCTTCAGCCCATGCTGGCCGCCGCCCAGGCCAATCCCGGCTTCTCGCGTCCACGCCTTAACTATGAGCCGAACTCGCCGCGTCTGTTGGTCGATGTCGATCCGCAGAAAGCTGCCGCGCTGGGCGTTTCGTCTCAGTCCATCGGCCGCACGCTGGAGACCATGTTCGGCTCTCGCCGCGCCACGACCTACATCAAGGGCGGTCAGGAATACGATGTCATCCTGCAGACCGAGCGCGACAATCGTCGCGAGGTCGCCGACCTGGAAGCCCTGTATGTTGCAACTGGGGGCGGCCAACTGGTGCCGCTGTCAGCCGTGGTCACGACCAAGACCAGCGGCGACACGCCCGACCGTCGCCGACTGGACCGACAGCGCGCGATCTCCCTGCAGGCCGACCTCAATCCCGGCACCACGATCGACGACGCGATCCAGTTCCTGAACGCCGAGGCGGCCAAGCAGCCGCAAGGCGCCGTCGTCACCCAGTGGGGCGGGGCGGCGCGCGACCAACAGGAGGCGGGCGGGGCCGTGTTCGCGGCCTTCGGTCTGGCGTTGTTGCTCGTCTTCCTGGTTCTGGCGGCCCAGTTCGAAAGCTGGATCACGCCTGCGGTCATCATGCTGACGGTGCCCCTGGCGGCGGCGGGCGGTCTGTTCGGCCTGCTGATGGCGGGCTCCAGCCTGAACATCTACAGCCAGATTGGTCTGATCATCCTGATCGGGGTGGCGGCCAAGAACGGCATTCTGATCGTCGAGTTCGCCAATCAGCTGCGCGACCAGGGGCGGACGATCCGGGAGGCGATCATCGAGTCGTCGTCCTTGCGTCTGCGTCCGATCATCATGACCTCGATCGCAACCGCCTTCGGCGCCCTGCCGCTGGTGCTGTGGCAAGGCGCCGGCGCCGGCAGCCGTCAGACGATCGGCGTGGTGATCTTCACCGGCGCCATCTTCGCCACCGTCCTTACTCTGTTCGTCGTGCCGGTGATCTATGGCGTCCTGGCGCGCTTCACCAAGTCGCCGGAATGGACCGCCCGCAAGATCGAGGAGTGGGAAGCCCAGGAACTGCGCGAAGGCGGCCCCAGGGAATTGCCCGAGGCCTGACGGGTCAAGCGGCGGGCGCAGGTTCCGGCTTGTAGCCCGTCTCCACCTTCAGGAAGGCGATCACGTCGCGGCGATCCGTGGCGTCGGGCAGACCGGGGAAGGTCATCTTGTTGCCGGGCAGGAAGGTGCGCGGGTTTTCCAACCAGTGATCCAGCTTCTCGGCGTCCCAGGTGAAGGTCGCCGTGCGCATGGCGTTGGAATAGTTGTAGCGCGGGCGATCTCCCGCCTTGCGGCCGAACACGCCGTACAGGTTTGGCCCTGCCATGTCTGGGCCGCCTTCGCCGATGGTGTGGCAGGCGCGACAGCGGGCAAACGCCCGACGCCCGTTCTCGAGATCGCCCGCATTGTAGGGGGCGGGCAGGGAGGCCAGCAGTGTCGCCTTTTCCACATCCGTCAGCACGTGGACCGGCGCGGCAGGCGTGGTTGCGGACGGCTCACCCTGACCACAGGCGGCCAGGGTCAAAAGCGGGGCCAGAAGAAGGGGGGCGACGAGGGCGTGGCGGGTCATGGCGGCTTCCTGTTTGCCTTGTGATAGCGCAACGCACCGGCGCGGCAATTGGTCAAGCTGTCCTGCTGGACGTAGCCCCCTCGCACCTGATAATCAGTGTCAAAGAAACGCGGAGCCGTTGGGGAGCGGCCTCGCCCGTGCGAGCGTAGAATTGACCGACACCATCAAGTTGAGCCAGGCCCGACGCGGCGATCGCGGCGTCATCGTTCAGGTGGGCGCCCATTGTCACCATCAGGGCGAGGCGGTCGAGCTGGAACGCCGTCTGCTGGAACTGGGCTTTGTCGAAGGCGCGCAGATCGAACTGCTGCACGAAGGTCTGTTCGGACGCGACCCCATCGCCATGAAGGTGGACGACATGCGCGTGGCCCTGCGTCGCCACGAGGCGGAAAGCCTTTCGATCCGGCTGGGCGCCGCCTGATGGACATCGCGCTGAAGACGGCTCGTGTCGCGCTGGTCGGCAATCCCAATAGCGGCAAGACGGCTCTGTTCAACGCCCTGACCGGCGCCCACCAGAAGGTCGCCAACTACGCCGGCGTGACGGTGGAGCGTAAGGAAGGCCTGATCCGCGCCGCTTCGGGCCGCACGATGTCGGTGCTTGATCTGCCCGGCACCTATTCCCTGCGCGCCCGCAGCCCGGACGAGGAGGTCACGCGCGACGCCGTTCTGGGGCGACTGGCCGGCGAGACGCCGCCCGACGTCGTGGTCTGCGTCGCCGACGCCACCAATCTGCGCCTGGTCCTGCGTTTGATTCTGGAGCTGAAGGCCGTCGGCCGGCCGATGGTTCTGGCGTTGAACATGTATGACATCGCCCAGCGACAGGGCATGCGCATAGATTTGGAGCGATTGCGCGCCGAACTGGGCGTGCCGATCATCACCACCGTGGCCACGCGCAAGCGCGGCATCGACGATCTGGTCGCCGCCATAGAGGACCAGGCCGCCGTCGCGGCCGTGACCGAAAGCCAATGGCGCAGTCCGGACGCCGCCGAGCTACGAGCCGCCGCCCGCGAAGCCGAGCGGATCATGAAGGCCTGTGTCCGGCCGCCTGAACGGCCCGATACCCTTACCGGCAAAATCGACTCGGTGCTGCTGCATCCGGTCGGCGGGCTGCTGATCCTGTTCGCCCTGCTGTTCGTGATGTTCCAGGCCGTGTTCAGCTGGGCCGCGCCCGTAATGGACGGGATCGAGGCCGGCATCGCCTGGTTGGGCGGCTTGGTCGCCAACGTCCTGCCCGACGGTCTGCTGCAAAGCCTGATCGTGGACGGCATCATTTCCGGCGTCGGCAGCGTGCTGGTGTTCCTGCCGCAGATTCTGATCCTCTTCCTGTTCATCATCGCGCTGGAAGACTTCGGCTATATGGCCCGCGCGGCTTTCCTGATGGACAAGATTATGGGCGGCGCGGGGCTGCACGGTCGGGCCTTCATACCCCTGCTGTCCAGTTTCGCCTGCGCCATTCCCGGCGTCATGGCGGCGCGGGTGATCGATTCGCGCCGAGACCGCCTGACCACCATCCTGGTCGCCCCGCTGATGACCTGCTCGGCGCGCATCCCGGTCTATACGCTGATCATCGCCGCCTTCATTCCGAATGAGACGGTCTGGGGCTTCGCAAACCTGCAAGGCCTTGTGATGTTCGGCCTCTACGCCGCCGGGATCGTCAGCGCCCTGATCGTCTCACTGCTGATCCGCAAGGTGTTCTGGCGAGGGGCGGTCGAGCCCTTCATGATGGAGCTTCCGGCCTACAAGACGCCGGATCTGCGCAGCGTCGGCTTCAATCTGTGGCTCCGGGCCAAGATCTTCCTGAACCGCGCGGGCCGCATCATCCTGCCGCTCGTGATCATTCTGTGGGTGCTGGCGACCTTCCCTTATCCGCCTGAGAACGCGACCCTGCCGGCCATCGACTATTCCTTCGCGGGCATGATCGGCCGGGCGCTGGAGCCGATCTTCGCGCCCATCGGCTTCAACTGGCAAATGGTGATCGCCCTGATCCCCGGCATGGCAGCGCGCGAGGTCGCGGTGGCGGCGCTGGGCACGACCTACGCCATAGCAGACGCAGAGAATGCGACGGGCCTTCTGGCCTCGACCCTGGCGTCGCATTGGTCGTTGGCGACGGCCTTGTCCTTCCTGGCCTGGTACATCTTTGCGCCCCAGTGTGTGGCCACTTTGGGCGTGGTGCGGCGCGAGACCAACTCGCTGAAATGGACGTGGATCATGATCGGCTACATGTTCGGTCTGGCCTATCTGGCGTCGCTGGTGACCTATCATGTGGCGGTGGCGCTCGGAGGCGGTTAAGCCTGAACGGTTCGCCGCCGTCTGGACGCCCTGATGAACCCTGTACTCGCCGCCGCCGTGATGGGCGGGCTGGGCCTGATCGTCGGCAGTTTGATCGCCGCCGTCAGCGTTCGCCTGCCGCGCGACGAGGACATCGTCGTCGCGCGTTCGCGATGCCGGGGATGCGATCAGACGCTCCGTTCCTGGGAGCTTGTGCCGGTCTTCAGCTGGCTTGGTTTGCGCGGGCGGTGCGCGCGGTGCCACACGCGGATTTCGCCGCGTTATCCGCTGATCGAACTGGCGTCGGCCGGAGTCGGGATCTGGGCGGGGGTGTGGGGCGCGACAGGCGCCGCCTCGGCATTCATGATCGCCGCCACGGCCGTTCTGGGTTGGCAGCTGTTGCTGATCGCCATCGTCGACGGTGAACACTTCTGGCTGCCGGACAGTCTGACGCTGCCCTTAATCTCTACAGGCGTCACGGTCGCGCTGATTCTGGATTGGGGCCTCGGTCTATCCAATCTGATTGGCGCGGCTGTCGGATTTTGTGGTCTGTGGCTGGTCGGCTGGCTGTACCAGCTCGTCCGAAAACACCAGGGACTGGGGGGAGGCGACCCCTTCCTGTTCGCAGGAGCAGGGGCCTGGGTCGGCTGGATGGGCCTGCCCAGCGTGCTGCTGTGGGCCTGCGCGGTCGGGCTCAGTCTGGTCTTCGGTATTCTGGTGGTCCGGCGCAGCGTCAGCGGATCGGAGAAGCTGCCCTTCGGCGTCTTCCTGGCCGTCGGGATCTGGTTGACCTGGCTGTATGGGCCTTTGGGCCTCTAACGTCCCGTCGTCAGCTTCACGATAATGATGGCCGCCGTATCCAGGATGGCTTCGGGCGTATCGGCCCGCCGCAACAGATCGAAACTGGCCGCCGTCGATTCCGCGATGGAGGCGATCTGGTACGAGGCGAGCCGCGGATTATAGTCCCTGGGATGCAGGCCGCTGGCGTGGGCCTGGGCCACACGGCGTTCGATCGACAAGTGCAGCCGGCGCAAACGGCGCACCCGGCTTTCGACGAAGGCGGCGTCGCCATTGTCGGCCAGCATATGTTCGACACGCAGCACCTGACCGTGGCTGCGCCAGATGGACATCACATCCAGAATGAAGGCGCGCGCGATGACGAAGGCCTTGTCGCCCGGCCAGTCGGCCTGGAAATGCGCCGCCAGCCCCTGAAAATCCGTCGCGGCGACCTCGCACAACGCCAGAACAGGTTCTTCGACCGTCTTGAAATAGGTGTAGAAGTTGGAAGGCGATACACCGGCGGCCAAGGCCAGATCGGCGACGCGGATTTCACCGTAATGCCGCTCGTTCAACAGGCGTTGGGTCGCGTCCAGAATCGCCTGGCGGGTTCTGCCGCCTCGCGCACCGATCTTGTGGCCCAGCTTGTTGGTGGTGTCGGCCATGTCCCCGATGGTCGAAAGGCGTGGTGCCGGCTGCAGGAATCGAACCCGCGACATCCAGTTTACAAAACTGGCGCTCTACCAACTGAGCTAAGCCGGCCCGCACGGGCGGTGAGCGGCCCTTATGTCCAGCCTCGCGTCCGGACGCAAGGCGCCAGAGCAGGCTTGCGAAAAATCCGACGTCTGACGCCGAAAACAAGCTGAGGTTTGACTACGGTAACCGGTGTCTTTTTGCAGCCCATGTTGTAGGTTTGTTGGATCAAGATCGAGAGGCGAACCAAGCCTCCGCCACGAGGCCATGAGGAACGCTATGGTTCATCCGCTCAAACTGAACCCCGATCGCCTGTTTCCGGCGGACGCCGACACCCGGGCGATCGCGCGTCGTCTGTATGGTGAGATCAAGGGGCTGCCGATCATCAGCCCGCATGGCCATACGGACCCGAGCTGGTTTGCGTTGAACGAACCCTTCGCCAATCCGGCCGAACTTCTGATCACGCCCGACCACTATGTCTTTCGCATGCTGCACTCGCAGGGCATGGCGATGGAGGATCTGGGCGTGCCGCGCGCCGATGGCGGGCCGGTCGAGACCGATCCGCGCAAAATCTGGCGGCGCTTCGCCGAGAACTATCACCTGTTCCGGGGGACGCCTTCGCGGATGTGGCACGACTGGGTCTATGCCGAGGCCTTCGGCATCGACGTGCGCCTGTCGGCCGAGACGGCGGATCACTATTACCACCTGATCGATGCGGCCCTGAAGACCGACGCCTTCAGGCCGCGCGCCCTGTTCGATCGCTACAATATCGAGGTCCTGACCACGACCGAGAGCCCGCTGGACACGCTGGAGCATCACAGGACCATCGCAGCCTCGGGCTGGAAGGGACGGGTGCTGACCGCCTATCGTCCGGATCCGGTTCTGGATCCCGAATATGAAGGCTTCCGCGACAATCTGAAAATCCTGGCCGAACAGACCGGCCGGGACACGCTGAGCTGGGATGGATACCTGCAGGCCCTGCGCGCCCGCCGCGCCTTCTTCATCGAAATGGGCGCCACCTCGACCGATCACGGCCACCCGACAGCCTTCACTGCCGACCTGCCCAAGCCCGAAGCCGAGGCCCTGTTCCGGCGCGTCTCGACCGCCCCTGCCAGCGCCGCCGACGCTGAACTATTCCGCGGCCAGATGCTGACCGAAATGGCCGCCATGTCGGTCGAGGATGGTCTGGTGATGCAGCTTCACCCCGGCAGCTTCCGCAACCACTCGGCCACCGTCTTCAATCGCTTCGGCCGTGACAAGGGCTGCGATATCCCGACCCAGACCGATTACGTCCGCGCGCTGAAGCCGCTGCTGGATCGTTTCGGCTCGGACAGGCGTCTGTCTCTGATCCTATTCACCCTGGACGAGACCACATATAGCCGCGAACTTGCGCCGCTCGCCGGCCACTATCCGGCGCTGAAGTTGGGGCCCAGCTGGTGGTTCCACGACAGTCCCGAGGGGATGCGTCGCTTCCGCGAACAGGTCACCGAAACGGCCGGCTTCTACAATACGGTCGGCTTCAACGACGACACCCGCGCCTTCCTGTCCATACCCGCCCGCCACGACGTGGCGCGGCGCATGGACTGCGGCTTCCTGGCCAAACTGGTCGTCGAGCACCGGATGGAGGAGGACGAGGCGCACGAACTGGCCCACGCCCTGACCTATGGCCTGGTCAAAGCGGCCTACAAGCTGTGAGCAGACTGAATCCAGCCGTTCTGAAGGGGCTGCCCGCCGACGTCGCCGTCCCCGGCTACGACCGCGCCCAGGTGAAGACGGGTGTCGTCCATCTGGGCATCGGCGCCTTCCACCGCGCCCACCAGGCAGTCGTGTTCGACGATGCGATCAGGTCGGGCGATCCGCGCTGGGGCGTGCTGGGGGCGTCGCTGCGATCGCCCGGCGTGCGCGATCAACTGAACCCGCAGGACGGGTTGTACACCCTGGTCGTGCGCGATGGGTCGGAGGAACATCTGCGCGTGATCGGAGCCTGTCGCGGCGTTCTGGTCGGGCCGGAAGACCCCGCCGCCCTGGTCGCCGCCATGGCCGACGCCGATGTCCATATCGTCACCCTGACTGTGACGGAAAAGGGCTATCGCCTCGATCCGACGACCGGCGACCTGCTTTTGAGCGACGCTGATGTCGCGGCCGATCTGGTTGATATCGCCGCGCCCCGTACCGCGCCTGGATTCATCGTCGCGGCGTTGCAGGCGCGACGGGCGGCGGGGCGGAAGCCCTTCACCGTCATCAGTTGCGACAACCTTCCCCACAACGGCAAGCGTATCCGTGCCGGGGTCATAGCCATGGCGCGCCGGATCGACCCGTCGCTGGCGGACTGGATCGAAGCCGAGGGCGCCTTCCCCCAGACGATGATCGATCGGATTGTCCCGGCGACCACCTCCGACGACATCGTTCGCCTGACCGCGCGTCTCGGAGCCGAGGACCGGGGCATGGTCAAGGCCGAACCCTTCACCCAGTGGGTGATCGAGGACTGGTTCGCCGGCGAGCGGCCGGACTTCGCCTCTCTCGGCGTGCAACTGACCGACGCGGTCGAGCCGTGGGAGGACGCCAAGCTGCGCCTTCTTAACGGCGCACACTCAGCCATCGCCTATCTGGGCGCCTTGTCGGGCTATGAACATGTCCACGAGGTTGTCGCGGCGCCGGCATTCCGCGCCTATGTCGAGGCCCTGTGGGACGAGGCCGAAACCACGCTGAACCCGCCGCCGGGTCTGGACATCCCCGCCTATGGCGAGGCGCTGATGGCCCGGTTCTCCAATGCGGCCCTGATGCATCGCACCCGCCAGATCGCCATGGACGGCTCGCAAAAGCTGCCTCAGCGCCTGCTGGCCGGCGCCGCCGAACGTCTGGCGGCCGGGCAGGGCATTCCGGCCATGGCCTTGGGCGTCGCCGCCTGGATGAAGTGGCAGTCGGGCGTGACCGAAACGGGCGAGAAGGTCGTCGTCGACGATCCTCTGGCGGCCAGGACCTCTGAACTGTTGGCTGGCGCCGACACTGATCAGTCGCGCGTTTCGGCCTTGCTGAGCCTGTCCGCCGTCTTCCCGCCCGCGCTGGCCGCTGACGACCGGTTCGCCGCAGCGGTCACGTCCGCCTATCTGTCGCTCAGCCAGAACGGCGCCGTCGAGGCCGCGCGTCTGGTCGCGGAGTAGTCCATGTCTCGCGTCCTGATCCTGAACCCCGCCGACGACGTCGCCATCGCCCTGGACGAAATCGCCAGCGGCGATACGCCCGATGGTCTGAACGCGCCGGCGCGCGCCGACATCGCCACCGGCCACAAGATCGCCCGTCATGCGGTGGAGGAGGGCGGTCTGGTCCGCCGCTACGGTCAGGTGATCGGGCGCGCGAAGGTCGCCATCGCGGCCGGCGATCATGTCCACATTCACAACCTGGCTATGGCCGAGGACGGACGTGAAGCTGAGGTCGGGGCCGACTTGCGTCCGCCGGCGCCGTTGTCTGGCGCGACGTTCAACGGCATCGTTCGCCCCGACGGCCGCGTCGGCACACGCAACTACATCGGCGTCCTGACCAGCGTGAACTGTTCTGCCACCGTGGCGCGCCGCATCGCCGACGCCTTCTTGGACTCCAGTCTGCCTGCGGGTGTCGATGGCGTGGTCGCATTCACTCACCAAGGCGGTTGCGGCGGCTCGTCGCTCAGCAGCGACGTGACGCTGCTGCAGCGGACTTTAGCGGGCTATGCAAAGCATCCGAACTTTCATACCATCCTGATCGTGGGCTTGGGCTGCGAGGCCAATCAGATTCCCGCCTGGCTAGCCAATGAAGGCCTTCAATCCGGCCCGCGGCTGCGCGCCCTGACGATCCAGGAGGCCGGCGGCACGGCTCGTGCGATTGAGGCCGGGATCGACATCGTTCGCGACCTGGTCGCCGAGGCGGCGCAGGTCCAGCGCCAACCTGTTTCCGCATCTCACCTGACTGTCGGTCTGCAATGCGGCGGTTCTGACGGCTGGTCCGGCGTCACCGCCAATCCGGCCCTGGGCGCAGCGGTCGATCTGCTGGTCGCGCACGGCGGCTCGGCCATGCTGTCGGAAACGCCCGAAATCTGGGGCGCGGAACATCTGCTGCTGCGGCGTGCGGCGTCTCAGGATGTGGCGGACAAGCTGAATGCGCGCCTGGTGTGGTGGCGCGACTATGCGGACCGTCATCAGATGGAGCTGAACAACAATCCGTCGCCCGGCAATCTGAAGGGCGGTTTGACCACCATCCTGGAAAAGTCGCTGGGCGCGGTGGCAAAGTCCGGTTCGACCCCGCTGAACGACGTGATCGGATACGCCGAACCGCTCCAGGCCAAGGGCCTCAGCTTCATGGACAGCCCCGGTTACGACCCGTGCTCGGCCACGGGCCAGATCGCCTCGGGCGCCAATCTGATCGTCTTCACCACCGGCCGGGGCTCGGTCTTCGGCGCCAAGCCCGCCCCGTCGATCAAGGTCGCCTCCAACGCCAAACTGGCGAACTGGATGGACGAGGACATGGACATCGACGCCTCGCCCATCCTGACCGGGACCAGCCTGGCCGGGGTCGGCGAGGTCATCTTCCAGAAAATGCTCGATGTGGCCTCAGGCGAGCCATCCAAATCCGAAGCCCTCGGCATCGGCGACAACGAGTTCGTGCCCTGGCAGGTCGGAGCGTATTTGTAGAGGCGGCGAGGGATCCGAAAACCTCAATCGCCGCTTTTTGCTTGGCTAAAAAGAAGGCCCGGAGATGTTCGCTCCGGGCCTTTAGTTTGTCGCGCTGGAGGCGTCAGGGAGGGAGGCTCAATACTTCCAGCGCAATCCCACGGCGATCTCTCGGCCGGTGTGACGGTAGTCGGACACGCGGTTGGTCACGTCGACATAACGGTCGGTGTAGGCGTCCGTCAGATTGATGCCTTCGAGCGAGAAGGTCAGGTTCGGCGTGAACTCGTAGGACATCGAGGCATCGACATTGGTGGTGTCGTTGACCCCTTCTTTGGAGTTGCCGTTCGCGCCAGGGAAGGACAGCAGATACTGGCTGCGGTGTGCGACCGAGACGCGGGCCTGGAATGGGCCGTCCTCGTAGTACAGGGTCGCGTTGGCGGTGTTCTTCGACTGGCCTGTCAGACGGTTTTTGCCGGCCGTGCCGTAGCTGACCTCGGAATCAACCCAGGTGACATTCCCGGTGAAGCCGAAGTTGGACAAAAGGCCAGGCAGGAAGGTGAAGGGTTGCTGATATTGGATTTCGATCCCCTTCAGCGCGCCGCCTTCGCCGTTCAGGCGGCGCGTGACCTGGAAGATGTCGGTCGGGCTTGCAGCGCCCTGAAGCAGTTCGTTGGGCAGGCCCAGCTGGTTGTAGGGGATGCCGACGGTTTCGGATGTGATGAAGCTGTCGATGTCTTTGTAGAAGACGGCGGCGGCCAAAAGGCCCTCAGTCTGGAAATACCACTCGACGGAGAAATCGTAGTTGGTGGCGCGGAACGGATCGAGAAGCGGGTTTCCGTAGGAGACGGTGCGGGTTGTCGGTGAGACGCTGCCGCCCGGGGTCAGATCGCCGAGAGTCGGACGGGACATCACCTTGGCGGCGCCCAGGCGAATCACGACGTCGTCACGCGGCTCCAGCGCCAGATTGAAGGACGGCAAGGCGTCGTCATAGTCGTTGTCGGTCGTGACATAGTCATAGGTCGTGACCGGCGGCGTCCCCACCGCAATGGTTTGCCAGCCCTTGGCCGTGACCTCGGTCTGGGCATAGCGGATGCCCGCATTGCCGCGCAGGACCATACCTCCAACAGTCGTATTGAAGTCGGCCTGGAAGAAGACGCCCTTATCCGTTTCGTCCACTTCACGCTCGCTGCGATTAGGGACAAGGGGATCGTCATAGAAGCTGAGGAAGTCAGCAATCTTGGAAATGTCCGGAACGATGAAGCTGAGGTCCGAACCTGCGCCGGCGCTTACACCGTCCCCGATGCTGACGACGCGTCCGATGCTGTCGACCCCGGTAAGCCGATCGGCGCCGGTCGGAGACGTTTTGGTCCGCGTCAGGCCGAAGGTCTCGAACCCATATGTGCGATACTCGCCGCCGATCTTGAAGGTCAGGGAGTCGGACCAGTCGTAGGCCAAGGAGCCGGCGCCGACCTTATTGTCAAAGTTGCCGCCGGCGTTGCTGCGCGTCGCATTGACCAGGGTAAAGCGCTGACCCGAGGTGACGTCAAAGCCGTAGTTGATGCGCGGCCGGCGATCATCCTCGCGGAAGTCGAAGGTGTAGCCGTTTATGCCTGCGGCCTCGAAGGCATAGGCGACATTGAGCGGCGTGCGGGCTTCGGATCGGTTGGCGCCGACCTTCAGATTGCCATGCAAGCGGTCGCTGAAATCGTGGCGGACGTTCAGAGAGGCTTGGTAGAAGTTGCTTTCGTTGCGGGTGAAGCCGTTTTCGGCGCGCACCAGCATGTTGTCGAACACCCCGTAGGACAGGATGTTCTTGTCGGCGTCGATCGCATAATCGCGCACGACGACGCTGTTGACGTTGGCGCGACTGAACGACCAGGCTTCGATGTTGGGGCTTTCCAGTTCCGAGTTGAAACGCGACCACAGGACGTCCAGCACCGCCTCGGTGCGGTCGCTTGGCCGCCATTGCAGCGCGCCCGTCATGCCCAGGCGGTCTTCCTGAGTATTGCCCAAGGTGTAGCGCGGGATGCGGGGATAGAAGGCGTTCAGGACGGCGTCACGTTGCGCCGTCGTGGTGCAGGGAATGCAGCCGCCGAAGTTCTGGCCGCGCCCATAGGGATTGCCGGCGGCGTTGACGTTTGACGGGTCGCCCTTCTGCCAACGCGTCGTGTTGAAGCTGCCCAGGATTGGCGACCGCTCGGAATAGGCAATTGACACCAGGGCGCCGAAAGTTCGGTCCTCGTTCGACCAGCTGAGCAGACCCGCGAGCCGCGGCACCGTCTTCTCGGACAGATCATTGTACGAACCCTGTACAGACAGGGCGGAGTTCAGGCCGCTGCCGCCGAAGTCCAAGGGGCGACCCGTCTGCAGATCGACCGTGGCGCCCAGCGAGCCCTCCTCGATCTCGGCCGATTGCGTCTTGCGAACCTTGATGCTGTTGAACAATTCGGACGCGAACATCGAGAAGTCGAAGCTGCGGTTGCGGTTGCCGCCAGACGCAGCCTGGGCTTCCAGGCCGTTGATGCGGGTGCGGGTGAAATCGGAACCCAAACCACGCACCGAGATGGTGGTGCCCTGGCCGTTGACGCGGTCGATGGTCACGCCGGGCAGGCGCTGGATCGCTTCGGCCAAGTTCTGATCGGGGAAGTCGGCCATGTCTTCAGCCAGGATGGCGTCCACCGCTCCGGCTTCGCGGCGCTTGATGTTCAGCGCCTGTTGCAGGCTGGACCGGAAGCCGGTGACGACGATTTCATCGACCACGGTTGCATCTTGGGCGGCGTCTTGCGTGATGGGTTCTGAGGCAGGAACCGCCTGAGCCGCAGCCGCCGACGCACCCATCAGGGCCGCCAGGGATACGCCAACCGCGCACAGAGTCCGGGTGTTGATCCGTCGCATTCGTTCTCTCCCCATCCCGGCGTCCATCTGGCACCGGTGTCATTTTGTGGCATGCTGTCGCGTATATTCGGATTGGCGACGTGTCGCTTATTGCAACAGCTTCCCGCATTTTGCAACAAGGTGATGTCAGGGCCGAGAGATTCCGCTGAGTACGTCGGTAAATCCTCGACATCTCAGGCGTTAGGGTTCGAGCGATTGGCGATTTTTCTAAGCATCACGGTCGATTTCGACAGCATAGACGTGGTTGGCGCCGTGCATGTTCGACACGAAGACGATCCATTTTGCGTCCGGCGTGAAAGTCAGATTCGGCTCAAGCCGGTAGTCGTGGTTGGACAGATCCACGAGCCGCTCGGAGCGCAGATATTCGACGAAGATCTGGTTGTCCTTGTCGCTGGACGGATCTTCATCGACGATCGGTTCGGGGCGCAGCAGGACCAGCCATTTACCGTCGGGCGCATGAGCGACCATGTCGCCGTCGCCGCCGTCGCCAGCGAACAGACGGCCGTCCGGTGAGACGTTGTAATGGACCGACCAGTCGTTCTGCTCGACCCGACGATAGACCCGGCGGCCCGTTTCCAGATCGACCGAGGCGACCCAGAAGACCTGGCCGCGCGGGGTTTGCAGGTCATAGAGCACCTGTTTGCCGTCCGGGCTGAACCATTCGTGGCCGAAGATTTCGAAGTTCATCGTCCGCTGATGGGTCTTTCTCAGGCCCGTGCCATCTGCGCGGATAGCCCACATTCGATCCACGCGGTGCCAGGGGCCTTCATGGCAAAAGATGATCTGCTGGGGATCGGTAGGGGAGAACTGAGTATGGCCGATCCATTCGTTGGTCTTGTGGATCACGCGTCGCTCGCCCGTCGTCAGGTCGATGACGAAGATCTCCATCGGATAGCGCGCGGCCCAGCGTTGAAGCATCCGGACGCCCTTGGCGCGGGCGAAGTTCAACGGCTTTCCGTCCGGCCCATCAGCTTCGTATTCGGCCTGATCGAAGCGGCGGTTGCGCGGATCGGGCACGGTCGGCTGGAGCGGTTGGCTGTCAAAGGCCACGAAGCCCAGCAGCAGGGTCTCATCCGCATTGACCGAGTTGATCTGGCCGTTCGAAATCCGGCCGATCTCGCGACGCTGCTTGGTGTCGACGTCGATGACGAACAGGGTCTTGGCGCGGTCCATCAACTGGCCTTCGCCAGGCGCGGTCACCGAATAATAGACGTTGCGCCCCTTGCGGCCCGTGAACATCAGGTCGGCGTCATGGTCGGGGACCAGAATATCGACGGCCCAGGTCGCCAGATTGACGGTCGAGATGCCCTGAGGCGTCGAGGTGACCATCAGGTCGGGCGCCCCAACCTTCTTGGGCAAGAACATGTTCTTGTAGAAATAGGGCTTTCCGCCCCCGCCATCGGGCGAGACGCGGCGGATGCGATGGCCGGTCTTGGGATCGACCCACTCGGTCGGCACGGGGCCGTCCCAGCGCGGCCGCTCGACCGGCGTCTCTTGAGTCGAGGGCGGGGCAGTGTTGGGCGCGGGCCAGGCGGGGGTCTGTCCCGGCGCCGGTAGGACGGCCGGTGTGGCCTGCCCCTGAGCGGTCGTCGTGGCGAAGGCGCCGACGGCTGGGGCGCTGAGCAGGGCCTTCAGGGCGGTGCGTCTCGAGGTCGTCATTGGGGCGGTCCTCTCGGGTTTTTATGGATTAGGGCGCGGGGGTCAGGCCTTCGACGCGGACGGTCCAGCCTTCCTTTGGGAAACCGGGCGCATGGCCGCTGGACCCGTCCCAACCTGCTGCCATCAGACCCACGGCCATCAGCAGCGACCCGTTGGACGGGAAATAGGTCTCGGCCGCGCGGCGATAGCCGGGACCGTCGGGATTGACCGCCATCGTCACGCCGCCGGCGCCGGCCGAGACGGGCACCAGTTCGTCGGCGTGTTCGTCCAGGTGAACGCGCGGGGTCATCCCGGTTACGCCCCACTGATTGTTCTTCAGGTCGGCGAACAGCCAGTTCACCGCCTTGTCCGGTTCGCCAAGGCGAGCGGCCGTCATCGCCATCATTGGGAAATCCCAACCCCAGGTCTGGCGGACGTCCCAGTTCTGCTCAACCGCTTCAAACGTGCGGCGCATGGTGGTGGGATCGATCCGCGCGCCGGGAATGAAGCCATAAGCCATCAGGAAGGAGGGATGGTCGCGGTTCTTGCACTGAGCCGCCGCTGCGTGTCGGCGACAGGCTTCGGACATGGCCGTCTCCCAGAAGTCCGGCACGCTCTCGACAGGCAGATACAGGCCGTCCCTCATTGGCGGCGGCGCGATCTTGGCCAGGGCCTGATCCCAGTCGATGCGGCGGGCCTGACCCTTGCGTTCGCGCCACTGTTGCGCGGTTTCGAGGGCCCAGCGGAAATACTCGACTTCAAACGTCGGGTTCACCGTGGTCAGAGGATCATAGTTTTCCTGCGCCGGGATCATCGGCGTGCCTAGGTTCAACTGGCCGTCGCGTTCGATGGGCCAGGTGGCCAACAGGTCGGCGGTCGCCTCGACCACCTCGCCGTATCGGTCGAGCACGGCCGGATCCTTGTCGGCGCGCCAGACCAGTTCGGCCAAAAGGATCGGATGCGGCTGCTGCCACATGATGAAGGGCGAGACCAGGCTGGGGCTATTGCGACCCTCGGGCCCGACCATCTTGGGCCACCAGGCGCCCTTGACGTGGTGACGGGCGGCCTCGGCGCGCGCGTTGTCCAGATTGCCGACATACCAAGGCAGACTGCGTTCAAGCATGTCGGGATGGCCCCACATGGCCTGCCAGCCGGCGTGCCAGGGGTGCATTTCCAGGTGGAACTTGCCGTACCAGCTGTTGGAGAAAAGACCCTCTTCCTGGGGCGGCAGTTCGCCGGCGCCGTTCACCGCCGACAGGTACTGCGACAGGACGACGCGACGTTCCAGTTCTGCCGCTCGCGGATCGGTAGAGCCCGTGAAATCAACGGCGCCGCCCTGGGTCCAGAAACTGTTCCAGTGTGCAGTCGTTGCCTGGACCCCAGCGGAGTAAGCAGACGTCTTCTCAACGGGCTCCTGCTGATCGAAGCGGACCATGACGGTCAGCCGGTCGCGACCAGCAGCGGCCACCCGGAAGGCGTCGGGGCCGCTTTGTTCGATCTTACCGGATGCGGTGATGCCGGAATAATAGGTGGTGTCGTCCAGGATGCGGCGAATGTGGACGTCGCCTGTGTCGGAGGCGACGATATTCAGGCTCTGGTCGCCATCGCTCTGGAACATCGTCGGGTCGGGATTGATGGCGGGGTTCACGCCCGGATAGCGGACCTGGACGCCGAGGCCCTGAGATGAAACGAGAGGCGAGGCAATCTCGACCATGAGCATGTCCACCGTCGGGTGGACGCGGGTCACGATTTCGACCGGCTGGCCGTCGTATGTGAAGCGGCTGGTAAGGGCGCCGGACCACAGGTCCAGCGTTTGTTGCGTGTCGGCGATCTTGGCGAATTCCAGCGCTTTGCCGTCGGCGAAGCTCAGGCCGATGCGACTCAGCGAGAACCGGTGCGGATTGGCGCGCAGCCAGGTGTAGGCGGGTTGCGTCTCGGCCACGGACCACGACTTCATCCAGGCATAGGGCTGTTCGCCCCGGCCCGGCACGGGCACATCGATCAGGCCGTCCTGTTCTGTATAGCCGTTTGGGTTGGGAAAGCTGTGCCAGGCCCATTGGGCCATGGTCAGCAGGGGCGCGAGTTCCGAATACTGCTCCGGGAAGGTTTGAAGTCCGGTGATGTCGGCGGTGAAGCCCAAATTACCATTGCCCAGCATGATCGGCGCATGGCGATCGATGGCGGTCAGGGTCACGTTGTGGCGCGTGACCAGCGCGTGGCGGTCGATCGGCGCAGCCGGCGCTACGGCGACGATCGGGGTCCCTGTCTGGGCGCAGGCAGCCGTGGGGCCGGCCAACAGCGTGAAGGCGAGGAGGGCGGTGCGAAGACGCATCACTTCGCCTCCGCCTTCAGCCCCAGCCCCGCACCTTTCCAGCCGTACCAGGCGACGACGGCGAAGCAGGCGGCGGGTAGGAGGAAGGCGACATTGGCACCGTACAGATCGGCGATCCGGCCCATCGGCCAAGGGAGCAGAACGCCGCCGCCAATAGCCATGACCATGAGAGACGAGGCCTTCTTGGTGCCGGCGCCCAGGCCGGCGGTGCCCAGGGCGAAGATGGTCGCGAACATGGTGGACATGAAAAAGAAGACGGCCAGCAGGGCGATGGGCGAGGCCTTGTCGATGCCGGCGGCGACAATCAGCGTCAGCACGACATTGATGACGCCATAGGCCGTCAGAAGCACGCGTGGCTTGATCTTCAGCAGCAGGGCGGTGGCGAAGAAGCGCCCGACCAGATAGCCGATGGCCGCGAGCGACAGCATGAAGGCACCCTGCTGCGACGTCAGGCCCTGCCAGTTGTGCGTCACCAGATTGATGAAATAGGCGCCGATGCCGACCTGGGCGCCGATGTAGAGGGCCTGGGTGATCACGCCGGCGATGAAGTGCGGTTGTCTGGACAGGGGCAGGGCAGGGGCGTCGCCTTGCACCGCACCGCCGTGGTCGGACAGACCGGTCTCCGGCAGGCGGGCGCGCCAAACGGCAAGGGCGAACAGGACCACGCCGACGGCGATCAGCCCGTACACGATCTGGATCGAACGGGTCGCGCCGCCCAGGGCTTCGGTCGTCGTCGGGCTGAAAAAGACCGCGCCGCCGATCAGGGGACCGAAGAAGACGCCAAGCGCATTGAACGACTGGGCCAGGTTCAGCCGCTGTGAGGCTTTGGCCGGATCGCCCAGGACATTGACGTAGGTGTCGGCGCTGGTCTCCAGGATGCACAGACCGGCGGCAAGAACGAACATCGATCCGACGAAGGGCAGGAAGGCGCCTGCGCCCGCCGCCGGGATGAACAGCAAGGCGCCGATGGCGGTGACTGTCAGGCCCGACACGATGCCGAACTTGTAGCCCCGCGCATGCAGCAGCATGCCTGCCGGAATCGACAGCAGCAGATAGGCCCCGAAATAGGCGATCTGCAGCCAGGCGCTGTCAGCCTGGCTGATGCTCAGCGTCTCCTGGAAGTGCTTGTTCAGCACGTCCAGCAGGCCGTAGGCCAGGCCCCAGATCAGGAAGCAGGCGATGGCGAAGGCCAGCGGACCCTTCAGCGACCTGGCGGGCTTGGCGAGCCCTCCGGAGGTGTGGGCGGCGTCGGTCTCGATGACCATGGGGATACTCTCCTGGTGTTTCTCGGGCCTTGCCGTCTTGGTGCGGCTTCGGCGTATGGGTCAGATGCGATAGATCGCCTCGGCATTGCGGGCGAAAAGCCGGTCGCGCTCATCCGCCGAAAAGCCGGCCGTGATCGCATCGAAAGCGGAATAGAAGGCGTCGAAGGTTCCGTGGACGCTCTCGACGGGAAAGTCCGAGGCGAACATGGCCCGTTCGGTTCCGAAGGCGTCGATGCACTCCAGAACGATGGGGCGGATGCTATCGGGCGTCCAGGCGCGGTCGGTGATGCCCAGGCCCGAGATCTTGATCGAGACCTGCGGCTGGGCGGCCAGCAGGCGCAGACCTGTGCGCCAGCGCTCCATCCCTGCCGCGTCCCGATCGGTCGGCAGACCGGCGTGGTTGACGATGATCGGGATGTCGGGATGGCGCGCGGCGATGATCGCGGCGGTCTCCATCTGTGCCGGATAGAGCTGGAGGTCGAACGACAGACCGTGGCGCGCCAGCTTGGCGAAGCCCTCGACCCACTGCGGATCACGCAGCAGGTCGCGGTCGGTGTAGGTCTTCAACGGATCCTCGTGCCAGCAGACGATCTGGCGCACGCCGCGCACATTCGGGCGGGCCGCGTGAGCTTCCAGTAGAGCGTCCAGGTCAGGATCCAGCATATCGGCACCGGCGACGATGGCGTGCGGATAATCGGTGTCATCAGCGATCGACTGAAGCCAGTCGGTCTCGGCCAGCTGCTGGCCCATCGACTGACCCGCCTCGACGTGAACGATCTTGTCCACGCGCCAGCCGGCCGTGTCGGCCAGGTAGTCCTCCAGCAGATAGTTTGCGTTGGCGATGGGCGACATGTCTCCCGCCGGATTGTTCGGCAGGGGATCGTCCTGAAGCCAGCCATAGCGCGCACGCGACAGGTCCCACAGGTGGACGTGGCCGTCGACAATGCGAAGGTCCGAAGCCACGCGCTCGTCCTTAGTATGTCGTTCTGCCGCCCGACGTGTCGAACGTCGAGGCGGTGGTGAAGCTGCATTCTTCCGAGGCCATGAAACAGACCATGGCGGCGCTTTCCTCGACTTCGCCCAGGCGTCCCATTGGGATCTTGGAGCGCATGTAGTCGACCTGGCTCTGGGGCAGTTGCTCCAGGATGGGGCTTTCGAAGGTGGCGGGGGTCAGACTGTTGGCGATGACGCCCCTGCCGGCCAGTTCCTTGCCCAGCGATTTGGTGAAGCCGATCACGCCGGCCTTTGAGGCGGAATAGGCTGAGGCATTGGGATTGCCTTCCTTGCCCGCGACCGAGGCCACATTGACGATCCGGCCGTAACCGTTGGCCAGCATGAAGGGCACGATGGCGCGCGAGCAGTAGAAGACGCCGTTCAGATTGATATCGACGACGCGCCTCCAGCTGTCGACGGGAAACTCCTGTACCGGCACGGTGGCGCCGGTGATGCCGGCCGAGGCGACCAGGATGTCGATGCGGCCGTCTAGCGCCTGGGCCGAAGCGTTGGCCGCAGCAGCGACGGCGTCGGGGTCGGCGACGTCCAGGGCGATCACATGGACGGCTCCGACCTCGGCAGCGGCGGCCGTCAGAGCGTCGGCGTTCAGGTCCCACAGCACGACCTTGCCGCCCTCGGAGACGATGCGGGCGGCGGCGGCCTTACCCAGACCCGACGCGCCGCCGGTGACGACGGCGGTGCGGCCCGAAAAGCGGCCCTGATAGGCGCTCATCGCGTCCACTCCACGAAGGTCTGACCCTGTTCGCCCAGCTTCTGGATGCCCAGACGGACCGTGTCGCCCGGTTTGAGATAGAGGGGCGGCTTCTGGCCAAGACCCACACCGGGCGGGGTGCCGGTGGTGATCAGGTCGCCCGGCTCCAGCGTCATGAACTCGGACAGATAGGAGACGATTTCGGCGACCCCGAAGATCATGGTCCGGGTGTTCCCGGTCTGCATCCGCTTGCCGTTCAGATCCAGCCACATGTCCAGGTTCTGCACGTCGCCGACCTCGTCGGTGGTGACGATCCAGGGGCCCACGGGGCCGAAGGTGTCGCAGCCCTTGCCCTTGTCCCAGGTGCCGCCGCGCTCGGTCTGATAGGCGCGCTCGGACACGTCGTTGATCAAGACGTAGCCGGCGACGTGATCCAGCGCCTCGGCCTTGGAGACGTAGGAGGCGGGCTTGCCGATGACGACGCCGAGTTCGACTTCCCAATCGGTCTTTTCTGAACCGCGCGGGATCACCACATCGTCGTTCGGCCCGTTCAGACAGGTGATCGCCTTGGTGAAGACGACGGGTTCTTCCGGAATCGGCAGGTTTGATTCCTCGGCGTGATCGGCGAAGTTCAGGCCGATGGCGATGAACTTGCGGCTGCCGTTCACCGGCACGCCATAGCGGGGCTGGCCTTCGACCAAAGGGAGGGTGGTCGGATCGATGGCCTTCAGCGCGTCGAGCGCCGGGCCATGCAGTTGGTCCGGCGTGATGTCGGCGATAACGCCCGACAGATCGCGGATGCGCCCCTCGGCGTCCAGCGTGCCCGGCTTTTCCTGGCCCTTGGGCCCGTAACGCAGCAGTTTCATGGTGGCGGAGAGGCTTTCGTCTTAACGCGCGTAGGGGCGATGCAGGGCGATGTCGCGGTTCAGCTCGACACCGAAGCCGGGCGTATCTGGAACCTTCAGGCGGCCGTTTACGGGGACGGGTTCGCCGATCAGTTGCGGATGGAACATGGGCACGACCTCGTCGGCGCCGGGGGCCATCATCAGGAATTCGGCGAACGGGCTGTTATGGCGCGTCACCACGAAGTGGTAGGAATAGACCGACGAGCCGTGCGGGATCATCAGCACGCCCTTGGCGTCCGCCAAGGCCGAAATCTTCTGCAGTTCGGTGACGCCGCCGCACCAGCCCACGTCCGGCTGGATGATGTCGCAGCATTCCATTTCCAGCAGCATGCGGAAGCCCCAGCGGGTGGCCTCATGCTCGCCGGTCGTGACCAGCATCCCCTTGGGGGCGTTGTTCTTCAGCGCCTGATAGCCCCAGTAATCGTCGGGGCTGAGCGCCTCCTCGATCCATTTCAGACCCAGTTTGTGGGCTTCGTGCGCCAAGCGAGTGGCGTAGTTCAGGTCCAACGCCATCCAGCCGTCGAACATCAGCCAGAAGTCGTCGCCGCAGGCGTTGCGCATGGCCTCCAACTCGGCGAGGTTTTTGTGCAGGCCTTCCTCACCCTCGGCGGGGCCGTGGTGCAGGGGCATCTTGCCGCCGATGAAGCCCAACTCCTTGGCTTTGTCGGGCCGCGCGCCGGTGGCGTAGAAGGTCAGTTCGTCACGAACCGGACCGCCCAGCATGGCGAAGACCGGCTCCTGACGCAGGCGGCCCAGCAGGTCCCACAGCGCCAGATCGACGCCCGAAATGGCGTTCACCACCAGACCCTTGCGGCCATAGTACTGGGTCGAGAAATACATCTGGTCCCAGATCTTCTCGACCTCGGACGGATCGCGACCTTCCAAGAAGCGGGCCAGATGCTTCTCGACGATATAGGCCGCCGGCTCGCCGCCGGTCGTGACCGCGAAACCGACCACGCCGTTTTCGGCCTCGATCTCCACTACCAGGGTGCCCAGCACATTGATGCCGAAGCTGCGGCGGCTCTGGCGGTACTCGGGGTATTTCGCCATCGGCGTTGCAATATGGTCGTCGATCCAGTGGCCGTCGCCCTGATCGTGATAGTCCGCGCCGCCCCCGGTTCCGTCATTTTTTACGACGAAGGCGCGGACGTGTTTGATGCGAGGCAGGCGGTTCATGGCATGATCACCGAAAACTGGCGATCCGCTCCCATAATGCGGGATTTCACTGGCTTTCCTCCGTGCGTCACGTCAATGTCCCCTGTGTAGCCCCAGACGACTTGCGCGTTTTGCTACATTCTGAGAATGAGGATTACGAAATGGGACGATCGGCGTCAATCAAGACCGTGCTGGTCGATGGGGAAGAAGAGGCGGGAGCGAAGGCGTCCGGCAGCCAGACCCTGCTGCGTGGTCTGGACGTCATCGACGCCCTGATCGAAGGCTCTCTGCCCTTGGCGGAACTGTCCGAAAAGCTGGAGCTGACGCGCAGCACGACGCACCGTCTTGCCTCGGCGCTGGTCGAGCGTCGCTTGCTGTCGTTCCGCCCGCGCGAGGGCTATTCCCTCGGTCCCAAACTGCTGGAACTGGGCCACGCCGCCAGCCAGCAGATGCATCTGCCGCGCGTGGCCCGGCCCTGGCTGGAGCAACTGTCGGCCCAAACGGACGACACGGTGCACCTCGGCGTGCTGGACGGCCGCCATGCGCTCTATCTGGACAAGGTCGCCGGCCGGCGTCGCATCAACATCGGCTCGCGTCTGGGCGAGCGGCACCCCATCGCCTCGACAGGCCTGGGCAAGGCGCTGATTCTGGACAAGACCGAGCCGGAATGGATCGACTTCTACGCCGAGCCGGGTGCCGCCTTCGACTCGTCGGCCCGCGCAGTCTGGCTTGAGCGGATGCATGGCTACGCCCAGAAGGGCTACGCTTTCGATCTGGAAGAGAACGAGGATCAGATCCGCTGCGTCGCCGCTCCGATCCGGTCGGTGAACGGACAGATCGTCGCCGCCCTGAGCGTCTCCTCGGCCGCGCAATACATGTCCGACGCGCGGATGGCCGGACTGACAAAGACCGTCACCGACGCCGCCAACGCCATCAGCGCCGACCTCGGTTGGTCGCCCAAACCCTGAAACCGAACTACCGCCGGAGCCCGCATGCTGCTTGAAAACAAGGTCGTCCTGATCACGGGCGCATCGCGGGGCATCGGGCGGGCGACGGCGATCGAAGCTGCACGCCAGGGCGCGAATGTCGCCCTCAATACATTCCGGGACGAGACCGCCGCCGCCCAGGTGGTCGCCGAGATCGAGGCGCTGGGGCGCCGGGCCATCGCCGTCGACGGCGACGCGGCCCAGCCCGAGAGCGCCACAGCCTTCGTCGCCGCCGCCGTCCAGGCGCTGGGCCGGGTGGACATCTTCGTCTCGAACGCCGGCATTTGTCCGTTCCACGCCTTCCTCGACATGCCGGTCGAGACCCTGCGCCGGACGATGGAGGTCAATCTGCACGGCGCCTATTACATGGTGCAGGCGGCGGCCAATCAGATGGTCAAGCAGCGGGAGGGTGGCGCCATCGTCGCCATCAGTTCGATCTCGGCTCTCGTCGGCGGCGAGATGCAGACCCATTACACCCCGACCAAAGCGGGGGTGCACAGTCTGATGCAATCCTGCGCCGTCGCCCTGGGGCGTCACGGCATCCGCTGCAACTCGGTCCTGCCCGGCACCATCGCCACCGACATCAACAAGGACGACCTCGCAGATCCGAAGAAGCGCGAATATATGGAGGGCCGCATTCCGCTGGGGCGTTTGGGCCGGCCGGAGGAAATCGCTTCGGTCGTCGCCTTCCTGGCCTCGGACATGGCGGGCTATATGTCCGGCGCGGCGCTGCTGGTGGACGGCGGCGCCTTCGCCAACTTCCAGTAAAGCCGGGCCGTGATTATCTCGTCGCCGAGCGATTATCGGGAAGCCGCGCGGCGCAAGCTGCCGCCCTTCCTGTTCCATTACATCGACGGCGGGGCCTATGCCGAGCAGACCCTGCGTCGCAACGTCGAGGACTGGCAGGCCATCGCCCTGCGCCAACGCGTGCTGCAGGACATGACCAGCCTCAGCCTTGAGACCAAGCTGTTCGACGAGACCCTGCGCCTGCCCGTCATCTTGGCGCCCGTCGGCCTAACCGGCATGTACGCGCGCAGAGGAGAGGTTCAGGCGGCCAGGGCGGCGGGCTCGCGCGGCGTGCCGTTCACGATGTCGACCGTGTCTGTCTGCCCGATCGAAGAGGTCGCGCCGGCTATCGACCGGCCCATGTGGTTCCAGCTCTATGTGCTGCGTGATCGCGGCTTCATGAGGAATGCGCTGGAACGGGCCAAGGCGGCGGGGGTGAAGACCCTGGTCTTCACCGTCGATATGCCGACGCCGGGCGCTCGCTATCGCGACGCTCATTCGGGCATGAGCGGGCCCAATGCCGAAATCCGCCGCATGGTCCAGGCCATGACCCATCCGGCCTGGGCCTGGGATGTCGGGGTGCGCGGCACACCGCACGATCTGGGTAATGTCTCGGCCTATCTGGGCAAGCCGACGGGGCTGGCCGACTACATCGGTTGGCTGGCCAATAACTTCGATCCCTCGATTTCGTGGAAGGACCTGCAATGGATCCGCGATTTCTGGGACGGGCCGATGATCATCAAGGGCATTCTGGATCCGCAAGACGCCCGCGACGCCGTCAGCTTCGGCGCAGACGGCGTCGTGGTGTCGAACCACGGCGGGCGGCAGCTGGACGGCGTGCTGTCCTCGGCTCGCGCTTTGCCCGACATCGCCGACGCGGTGAAGGGCGAGCTGAAGATTCTGGTGGATTCCGGCATTCGCAATGGTCTGGACGTGGTCCGCGCCATCGCCCTGGGCGCCGACGCTGTCCTGCTCGGCCGGGCCTTCATCTACGCCCTAGCGGCGAACGGTCAGGCCGGCGTCGAAAATCTGCTGGACCTGTTCGAAAAGGAAATGCGCGTCGCCATGACCCTGACCGGCGCCAAGTCGATCGCGGGCGTGAACCACGAGATGCTGGCGATCTGACACAGGATCAGTGCGTCATCCCCGACGTGAAAGCGGGGATAACGCACATCTTCGCAAGTCCTAAGCCCCCAACGCCTCGATCAGGTCGCCCATGTTGCGGATGAAGACCGAGGTGGAGACGCCTTCGACCGGGAAGTCGGTATTGTAAGGCGAGGTGTCCCATAGGTCGCCGACGCGGGTCATCTGGTATTCGCCGCCGGTCACGGCGGTGGGGGAGGGGCCCTTGTATGGGTTTGATGTCGTGGTCAGCGGCGTGGGCCAATAGCCGCGCGCATTCAGCCCGGCCATGACTTCGGCCGCGCGACCGGCGTGAGGCGCGGTCGGGCGACGAGCGTCGCTGGACATGTCCCAGACATCGACGTCCTGAAGCGTGAAATACTTGGGCAGGTTCAGCGAGCCGGGGCGAGCCTTCAGCGGCGAACCGCGCGTGGCCTCATCGACCGGCATGGCCGACAGGCGCGCGTATTCGGCGCGCAGGGCCGGGGTATCCACATTGCGGAACGAACCGTAGTGGACGATCAGATTGGTGGGGTTGTCGTCGGCGTAGTACTGGCCGTTGGCGATGTTGGACCCGCGCCGGTGAATGTAGATCGGGGTGTTGGCGCCTTCCAGGATGAAGGTCGGGTGCGTGCGGCCCGGCGTGTTCAGCGGCGGCTTGGCCGCGACCTGATCCAGCCAGTCCATGGCCTCGGGCAGGCGGGCCAGATACTTGCGGTCGCCCGTCAGGCGATAGAAGCCCATCATCGACTTGATGTTGGTGCCGGTGGTGTGGGTGACGAAGGCTTGCGGCTCGATCGTCCGGGCGCCCGCCGGCTTCAGCGTATCGGGGAAGTGTTGCAGACCCCAGGCCGGTTGCGGCTGCGGCTGCTGGGTCTTTACGAAGATGTCCATGCCGCGATTGATGGCGTCCAGAATCCTCGCATCGCTCCGGCCGTTCCGCGCCAGGCCGTGATAGGCGTAGATCAGGAACTCCAGGTTCTCGCCGGCCACGTCGTCATTGAAGGTGATGTAGGGCGTATAGTCGGCATGGCCGTGCAGGCCGCCGTTCTCGACGAACGGATAGCGCTGGGGCCAGCCGCCGTTCTCGTACTGGCTTTCCAGCACGAAACTGATCGCCTTGTTTAGCGGCGCCAGATATTTGCGATCCTTCTTCTCAAGGTAGATCCGCAGCAACAGTTGCGACGCCTCGGCTGTCCCCGCGTCGTCGAACGTCGCGTTGCCGTAGTAGTGGTGGAATTCTTCCAACCGCCAGGCGTTGGCGGCAACAGTGCCGTACCACTGCTTCAGCGACTCCTCGCCGGCGGTATCGATCACATAGTTCCATCCGCCCAGCGGGTGCTGACCCTTGACCAGGGCGTCTGCGGCCTTCTTGGCGGCTTCATAGTAAAATTCGTCGCCGGTGGCGTGATAGGCGTCCAGGAACAGATGGCCCACGGTCGCGGTGCCCGGCGGCTGGACCCAGATCATCGTCGGGTTGGCCTCAAGCTCGCCCCAACGGCGCGAGAAATCGGGCAGATATTGCCAGACATAGCCGCCTTCGACGGCGGCCTCTTCGCTCATGAACCGAGCGGCGCGCTTCATGGTGTCCAGAATGGCGGCGCGCTCTGGCGACGCCTGGGCCAGGGCGGGGCCTGAAGCGGCGACGAAGGTGGCGGCGGCGCTCGCGGCCAGAAGAGCGCGGCGGTTCATGGACGTGACGGACATGGAAACTCCTGGTGTGACCTCTCTCGCACGGTTTCTAACGACCGTTTCGAACCGTCACTGAAGCATGATTGACACCGGTTTCCTAGCCCTTGGCGCGATTGAAAAAGGCCGCATGGACTTCTCCATGCGGCCTCCACCCAATCTCAATGTTTGCAGCCTCAGCGGCGGATATCGAACCCGCTGTCGCCCATGGCGGCGCGAACCTCGTCGGCGGTGAAAAGGTTGAAGTCGCCGGGCACGGAGTGCTTGAGGCCAGCGGCGGCGAGGCCGAAGTCGAGGGCCTCCTGATCCGACCAGCCGCTCCACAGGCCGTACAGCACGCCGGAGGCGAAGGCGTCGCCGCCGCCGACCCGGTCCACGACGCCGGCCATATGGATGGCTGCGGCGTTAGTCTCAATGACGTCGTCGCCATCGCGCGTCAGCATGACGGCCGACAGGGCCTGGTCGGCGACACTGTCCTGAACGCGCCGGGTGCAGGCGACGCGTTGCAGGCGAGGGAAGGCGGCGAAGGCGGCCTTGGCGGCTTCACGACGACGCAGGGCCGGGTCCGGGCTGTCGAATGTCGTCTTCAGCACCAGGGCGAAGTCGCGGTCGTCGGCGAAGGCGACCGTGGCCCCGCCCAGCATCTTGCCGAGCGTGGCCGGGGGATCGCCATCCCACTGTTCCCACAGCTTGCCGCGGAAGTTGCCGTCGTAGCTGACCTTCACGTCTTTCCTAGCGGCGGCCTCGATGATGGCGACGGCGGCGGTCGAACCGTTCGGCCCTGTCGCCGGGGTCACGCCAGAGGCGTGCAGCCATTCTACGCCGTCCAGAAGTTGGTCCCAGTCAAAGGCCGTGTCGATATGCTCGACGAAGGCCGAACCGGCGCGGTCATAGAGGACTTCCGACGGACGACGCACAGCGCCGGGCGTCAGGAAATACAGACCCATACGGCCGGGTTTGAAGACGACCTGAGAGGTGTCGACTCCGTGCTTGCGCACCTCGTCACGCACGCCGCGGCCCAGCGCATTGTCGGCCAGGACCGTCGCCATGCCGGTCGGCGCGCCGAAGCGGGCCAGCGACACGGCGACATTGGCCTCGGCGCCGGCCGGACGCACAGTCAGGGCAGGCGACTGCATCAGCAGTTCGTTGGCGTTGGGCGAAAACCGCAGCAGCATCTCGCCGAAGCAGAGGATGCGGCGGGAAGATGCAGCCTGGGTCATGATCGCAACGCTAGCCCCGGATCAGCGCGCCTGCCAGCCGCCGTCGACCGGCAGGATGGCGCCCTGGACGTAGTCGGAGGCCCGGCTGGCCAGGAAGACGGCCGCGCCGCCCAGGTCCGACGGCTCGCCCCAGCGCCCGGCCGGGATACGGCCCAGGATCTCGGCCGAACGGACCGGGTCCTCTCGCAAAGCCTGGGTGTTGGCGGTGGCGAAATAGCCGGGGGCGATGGCGTTGGCGGTGATGCGGTGCGGCGCCCATTCGTTGGCCATCAGCTTGGTCAGGCCGGCGACGCCCGATTTGGACGCCGTATAGGAAGGCACGCGGATCCCGCCCTGGAAGGAAAGCATGGAGGCGATATTGATGATCTTGCCGCCGTCGCCCTGTTTGATGAACAGACGGGCGACCGCCTGGCTCATGAAGAAGACGGTCTTCAGGTTGATGTTCATCACCAGGTCCCAATCCGCCTCGGTGAAGTCGACAGCGTCGGCGCGGCGAATCAGGCCGGCGTTGTTCACGAGGATGTCGATCCGACCCATGGCGGCCAGAGTTTCCTGCACGACGCGCTCGACCGGCTCGATCGAGGTCAGGTCGGCGCTGATGGCGTGGGCGCGACGGCCCATCGCCTGTACCTTGGCGACCGTGTCGTCAGAGTCCGACAGGGCGACCGAGACGATGTCTGCGCCCGCCTCAGCCAAAGCCAGGGCGATGCCTTGGCCCAGGCCCACATTGCCGCCGGTCACCAGCGCGACCTTGCCGGTCAGGTCGAATGGATTGCTCATGCTTTTCTTCCTCTTGTCCTGATTACTTCAGCTGGCAGATGTCGAGTTTGTACATGTCGGTGTAGTCGAGGTTCTCGCCGCCCATGCCCCAGATGAAGGTGTAGTTCGAAGTGCCTGCGCCGGTATGGATCGACCACGGCGGGCAGATCACGGCCTCCCCGTCGGCAATGACGATGTGGCGCGACTTGTCCGGTTCGCCCATGAAGTGAAAGACTCGGTCGTCTCCGCCCAGACCGAAATACAGATAGGCTTCCGAGCGGCGGTCATGAATGTGAGGCGGCATGGTGTTCCATACCGAGCCGGGCTTCAGCACCGTCACGCCCAGCAGTAACTGGCAGGACTTCACCTTCGCCGGCACGACATACTGGTAGATGGTCCGTTCGTTCGACGTCTCCAACGCGCCCATGTCCAGCGGCACGGCCTCGTCGATCGAAATCTTTGTCAGGTCGTAGCGGGCGTGGGCGGGTGTGGCGACCAGATAGAATTTCGCCGGCTCGGCGGGGTTGTTCGAGGCGAAGCTGACTTCGCTCGATCCCATTGGCACATAGAGGCCATCGCGAAAGCCCAGTTTGATGGTCTCGCCGTCAACGGTGATCGAACCGGCCCCGCCGATATTGACCACACCCAACTCGCGGGCCTGCAGGAACGGCGCCCCGGCCAAGGAGGGCGGCTCCGACTGCGTGGGCAGGTTCAGGGCGGTCTCAACCGGGGTCGCGCCGCCGATGATCATACGCTCGTGGTGGGAGTAGTTCAGGCTGACCTTGCCCGGAACGAACAGGCCCTGGATCAGATAGCGATCGCGCAACTGCTGGTTCGAGGCGCCCTCCATCATATCGGGATGGGTGGCCTGATAGACTTTGTCATACATGGGGTCGTACATGCCGGTCTCCCTGCGAACTCGCCGCGCGAGCCACCGAAACGGATCTTGCGCCCGTCCTTCTGTGGACTAGGTAACCGGTGTCATATAATGATGCAATCGATTAGACCAACGCCGCTCACATATGTCGGCATCGCTTCGCCACCGTCTTGAGGATTCCCCCATGAAGATCGCTCTCATCATCGAAAACAGCCAGGCCGCCAAAAGCGAGACGGTGCATTCCGCTCTAACCGCTGTCGCCGAACCGCTAGGCCATGAAGTTTTCCACTATGGAATGTACGCGGCCGACGATAAGGCCTCGCTGACCTACGTCATGAACGGCTTGCTGACCGGAATTCTGTTGAATTCCGGCGCGGCCGATTTCGTCGTCACCGGCTGCGGAACCGGCATGGGCTCGATGCTGGCCTGCAACAGCATGCCGGGCGTCTTCTGCGGTTTGGTGATCGACCCGACCGACGCCTTCCTGTTCGGCCAGATCAACGACGGCAACGCAATCTCGATGCCCTATGCCAAGGGCTTCGGCTGGGCTGCTGAACTGAATCTGCAGGACGTGTATCGCAAGCTGTTCGAGGGCGAGCGGGGCCTGGGCTATCCCAAGGAACGCGCCGAGATCATGCGCAAGAATCGCGGCGTGCTCAGCGACCTGAAGTCGGTGACCTGCCACGACATGCTGACGGTTCTGAAGACGATGGACCAAGAACTGCTGAAGGCCGCCATCGCCGGCGAGAAATTCCAGGACTACTTCTTCGCCAACGCCACCGACGAAGGCATTCGCGACTATCTGAAGGGCGTTCTCGCCGCCAAGCCTGCGCTCGAAACGGCCTGAGGCAGAGCGGTCGGCGCGCGATCACGCGCGCCGGCCCAACTCAGACTGACGGGATTGCCGACTTGCGCACCACCAGGGCCGGTCGAACTTCCGGCTGCTGCATCTTGGCCGGATCGACGCCGCGCATCGGCGCCAGCAACTTTTCAGCCGCCATCCGTCCCATGTCGCGGATAGGCAGGCGCACCGAAGTCAGGTTGGGCCAAACCCGCGCCGCCATCGGCAGATCATCGAAGCCGACGACGGACAGGTCGCGCGGCAGCTCAAGGCCGCGATCTCGCGCCGCCTGCATAACCCCGATGGCCATGTCATCGTTGAGGGTGAAGATGGCGGTCGGCGGCGTTTCCAGCGCCAAGAGGGCGTGGCCCGCCTCCACACCTGATTCGAACGTATAGGCGCCTTTGAAATCGTAAGCCGGATCCAGCGGGATCCCGCGTTCGGCCAGAGCGTCCAGGAACCCCTTGCCCCGCACGGCCGATGACCGGAACAGGTCCGGCCCGCGCACCAGACCGATCCGTCTGTGTCCCAGGTCGGCCAGATGCGCCGCCGCTTCGGCCGCACCGATCCAGTCATTGGTGACCACCATCGCCTGAGGTTCATCCAACGCCACCGAGGCGATGCGGACATAGGGGCAGTCGAGATCGCGCAGCAGGTCGATGACCTGTTCGTCCTCGGACACAGAAGGCGGCATGATGACGCCATACAGACGTTGGCGCTCGACGAAGCCCCTGATGTCTTCCAGCAGGGTAGGGGAGTTGCGATTACAAGGATGAACGACCAGTTCCAGGCCGGACCCCTTTAGCGCATCCAGTACGCCCTGCTGCATGTTCACGACGTAGGTCGGGCTGGGGTTGTCGTAGATCAGACCAACGAGGAACGAGCGTCGAAAGGCCAGGCCGCGCGCCTGTGGATCAGGCGTGAACCCCAGAGCCTTGATGACGGCGTTGACCTTTTCGCGCGTGTCTTCCTTGACGAACGGCGACTGATTGATGACCCGCGAGACGGTCTTCTTGGAGACCTGCGCCTCACGGGCGACATCGTTGATGGTTGCCCGCTTGCCCGGCTTGCCGGATCGCGGATCGTCTTGAGCCAAGGCTCGGCTCCTTCCCTATGTGCAGCTTGAAGGCATAGCCGCGACTCGCGGCCGACGCCATGGGGCTCCGCTAAAGCGCATTGACACCGGTTTCCTTCGTCGCTCTTATCGCAGCCTATTCACGAGGCGACACCTTTGACTTCGACCCCCTCTCTTGCGAGCCAGGACGACGCGCTGTCGGCCGACCCGGCGGCGATCGCACAGCAGTTCGTCGCCGCGCGTCTGGCGGCGCGCAGCACGCCAGACTATCCGGGCGTGATCCCTCAAAGCATGGCCGAATCCTACGCCATCCAGGACGTCGCCATCGGTCTGTTTCCCGATGAGGTCGTGGGCTGGAAGGTGGGCGGTGTCCCGCCCGAGCAGCAGCCGAAGCTGGGGATCCATCGTCTGGCCGGCGCCATTTTCGCGCGCAACGTCTGGCCGGCGCCCGGCGATACGGTCGTGCCTTTGCCCGAAATCGAGGGCGGGTTCGCGGCGGTGGAGGCTGAGTTCATTGCTCGGATCGGCGCCGACGCCGATCCAGCCAAGACCGACTGGACCATCGAGGACGCCATGGGCGTCGTGGACAAGGTCTTCATCGGCGTCGAGCTGGCCGGCAGTCCGCTTTCGACGATCAACGACCTGGGATCAGCCGTCGTCGCCTCCGATTTCGGCAACAATGGCGGACTGATGATCGGTCCCGAGGTCGAGAACTGGCGAGAGCGTCTGGACGGCATCGAGGTCGAAACGGTGATCAATGGCGCCAGCGTCGGCACCGGAGGGTCGCAGTCCCTCGCGGGCGGCGCGATGGAGTCTGTGCGGTTTTTGCTGGAACATTGCGCGCGCTGGGGCCGCCCGCTGAAGGCGGGCACGCTGGTTTCGACCGGCGCGGTCACCGGCGTCCACCGTGTTCACGCGGGCGACGAGGCCGTGTGCATCTTCAAGGGTATCGCAGAACTTCACTGTTCGGTCGTCAGGGCCGAAGCCCAGTAACATCATCAGACGCCTACCCCGCCGCCGTTCAGGGACGGAAAAGAGCAGGGACGTGTCGAGGAATATTCAGGAACGGGTTTTCATAACCATGTCAGACGCCTCCGTCGCGCCGCCGATCCAGATCAAGGCGCCATCCCCCGGCAAGTATCGCTGGATCATCATGTGGCTGCTGTTCGCGGCCATGGTCATCAACTACGTCGATCGTCAGATGATCGGCTTCCTCAAGCCGACGCTGTCAGCCGAGTTCGGCTGGTCCGAAACAGACTATGCCGACATCGTCTTCTGGTTCCAGGCGTCCTACGCCGTGGCCTACCTGTTGTGGGGCCGGATCATGGACCGGATCGGCGCGCGGTGGGGGCTGGGGATCGCCTTCGGCATCTGGCAGATCGGCCATATCATGCACGGTGCGGCGCGAGATCTGTCGCACTTCATGATGGCGCGGATGGTCCTTGGCGTCGGTGAGGCCGGCGGTTTCCCTGGCGGGATCAAGGCGGTCGCAGAGTGGTTTCCCAAGAAGGAACGCGCCTTCGCGACGGGCCTGTTCAACGCCGGCACCAATATCGGCGCCATTGTCACCCCTCTGATCGTTCCGGGCCTCGTGCTGGCCTTCGGCTGGCAGATGGCCTTCGTTATCACCGGGGCCTTGGGCCTGATCTGGCTGCCGATCTGGCTCTTGGTCTATCGCAAGCCGCGCGAGCAGAAGAAGCTGTCCGTGGCTGAGCTGGCCTATATCGAGCAGGACCCGGCCGACGTTGTCGAAAAGGTCAAATGGACCAAACTGCTGACGGTCAAGGAAACCTGGGCCTATGCTCTGGGCAAGTTCCTGATCGATCCGATCTGGTGGATGTTCCTGTTCTGGCTGCCGGACTTCCTGGGCAAGACCTATGGGCTGGATCTGAAGACCTTCGGCCCGCCGCTGGTCGCCATCTATCTCCTGTCCGACATCGGCTCGGTTGGCGGGGGCTGGCTGTCGTCGCGCTTCATGCATAGGGGCATGAGCATCAACAAGGCCCGCAAGATCACCATGTTGATCTGCGCCCTGTGCGCCGTGCCGGTGGCCTTCGCGGCCGAGGCGTCAAACCTTTGGGTCGCGGTCGGCATCATCGGACTGGCGACGGCCGCGCACCAGGGCTTTTCGGCCAATCTCTATGCGTTGCCGGGCGATGTCTTCCCCCGCTCGGCGGTGGGGTCGGTCGTCGGCATCGGCGGCATGCTGGGCGCCATCGGCGGCATGGCCATGGCCAAATACGCCGGCTACGTCCTGGAGAAGATCGGTACCTATACGCCCATCTTCATCGTGGCGGCCTCGGCCTATCTGATCGCGCTTCTGGTCATTCACCTGATCACGCCGAAATACGAACTGGCCAAGGTCTAACGAAAGGCTGCGTGGCTCAGCGCCGCGACGTCATCAAGGATTGCGGCCGGGCGAGCGATCGTCCGGCCGTCGTCTTTTCAGGAAGAGAGAACCGTGATGGATGTGAAACGCAGGACGCTTTTGGGTCTGGCGATGGGGGCCGTGGTTGGCGCAACCGGGGCGCGGGCGCAGACAGTGGCGGACGGCGGCCGCGCCGGTCCGGCCGACCCAACCGAGATCATCCGCCTATGGCCCGACGGCGCGCCGGGTGGGCAAGGTGTGACGGTCACGCCGGTCGTGCCAGAGCGCTCGACCGATCCCGCCTTCCACGACCGCTACGCCCAGTACACGACCGATCCGATCCTGACCGTCTTTCGCCCCGAGCGGCCGAACGGTTCAGCGATGCTCCTCATTCCCGGCGGCGGCTATCGCTGGGCTGTGCTGGACAAGGAAGGGTATGACGTCGCGCGCGTCTTCGCGGCCAGCGGCACGACCTGTTTCGTCCTGAGGTATCGCCTGCCGGCTGACGGCTGGGCGGCCGGGGCCGACGCACCCCTTCAGGACGCCCAGCGCGCGGTCCGGCTGATTCGCAGCCGCGCCGCCGACTATGGCTTCGATCCACACAAGATCGCCGTGCTGGGCGCCTCGGCGGGGGGGCATCTGGCGGGGCTGGCCAGCGCCCGGACGGACGCGACCTATGAACCGGTCGATGCCGCCGATAGCGCATCCTTGCGACCCGATCTGACCGTTCTGATGTATCCGGTCGCGACCATGGCGGACCCGTACGTCCACGCCGGATCGCGGACGCATCTGCTGGGCGAGACGCCGTCGGCCGAGCGGATCGCGGCCTATTCTCTGGAGCAGATGGAGTGGCGTAATGCGGCGCCCGTCTTCCTGCTGCACGCCATGGACGACGCGTCCGTGCCGGTGGAGAACAGCCTGCAACTGCTGACCGCGCTCAAAGCCGCCTCTGTCCGGACCGAGGCGCATCTGTTCCAGGAAGGCGGCCACGGTTTCGGCGTCCGCCTGATCCAGGGCAAGCCCGCCCAGGTCTGGCCCAATCTAGTGCGCGCCTGGGCCGCCCGGCTGGATTTTCCGCTCTAGGTTCCCGGCTGGATATAGGGAATGGCCGCGAAGAAAGCCCGCTCGTCCCCGCGCGGATCGTCGACCATGCGCGGCTGGAGATCCATCAACATGGTCTGGCGGCGAGGCAGCTCATAGCGGTCCCAGCGTGGCAGTCCGGCATGATTCGGATCGCCGTCGCGGGCCAGGGCGATGAAGGCGTCGCTCATCCGGTCCGACATGATTTGCGCGCCCGGACCGCGCGTCCGCGAGCCGGGCGCCTCGACATTGTCGAACACCAACGGAATGTCGGCGGTATGGAAGGCGCCCTTGCGACCCGAGGCCAACTCGCCAAGGAAGTCGAGTTGATAGACCCAGGCCGGTGCGCTGGCCTTGGCCCGTTCTTCGGCCTCGATCACCGCGCCGCGCCAGGACCGGCCCGCTGTCGTCGCAGCGATCAGCACCTGGTCGGGCGACCATTCGGGATGCATGGCGCGATAGCCGGCGATCACGGCTTCGGGCGTGATGTCGATCCGCATGACGCCGGGCGACAGTCGCGCCGCCAAGGTGTCCCACGTCAGGCCGACGTTTTTCGGATCGTTGCCCATAAATCCTAGCGTTTCTTCGCGCGTATTTCCGATGATCATGGGAATCGTCCGGCCCAGCGGCGCCGCATCGGGATAGAAGGGGTGGCGGGGCAGGGTGCGGAAATCCAGCACCGGCCCGAAATACAGGCCGCCAAAGCCCAGGATCGGATCCTCGGCGCTCTGCGCCTCGAGCAGCCGCTCGACCGGCATCGTCGCCGCTTCGGCCGCCCGATCCGGTGTCAGGCCCAGAGCCTTCAGCCATGTCGTGGCTCGCGTCGTGGCGTTGATCGGCCCGGACGCGGTCACCTGCTGACCGCTCATGGTCGCGGCGCGGTGGAACAGACCCTGCGCCGCCGGCGTCGCCATCAGGGTGGCGATCTTTGCGCCGCCGCCGGACTGACCGAACAGCATCACTCTGGAAGGATCGCCGCCGAACGCCGCGATATTGTCCCGTATCCACTGCAGCGCCAGAATCAGATCCAGCTGGCCGACGTTGCCCGAATCTTCGAACCCCGGCGCCAGTCGCGCCAAATAGGCATAGCCGAAGACATTCAGCCGGTGGTTCAGCGTCACCACCACGACATCGCCGCGCGCCGCCAGACGTGTGCCGTCATACAGCGGGTCCGATCCCGATCCGCTCGAATAGGCGCCGCCGTGGATATAGACCATCACTGGCCGCCGACCCGCGTCGGTCCCCGGTGTCCAGACGTTCAGAAACAGGCAGTCTTCGCTTTGATTCGGCTCATCGCCGCGCTGCGGACTGGCCGCGCCGTAACGTGTTGCACGAACTGGGTCGCGCCAAGGCGTCGGCTTTTCTGGCGGTTGGAACCGCCGCGTCGGCGCTCCATATCGCACGCCGTTGAAGACGCTGATCCCGTCCTGTCGCAGACCGATGACCGGCCCGGCGGTGGTCACCAGGCGATTTGAGGCCGTGGCTGCAAGAACACCGGAGGGGACCGAAAGCAGACCTCCGGTCGCCAAACTGCTCAGCAGCGCCTTACGTCGCGTGATCATCGATTGTGTCGCCCATATGATATCCGACGAGACCAATCCTGACACCGGTATCATAATCATTCAACGCGGAATGTCAGCGAGGCTGAGGTGCAGGCGCAGCTGTCCGCAGATAAAGGCCGAAACCTCGGTTCTGGAATATTGGAACTTGGCTCAGGCCTTCGTCAGGCCGGTGGCGGAGAGGGTGGGATTCGAACCCACGGTACCCTTCCAGGCACGCCGCATTTCGAGTGCGGTACATTCGACCACTCTGCCACCTCTCCGCGGCGCCGATATCGCTTGGTCGAGCGAGGGGCTTCTCTAGTCGGAGCCGCAGCGCTTCGCAACCCGTCTGTGAAAGAAATCCGACGCTATCTTTGCGCGGGCAAAGAGAGGCCCGGCGCGGCGCCGGTCTGGGCGTCCACGCCCTTGAATCGAAACAGTTCGGCAGGCCGGCCGCCCGTGGTGGAAGACAGCTGTCCGGTGGGTTCGACCAGCCCCGTCCGTTCCACGCCGCGCCGGAAATTCTGCTTGTGCAAGCTGAGACCCGACACGGCCTCGGCGCCCGCCTGAAGTTGGGACAGGGTGAAGACGCCAGGGGTCAGATCGAACAGGACCGGGCGGTATTTCAGCTTGCTGCGTAGACGGCCGAGCGCGGTCGCCAGGATGCGCCGGTGATCCGAGGACATGATGCGGCCCGGCATAGGCTGCGTGGGCGACAGGTCGGCGTCGCGCCAGGCCTCGGCGACCAGACGCGCTTCGTAGAGCAGTTCATAGCGCTCCAGGACCCGCTCCTCGTTCCAGCGATGATCGGGCGTCAGGGCGAACAGGGCGCGAGCGCGGGCCAGGCGGTGCTCGTCGCCATCGGCCCAGGCGTGCAAGCCTTCTGTGATTCGCGCGTCGTGACCGCAGCGCCGGTCTTCCCAAGGAAAGAATTCGAACACAGCGTCCCAGCGGGCGTCGTGTGTCTGGCCTTCCGCCGCGTCAGGCGTCAGGGCCAGGTAGCCGACGGACACCTCTCTGTGACGGCCAGGACCGGGGGTGGCGCGCGGCGAGGCGCGGCCCGCGTCGCCGAAGGTGTAGAGCTGTTCGACAAAGCCGAGCCGGAACCCGGTCTGAACAGTCACGAAGTCCCGCAGGGCGCGCTCGAAGGTTCGGTCGCGCACCGGATCGAACGGCCCGAAGGGCAGGGCGCGCGAACCGTCCTCGGTCGGGGTCGTCAGGACGACGGCCTGTCGGTCTTTCAAGGTCATCACGACCGCCGACAGACCGATGCGAACGCCGTCCTCCGCCCCCTGGGTCATTGCGCTATTCCGTGTGCCAGGCGTCGTCGGCGGGGATCAGGCCGACTGCGCCCGCCAGGACGCGATAGCGTTCCAGATAGCGGGCCTGGGCGACCGGCGCGGGTTGGGGTTCGATCGTCAGGCTGTAGCCCTCGGGCGGACTGCCGAAGAAGCCCAGCGATTCCTTTTCGGTGAAACCCGCCAACTGCGTCGCCTCGAAGAAGGCGCAGGCCTTGTCGGCCTTCTTGATCAGCGTCTTGATCGTCTGCGGCGTCTTGGGCGGCAGGCCGTAGCGCAGGTGGATCGCGGCTTCCAGCTTGGCCTCGAAGTCCTTGTAACCCGCCCCGAGAGCCGCCTTGAACGGTGAGATCATGTCGCCGATGACGTATTCCGAGGCGTCATGCAACAGGGCGGCCAGACGCCATTTCGGATCCAGGCCGGGCTTGATGTGGGCCGCGATCTCTTCGACCACGCACGAGTGCTGGGCGACCGAAAAGGCATGCTCGCCGATGGTCTGACCGTTCCAGCGGGCGACGCGCGCCAGGCCGTGGGCGATGTCCTCGATCTCGATGTCGAACGGCGACGGGTCCAGCAAATCCAGGCGACGACCGGACAGCATGCGCTGCCAGGCGCGGGGGGCGTTTTTCTTGGTGGGGCGCTCGGCCAAATCGCGTGTCCTGATCGCTTGTCGGCTGGTCAGGTGACGCAAAGATACGCCGGGATCAAGCGGGAGGGACCAGACGGCGAAGGAAATCGCCGCGTCAGCGTCCGACGTTCAGCGTAACCAGTTCCTTAGCGTCGTCGAAAATGCCGTCGTTTCGGCGATCCTTGGACCTGACCACGGCGATGACGATCGGGCCGCCGCTGGGGCCGCGCGCCTCGAAGCCGACCTGGCGCCAGCCCGCATCGCCGGGCTGATCATCAGCCAGGATATAGGTCATGCGCGTCGCCGCACCCGGCGCACGGGTGCGCACGCGCGTGGAGTTGTCGTTGGCGTCCACGCTGACCGTCGAGGTTTCGGTGCGGACGTTTTGTCCGTCCTTGGACTGGATGTTTATGCCGCCGATGCGGACGCTGGCGTTATCGCCCTGGGTTTCGATCTTCAGGCCGGGCAGGCGGACCGAGGCGTCCTCGCCGCGCGTCTTGATGTCGACCCCAGGCGCTTGGACGGAAGTCGTATCGCCTGCCTCGATCGCTGGCGGCGGCGCATCTCCGGCTCCGGGAGCAAGGCGCGCGACCGTATGGGGCAGATCGGCGCTGGCGCGCGCTTCGAAGTCCCGCAGCACGTCATCGACGGAGCGACCATCCAGCTTGACCAGATGCAGCACGACGTCGGCGCCCTTGGGGCCGCCATAGACGCAGTTCGCGCCGCCCGCCGCCGCCAGGCCCTTTCGCGTCAGGACGCCAAGACTGTCGGGGCATTGCAGGGCGTCGATCACCTTCAATACGCCCGCGCCCTGATCGTCGCTGGAGGAGGTGGTGGTGATGCGGACCGAGTTGTCGCCGTCGCAGGCGGCAAGGCTGGCGCTGAGGGCTAGATAAAGCAGGATATGACGCATGGTCGAACCTCTCTTGGCCTCCATTCTGCCCGCTGCGGCCGCGTGATCCAGTGAAATCGCGGTAATCACCGGATCAGCCGCCGGGGCGCGAGCCTTCGCGGCGGTTCAGGAAGGCCAGGCGTTCGAACAGATGGACGTCCTGTTCGTTCTTCAGCAGCGCGCCATGCAGCGGCGGGATCAGCTTGTTCGGTGTCTTCTCACGCAGGGTCTCGGCGTCGATATCCTCGACCAGCAGCAGCTTCAGCCAATCCAGAAGCTCCGAGGTGGACGGCTTCTTCTTCAGGCCCGGCGTGTCGCGGATTTCGTAGAAGGTCTTCAAAGCCTCGGAAACGAGGCGCGGTTTGATGCCGGGGAAGTGCACGTCGACGATAGCCGACAGGGTATCGGCGTCGGGGAAGCGAATGAAGTGGAAGAAGCAGCGCCGCAGGAAGGCGTCGGGCAGTTCCTTTTCATTGTTGGAGGTGATGATGACGATGGGGCGCACCTCGGCGCGGATCGTCTCGCCCGTTTCCTGGACGTAGAACTCCATTCGGTCGAGTTCTTGCAGTAGGTCGTTCGGAAACTCGATGTCGGCCTTGTCGATCTCGTCGATCAGCAGGACGGGGCGGGCAGGGGCGGTAAAGGCCTCCCACAGCTTGCCCTTCTTCAGATAGTTGCGGACGTCATGGACGCGCTCCTCGCCCAGCTGGCTGTCGCGCAGTCGGCTGACGGCGTCATATTCATACAGGCCATTATGGGCCTTGGTCGTGGATTTGACGTGCCAGGTGATCAGCGGCGCGTCGAAGGCCTTGGCGATCTCATAGGCCAGGACCGTCTTGCCTGTTCCAGGCTCGCCCTTGATCAGCAGGGGACGCTCTAACGCGACCGCAGCATTCACCGCGACCTTGAGGTCGGTCGTGGCGATATAACGGTCCGTGCCTTCGAAACGGCTCATAAAAAAAACCCACTCCGTGTTTCCACGGAGTGGGTTAGCGGATCGTCCGCGTCGTGAACAGCGATCAGGTGATGCGCTTGGCCGAGACCGGATCGCTGGCGGGGAAGGTTTCTTCCAGACCCTCATCCACCAGCGCCTCCTGGCGGCTTTCGGACTTTTCGATCTTGTCGAGTTGGTCCGGCACGCCGTCCTGCGAGGGCGTGCGCTTGGCGTGCGGGGCGTCGGTCGATGCGTCGTGACGGGCTTTGTCGTCGTTCATATCATTGTCTCCTTATCGCGCCGGAGCGTCTTGATCGCCGTCCGGGCCGTATCCCAGGTCCGTGATGTCGTCGTCCGAGAGCCGTTTGGCCTCCCAGTGGGCGGCGCTGGCCTGCGCGCCGCGTTCGTTTTCCATCAGGCCCGAATAGACGAGCTCGACTTCATCCGGCGCCGACGCAGGTTCGCCTTGGGCGTCGATCTGATTGCGGTTTTCGCCATCCACGCCCAACAGGGCGTCGGCTTCGCGTTCGATACCGTCGAGCGCCAACTGGTCATTGAGATCGATCTCGGCGTCCTCGTCGAAATCCTCGTCGTCGGCGTCGCCATCGGCCTGGGTCACGTCCAGCACCTGGTCGGCCTCATCCAGCAGGAATTCGCCGTCGCCCTCGTCGTCCAGATGGGTTTCGTCGAACGTCTCAGACTGTTCCTGATCGTCCTGGTAGTCGTTGTCCGGCATGGTCGTCTCCTCTTCGACAAGCCAACGCAACGGCGACGATACGCGTTCCAGCGGATCGATCTCACAAGGGATGGTTAACCGATGCAGGCGTAGAGTGCGATTCACTCGGAGCCGTCGTGCGCGACCGGCTCGACCATGACTGGAGTACGGTCCTCAATGGCCTTGAAGCTGTCGCTAAAACCCGGCGAGAAGTTCGTTTTGAATGGCGCCGTGGTCCAGAACGGCGATCGTCGCGGCGTGTTGATCCTTCAAAACCGCGCCAGCGTCCTGCGCGAGAAGGACATCATGCAGGCCGAGGACGTCACCACGCCCGCACGCCGCATCTATTTCCCGATCATGATGATGTATCTGGACGAGAGTTCGGCCTCGAAGTTTTTTGACGAACTCGCTCTGCGGATCACCGAATTCATGGGCGCGACGCACAACCCGGACATTCTGGCCGAATGCGTCTCGGCCTCGCGTCATGTGCTGGCGCGCGAATATTACAAGGCCCTGATGTCGGCGCGTAAGATTGTCGAGTATGAAGAGAGAGTGCTGAATGTCGCTTCAGGCCTACACAGCGGCGACAGCGAGGGCTGAGAGCCCGCGCGACCTGGAGTACCGTCTGTTCGGTCAGGTCACGCGCGCTCTGGTTCACGCCTCGACCGTCGACGAATCCGACATCGCCACCCGTATCGACGCGCTGGACTGGAACCGGCGTCTCTGGTCGACGCTGGCCGGCGAATGCAGCGATGCAGGCAATGCTCTGGGCGCTCCGATGCGCGCGCAGATCATTTCCCTGAGCCTGTTCATCAATCGCCATTCCTCGGCGATCATGCGGGGTGAAGAGAGCTTTCAGGATCTGATCGATATCAATCGCATGATCATGCAGGGCCTGTCCGGCGGGGCGTCGCCGACGCAGTAGATCGCCACGCGTTCACGAAAGCGCGAAGCCCATTGGCGCAAGGCGTTGAGCCGTCTTATGTTTCACCTCCCTGTTCAACAGTCGAAAGGAAGTCAAACCCACACATGTCTCATACGAGGCGCGGGGTTTGGCGGGGCAGGGAAGGGGTCGGCTTAATGTTGGAAAGGCCGCATTTCGCGGTCGCAAACTTCGTAAAAGTCCTCGACGATTTTGTTCAGATCATTGCGGAGTTTCGGCCTCTGCTTGATAGCTTCATCTCTTTCGCCGGGTATCCGACTGGTCAGCATATCTGATGTGCCCTGATAGTCCGCTGCGAGATACCAGAGGCGGTCGATGATCGCCTTCATTTCGCGTGGAAAGAGATATTGGGCGCGCTTCGACTCTTCGAGAAACGCCGTATCCTCTTCCGTCCAAAAATCCTTTTTGGATCGGACGCGGCTCACGAATCTGTTGAGCACCACGACGAAGGCATATCGCTTCTCGAAAAGCTCAAGGCGAATGCGGGCCTCTTCGGTTGAGGCCACGCGATCCGCGATTTTGGCTTGCAGTTCTTGGATACGGGACTGCTTCAAGCCGACGATCAACGCCGCCAAAACAGCGGCGCAGCCTGTGAACAGCGTCGCCCACGCACCCCAATCGACTTCACATTGTGCCGGTATCATCAACCAGATTTGCGAAGCGTTCGACCGAACGTCAAGCCGCGATCTCGTCCACCATACCCACGAGGTCATCAGCCGACAGGTGGCCGTAGCGATCTGCCGTAATCTGGATGCTGGCGTGACCGGCCAGCTTGGACACGAGCGCGATTGGATGTCGCTTCATCGCCTTGGTCAGCGTGGTGTGGCGGGTGGAGTGGTAGCGGACCAACGAGAAGTCATGGCCGCGCCCGGCCATGTCCTGCCTGACCGCCTTCCACATTCCCCAGAGAACCGATGCGGTGAAAGGAAAGAGCGGGCCATTTCCCGCCTGTAGGCGCAGTGCCGGAAGCAGCCTGACAATCTCGGCCGACAGCGGGACGATCCGGGGCTTTTTGCTCTTGGTCGTGTAGCGTTCGAAGATCACGAAGTGCCGGGCGTCGCGCTGCTCGATGTGTCCCGGCCAGACCCGCAACGCCTCGCCTCGCCGACAGGCCGTGGCCAGCAAGAACCTCATGAAGGCGTCGAACCGGCTCCAATCGCGGTGCGGCTCGGCCTCGCGCCGGGCGGCGATGACCTCGAACATGTCCGCCAGTTCGGCGTCGGAGATCGTGCGTTCTTGGATGTTGTTGATGTCGAACGTCGGGAAAGTCGGCTTGGCTTTCAGGACCGGCGAGCCATCGTCGTTCGTCATCCGCGTGGCGATGGTCAGGGCGTTGGACAGGGTGTCCAGCTTACGTTTGACGGTCGCGGGCGCCGCCGCCTTCCGGCCGTAAGTCTCAAGGTCTGACGCCAGTTTCTTGAGCCGGGTGTAATGCAGATCAGCGATGTCCTCTTCGCCGATCAGAGCGGCAAGCTGCTTGATGTTGGTGCGGAGGGTGGCCTTGGATCGGGCGCCACGCCATTCGTGCACTTCGCAGTAGCGCAGGAGTTCGCGGACCTTCACGGTTTCTCTTTCAGCAGCTTGGCGATCTTGAGGGCGACCTCTTCGCCCTCCGGGGTTAGGCGCAGGAATTTCTCGCGTCGGTCGTCCTCGTTTTCCTCGACGTAGGCCCAGCCCAGAGCGTCAGGCTCCTTCTTGGTGGGCTTGAGGAAAAGTTGGTAGCTGCGGCCGATGGACTGACCGAGCAGTTCATCACCGTGCTTATCGCTCCCAGCCTTCTCACGGATGGTCGCGATGGTGATGTTGTGACCAAGGCTGACCTGTTCGACGATCATCGCGAACGTCAGCAGTTGGCGCACCGTCACACGGGTCGGTAGTTCCTTCGCGAGGGTTTGAAGGGCAGCAGCGAACGTCATGAACGTCCAGACGTGGGGTTTGATCGAGGCCATGGCCGAATCCTTTTGCACGAGGCGCAAAGGATGCGTCGGCTTGGCCTTAAGCTCAATGAACATATCGAGCGTGTCGTCGCACGACAGGGCGGCAGACCTCATTTGCGAAAACCCGAGAAGAAGCCATCGAGGCAGAACAGGGTGATAAGGGCTGCGACCGGCGCGATTGCGCCAAGCTCGCTAAACCAATCGCCCATGCCCTTGAGGATCATGGACGCGGCATGAAGCAGCCACAGCAACGATCCACCCGACTGTCGCAGTTGAAGTTCGAGGATCGTCGCGAAGAACCCCGCGATAATCACCTTGGCCCAGCCCCGAGCCGCCCTATTCGCTTCCATCATGACAACCTGTTATGTGCTTTGGAATCATGATGGCGCCGATGACTCTTTTGGTCAATCGTGTCAAAAAGAAAGACCGCCTCGTTTCCGAGACGGCCTTCTTTGTTCAGAACAACCGGGATACGGCGCCGAACCACGAGATCAGAGGATGCAGATTGCATCCCAAAACCATGCGGAACATTGCCCCACTCGGCTGGCTGACCTCGATAGCGAATAACAGGTTCAAGTCCTGTCTCCTCTACCTCCTGCATCCCGGTCCCTTGGGGTAGTCGGGGGATGCTTTAGGCCAGCGTAGGCTGGGGTTTGTTTGGCCTGTGTTTGGTCCGGTTCTGGTGACCCCTTACACGCTCCGACTATATCGTTGGCGATTGCGCGCCTTGGGTGGGAGATGGTTAGCGAGCTTTGCGGCTGCAAGAGCCAGCGCGAAAAAATGCGACTGCGCGCCTATAACCGTCCGCAACCGGTGATAGCCTGACGCTATTACATCTGATGGATCAGCATATGAGTCGCGGCTTTTCTGACAACTGCCTGTTCTCGCGATACGACGGGTTCGCAATCCAGCATGAGCGGATTCAAAACCTTCAGTCACAAATCGCCAACCTTCCGGCTGAACGCATACTCAACACCGATATCGACGCGCTGATCGACTACTATGTCGCGTCGAACCACATCGACGTCCCAAGGCTCAGATTGGATGAACTCACTGCCGAGCATAGCGAGCGTCAGATTGAGGTGAATGATCGCTACTACGACGGTGGCACTTACATGGTGAGCGGCGACAACTATCGGATCGAGATTCCCTTTGATGGGCGCGAGGAGGTGTTCCATTGGTCGTCGAATATGTCGAGCAGCCCGCCGCGTGCGGAAGTCATTCAGAATATGGTCGTCTTTAACATCGCAGGGCGCGAGATAAGCGCGGAGCAGGTTCAGAGAACGATCAAGGAAACCACGGGAAACATTGCTCAACATCTGGATTGGTCGCGATCATTTTGGGCCGGTTTTGACACTAAGGTCAGGCAGACCGCGCAGCTTGGGCTACGGGACCGCGAAGCAAAGCTCCTCGCTTCCAATGCACAGAAATCCGCACTCGCGAACCTCGGCATCAAGCTGAAAGAGAAACCCGCCGATCCCAACGCTTATACCCCACCTCCTATCAAAACTCGGATCGTGCCGCAGATGCCGCCCATGACGCCATCGCGACCGGCAGACCCAACCCTCGACAAAGAGTCATACGCCCGCATTCTCGGTCTCGTTCGGGGCGCGGGTCGGAGTATCGAGCAGAGTTCATCTCGGACACGGAGCCTCGACGAAGAAGGGCTTCGCGACATGTTCCTTGTTCCCTTAAACGCTCACTTCGGCACAGCTACCGGCGAAGCATTTAACTTTACCGGGAAGACCGACATTTTGATCAAAGAGCGCGGCGGCAATCTTTTCGTCGCTGAATGCAAGTTCTGGGGTGGGGCAGCGCAGTTTGCGGTAACCATCGACCAACTGCTGGGCTATCTGACTTGGCGAGACACTAAGTGTGCAATCATTATCTTCAACAGGAATGTCGGATTTAGCGGCGTGGTTGAACAACTTGCTGAACTTCCGAAGCGGCACTCTCAATATATTTCCGGTCCCCGGCACCTCGACGATACAAGCAACGAGTTTACGTTCAGGCTTCCAAACGACCCCGACCGACACGTCACGATTTCGGTCTTGGCGTTCGATCTCGGACCGAAAGAAACCACCTAATCGACGCCTTTATTGAGCAGATAGGTTTCAAGGAAGGCGGCAGCTTCTTCGCGATCCGCTTCCACCTTCACCAGATGGTTTTCCAGTTCGTGGAGACGGGTCCGCGCTTGGCTGATGTCACCGCGGGTCTTCAATGCGCTCGCTTCTGCGCGCTTCCACATGTCCCACATTATCGCGAGACGCTGCGGTGTTAGTTCCTCGGGGGAGTAGATCATAGCTCGCCCCGGACCATCGCCCAGAGTTGACGAAGGATCGTGCCGTCGCGTTCGTCGCGCCCGCGCTTTGCGTTCAGACGATAGCGAGCATGGTCCTTGCGGTTCTTGAGCATGGCGATTGCGTCAGCCGCAGACACGGGTTGACCGTGGTAGTGAAAGGGCGACATCAAGCTACGCCCCGCGAAAAACGAAATAAGCGTTGGAACGATCTTGTCTTTCTTCGCCGAATTATAGTCGCCTCGCATGGCCACGAGGTTGTTCTCGTGATGCAGCCCGCCTTTGGCGAGCGGAACGATGTGATCGACGTGATACGGGCGGCCGAACCGCGCGGTCAGGCGATTGGCCAGCGCATATACAGCCGCGATCTTGGCTTCGTCCCGATCAGGGGACAGAGCAGCCAGCTTCACCGCGCGACGGCGGTTGTTATCAGAGGCAAGCTTATTGAGGTTGTTCTTGCGATACGCTTTCTGTGTGCCTTGCCTCGCTTCGGGGTGCGCTCGGTTCCAGACCGCAGCGGCGGCCGAGTTGCAGGGGCTACAAATCCGGTCGGGCTTTCTCACTCGTGACGCTGACCAGTTCACTCCCGGCGTCAACGCATCAGCGCATTTTCGACATTTCTCCATTTCGATTTCCAAACGAAAAAGGCCCCACCGATGAGCAAGATCGGCAGGGCCTCTTTCTGGAAACGAACAAGCTGTTCAGACTATGCGCGCGTTTCAAACATCGGCCCGATCCGCGACTTGCTCTCGCCGGAACGGTTATGATGTATTTAGTCAGCGACGCTTAAAACGCGGTGGAAAATCAGTCGCGTCCTGTCGCCGGTTCAGACCTTTTGGGGAAGGAACCGACCTGTGTAGCTGTGCTTTTATGTGTCTCACCCAACGGAGATATCGTTATGGCCGAGAAAACACTCGAAACCCTGTTCCACGACACCCTTAAGGATATCTATTATGCAGAACGGAAAATCCTGAAATCGCTGCCTAAAATGGCGCGCGCCGCTCAATCACCCGAACTGAAGGCTGCGTTTGAAAAGCACAAAGAGCAGACTGAAGGGCAAATCGAACGGCTGCAACAGGTCTTCGAGATTATCGGGAAGGCCCCGCGAGGCAAGACGTGCGACGCCATCGAGGGCATTCTTGCCGAGGGTGATGAGATCATGGAGGAATATAAGGATAATCCCGCTCTGGATGCCGGTCTGCTGGCCGCAGCCCAAGCCGTCGAACATTACGAGATTACGCGCTACGGCACTCTGCGACGTTGGGCGAACGTGCTGGGCCTAAACGATGCTGCCGCGCTGCTCGAAGAGACTTTGAACGAAGAGTCGCAAACCGACGAAGACCTCACGAGCATTGCCGACGCCGCTGTGAACGCTGACGCTATGATGAAATCTGCATAAGTTTTAGGAACCCGCTCTTTCAGGCAGTGTTGAGAGAGCGCGAAGCAACTCTGTGGGGCGGTGATCGAGGTCACCGCTCTTTTTTTGCGGCATTTTCCGCAGGGGTTCCACTGGTTTCATCGGTGTAAAATGTCGGCAGGTTTGTCCGCTGCTTGTGCTGCGCCGCCGCAACCCCGCTCCCCCGTAGTTCAGGAAGGTCAGGCGCCGAGCAGGATGCGAGCGCATGACGCCCTGTATTATAGAGGGAGGCAAAAACTGTCTGAAAAACCGTATTTGAGGGGGCTCCCTCTATTATAGAGAGAACGGCCAAAGGCCCGTATTTCAGGAGGGGATCGCCCTCTATTAATATAGTAGGTATTGAAGAGTATAATAGAGGGAGCGGTCTGCTCCCGGCGACTACAAAGGCGAAGCGGTGCCGGTGGACCAGCCGACAAGGCCCGCCGACGTAGCAGAGCGGGATTGCAGGACGGCGTTTCCGACCAGACCCTTCCCCTTGGCGTCGCGAGCGTCGAACGGCGCCGTGAACGCTTGGAATGAGGGTGTGTGGATCAGACAGGCAGGATCGCCCTCAAGGTCCAGCCAGACGACGTGTTCATCGTTGTAGGGCGAACCCTCGCCGGGTTTGACGTGCTTCATGACGCCGACGAAGCCGCGACCTTCGGCAGAAAGTCCCTCGATCTTCTGCATGGTGATGTCGCTGAACTTCACCTTGGATTTCTTGGCGATCTTCACCGCATCGGCGGCGGGCCACATCTTCGCGCTGGCCTTCCAGTTCGGACGCTTCCAGTTCGTGATTGTGTCGGCAGTGTAGGCTTTGACCTCGACCCCATACTGATAGGGGCCGCGCTTGTCGGGGTTGTTGGTCCAGTTGTCGAAGACAGTCGTTTGAAGCGCGGTCACGATGTCGAACGCGGGCAGGGGCGTCATGACCGTCGCGACGCTGCGATACTGTGTGTCAGCGATCCTCTCGCACCACCGCACGAAATCGGGGTTCTTGTGCATGAAGGCAAAGAGAAGGGCTTGATCGTTTCCGATCATGTCGAGATGTTCGACGACATCCTGAATAGTGTTGAAAGGAATCATGTAATCCGAAAACAAAAGGCCCCGCGAGTGGAAGATCGCAGGGCCTTAAGTTTTTCGGATTTGATGACAGAACCGAGTATACGATCCAGACCTTATTTATCCAATATCTAAATGGCCCTGTTGCCGTGCTTCCACACAACGGAACAGGTTATGGACCTATTTAGTCGGGGAGGGCAGGGTGAAGCCATATCTTTCTTTATGAGCGGAGGAGATTTCCAACATCAGCCATGAACTTGCCAGCCTTACTATCGACGACGTTCACTCTGAAACTTCTATAATCGGCGGACTTTGATCCATTTAGCATCGCCGAAATAGCGTTCTCCGCTGCATCAACATCATATTGAGACATCCCATACGTCGTGGCCCAAACCTGACTGGCCTTTGATCGGTTGTCGGGTCGAATGAGGTCGAGGTTTTGCTGGAGGAAGCTGAAGCCAAGGAACACTACTTTCTCTGCGTTTTCCATCGCGTGTCGGATGCAGCGTATTTCTTCGTTCTCTTCGAAGCTTTCCGTGAAGATTCGCACATGTTCGCTATGCCCCACGATAGACCCAAAATCGTCAAGCCGCGCCCCGTATTGAACTCCTTTGGGCGTCGTCGCGGTTTCCCAGAAAAGATGGCCAAGACGTCCATAGGGGTGGTAAATTTTAAGCCCCTGCATAGCTGCCGTTGCCTCTTCATCCGTCAAGTTGCCAAACGCCTTGATGGCGTTGAAAAGGTAATGCTCAATAACTCTATCGTAGTTGAAGCAAATAAATGTGACGTTGTTTAGAAACTCTTCGACGTTGCTGCGACGAACACCCTCTTGTAATCTGAGGAAAAGTTCATTGAGCCAGTGCGGCTCGCCTCCGTTCTTTTTCGCGACCTCGGTCATGTCAAAGATTGAGCCAGTCTCCATAGATAACGAGCTTTGAGATTCAGCCCTCAATATGAGACGCCCGATGGCCATCTTTCCGAGTTGAACCCGAACCGGGTCTTCGTTGTGGAAGTCGAGATAGCGGTCGATTGACGATCCCTGACGCAACCCCTTAGCCATTGACTGTGCTGTGGCGAACCACTCCTGCCATTTATGCTGGCCCGCGTGTTGAACAATCGCGGCGTTGAATTCGACGTCTTTGTCGGTCCCCTCCATTGTAAAGACCATTCGATCTGAACGGCGCGGACGCTCTGGCTTCACATTTTCCAGCAACGTCGCGATTTGATCGCGTAGGTCATTACCAAGCGGAAAGCCGTATTCGCGGCTGCACCCGGCACCGATCACAAATGTCGTTGGCTTCTTGAACATCAAAAATCCTTACCACGAAAGAAGCATGGTAAACCTAAGCGAAGAACTCCGCATCATGGTCGCCCCAGACATGGGCGTAGTCGTCGCGCAGTTCGCGATCCATCGCCGCGATCAACATCTCTGGCGTGACCGGGTGCATGTTGTCGGTGCTATCCATCGTCGGGACGGCGACATCATCGAAATAGCCCGCCTCCCATGCCTGACGTGCAGCCGTCTCAAGGGACACGCCATCCGCCCGAACAAGCTTGCGACGGAACGGCGCCTCGCGATGCCAGCGGTCGAGGTCACGCCCGCGAAGTTCGCCGCCATCGTCGCAGATGCCCCGGATAGACAGGAACTCGCATAGCGACGGATCACGGCGCGGATGGAACGGGCGGGCGGGCTTGGCGACAGGTTCGGCGGGCGCGGTGATGTCCTGCACGATGTCATCGACCGTGCGGACCTTGCAAGCCGCGACGCGGGAAGGCGCGCGGACACGCCCTCCCTTGAACGCCGACAGACGCGACAGGAAACCGGCCGCAACGCCAGTCGAGACAGGCGCGGGCGAAGGCGCGACAGGCGGCGTCGGATCATCGTCGCCGTCATCGCTCGCATGGGCCGAAACCGGCTCGCTGGATAGGCCAGACAGGTCAGGAAGGCAGATAACGCCAGTCGGGACGGAAGGCCGCTCCACGGGCTTAATTTCGGCCTTGCTGGCCAGTTCGAAAAGGTAGTCACAAGCGGCTTGAGCCTTGCTCGCCGCCGTGAAAATCGCGCGCTTATCGGCTTTCAGGACGTTCAGCCATGACGCCAAATAAGAGGCGTGATCCTCGCGGGTTTCGTTCTCGATCCCAAGGCGGGCGCAAGAGAAGGCCGCGCCCATTTCGGCGACCAATTCCTCGAACGCATAAGCCTTATCGCCGAACCGCTTTCCAAACTGGCGATCAAGCCGGGCCTTCGCGCCGCTCCAATGCGTCAGTTCATGGCACAAGGTCGAATAGTAGCGTTCCGGCTCGCCATACGCCGCGAACGGCGGAACCTGCACAAAGTCACCCTTGGGCGAATAGAAGGCTTGGGAACCGCCGTGGCGAATGTCGGCGCCCGTCGCGACCGCCCATGCATCGGCCTTCGCGATCCGGGTCTCGGAAGGTTCGACCGTCGCCGGTTCATAGAACGAGGCGGGCAAGCCGTCGATTTGTTCGACGTTGAAAACCGCATAGCCCTTCGCGAACAGACGGGCCTTGCCGTCGTCGCCTTCGTCCGCATCATCGGCTTGAGCCTTGAAGGTTCCCCAATAGACGACAGGCGATGACTTCTCGCCTTTGCGGACGCATCCGCCTAACGCCTTCGCCTGATTGAACGTCATCCAAGTGTGGTGACGATAGCCTTTCATTTCGGCCGCGCCCCACAGCAAGGCGACGTTCAGGCCGCGATACGCCTCGCCGTTCGCCCGCGTCGGGATGACCGGCAGACCGCAAGCCTTCGCGTTGTGACCGGGCGCCCAAGGGCGGACGCCAGCCTCAAGCATGGCGATGATGGAATCCGTGACGGTTTGGTAGATGTCAGCTTTCATGTCGCTTACCTATTGATTGAGTTAAAGCATCTATTGAGGACGGTTAGGCGCGGATCATTCGACGATCAGGAACATCCAGCCGTTGATCGCGAGGCGTTCGCCGCTGATGTCGCAGACCGCTTCAAAGCGGCTATCGAGGTCAGTGTCCGGGCGGACCCAAACAGTCAGGTCACAGTGACCGGCGGTCAGGTCGATTAGGCGGGTGAACTCTTGAGGCATGGTCAAAATCCTTTGCTCCAAAGCATCTAATAACCGGCGTTAGAATCTCTATCCGTTAGCCTGTCAAGCGCGTTCTTTCGTTCAAAGCATCTATTTCGAAAAAAGGCAGGGCCTAAACGTCGCGGCGAACGCGGGCGCGCGCAATCGTCCGCACACGTCCTATCTGAACGTCACGCGCGCGATGCGTCAGACAGTCGATTGCCGGTTATAGTGGGAATGTTTGCCAACGATGTCAGGACGTTAGCGAGCATCGGCGATGTAAACATCGCTTTCGACCGCCCGGCGCATCCCTATTAGACCCTCATGGGTGCAGGGTGCTGGCCAAGGGTCGCCCGACGATGGACCCCCACGGGGGGGTAGAACCAGCGGGCGCGCGTATATTCCCCTCTTCCCCCAAGTGATCCAAATTTAAATGCCCCAGCTTTCCCTCTATGTCCGGTCCCGGTCTCGACACGTCTGCGCCTGAAAATCTATAGTCACGCTTATGAAAAACTTACTTGCTGATATCCGTGCAGGGTCGCCTATTTTCAGCGTTGAAACCGTAGGCGACGGGTTCGTAATTATCCCGAAACCCGGACAGGAAGCGGCATTTGCCAAAATGATTGACGAACTGTCCTTCCAATCGAACGACGAGTTCGCGATATTCCCGATTACCGATGGGAAAGTAGGCTACTCGCGAGCGACCGTGATGCCGTTCTGATTTTGTGCGATCCGGTGAGCGGATGAGACAAACTGAACTGCATTAGAGTTTGAAGCTGGACAAATCGTTAGGTGCAGTATCGCGGCATACTGCGATTGTGCATTCCGCATGGCATAGCCACCGCCGCTTCGATACTTATCAAAACAGTTAAGGACGGCGAGCGGGTCCGCACTTAGGTTGTGAACCAAAGCCACCGAACAGTCCGCAGTTTTCAAGAGCGTAGAGCGTGACGGCATTTGGTAGCGGTATGGAAGAGATATTCGCCAGCATTGAAAACGGGTCCGCGATATTTGACACTCAACGCCTCGGCGATAGCTGGGTAATCTCCCCGAGGGCTGGTCAGGAAACGGCGTTCGATAGGTTGGTTAGCGATCTGACGTTCGGGCACCTATCAACCGTCGTGGTCCTCCCGGTGAGTGACGAACGGGGCGCATTTGTTCGGGCGGTAATCATGGGTTCTGACGTTCAGGTATAATGCCAGAGATCGGCGGGTGTGCACCTTGATCAGGCCCCATCTGATCAAAACCATCATTCGGTGGCATTGGTTTTCCCCGCTTTAGTTTGATGTCGGGATCGGACTTCATTGCCATCATGTTCCAGTAGACGGCCTTACCGAGTAATTTCGATTTTCGGAAAAGGTTTTCTTCTCCGAGTGCCTCGCGGAGAAATCCATTTACTTTCGCATTATACTGGATTTTAAGCTCGGACGATTTACAGTTCACACCTTCGCTCCTGCGCGTGAAATGCATTTTGTTTATGAAAGATAAAGCGAAATGACCGTTCCAATAAGCCAAGCCATGGCTGACTGTTAAAGTCAGACGGGGGCATTGGCTTTAGTTTCAACTGCTATGTGGTGCTTTTTATCGTTTGATGAACTCCCGGATCATCGCCGCAACTGCGTTCCGTTCAGGCTCACCGAGTTGCGCCCACAGCTTCAAGATCGCCCGTTCAGACGGGGAATGGCCGGTGGGGTCTGGATCGCAATAGAGATCAGCCACACTGCATTGAAGGGCCTGAGCAGCTCGTAGGAGGGTCGAAGCCGAAATGCGATTCGCACCTTTTTCATATTTCTGGATTTGCTGAAAAGTCACACCAAGCGCGGCTCCAAGCTCCGCTTGCGAAAGTCCGAGAGCAACTCGACGTTCGCGTATCGTTTTGCCGATTTGGCCATCGATTGGAGAAATGATGATTCGACTCATATCTCCGATATACGACCATTTTTGCTACTGTGAAGCTGCGTTTTAGAAGTTGCGGTGACCTGCTTCGATCCGGCAGTTTAGATTGCCGCTGCGTTAGATCGTCCGTGTTTGTTGGCGCGGGCAAACTGTCCATGACGCCATAGGTTCGCAGTGCGTAGGATGGTGGTCGAGCTTTCAATGAGGCGTTAGGCTGGACTTTCGTTGAATGATGGCGTTTGAATACCGACGTTATGGGATGTCTGCTGGATCGCCTCAAGGCGGGTTCGACCGCTTACACCGTGGAGCCGACAGGTGAGGGCGGCTTCGTCCTTATTTGTCGCGAGGGTCATGCGGACGAATTTACGATCCTCGTCCGCGACCTCGTTAGTCGGTTCCCAAGCGAGTTTGTGATTTTGCCGACGAGTAATGGCTCAAACGGCTATGAGCGGGCTGTGGTTCTACCGTTCTGATGTCGGAGTTCGAGGCTCATGGATTGCCGCTGACCAAATATCAGCATGATCCTTTCCCTTCTAACCCGGCATCGACCTGCCGAAACTTGCTGCGGACGTCGCTGATCTTCGCAGAGCAAACGTCCACGCTGCACAAAAATGCCGTCCCCATCTGGGTCCAACGGCGACTGTCGCAGACGTCATCTATTGGCTGCGCTGTCGGATCGACGGCTGGAAAACCGCGTCGCCAGTCGCGCTCTCGCCGAAGATGTCGAGACGCTTCGCCTTAAGCTGGAGCGAGTGACTGCCGAGGTTGAAGGCACCTATTCGATGCTGGCGGGCGACCTGTCTCTGTCCGACCGACTGAACGGTCTGGCGTCAGCATCCGCCCTCGCTCATCTGACCACGACCGTCGCCGGTCTGTCCGTGAAGATCGACGCCCTGACGGCTGCGAAGCTGTCGGAAGTGAAGGCTCGCAAGGCTCCCGCGAAGAAGTAATTTAGGCCGATTTGGTTGACGCCTCCCGATCTCGTGCGATCATGAGTGAGGGCGGCGCCGCGGTTTGATGTGAGTATCATAAGATACTGAATATGTTGGTCAAATATGCTCGACAAGTCGGCGGCCTGTGGCAGTTTGATAGACATCTATCGCCGCTATGGAGACGCCCTTTGAAGCTGACTGCCCGCCTTTTCAACGCTGACTGCCTCGTCGCCATGACGAAGCTGGCCGACGAGTCCGTGGACCTGATCGCTGTGGACCTGCCGTATGGAGTGTCGGTCGAGGCGTGGGATAAGATCATCCCGATGGACAAGATGTTCGGAGAGTTCCGCCGCATCCTCTCCCCCACTGGCAACATCGTCATGACGGCACAAGGCCGGTTCTCGGCCGCGCTGATCGCGGCGGCTCCTGACCTCTACTGCTACTCGATGATCTGGGCGAAGACGCGCAAGACGCAGCATCTGCATAAAGACTATCGCGTCCTCGCCCAGCATGAGGATGTCTTGGTCTTTGCCAAGGGCGGGATGGGGAACAACGCCAAGGTCCACCCGACGTATAACCCGCAGGGTCTGACTGAATTGGACAAGCCGGTCACGTCCCGAAACAGCCTTAACAAGGATACGTTCTACAAGTTGAGCGGGCCGTCCGCGCAGCGGGGTCGCAATCAAACCCACACGAACTGGCCGACGAGCATCCTGTTCTTCCCGAGTGTCGGCGCAAAGGAAAAGGTGAAGGGCAAGGGCAATGCGCCCCAGACCCAAAAGCCCGTCGCCCTTATGGACTACTTGATCCGCACCTTTTCGAACGAAGGCGACACGGTGCTGGATTGCACCATGGGGAGCGGCACGACGGGCGTCGCCGCCCTGCAAGCTGGCCGTCACTTCATCGGCATTGAGATCAGCCCTCGGTTCTTCGAGAACACGGAAGCGCGCCTTCGTGCTGCTGCACCTGATGCAGACTTTGACATCCGCGTTGGCGCGGCCCCTATCGAGCGTTCCACCACGTCGTTGTTGGCCGAAGTGATGGAGCGCAAGCGCGCCGAATATCGCGCATTCAAGGAGCGCGAGAAGGCGGCGAAGACCGCCGCCTAACGCATCCGTCTTCCACGGGCGCGGACCCTGCCCTTATTCAATAGAGAGCCGACATTCGTCCCGGCGAAGAACTTCTTTTCGAACTCCCGGTCCAGTCTGTCGAGGTGCTGACGCTCGTGCTTTTCCTCATCCGCGTTGAGGTATGGACGCCAGTATTCGGCGGCTTGGGCCAGCACGTCGATGCGGTCGTCATGGCGAAGGGCGCCGCGAACGACGGTCATGTTGGTCATTTGGAACAGGCCCCGGCGTAGGCTGTCTGCCTTGAGGTCTTCACGCACCACGGCAAGGTCGATGACCAGACGGTGTTGCTTCATGACCGGCTCAAGCGCGCCGACGATCCGCTTCTCCTTCATGCTGGAAACCTTGTGGCCTTCCAGCTTGCAGGGGTGCTTGCGGGCGAGGATCGGCGACAGGAGTTGTCGGAACATGCCGTCGCCGAAGTTGTCTTCGACCATTACCAGATTGACCTTCTCGTCCCGTGCGATCTCGGCCAGCTTGGTCAGGGTCTCGGTAGACGTGCCGTCCACGAACCCGCCCCACTTCCGAATGTAGATGCGTGTCCCGAGGAACTTGGTGACGACGTAGGCCGTCTCATCCTTGCCGGAACCGGAGGGGTCGATGTGCATCACCGAGCCGGTGAAGTCGGACCAAAGCTCCGAGACATTGAACGGCCGGTAGAGACGGTCGCCTGACCATCCGACGTTCTCGACATCCTTGATCTGGTATTCGGGCGCGGAGGTCCACGCCATGGAGACCGGCCCGCGTCGTGGGTCAACGTCCATGACGATGAGGTCGGAGGTCTTAAGCGGGTAGCGTTCCGCGTCGCTCAACGTCACGTCGAGCATCATCTGAAGCATGAACTCGGCGGCGGTGCCGTCCAGTTCGTTTTCGATCAGCTTGGCGTCGGTGAAGCGGTCGGGATCGGTCGGCGCCCCTCCGAGCTTCGACAGGCCGACAGGCTCACAAAGCTTGGGGTCACGCTCAATGTCAGCGAGCAGCATCGGAGCCAGTGCGGCCCCATAGTTCGCCAGCTTGTCGGCGAGTGGATAGCGGGCGGTCCAGATGCGGACGGTGTAGCCGCGCTGCGGAAGGCCGTTGTAAATCGACTCTGCCGTTTGAGGGGTGCCGAGGACGATGATCTCGGACGTGTCGAGCGGCTTGATGATGTTCGAGAACTCGCCGAACAGGTGCCGGAGCTTGTCGCGCTGATCCTCGGTCCATGAGTTTCGTGGGTTCTCAACGTCGTCGCCGATGATGATGTCGGCGCGGTTGCCCGGTAGCTGGCCCGTGATGCCGATGCATTTCACGGAGGGCTGTTTGTCGGCGCCCTTGCCGCCCACGTCGAACGCGAGCGTCGAGGATTTTTGGTCGCGGCCGGGACGCAGCGAACCCCACAGCTTGTCACCCGCCTCGTGGTAGATGATGCCTTTGATGAGTGAGGCGTTGTCAGCCGCGCCTGTCTCGCCAGCAGAGACGATTAGGACTGTCTTGTTGTTGTCCTTCCAAAGACGCCAGACGACGTAGGCGCATGTCAGGAAGGACTTGCCGATACCGCGAAGGGCTTGGATGGCCCGGCGGGTGGAGCCGCTTTCGAGGAAGCGGGCGATGTCCTCTTGGATGCGCGTCGGCTTGGGGAGGCCGAGAACGTGTTTCCAGACGTAGCGGACGAACGCGATGAAGGACTGCCGAAGAACGTCGGCGAGCGTCAGATTGGATGAGATCAAACAAGGGGTGCGCCGCCCAGCCGCCCGCCGGTGAAGGCGAGCGGCGGCAAGCGAGGGGTCTTGGGTTTTAGTTCGGGGTCATGCCCGAAAGAATCTCGGCGTCGAGGTCGAGATCGGTCAGTTGAGCCGCGAGGTCTTCGACGACCTTGGAGCCAGCCGGTGCGCTGACGCCGTTGTCCTTGAGGAACTTTAGGGCCTGACTGATTAGCTGTGGCGAGATCGCATACGACGGGTCGTTCGGATTCATCTCTGCGCGGAGGTTGGCACGGTCCAGTTCGTTCGACAGCAGCAGCGCGACGAGGCGGTGCATGGTGTCGAGTTCGCCTTCCGACGCGCGGACGTGGGTTTTGATTTGATCGATCATGGCTTCACCAGATCGACAAGGAAACCGGCCAGACCGCCGATTGCTGCTGCGGCGCCCATGACCCAGAACTTGGCGTTCTCAAGCGAGCGCGTTCGGGTTTCGAGCGTGTCGTGCCGACCCTGCAAGGTCTCCATGAACCTGATGTAGGTGGCAAGCTGGCCTTTGATTTCCCCGAGGATCAGCACCAAGGCTGGGTCGGAGTTCGATGTATTTGGAGTGGGGTCCATTAGACCTTTCGATTGTGGGTATGAGGGTTAGATCGCGTCGCCAGCCGTGTATTGGAAGTCGAGCGTGAGTTCGTAGCTGCGACCGCCAACGACGACCGAACAGTAGGCTTGCCCGAAGGCTTGGTAGGTGAAGCCCGTGGGCTGATAGGCTGGGCCTTCGAAAGTTGCCGAAGCACCGCTCCCGTAAGCATCCCCGCCCCACGAGTATGAGGTGGGGGCGAGATAGGGCGTCACCGAAATTCCGAACGTGATCCGGTCGTATTGCTGACGGTTCCAGTCGCCGAACCCCATCTGCACCTGCTCGTAGCTGGTGATGATGAGGCGGACGGTGCGGGAGGATTTGCCCCAGAAATCGTTCGGCATCATCAGCGACCCGGACTGGATGCCAGCCAAATCCCGCACACGCTGATCGGTTAGCGAGAGTTCGCCGGTGATCCCGAGTTCGGCTTTGATCTGGTCGATGCTGATTGGCCCGGAAGTTGGGAGAGTCATTAGACCCTCCCTTCCAGCCGACCGATCCGGGCATCGGCGTCTTTCAAAGCCTCGACAAGCAAGGCCACGACGGGACCGTATTGGACACCCTTGATACCGTCCGCGTCCTCGGTGACGAGGGTCGGCAGAACGGTCTCAAGGTCTTGGGCGATGAAGCCCAGCGAGGCCATGCCCGACGCGATCCAATCAAACGTCACGCCTTCAAGGGCGCGGACCTTGGACATGGCATCGGTGATCGGAGCGATGTTTGTCTTAAGGCGCCTATCGGATTCCCCGACGACGGTGTTGGCGCGGACTTGTGCCGAGCAATAGAAGTTCTTGCCGTTGTAGACGCGAACCCAGTCATTGTCGGACATGTGGAAGCCGCCGCCGTGCTGTTCCCAATAGATGCCCGAGCCGGTGCCTCTGACACGAAACCAGTGTCCGAACCCCGAGTAGACCTGTGAGGTCGCATAGAAGCTCTGGGTATAGACGTTGCCATTCTCGGCATTGATGCTGCCGCCCATCGTGGCTTCGTTGTTTTCCAGATTGATCGTCAAAGGCCAGCGGCCATTGACGGTCTCCCATGCCTCCGAGTCGTTGCCAGAGCCACGCAGGAAATGCATGACGTTGGAGTTGACGTGGATCATCGCCGAACGGCTGTCGGTATCCTTGAAGTAGATGGTCGGCGAACCGCCTCTGATCTTGAGGTAGTTTCCCAGAGTTGAAAGCCCGCTGGTCGCTTCAAGGAAGCCGCCATTGTCGATGGACACGACCCTCTGATCGTCCGCGTTTCGGAACTCGTGGCCGCCGCGCGAGCGGTAATACGACCGTCCATTGCTGGCGAAGTAGAAGCGTTCGTTTCCGTCTGTGGTGGTGTTCCAGCCATCGCAGTAGCGACGCATCAGGCCGTTGGCATCGAGGTTTTTTGAGGTCCAGAACTCGTAGATCGTCGCGCCGGTAGACCACCCGCCGAAGCCCCACTTCCCATCTTCGAACATGCCGAAGTAGGTTCCGTAGGCGCCCGGACGGTGGAACTTCATCCACGCGCCATAGCCGCCGCCCGACCCCCGAACTTCGAGCGTAGCGAATGCCGCCGCGTCTTGGGGGTTCTGGGTCGAAGAAAACGTCAGTTGCTTTGAAAGGGTCTGCTCGGCGCCGCCCTCTGTCAAAACGTCGCCGTTCTGTTTGCCGGTCTCGCTGTAGGCGCGAACGTGGTTGTTCGTTCCCCGTGCGGTAAGGTGAAGAGAGGTCGTGGATTGGAGATCGAAGCGACCGCCAGCCCATGCCAGACGGGCGTGATAGTCAGTCGTGCTATCGGCAGACAGGTCAATGTATGGGCCGTAGCCGTTGCTGTCGTTTCGTAGTTCGACCCAACCACGGTTCACGTCGGTTCGTGATCCGCTGTCGGCCGGGCCAACACGCAGTTGATCGCCCGCAATATGAGCGTTCGTCGCGATGTAGAGGCCACCGCTCAAACCATAAAACCAACCGTTCTGGTCGAACCGCCAATAGCGTTCCGAGCCAGCCGCGCCCGTCTTGAGAACCGAATGGTTGCCGTCTGGGTAAAGAAGGCCGGTATTGAATTTCAGGTTGGTCACCGTCGCCGCTGAACCGCTGGCGATCTTCCCGTTGAGGGCGTCCAGCAGACCGTTAACATCGGTGATGTTGTGCAGGTGAGCCGTTGCCGGGTAGGTCGAAGGCTTGCCAGTGATCGTGTCCCAAGCATGGACGTGACCCGCCGCCGCCCGGCCATCAAGCGCAGCCTGTAGGCCGCTGACGTTGGCGATGTCGGAAGGGAAGATCGTCGGACGATCCGTGATGGTCGTCCAAGCATGGACGTGACCAGTTAGCGACCGCGCGTCGAGGGCCGCTTGCAAGTTCGCAACATCAGCGATGACATGGCCATGGCCGACGTTCGATTTGCCGTCCAAGGCTGATTGCAGCCCCGCGACGTTGACGATGTTCGAGGGGAAGAACGACGGCTTGTCCGCGATTACGGACCAAACCGGCGTCACGTCGCCTTGCTCGATGTAGTTGGCTTCGACATTCTTGGCGCCCGATCCGCTGTAGACCCAGCGGCGACCGTCCATGGTCGCGACCAGTGTTCCGGGTCGGATGCCGTTCTGTTGGACGGTCGTCAGATTGGTGATGCCGCCAGTCGAGACGACGGGCGTTTGACCGACGAGAACCGGGATGCGCGCCGGGTCGATCATGCCTTCCAGTCGGGACGAGGCGAGCGTGTCCGATTTCTTGTCGAATAGGTTCGGATCGAACGTCGCGGCCAAAGCTGCTGACGCTGCTGCATCCAGAGCGTCTTGAGCCACAAGGGCGGCGTTGTCGGCTACCTCTTCGGCAAGCTGCTCGACGATCTCGCGATCTTCCGATGTGGACTGCCCGGAGCCTTGAGCGAGTTCGGCCCAATAGCGCGCGTTGGCCTCATGGTTGCCAGCGTGATTGCGATGTTCCTGCGCGAGGTTTCGCGCATCGACCGCCGCGCCGCGAGCCGCTTCCGAAAGGATGCGCTGGGCGTCGGAGCGGTCGGCGTGACCCTTCGCCAGATCGCGCGCCAGTTCGGCCGCGACCTTGGCAACGGAGGCTTGCGCCGCCGGGCCGGAGGTCATGTCGCTGAACGATGCGGGCGAAGGAACGAGGATTTCACGGCCGCCCAAATCCACGAAGGGATAGCGGCCGTCATTGTTGGGTCCACCATCGGCGGACCCACCCAGCCAAGCAGTGACGGCTTTCGTCTGCTGCTCTGATTTTCCGATGAGGTCTTCAATCTGCTGGGCGAGAGTGGTGATCGTCAGCCCGCTCATTCGACCTTACTCCTTATCGGAAGCCGGTTCGGCCTCGGAGGAGGTGTCTTTTTCGAGCGACTGCTGCGCGACCGTGAAGCCGAGTTGTGCGCCTTGCAGCGCGGCCCGGACGGCGGTCAGTTGGGAGTTGATTCCCTCAAGTTGTTCGAGGGCGCGGGCCTTGCCGGTCAGAAGTTCAGCTTCTTGCTTGACGAGGGTTTGATACTGCTCCGCAGCGGTAGGGGTCTGGGACATGCGTCTCCTGAAAAGGTTTGTGGGGTAGTGATATTTAGCCGTGCGACCGGCCCGTTAAGGCCGGTCTCATGGTCATGCCGTGATGATGGGTTGGTCGCCGCCGCCACCGCCGCCGCCCGGATCGTAGGGGTCGTAGCCGCCACCGCCGCCACCACCTGACGAACCGCCACCTGATCCGACGCCGCCGCCGGAACCAGTGCCGCCGCCGAGTGTCGAGGTGTTGTTCTTCATCTCTGTGACCTTGCCGTAGCGGGCGGTCACAGTCTGGGTGGACATGTTCGAGGTGAAGTAGACTTGGACGTAGTAGTGCCAGTTCCCGCCTTCACCCGGACGGTCGAGGAACTTCATGGGAAGGGAGCCTTGCCATGTGTCGTTCGCCATGCCGGAGCCGTTCAGTTGAACGGTCTGAAGGACCGTGCCGCCGTCGTTTCCGCGCGAGCGAATAAGCTGCACGACGGCCACGAATGATCCGCCCGCGTTGTGGGTGAAAGTCCCATAGGCGTTAAAGTCGATGTCGATTGGGCTGTCCGCCTTTTCGACGCCGATCCAAAGGCCATGAATACGGGTCGGGGTGGTGTTGTTGAGCGTGATCGTCGCCGCGTTGTAGGCGACTTCGGTATTGCTGACGGTGTTGTTGACCAGTCGGGTGTGATTGATCGAGCCACTGACGAGAAGGTCGCCGTAGATTTCGACGTTCGAGTTGAAGCGGACCCGGCCGTTGACCAGCGACATGATCTTGACCGGCGCACCCCCGCCCGGAGCCACGAACGACATCTCATCGGCGACAAAGGCGAGTGTCCCATAGGAGCCGTTGTTGTTCGCCGTGATGCCGGTGATGTGGCCGTTGGAGTTGAGGGCGATGCTCCACCGGGCGTTCAGGCCGTTCGTCACCTGCGTCAGGGTGGTGATCGACGCGGTGTTGCCGCCTACCGTGTTCTGCACATTCTGGATGGTCTGTGAGAGCGCACTGTCGGCGTTGATCCGAGCAGTGCGCTCATCGACCACAGAAGCTGAGACATTGCCGATGGATGTGTCGATCCCCGACAGACGGGTGCCAAGCGTCCAGCCCGGCCCGACTTCGACCCGATTGAGGTCCAGCGTGAAGACCGACTGGTTGTTGCGGAAGGCGCCGAGGACGGCGAACTGCTGGGCGATGGCGCCGTCAGCGTTAGCCCGTGCGGTCGCCTCGTTCTGGATGGCTGTCGAGTTAGTCCCGACCTGCACGGCCAGAGATTGCCGGGCTTGAGCTTCTGCCTGATCGGCTGCAACACGAGCGTTCGTTTCGGTCAGGACCGCCGCTGCGATGTCACCGGCGATCTTCGTCGCCAGAGCCGTCCGCTGCGCCGCTTCTGCTGACACCGCGTTGGTTCGGGCCGTGACTTCTGTTGCGATAGCGGCGGTGTTGTCGTCAGTTTTCGCCCCGACGCTATCAATGCGTTGAGACAAAGATTGGTCTTGGCTGGCCCGCGTGGTCGCCTCGCTCGTGACGAGGGCCTGTGCATTAGTCCCGGCGGTCGCCACCATCTGGTTCAGGCGTTGGGTGAAGGACTCCGTGGGACCGACGAGAACCTTGTTGAGGTCCAGCAGGAAGGCGGTGTTGTTGGCGTTCTTGGCGCCCAGCAACGAGAGGGTTTGAGCGAGCGCACCATCCGCGTTTGATCGGGCGGTCTGCTCGGCGGTGATGCTGGCGTCGAAACCATTTGCCCGAGCTACAAGAAGGTCGATGCGGTCAGCTTGCGCTGACACGGCATCGGCTCGCGCCGTTGCTTCGGAGATGATCTTCGCCGCGTTGTCGTTGGCCTTGACCGTGATCGCCGAGAGGCGTTGGCCAAGGCTCTCTGTGCCGGAGACGCGGACGGTGTTGAGGTCCAGCACGAAGGCGTTGTTCGCAGCGTTCCGTGCCCCGATGAGCGCGAGGGTCGTTGCCAGAGCCGTATCGCCAGCGACGCGCTCTTGCGCCTCGTTCTGGATGACGGTGGCAATCCCTGTCCCGTCTTCGAAGTTGACGAGGGAGTCCACCAGATCGGTGATCGTATCGACGCGGAGTTCGAGGCCCGTCGTCCGGGCTGTGGTGTTGGCCACGATGCCGTCGAGGGTGTCGGTTCGGAACGCTTGATCGGCGAGGGCAAATGATTGGTCGAGGATGCGTTCGGCCGAGAGGTCGATGCTGGCCAGTGCGTCGCGGAAACGGTTGAGCGCACCGTCTCCCATTTCCGAGGTCAGGATCAGTTCGTCCATGATGGCGTCAGGCGTGGTGACGACGCCGAGGTGATCGCCAAGCCGAACCTGCGCCCGGTCGAGTGAGCCGGTGTAGAGGTCGTCCAGTTCCTGAAGCCGGTAGAGGTTCTGAAGGTTTGCCCGGTTCAGTTCTTCAGCGGTCAGGTTCGCCCCGTTTTTGAAGTCCACGAGGGCCGTGCTGATCGGCGTCTCACGACGGATTTGCAGGACGCTGTTTTCGGCCGGAGGCTGACGAAGGCGGATGCGGCTGTCAGAGACCCATTCGAAGAACGGGATGGAGCCGTTGAGCGTGACCCGAATGTGGGTCCGGTCGAGGAAGGGGACTGCAAGATCGAACTCTTGCTGGCCTCCCGTCACGATGTATTGGGCGCGGGTCTGGTGAGACATTGATCCTTTCGTTCACCCACGACGAAAGGCCCGGCCGCGTGAGCGACCGGGCGATCCGGGTGGATTGTGGTTGGTGTTATTGGCCGGGCTGGAAGTTCATGATGGCGGACATGTCGCCTTGGCTGACGCCGTAGCGTCGGGCGTTGGCTTGGGTCTGCCAGTTATTCCAGCCCTCTTGAGCAGCCCGCTCGTTGGCTTTTGCCCCGCCTGTTCGGTTCACCATTTCCCGCAGTTCGGGAACGGCGCCGTTGCGGATCGAGGCGTTTGCCAAGCGGCGATATTGCGAGACCGTTTCCTTGATGCTGGCGGCTCGTTGCGGATCGCCCATGAGGGCGTATTCGCGTGACTGGATCAGCGATCCCAAAGCCTCGTGCATGTTCTGGCCGGTGTAGGGATGGCGATAGCCTTGGCCCTGATATTCCAGAACCGAGGCGTGTTCGCGCTTCGTGATCTTCTGCTCGTTGAACCGCTCCGGTGGGCGTTGCGCCATTCGGAGTTCCGGGTCGGCAGTCGAGAGAGCCGAGACCTCGCGGCGCACGATGTCGTCAACGGTTTGGCTGACGCGCGTCGGCTGGACCAATCCCTCGAACAGGCCGTCGTCCTTATCCTTGCGGATGACGGGGAGACCGAGCCAGTCACGACGCTCGGGCAGGGATTGCGAGAGGGTCGGGATATTGGCCGCGAGATGTTCGAGCAGACCGCTCGCCTCGCGCATCACCGGGTCTTGGGTTTGGGCGAGGTTTCGGACGACAGCCGGGATAGCGGACGAGCCGATTTTCTTCATGACTTCCTTGCCGAAGCGTTCGCCCCGGTCAGTGTCACCCGCCGTGAATGACGGGTCGATCATGTCCCAGAAATCACCAACGCCCTGCAATGCCGCCTTGTTGACGATGTTGTTCACGATGGCTGCGAGAACGCCGCCGCCGATGCCTTGCAGCATGTCGTCGTCGTTGATGTCGTGGTCCCTGAAGATGCGGCTCATGTCCGCGACGATGCCGAGCATTTCGGCCACCGGCGAGAGTTGCTGATACTGGAACCAGCGACCGCCGAGCCGGATCGAATACGACTTCACGCCGTCTTCTTCCTCCGCTGCTGATCGCTTGCCGACGAGATCGCCGTTCGCAAACAGGAGGCCCGCCGTCGCCATGAAGCCCATGCCGGTCACGAGGCGAGCCATTGCCAAGTCGGCTTCAGCCCCGCCGCGTTCAAGTGACTGATCCAGCCCACGAAGAGCGGCAGTGTAGTTCTTGAACTTCGTCCGGTTCTCGCCGAGGGCGGCGAACAGGATCGGGTTGCGGTCGAACATGCCAGCCCGAACAAGATTGATCGGGGTTCGCAGGAACGGGACAAACAAAGCTCGGAACAGACGGTGTTGGCCCAAAGCCTGTTCCCACTTTTTGAGGGTGGGGCCGCTGTTCTGGAAGGTCATCAGTCGGGCGTAGTCGTCGGCCATCGCATGGAGATCGACAGCCGCCAGCACATCGGCCGCTTGGTAGAGGGTCTGATCCTTGCCGTAGTTTTTGGCCGGATCGTAGGTCTCGCCAGACAGTTCGAAGACCGACTTGGCGCGGTAGATCGCAGCCGACGACGGGCGGTTGGCAACTGCGTCCATGACGCGGCTGAACTCCTTGGCCTGATCGGCGCCCTTGAGGCGAGCCGAGCGATACGAAGCCTCACGCACCGATAGAGCGTTCAACTGCATCTTGTAGGTCATCGCCTTGGCGAACTCGTCCATCGCGATAGACGGGCGGTGGCCCAGCGTTCGGATGGTCGAGAAGATCGCGGCGCCCGCCATGTCAGGGATCGACTGGACAGGGTTCTGTTTCCAGCGCGCCTTTCGTTGGGGGTTGATGAGGAACGGCTGATTGAAGGCCGCATCGCCGAGCGACGATGCACCGTCTCGAACAGGAGCCGCCGTCTTGAAGGCTTGGAAGCCCGCACGGCTGGCGTCGGCGAAGGATTGGTAGATGCCCGCCACATAGGCGTTGGCCTCGCGGAAGGTGACGCCCTCGACCGAAGCCTTCGAACCGGAGAAGGCCCGGCGCAGAGGTGTCGTCACACCGGCGGCGACGTAGCGTTCGCCGACCGATAGCCCGGCGTGAAGCACCGAACCCACGGCGTTGCGGACGGCAGTCGCGGGCGTCGTGAGGTAGCCCATGACGACGTAATATGAGAGGTAATCCTCCCAGCCCATCGCCCGCATCTTGCGAACTTCGTCCTTGAAGCCTTTGGCCCCGCCGGTCTTGTTCGCCTTCATCAGCGCGTCCAGCGCATCGCCCATTTCATCGCCCTTCATCCCGCCGCCCATGGCGTCGGACAGGTCGTTGATGGACTGCTGAAGGTCGTTGAAGGTTCGCGCGCGGTGCTTGGTCGCCTTCATGATGTTCAGCGCACGAGCCACTTCCGACTTCGCGCCGCCCGCCATCGCGTCGAACATCTGTGTCGCCTGTAGGTGGGCGGCCAGATCGGACACGTCGTTCGCGGTCGCCTTGCCGTTGGCCATCTTGGCGCGGACATCGGCGACCTTCGTCACGAGGTGATCGACGTGCTGCATAGCGAGCGTTTCGAGCGCATGGATTTTGGACGAGACGCCGAACTCTGACGTGATGTCGGCGTGAGCCTTCACGACATCGGAGGTCGTCAGACCGAAGGTCTGCTGGCGATCCTGAACCGACTTCCACGACTTCGGCGCGTCACCGGCCGCGTCGTAGAGGGGCTTGAAGATTTGCCCCATGACGTTCGCCAGTTCTTCGAAGCTGTCCGGGTCATTCACCAACTCGTCGAAGTCGAACACGTCGGCGTTCCAGTGGCTGGGGCCGTCCGCGATCTCGTCGCCCTGCTTGCCGAGCCAGCGGACAAAGGCGTCCACCTGCTCGGGTTTGACGAACTTTTTCAGACTGTCGAGGTGAGCCATCGCCGCTTTGGCGCGCTCCGGCGAACCGGCCAGTCCCCAATCGACGCCGTTCCAGCGTTCGTCTGCCTTGGTCTTGGCGTCGGCTCCAGCGGTTCGGGCATCGGCTTCAAGGTCTTCGAACGACGGACCCTTGGCGCGAGGCTCTTCGACACGCATCGGCAGTGCCGACACCGGCCCCTTCTGCACCGGGCGGATGGTCATGTCGTCGAGGGACAACATCGGCAGGTTTACGCTGTCAGAAAGGTCGAGTTCATCGCGCATCGCTTGGTCGAGTTCGACCATGGAAGGGCGAGGCTCATTGTTGCGGATGCGGCGGATCAACGATCCGGCGCCTTCAAAGGCGCCTGTGAAAGCCGCGCCCGCGCCAGCACTCGCGAGGGTGCGGAGGCCGCTGTAGTTATCTTGGACGCCAGCCGACAGGGCGTCGGTCTGCGATAGGACATCCGTCGCTCCGGCGACCAGACCTTGAACGCCTACCTTCATCCAGAGCGAAGAGCCGCCGGTAATGTATGACGTTGGATCGACGGCCGAGCCACCGAGAACGCCGAGTAGTGCGGCGCCGCCATGCAGACCTTTGCCGACCAAGCCGCCTTCAGCTTCCCAGAAGGGATCGGCGGCAGACTCTTGTGCGAACTCCTGACGGCGTTGACGCTCGTTGGAGATCGCAGTGTCGGCGGCACGGCGGGTGTCTCGGGTCTTGTCCGCCATGTCGGTCAGGACGCCGACCGAGTTATAGAGTCTTGAGACGAGGCGGATTGGGTTCAGGGTTTGGCGACCTGCGATGTCGGTAGCCGCTCGCGTGTCGCCCCGTTGCGAAGCGTCGATGTAATCGGCGGTGTCGTCGAGACCCGCTCGCCAACCTTCGGCGATGAAGTTGGTATTCCATGTGTCCGAGAACACGTCGCCAAGACGTTCGCCCAGCGAGCGTTTGTCCTTGGGCGCGGACAGCGAGACCGCCGCCGAGCGACGGTCCCGTTGTTGTTCTTGAGCTTGCCCGTAATGGCGGGCCATTTCACGTTCGATGACGCTGTGCGGGGTGTTGTCAGGGAAAGTGATGACAGCCCCATCAGGGCCTCTAACAGTGATGCTCATTCAGTCCTTTCATCGGGCCGGGACGAGTCCTTGGCCGGGGATGTATTGAAGTTGTGCGGGGGCTTGCGTGGTTGTCCCGGTCTGGCCGGGGACGCGCGCATTGCCCGTTCCACCCGGAGGTGGAACCGCAGCGATAGTGGTTGTGCCGCCGCCATTTCGGAGGAAGCCGCCATAGTTTCGGACGATGGCGTCAGCGGCTTGCATGGGGTCTTCCCCATTGGCGAGACGGCGTTCGAACTCATTTTCCCCTTGGATCACGAGCCGCAGCATGTGCGGTGGAACGGCGCCGCCGACGCCTTGCGTCACCATGGATCGCAGAGACCCAGAGACGTAGCCACGGGCGTTGCCGACGATCTGCTGTTGGGCCGGATCGCGACCAGCATCGCCGCGTGAACCGCTGGCCGCACGGGTGCGAACCTCGATGTAGGCGCGGGTAGCGGCGCGGCCAGTTCCGAAACGACCGGCGCGATAGTCGCGGTCGGCTTGTTCTGTGATCGACGCATAGTTCGGGTTGTTCGCAGCAAAGCGTTCGCCGTAGCGCAGCACCAAATCATCGTCGGCTTCACCGTCGAGCGTGGTGTCGCGAAGCGAGCGGAAGGCGTTGTTCATGGTCATGCCTTCACCGGGTTCCAGCACGTTCGAGCGGACGTTCTGTTCGATGGCGTCCGACACGTCTTCGCCACGGCTGGCGCGGGACCACAGGTCCATCGTCAGTTCGTCCTTGGTCGCCTGACGCGCCTGTTCGGTCTTACGTTCGGTGTCGCCCTCGATGCTGTCGATAGCGTTGAGGATGCGGACCTGTTGTGCCGGGTTCAGAAGCGAGCGGCCGGGCAGTCGCGGACGACGAGCCGGTTCGACTTCCGCCGATGCTGTCTCGACAGTTTCAGCCGGAGCCGCAGCCATCGCTTGGGTCTCGGAGCCGACCATTGAGCGCGGGTCTTTCCTCTCGCCTTTGGCGTCGCGGTAGGTCCAGTGCAGGTGCGGGCCGGTGCTGTTGCCGCTGTTGCCAGATGCGGCCACCTGCTGACCTTGGGTCACGGTGTCGCCCGGTTCGACCGAGATGTTGTCGAGGTGTGCGAAGCCGGTCGTTGAACCGTCTGCATGTCGGATGATGAGGGTTTTGCCGCCCCGTCCCCGAACGCCAGCGACTTCGACGACGCCATCGGCCGGAGCCGAGACAGGCGTCCCGACCGGCACTGCGATGTCGATGCCGCCGTGGTTGGTTGAGGCGCCGGGTAGCGGTGCGCGACGTGCGCCCATGCCGGAGGTCACGCGACCCATGTCAGCCAAAGGGGCTGCATAGGTTTGACGGGCGGGAGCCGGAGCCGCAGCCGGAGCAGCGGGCGTCGGCGTTTCCACCGGAGGGAGCGGCTGACCTTCAATCGTAGTGTTGAAGGCGACCACATCCGGGTCGTTCGGATCGCGAGCGTCCAAGAGGTTTTGCAGGACGGTCGTGTCGCCCGTCTCTTGAGCGTAAGCGACGACGCCGTTCACCAGTGCCTCTTGCACTGCGTCGCCGTTCAGACCCGCTTCGGTCAGACGGTTGCGCTCGGCCGCGAGGTCGAAACCTTCGCCACGCTGTAGACCGGAAACCGCATTGCCGACCGTGAGGTCCAGCAGTTCCTTGTCAGTCTTCTCTTTCATCATCGCGTTAGCGCGGGTGTCGAGATCGCCGGTCCATCGGATCAAACGTCCCGCCACCTGACGCTGAACATCGGGCTGGGTGAAGAGGTCGCCAGATTCGGCGATGAACTCGCGGTTCCGCTCCATCATGAATTCGTCGATGTCGTCGGGTGTTGCCCCGCTGTTGATGCGGCGTTCGACTTCCTGTGCGGTCTCGGTCTCAAACTTGGTTTGGCGAGCCGCTGCTGTGGTCGAGTGATAGGCGCGCTCATAGGCGACCGACTGCGCCATGGCTGGGTCCATGACACCGCCCGATGCGGCGTCGGTCTGGCCCTGTGCGAAGTCGTCTTCTGCCTGAACGCGGCGTTCGGCGATGTCGTTTTCGTAGAAGGCTGCTGCGTTCTGTCGAGCGAGGCCGAAGAAATCGCGGAGGGCGTCTGCCTGACCGCCGTCGCCACGGAAGGCGGAACGAAGATCGGTGGTGACGCGCACGTCTGCGGAACGGGTCTCGCGGTTTACCGGGAGGATGGCGTCACGGTTGTTCGTGATGCGGTCCTGTGCGGTGCGGCGGATGCTGTTGCGGGAAAGATCAGCCATTCAGAGACGGACCTTTCGAAGCCGCGTCTTGAGACAGCTTGATACCCTTGCCTTGGTAGTAGCCGCCGACGCCAGCTTGGGCGATGCGGAGTCCAGCACCGAGAATGGTGGGGCGAGAAATGCGGGAATACATGGAGTTCGCTTCGGCTGCGGCCGCTTTCTGCTGATTGTCAGCATTGAGGTTGGTTCGCTCGGCGGCGAGCGCGTTTTGCATGACGGAATCGTTCAGAAGATCGGTCACGCTTCCGCTGATATTTAGCCCCGCCTGACCGGCGGCGACCTTGATGCGGGCCTGTTCGCGACGGGCCTGACGTTGGCGGTCGTTGAGTTCGGCGACCTGCTGCGTGGCGATTTGCTGCTGTTGTTGTGCAAGCTGCTGGTCGATGGAGCGGGTCTGGGTCTTGGCGGCCTGAATCTCGCCGATGACTTGAGTGGCGGTGGAGACGACGGCGAGGGTCGTCATGACCGTGATCGGATCACAGATGGGTTGGTCCCTCCCTTGTATGAGACATGAGGTAGAAGGGGCGGCGTTCGCGCCCGTGGGTGAGATCGACTTGTTCAATCTCGAACCCGGCCCAGAGCAGCCAGTGGATGGACTGGTGATTGCGGGCGTCGATGTAGTTGGAAAGGTGGGGCCAGAAGAGGTGCCAGCGATCCACGAAGTTCGGGGTGGCCCGGCCAATGGCCAGCTTTGCTCGCGGCCTTTCCATGCCATTCGCGCCGATCATCCAGACGATCCCGCCGTCAGCCGCGCCAAAGACGCAGATGGCCTTGCCGCTATCGGTGATGATCCACCCGTCAACGGACTGCATGACGCTGACCGTGAGCAGATGCAGCGGGTCAGGGTCTCCCATCTTGAGCATGGGATTGGTGGCTTTCATCTCGTCCCAATCGCCGGGGCGAAGGTCGGCGCAGATGTCTTCCAGCCATGCGATGGTTTGCTCGGCCGATACGTCGGCGAGGTCGTGAAATTCGATCATGAGTTGCTTGCTGCGCCCCCGTGATGGCATGAAACCGGAAACGGGAGGGGCTTATGCGTTTGATGGTTTTGGTTGCCGCGCTGGCGGCGTTTGCTGGCCCAGCATTCGCGGGCGAGTGGCGCGAAATCGGCAATAGCGACGAATACATCCTCGGCGTTGACCAAAGCCAAATACGCCGCACCGGCAACTTGGCCACGGTTTGGGCGATCCAGTCTTCGCGGGAGGGCTACCGTGTGACCCGGATGGAAGTGGATTGTCGCAATGAAACGCTGACTTCGCTAACCTATACCGAGTTCAATAACGGCGGTGGCGTCGTGATGTCGGACCATCGTCGAGGAAGGACCGAGATCGTCTATCCCGACTCGACCGGAGCGACCCTCATGAAAGCGGGCTGCGAAGCCGATACCTTCTTTTCGTCGGCCCGCCACCAGACCCCAAGTGCCTTCCACCGCATGGCCGTGAGCCGTTTAAGCGCGGAGTGAGTCTGACCCCGAAAGGTCAGACTCGTGCGCGATTGTTGTAGGTCGCTTCCCACTCTGCGCTGATGAAGGTGGAGGCGAACGGCGTGTCGTTCTCGATGCGGATGCGGGCCAATTGGTTCTGACCGAACACCATGAAGCGGTATCGGCCTGTCCCGTAGGTCGGCGTGTTCAGCTTGAAATGCCCGGCGCCGATGGTTCGCCCTGTCATGTCCGTCAGCTTGGTCGGCACGACTTCATCGACGGTATCGTCTGACCCATAGGGCGCGACGAGCGTTTTGAAATAGGCCGTGTCGGCATAGTTCACCGTGAAGGACCGCATGACCTGTCGGCCCGTCGTGACGGCGACGCCATCGGATCGGCGGACGAACTGTTTCGAGAACTGGAAGGCGAAAGTGTAGCCCTCGCCCGCGAGGACGGGCGCGATGATCTCCGAACCCGGCACACTGACGATGTTGTCCGTGAGCCATTGGTAGGTCGAAGGGTCGATCAGCGTTTCGCGACGCCCGCCGAACCCTGCGGTGCGGACCATTTGGAAACGGTCTTTCGCGGGGCGGAACGGGAGCGTGAAGTAGGTCCGGTTCTCGGTCGTGTTGAACTCGCCAGTGATGGCGGTTCGACGGTCGAGGTGGATTTGCGCGGAGGTCTCGGCCGGGATCGCGCCCGACTGAAGGTTGATCTTCTCAAGCCACAGGCCATCGGCCCGCTGCATGACGAGGAACAGGACGCCCTTGAGGTAGGCCCCCGATACGATATTCGTCCCAGTCCCGAAGTCCCAGCGATGCCAAGCCGACTGCGCCTTCTCGTCCGATGAGTTCCAATAGAACTGGTAGACGAAAATGCTTTGAGCCGATCCATGCGTTAGAACGAACAATGAGTTCAGGTCGTCGGCTGCGATCAGACCATGCACACCGGCAGGGATGTAGGTCGGGCAGTGCGCTGTCACGTCGGCGGCCGAAGTCGCGTCAGTGCCAGACAGGCGGGTATATTCGCGGATGCTGGCGAAGCCGGAGCGTTCGACTGCGAAGTAGATTTCGGAGCCGAGAGCCGCGAGGCCAGCCGCCGTGTTGACGGTGTAGTTCGTGGTCGGGCGCATCGCGATTGAGGCGGTCGTCAAACCCATCTCGCCGTTGGTCAACGAGAACTGTGTTTGATCCGAAGTCAGGAAGATGCCGTCGTTGTGGGCCACGGCGTCGAAGAGCTTGGCCACCTTCGTCGAGGTCGCCCCGACTTCGATCCGGTCGGTGTCCAGATAGTCGAGTTGATCCATTCGCCAGAAGTTTCCGAACATGCCGGATTCCGACATGACCACGGCCTCGTCGAACAGGAACGACAGGCGGTTCTGATAGAAGAAAACCTTCTGGATCGTGCGGCCGATGAAGCCCGGCGTAGGGTTGGTCGCCTCGTCGCCGAGACGACGCGGCGCCCACGAGAAGGGAGCGAATGTGAACGTGCCGTCCGCTTCCGAGATCAGGGCGTGGGGCATGGTGCGGTAGTCGATGGCGTTGACCAGACCCGGCATAACGCACTGTTTCCAGACGCCGCCGCTGCGGCGCAGATAGTAGCTGACGAAGCCGGAGCTTTCGTCGCCTTGGACGCGATAGATCGCGCCTTCCGGTGCAGTCTCGGGGAGCTTGTCGGAACGCTGAACCGTGCCAGTCAGAACGCCGCCAGACGGGTTAGGCTGATACTGGTAAGGGACGCCGGGTCCGAAATCGACGCCGTTCGAGTCCGTGCCGTAGTGGCGATTGACCCAGATTTGGTAGGCTTGATCGGGCTGTTGGTCGTCGCCAACCGCGCCCATGGCGCAGACCTTCTTGCGGTTCACGAGGAAGCTGTAGTCAGCCACGGTGAACATAGACAGGTCGCCCGCATAATCGGCGATCCCTTCCAGATAGCCCCAACCGCCGGGAGCGTTCACCTGACGCTCTTGGCCGGTCTGACTATCGAAGACACGGATGCGTTCGTCGGTGATCGTGACGACGTATTGCTCTTCGGTGTTGCGGTTGATGGTGTGAACGAAGACGTTGTTCGGCGCCGTCTCCATCAGCCGGGCGACACGCTCGGTCGGCGGACGTTTGCCGAGACCGTCAGCGATAGACGAGAAGCCGTTGAGTTGGCTTTCCAGTTGATCGGTCGAACGAACAAGGTCGGATTGCTGGGAGACGCCGCCGATGAGAGCCGGGATAGCCCCGGTCATCAGGCTCATTCAGACCCCCAGACACGACGGCCACGGATCAGCTTTCGGCCGACGCGCGGATTGTCGAAGATGTTGATGTCGGAGATTGCGGTCTGGTCGCGGCGCAGGTTGATCCACGCGCGCTGCTCGTCTTCTTGGGCGAAGCGTTCGCGTTGAGCGTCGCCAACGTAGTCTGCAAGGAAGAGGCGACCGGCCTTAACGGCGGCGAAGACGCGCGCCAGTTCGGGGAGAGCTTCGTAGGTATAGGACCAACGGACGCGGACCTTCACCGGGTCGGTGATCGTCCAAGTCAGGTTCGCCTTGTCCCAAAGGCACATTGTCTCGCGGGTCGGGTGACGCCGCTGCACGAGGTTTTGGCGCGGGTCCATCGGATTGACGGACATGGCCCCGGCCGGAATGGCGATGACGCCTTCGAAGTCGGGCGTGAGAACGTAGTTCTCGTCGGTATTGAACGAGAAGCCGTGCGAGCAGACCTCGCGGACGACGTTGGCCAGATGGCCACGAGCGATGTTTTGATCGCTGATCGTGCCGGAGAAGCTGTTGACTGGTGCTTGGCCGGTAGCGGCCAGCATGGAGTTCACGGCCTCAAGTTCCGTGAGCGGCGCAGCCATCATGGCGCGGCCTCCTTTCGGAACGAGGATGAAAAAAAGGGCCGCCCCCTTTCGGAGGGCGACCCTTTCATTGGTTCGGTGTGTGCATGACCGGGATTAGGTCGGGGCGCCGGTGCGGAGTTCGACCGCATCGGTGGCGCGCAGGACGTTCGTGCCGCTCATGTAGCGACCGACGATCAGGTGGCCTTGCTTGCTGATCTGCTCTTCGTGCTGGATCGACACGTCTTGCACCTGTGCGGTGACGAGAGCGTCCGGGGTCCAGACGACGCCGACAGTCTTCGAATAGTCGCCCTGATAGCGAGCCAGCACGCCGGGGGTGGCGGATTGGTTGACGCCGAACGGAGCGAGGTTCGACTTCATGATCTGAACGCCGTCGATGGTCGTCAGAGCCATGTTGCGAACGTCAGCCGAACCGCCGTTGTAGTCGCGGTTCAGGTTCTTGTCGGACTGCTTGAGGGCATACCATTGCGGAGTCGCGACCATGCCGTAGATCGGCTTGGTGTCCACATCGACGTTCTTCAGGTCCATGACCTTCTTCGCTTCCGAGAAAGCGTCGAACAGCTTCGTCACGTCCGTCAGGAGCGTGGAGCCGGTGACGTTGCCGCCGCCTTGGCCCAGCTTGCCCGCGTCGCGAGCGGCCTTGATGAGGGCGCGGATTGCGTTGGCGTCGAAGTGACGGGCGAGGAAGCCACCGATTTCGTCAGCGTAGGCCGAGCGAACTTCGTAGTGGTTCAGAGCTTCGTCGATGTCGGCGATGAAGACCGACGAGACGAGCTTGTCGTCCGGGGTCACGACGATCTCGTCGTGTGCGATCTGGTCGCCGGTGATCTCGACGCCGGGGGTGTGGTAGCCGCCGGTCGCCTGACCCATGACCGGGTAGCGATACGACTTGCCGCCGTTCAGATTCACGATGCGGTGCAGACCGCGCATGATCGTCTTGGCTTCGTAGGTGGAGAGGACTTCGCCCGCGAACAGGTCGAGGAAGAGGTCGAGATTGCCAGCGGCGCCGCCGGTCTTGAAACCGGGACGCGAGGGGATGGAGTTAGCCATTAGGCTCCTTGATTGAGAGAGAGTTTTTGGCTCCCGTCGATCAATCGGAGTCCGCTGGCGCATGAGGTTGTGCGGTCGAAACCGGCCTCTTCGCAGCCGGATGTTTCCGCTTTGATTTGGGAGAAAGAGTTAGGCCGGGCTTTCACCGGCCGCCCGCCCGAAGGCGGTCAGTTCCCTGTGTGCGCGGGGAACTGTGCGGCCCCGCCAAGCAAGTCCCGATAGGACGAGCGGGTGTGGTCTTACGGTTGGATTACAGCAGGGAACCCGCTGCGTTCGAACGCCACAGTTTCTGGGCCACGTCGTTTCGATACGCCGGGTCCGTCTTGTAGCGAGGGTCTTGGATAGCGGCTGTCATTTCCGCCTTGGAGCGGAAGACATCGCCAGATGCCGGGCTTGCTTCGGCCTCGATCAGAGAGCCTTCGGCAGGGCGCGCGGCGTTGAACTTCGACATCAGCCATTCGACACCCTGACGGGCGGTCGCTTGGCTTTCGACGAGAGTGTTGTAGCTGTCCTGTTCCGCAGGGGTCAGGCCGGTCTTGGCCCAATCAATCGCGGCGTTGAACTGATCCTCACCGCCAGCGGCGGCGTAGGCGTTCGAAAACTGCTCACGGGCGAGGGCTTCAAGCCCAGCCAGATAGTTGTCCACGATGCCTTGCGGGACGCCGAGATCGACAATCTTCTGGATGTCGTCGGCTCCGGGTTGGCCTCGCGATTCTTCATAGACCTTGGCGAAGCCTTCGAACGCCGATGTGATCGGGTTCGGTGCGTCTTCGGCCGAGGTCTCGCCTTCGGTCTGTTCGATCTTCAGGCTGTCGGTCTTGGCCGGGTCTTCGGCTTTCCCGCGCTGCTTGGCTTCAAGCTCGGCGTAGGATTTGGCCATGTCTTCCCAGCGGGCCTCGCCCTTGTCGGCGTCCCAGAATTTCTCGGGGACGTGTGCAGGGCGTTCAGGTTTCGAAGGGGTTTCCGGCTCGGCCTTGTTGAGCGATTGAGCGTAGGTGGCGGGGTCAACGCCCGCCGGGAAGGCCGAAGCCGGAAGGTTGGAATAGTCGTTCGGAGTTTCCGAAGCGGTCTCATTGACCGGGAGTTCGAGGCTCATTCAGTTCCTTGGTTAGGGTCTTGCGACGCGGCTTTCATCGCGGCGTCCATGAAGCCCGGTGCAGCGGCTTGAGTGGCTTGCGCCATCATCGCCTGTTGCTGCTCGGCTTCGATTTGTTCTGGTGATTTCAGAAGGCTTTGCAGGTCTGTCACGCCATGCTCGACGCCCAGCTTGTTCATCAGCGCGGTCGTATCGACCTTGGCGATGAACTCGGCTTGGCCCAGCAATCCCATGACATCCGAAGCCCACGTCCGAACGCGGTTCACTTCGGCTGCGGCACCCAGCGCGGCGAGGCCGGTGACGACCTTCGGCTTAATCCCAGCCGGTAGGCTCGGGATCAGCTTCTCGCGCTCTGCGATGTAGAGGTAGCGGGTCGCGACGGCGTATTGCAGTTCGGCCGACAGCACCGAGTAGGTGCCGCCCAGCGTGTTCTCCAATTCCTCTGACGACATCCGAATCTCTTCGGCCGTCACGCGCTCGGCGTTGCGGAACTGCTGGATCAGGAATGCCTTGGCGACGCGCGCTTCGATTGCGGACGCCAGACGCTCGGCGATCACAAAGTCTGCCTGTTTGTCGAGGCTCAAGACCGTGATGTCACCGGCGTCGCCGGTGTGGAAGGAGCCGCGCTCCGAACCCACAACCACATCGAGGTCGATGACCGAGTTGGGTTGGACGAAGAACTTAATGTCCGACGAGATCGCGGTGTAGGCGATCATCGACTCGTTCAGTTCCTCAAGGGCCAGAAGGTCGCCGATGTATTCTGTGACGTGCGAGCGACCGTAGTCGTTGGCCGGGATCGCCAGCCAGCGCAGAGCCAGCCAGCCCGACTTTTCAATCGGGGTCTCGCTCTCCGAACCGGGGACGCGCTTGCCGTTGATCTCTTGGTATTGGGCGTGGTTCTCGCCGCGCTTCTCGATGACCGTGTAGACATCGACCGTCTGGTCTTGCTTGTCCGGGTCGAGGGTCAGCCCGACAGCCGTCCGGGTCTCAACCGACAGGTTCGAGACGTGGATGCTTTCGCGAGCGATGATGAGGGTCGGGACGCCACGGCTATCGCGCTTCACCACATACTGGTCGAGGCGATAGATGCGCGGCGTATCCTTCAGCGGAATGTGCAGGAGGACATTGCCAGCGATCACGAGGTGGCGAAGCACTTCGGCCAACACAGCGCGGGCGCGGCGGTCATCCAGAAGGTTGTTCGCCGACTGTGCGAACTGCGCCAGTTGGACATCGACCGCGTTCTTTTCCTCGCCGGTGAACTGCGCCACGGCGGCGTCCACGTTCAGGCGGAAGAACCCGACGTTGGTCGGGAACAGCGTCATCAGGAGCCGAGCCGAAAGGCTGCGGACGCCATCGGCGCCGACGCTCTGATAGGGTTGGGTCGGGGTGTAGTGTTCGTTCTGACCCTCAAGTGGGATCAGACCGGGGATCGTCACGCGCGATGCGGTGCGAGCGTTCTCCAAGACGGTCGAACGGGATGCAGACAGCGCGCTGAAACGCGCTGCTGCGGTTTTCATGCGGGATTATTTCGCTTTCGAAAGGGCTTTGCGGGCGAGCGATCCGACTGTGCCGGGCAGCTTGGCCAAAAGAGTCATGCCGGGATCAACCGTGGGCGATCCGCCACCTGTCGAAGGCGCGGGGATGGTCGGCGAACGCGGCGTCGTCGGCGCGACCGACGCTGATCCCGATGCCCCACGGGGGATCGTCAGCGAGCGGACGCCGCCAGCACGGGCGCGTTCAATCGCGGGCAGACCGTCGAGGTAAGGGTTGGTGATGATGGCCGGTTCTTTGTCAGCCGGTGCGGCGACAACCTTCGGCTTTTTGACGAGGCACATGGTCAGACCTCCTTGCGTTTGAGGGAGGCTTCAAACTCCCGGCGCATCTGGAGGGCGACGGCGCGTTGGCCCGCCTTGAACATGATGGTGTCGAGGGTGTCGCCAGCCCGTGGCTCCTGCTCGGGGAACTTGAAGTCGAGGTATTCAAGGAACTCGGCGACGTTGGTGGGGAACGGTCGGGTCTGCGCGTAGGCAGAGGGCTTCGGTCGGCTCATGCGAGGCCCTTTCGAAATGAGGTTGGGGAGCGTTCGCGGTAAATACGCGATGTTGAAATGTGAGGGCCGTTGGGCCGAGAGGATCGAAGAACTGCTGGCAGCGAGTGACGCATCCAGAGGGTTTGCTACGCCACGGCCCCGTAAAGAGTTGGCCAAGGCGGAAGGCGCATGTCCTGTCTGCGGGACAGCGTTTCAGATCATCCGATCATCGAAGAAATTCTGCTCGCAGCTTTGTCGTGAAAAGGCTCGATACCGAGCGGTGCGAGCAGAGGTGAAGCCGACGCCCGTGCACTGCGGCCAATGTCAGGGGGCTATCACCGTCAACAAGGCGGGTCGTCCGCCGAAATATTGCGGGGCCACTTGCCGGGCAAAGGCGTGGAAAAAATCACGGGTCCGATAACCGTATCGTCGCCCCACATCCTGAATGCGAAGGCGCCGAAGTCGTCGGCGATAGAGATTACTGTCCCGCCGGTGGGTTGAAGGCCCATGACGTAGAGGTCATTCCATTCATGCTCGATCTCTTGCGATAGCAGCCAAGCCGACGCTTCGTCCGCCAAGTCAGTCGGCATGAGGAAGTGCGAGACCGGCGACTGCAACAGCCGCACAAATCCGACGATCACACCGACATCCGGGATCAAACGAAACGGCGCAGTTCATTTTCCGCATAGTCGCGGATCGCCTGAACGTGGACGGTATGGTCTGCTTCGGCATCCGACATCATGCGGAGCGAGCGCGTGACCTCTTCGTGTGGATTGATCCCGGCGCCCAACGCCATAGCGACAGCGGCGAGGAACGTGGCGCGAATCTGATCCGCCGGGTCGAGGTTCGACACACGGTCCAGAACGAGGAAGGCGGGTTCACGCAGGACGGCGACGGTCGATGCGCTTCGAACTCGGTCGCCGAGATTAGGGTCTGAAAAAATCATGGGATGTTTCGGTCTCTCAATAGGGAGTTAGGATGCATTCATTGGCTCAAGGCATTTAGTGGAAAAGGTAATCCGACCGGCGGACCTCGTTGATGTCGAAGTCGCCCATTGCCGGAAGTGGCGGGAGCTTGTCGGCGTAAGCTTCCGGTAGCTGTGCGATCAGTTCGTCACGCAGCATGGCCAGCCTGTCCACGCTGTATTGATCGGCGAACGTCTCTCGCAGAATCGAGCGCAGTTCGAAGACACGACAGGCGTGAACCCCGAAACTGTCATGGACCACGGACAGGTCATAGATGCCCGCGTCATGACAGGCGTTGGCGACGGCCATGAGGTGGGCCGCATCCATGGAGTGGATGAAGTTCGGGCTGATACCGTTGACCTGACGCTGACCGTCGATGCCCGGCGCACTGTGCTGAAGGTTGATCTGAAGCCGCTTGTTCTTGTGAAAGACCGTCATCCGGTCCTTGCGACGGCGGGGATAGGTTTGCAGGACCGGAAGGCCGGTCGGCGTCGTCCACCAAATCGGCTGACCAGCGGCGGTCATCACCTTGGCCGCTTCGCGCAGCCACGCCATGGCGGTCGAGGCGGCGACTACCGTGTCCGAGATCGCATCCCAGAGGGTGTAGGAAAGGTAGAGCGACGAGGCGTAGTTGTCGGCCGTCCCAAGGTGGGGCTGACCGTTGGCGTCCAGTTCGCGGAGCGTCTGATAGATCATGTCCGTCATGCCGAACCGGGTCGCGCTGTAGGTGAAGGTCATGCAGGGACGCTTGGCGACCTTGCGCGTGACCAGTCCGCCTCGCCATGCGACTGCCCTTTCGTCGGCATCCTGATCGACGAGGGCTTGAGCCTTCGCCGCCACGTCCGAATAGATGTCCTGCGGCCGGTCATCCGGCACAAGGTTGACGGCCTTCGCCCCTACAGGATCGCGGAGCATCGCACTAAAATGCTGCAAACCGCTGTTCGAACCGTCGAGGCTGACCGGCAGGTGGCTGATGAAGTCGGCGCCCTCGCGGATGTAGCCCGCCCATTCGATGCAAGCGGCCAGAGCCATGAAGGGGCTGTCCGCTTCGGCCCAGAAGCGGGCGCCGTCGAGAGGGTTGTTCGCGCTGTCCAGAACCAGATGCTCGTTCGCCCAGAACCAAGCCATGCGTTCGTCGTGCGAGACCTTATCGACCCCGAACAATCCGGCGATGTGGATGGCGAGCGCACCCGCTCCGGCGTCGGTGATCGGATGGCCTTCGGCGAAGGTCAGCAGAGCCTTGCAGATGTCGTCGCCCTGCGGATTGGGACCGGCGGACGGGATCGGATAGACGCGGCCTCGGAAGTCCACGCTGTGCGGGAAGAAGATCGCCTCTTCGTCCGCGAACTTTTCCGCGACCCATAGACGCTGACTGATCGCCAGTCGCTTCGATAGGTTGGCCGAGTTCAGGTCGTGGATGTCGGCGGCCTCGCGCTTCCAGCGGGCTTTCACCTGTTCGTCGTGAGCGAACTCGGGCGGGCGAGGCGGGAGATCGAGCGGTTGTCGATTGGGTAGACCACCCAAAACGCCGCCCCCGTCCCAAACCTCACGGATGACATCGAGGATCGGCCGGTTGATTCGCCAAGCCGTCGATTGGATCGCGTTCACGGCCGAGTAAACGGCGGACATTTCGACTTTGCGGAGATGTTCGTGATAGGCGGGGTTCGTCTGCTTCACGAGGCGCGCACCCGGCGTCTTGGTGACGTAGCCGCCACGGAACGGCGTGGTCCATCGGCGCGGCGGGACGATCATCGGAAGATGCATCGGCTCCAACAGTTCGCAGCGGGCGTGCTGTTGTTCGAGCCAACGGTGAACGGCCTCGGTCGGTCGAATGACCTTCGTGCCGCGCGCGATGCTCTCGATAACGAACAGGCCGGTCACATCGCAGAACAGTTCGAGGGCCTTGGCCCCCGCGCGAACGCGCTGTTGCAGGGTGAACGTGCGGTCCACCCCGTGTTCGATCATGATGTCCTTGATGGCCTTGCGCTTCTTGCTCGTGACCAGAGAGGAAGCGTTCTGCTGGGACTTGAGCAGCCCCTTGAAGACATCCTTCCGGTTCTGGCGAAGGCCGTCCATCTGGATGTGTTCGATAATGGCGTTGGCGACCGCGATGCAGGTGGCGGTGAACTTCATGCCGCTTGCGGCGGCGTCGAGTGCGACCCGCCCTGTCAGATAAGCGGCCTCGTCGGCTCCGATCTGCGACAGGATCAGGTGGGCGTCCACGCCGCGCGCCGCGCCGCCATGATCCACGCGCTCGCAAAACTCACGGATCGCAGCGGCGGTCGGCTCGGTCGCCAGCTTGAGAAGTTGACGGCCGGGTGGAAGGTCCGCCTCTTCGTCAGCGGCGCGGGTCTCGTTGCGCCACGGCATGGGTCGGCTCGCACGATAGCGGCTTGCGCCGAGCGCGCGTGACTCGTTCTCAAGGTCGATCTGACGAGCGACCTTCTGTCGATATGTTTCGGTGTTCACCTCGATATTTATCGAGGCAGGGCCTGCCCTTAAGGGCGGCGAGAATCCTTAAGCGGCTTGGCTCCGGCGTCGGAAATACTCGTGGAGAGTCGCGATCTTCTGCGGGTCGGGCTGGACACCAAGCGAACCATGAAGATAGCCGACGCCGGTCTCCGGGTTGAGGATGTGGGCGCCCAAGTCGAACTCTGCGAGCAGGTTTCCCCTGTCGTCGAACTTGAAGCCGCGCACATTCCCGACGAGCGTCATCGTGAAGGTCTTCTGCTCCTTGCCTTCGAACTCGTCCTTGGTGTCGATCTCGACCCTCTCGACGACGGTCTGAATGGCTTGAGCCACCTTCATCCGGGCGGCGGTGCTGATTGATTCGTCCTCGTGGTTGATCGCCTCGCGCACTTCCCAGACCCGGCGCATGTGAGCGGCCTGACTGACAGCACCACGGGCGGCGTCGAGGGCGAGAATCGCTTCCTCTCGCCGTGCCTTGGTCGCGACCATGGTTCGCTCAATCTCGGAGCGCATGTCCAACATCGTCTGATCGGGGTCGTCCGCGCCAAGAATCATCTTCAAGAGACGTTTCGACTTGGCGGTCTGGTCGGCGATCAGCTTGTCGAGTTCAGCGACCTTCGTCACGAGCGGGCGGGTCTCGTCGGCCTTGGAGAAAAACCGATCATCCAAGGCCAGATGCAGCATCTGGGTAAGGGCGGCGTCTTCAAACGCCCGGTAGCGAATCGACGTGGCCTGATCGCACTTGCGGCCCCGGAAGACGTGAGAGCAAATCAGATTGGCGCGGGGGGTAGGGCCGTTTCTCAAGGTCATCCGGCCCCCACAGCCAGCGCAGCGGGCCACGGACTGGAAGAGATTGCGAAAGTTCATGCGGTGTCCACCGCCGGAACGCTGGCGCATCTTGCGGGCCGAGCGGGCGGCGGTCACGAGGTCAGCGTCTACGATCCGGGGATAGTAGTTCTCGATCTTCTCGAACGTCGCGGTCTTGCGGCCCTTGATAAGGCGCGTCGGCTGATGATCTCCCTCGACGGCAGGGGAGGCGATGATCTCGCTGATGAAGGTCGGTTCCCATCCGTGGCTTGCCTTCCCCCACGTCGGCACGTCGGCGTCGTTCAGCCGCTTGCCAACCGTTCGGGCGCCAACGCCTTCGGCCGTCCACTGGTAAATCTGGCGAACGAGTTCGGCGCGTTCCTCGACGATCTCGAATTTGCCAGCGACGACCTTGAGCCAGCCGGGGCAACGCGCGGACATGACGCGGCCCGTCGCCGCCGCCTTGGTGCGGTTGCGAGCTTGGGCGTCCATGATTCGTTCGGACTTCTGCTGACTTTCCTTCCACGCCAGTTCAGCGCGAATCAGGATTTCGATGTCCTCGACCATATTCGCTTGCAGGGTTTGGGCCGTGTAGACCCGCCCGCCGTCCACGGTGGCGATGCCGATGCCGAGGTCGGTGACATCTTCCAACCAACGCCGGGTGATCTTCCGCTCCTGACGGCTGAACCGATCCAGCTTCTCCGCAAGAAGGACGGTTCCCGGCGCGATCTCGCCCGCCATGATCCTCTTATTCAGGATGCCAAGGTTTCCCTTTGAGAGGTGGTCGCCCTTCCATGCCGAGCGTCCCTTGTCGATGACCGGAGGTTCGGCCTCGACCCAACCCTCTCGCGCGATATGTGCGCGAGCGAGTTCAAGCTGACGTTCAATCGACGCGCCTTTCTCCTGCTGGATCGAGGAAAAGCGGACGTAGATGATGCAGGGCGTGACGGTCATGAGGCTCCACGAGCGGTTTCGGACGCTTTAGCCTCTCATGGAGTCGAAGGGCGTCAAGCATTTCGCCTCCCGATTCCGTGACTTGCCGACGCCGATTCCCGCTCCCATGTTCTGCTTCTGCGTCAGAGTGTGACGTGTAGCTGAAAGGAGGTGATCCAGTGTCTCATTGTCATCAATCGCGAGCGGCGACCGCGACCCTGGCCCTCGGAGAGGGTCTGGTCTGAGCCTTTCAGACTGAGTTGCGGCCGGACCGTTCGCGGTCAGGCAATGAAGGGTCGTCGGGGAAACCCGGCGGCCCTTTTTGTCGCCGTCAGTGCAGGAGCTTGGCGAACCAGCCGGTCAAGTGCTGCGCCACCTCGACCACCGTCGCCCAGATCAGAAACAGATAGAGGGCGCTGGCTGCGGTCGCGACGACCCCGAGCAGGATCGCGACCCCGTCGCGCTGCATCATGCCCAGGGCGAACAGAACCAGTGCGATACCCGGCAGGGCGTCTCCAAACGGGATGGGCAAGGCCATGATCAGGGCCAGCACGACGCAGACCAGGCCGGTGAAGGTGTCGGCGACATCGCCGGTCAGCAGCGGCAGGCGTGGGCGGGTCAAACGTTCGATGGCGCGGACCATCTTCAGGACGCTCAGGCCGTTCGGCCGTCTGCGAACGGCGCGCCTCACGCCGTCGGAAAAGATGTAACGGCGCCCGGCGATCCGCACATTCGCCGATAGCACCCAGCGACGCAGCCAGGCCGGGGCTGCGAACGGAGTGGCGATCAAGGACGTGTAGGCGGCGCGGGACACTGAGGCCTTCAACATCCAGCGCGGCAGCCAGACGCTCTGTCTCTGGAAGGCCAGTTCCAGCGACATCAGGATGATCGGCACGGCGAAGACCGCCTTGCCGCCGGGCGGCCAGGGCAGGAGCGCCAGCAGCGACAGGATCAGGATCATGGCCCCGAAGCCGCGCTCGCCGAACGAAGCGACAAGTTCGGCCATGGTCAGCTTGGGTTCGGGGGCGTGGCCGAGGTCTTCAAGGACGTCGGAAAACCGCCGCAGGTCGTCGTTCGGAGGCGGTTGGGCGGGCATCAGGCGGGGCGCTCGGCTGGAGATTGCGCCCATCTAGGCGGTCGGCGCGCGGATCGCCACTTACAGAACGGACAGGCGATCAGATAAATCGACTGTGTCTCAGTCCTGCACGTGCTCGGGTTTGCCCTTACGCTTGGTCTCGGCCAGGTCTTCCAGCTGCTTTTCCGTCATGGACTCGACCATGGACTTGGACGCGCCCTTCAGCTTCGACTTCGGCGTGTCTCCACGCTTGGCCGACAGGGCGGCGCCGGCGGCCTTTTGCTGAGCGGCGGATTTTGCGGGCATGGTCTGTCTCCTTGTTCGGAGACAAGCCGTCAGCCGCCCAGCAGTTCCCGTCCGATCAGGAAGCGGCGGATCTCGTTAGTGCCGGCGCCGATGTCATAAAGTTTGGCGTCGCGGACCAGGCGTTCGACCGGCCATTCCTTGGTGTAGCCGGCGCCGCCCAGGGCCTGAACGGCCTCCATCGTCACCTTCACCGCATTTTCGGACGCCAGCAGGATCGCACCCGCCGCGTCGTAGCGCGTGGTCAGGCCGGCGTCGCAGGCGCGAGCGACCGAATAGACATAGGCGCGGGCGCTGTTCAGGGCGACATACATGTCGGCGATCTTGCCCTGCATCAGCTGGAACGAGCCGATCGGCTTGCCGAACTGCTTGCGGTCGCGGACGTAGGGCAGAACCACATCCAGCGCGGCCTGCATGATGCCGAGCGGACCGGCGGCCAGAACGGCGCGCTCATAGTCCAGACCGCTCATCAGCACGCCGGCGCCGCCGCCCAGCGGGCCCATGATGTTCTCTTCTGGCACTTCGCAGTCCTCGAACACCAGTTCGGCGGTGTCCGAGCCGCGCATGCCCATCTTGTCCAGCTTCTTGGAGACGCTGAAACCCTTCATGCCCTTTTCGATCAGGAAGGCGGTGCAACCCTTTGATCCGGCGTCCGGATCGGTCTTCGCGTAGACGACCAGGGTGTTGGCATGCGGCGCGTTGGTGATCCAGAATTTGGTGCCGTTCAGGACGTAGCGATCGCCCTTCTTGTCGGCGCGGGTGCGCATCGACATGACGTCGGAGCCCGATCCCGCCTCGGACATGGCCAGCGAACCGACGTGTTCACCGCTGATCAGCTTGGGCAGATATTTCTGCTTCTGCTCGGCCGTGCCCCAGCGGCGAATCTGATTGACGCAAAGGTTGGAGTGCGCGCCGTAGCTGAGGCCGATCGAGGCCGAGGCGCGCGACACTTCCTCCATCGCGACGACGTGTTCGAGATAGCCCAGGCCGAGGCCGCCGAACTCTTCTTCGACGGTGATTCCGTGCAGGCCCAGTTCGCCCATCTCGGGCCAGAGTTCGCGTTTGAACGCGTTCTCTTCGTCGATCTCGGCGGCCAGCGGGGCCAGACGATCGGCGGCCCAGCGGGCGGTGGTGTCGCGGATGGCGTCGGCGTTATCGCCAAGGCCGAATTCCATGGATTGGGGCGCGAAGGGAATGCTCATGCGCTAGGGCGTAGCATCGCGCACGGCCTTTCGCCAAGCGCTGTCAGGCGCGGTCAGCCCGTCCCCAGCGCCGATAGCAGTTGTAGCCCGACACGCCGAGGCAGGCGGCGGCGACCAGGATCAGGACCCAGGCGACCGTGGCGGTGTCGCTGCTGTTCAATAGCGACGCGCGGCGAAAGGCGGCCATGGCGACGCCGAGACACAGGGCGCCCAGGCCGCCCATGATGACGAAGGTCAGGGTTTCTCCCAGCCCCGAGCGCCGCTTGGCCCGAGCGCGGGCCACGACCTCGCGCGTGCTCAGCACGTCCTCAGCGGATGCTGCGTCGCCCTCGATGGCCGGTTCGACGGGGCTGTCGGCTGGCGCGGCTTCGGCCAGGCCTGGCGCGGTCAGCACCACGCTGGTCTTCTGCGCATCGGCGAAGCCCGACGGCGTCTCCGGCTGCTTGGCCTCAACCGGCGCGTGGATGTCGTTGGCGGCGATGATCGGCGCAGCGACGGAGACGCTCTCCGATTGTCCGGTCAGCGGCATAACGTCCGGGACCGGGCCGACAGCCGTCGCGGCATAGATGGCGTGCGGCTGGGGCGCGGTGGTCGCTTGAGCCAGCGCTGCGCCGTCCTGGGCCGGGAAGGGGGCGACGGCTTCGTCCAGGGCGCCGTCGACGGCGGGCAGGGTCGGCTCGTCCGTCTCGAAAGGAGACGGCAGGGGCGCGGCCAGAAGATCCGTCAAGGTGACCGGCGCGCCGGGCGCGGCATTGAACAGCGCGTGTTCAGCCGAGCGCCGGCGGGTTGGCGTCTCTGCGGCGGCTTCATCGGCCCAGGCGCTCATGGAGGCGGACGCCTGACGCGCAGACCCCGCGTTCAACTGCTCGACCACATCGGAGGCGGCGAACCTGTCTGCGCCGATGGAAAAGGCGAAACTGGCCAGGGCGTCGAACTGATGTTGGTTGAGAGGAACGCGGACATGATCGGTCACGGCCTTCACGACCGGGATCAGGTCGTATTGCATCAGCAGTTCGGCCTCGGGCTCAGACACCCTCGCGCCCTCGCGGGCCGACTGGGTGTGGCCATAGCCGATGACCCAGCGACCGTCGCTGCGCTGCATGGCCCGAGGCCGGAAGCCTTCGAAACTCTTGATCAGCAGGACGCCCTCGCGGGACACCTTGCTGGGTTTGGGGAGGACGTCAGACACAGTTGACCCAATTGGAAACAGGCGCGCGGCGCTCACACCGCTCCCAGCAAGGGCCGCGCCGGATCGTCCGCGTCGTGTCTAGAGCAGCACCAGTGTGGCCAGACCAAGGAAGATCAGGAAGCCGAAGAAGTCGGTGGTCGCCGTAACGAACACGGCGGACGACACGGCCGGGTCGAACTTGAGCTTGGAAAGGGTCAGGGGCGTCAGGACGCCGATCGAGGCGGCGACCAGCAGATTCAGGATCATGGCCGCGCCGATCACCAGGCCGATCTTCCAGTCTTCGTCCCGGAACCAGAAGCCGGCCGCGATGCCGATCAGGGGCGCCAGGATCAGGCCGTTGGCCAGGCCCACCACCATCTCGCGCCAGAAGGTGCGCGGGGCGTTCGAACTGTTCAGCTCGCGCGTCGCCAGGGCGCGCACGGTCACGGTCAGGGCTTGTGTGCCGGCGTTGCCGCCGATGGCCGAGACGATGGGCATCAGGACGGCGAGAGCCACGATCTGCTGGATGGTGGCTTCGAACAGGCCGATGACGCTGGCGCCCAGGGCCGCCGTCGCCAGGTTGATCGCCAGCCAAGGCACGCGACCGCGCACGATCTCGGGCACGGACGAACCGCGGTCCTCGTCGGCGACACCGGCCAGACGCAGGATGTCCTCGCGGTTCTCTTCCTGAATGATGTTGACGATGTCATCGACGGTGATCTGACCCACCAGCCGACCGGCCGCGTCCACGACGGGCGCCGAGATCAGGTGGTATTTCTCGAAGATGTAGGCGACTTCTTCCTGATCCTGATCGACGGCGATCTCGTTGATCGGCTCCATCAGATCGGTCAGGGCGACGGTGCGGGCGGCGCGAAGAAGGCCGCTGATCGGCACGCCGCCGACCGGGCGGTTCAGCGGATCGACAACATAGATGTCGAAGAACAGCTCGGGCAGGTCGTCGCCCTGTTTGCGGATGTGGTCGATGGTGTCGCCCACGCTCCAGAACTGGGGCGCGGCCATCACCTCGCGCTGCATCAGGCGCCCGGCGGATTCTTCCGCATAGCCCAGGCTGCTTTCGATGGCGGCGCGATCGACTTCGGGCATGGCGGCCAGAACGCGTTCGCGCTGGTCGTCTTCCAGGTCTTCGACGACGGCGGCGGCATCGTCGGAATCCAGTTCCTGCAGCGCCTCGGCCAAGGTGCCGTGCGGAACCCGCTCCAGCACTTCCTCGCGGATATTGTCGTCCAGCTCGGGCAGGGTTTCGGCCAGAAGCTCGGGCGGCAACCAAAGGACCACGACGGCGCGGTGTTCCGCCGTCAGAAAGCCCATCAGGTCGGCGACGTCGGCCGGGTGAAGGTCTTCCAACAGAGAGCGCAGCCGCATCCCGTCGCCGTCGTCGGCGGCGTCCACGACTTTCTCGACGAATTGAGGGGTGAGGACATAGTCCTCGTCCAGGGCGGCGTGGTCTTCGTTATCGAGCGTCTCGTCTGGAGCAAAGGCGGTGTCCGTGGTGCTCACGTGGTCGCCTCCCTTGGTAGAATGTCCAGCCGTACTTAGCCGATGAATCGCCCTGTTTAGCCAGATGGTGCGGTCGAGAAGACTCGAACTTCCACGGGTTGCCCCACAGCGACCTCAACGCTGCGCGTCTACCAATTCCGCCACGACCGCTCGCATCGGAGCGGCGGCGAATAGACGAAGCCGTTGGAAAAGGAAAGGGCGAAATGAACGAGGCAAAAACGTCGCGGATCAAAGCCTCAGGCCGACCCGGCCATGAAGTCATACACGTCCGCTTGGCGAGTAACGGTGATGGCGATACGGTCGTCTCGGATCTCGATTTCGCCGCGCGCGACCGGATAGTTGTTGGCCAGAATCCAGACCTCGTCGCCCTCGGCAGCGTCCAGGGGAATCACCGCGCCGCGACCCATGCGCAGCAGTTGCGACATCGGCAGCACCGAGCGACCCAGAACCACTGAGATTTCGACATCGACGGCGTTGATCTGGGTCACGTAAAGCTCTCTTCACTGGAGGGCCTTCTCTTGCAGAAACGCCCTGTCGATCACATTGAAGCGTCATGCTTGCTGAGCCGTTAAGCCCATCCCTTCAGAAACTGCGTCTCGACGATGACCGACCGGTCGAATGGGCCGTGTCGAAAGGCTACGTCGATTATGTGGCCGCAGAGGCCTTCATGGAGGCGCGCGTCGCCGCCATTGCGGCGGGCGAAGCGAATGAGATGGTCTGGTTGCTGGAGCATCCGCCGCTCTACACCGCCGGCGTCTCGGCCAAGGACGACGACCTTCTCGATGCCGGCCGGTTTCCGGTGCATCGCACAGGGCGGGGCGGGCAGTTCACCTATCACGGGCCGGGACAGCGCGTGGCCTATGTGATGCTGGACCTGAACCGGCGAGGCAAGGACGTCCGGTGTTTCGTGCGCGGGCTTGAGCTGTGGCTGATCGGGGCGCTGGATCGGTTCGGGGTTACAGCCGACATCCGGCCTGGACGCGTCGGCGTGTGGGTCGAGCGCAAGGGGGCGGGCTGGTCGCGCGAGGACAAGATCGCCGCCATCGGCGTCAAGGTCCGCAAATGGGTCAGCTTCCACGGCATCAGCCTGAACGTGGAGCCGGATCTGGATCATTTCGGCGGCATCGTTCCCTGCGGCATTCAGGAACACGGCGTCACCAGCCTGGTCGATCTCGGCGTTCTGGCGACGATGGACGAGGCGGACGAGGCCTTGAGGCGCAGCTTCGATCGGATCTTCGGCGCAGCGGTCGAGGCGTCGGCGCCGCTTTGATGCGCGCCGCATCGCCGCAGCCCATGTGACAATCGGGCGAAATCCCGCGCGGCGGGGTTGGCAAGCGCCGGACGCATGGGGTTTAACCTTTCCCACGAGCTTGAAATCAAAGGCCGCAGGAAACCCCATGAACCGAATGATCGCCGCCGCTTCGGCCGCCGTTCTATCGCTGACCGTCGCCGCCGGCGCCGCTGTCGCGCAGGATTTTCGCGCTCTGGCGCAACAGGACCTTCAGGCCGCGCATGACGCCCTGGCCGCCAACCACCCCGCCGCCGTGATTCCCGGCGCGCCCAGCGAAGCGTTTCGCAGCTGGATCGATGCCGGCCTGACGGATGCGCAAGGCAAGGTTGGCCGCGTGAACAGCGGCGACAGCCACGCCTATCTGATGCGCTACTACGCCAATGGCTTCCGCGATTCGAACATCGCGATTCGCCCGACCTACGAAGGCCTCGGCCCCTTCTTCGCGACCAGCTGGCCGGGCGTGACCACGGCGTGGCGTAACGGCGAATATGTCGTCTCCTATGTGAAGCCCGGTGTTCGCAACGTGCCGCCGCTCGGCGCGACACTGGTCAAATGCGGCGACAAGACCGCCGCTCAGTTGGCCGAAGAGCGGCTGGACCGGTGGGAAGGCGATCTGACGACGGAAGCCGGGCGTGTCCGCACCGCGCCCTATCTGCTGTGGAACCGCAACAATCCCTTCACCGGCGGCGTGCCCTCGCTGTGCACCTTCAAGGTTGGCCGTCGTGATCGCGACTTCCAGATGCAGCCCCAGCCGGCCGACGCCGCCAGCCTGGAAGCGGCCTATCGCGCCACCGTCTATACGCCGGGCGCCAATCCGCTGTCGGTTGAGACGGTCGACGGCCGTCCGTGGATCAATGTCCATACCCTGGCTGACGACGCCGGATGGGACGCCTTCTACGCCGCGGTCGAAGCCCAACTGCCCGCCATTCGCGGCGCGCAGGGGCTGGTCATCGATCTGCGCGGTGCAAACGGCGCTTCGCTGAATGCGACGGGCAAGGGCTATGGTCTGGCCAACCGCATCTGGACGCCGGAGTTCACCGTCAGCCGTCAGCCTGACGCCGGCTCGATCACCTACCGCGCCACGCCCGCGAACCGTCAGTGGTTCGCCGACACCCTGGCCCGCATGCAGGCCGACCCGCGCTTCGTCGCCGAATCCGGCCCGGTGATCGAACAGACCCAGGCCATCGTCGCCGCCTTCGATTCGGCCCTGGCCGCCAATCAGCCGACCTTCACCATGCCGGGCCGTCCTTCGGTGGCGGACACGGGCGCAGCAAACCCCGTGGCGGGTCCGGTCGTGGTCCTGGTCGACAGCGGCTGCACCAGCGGCTGCCTGGATACGCTGGACCTGCTGACGCGCCTGCCGAACGTGCGCCTGGCCGGATCGGTGACGGCCGAGGATTCGATCTTCATCGAGCCGACCGTTCTGCGCCTGCCGTCGAACTATGCCGAGCTGACCTATGGTCATAAGGCCTGGACCACGCGTCAACGCGGCAATGACGCGCCCTTCACGCCGGCGCAGGGCCTTGCCTACACCGGTTCCGCGACGGACGAAGCGGCCGTGCGCGCCTGGGTGGGCACGCTGTTCCAATAAGGAACGGTCGGTCGAATGAACGAGGGGCGGGCAGGGGTGGAACCCTTGGCCCGCCCTTCTTATTTGCAGTCCATGACCGATCTCGCCCAAACCTCCGAATCCCTCCGTTCGCCGTCGGGCTATGACCTGACCCCGCCGAACGCCGAAGAACGCGCCCGGCTCGAAGCCGACCTGAACCCAGAGGAAAAGCGCGTCCTGCTGTCCCATGGCACGGAGGCGCCCTTCTGCGGCACTCTGCTGGGCGAGAAGCGGGCGGGCGTCTTCTGCTGCCGCGAATGCGGCTTGCCGCTGTTCAAGAGCGGAACCAAGTTCGAAAGCGGCACCGGCTGGCCCAGCTTCACCCAACCGGTTGATGAAGCGCACGTCCACGCGATCCGCGACACCAGCTATGGCATGATCCGGATCGAGACCCAATGCGCCCGCTGCGGCAGCCACCAGGGTCACGTCTTCCCCGATGGCCCGCCGCCGACCGGAAACCGCTATTGCATCAACTCGGTCGCGCTCAGTTTCGTAGCCGAGGGTGAGGCTCTGCCGGACCCCCTCAACCGCGGCGACGGCATCGCCTGACCTTGGCCTCAATCGCTGTGCTAGGATGATGTCGAACGGAGGTGGCCTATGCTGATCGCAAGTCTCTTGGCGGGTGTGGCTTTGGCGGCGTCGGACGGTGATCCGGACGGCGTGGTCACGACGGCGCCGACAAACGCGCCCACCCTGGCTCAGGCCCTGGCGGCAGCGCCTGAGGCGTCGTTGACTGCGCCGACGGCTCAGGACGCCGCCCCGCACGGCATGACCACCGAACAGCAGATCCAGAACTGGATCAGCGCGCGCACGCCGGGCGCAACCTTCGACGAAAGCGCAGAGCCGGGCGCCCCGGCCGAGCGCAAGATGCATGGCATGGTCGAGGCCGGGATCGGCACCGGCGGCTATCGCAGCTATGGCGCGGCCGTTTCCTTGCCGGTCGGCGAGAACGGTCGCCTGGACCTCGCCTACCGCGAAGGCCGCAACGAGCCTTGGGGATACGGCTATGGCGGCTATGGTCTGCGCGGACCAAGCTTCTATTCGCCTTATGGCGGCGGCTGGCGCGGTCGAGGCTATGGGGCCGACACCACGACCAAGTCGATGTCGATGGGGTTCAGCTGGAGCAAGGACGGCGATGCGGATGACCGCGATCCCTATCGCCGTGGCCTGTACGGCTACGACTGAAAGCTTTTTCGTCCGATCTGGAAAATCAAAAAGGCCCGGCGAAAGCCGGGCCTTTTCAAGTCTCAGATGGTGCCGCCGGGGGGAATCGAACCCACGACCTCAGCCTTACCAAGGATGCGCTCTACCACTGAGCTACGGCGGCCCCGACTGAGGAAGCGGCCGTATAGCCAAACCCTTCCGGGGAGGGAAGCGGCTTTTTGACGATCTGAAAGAAAGTTTGGACATGGCCCGTGATCACGGCATCATCGCGCCATGACTCGCACGCCGAATGACGCCGATACGCCCTCCGCCGCCGTGCAGGCGACGCCGATCGTCGAATCGGGCCCCGATTTTGAGAAAGCGCGGGCGAAGGCGGAAAAGGCCATGCGGCTGGCCTCGGCGCTCCGGGCCAATCTGCGGCGGCGCAAGGCGCCGGCGCGGACGCCGGCCGTGCCACGCGACAGCAACTGAAAGTCATCGGCTCGCGATCACGCAGCCCTTTGGCAAGCGCCCGCCGGCTTGCTAGAGAACCTTCCCCCCGAGGCGTTGGCATCGGGCGCGCTTAAGGACGTCATGGACAGCATCGCCATTCAGGGCGGCGCCCAGCTTTTCGGGGACATTCCCGTCAGCGGCGCCAAGAATTCCGCCATCAAGCTGATGGCCGCCTCGATCCTGACGGATCAGCCCTTGCTGCTGACCAATATGCCGCGCCTGGCCGACACCCGGTTCCTGGGTCAGTTGCTGCGCCAGTTCGGCATCGAAGTGACCGAGCGGGACGGGGCGGACGGGCAGGAGAGCCTGTTCCACGCCAAGGACCTGACCTCGACCTTCGCCCCCTATGATCTGGTGCGTCAGATGCGGGCCTCGTTCAACGTGCTGGGGCCTTTGCTGGCGCGCACCGGCGAGGCCAAGGTCTCCCTGCCGGGCGGCTGCACCATCGGCGCGCGTCCGGTCGATCTGCACCTGCAGGCGCTGACGGCGCTGGGCGCCGAGATCGAGCTGGACGAAGGCTATGTCACCGCTCGCGCGCCCAAGGGCTTGAAGGGCGCCGAGATCGAGTTTCCCTTCGTTTCGGTCGGCGCCACCGAACATGCGCTTCTGGCCGCCGTGCTGGCTGAAGGCACGACCGTCCTTCGCCGTGCGGCGCGCGAACCCGAGATCGGCGATCTGGCCCACTGTCTGACGGCCATGGGCGCCAGGATCGAGGGAATCGACACCGACGTCCTGACCATCACCGGCGCCTCGTCGCTGAACGGGACGACCTGGTCGGTGATTCCCGACCGAATCGAGATGGGCTCCTACGCCGTCGCCGCCGCCATGGCGGGCGGCGAGGTGCGCCTGACCAAGGCGCGGGCCGAATTGATCGGTTCGCTGACCGACAAGATGGTCGAGGCGGGCGTCGAGGTGTCGCCGACCGCCGACGGCGTGCTTATCAAGCGCGACCCGAAGCAGCGACTGAAGGCCGTGGATGTCGAGACGGCCATCTATCCGGGCTTCGCCACCGATCTTCAGGCCCAGTTCATGGCGCTGATGACGACGGCGGAGGGCGTCAGCACGGTTCGCGAGACGATCTTCGAAAACCGCTTCATGCATGTGCCGGAGTTGGCGCGACTGGGTGCCGACATTTCGGTTCATGCCGGAGAGGCGCACGTTACCGGCGTCGAGGTTCTGCACGGCGCCCAGGTGATGGCGACGGATCTCCGAGCCTCGATGTGCCTGGTCATCGCGGGCCTTGTCGCCGAGGGCGAAACGACGGTCGGACGCGTCTATCATCTGGATCGCGGTTTCGAGCGTTTGGAAGAAAAGCTCGGCGCGTGCGGAGCCGACATCCGCCGCATAAAGGGAACAGGTGATGAGCACTGAGATCGACGGCATCATCCCCGAAGCCAAGGCGCCGGTCGAACCGCTGCGTCTGCTGGCCGAGGACGCCGACGATCTTCAGATCATCTCCGCCGCGCTCCAGGACGCCATCCTGCGTCCCGTGGATATCGTCTGGGAAAAGGCGGCCCGGACCCTGACCATCGCCTTCAGCCGCTTCTGCTGGGAGTGCGGCGGGACGCGGGTGATGTGCGCCATGCAGTTCGGCGACGTTCTGGCGGTCAAGAGCCGTCGTCTGTCGCGCAGTCCCGACGCCTCGCTCGAACTGCTCGCGCTCGACTTCATTCCGACCGAGGACCTGAGCGGGCGCGTCATCCTGATGTTCGCCGGCGGCGGTGATCTGCGAATCGACGTGGAATGTCTGGACGCCGTGGTCACGGACATCTCCGACCGCTGGCCCGCACGGATCGCGCCGACCCACCTGGACACGCCCGAACTGGACGAAGGAAATGCGGCATGAGCGCCGATCACAAGCTGGCCTCGGTCGAACTGGACGCCGCGACCCTGCCGGCGGCGACGGCCGAGATCGAGCACGAGCGTCGCGTCGCCATCTTTGATCTGGTCGAGAAGAACAGCTTCGAGCCCGTCGGTGCCGAAGGCGGACCCTACAGGCTGAAGCTTTCGCTTCAGGACAATCGTCTGGTGTTCGACATCGACGGCGAAAACTTCACGCGCACCTACGCCATCAGCCTGACGCCGCTGAAGGGTGTGATCAAAGACTATCTTATGATTTGCGACAGCTACTACGAGGCGCTGCGCGGATCCTCGGCCAGCCAGATCGAATCGGTCGACATGGGCCGGCGCGGCCTTCACAACGAAGGAGCCGAGCAGCTGAAGACGCGGCTGGACGGCAAGATCGTGGTCGATCACGAGACGTCGCGGCGCCTGTTCACATTGCTCTGCGCCCTCTACCGTCGCGGCTGACCTCGACTATCTCTGTGATTTCGGGCATTAGGCCCGTCCATTCCGCCCCTCGCGCCCGCCCGGCGTGGGGTCGAACGCATATTCAACGGGCGTGAGAGGCCGCATGGCTAAGGAAGAACTGCTCGAGTTTCCCGGCACCGTCAGCGAACTGCTGCCGAACGCCACCTTCCGCGTGACGCTCGAGAACGACCACGAGATCATCGCCCACACCGCCGGCAAGATGCGCAAGAACCGCATCCGCGTCCTGGCCGGCGACAAGGTGCTGGTCGAAATGACCCCCTACGACCTGACCAAGGGTCGCATCACCTATCGCTTCAAGTAAGTGGCTGCGGGTCGCCCCGAACTGGTGCTGGCTTCGGCCAGCCCGCGCCGCATCGAACTGCTGGCGCAGGTCGGGATCACGCCCGACCATATCGATCCCGCCGACATCGACGAGACGCCTCTGAAGGGTGAGACCCCGCCGCGTCTGGCCGAACGGCTCGCCACCTCGAAGGCGCAGGTCGTCGCAGAGCGCCGCCCCGACGCGGTGGTCATCGCCGCCGATACGGTTGTCGCTGTCGGGCGTCGTTTTCTGGAGAAGGCGGCGGACGAGGCCGAGGCGACGCGTTTTCTGAAACTGCTGTCCGGCCGCAATCACCGCGTCTTCACCGGCGTCGCCGTGTGGCGCGACGGAAGACTATCGTCGCGCGTCAACGAAACCCGCGTGACCTTCAAACCTTTGTCGGACCAAGAGATCGCAACCTACGTCGCCACGGGCGATTGGCGCGGCAAAGCCGGCGGCTATGGCATCCAAGGCCCAGCGGCCGCCTTCATCCAGCGAATCGTCGGCAGCCATCCGTCCGTGATGGGCCTGCCCGTCTATGAGGCCGTCCAGCTCTTGCACGGCGTCGGCTGGCGTTCATGAGCGGCGCAGTCGAGGTCTTCCTCGACGAGACGCCTGGCGAGACGCGTGGCGCGGTCATGCGCGACGGCCGCTATACTCATCTTCTAATCCACCGCCAGGATGATGCGGCGCAGACCCGGATCGGCGCCCTCTCGGTGGGGCGTATCATCGAGGTGAACCCCGGCTTGCGCGGCGCCTTCGTCGATATCGCCGCACCGACCGCCGCCTTTCTGCCCTTCCCGAGAAACGACCGGATTACCCAAGGCCAACGGCTGGAAGTCGTCGTCACCGCCGAACCTCGTGCCGGGAAAGGGGCGGTGGTTCGCCGTCTGGGGGCGGGGGAGGGGACGCCTCGCCTGATCCAACCCGCACCCAGCATCGCCGAACAGTTGCGCGACCTCGCGCCCGGCGCGGAATCAGTCACCGGCATCGCCGCCATCGACGCCGTGGTCGAGGCGGAGGAGGAGGCTCTGGTTCAATCGATCGGTTTCGCCTCGCACGGGATCGATCTCGCCATAGAGCGCACCCGCGCCCTGGTGGCTGTGGACATCGACTTCGCCTCCACGCCCGGTCGTGATCCGAACCAGGCAAGGGCGGCTGCGAATCGCGAGGGGTTGAAGCAGGCGGCGCGGCTGATCGGCCTGCGGAACTGGGGTGGTCTAGTCGTCATCGACATGGTCGGGGACGGTCAGGACGCCGAGGCGCAGTCCAAGGTCGCGCGGGCCGCGTTCACCCAAGAACCTCAGGCCGTCTTCGGACCCGTCAGTCGATTCGGCCTGTTGCAGATGTCGCTTCCCTGGCGTCGCACGCCGATCGAGGAGATTCTGCTCGACGCCGGAGGGCGCCCCTCGGTTCAGACGCGGGCCATATCTGTCGTGCGCGCTTTGCGACGGCAGCTGCTGGCGGATACCTTGTCGCCACGCATCATCGCGCGCTGCGCACCGGACGAAGCCCTGATCGCTTATCCGCTGGCGGCTCGTCTGGGACCGCGAGCATTGATCCAGGCCGATGCCGCGATCCCGCCAGGGCGCGGACGAATAGAAGAGGGTTGAGCCGTGGCTACCTGTCCCATCTGCCGCAAGGCCGACGCCGATCCCAAGTACAAGCCCTTCTGCTCACGCCGCTGTTCCGACGTCGATCTTCAGCGCTGGTTCACCGGCGCCTATGCCATTCCGGTCGCCCTGGACGAGGGTGCGCAAGATGATGACGAAAAGGACGGATTGGGCGCTGGACAGGCGGAAAAGCCTCCCCTATAGACCCGCCTCTCGCGACGCCGCGTCGGCGCCTGGATAGCTCAGCTGGTAGAGCAGCGGATTGAAAATCCGCGTGTCGGTGGTTCGAACCCGCCTCCAGGCACCATCTTTTCCCACACCGTGAAAATCGATTGTTTTGAGCGCATGCTCCTGCGCTGCGGCCTTTGCGCCGCCCTTGGGTTTAAGCCGGCTTGCAGCGATCAGCCCTACAATTTGCCATATAGGGAAATGATCGCGCTCAGGATGGCCGTTTTGAACAAACTTGCTTCATCTGACGTCTGATCATCATCAAAATGTCGCGTCGCTGCACTCTAATGCGCCGGTTGGTGGAACTTTTCTCCATGTCTCTCGACGGGTTAAAAGCCCCTCTTGTCCCTTGACGCTCCGGTAAGGGTTCGTCAAAGGGTTGAGGCGCCTTCGCAAGAAGACGTTAATGCGGATCGCCGGAGACGTGTCTCCGAAGGTTCGACCAGCGGAGACGAGGCGGGCGACCGGTTCGATCTCCACCGAAGATTTCAGCGGGCTCTGATCCTCGAAAGGACGGGCACGTTGAAGGAAACATTTCAGGTTGGGGGGCGGTCGCTGACTATGGCCGCACCTTTGGTTCCACGAGTCAGACCAAGCAGGAACTGGCGAATTATGCTGAACAGCAAAAAGACGAATATCCTTCTCGCCATGGCCGGCGCCGCCGCGCTGATGGCGAGCTCGCCGGTCCTGGCCCAGGCCCCGGCCGAGCCCACCCCGGCCGCCTCGACTGCGGCTCCCGCAGCCGCCGCTCCGGCTGCCGGCGAAGCTGATCCCGCAACGGTGAACGACGCCGTCGGCGGCGGTCACGGCGACATCACCCCGATCTCCATGTTCATGGAAGCCACGGTCGTCGTTAAGGTCGTCATGGCCGGCCTGCTGCTGGCCTCGATCCTGTCGTGGACCCTGCTGCTCATCAAGCTGTTCGAGTTCGGCGCTCTGAACCGCAAGACCGACAACTTCCTCGAAAACTTCCGTGGCGCCCGCACCATCGCTGATATGCGCGCTGTCTCGACCCAGGAAGAGTTCGACGGCAACCCGCTGGCCGACATGGCCGCGGCCGCCACCGAGGAAATCGAACTGTCGCGTCAATCGGGTCTGTCGGTCACCGGCGATCACCTGGACTCGGCCCTGGGTCGCGCGCAATCGGCCGTCGCCGCCGTGCAATCCGGTCTGGCTCTGCGCCTTTCGGGCGGTCAGCAGTTCCTGGCGTCGGTCGGCTCGATCGGTCCGTTCGTCGGTCTGTTCGGCACCGTGTACGGCATCATGAACTCCTTCATCGGCATTGCGCAGTCCAACACGACCAACCTGGCCGTCGTGGCTCCGGGTATCGCTGAAGCTCTGCTGGCCACCGGTATCGGTCTGTTCGCCGCTATCCCGGCCGTTGTGTTCTACAACTACTTCAACACCCGCATCGCTGCTTACGGCACGCGCGCCGACGGCTTCGCCGCTGAGCTGCTGAACGGCATCTCGCGTCAGCTCGACAAGGGGGCGTAAGACGGATGGCCGCCAAGATTAAATCGGGCGGCGCTGGCAACCTGCCTCAGGCCAACAGTGATATCAACGTTACGCCTTTCGTTGATATCATGCTGGTTCTGCTCATCATCTTCATGGTGGCGGCTCCGCTAGCCTCCGTGTCGGTGCCTGTTGAGTTGCCAATCGCCGTCGCCAAGGCGGCCCCGAACCCGCCCAAGCCGGTCTATATTTCGATCCAGAATGACGGCGACGTCTATGTGGGCGATTTCCGGACCGACGTCGGAGCCCTGGGTGAAGATCTGAAAAAACAGATCGGATCCCGGAACCCGGCCGATGAGCGGATCTTCATTCGGGGCGACCAGAACACCCGTTACGGCGACTTTATGCAGCTCATGAATGCGCTGCAGGATAACGGCTTCTATAGCGTTGCGCTGGTCGGCGAAGACCAGGCGACGAGTTAGGATGCGGAGATAGTATGACAGACGTCGAATATCATCGCAGTCGCTACGACGTACCCAAGAAGAAGGGCTTCATGGGGGTTTCCTACCCCGTGCTGATCGTCTGCCTGATGGTGGTCAGCATCTTGTTTGCGTTGCTGATTTTCTTTGTTCAGCAGTCCAAGTTCAAGCTGAAGGAGTTCAACTACGTCGACGAGTCCGTCGAGGTCGAGTTGGTCGAGCCGGTTCCGCCGCCTCCGCCGCCTCCGCCCCCGCCGCCTCCGCCGACGGATACGCCTCCGCCACCAAAGCTTCAGGTGCGCGTGCCGGCTCCGGTCCCGAACATCGTCCCCCCTCCGCCGGTCAACATCACGCCGACGAAGAAGGAAGATCGGGTTGAATACACGGGTCCGCCCGTCAATATTCCTGGACCTCCGCCGCCGCCCGCTCCTCCGGCTCCGCCGCGTCCGTCGACGATCACGAACGTTCAGTGGTCGCGCCAACCGCGTCCGACGGCTGATGACTTCCCGGCGCGTGCGCTGGAGCGTGAAATCAGCGGTTCGGCTACGGTGGAGTGCACCGCGCGCTCCAACGGTGCTCCGGCGAACTGCCGCGTGATCTCGGAAGAGCCTGCAGGCATGGGCTTCGGCCGCGCCGCCATTCGGGTGGTTCAACGTGGACAGCTGTCCCCGCGGACCGTCGACGGCGCCGCTCAAGACGCGACTTTCCGCGTCCGGGTGCCCTTCACCCTCGGGTGATGGCCACGGCAACAGACAAGACGCCTCGGAGAGCAATCTCCGGGGTGTTTTTGTTTGGGCTGTCACCTGCGAAATCTCCTGACGAAATATGAGGAAGGCGCTTGATCGCCTGCCGCAGGCCCGGTAGAGAACGCGCCTCGCGATGAGCGGGCCGCCTTAGCTCAGTTGGTTAGAGCGCCGGTTTGTGGAACCGGAGGTCCTCAGTTCAAGCCTGAGAGGCGGTACCATCGCAAAGCGCGGCCGGGCTTGCAGCCCGCCGTCGCCGCGACCATCTCCTGATCGTCGGCCGTCCTATCCGTTTTTAGGCCGATCCCCACATCGACAGGAGAAGGCCCCCATGAATACGCGCAAGTTGGGTGCGAACGGCCCCGAGGTTTCGGCCATTGGCCTGGGCTGCATGGGCATGAGCGCCTTCTACGGCGGCGCCGACGAGGCCCAGTCCATTTCCGTCATTCATCGCGCGCTCGATTTGGGCATCACCCTGTTCGACACCGCCGAGATGTACGGTCCTCACACCAACGAGGTACTGGTCGGCAAGGCGCTGAAGGACCGGCGCGACCAGGCCTTCATCGCCACCAAATTCGGCATCAACTACAATGCCGACCGCACCAGGCTTATGACCGACGGCAGCCCGGCCAATGTGCGTCGCGCTATCGAGGGCAGCCTGCAACGCCTCGGCGTCGACCACGTCGATCTCTACTATCTGCACCGCGTCGATCCGGACACGCCGATCGAGGACACGGTCGGGGCGATGGCGGAACTGGTCAAGGAGGGCAAGGTCCGCTTCCTGGGTCTGTCCGAGGCCGCGCCCGACACCCTGCGCAAGGCGCATGCGACCCATCCGATCACGGCGCTGCAAACGGAATATTCGCTGTGGAGCCGCGAGCCCGAAGACGAACTGTTCGCAGTCGTGCGCGAACTGGGCATCGGCTTCGTGGCCTACAGCCCGCTGGGCCGCGGCTTCCTGTCGGGCGACATCACCTCGATCGATGACCTGGACGCGGACGACTTCCGCCGCACCAATCCGCGCTTCATGGGCGAGAACTTCCAGAAGAACCTGGATCTGGTTGAGGCCGTGAAGGCCATTGCGTCGGATAAGGGCATAACCGCCGCTCAACTGGCGCTGGCCTGGGTGCTGGCGCAAGGCGAGGATCTGATGCCGATCCCCGGCACACGTCGGATCGCGACTCTTGAGCAGAATGTGGCGGCCGTGGACGTCGTTCTGACGCCTGACGACCTCGCCCAGATCGAGGCCGTCTTCCCCAAGGGCGCAGCGACAGGGCATCGCTACGCCGAGGCGGCGCGGGCGGCGCTGAACCGTTAATCTAAGGCAGACATGAAAAAGGCCCGGTCGGATCGCTCCGACCGGGCCTTTCGTATGTGGGGCGTCCCTGATCCTACTGGATGCGGGTCCAGGTCTGGGTTTTGCAGAGCGGAGCCACGATGCAGCCGCGCAGACGCAGGCTGTTGTCGTTCGTCATGGTAATGGTGCCGCGATAGGTGCCGCCGTCGGCCGGGTTATAGACCGAGCCGTTGCGCCATTCCGTCGGACCGCCGGTGAAGCCGGTCAGCATCGGCAGATTGCGCAGGGTGCGGTTCCGCAGCGAGGCGTCGCGATTGTTGGCGTCGCGCGCATTGGCGTCGCGGCGAATGTGGTCCGAGGTCACCAGCGTGCCGCACAGCGCCTGTCCGCAGCGCGCGATCCGCACCTGACCGCCATTGGTCGGCGTCTGCCACAGGCCGGTCGGGTCGCCTGCCAGGGCGGGAGAGGCGAGGGCGCCCGCCAGGGTCGCCGCGGCCAGCATGATCTTGATCTTCATAGTCGTTCCCTTTCGTCGGGTCGGTCGCACCGCCCGTTGAAGCGGACGTTGATCGCGGTTTCGGTTGAAAACAAGGCCAAAACCCCGGCGATCACCAACGAAAACCGACCCTTAGGTCAACTTCAACCGCCGATCAGCGCCAGCCATTCGTCCTCGGTCAGCACTTGGACGCTATGCTTCTCGGCGTCCTTGAGCTTAGAGCCGGCGCCGGGGCCGGCGACGAGGTAGTCGGTCTTTTTCGACACCGAACCCGACACCTTGGCGCCCAGGCTTTCAGCGCGGGCCTTGGCCTCGTCGCGGGTGAAGCGCTCCAGGGCGCCGGTGAAGACGACGGTCTTGCCGGCGACCGCCGTGTCGGACTTGGGGCGTTCGGCGTCGAGGATCTGGGTCAGTTCGGCTTCCAGAGCCTCCACGACCCTTAGATTGTGCGGCTCGTGGAAGAAGTGGGCCAAGGCCTCCGCCGCGACGGGGCCGACCCCGGTGACGCCGGCGATCTGGTTCAGGATTTCGGACGGGGCGTCCTCGCGCGCCACCCGAGCCAGTTCGACCAGGCCGGACCAATCTTCCGTCATCGTCGCCAGCGACCGGCGGGCCGGGGCGGCCATGCCGGGGAAGGCCTGGCTGATCTTCATGTCCATCGTCGCCTCAGGCCAAGGATCGGCGGCGGGGGGCGCGGCCTCGGCCATCAGGGTCAGGACGCGGGGTGATATGGCGTGGGCGGCGGCCAGGGCGGTCCAGGCGTCGGACGGCACACCCGAAGCGGCCTGGAGGCAGGCGGCCTTCAGCGCGGACCAGCTCTCGAAGGCGCGGGCCAGGACGATGGACGTCTGTTCGCCGATGTCGCGGATTCCCAGGCCGAACAGGAACCTGTCCAGCGAAATGACGCGGCGGGCGTCGATGCCGGCGACCAGGTTGCGGATGCTGGTCTCGCCATAGCCGTCGTCACGCTCCAACTCCTTCAGCCGCGCCTCGTCGCGCGCCAGGCGGAAGATGTCGGCGGGCTCCTTGATCCAGCCCCGCGCATGGAAGGCGACCAGCTGCTTTTCGCCCAATCCCTCGATGTCAAAGGCGCGACGGCCGACGAAATGCTTCAGCCGTTCGACGATCTGGGCGTCGCAGATCAGGCCGCCGGTGCAGCGACGTTTGACCTCGTCGCCGTCGCGCACGGCTTCCGAGCCGCAGACGGGGCAGTGTTCAGGGAAGACATAGGGCACGGCGTCTGCGGGGCGTAACTCGGGGACCACGCCCAGGATCTGTGGGATGACGTCGCCGGCGCGTTGCAGGCGGACGGTATCGCCGATGCGGACGTCCAGACGCTCGATCTCGTCTTCATTGTGCAGGGTGGCGTTGCGAACCACCACGCCGCCGACGGTGACGGGATGCAGCCGGGCGACGGGGGTCAGGGAGCCGGTGCGGCCGACCTGGATGTCGATGCCCTCCAGCACAGTGGTCGCCTGCTGTGCCGGGAATTTGTGGGCGATGGCCCAGCGGGGGCTGCGGGCGACGAAGCCCAGCCGGCGTTGCCAGTCGATGCGATCCACCTTGTAGACCACGCCGTCGATGTCATAGCCCAGGGTCGCGCGGTCGCGTTCCAGTTCGCGATAGGCGGCGATCAGGCCCTCGGCCCCCTCGACCCGGCGCGAGCGGGCGTTGACGGGAAACCCCCAGGCCTTGAGCTTTTGCAGGGCGTCCCATTGGGTCTCGGCGAAGTCGCTGGAGTGTTCGCCCCAGGCGTAAGCGAAGAAGTTCAGCGGACGTTTGGCGGTGATCCGGGCGTCCTTCTGGCGCAGGGAGCCGGCGGCGAAGTTGCGAGGGTTGGCGTAGGTGCGGCGGCCTTCGGCCTCGGCGGCCGCGTTAAAGGCGGCGAAGGCGTCGTTTGGCGCATAGACTTCGCCACGCACCTCGATCCGGTCGGGCCAGTCGTCGCCGGCCAAAGTCTGTTGCACATCGGTGATGGTGTTCAGATTGGCGGTGACGTCCTCGCCCGCGCGGCCATCGCCCCGCGTGGCGCCGATCGTCAGCATGCCATCGACATAGAGCAGATTGGCGGACAGGCCGTCGATCTTGGGCTCGGCGACAAAGGCGATTGGTTCGTCGGCGGGCAGTTTCAGGAAGCGGGCGATCCGGGCGACGAAGTCGCGCACCTCGCCCTCGTCGAAGGCGTTGTCCAGCGACAGCATGGGCACGCCGTGGCGCACCTCGGCGAACTGGGTTGAGGCGGCGGCTCCAACCTTGTTCGACGGCGAGTCGGGGCGGACCAGATCAGGGAAGGCGGTTTCGATCGCCAGGTTGCGCGCGCGCAGAGCGTCGTACTCGGCGTCGGAAATCTCGGGCGTCGCCTCGTTGTACAGCGCGTCGTGACGGGCCATTTCGGCGGCCAGCCAAGCCAGGGCCTCGGCGGCCGTCTCGGCGGTGAGGTCTTCGATGGGGACTTCGAGAGGAATCGCGTTGGCCATGGCCGTCGTCATATCATCTGACGCGCCGGGCGTGCATCGCGCAAAGCCGATGATGACAGAACCGTAGGCTGACGCGCCGTCCGCTCTTCGCTAGGTTCGCGCGTCCCTATCGGAGCCTGTATGACTCGTTCGACCCTCTGCCTCTTCGTCGCTGGCGCCGCCCTGATCGTCAGCGGCTGCGCCGCCGTTCCCGCAACAGCGCCGACTGCTCCGGGCGCCGTCGCGCCGGTTTCCAGCCAACTGCTGGAGGACGTTCGCATCCTGTCCGCCGACGACATGCAGGGCCGCGACACCGGCTCGGAAGGCGGCGAGCGGGCGCGCGCCTACATCGTCTCGCGATTGGAGGCTTTGGGCGTTCAGCCGCCGCCGTTCGGGCGTTTGCAGGGGTTCGAGACGCCGGGCCGTACGCGCGAGGGCGTGAAGATTTTCAGCGGCGTCAACATCGTCGGCCTGATTCCCGGAACGCGCGTCGCCGACCGCTATATCGTGGTGACGGCCCACTACGACCATGTCGGCGTCAATGACGGTCAGATCTTCCATGGCGCCGACGACAACGCCTCGGGCGTAGCGACGATGCTGGAACTGGCGGCGCGACTGAAGGCCCAACCGCCAGAACACAGCGTGCTGATCCTTGCGCTGGACGGCGAGGAGCGGGGGCTGTTGGGCGCTCGCGAGTTCGTCAAGGCGCCTCCGGTGCCCCTGTCGTCACTGAGCCTCAACCTGAACTTCGACATGACGGCGCGGGCGGAAACGGACGGCCATCTGTGGGTCACCGGGACCTATCAGCACCCCAATCTGCGCCCCGTGCTGGAGGCTGTGACGTCGAACGGGGCCGTGTCCTTCGCCTTCGGCAAGGACACCCCGCAGGATACGGGTGAGAACAACTGGGTCGACGCTTCCGATCATGGCGCCTTCCACGAGGCGGGCGTCCCCTTCCTGTACATGGGCGTCGACTATCACCCCGACTATCATCGACCGAGCGACACCTTCGACCGGATCACGCCGTCGATCTTCACCAGCGCGACCGAGATCGCCATCGCCGGGTTCCGCGCCTTGGACCGGGCGCTTGATCGATGAAGTCTTCATGGGGGGTCGTTGCGGTCGCGGGCTTGTTGAGCCTGGCGGCATGCGAGCGGCGCGACGCTGCGACACCGACGTCGACGCCTGAAGCGACGTTCCAGCATCGTCTGAGCAATGATATCTCGGGCGACTATCGCCCGACAGGTGACGAATCCATTCAGCCCGTCGCATCGCTGTTCATCGGGCAGGATGAGGCCTTCGCCGCCTGGGAAGGTGGCTCTCGCGCTTCGCCGCCGCTGATCCTGTCGCTGACCGGGCCGCAGGGCGAGGCAAGGGTTCTGCCGGACGTCTATGTCGTCACCGACGATCGGATCCAAATGCGCGGCTCCGCGCCCGGCATGGGCCCGGTGGAGTTGTCGGCGCGGATTGATCAGGGCGCATTGGCGACAGCGCGGCGCAATCTCGGAGATCAGACGCCTGTCGTCACCGGGACGGTTTCGGTCAACGGTCGTCGCACGCCGTTCACACTAAGCTGGTGGGGCGGCGACTGATCTGAGCAATCTATGCTGACGACGCGCCAACATTGCCAATCTCGCAATCCCAGGTCATGGTGACGCTTGGGGGCGCTGAATGTCGACATCGGAATTGGCCGGCTGCGATGTGACGTCGACACGCGGCGTCGGTGCGTCTCGGCGCCGTGTTCGTCTCGACTCGACCCGCGCCATGGATGTCGTCTTCGCCCTGACAGGTCTGCTGCTGACCTGGCCGCTCTTCGTTGTCATCGCTCTGGGCGTCAGGGCGCAGGACGGCGGTTTCGCGATCTTTCGTCAGCAGCGGATCGGGCGCGACGGCCGACTATTCGACTGTCTCAAGTTTCGCTCCATGAGGATGGGGGCTGAGCAAGCCTTACCGTCAACCTCTGATCCGGAATGGCAGGCGATGCGAAAGCTGACACACGATCCGCGCGTCACGTCGTTGGGCCGCCTGTTGCGACGGTTCAGCCTGGATGAACTGCCGCAGCTGATCAATGTGTTGAGAGGCGAGATGTCGTTGGTCGGCCCCCGACCGATCGTGATCGACGAGGCGACGCGATACGGGCGGCGACTGGCCGACTACTGCGCGGTCCGCCCGGGCCTGACGGGGCTGTGGCAGGTCTCGGGGCGCAACGCTGTGCCCTATCCACGCCGGGTTGCGATGGATGTCTGGCTGGTCAGAAACCGGAGCATCGGCGTCTATCTGGCGATCCTGGCGCGCACGGTTCCTGCGGTGCTGAGCCGCCGGGGCGTGTCCTAGGGAAGACGCTCCTCAAAGCCGTCGTCCGTGCCGATGATGGCGAGGTCCGCCAGGTCCAGGAACAGCCCGTGCTCCACCACGCCGGTGATCAGTTTCAGATCGTCGGCCAAGCGCACCGGATCGTGGATCGCCTTGCAGCCCGCGTCATAGATCAGATTGCCGCCGTCGGTGCGGACCAGGCCGCGATCCGCCTGGCGCACGCGCGCCGGCTGGTTGATGTCGTGGTCGATCAGGACATCGGCGATGCGGTTGGCCGTCGTCTTGTGACCAAAGGCGACGACCTCGATCGGTAGGGGGAAGGTTCCCAGCACAGGCACCACCTTGGCCGCGTCGGCGATGACGATGCAGCGGGCCGAGGCCTCCCACACCAGCTTCTCGCGCAGCAGGGCCGCGCCGCCGCCCTTGATCAGCGCCAGGCCCGGCCCGATCTCGTCGGCGCCGTCCACGGTCAGGTCAATGCGCGGCGTGTCCTTCAGCGTCGACAACGTCAGCCCAAGTTCGCGCGCGAGATCTGCAGTCTTCTCCGAGGTCGGCACGCAGCGCAGGCCGGGCAGGTTGCGCGCCGCCAGCGCCTTGACGAACCAGGCGGCCGTCGAGCCCGTGCCCAGGCCGACGATCATGCCCGCCTCGACGTGGGCGGCGGCGGCCTGGCCGGCGTTCTTCTTCTGGAGGTCGCTCATTTGGATTTCGCAGCCTTCTTCGCCTTGGCTTCGACACGGAAAGCCGCGGCCGCTTCGGGTTTGACAGTCTGGCGCGCGCGGCCGAAGGCCATGGCCTCGGCGGGCACGTCCTCGGTGATGACAGAGCCGGAAGCGATCAGGGCGCCGTCGCCGATGACGACAGGCGCCACCAGGCTGGAGTTCGATCCGACGAAGGCGCCGGCGCCGACCTGGGTCTGCGCCTTGTTGAAGCCGTCGTAGTTGCAGAAGATGGTCCCTGCGCCGACGTTGGCGCCCGCGCCGACCGACCCGTCGCCCAGATAGGCCAGGTGATTGGCCTTGGCGCCTTCCGCCATCTTCACGTTCTTGACCTCGACGAAGTTGCCGACCTTGACCCCGGTCGCCAGGTCCGCGCCGGAACGCAGGCGCGCGTAAGGACCGACTTCGGCCCCGGCCGCGACCCGCGCCCCCTCGACATGGCTGAAGCTGCGAATGCGCGCGCCGCCCTCGATGACCGCACCAGGGCCGAAGACGACGAAGGGTTCGACGACAGTCCCGCCGCCGATCCGGGTGTCCCAGGCGAAATGAACGGTGTCGGGCGCCGCCATCGTCACGCCGGCCGCCAGGAAGGTGTCGCGCTGCACGCTCTGGAACAGGGCTTCGGCCTGAGCCAGTTCGGCCTGGGAGTTGACGCCCATCACCGCGTCCTCTGCGGCGAAGACGGCGCGGGTCGGGTGGCCGCCCTTCCGCGCCAGAGCGACGACATCCGTCAGATAGTATTCGCCCTTGGCGTTTTCGTTCTTCACCTCGGCCAGCAGCGAGAAAAGCAAGGCCGCGGGCGCGGCCATGACGCCGGAGTTGCAGGCGGTGATGGCGAGAACGTCTGGCGACGCCTCCTTGGCCTCGGTGATGGCGGTCAGGGTGTCGCCTTCAACGATCAGACGGCCATAGGCGCCCGGATCGCGAGCCTCGAACCCGATGACGGTCACGCCGTCCGCATTGAACACGGGCTCGATGTCGGCGGCTTTCAGCAGGGGCACGTCGCCATAGGTGACGACCACCTCGCCGTCGAAGCCGCCCAGCGCCTGTTCGGCGGCGCGCACGGCGTGGCCGGTGCCGAGCGGCGGGTCCTGGACCGCAATGGCGGCCTCGCCCAGCCGTTTGACCACATGGGCCCGGACCTCTGGCGAGTGATTGCCGACCACGACGACGATGCGTTCGCACCCCAGGCCTTCCGCCGCATCGATGGCGTGGTCCAGCATGGCGCGGTGGGCGACGGGGTGCAGCACCTTGGGCAGCGGCGACTTCATCCGCGTACCCTGGCCGGCGGCGAGAATGATGGCGGCGCGGGCGCGCGTCTGGCTGGTCATGAATCGTCTCGCAGTCTAGTCGTCCTGCGATCTAGCCCATCATGCGGGCCAGCGGGAGATGTGGATGAGCGATCGCGACCTGGAAGGCTGGACCATCGCCTTCGACCTGGATGGGACGCTGGTCGATTCCGCCCCGGACCTGATCGGCACGCTGAACCGGATGTTGGTCGAGGAGAGGTTGCCGCCCGTGCCGATGGAGTCCGCCTCGACCCTGATCGGATCGGGCGCGCGGGCGCTGCTGGTGCACGGCTTCGAAGCCGCCGGCGCGCCGGTCGAGCGGGCCAAGTCCGACGAACTGTTCGAGCGGTTCCTGGTCGATTACGCCGCCCATATCGCCGACGGCTCGCAGCCTTTCGAGGGCGTGGTCGAGACGCTGGAGCGGCTCAGCGAGCGGGGCGCAATCCTGGTCGTGGCCACCAACAAGCGTTCGGACCTGTCGGAGCTGTTGTTGGGCAAGCTGGACCTGACCCGACATTTCGCCGCCATCGTCGGGCCGGATCGGGTCAGCGCGCGCAAGCCCTCAGGCGCCCATCTGAAGGAGGCCGTCGCCATCGCGGGCGGCGATCCCGAACGGGCCATCATGGTGGGAGACGCCGCGCCGGACGCGGATGCCGCCAGAGACGCCGGTATGCCCTGCATTCTAACGACCTTCGGCTTTACGCCGACGCCCGTCGAAGACCTGGGCGGGGATGTGCTGATCGACGCTTTCGAGGACGTCGAAGAGGCGATCGACGGCATTCTCTCCGACTTCTACGTGCGGCGGGCGCTGAAATTCTGAAGCCAGCCGACAGGAAATCTGTCGGCTGAATGATCGCTGCTGCGGTTGCGGATCGGCATGGCGATGGACAGATTGGCGCACCCCTGTTGAAAGTGCCGTCATGCTCGCTCGCTTTTTCAAGATCCCGCTGTGGCAGCGGACCGCCGCCGGCTTCATCCTCGGTATCATCGCCGGGCTGATCCTGTGCGAGCGGGCCGAGACCTGGCTTCAGCCGATCGGCGACGTCTATCTGAACCTGATCCGCATGGTGGTGGCGCCGCTGGTGCTGTTCACCATCGCCAGCTCCATCGCCAAGCTGGGGGAAGGGGCGGGGGCCGTGCGGTTGGGGGTGCGGACCATCCTCTGGTTCGCCATCACGTCGCTGCTTGCTGTGCTGGTCGGTTTCGCCTTCGGTCACATCATCAATCCGGGCGTCGGCCTGTCCAACCTACCGCTGGGCGAGGTTAAAGAGCGCGTAATCCCGACCCCGTTGGAAGTCTTGATCGGCGTCGTGCCGACCAATCCGTTCGCCGCCCTGGCCGAAGGCAAGGTGTTGCAGATCATCTTCTTCTCGGCCCTGGTCGGCATGGCCCTGGTGGCGCTGGGCGACCGGGCGCAGGGCGTTCGGCGTCTGGTGGATGAGGGCGCGGCTACCATCTTCCGCATCACCCGCTGGGTGATCCAGCTGACGCCTATCGGCGTGTTCGGCCTGATCGGATCGGTCGTCGGCGGCTACGGCTGGGAGGCGCTGCTGCCTCTGGTGAAGTTCATCCTGGCCATCTACGCCGCCTGCCTGTTCCACATCCTGATCGTCTATTCGGGCCTGCTGAAGGTGCATGGGCTGAAGGTGACAAGCTTCTTCCGCGGCGCCTTCGCGGCCCAGCAGACCGCATTTGCCACCTCATCCTCGCTGGGCACGTTGCCGATCACTCTTCGCCAGACGGTCGAACGGCTGGGCGTGCCCCAGGCCTACGCCGCCTTCGCCGTGCCGTTGGGGGCCAATGTGAAGATGGACGGGTGCGGGGCCATCTATCCGGCCATCGCCTCGATCTTCATCGCCCAGTATTTCAAGATCGATTTGACGCTGACCCAATACGTCCTGATCGGTCTGACGGCGGTGCTCGGGTCGCTGGGAACGGCCGGCGTGCCGGGGACCAGCATCGTCATGCTGACCCTGACCCTGTCGACCGCCGGCCTCCCGCTCGAGGGCATCGGCTATATCGTCGCGATCGATCGGATCATCGACATGATGCGGACCGCGACCAACGTCACCGGACAGATGCTTGTCCCGGTTCTAGTCGCCAAGGAAGAGGGCATCCTCAACCAGGACATCTACAACGGTCACGTCGCCTGGCTGCCGGGCGACCCGGAAGCCGATACGCCCGAAGGCGTCCGCGCCGCCGGAATCTGAAACAGGCGCTTGCGCGGGGCCGGCGACCGGGCTATGTCGCCGCCTCCGCAAGGCAAGGACGCGTAGCTCAGCGGGAGAGCACCTCGTTCACACGGATGGGGTGGCTTCCACGAAGTCAGCGTCTTATGGTCTTGCATCCGGTGCGAATGAACCGGGGACGCGTAGCTCAGCGGGAGAGCACGCCCTTCACACGGGCGGGGTCGTAGGTTCAATCCCTACCGCGTCCACCATTCGCAGGCTCTGGCCTGGCAGCGGCTACATCTACATCATTCAGGCAGAAGCAACCGGGCTGGTGAAGATCGGCATGGCCGCTAAGCCATCTTCTCGTCTGCGAGCTTTGCAAGGCGGCTGTCCTGATCGGCTGAACGTGATCGCACTCATTCGATCGGATAACGCAGCCGGTCTTGAGGCCGAGCTCCATCTTCGCTTCCGGGAGGTCAGGCGTCACGGCGAGTGGTTCGCGCCCGCCGACGATCTGATGGACTTTGCCTATGAGCATCGGCGGCCTCGACAGATCAGAGACGCGCAGGCTTCCATCAACGCCGTCTTGGGCCGTCGCGCGATTCCGTAAACATCGAATGTTCTCATTCTGTTCACGGTGAGGTATGGCTCCTTCGTCGGTGGCGCGACGGAGGACATCATGGGCCAGCCCCTTTCACCCGAAGAACTGATGCGCCTGGACGCTGAGCTTGCCGCCCGCGTCGTGCGTAACCCGGCGCCACATCCCAGCCTTCCGGCGACGCCGGGGCCGGGATCGAACGTCGCCTATGTGCTGAAAGAAGAGAACGATCGGCTTGTTCGCCAAGCCATGGTGCTGGGCCTCGGTCGCTTTGAGGCGCGATGACCCACTATCGAGACGACACGACGCCCGATGACATACGCCGCGGTGATCAATGCGCCCTGGTCTGCCAGTGCGGCAGTCGCGTCATCCCGGCTTGGGCAAAACTGCCACAAGGCCAGCGCTTCACACCGCTGCGCGACATGCGCGCGAAGATGGTCTGCAAGCGATGCGGCAACCGCCGCCCGGTCATCATCATATCTGGCCACCAAGGGACGGGCGGGCATCTGAAGGAGTTCTGGCGATGGCCGCCGGCGAACCGGACCTGACGCTGGAGGAGATCGACGCGCTGATCGACGAGGCGACCGCGCCGAAGATCCTCATCGTGGCGCATTGGACCTGGTTCATGGTCCAAGAGGCTGGGCGGCACCTGAAGACCCGCAACAACGGCGGACTGAATTATCGCGGTCTGGACGTTTGGATCAGCGGCCGGACGCGGATCGGCACCGAGGCCGAGGCGGAGTTTCTCGCAGAGTGCTGAAACAACGAAAGCCCGCCCTCCGAAGAGAGCGGGCCTCGATAGCGGAGCCAAAGCTCGACGCTGGATCATTTCGGTGAGGTCAACGAGATGTTCTAGCCCGGTCGCGGAGGTGGCGGACAGTCCAGCCCTCGCATCCCCATGGTGTCGAAGAACCGGCACAAGCGGCCAACTTGGGCCGCCAGCCGGTCGCCCCGTGCCTCGATGGCGATGTCGTAGGCGTCAAGCGCGGCCTCCGAATAGATCGCCTCGGGCGACAGGATCGGCTTCGGCTCAACCTGCAGATCGGCAGGGCTCGGGTAGAAGGCGCTCTGCGGCGCCTTGGTGGCGCAACCGCTCGCAGGCAAGACGGACGCGGCGAGCGCTAGGGGCAGCATCAGGGAGCGAGTTGACCGCATCGGAGAGATCCTTTTCGCGGGCGTTGATGATGGGGGTTTCGACGGAGGCCTCGCCGGCTGCGGTTTCCCGCGCGCTGGAGGCCTTCGCCTCGGTCTTCTGTGTCTGGACCGCCTGACGGTCCCGTTCGCCCTGTGCGCCCCTGTAGGAGCAATAGGCGCCGGTCATGACGAAGGCGGCGATGATGGTGACGATCAGCCAAGCCGTCGGGCTAAGCAAGCGGGGGATAGAGCGGAGAAAGGCGAGGGCGGCGATCACAGGATCAGCCCTTTGGCCTTCGCAGTCTGGGCCCGGCGATCAGCCAAGCCGTTCGTGCCGCCGTTTATGGCGCGAGTCAGTCCTTCCAGGTCGTCAGCATCGGCCTTGGCGTTGAGCTTGCGGCTGTCCCAATAGACGCAGCCGACCAGCAGACCGATCGACGGGTAGGCGACCATCTCGGGACGGCTTTCGAGGTCGATGCCGATCTGGCGACCGACGCGGCGATAGTTGGCCCTGCCGGTGAGCTGGATCGGGCCGCGCCCCTTGTAGCGCCGGCCGTCGCCTGTCTGGGTGTTTCCGAGGTCGACACGGCCCTCATAGGCGGCTCCACTGGCGATCTCTTCCATGTACCGGAAGCCGCCGCTCTCATGCGAGCACTGACCCATGAAGTGCGCCAGGCGCAGGCCAGTGTCGAGGATGCCGTAGGTGCGGAAGTGGACGTTGGCGGCGAGGCCAAGCTCAGCGGCGATCGTCGGTGCGGCGCCCATTCTGGCGAACAGAGCGGTCAGAGTTCCAGCCCCAACAATCCCATCAACGGGCACGCGAAGGTTCGTCTGCATTCGACGGGCGTCGAGCATGGTCAGTCTCCAGATTGTGGTGAGATGGCTGCTTAAGCGCCGGCGCTGTTGGTCAGTATGAAGCCGGCGACTACGGCAATGACAGCAATCGACCCCATCAGCACGGCGATGCGCGCCGCTCTTGACCTTGGGTCTTCCTCATCTTCTGGCGCAGCAGCGTCCAGCGGCGCGGCCGGCAGAAGAAAGGCGGCGCGGCGCGACAATCCCTCCATGCCGAGCAGGGCCAACACCCGGATCATCTGGACGGTCCAGCGAGGCGGCTCCCGCTCACCCATGACGTGATCCAGATAGGCGAGGGCGGCAACGATCCCGACCGTGCCGACGAGGGGAAGGCCCAGGCTCATGTGCTGGACCTTCAGCGCTTGGCCGGGAAACAGGATTACGCAGCCATAGCCGAACAGGATGGCCGCTCCGACCAAATGGGCCAGACGCCAGGGCCAAGGCGCCGAAACTTTCTTTTCATAGGCCTTTCCGAGCAGACGGCAGACCTCCAGCAGGCAGACGCCAGAGGCGAGAAACACGATACCCGTGTAGAGCACCATCAGCAGGTGGGGGACTTGAGCGGTCATTTCTGAGGCTCCTGGTTGAAGACCGCCCGCACCACGCGGGTCAGCATGTCAAAGAGCGAGCGAGGGTCGTTCGCCACCATCCAGCCCAAGGCAAGGGCGACGCCGCGCATGTCGAGCACGGGGACTAGGGCCAAGATGACGCCGTGGGTCAGGGCTTCGGCAACGATGGGGCCCGCGACAATGCCAAGGGCCAGATTGAGCCAGGCGCGGCGCTGAGCGACCGGGTTGCCCGCCTTTGCGGAATAGGCCGTCACCAGCCCCACAGCCCCCGACAGCAATCCGCCGCACAGGCCCCAGAACGCGGGAAGTTCGCGTGGGTCAATCATCCGCCACTCCGACTTAAGACTGTGACGGAACAGCCTTAATCGGCGGCTCGCACTATAGAAGGTGAGGGTTCGCCCAGACCTGCTCACCATCGCTATGGGTCATTCCCTCTAGCGTTGGCTTGGTCGCATCGTAGGTGAAGCCACACGGGCGTTCCCAAAGCAGATCCCATCCCATGCCGTGGAAAAGCTGGAACAGATCGCCCTCGATCTTCCGACTATGAGTTCCGATGCAGACGCGAGCTACGCGCTCCTGCATGAGGTCGACGGCTGATGCAGCGACATCATATTCGGCGCCCTGAATGTCCCAATGGATATAGTCGATACGCTGGTGGTTCCCGCAGATCGCCTGAAGCGAGAAGGCTGGGACGGCCTCGGTTGCGAGCGCATGTCCGCGATAGTCGATGCCTTCGTGCTCTTCCGCGCGGGCGCCGTAATCATCAACGGCGAGTGCGCTGGGGAAACGAAGCGTCCCATTTTCTTTCCAAGCCGCGCCGTGGATGATCGTCGGCTCAAGCACGTCCAGATCGTTTGCCGCGAAATGATCTCTAAGGGTCTGAACCTTGATGCGGCACGCCTCGACGGCGATCAGATTGATGGCTTTGTAACCAGAGCGGCGGCACACGACGCCGGCCGCAGACACCCATGGCCCCCACGCCGCGCCCAGTTCGATGGCAGTGAAAGTTTCCCCGTCGCCATCCTCAATCGCTGACAGGAGGGCGGCATACTCGATCTCGCCACCATAGACCTGATCGGACGGGCGAGGCAGGCCTCCAATCACCTGGCCGTCAAATGGCGCGGCGTGCGGGAACAAGCTTGTCTGTGTGCGCAGCCCCAAGAAGTTTGTGAAGAAACCGGGCCTCGGCGTGAGGTCACGCATCGGCGCCCGGTAACGACCGAGCAGATTTTCAGAGCAGTCGATCAAAGCTTGGGCCATCACGAATTATGGCCACAACCGGACGACGGCGCAACTGTCAGCCGATGATGGTTCCGGTCTTGTTGGATTGCGCGCCGATAGTCGTCACGGCTTGGTCGAAGATGCCGGTGATCAGGTTGCGGTTTGACGTGCCTTGCTCAACGAAGGTCGTCGCCGAAGGCGAGCCAGTGTCGCGCACGGCAGTGCCGATGTCGAAACGCGACCGGACGGTGTTGTTGCAAACGATCGCGGGCGCGCCCAGGTGCTGCTTGTCGTATTGGGCCAGCGTTCGCGCGCCGAAATAGATGCGATTGCAGTTGGTGATCGTCGCCGCATAATCGGTGTTCACCAGCATGTCGGCTGCGAAGGTGCAGTCCTCCAGGCCCTCAAAATCCACGCCGGTCCCTAGGCCCGGGGCCGCCTCGGAGGCGTACCCCATCCACAGGCCGCTGAAGTGCAGATAGTGGGCGAGGGCCGCCGACCCCCTTTTGACGATCAAGAGGTCCGGACAGGTGTCGATCAGGCCGCCGACCCAGCTGAACCACTTGAGCTCTTTGCCCAGCGCGCCTTCGCCGAAATACACGCCGGCCGTGCCGCAACCCAGCACCTCCAGCCCGAAGACGCTAGATCCCGTGATGCAGAGACCTCGGAACCCATATCGTCCGCAACCGAAGATGCGGCCCCCGTGGATGCCAACCGCGTTCTCGGCAAGGGCCGGATCACCTTCATCGGCGTAGAAGCCGTCTCGGCAAGCCAGATCGCCCTGACCATTGATCCGAGCATTGAAGATCTCGGTGTGGAAGGAGTCGCGCCAGCGCATGGCCTTCGAACAGGCATAAACGCGCACGTTGTCGATGAAGCAGCTGTTTGTGGCGCCCAGCATGATGCCGTCCGCCAGCTGATTGGCGGTCGGGTTCGACGCCTTGAGGTAGGGCCCCAGGATGGTGAAGTGCGCCAGGATCGTCTGGAAAAGCGGCGCCTCCTTGTTCTCGTCATTTTTGAACAAGGGGACGTTCTGGTTGAACTTCAGCGTGGTCGCGCCAATGCCCTCGCCCTCAATCACGACGTTGTCGCAGCCGGTCAGGTCGAGGACCCGATCGGCCTTGGTTGGATGCTTCGATCCGAAGAAGGTCACGCCCGCTGGAAGCTTGACCTTGATGCAACCGCCGCTGAACTTCGACCCCAGCGTCTTGGCGTAGTCGATCGCCGCCTGCACGGCGGCTCGCGCGTCCGTCTCTCCATCAACCGTGGCGCCGCCAGCAAACTGGGGTTCGCGCGGATTAATCTGCTCGACCACGGTACGAAGCTGAAGCTTCGACGCCAGTGGTGTCATGGAGCGGATGTCGGATGTGCCGGCTTTAGCCTCGCTGGCTGAGGCGCGCGCCAATCCAATATTGGACCGAAACGCCGCCTGATCGACGACATTGCCCGCCGTCAGATCGGTTCGGGTTTCAGCGGAGACTAGGTCCAGAGAGACGCTCGGCTGGACATCGTCGAAGACGCTGGGATTGCCAATGCTCGCCCCGGTCGAAAGCGAGTACCCAACGGTGTAGAGTGCGGGGGACTCTTCCGAGCCACTATCCGCCCAAACGGCCGGAAACTGGCCCGACGCGTTGGCGATTACCGGATTGGTCAAGGGCGTGCTTAGCCCGGCGTCGGCATAAACTGTGACGCGGGTTGTGGTTCGGTTGGCGTAGACATCCATCCGCGCGCCGGGGGCCAAGCGTCCCAGGCGATCGCGCGCAGGCGTGTATGCGCTGATGGCGAGCAAGCCAGCGGCCATGTGGACCTCACAGATTTTGTGGTACAGATCGACCCATGAAGGTGATCGAGGGGGAGTTCCGGTTCGTCTCCGAGGGCGGAGAGCCGGTTAAGCCAAAGCCGATGGCAGGCCTTTGGGGGCGGGCGGCCGGGTGGCTCGTGCGTCAGCCCGCCTTCTGGCTCTGGGTCGTCATGCTGACGGTTGTTGGCCTGACAGAAGGCCTGTGGTGACCTGCTTGCGAAGCACGCGCTGAAGGTTTCGAGCCTCGCGCTTCGTCATCCGCTGGGCCAGGAAGCCGATCACCTCTTGGGTCCGCGCCGGATCAATCACCGCCTCGACAATGGCTTGGGCTTCCTGATCGTTGAAGCCGCGCGAGCGGATGCGGTTGAGCGCGACGCCCGCCGCCGCCCGGATCGGGTTGGCCAGATCGCCAATGGATAGACCGGCCGCCGCCCCTGCGTCCTGAGCGTTGGTGCTGGTTTCAGAGCCGACGCGCGGGCTGGCGCGCTGGGCCTGGGTCACGGCGCGCAGTTCAGCGCCGGCGCGAGCCTTGAGCCGGTCGGCATCCAGGCCAATCGACGCGGCCCGGCGATATTGATCATCGTCATAGGCCAGATTGGACAGCACGCCGCGCGCCGTGGTCGGGTTTGACCCGGCCGCCTGCATGGCTTGCCCCGCCGCCTGGCGCTGGACCGTCAGCTCGCCGGGCGTGCCGCCGGCGGCGCGGCCCACGAAAGCGTCGGTCGAACGGGCGCTAACGGGATCGGTGCTGACGGAGACGAAGTTCCGGCCGGTCGTTGCGGCTTCCAGCAGATCGCTGTCGTCCGCATACTGCCCCAGCCACTTCCGATAGCCCTCGGAGCTGTTGCGGCCGGCGTCGCGGACAGCCTTGCCGAGGTTGGCGAGGACCGGGCCGTCGGCCGGGGCGTTGGAGCGGAACGCGCCGTCGGCGGCGTTGCGGAGGGCGGCCGAGATGTCCTGAACTTCGCGCACCGTCAGACGGGCGCTGGCCGGGTTGTCCCGTACCGTGTCTGCCAAGGAGGCGAGCCGGTTGGCGGCGTCGCGTTCGGCCGGGTCGATGGAGCCTTGCGCGCGGCGAATGGCGGCCTGAACAGCCCCTTGCGCCAGATCGCTGCGCAACGCCTGGATGGCGTTGTCGTCCAGCGCGACCATGTCGCCGCCAAAATCGTTGATTGCGCCGGCGTTGGCCCGACGGGTCTTGGCCAGATCGTCCATGACGGCCTGCGTCGGGCGAGCGTCTGACGACACTTCCTCGCTGGCGATGCGACGGACGCGCGAGGGCAGACGTTCCCGGCGCCCTTCGGCGAACCGGACGGCGAGATCTCGGGCTGGGGTGTCGCGGGTGGCCAGCGCACGGACGCGGCCCAGGCTGGCGTCGTCCAGCGCGTCGACGGCGGTGGCGTCGATGCCAAGGCCCGCCTGCTCATCCACGCGGCCCGACAAGGCGTTGACCCGCTGCGGCCCCATGCGATCGGCGAAACGGTTCAGCCCCGAGCGTAAGGCGTTCGGCTGAGCTCGCTCAGTCAGTGCGGCGGCGCCCGGAACATTCAGGGCTTCGCCGGCGCGACCGACCTGCCGACCGATGAAGCGATTGCCCGCTTGCAGGGCATTGCCGACCGGTGCGGCGACGCGGCGACCGATGAATCCGGCGACGGGCGCGCCGACAGCGCCAGCGGCCGCGCCGACACCGCCGCCGATCGCGGCCTCCGGTAGCCGCTGAAGGGCGTTTCCTTCCGCCGAGCCGAAGCCATAGGCCCCACCATAAGCGCCGCCTGCCGCCGCAGCGCGCAAGGCGTTCGGGGCCGTGGCCAGGGCGCGGCCGCTAATACCAAGCCCACGCAAGACCGCGCCACCCGGAACCAAAGCCCCGGCGACTTGTCCAGCTACTCGACTGACGGGGGTGTCTTCGGAGTCCGCCTTAGCGAGACCGCGCTCTAGCGCCACGTTGTGTCGGTAAGCATCTCCGAAATTACCACCCCAGCCGGTGCGCGTCCCAGCAGAATCCGGCGCAGGCAGGACGCTGTTGATCCCGGCTGCAATCTCATCGGATAGGCCGAAGGTAATGGTGTCGAGGGCGCCACGGCCGAATGCCGTCGCTTTGCGACCCAAGCCGTCACCTTCTTCTTGGCGATAGCGCTCGACGCCTTGCTCTGCGGTTGGCTCGGGATTGAGGTTCAGGCCGGGCCGAAGGGATTGCGCGCCCTGTTCGGGTGCGCCCCGGCTGGCGGTGGCTTCAAACGGCTCTCCATCGCCACGACGGACCCAGCCGCCATTCTGGAGCAGCGCGAGGATCTCGTCGGGCGAGATGCCGCTTTCGATGTCGATGGCGGTTTGCGGCGAAGATCCAGGCGTCGGAACCTGTGGGGCAGGGGCGACAGGCCTGCCGTCGGGGCCAATTTCATAGCCGCCCTCGACGCCCTGAACGGTCGAGGCGATGCCGGCGTAATCAGGCAGGCCGGTTTTCTCATTTACCGCGAGGCGGCCAGGCGCATCGGGATAGTCGCCCAGTGCCGAGGCGCCGGGGCCAGCCGCGAAGCGCGTTCCCTTGTAGGTCTCGGAACGGGTGCGGTAGCGCTGGTCAGCTAGCTGATCGTTGCCGCGGTCGAAGTTGATCGCGGCCACGCGGGCGATTTCCGGGTTTGTCGCGGCAGCGCCGGTCAACTGGCGCAGATTACCTTCCGCCCAGCGCAGCTCGGCCTGGCGTCCCCGGTCAGACACGTCGTCACGGATCAGCCGGCCGAAATAGTCGCCATCGAACGGAATGAGGCCGGCGACAGCCGCCGCCTGATTGCGCAGGCTGGCCGGGTCGTAGCCTTCCTGACGGGCCTGCTGATAGTCCTGCTCAGCGCCGCGCATCATCAGCCCATACTGGATCGACTTGCCTTGGCCTTCTGTCAGCTTGCCGACGCCGTCGCCGCCACCCTGCTGCAGCACAGTTAGGCCGCCGCGCGGTCCATAGCGGACGATGTCGCCATTCGGGAGCTTCTGGGCGCCGTTGCCGTATTCCGGCGCAGCGACAGGCGCAGCTTGCTCCCAGTTGTTCTGGTCTTTCGGATCGCCCCCGAGGAAGCGATAGCCGTCATAGACCTCTCCTTGCGTCGGACCCGCCATTACCAGCTGCGCTCCCAAGGACGACCAGCCGGCGCGGCGGCGGGTGAGGATGAACGGGCCGAACCCGAGGACGAGCGCCCACCCGAGCGACCGGTTTTCGGCGCGCGGCGGGAGGCGGCGAGGGCGCCAGCGGTGCGCGGGTCGGCTGGCCCGCCTGCGATCGGCTCAAGCGCGCCGTCAGCCGTCCAGCGATAGCCGTTCGGGGCGTCTTCCCGTGTGGCCTGACGTACATTGGTCAGGTCGCCGGTGTAGGGGTCGATCCGATCCAGAGCGCCGCGCTGGCCTTGCAGGTATCGGGGTTGCTCGACTTCGCCGCCCGCCGCCGTGATCAGGCTGTCGAGATCCATGTCGCTCAGGCTCTCCGGGGTGATCATGGAAATCACCGACTGATCCACGCCGTCCTGCTGAAGGATCGGCAGAACGCGGCTCTGATAGGCCTGCCAGCGCTGCTCGGCCGGGAGACGTCGAAGACCTTGGGCGCCGGCTACCAGTGTCGCGAAATGCCGATCGCGCTGGGCCTGGGCGTCCTGTGTGGCCTGACGGGACGCCTGCTGATCGTAGCGACCGAGCTGCAGACCCTCGTCGATCATGCCGTTGGACAGCAAGGCGTTGCGGGCGCCGGTGGCGTCGCCGGTGGCATATTGCGTTCCGGCCATGCGCAGGGCGTTCCGGTCCTGCTCGCGAAGCAAATCTTGCTCAGCCAGCCGGTTGTTCTGAAGCGTGCTGTCGCGCATCTGGCGATAGGTGTCGAAAGCCGACATCAGAAGCCTCCCGCGAACATTTTGGCGTATTTCGCCAAGGCGTTGTTGCCGAACGTGCCGGTGATCGTTCCCCACAGGCCGGCTGTCGCATCGGCTTTCTGCCCGTAAGACGTGGCGAGGTTCTGGGCGTTCTGTTGCAGCGCGTTCTGGCTAGAGTTGGCGGTGGCCTGGCCCGTTTGGGCGCCGGTGTTGACCGCCGTTTGACCCAGCCCGGCCATCGCCAGCAGGGCGTTGCGCTCTTGGTTATAGACGCCCGTCGCATAGTCGGCGCCGAACTTTAGCCCGGCCTTCGCCGCGTCGCCCGAGAGTAAGCCACCCTTCGCTGCCGCCGAGGCGTTGATTTGTCGTTGGCCTGCCTGGAGGTTGGTCTGATAGCCGGGATTGGCCTCTAGCCATTTGGTGGGGTCGATCGTGCCGTCGGCCAGACCTTGCAGTTGGCCCGTCGCTGTGTCGCCCAGTTTGCGGCTGGGCGCCGTGGCCTCCCAGATACGGTTGAACTGCTCGCGCTGTAGCGCCATCGACTGATCGGTGGCGTATTGCGATGCAGCCGCCGACTTGTCAGCCGCCTGCTTCTGGGCCTTGGCGGTCTTGGACGCGCCGAAGATGTCGAGGATTCCGCCCATCAGGCCCTCCGGATGAAATCATGCTCGATGGGCTGATAGCCGGCCCGTCGGTAATAGATGTCGAGACGGGGGTCCGTCCGGTCGTGTCGGCTCAGCACAGTCAGGCCGGGCCCGGCCCATCGCTCGCCCTCGCGCCTCAAGGCGTCCCCGCCCTTGGCGGCGTAAAAGAAGACCTCGCGGGTGATGGTCTCGGCATGATTGAACCAGAGCGGAAACCGAGCCAGCCAAAGCGTGCCTCGGTCACAGACCAAGACCAGGGCGTCAGGATTGTCCATCAGCGCGCGAATGGAGGTCTCTGTGCTGATCGGGTCGAACCCAGCCTTCACATCCTCCCAGACAGAGCCGACATGGGCTTCACGGCAAAGATCCAGGATCAGGGGAATGTCGGCTTCGGTGGCGATCATGCGGCCTTCGGCGTGAGCACCGCCGTCGCACTGATCACAGCGCCCGAGACGTAGGCTGGTCCGCCAGTTCTAGCGACGCTGAGCGCGTAAGTGACGACTCCCGTCAACTCACCTTTTCCATCAATGATGATCGGCAGACTGTCTTCCGCCTGCCATGATCCATCGGGGTTTTGCAGACCCGCGCTGGAAACTGTGACGGGAACGGGAGAGCCGATTGGGCGTGTGGCGCCCGAGTTGGTTTCGGTCAGCGTGGCTGTCCCGGTCCATTCGGCGTTAGCGCTCAACGAGCCACCACTCAGAACACCAGACAGCGACAAAAGCATCTCTGTTGCGATATTCTGTGGCGACGACCCCGCCGAGGACCCGCCGGCGAGAGAGGTGAGGTCTATATAGCGCCCCCCGTTCGCCAGATCGGCACGCGCGTAGGCCTCATCCGATCGTTCCTGCGCAGCGGCGGCCGCCGCTTGGGCTTGCTGGATGAGCGCCAGTTGTTCCGCCAACTGTTTCAAAACACCATCTTGAGCGTTCTCCTGACGCTCGATCGCTTTCATCACCGTGTCCCAGAAGCGCACGAAAGCGTTCGCCGCCTTGCCCGCCTTATCGGAGATCGTGTCCGCCGCCCGAATGCGCGGCAGCTTGAACCCGTCAGCCACGCGACCGGCCCCCGCCGGCCGGGTTCATCTCGACACCCGAGAACCGGATCTCAACCGGATCGGTCATGCGAAACTCAAAGACCCGGCCGGGCGCGTCGATCATCCCCAGCCGGCGATAGCGAACGCGCTTGCGATACTGACCGCCGAACCCGGTCTGCGCTTCCTTCCAGTCGGACCACGTGCGCGACTGATCGTCTGACCAGCGCATTTGCAGGATCGCCGGCTCGCTGCCGATCGGTGACGTGCCGGGCGAAAGTGTGACCTCGATGGCGTCGCACGCCCCCACGGTTTCGGTGGCCGCCACAGCGGTGAAGATGCGCTCGAAGGTCGCGCCGTTGTCGTCCGGTCGGTCCCGCAGCGTATGAATGGCGGTGCCGGCCGAGACGTATGTCCGTTTGCCGTCATAGATGCCGGAACGGACTGGCCAATCCAGTTGGTGCCACTGGCCCGTCGCCACGTCATAGCCGAGCACTTCGCTATCCAGGCGGATCACCCGGAACGTGTGGCCCGAGAGCGCATACGAAAAGGCCTGGACGATGTCCGAGGCTTCAATCCGCTCCTCGATGCCGTGATCGGAAATCCGCTGCGGCACGCCGTCTATGCGGTAGTCGATGTTGTCCTCACCCGTGAAAAACAGGGTATTGTCCAGCTTCGAGATGCTGTCGCGGTCCTTGCACCCGCGCGAGATCGCCAGGCCCTCGATGCGAACGGCTGGCTGATCGACATCGCCGGTGATGCCGAACGCCTCGATCGATGACGTGCCGAACACATAAAGGGCATCCGCCAAGGCGCGCACGGCGATGGCGGGGTCCGGCTCGCGTTCGGCCGAGAAGAAGTCCAAGGCGTTCCAGGTCGTATCGCCGGGAACGCGGAAATATACCGTTCCCGTGTCCTGACGCACTGCGAACAGGAAGTTGTCGATGTCGCAGACCGAAATGACCGGCGCGCTATCGGGAAACGCTGTGGGGGTTAGGGTCGTGCCGTCGTACTGATAGACGATGCCGCCCGAGGCGATCCACAGGCCATCGACCGTGTAAGCCCACTCGACAGAGAAGGTATCATCTTCGATTAATCCGACAAGGTCTTCCCCACGGAAAAGCTTGTTTCCAGCGACGGCGAACAGGTCACCGTTGAACACGCCGTCATCACGTCGAAGGCCCCGGATCGGCGCGCCAAGATCGTACTCAAGCTGGAGACCCGGGCGCGGCAACAGAACGGCGCCGGTTGTCGAGGTCGGGGCCTGCTCGTGATAGAGATTGACCAGCCGGACAGGCGGAAGCCGCCCATTCGCGCGGGAATAGGCTGACAGGCCGAAAGGGAGCTGCATCAGACGTAATCGCAAGGCAGTTCGCGGCGGCAGTCGCGGTCGCGGTAGAGACGGCCCCGGATGGTGCGCTCGGAGCGCTGGGCCTCCAGCACGGTCTTGGCGCCGATCTCGCCGCCGAAGTCGTCAGCGATGGTGACGGCGAGCTGCGCGACAAAGCCGTTGTCGGTGTCGGCGCCGAAGGGGTTCAAATCGTCCAGCGTCAACGCGTCGGCGCGGCGCCATTCGGTCGAGAACAGGAACAGCCCGGCGTCAGCGCCATCCAGCACATGGATGCGAGACAAGGGCGGCATATTCCGGCGCGTGACGCACCAGGTCTCGATTGTCGGCTTGACGATCGTGGGAGTGAAGACGCTGACGGTGATGCGGTCGCCGTCGCGGGCGGTGATCGTGGCGGAAGAGGCGGCGTAAACGTCGCGCCAGCGCGCGCCAGTCAGGCCGGGGTGTTCCAGAATTAGGGATTGCAGGCGGGCGAGGATGTCTCGCTCTTCATCTGCGGATGGTGTCTCGCCGGATGCAAGGATTTTGCCGCGGCGCATGGCGGCTGCGATGATCTCACGGATGGTCATGGTCGCCTCCGAAGAGACGCCCCCAGCCGAAGCCGGGGGCGGTCAGGATCAGTCCTCGGAGCCTTCGGCGGCCTTGCGAGCCGCTTCCGCTTCGTCTTCCAGGCGCTTGGCCTCGGCCTTTTCGGCCGCGTCCAGCTTACCGCGCAGGGTCTTGAGCGAGGCGCGACCGTCAACGGTCACATCCAGCTCGGCGAGGCGAGCGCGGATCTTGTCCGCCTCCGCTTCGTCTTCCTTGGCCTTGCACAGTTCCTCATCGGTCAGGGCGTCGTCGGCGCCCTTGATCTCGATGTAGGGGTTGCCCTCAGCTTTGCGCAGCTGATCGGGCGTGAGCGTCACGTCGGTGAACTCGCGGCCGATCTCGTTGCCGAAGAAGTTGAGGGTGTCGAAGTGGCCCAGCTCGGAGGCTGGGCCAATCACGCGGGCTTGGGTGGTCATTTTCAGGCCTCCCTTACTGGCTGACGTATTCGACGGAATAGACGATGGTCCCGTTCACCGCCGCCGTCGCCGTGGCGATGCGGACGCTGATCAGGGTCTCGGCCGGGTACTGATAGCCGAAGCCGGTCGTCGCGATGCCCGATACGGGCGCCGTGGCGGCGGCGGTGGCGGCCAGCAGGCGATCGGTGTCGCCGGCGTCACCCACTTCGACCGTCACGCCCGTTGGGGCGGAAACGGTGACGCGGGCGATCTCAGCACCCTTCGGAACCACAATGGTCCCGAAGAGCGCGCCAACCGTCTGCTGACCAGCGGTGACCGGGATGCGGCCGCCGGCGTAGGTCAGCTGGTTGGAGTCGGTCGAGGTCTTGGCAGGCGCGCTGCCAGAACCCACGGCCTGGGTGGGGAAAGCTTTCGCCATGGTGCGTGCTCCTTAGTACGCGGCGAACACGGTCACGATGCCGTGCTGCGTGCCCGGGCCAACGGCGCCCGTCTCCTTGAAGAACGTCTTGTCGATGGAGCGCAGCTCCTCGGTGCCGACGCCCTTGATGAACTGGTAGTCGTCGTCCTTGCGTTCCGTGGACTTGGGATCCTGACCCCAAGCGACCACGAGGGCCTGAGCCCCGCAGAGATAGCCGGCCGCCACGTTCGCACCCGCCGTGCCGACCGCGCCCAGGACAGGCAGATCGGTGATTTCGCGGATGATGACGCCGTCCCAGATCAGGTCGCCGCCCTGGAAGTAGGGGTTGGACTCGACGCTGCGATCGATGCTGTCCTTGTTGAACGCCTTGATGTCCGGATCGGCCTTGATCTTATTGAAGGCCTGCGTCGGGACGAACAGGACGAACCACTCGCGGCCGTCACGGTCGGAGCGATAGGGACGGATCGCACGGCGTCCGGTGACCCGATCGCGCTTGCGGGCCATGTCGTCCGCCACGGTTCGCAACCTGGTCAACCGCGGCGAGCTGCGGGCCTTCCGCATCGGCCGTCAAATACGCATCCGGCCTGAGGCCGCTTCAGAATATGAGGATCGTCAGTGTCAGAGTGGAGGCTCAAGCTCTATCGAGGCAAATACGCCGCCGTCCGCAGCGTCGGAGGGCAGACCGAGCGCTTCTCACTCCGCACGGCCGATCTATCAGAGGCGAAACGGCGGCTAGCCGACCATTCCACTCAGCCGACCGGCGAGACCGTTGGCGAGATCGTGGAGGCCTACCTCGACGACAAGGACAAGACGGCGATCCGGGCGGTCGATCTGCGCGGATCCTGGAAGCAGGCCAAAGGGACGTTCGCGCACCTGCGGCCCGACCAGGTCACGCGCGATGTGTGCCGAGCCTACCGCGACATGAGATACGCGGCCGGTCGTAAGCCGGCGACGGTGCGCAAGGAACTGGAGGTCGTCAGGGCTGGACTGAACTTCTTTAAGAAGGGCGCGGCCGCCGTATTCGAGCTTCCGCCACAGCCGCCTGCAAAGGACCGCTTTCTGGATAAGGAAGAGGCAAGGGCTCTGCTCAGAGCGGCGCGCCGCTTTTCGCATGTCCGCGCCTTCATTGCCCTGTCACTGGCGACCGGAGCGCGTCAGAGCGCCTTGCTGGAACTGACATGGGATCGGGTCGATTTTCGGCGGCGTACGATCTCGTTGGCGCTGAACGATGCCCAGGATGAGCAGCGGAAGAAGCGTGCGACCGTGCCAATGACCGGGCGCGCCTATCGCTATCTCCGTGTCCTGCACGCCGGCCGAACCTGTAACCACGTCATTGAGTGGGGCGGCCATAGGGTGCTGTCGATCAAGAAAGGATTCGCTGCTGCGGCTAAGCGCGCGAACTTGGATGGGATCACGCCGCACATCCTGCGCCATACCGCCGCGTCGTGGATGGCCGAGGCCGACGTACCCATGTTCGACATAAGCCGATACCTCGGCCACTCCGACACCAGGGTCACAGAGAGGCGATACGCCAAGCTGTCACCGACCCACCTTCGCCGGGCCGCAAAAGCCCTCGACTGGTAGTTATTTGCTCTCTGGTTCCGCTGAACCGTGATAGCGTGATGTTCTTGTCCTGTTCATGGTTAGATTGCGGAGAATGATCCAGTGACAGCCAATGATCTCGCCTTTTGCGGGGTCGCCAACCTCGTTCACACCGAGGGGGTCACAGGTTCAATCCCTGTCGCGTCCACCATCTCCACTTCGATCTAATCCCGGCCTTGCGTGCCCCAGTCCTTGGGCCACGCGCCCGTGACGGAACGGTAGGCGAGGGCCAATGCACCGATCAGGCCGGCGGCCACGCCCGCGCTCGGCGCTGCGATGTAGGTTTTCATATCCAGACCCCGCAGGCTCGCGTCATAGCCGCCGAGTTGTCTCACCAGCGCCTGTCTGACCAGATCGTACATGTGCGGCTGCATCACGCCGCCGCCGATGATGATTCGTTCTGGCCGCAGCGTGTAGGTCAGGTTGGTGCACAGACCGGCGATATAATCCGCCGCCATCGGCCAAGCCGGATGATCGTGAGAAAACGTCTCGGCGGCCGCGCCCCAGCGCGCCTTCAGCGCCGGCCCGCTCGCCAGGCCTTCCAGGCAGTCGCCATGGAAGGGACAGACGCCCGAGAACGTCTCGTCGCCCTTGGCGCGGGGCAGCCGGATATGACCGGCTTCGGGATGGTTCGCCCCGCCATGCGGCGCGCCGTCGATCATCACCCCGACCCCCACGCCCGTGCCGACCGTGACGTAGCAGAAGCTCTCCAGTCCTTGGCCGCTGCCGAACAGGCGTTCGCCGACAGCCGCGCCGTTCACATCGGTGTCCAGCGTCATTGGAACATCGAGGCGGCGGCGCAGGCGGGCCAACAGGTTGACGTCGCTCCAGCCGGGCTTGGGCGTGCTGGTGATGGCGCCGAAATCCGGCGCGTCGGGCTTCAACGACAGGGGGCCGAAACTGACGATCGCCAGCGCAGAAAGCCGGCCGTGTTTCGACTGTGCGTCGACGAAGAAGGCCGCAACCGCATCCAGCGTCTCGTCGGGCGACGTCGTCGGGATACGGATCTGGTCGATGATCACGCCGTCGGCGGCGGCGACGCCGCAGATAAACTTGGTGCCGCCGGCTTCGACACCGGCGAGGAGGATGGATTGGGTCGACATGGGCGCCTGCCTTTCGGGTGCGACGAAGGTTCGCGGGACTGAACATCGAATAGGGCCAAGCGTTTAGAGCCCATGACCCTTCTAGCCCGCCTGTTCATCGCCTTCGACGCCGCCGCCAAGATTCTGACGCGCAAGGAGAGGCTGCTGTGAGCCGCTTTTGCAGGGTACTGGATTTGGCGATTGCGTCCGGCTCCCTGCATCGCCACCTTCACCGCCAGAACACGAGATGAGACGAGGACGCCGATGGCTCGCAAACCCAACTATAGCTTCGAGCGCCAGGAACGCGAGCGCGCCGCAGCGCTGAAGGCGGCCGAAAAGGCGGCGGCGAAGGCTGAACGCAAGGCTGAAGCTGCGGCGGAAAAGTCGCCTTCTTCGGAAGACTGACATTTCGCGGCAAAATCCGCCTGGCTTTTCGTTGTTTGAATAGGCGCGAAGTCCTATTCTTGCGCGATGACACGCTGGACCCCCGAAAGCTGGAGAACCAAGACCGCCCTGCATATGCCGGCGGACTATCCGGATCCAACCGCCCTCGCGCGGGTGGAAGACGAGCTGCGCGCCTTGCCGCCGCTGGTCTTCGCCGGCGAAGCGCGGCGCCTGACGTCGAAGCTGGCGCAGGTGGAGCGGGGTGACGCCTTCCTGCTTCAGGGCGGCGACTGCGCCGAGAGCTTCAAGGAGTTCTCGACCGACAATATCCGCGACACCTTCCGCCTGATCCTTCAGATGGCGGTCGTCCTGACCTTCGCCGGACGTAAGCCGGTGGTGAAGGTGGGGCGGATCGCGGGCCAGTTCGCCAAGCCTCGCTCGTCGCCGCTGGAGGAGATCGACGGCGTCGAACTGCCCAGCTATCGCGGCGACATCATCAACGGCATGGGCTTCACGCCGGAAGAGCGTGCACCCGATCCGCAGCGTCTGATCCGCGCCTATAACCAGTCGGCCTCGACGCTGAACCTGCTGCGGGCCTTCGCCGGCGGCGGCTATGCCGATCTGTACAATATCCATCGCTGGACCCTGGGCTTTGCCGGCGACAACGCCGCCGGCGCCCAGTACCGCGAGCTGGCCGACAAGATCACCGAGGCCCTAGCCTTCATGGAGGCGGTCGGCGTCACGCCCGAGACGCATCCGGACCTCAGCCGGGTCGAGGTCTTCACCAGCCACGAGGCCCTGCTGCTGAACGTCGAAAGCGCCCTGACGCGTCTGGACGGCGGTTCCGGCGAATGGTTCGACACCTCGGCCCACATGCTGTGGATCGGCGAGCGCACGCGTCAGCTGGACGGCGCCCACGTCGAGTTCATGAAGGGGATCAAGAACCCCATCGGCGTGAAGTGCGGGCCGACCATGACCGCCGACGACCTGCTGCCCCTGATCGACGCCTTGAACCCGGACAATGTCTCCGGTCGTCTCACGCTGATCGGACGCTTCGGTCACGACAAGGTGGGCGAGCGCCTGCCCAAGCTGATGCGCGAAGTGAAGGCCTCGGGCCGCAAGGTCATCTGGTCCATCGACCCGATGCACGGCAATACGCTGAAGGCCGGCAACGGCTACAAGACCCGGCCGTTCGACCGTATCCTCGGCGAAGTCCGGACCTTCATCGATGTGGCCGAGGCGGAAGGCGTCCACCCCGGCGGCGTCCATCTGGAAATGACCGGCCAGAACGTCACCGAATGCATCGGCGGCGCCCAGGCGGTGACCGAGGACGACTTGTCCAACCGCTATCACACCCACTGCGACCCGCGCCTGAACGCCGATCAGGCGCTGGAGCTGGCCTTCCTGGTGGCTGAGCGGCTGAAGGCCGGACGGGTGGCGCAGTCGGTGGCGGCCTAGCTTTCGTCAGCGCCCCAAATGCGGGCCGATCCGGTCATGGTGACGCCACCGGGGCAGCGCCAGATCGATCCGAGACCGAGGGAGTGATCGATGCAAGTAGCGACTCCAAGTGAGGAGAAGCCTGGACGGGTCGCCTATCAGGGCGCGCCCGGATCGTTCAGCCATGAGGCTTGTCTGGCCCTGCGTCCGTGGGACGAGGCTGTGGCGTTCGAAACCTTCGCCCAGGCCCTGGATGCGCTGCGCGCCGGCGACTGCGGGTGCGCCCTGATCCCTGTCGAGAACTCGACCATCGGCGTGGTCGAGCCGGCGGCGACGCTGGTCGGTGCGCTTGGCGTGGAGCCGGTCGCTCAGGTCTGGCGGCCGATCCGTCATGCGCTGATGGCGATCGACGGCGCGCGTCTGTCCGATATCCGAACGGTGGAAAGCCACCCGATCGCCTTGGCTCAGTGCAAGGACACGCTGGCTGGTTTGAATGTCGAGGTTGTCGAGCATTTCGATACCGCAGGCGCGGCGCGCGATGTCGCTAAAGCGGGTGATCCCACACGGGCGGCCATCGCCCCGGTCGGCGCCGCCGAGGTGTACGGCCTGTCGATCCTGCGCAACGACTTGCAGGATTCCGGCGATAATCAGACGCGTTTTGTCCTGTTGAGCTTCCCTGAGGGTTGACGGCGCACGGTCTTTGCGTCCTTAAGACACCCACGGGTCGCAACACGATCCGCATAACCCGGAACCGGACCATGTCCCGCCTGCGCGCTCTTTCTGTTTCTTTCGACCGTTCGCGCGCGGTTTCCGGCCTCTATTTCGGCTACGGCTTTTACGGCTTTCGATACGCCGGCTGAGGCGTCGGGCGCACTTCGTCCCTGACTGCTTCACCGGCGACCGCTCTGGACCAGAGCGGCTGTTCGCTCCTGCACATATCGAATCCCAGAATGCCGAAAGCCCTTTTCCATGCCCCATTCCCACCTTCAGCAAGTCTGGCCTGACATGGCCGACCTGACCCCCGAACAGCAGGCGCTGGCCGCCCTGCGCGCCGAGATCGACGGCATCGACGACCATATTCTGGCGCTGTTCGAGCAACGCCTGGCCATCGCCGCCACCGTCGGCCGGGCCAAGGACGCGCCCACCGGCCCGCACACCAAGCTGCGTCCCGATCGCGAGCAGACCGTCCTCTCGCGCATGCTTAAGCAGGCCAAGCCGGAGAACGCCGAGGCGGTCGAACATCTGTGGCGCGAGATCGTCGGATGGGGCCTGGCGCGCCAGGGCCGGCTTCAGGTCCAGGTCTGGGCCCCGATCGAACCGACCCGCGCCTATGACGGCGCGCGCCTGCGTTTCGGGGCCGCCGCCGACATCAAGATGGTGCGCGATCCGCAGAAGGCCCTGGCCTTCGCCGCCGAAGGCCACGGGATCGCCGTGCTGGCGATCAACACAGAAGACGCCTGGTGGATGGGCCTGCGTCGCGAGTGGTCGATGCTGAGCGTGTTCGACGGCTACGGCGGCGAGACGCCGACGTCTTTGGCGGTGGGCAAGATCGATCCGCCGGCTCTGCCCAAGGGCCGGCGCGTGGTGGTCACTGCGGGTGGGGACGCCGGCGACGGCGGCGGCGCGCGGCGCTGGGGCCTGAACACGCATCACGGCTGGACCATTGCCCTGACCGACGCCGATCTGGCGCCGGGCGACGCAGAGGGTTGTGTCGGCGCGATCGGTTAGCCCCGTCCGCGTTTGAGGCAAACCCGAGTTCTTGACTGGCGGCTGCTATGCAATCGCCGCCAGCCATTCATTTCGTCTAAGCGAAATCGCATCTTTTCAACGGCTTGACGGACGGTATCGGCTTTTTGCTGAGCCCGACGTTAAACGCGGTTATGATGCCGGCTCGGTCTTTGACAGCGCCATTCCTCGACGAGACTCCGGCTCGTTCCACTGTTTTCCCGAGTCCAGCCTTCAGGCCCGAACTGCACTTCGTTGCACAGTGCAATTCGGGCTCTGTTGTTTTCCTCAACGAAAACAACGATGCGCCGCGTCAATTGCACGCCATTGCACCACTTTTCACACGTGCAATTCGCCGGCTTATGTCCAGAAACGGATGCGGCCCTTCTTTTCAGACCGCCATATTGTCGATCAAGCGCGTCTTGCCCAGCCAGGCGGCGGCCAGGATGCGGGCGGGGGCGTCGACGATGTCGTTGCGGAACGGCGTCAGGTCCTCGGCGTGGCGAATGGCGACGTAATCGACCCGATCAAACCCGGCTTTCAAAAGGGCGGCATAGGCTTCACGCTCGACGCCGGGCAGGGGGCGGCCGCTCGAGGCATGGACGCCAGCCTCCGCCAGAATGCCGTTCAGACGGCGCGCGGTCTCAAGCTCAGCCTCCGACAGATAGGCGTTGCGTGACGACAGGGCCAGGCCCCAGCCGTCCCGCTCCGTCGGCGCCCCGACGATCTCGACCGGCAGGTCCAGGTCGCGCACGAACCGACGAACGACCATCAGCTGTTGGTAGTCCTTCTCGCCGAAAACGGCGACATCAGGCTGCACCTGGTTGAACAGCTTGGTGACGACCAGGGCGACCCCACCGAACATCTGAGGCCGGAAATCACCCTCGAGACCCAGCGCCGGCCCGGCGACGGCGACGCTGGTCGCAAAGCCTTCCGGATACATCGCGTCGGCTGAGGGCGCGAACATCAGGTGGCAGCCGGCGCCGGACAGCAGACGGGCGTCTTCCTCCTGCTGGCGGGGATATTTGCCCAAATCCTCATGCGCCGCGAACTGGGTCGGATTGACGAAGTTGGAGGCGACGACGCGGTCGGCGCGGCGCGCGGCCTCGCGCACCAGGGTCAGGTGGCCCTCATGCAGGGCGCCCATGGTCGGAACCATGCCGACGCTCAGGCCTTGACGTTTCCAGTCCCGGACGATCGCCCGCAGGTCGGCGACGGCGCGGACGACGGCCAAAGAAGGGAACGGGGGTGCGGCGTCTATCATGATGAAGCGATTAACCTTTCCGCTTAAGCCTGTTGATGCACCAGACCGCAAATTCTGGGCTCTAGGGTCGTGCTTATGACGCCCGCAGAAGCGACCCGTCCAGTTCTGATCGCCCTGGCCTTCGCCAGCAGCCTCGCCGTCGCCGGCTGCGGCGCGGTGGACAGCGATCCCCATCGATTCAGCACGATGGCCGAGAACGTCGCGGCGATCGACATTCCGCTCTCGGCCCGCGATCGCGAAACCCGGCATGCCGTGGCTGAAAAGGCCGGACTGCGGCCCGTGCGCTTCACGCCGGCCAAGGTGGCGGTCATGGATCCCCACGCCATGTGGGACGCCCGAGACGTCCAGGCAGGCCTTCGCCCCGTCGGTGAAGATGCAGGCCTGCGGGACGCAATTGTCCGGGCTGCCTCGCCCGCGGTTCTCAAAGCCGTGGCGGATGAGGCGATCTCGCGGGCGCAGGCCCCCGTCTTGCGTCCCGCCAGCCTCAAGACGCCCGAAACCGGGCGAACGATCCAACTGGGCGCCTATTCCAGTGCGGCCGGCGCGCGTCAGGCCTGGGATCGGATGAAGGCCACGTCAGACCTGTCGGGATTGTCGCCGATCTATCAGGAGGTCGAGGTGGGCGGCCGTCGGCTGACGCGGCTGAAGGTCGGGCCGGTCTCCACCGAAACCGCCGCTGCGGTCTGCCGCTCCGCCGCTGTCGGCGACGCCTGGTGCGCGCGTAACAGCTGACCGACCCCGGTTCGCCGTCCACAGGTCTGCGTTAAGGTTCCGTTGACGTTTGGCGCTTTGAGGCCGAGTCTCGCCTGACCTAGAACCGCGCAGTCTGAGTCGCGCGGTCGGCACAGAGGATTCCCTCGAATGACGCAGCCGCATGTGATCGTCCTCGGCAACGAAAAGGGCGGGGCGGGCAAGTCCACCCTGGCCATCCACATCGTCACCGGCCTGCTGCACGCCGGGCGCTCGGTGGCGATCATCGATCTGGACCTGCGCCAGCGCTCGATGCAGCGCTTCTTCCAGAACCGCGCCGCCTGGCTGGCCGCGAACGGTCACGAGCTTCCCCAACCCTTCGTGCCTGACATGGGCGACGGCAAGGCCCTGGCCAAGGCGGACGTCGCCGACCAGATCGCCACCTTCGAGCGCGCTTTCGACGAGGCGGCGGCGCGGGGCGTCGATTGCATCCTGATCGACACGCCCGGCGGCGATACGGCGGTCTCGAACGCCGCCCACGCCCGCGCCGATCAGATCGTGACGCCGATGAACGACAGCTTCGTCGATTTCGACCTGCTGGGCGACGTCGATCCGGTCACCCTGGAACTGCTGAAACCCTCCATCTATTCCGAGAGCGTCTGGGAGGCGCGCAAGCAGCGCGCTATCGCCCAGGGTCGCCACGCGACGATCGACTGGCTGGTGGTCACCAATCGCCTCGCCGTCGCAGAGGCCCGCAACCGCAAGCGTCTGGAAGAACGGATGACCAAGCTGGCCAAACGCGTCGGCTTCCGCGTCGGTCCGGGCCTGCGGGACCGGGTCATCTATCGCGAGTTGTTCCCCTTCGGCCTGACGGTGGCGGACCTGTCGAACGACATCCGGCCGGTCGCGGTGTCCCTGGCCCACGTCGCTGCGCGTCAGGAAATGCGCAATCTGATGATGGCCATGGGTCTGGAGCAGGTTCTCAGCCCTTTGGACGTGGCGGCCTGATCGCCTGATGGGTTTGATCTGGCTGGCCTTGGCGGCGATCGCCGTTTGGGCGCTGGTGCGGCTGGGCCGACAGACCGAGCGACGCGGGCGCGCTCACTGGCGCGTGACGGCGACCCTGCTGGGTGCGGTTCTGTTGGCCGGCGGCGCGCTAGCGGCGTTTCGGGGATCATGGCTGACGGCGGCGGCTCTGGCCGTGTCAGGGCTCTATCTGGCCTGGTCGTCCCGGCAGCGATCGATCATCCGATCCGAACCCATCAGCGAAGCGGACGCCCGCGCCGTGCTGGGCGTCGGGCCAGCCGCGACCGAGGCCGAAATCCGTTCGGCCTGGAAACGCGCCATGGCCCGCGCCCATCCCGATCAGGGCGGCACGGAGGGGCTGGCGACGCGCGTCAACGCCGCGCGCGATCGACTGCTCGCAAAATACCGGCGCCGCTAAGCGCTCTCAGGACAGCATCCCTGCGGTCGTGGAGTTGGTCCGACGCACAAGCACCCACCACCTCCGCTTGCCCTCGGGTAAGTCTGGGCTTACGGGTCCGCGCTCTTGATCAATGATTCAGGGAGCGGTCGATGACCCTCGCACTTCTGTTTCCGGGACAGGGCAGCCAGGCCGTCGGCATGGGCGCGCAACTGGCGGACGCCTTCCAATCCGCTCGCGACGTCTTCGCCGAGGTGGATGAGGCGCTGGGCCAGAAACTGTCGGTGCTGATGCGCGAAGGGCCCGAGGACCAACTGACCCTGACGGAGAACGCCCAGCCCGCCCTGATGGCGGTGTCCGTGGCGGCGATCCGGGCGTTGAAGGCCGAGTTCGGTTTCGACGTGGCGACGGCCGCCTATGTCGCCGGTCACTCGCTTGGCGAATATTCGGCGCTGGCGGCGGCGGGCGCGATCTCGCTGTCGGATACGGCGCGGCTGCTGAAGCTGCGCGGCCAGGCCATGCAGCGCGCCGTGCCGGTGGGGCAGGGGGCGATGGCCTCGCTGATCGGACCCAAGACCGACCTCGCGCTGGCGGAAGCGGCCGCGGCGGCCGGGTCGGAGGTCGGCGTCTGTGTGGTCGCGAATGACAACAACAACGGCAACATCGTCATCTCGGGCGAGAAGGCCGCTGTGGACCGGGCCATAGAGAAGGCCAAGGAACTGGGCGCGCGGGCGATCCCGCTGAACGTCTCGGCGCCCTTCCACTGCCCGCTGATGCAGCCGGCGGCGGACGAGATGGCGGCGGCCCTGGCTTCGGCGACCATCACAGCGCCGGTCGTGCCCGTCGTCGCCAACGTTCTGGCGCGACCGGAGAGCGATCCGGAAGTCATCCGCCGCCTTCTGGTCGAGCAAGTCACCGGCCGGGTACGCTGGCGCGAAAGCATGGAGTGGATGGCCGGTGAAGGCGGTGTCACGCGCTTCGTTGAGATTGGCTCGGGCAAGGTGCTGACCGGTATGGCCAAGCGGATCGCCCCGGACGCCGAGGCCCTGCCGCTAAATACGCCGGAAGAGCTCGAAGCCTTCGCCAGGGGGTGACGCGGGGCGCGTGGCGACGGCTTCGTCACGCGACTTTGCTTTTCCTCGTCACTCGACACTAATCACTCGCCACTTCGGAGAGACATAAATGTTCAATCTTGCAGGCAAGACCGCGCTGGTGACCGGCGCGACGGGAGGGATCGGCGGGGCAGTGGCGCGGGCGCTGCATGCTCAGGGCGCGACCGTGGTGTTGTCAGGCACGCGCGAGGCGGTGCTGGCGGATCTGGCCAAGGAACTGGGGGAGCGGGCGCATTTCGCCACGGCGAACCTGTCGGATCCCGAGTCGGTCGACAATCTGGTCGCTGCGGCCGAGACGGCGGCGGGCGCGTCGTTGGACATCATGGTCGCCAACGCCGGTATCACCAAGGACGGCCTGCTGATGCGGATGAAGGATGAGGACTTTCAGTCCGTCCTGACCGTCAATCTGGAAAGCTATTTCCGCCTGACCCGCGCGGCGGTGAAGGGCATGATGAAGCGCCGTTCGGGGCGAATCATCGGCGTCACCTCGGTCGTCGGCGTGACCGGCAACCCGGGCCAGACCAACTATTCGGCGTCCAAGGCCGGGATGATCGGCTTTTCCAAGTCGCTGGCGCAGGAGGTCGGGTCGCGCGGCATCACCGTCAACTGCATCGCGCCGGGCTTCATCGCCTCGCCCATGACCGACGTGCTGAACGATCAGCAGCGCGAGACCATTCTGACCAAGATTCCGGCGGGCCGGCTGGGTTCGGGCGACGAGATCGCCGCCGCCGCCGTCTATCTGTCGTCCGACGAAGCCGCCTATGTGACGGGCCAGACACTGCACGTGAACGGCGGGATGGCGATGATCTGATCGTCATCACGTCACGCAACAGACTATTTCCTGCCCGAAAGGCTGTGCTAAAGGGCAGGGATGCATTGTCGATCACAGCCTTCGGGCTTGCGTCGCCAACGCTGCCGTGAGACGGCGATTTCTGAGCTACCCCCGCCTCTACGGCGATTTCAAACAGGCAGAGAGACACTCATGTCCGACACCCTCGAGCGCGTTCGCAAGATCGTCATCGACCATCTGGACGCCGATCCGGACAAGGTCACCGAAAAGGCCAGCTTCATCGACGACCTGGGCGCCGACTCGCTCGACAACGTCGAGCTGGTGATGGCCTTCGAAGAAGAATTCGACATCGAGATCCCGGATGACGCCGCCGAGCACATCCAGACGGTCGGCGATGCGGTCAAGTTCATCGACGAAAAGTCGGCCGGCTGATCTCAGTCGCCGATATCGGCCGAACAGGCTGACGGTTCACAGGGCCGCCCGGCGCTCCTAGCGGAGACGCCCGGCGGCCTTTACTGTTTCTGACCCGCGCGAATCCGCGATGATTCCGAAGGGTCGGGCTGGAGATAAGGGAGCACGCACCATGCGCCGCGTCGTCGTTACGGGCATCGGTCTGCTGACCCCCCTGGGTTGGGGCGTCGAGAAGAGCTGGAAGGGCATTGTCGAGGGACGATCGGGCATCGGTCCGATCACGGCCTTCGACACCGAGGGCTATGGCTGCACCATTGCCGGCGAAGTGCCGAGCGTGGATGGACGCGGCGGCGGCGGCGAGGGCGACTTCGACCCCGACAAGATCATGTCCGCCAAGGACCGCAAGCGTGTCGACGACTTCATCCTGTACGCCATCGCGGCGGCGGACGAGGCCTTGGCGGATGCGAACTGGAAGCCTGAAACAGACGAGGACAAGGAGCGCACCGGCGTGATGGTGGGCTCCGGCATCGGCGGCCTGGGCCCCATCGCCGACACGGCCATCGTCCTGAAGGAACAGGGCGTGCGTCGCGTCAGCCCCTTCTTCATCCCCAGCGCCCTGATCAATCTGGCCGGCGGCCAGATCTCGATCCGCCACGGCCTGAAGGGGCCGAACCATGCGGCCGTCACCGCCTGCGCCACCGGCGCCCACGCCATCGGCGACGCGGCCCGGATGATCGCGCTGGACGACGCGGACGTGATGGTGGCGGGCGGGGCCGAAAGCTCGGTCGTGCCGATCGGCATCGCGGGCTTCCTGGCCTGCAAGGCGCTGTGCACCGCCTATAACGACACGCCTGAGAAGGCGTCGCGTCCCTATGATCGGGGCCATGCAGGCTTCGTCATGGGCGAGGGCGCCGGCATCCTGGTGCTGGAAGAATACGAACACGCCAAGGCGCGCGGGGCTAAAATCTATGCCGAGGTCGTGGGTTACGGCATGAGCGGCGACGCCTATCACATCACCGCGCCGTCCGAGGACGGCGAAGGCGGGGTGCGGGCCATGAAGGCGGCGCTGAAGCGGGCCGGTCTGCAGCCGTCGGACCTGGACTACGTCAACGCCCACGGCACCTCGACCATGGCCGACTGGATCGAGTTGAAGGGGATCGAGGGGCTGGTCGGCGATCACGCGCAGAACCTGACCGTCTCTTCGACCAAGTCGATGACTGGCCACCTGCTGGGCGCGGCGGGCGCCATCGAGGCGGCCTTCTGCGTGCTGGCGATACGCGATCAGATCGCGCCGCCGACGATCAATCTGGACGACCCCGAGATGGAAACGCCCATCGACCTGGTCCCCAACACCGCCAAGCCGATGAAGATCGCTGTGGCCATGTCCAACAGCTTCGGCTTCGGGGGCACCAACGCCTCGGTGATCTTCAAGAAGGTCGACTGAGATGTTTGGGCGCGGGCGGGTCGACAAATCCAGCGGGCGGTCGGGCTTTACGGTCTCGTTGCTGACCGCGTCGGCGACCTTCGGCCTGTTCCTGCTGGTGGCGCTGATCGCCGTTTGGGCGGTCTATTATGCGCCGGGACCGTCCGCGCGGCAGGGTCAGACGACGGTCGTCACCTTGCCCAGCGGGTCCGGCGTCTCGGCCATCGCGGCGCGGATGAAGGCGGCGGGGGTGATCCGTTCGACGGACCTGTTCCGTGCGGCGGCCACCTTGACGGGCGCGGATCGGCGGCTGAGAGCCGGCGAATACGAGGTGCCGTCCGGCACGTCGCTGGCCGGGGTGCTGAACCTGCTGGTCGAGGGGCGGGTGGTGCGCCATTTCGTGACCCTGCCGGAGGGTTGGTCGTCGTTGCAGGCGGTGGACATCCTGAACAAGGAGGCCGTGCTGACCGGGACGGTCGCCGAGACGCCCGAGGAAGGCAGCTTGTGGCCTGATACCTATGAGGTTTCGCGCGGGGACACGCGCCAGTCGGTGATCGACCGGATGCAGCGCGCGGCGACCGAGAACCTGCGTCTTCTGTGGAGCCAGAGGTCGCCCGCGACCGTGGCGCGCACGCCGGAGGAGGCGGTGATACTGGCCTCCATCGTGGAGAAGGAAACGGCGCTGGCGGCGGAGCGGCCCCGCGTGGCGGCGGTGTTCTCCAATCGTCTGCGGGCCGGGATGCGGCTGGAGAGCGATCCGACCATCGTCTACGGCGTGACCAAGGGTCGGCCGCTGGGACGGGGCATCCGGCGCTCGGAGTTGATGGCCCCGACGCCGTGGAACACCTACCAGATCAACGGACTGCCGCCGACGCCCATCGCCAATCCGGGCAAGGAGGCGGTCAAGGCGGTGTTGAACCCGCCGGCCGATCCGGCCCTGTTCTTCGTGGCCGATGGGTCCGGCGGACACGCCTTCGCCCTGACCTATGACGAGCATCTGCAGAACGTCGCGCGGTGGCGTCAGATCGAGCGCCAGAAGGCGGGCTTGCCGCCGGAAGCGACGCCGCCCGTTACGCCGGGAACCAGTGCGGCGCCGATGACGAGCGAGCCGGCCGCCGCGTCGGTCGAGAACGGTCAGGCGACGATCACCCTTCCGGCCGGCGCGACGCAGGGGCCCCGATGAGCACCCTATCTGGCATGACCGGCTTCGGCCGGGCCGACGGGGCCGGCGAAGGCTGGACCTGGTCGGTCGAGGCGCGCTCGGTCAACGGGCGCAATCTGGAGGTCCGGTTTCGGGGGCCGAACGGTTTCGACGGGCTGGAGCGCGCGGCCAAGGCAGCCGGCCAGGCGCGGTTTGCGCGGGGCCAGGTCACCATCGGCGTTCAGGCCAAGCGAGCCGAGGCCGGCGAGGCGGCGGTCACGATCAACGCCGCCGTGCTGGCGCGCTATCTGACGCTGGCGAACGAACTGGCCGAAGACGGCGCAACGCCGCCGTCCGCCGACGGCCTTCTGGCCCTGCGCGGCGTGATCGAGGCGCCCGAAGAGGCGGACGATCCTGAGGCGCGGGCGGCGGTCGAGGCGGCCATGACCCGCACGGTCGAAGAGGCGCTGGATGCGCTGAAGGCGTCACGCCAGAACGAGGGCGCGCAACTGACGCCGGTGCTGGACGAATTCATTGCTCAGATCGAGGCGTTGGTCGCCCAGGCGGAAGGCGAGGCGACCGCGCAGGTCGAGGCCATTCGCGATCGCTTCACCCGCCGAATTTCCGAACTGGCGCCCGATACGCCGGGGCTTGAGGACCGAATCTTCCTGGAAGCGGCCGCTCTGGCGACCAAGGCGGACGTGCGCGAGGAGCTGGATCGGCTGACCGCCCATGTCGCTTCGGCGCGTCAGCTTGTGGCCTCGGCGCCCGCCGGGCGGAAACTCGACTTTCTGATGCAAGAATTCATGCGTGAGGCCAACACGCTGTGCTCGAAATCCGCTACGACCGCGCTCACCGGAATCGGCCTGGAGCTCAAGGCCGTCATCGAACAGTTGCGTGAGCAGGTCCAGAATGTCGAATGAACGCAGTCCCCGCCGGGGCGTCCTCCTGATTGTCGCCAGTCCCTCGGGCGCCGGCAAGACCTCGCTGTGCCGCCGGTTGATGGCCGATCATGGCGGGCTGGAGCTGTCCGTCTCCATGACCACGCGCGGCATCCGGCCGGGTGAGGTGCATGGGCGCGACTACAACTTCGTCGGCCATGACGAGTTTCAGCGCCTGATCGACGAGGACGCCTTCCTGGAATGGGCGGACGTTCACGGCAATCGCTACGGCAGCCCGCGCGGGCCGGTGGACAAGGCGCTGGCCGAGGGACGCGACGTGCTGTTCGACATCGACTGGCAGGGCGCCCGCGACGTCGCCGAAAAATGCCCGGAGGACGCCGTGCGCGTCTTCATCCTGCCGCCTAGCCTGGAAGAGCTGCGTCGTCGTCTCGTTACTCGCTCACAGGACGCCGACGACGTGATCGAGCGCCGCGTGGCCAACGCCAAGGGCGAGATCGAACACTGCGACGCCTTCGACTATGTGCTGGTGAACGAGGACTTCGACCGGTCCTACGCCGAACTGGCCCATATCTATCACGCCGAGCGTTCGCGCCGGTTCAGGAACCTGTGGGTCGGCGACTACAAGGCCGCCCTTCTGAACGAAGCCGTCTAAAAAGAACAGCGCCACAGGCCGTGGGGACCTGCGGCGCTGCGGGGTACTCAACGCTACGCTACTGACGCTGTTTTGCCGCACAGAAGATTTCGAAGGTAAACGCGGCCATAGGGAATGTTCCGTAGCGGCTCGATATCGCAGGTTTACGACCTGTTCTCCCTCTTGACCTAACGTCAGGCGGTGAACGGGGGTATCATGGGCTTTCTTCATTCGATCGCGCCTCTTCTGGCCAGCAGCGCCAGGGAGAGGGTCAAGCAGGTCCCGGTCAGGCTGCTGCTTGCCGCCTTGGTCGGTTGGGCGATGACCGAAGCCGGGATGCTGCGATGGGTCCCGCTGTGGCTGGCGGTCGCGGTTCTGGTTCAGGCATTCGAACTGTGGGCCATGGCGCCGTTCAGGCGCGCCGAGCCGTCACAAAGCCCGCTGTCCGTGTTCGTCGCCTTGGCGTCCACCACCGTGATGGCGACGACCTATGCCGTCATGGCCTTGATGATCTGGTCCACCAACCATCCAGCGCTTGTCACGCTCGCCGCCCTGACGATGGCGGGCGGTCTGTTGACCAACGTCGCATCCGGCATCGCTTCACGAACGATTTTCTTCATCGGCGGCAGTCCCTATCTGGCGGCGCTGGCCCTTATGCCGGCGATCAAGGTGATCCAGGGCGACACCCGCGGGGTCGTGGTCATGACCCTGTCCGCCATCCTGTTCGTCGGCATGGTGCTGAACATCTACTGGCGGGTGCACGGATCGCGCGAAGCCGAGGTGAAATCCAGGGCGGAGGCGGAAACACGGTTGGAACAGGCGCAGGCGGCCATGGCCGACCGCGCGGCGATGGCGGCGATCGTCAGCCACGAACTGCGCACGCCCGTCAGCGCCATCCTGGCCGGCGCCCATGTCATTCGTGACGGCAAGTCGCCAGACCACCGCGAGGAGACGGCCGATCTAATCATCGACGCCGGACGATTGATGACCGGCATGCTGAACGACCTGCTGGACCATTCGAAGATGGAAGCGGGCGCGATGACGATGGAAAGCCGCGACTTCGAACTGGGCGATCTGATGCGCGATACCGTGCGGTTCTGGACCGCGCCAGCGGCGGACAAGGGACTGGCGCTGGACATGTCGGGCGTGGACAGCGAGGCGGTGTGGCTGCGCGGAGACCCCTATCGTCTGCGCCAGATCATCAACAACCTTGTATCCAACGCGATCAAGTTCACGCCGACGGGCGCGATCCGGCTCGAAGCCTCGGCGCCGCGTAGCGATGGAAAACATTGTCTGACCCTCACCGTCACTGACCAGGGGGCCGGCATCGCGCCGGAGGCGATGAGTCGGCTGTTCACCCCCTTCGCCCAGGGGTCCGCCGAGGTGGCGCGCACCTATGGCGGGACAGGCTTGGGCCTGACCGTCAGCCGGGAGTTGGCGCGGTTGATGGGTGGCGATCTGACAGTCAAGAGCACGCCGGGGCAGGGCGCCGCCTTTACCCTTTGCGTCGATCTGCCAGCGGGTCAGCCGACGCAGGCTTTGGACGGACACGAGGCGGAGGCGCCCGTGCTGGCCCGGCGGCTTCGCATCCTGGCCGTGGACGATCATGAGATCAATCGCCGCACGATCTCGCTTGTGCTTCAGCCGCTGGATGTCGATCTAACCACGGCCTCGGACGGCCATCTGGCGCTGGCGCTGTTGTCGGAAAAGGCGTTCGACGTGGTGCTGATGGATGTGAACATGCCCGGCATCGACGGCAATGAGACGACACGCCGCTTGCGCGCATCGGACGGGCCCAATGCGGACGCTCCTGTGATCGGGTTCAGCGCGGGCACGGAAGCCGAACAGGTGCAGGCCTGCTATGCGGCCGGCATGACGGACTGGCTGGCCAAGCCGCTGGAGCCGAAGAAGCTCTACGACGCCTTGCACCGCGCGACATCGACGGCGGCGCAGGTGAAGGCCGCTTAAGCCAGGGCTGCGAACCACGGACGCAGGCGGCTCAAGGCGTCTTCGATCTCCGGCGTCGAGACGGCGAAGCTGAAACGGATGAAATGGCAGCCTTCGACAGGGTCGAAGTCGACGCCGGGCGCGGTGGCGACGCCGGTGTCGCGCAACAACTGCTCGCAGAAGGCCACGCTGTCGTTCGTCAGATGGCCGATGTCGGCCCAGATGTAGAAGGCGCCGTCGGGGGGCGCGATCTTGCGCAGACCCAGCGCGGGCAACGCCTCCAGCATCAGCTGGCGGTTGCGGGCGTAGGTCTGGATATGCCCTTCCAGCTCATCGATCGCGTCCATGGCGACCAGACCGGCATGCTGGCTGAGGCTGGGCGGGGTCAGGAACATGTTGCCGATATAGGCGCGGGCGGCGTCGATCCGCGCCTCCGGGACCAGGAGCCAACCCAGGCGCCAGCCCGCCATGCTCCAGTATTTGGAGAAGCTGTTGATGACCACGGCGTCCGGCGCAAACTGCAGCATCGAGGGCGTCGGGCCGACGTAGCTGAGACCGTGGTAAATCTCGTCCGACACGATGGCGATGTTGCGCGCGCGGCAGATCTCGGCGATGGCGGCCAGCTCGGCGTCCGGGATGATGGTGCCGGTCGGATTGGCGGGGCTGGCGATGATGACGCCGGCGGGGGCGGGATCCAGCGTCTGGAGTTGGGCGGCGGTGAGCTGGAACCCGGTCTCGGGACCGCAGGCGATTTCGACCGGGTCAAGATGCAGGGCCCGCAGGGTGTTGCGATAGGCGACGTAACCGGGCCGGGCCAGGGCGATCCGGTCGCCGGGCTTGAATAGCGTGCTCAGCGCCAGAACCAGGGCCGGCGAGGCCCCGCAGGTCAGCAGGATGCGGTTGGGATCGACGGCGACGCCGTATCGCTCGTCGTAGAGGCGCGCGATCCGATTGCGCAGATCGGGACTTTCCCAATAGCCCATGGCGTCGACGTCCAGCACCTGATGCGCTCGCGCAATCGCGGCGGCGGGCGCGCCGGTCGAGGGCTGGCCGAACTCCATATGGATGATCGACCGGCCTTCGCTCTTGAGCTGATGCGCCAGGCGGCTGACGGAGATGGCGCGGAACGGTTCGACGGTCATTGAAGGGCATCCGCCAGTCGCAGAAAGCCCGCGACATCGATGGTTTCGGCGCGGGCGTCGGGCTCAATGCCGGCGGCCTCGCACAGGGCGGCGCCGCCCAGCTGTTTCAGGCTGGACCGCAGCATTTTGCGGCGCTGTCCGAAGGCGGCGGCGGTGACGCGTTCCAGCTTCTTCAAGCGTTCCGGCGACGGGCGTTCGTCCAGCGGAACCAGATGGACAACGGCCGAGGCCACCTTGGGCGGCGGGGTAAAGGCGGCGGCGGGCAGATGCATGACGATGCGGGCGGTACAGACGGCCTGGGCGATGACCGCCAGACGGCCGTACGCGTCCTCGCTCGGCCCTGCGGCGACGCGCTCGGCGACCTCCTTCTGGAACATCAGGGTCAGGCTGTGGGGCAGCCACGGGCCGGTTAGCCATTTGATCAGCAGGGCGGTGCCGACATTATAGGGCAGGTTGGACACCAGATGGGTCGGACCGGAGACCAGATCGGCCTCCTTCACCTTCAGCGCATCGGCTTGGACGATAGTCAGGCGGCCGGAGCCATCGTCCAGTTCGGTCAGCAAGGGAATGAAGCGCGGATCCTTTTCCACCAGGACCACGGCGCCGGCGTCGGATTCCAGCAGGGCGCGCGTCAGGCCGCCTGGGCCGGGGCCGACCTCGATCACCGCGCGGCCCTCGAACGGACCGGCCAGACGCACGATCTTGCGAGTGACGTTCAGGTCCAGCAGGAAATGCTGTCCGAAGCTCTTCTTGGCCGAAAGGCCGTGGGCGTCGAGGGTTTCGCGGAGGGAGGGAAGGTCGGTCACACGCCCTGTTAGCGCGCGGCGCGGGCCGCCGCCATCTCCGATGCGAGGCGAATGGCGGCGATCAGGCTGTCTGCGCGCGCGACGCCCTTGCCGGCGATGTCGAAGCCGGTGCCGTGATCGGGCGAGGTGCGGATGATCGGCAGGCCCAGCGAGACGTTGACCCCGCCCCAGAAGTCCAGGGTCTTGACCGGGATCAGAGCCTGGTCGTGATACATGCAGATGGCCGCATCATAGGTCGCGCGCGCCTCGTCATGGAACAGGGTGTCGGCGGGTCGGGGGTCGGTGATGTCGATCCCCTCGGCGCGAAGCTGTTCGGCGACGGGAATCAGGATGTCGCGTTCCTGCAGACCCAAGGCGCCGCCTTCGCCTGCGTGGGGGTTCAGGGCCGCCATGGCCAGGCGCGGCCGGGCGATGGCGAAGTCGCGTTTCAGGCTTTCGTGGACGACGCGGGCAGTGCGGGCGACGCGCTCGGCCGTGACCAGTTCCGGCACTTGGTCCAGGGCGACGTGAATGGTGACGAGGCAGGCGCGCAGGTCTTGGGCCGTCAGCATCATCACCGGACCGCGCGTGCCGGCATAGGGTGCATCGGCGGTCAGTTCGGCGATGAACTCGGTATGGCCGGGAAAGCGGAAGCCTGAGGCGTACATCGGCGCCTTGGCGATCGGGGCGGTGACGACGCCGGACGCCTCGCCGGACAGGGCGAAGCTTACCGCCTCCTCGATCCCGTCCGCGACGGCCGAGGCATTGGCCGGATCGGGCGATCCGACCAGGACCGGCGCGGGCAGGGGGCGATGAAGGACGGGAAGGGCGGAGCCGGACAGATCGCGAGCGTCACCGGGAGTCCCGACTTCGGCCACGGGGACGCCTTGTGCGCGCAGCAGCGCGGCGTCGCCGATGACGACGAAGGCCGTCTGGTCGGCGCGCAACGCTTTCCAGGCGGCGGCCACGATCTCCGGCCCGACGCCGGCGGGTTCGCCCAGCGTCAGAACCAAAGGCGCGACCGCTGGGGTCATTTGAACTCGATCAGGGCGTCGCTGCGCAGATCGCGCAGATACCGGCGCTCCAGCACGGCCAGGTTCTGGGCGCGCAGACGGTTTTCGACCTGCTGACGGTTCGGCGCTTCCGGCCCGCCGACGCGACGACCGCAGACGGCGACCAGGTGCAGACCTAGCGGGGTGCGGATCGGCGTCGAGACCGAACCGATTTCACCGGTGCGGGCGAACTGCTGGAACTGGGGCGCCAGGTTGGCGACGTCGGATTCGCCGAGGTCGGCGCCCAGGACACCCTGGGTCGCGCGCGCCTGGGAGATGATGTTGTCGCAGGTCAAGCCGTTACGCAGACCTTCCAGCTTGGCGGTCGCGGCGGCCACGTCAGCTTCCGACGCGGTTTCAGGCAGTTCGACCATGACCTGCTTCAGCGAAACCAGGCTGGTGGAGGCGCCGTCACGCTTGTCGCGGAGGTAGAGAATATAGACGCCGCCATCGACGACGATGGGATTCGACAGCTGCCCCGGTTGGAGCTGTTCCAGGACCGATTGCACCGCTGGTTGGAGCGAATCCTTGACCACCCAGCCCGCATCGCCCGGCACGCGGGCGCTGGCCGAGGGGGCGGCTGAGAACTGCTGGGCGACGGCCTGGAACGGCGCGCCCTGGATGATCTGCTGCACCAACTGACGGGCGCCGTTCAGGGCCGCCTGCGCGCCGCCGACGCGAGCGGCGTCGATGTAGATTTCGCCGAGCAGGAACTGGGGCTTGGAGGCCGCCTCGTTCAGACGGCGGACTTCCTGATCGACCTGAAGGGTGCTGGCGCGGGCGCGGCTGTTGAAGCGACCCGGGATCAGCTGGCTCCAGCCGATCTGGGTGCGCAGGTTGTCGCGGAAGGCGGCGGGCTGGATGCCGCCCTGTTGCAGGAACTGCATATAGGCCTGCGGCGTCGTGCCGGCGGCACGGGCCATTTCGGCGATCTCGCCGTCGACTTCCTCGTCCGTGACTTTCAGGCTCTCGAACTTGGCCATCTCCTGATCCTTGAGGCGATCCTCGATCAGGGCGTTCAGGGCGGCTTGCTGAATGGCGGGCAGGTTCTGCTCGGTCGGCTGGACCTGGGACGAGGCGATCAGCATCAGCATGCGCTGACGCAGATCAAAGCCGGTGATGATCTTGTCGTTGACCGTGGCGACGATGCCGTCGGCCATTTCAAACTGAGGCTCGGCGCGCGCCGTCGTCGGCGCCTCTTCAGCCGCAGGATTCGGGGCGCCGGCCGCAGGGCCCTGCGCGGGCGTGGGGGTCTGTACCGGAGCGGGCGCCGTCTGGGCATAGGCCGAACCGGCGAGGAGGACTGCCGCGAGCGCAGCCCCCGTCGAATAACGCATCAAACCCATTGGTCGTCCTGATTCCTCACAGCGGTCCGCCAGCCAGGCCGGCAGGCGGTCGCGCCCCGTAAAGCGTCATGCTCAACGCATATCGCCCTGTCCATAACCTGAACCTCCGAAAGTGGCGAGGTTTAGGCGCACATAGATGCCTTCCGACGGGCCGCCGGGCCGTGCGCGGGTGTTGTCGCGCCGATAACCCAGCTCGAACCGCAGGCAGTCGTCGTCGAACAGCACGCCGACTTCGGATCGCGTGATCTCGTTCTGGTCCAGATCGGCGATGCCGGCGACGGTAAAGCCCCAGTTCTGGAAAACGAACTGCTGACCCGCCAGCTGGACAAATTCGTAGTTGCGGTTCAGCGGCCCGTCGACGGGGTTCGACTGATCCAGAATGTAGCTGACGGTGGCCAGGTTACGGCGACCCCAGCGGCCGTCCAGCGCCGCTTCGGCGCGGCGCACCTCGCCCGAACCGTCCACGGTGGCGTGGAACCAACTGCGGATGCGATCCGACGGCGAGAAGTCGCCCAGGACCACCCAATCCGAGGTCTCGGAGGCCAGGCCCGTGGGGTCATAGAGCCGCGCGGGGTCATCGGGAATCGACGTTTTGAAGTCGTCCTGCTGGTCGAAACGATAGCTGCGTCCCACGAACAGGCTGGCCTTGCGACCTTCAGCCCAGCGGATCGTGGCGCGACCGCCCGCCGTCACGCGCGCGCCGCCTTCCAGCAGATCGTAGCCGGAGAAGCGATCCATGCGGAACAGCGACGACTCGTCCAGTTCCAGAACCTGGGAGTCCTCGATGGGGATGCGGCGGTCCAGGCTGACCTTGTTGGAAACCGAGACCTGACCCATCGGCTCCAGGATGATGTCGGCGTCGGCGATGCGTTTGATCAGCGGATAGGCGACATCCACGCCCGCGCTGAACCTGGACCGACTGATCGTCTCGTCGCTGTCGACGCCCATCATCGGCGGCAGGTCGGACATGGAATAGAGATCGACCCGCGTGTCGACGAACGGCTCCACGCGCATGCCGACCGGCAGGATGATCGCCCGTCGCCATTCCACCTGACCCGTGATGCGGCGGCTGTCGACGCCGGCCAGACCTGTGGTGACGGGGGGGACGATCTCCGGGTTCAGGATCGGCGCGCCGACGAAAGCGTCGCGGTAGAGCGAAACGGCCGAACCCTTCAGGCGCAGCCGCCCGCCGAAGACCAGTTCTCGTGGCTCCCAGCGGACGTCAATCAGCGGAGCGACCAAGGGCAGGGTGTCGTCGTCCTCGAACACCTTGAAGCCGTTGGCGTCGCGGAAGTCCGTCGCGGCGAAGGCCGGGTTCAAGCGCAGGCTCTGGATCGAGAAGGCTGCGACCGAAACATAGGACCGATCGGTCTGATGTTCGGCGTAGATCTGGCTGATCAGACGACGGCGGTCGCCGTAGTAGAGGCCGTTGTCCTGATACGGAGAGCGCACGTCATAGCGGTCGAACAGCGTCTTGTCCGAGGTGCGCTCGGCCGTGAAGCCGAACCGCCATGGGCCATCCGGATCGAACTCGCCGTGCGACAACAGATAGCTGCGGTGTTCGCGATCGCCGAACTTGACGTTGTTGTCGAAGTCGCCGTCGCCGTTCAGATCGAAGTCGCCGAACTCGCGCTCGTAAGTATAGCCGCCGCGCGCCACGATCATGCCGTTGGCGAACCGTCGGCGCCATTGCAGGTTCAGCAGCGGGGCGACCCTGGTGTTGATCTGCGGGCTGATCAGCCAGTCCTCGGACGGCGATAGGACATGCAGATAGGGAACCTCGACGGAGACGCCGCGACCCTCGTCATAGTTGACGATCGGCACCAGGAAGCCCGAGGCCCGCTCGACCGAGGGATCGGGGTGGGCGAAGAAGGGCGTGTAGAAGACGGGCACCGGACCGATGTAGAAGACGGCGTTGCGATACAGGATCGCGCGCAACTGCTCGTCCTGCGTCACCTTCTCCGCCTGGATGGAGATGGTCGGCGTCTTTGGACCGCCATCGTCGCAGATCGGGCAGGGGGTGAAGCGGGCGTAGTTCAGTTCGCTGACGTTCTCGCTGCGGCGCACAGCCGTTGCGGCCATCAGACTGGCGCCGTTGGCCAGACGCGTGGCGAAATCCACGGCGACGCCGGTCTCCAGGTTTTCATCCAGCTCGAGACGGCTGGCGTAGACCACCGTGCCGTCGGGCGCGATGGCCTCGACGCGGCCTTCGGCCGTCGCCGAGCCGGCGTTCAAATCATAGGACAGGTTCTCGCCGCGCAGCACATGGCCGCGCGTGCGGACATTGGCGCGGTTCTCGGGCGTGCCGCTGACGATGATGTTGTCGCCTTCGCGACGCGCATTGTCGGCGTCGACATAGACCGCTTCGGGCGGCAGGCCGTCGGAAGGCGCGGCTGCGGCTGGGGGGGTGGTTTGCGCCCATGCGGGCGTCGCCAAGGGCGCGCAGGCGACCAGGGCCGCACCGGCGAGAAGCCTTGCTTTGAAAGCGTCGAAGCGCCGATCACCCTGCATAGGCCATCCGTAGTCTGAGAAGCGAGCGCCCGATTAGCCGTCTTCGGTATAGAACAGCAAGGTCAAGGCTGCGAGCGCCGTAAGAACAGGCGGCAGCCAGGCGGAGACGAAGGGCGCCACGACCTCGGCCGATCCCATCGCCGACGAAAACTGGTTCAGGAAGAAGAAGGCGAAGCCCAGCACCACGGCCGCCACGCTCATGCGCGCCAGGTCGCCCAAACGCATCAGCCGCAGCGAGAAGGCGGCGGCCAGGATGGACATGGCGGCGAACACGAGCGGCGTGGCCAAAAGTTGCTGGAAGCGCAGGCGATAGGCGGTCGAGGTGAAGCCGGCGTTCTCGATTCGGCTGATCTGGTTCGGCAGCGACCAGAAGGGCGTGGCCTGCGGTCGGGCGAAACGATCGAAGGCCTCGTCGTCCGCCAGGCTGGAGACAAGTGTCAGGCTGGAATAGGTGACCGCGCGCTGGCCGATCTGGGCGCCGACCGCATCGGTCAGGCGCCAGCTGCCGGCGTTCAGAGAGGCCGACTTGGCGTCGATCCGCTCGGAGAAGGTGCGACCACCGCCGGGGGCGGTCGTGTAGATGAAGAAGCTGACGTTCAGCAGTCGGGCGTTGGCGCGGTCCTGCTGGCCGGCGCGGATGATCATCTGGCGCTGATCGTCGCCCTCGCGCAGCCAGATCGCCTCCTTGGGGTCGCCGCCGGGCGCCGTGCCGGAAATCCGCGCGCGCTCGCGTTGCCACAGACCGTCGCCGGCCGAGGCCATCGGACCCAAGACCGTGACGGTCAGAACGCCCAGCACGAAGGCCATGCCGGCCGCCGGCAGGACGAAACGCCAGGCGGAGACGCCCGCCGCGCGCATGGCGATCAGTTCGCTGCGGCGGTTCAGGCTGATGAAGGCCGACAGGGTGCCGAACAGGAAAACGAACGGCATCAACTGCACGATGACCGACGGCGACTTCAGCAGCACCAGGCCGAAGATGCGGACAGCCGACAGATCTTGGGCCGAGCCAACGCCCCGCGAGACCTCGACAAAGTCGATCAGCATGACGAGGGCCGAGATTACGGCCAGGGCCACGCCCAGCGACTTCAGCTGCTGGACCAGCACATAGCGTTCGATCCCACCCAGACGGGGGATATGCGGCGAACGACGGGCGGAGGCGGCGACGGCGGTCATGCGAACTTGGCCTTCAGATCGCGCAGGGCGGCGGTGGTCCGGCTGCGACGCGGCTTCAGCGCGCGGAACAGAACACGCAGGGCGACGACGATAGCCACGATCGGCACGACGTACTGGAGCACGTTCATCCAGCCGTTCCAGGCGCTGGCGGCCACAAGGCCGTAGCCGATGACGCGCAGGACCAGGAACAGGCCCGCCGCCTTGGCGATGCGCAAGGTATAGCCGGTGCGGCTGAAGGCGCCGCCCAGGATGGCCGAAAGCGCCAGGGCCATGGCGACCATGGCGTAGAGGGGCGAGGCCAGCCGCGAATGCGCCTCGGCCAGCAGCTCGCCACGCGAGCCTGCGACCTCAAGCACCTTGGCCGTCGGGTTCAGCAGCTGGCGCAGATAGAGGTCGGTCGGCTTGTAGCGAATGGTGTCGGTCACCCCGACGAAGGGCGCGAGAGAGAAATCGTACCGCCCGAACGACAGCGTCTCGAGCACGCCGTCCGACGAATAGCGTTGGGCCGAGCCGTCGATCATGGTCAGGATCGGAATGCCGCCGGCGTCGCGGCTGAAGCGCGCCTCGGACGCGTTCCAGGTCGTAACCTTGTCCTTGTCGTCCAGATAGACGAACAGGTTCTTCAGCAGTCCGTTCTGCTCAATCTGCTGCACATAGACGGTCAGGCCATCAGGCCCCTGAACGAACTGGCCTTCCTCGACCAGCAGGGCGGCGAGGTCGGTACGGATGTCGAACGCCTGACGCCGCGCCTCCTGCTGCGCCCAAGGCAGAATGAAAACATTGACCAGCAGCGTGACCAGGGCGACCAGCACGGCGATACGTGCGGCCGGCGATATGACCTGCCACCGGGTCATGCCGCCCGCGAAGGCCGCCGTCAGCTCCTGCTCGCGTTGCAGACGCGTCAGGGCGATCAGGGCGCCGACGAAAAGGCCAATCGGCAGAATCACCGAAAGCAGTTGCGGCAGGGCGAGCAGGGTCAGCTTGACCATGATCCACACGCTCTGGCCCCGCTCCACGATGACCTGGAGTTGGTCGAGGCTCTGGCTCAGAATCCCGATTCCCGCCAGCGCTGCGCACGCGGCGATCACAGGGAACAGGATCTGGCGAAAAAGGTATCTTTGAATCAGGGTCATGGGCGGATGGACTTCGCCCGGTTGCAGGCGGCGACATTGAGGCGCATCTAGTAGCACATCAGGGCGCGTCCGCGACAAGCAGACGCGCCGTTGTCATTTTGCTGTTTGCAGACGCCGGGTGGGGCCTGGCTGGAGTTGATTGAATGAAGATCGAATTCGTCGCCGCCGTGGACGCCGCCGAAATCCTGGCCGTTCCGGTTTTTGAAGATCGCACCTTCACCCCCGCCGGGACCGTGCTGGACGGTAAGGCCAACGGCGCCCTGACCAAGGCGGCGGGCAAGGGTCGTTTCACCGGCAAGGCCGGGCAGAGCCTGAGCATCGCCGCGCCGTCGGGTGTCGAGGCGGACGCCGTGCTGCTGGTCGGCGCGGGCGCCAAGGACAAGCTGGACGATCTGGCGGTCGAGGCCTTCGGCGGCAACGCCTATGCGGCGGTCAAGCTGTCGGGCGCCGAGGTGCTGACGATCGACGCATCGGACCTGTCGCCCGAGCAGGCCGCCCGCGTCGGTTTTGCCGCGCGTCTGGCCGCCTATCGCTTCGACAAGTATCGCACGACGCAAAAGGCCGACAAGATTCCGTCCATCACCACCATCCGCGTGGTCACGACCGACCTGCGGGGCGCCGAAGCCGCGCTGGAGCCGCTGTCGGCCGTCGCCGACGGCGTGATCTTCGCGCGCGATCTGGTGTCCGAGCCTGCCAACGTCCTGTATCCGGCCGAGTTCGCCAAGCGGGTGAAGGCGCTGGAGAGCCTGGGCCTTGAAGTCGAAATCCTCGGCGAGGCCGAGATGGAGAAGCTGGGCATGCGCACCCTGTTGGGCGTGGGCCAGGGCAGCCGTCGCGAAAGCCAGCTGGCGATCATGAAGTGGAACGGCGGCGAAGCCGGCGCTCAGCCCCTGGCCTTCGTCGGCAAGGGCGTCTGCTTCGACACCGGCGGCATCTCGATCAAGCCGGCGGACGGCATGGAAGACATGAAGTGGGACATGGGCGGCGCGGCCGCCGTGACCGGAACCATGATCGCCCTGGCCAGCCGCAAGGCCAAGGCCAATGTCATCGGGGTGCTGGGCCTGGTCGAGAACATGCCGGACGGCAACGCCCAGCGTCCGGGCGATGTGGTCGTGTCCATGTCGGGTCAGACGGTTGAGGTCATCAACACCGACGCCGAAGGTCGCCTCGTTCTGGCCGACGCCCTCTGGTATACGCAGGAGCGCTTCAAGCCGAAGTTCATGATCGACCTGGCCACCCTGACGGGCGCCATGATCGTGGCCCTTGGCCTGGATTACGCGGGCGTCTTCTCGAACTCCGACGATGTCGCCGATCCGATCCTGGCGGCGGCCAAGAAGGTCGGCGAGAACTTCTGGCGCATGCCGATCCCGGCCATTTACGAGCAGCACATCGATTCCAAGATCGCCGATGTGAAGAACACCGGCAACGGCCGCGCCGGCGGCTCGATCACCGCCGCCCTGTTCCTGCAACGCTTCACCAACGGCGTGCCGTGGGCGCACCTGGACATCGCCCCGACGGCCTGGGCCAACAAGAGCCCCAGCCCCACCGTGCCGGAAGGCGGCGTCGGCTTCGCCGTGCGCACGCTGGACCGGATGGTCGCGGATTCCTACGAAGGCTGATCGGTTGGGAGGTAGAGCCGGGTGAGCGACAAGCCCGAAATCTGGTTCTATCACCTGGAGCGTTCATCGCTGGATCAGGTGCTGCCAACTCTGCTCGAAAAGACGATCGAGCGGGGTTGGCGGGCCATTATCAAATCGTCGCATTCGCATCGTCTGGACGAGGTCGACGAGACGCTGTGGACGTTTCGCGATGACAGTTTTTTGCCGCACGGCCGGGCCGACCAGCCCCATGCCGAGCGCCAGCCTGTGCTGTTGAGCGAGACGGGCGAGAACCTGAACGGCGCTCAGGCGCTGTTCATAGTCGACGACGCAGAACTGGGCGGGACGGAAGGGTTCGAACGATGCTTCATTATTTTCGACGGTCGCGACGAGCCGGCTTTGCAACACGCGCGGGGACGTTGGAAGGCGCTGAAGGGGCAAGGCGCGAACCTGGCCTATTGGCGTCAAACGGACGAAGGGCGCTGGGAAAAGGCGGCCTGATCGGACTGGTTCTGCTGGCCGGTTGTTCGACGCCGGTTTCCGAGGCGCCTGCGCCGCGTGCGGTCGAGCAGGCTCAGCTCAACCCGCCCGTCGGCAGCCGAATGCCGACCGCCCAGACCGAGGACGTCTGCAAGGCCGGCGAGATGCAGTATCTGGTCGGCAAGTCCCGCACCGAAATCCCGGTGCCGGTGGACGTCGTCAATCGGCGCGTGACCTGCACCACCTGTCCGGTGACGCAGGACTTCTCCGCCTATCGTCTGAACATCTTCTACAACGAACAGACCGGCATCATCGAACAGGTCCGCTGCGGCTGAGCCCGACGCAAGGAGAAGACCATGAAGATCATCGTGAGCACCCTGATGGCCGCCGGCGCCTTGGCCGTGTCGGCCTGTGCGCCGGTCCAGACCGCCGAGCCTGCGTCGGGATCGGACACCGCCTTCAAGGCGTGCAAGGTTTCGGATTATCAGAGCTATGTGGGGCGCAACCGTTCGGCCATCCCGACCGCGCCTGCCGGCCAGACGTTCCGCGTGCTGTGCACCACCTGCGCCGCGACCATGGATTATCGCGAGAACCGGGTGAACTTCGTCTATGACGAGGCGACGAACATCGTGCGCGAAGTGAAGTGCGGCTGAGTTTTACCGCCCCACCGTATCGCCCGGCCACAGCGGTCCGCTGAATTTCGCCGCCAGATAGTCCATGAAAGCCGTGACCCTGGCCGGACGCGGTCCGCCGCTGGGCGCCACCAGATGCAGGGCGATGGGCGGCAGCCGCCAGTCGGTCATCACCGTCTCGAGATGGCCGTCGGCGACGTCCTTCCAGTAGATGAAGTCCGGCTGGGGAAAGAGCCCCAGACCCGCGCACAACGACGCCGTCAGGGCGTCGGAGTTGTTGGCCCGCAGCGGCCCGCGCGGATGCACGACCACTTCTTCGCCCGCCGCATTGCTGAACCGCCAGGTGTCCGGGCTGGGCATGTAGGCGTAGCCGAGACAGGCATGACGGGCCAGATCGTCGGGATGGGTGGGGCGACCCCGCTGATCCAGATAGGACGGCGAGGCCACCAGGGCGCGGGCCACAGGCCGCAGCTTGCGCGCCGTCAGCGAGGAATCGGCCAGGGCGGCGATCCTCAGCGCGCAATCGAAGCCGCCGCCGACCAGATCGATGACCTCGTCCGACAGGTGCAGATCGACCGACACGTCCGGGTGAGTGGCGAGGAACTCGGGCAGGGCCGGGGCCACATAGGCCATGCCGAACGACATGGGCGCCGCCAGTCGCACCAAGCCGCGCGGCGTGACGGACATATCCAGAGCCTCCGACACAGCACCCTCGGCCTCGGCCAGCATGTGGGCGGCGCGGGCGGCCAGGGTTCGGCCTGCATCGGTCAGGGCGAAGCGCCGTGAGGTGCGGTGGAGCAATGTGGTCTTCAGCTGCTGTTCCAGCCGCGTGACCGCCTTGGACACGGTCGCCTTGGACAGGCCCAGCGTCTCGGCGGCACCGGAGAAGGACTGGCTGTCGGCGACCTTGGCGAAGATGGCCAGTGCTTCCAGATCGGGCAGGCGGGACATGGGCGGCCTTGCGTCCTGAAACGATGAGTTTCGGTTGTTTCTATTTCTGATCGGTCGCCGATCTCTATCTTGGCGTCAAGCAAAGGCGTCGGACGGTTCCGACGCGAAAGGACGAGTGCGATGATCGAGCGCAGACCATTTGAATCCCTCGGCGGCGCCAACCATGGCTGGCTGAACGCCAAACACCATTTCTCCTTCGCCAACTACTATGATCCCAAGCGGATGAGCTGGGGCAATCTGCGGGTCTGGAACGACGACGAGATCGCCGCCGGCACGGGCTTCCCGCCGCATCCCCACGCCGACATGGAAATCATCACCTATGTCCGCGACGGGGCCATCACCCACGAGGACAGTCTGGGCAACAAGGGCCGAACGGTCGCGGGCGATGTGCAGGTGATGAGCGCTGGAACCGGCATACGGCACGCCGAATACAACGCCGAGCCGGACCTGACACGGATCTTCCAGATCTGGATCGAGCCGACCCGTCGCGGCGACGCGCCGAGTTGGGGCACCAAGCCCTTCCCCAAGGGCGAGCGGTCAGGTCAGTTCGTGGTCCTGGCGTCGGGCTTTGAGGGCGATACGCTTGAAAGCGGTGGGGACGCCCTGCCGATCCGCACCGATGCGCGGATCGTGGCGGCGACGCTGAAGGCGGGCGACAGCGCCGACTATCCGCTGGGCGGCGCGCGGCGGGCCTATCTGGTCCCGGCGAAGGGCGAGGTCGAGGTCAATGGCGTCCGACTGAACGCCCGTGACGGCGCGGCCATCGCCCAGGAGGATGTCGTGACGGTCAAGGCGCTGTCCGACGCCGAGGTCGTGCTGGTGGACGCCGCCTGATTTTCGGAACAAGCTTCACGGTCGGACCCGATCCGACCGTGAACAACCGCATCAAAAAGGCGAGGAAAGAGAATGTTCAATCAAGCGAATGGCTGGTCTTCCCGCGCCCTGGCGGCGCTCAGGATCGTCGCCGGTCTGTTGTTCCTGGCGCATGGCGTCATCAAGGTCTTCGGCTTTCCGGCCGGGGCCGAACCCGGTCAGCAGGAGCTGCTGTCGTTGTTCGGCATCGGCGGCGTGATCGAACTGATCACGGGCCTGTTGCTGATCCTTGGCCTGTTCACGCGTCCGGCCGCCTTCATCGCCTCGGGCCAGATGGCGGTCGCCTACTGGATGTTCCACTTCCCCAGCAGCCCTTATCCGGCCGTGAACGGCGGCGACGCGGCCATCCTGTATTGCTTCATTTTTCTGTACATCTTCACCGCCGGTCCGGGCGCGTGGAGCATCGACAATCGAACCGCAAAACGGTTCTGATTTGTGGAAATGGAAAGGCCGCCGCGCTATCCTGCGCGGCGGCTTTTTCATGCCTTAAGGCTTGCGGCCCAATCGGCGGCGCGGACCAGGCTGTCGACGATGCCGGGTTCCGACGATGCGTGGCCGGCGTCGCCGACGATGTCCAGATGGGCCTCGGGCCAGGCGCGGTGCAGCGCCCAGGCGCCAGAAATCGGCGTCACCACGTCGAACCGGCCCTGCGCGATCCAGCACGGGATATGCCGCATCCGGTTCACATTCTTCAGCAGCCAGCCGTCCTCCTCGAAGAAGCCGGCGTTGGTGAAGAACCAGTTCTCGATCCGGGCGAAGGCGACGGCGAAGTCGGGCTCGGCGAACTTGTCCGGCCGGGCGTTGGGGCCCTCGACGCTGACGGTTTCGCCCTCCCAGCTGGACCAGGCGACGGCGCAGCGTTCGCGCTCGGCCACGTCATCGCCGATCAGCCGCTTGTAATAGGCTGCCATCAGGTCGCCGCGCTCGGCCTCGGGGATGGGGGCGACGAAGCGCTCCCAGGCGTCCGGGAAGATCATCGAGGCGCCGTCCTGATAGAACCAGTGCAACTCCTTCTTCGTCAGCAGGAAGATGCCGCGTAGCAAGAGCGCGATGACTTTTTCAGGATGGGTGATGGCGTAGGCCATCGACAGGGTCGAACCCCAGGAGCCGCCGAACACTACCCATTGGTCGACGCCGCACAGGGCGCGCAGCCGCTCGATGTCGTCGATCAGGGTCCAGGTCGTGTTGTCTTCCAGCGAGGCGTGGGGCCGCGACTGACCGCAGCCGCGCTGGTCGAACATGATGATGCGATAGACGGCGGGATCGAAGAAGCGGCGCATGCCCGGATTGACCGCGCCGCCAGGCCCGCCGTGCAGAACCAGGACCGGCAAGCCGTGCGGATTGCCGGATTCCTCGTAATAGATTTCATGCACGCCTTCGGTCGGCATCCAACCCGAGGCATAGGCCTCGATCTCGGGGTGGAGCACACGACGCGGCTCGGCGGGCGTGGGGAAGGCCATGGATGCTTGGTCTTTCTAAAGGGAATCAGGGGCGAGAACGCAAGGCCGCAAAGGCCAGGCAGAGCCAGCCGGCGATCATCAACAGGCCGCCGATCGGGGCCACGGCGCCGAACGCCGGCACGCCAAGAAAGGCGATCGCCGCCAGGGCGAGGCAGAAGATCAGGCCGCCGATCGATCCGAGCCAGCCCGCAAGCCGCGCCATCCCACCGCCCCCTGTCCATTGGGCGCAGGCGAAGGCGAAGACGGCGTGGACGATCTGATACTGTGCGCCGGTGGTCAGCAGGGTCTTGATCTGCGGCCCGGCGCCATGCGCGGCGAAGGCGCCCAGCGCCACGGCCAGGGCTCCATTCAGGGCGGCGAAAACGATCAGGTTGCGACTCACTGTCATTTCGAAACCCTAGACCGCCAGTGCGCCGATGTCTGCGACGCAGGAAGGTTATCCGACACGCGGCAGCGGCGTCAGGTGGCTGGCCATGGCCGAGGCGGCGGCCTTGACGCCCTTGCGCACCGCCGCCTCATTGGCGGGGGCGGGCGCCCTCAGCAGGCCGATCGACGGCGTCAGAGGGCCATCCGGCAGGTCCGAGAGCACGCGGTAGAGAATATAGGAGCCGGCGTCTTCCTCGATGTCGGACGAGGCGTCGGCCTGCAGCCCGGCGGCGGTCAGGGCGCGAACCATGTCGGCGACGGGCGCCGTGGTGCGGGCCACGCCCGGCCCGGTGCTGGACAGGCGGTGCTTGTAGTCGAGAGTGCGGTTTTCAGCGCGCATCTGGACCCGGAAGCCTGCGCCCTTTTGCGTGCGTCCGACCAGGAGGACAGCCCGGCATTCCCCGCTCCCGAGACGGGCGGCCAGGGTGGAGGCGAGTTCGTCGGGATCGGCGGCGGCGATGGGCACGGCGCGGGCCCCGCTGGGGCTCCAGATTTCGCCCGACAGATCCTCGACCAGATCCCACCCGTCATCGTCGCCGTCATAGGCGCATATGATGATGCCAGGGCGGCGATCGCCGCTCGTCCGACTGTCGATTTCGTTCATCGTGCCAGTCATAGCCCCATCCATGACAGTTCGGTGACGTGCAAGTGGCTGTAACTTCCCGACGCCGTCAAGTGCGCAAAAGTCTTAGCCCAGGTCGCCGACCGCCGCATCCAGCAACATGAAGGCGCGACCGCTGTCGGACGCCAGGCTGGACTGCACCGCCGCGCTGTCTCCGGCGCGAGCCGAAGCGTTCAGCATGACCGCGAAGTTGCGGACATAGCGTTCGGCGTCAGCGCGCAGTTCGGCGTCGCTGAGGACGCGGCGAGACACGCTGCGGACGGCGGCCGGGGCGACGCGACGCACGATCTGACGCGCGGCGTCGGGGTCGCCGTTGCTGAAGGCGCGCGCGGCCTCTTCGACGCGCGAGCGGGGCAGGAGGGCGTTGGGATCGACTCCCATGCGCCGGATGGCGGCGGCGACCCTGTCGGACAGGGCTTCGGCCTCGGCAGGCGAAGGGGAGGGCGTGTCCAGCTCCAGCGGGGCCTCGCTGTCGTCGTCGCCGTCGATCAGATCGCTCCAGTCCAGGCCCTTGTCGGTGGACGGCGGCGGCGTCTCTGCGGGCTCGAGGCGCAGGCGGCTGCGCAGGCCGAACCGGCGCTCTTCGGCGGGCGGCGAGGCGGGAGGCGTGGGGCGATCGATCCGGCGCTCCGTACGAGGTTCGGGCCGGGCTTCGATCTCTGCGGCCGGCTCGCGACGACGCGCCGGCGTCGTATCGCCCGACACCACGCCCATCAGACGCACGGCCTCGGTCAGCATGTCGTAGTTTCGGCGCACGCGATCCTGGAACCCGACATCCAGGGCCTCGGTGTCTTCCGCCGCCTTGCGCGAAGCGGCGGAAAGGGAGGCCAGGCCTTCCTCGACCGTGGCGCGCACGGCGTCAGCCCGTGAGCGGGCTTCTTGAGGCAGGCGCGCGGCGCGTTCGTCGATGTCGGCGACGGCGGTGTCGATTTCCGACAAGGCGCTGTTGAGACGTGCAACCAGGGTTTCCAGGCGGCTGACCATCCGTTCGCCGGTTTCTTCGACCAAGCCGGACGTTTCGGTGACGATGCGGCGGGCGTCGGCGATGCGAGCGTCGGCGGCCGTGTCGGCCTTCTGGGCGGCTTCAAACAGGGATTCACCCAGTCGGTCGGTGCGGAGACGGGCCTGTTCGGCGGCGTCGGCGGCGGCGGCGCGGGAATCCTCGGCCGTGGCGCGCATCTGCTCCAGGGCGCGGCGCGTCTCTTCCATCAGAGCGTCGCGCGCCTCGGCCGCCAAGGCTTCGAAGCGATCCAAGGCGACCTTGGTGGCGGAATCGAAGCCGTCGGCCTCGCGTTGCGACATGTCGACGAGAGCGCGGAACTGGTCGGTGGCGGCCTCGACCAGATCGCGCATGGACTCGACCGAGGTCTGGGTGGTGCGATCCAGATCGCCCGCGGCGCTGCGCGTGGCGGACAGATGTTCGATCAATTGGGCGCGCTGGCTTTCGACCTGGGCGGAGAAGTCCTCCTGATCGGTGCGCAGGGCGTAGGCGGCGGTGACCAGGGCGGCGCGTTGCTGGCTGAGGCCTTCCTCGACGGATTGGATCTGCTCGGCGACGCCCGAACCGGCGTTCTCAAGTCGAATGGTCTGGCGCGCCAGATCGTCGGAGGCCACGCGTGCGGCGTCTTGGGCTTCACCAGCGGCGGCGGCGAGGTCGGCGGCGCGCGCGGCGAGGGCGGCCTCGGCCTCACGCAGTTGCGCCTGAGCCAGATCGGAGGCGTCCGCGACCATGCGCGACTGCCGCTCGACCGCGTCGATGACGCCCGACGCCTGCGTATCCAGGTGGATGCCCAGGGTCTGCATCTGGTCGCGCTCGCGGCCGAGGTTTTCGGTGAGACGTCGTGCGGTGCGGCCGGCGTTCTCGGCCGCCTCGTTCAGGCGCGTTGTCTCTTGGGCCAACGCCACTCGGAGCAGGGCCATGTCGTTGCGGGCGCGTTCCGCCGCCAGGGTGGCGTGATCGATGTCGGAACGCAGCGACTGAAGCACCTCGCCGGTTTGCTGGGCGGCCAGGGCGGTCGGAGCCACGAGGGCCTCGGCCAGCTGCCGGGCGCGGCGCGTCTCTGCGGCCAGACCGGCACCCTGTCGGACGGCATGGGCCAACATGATGGCCAAACCCGCAGGGGCCAGGGCGATCAGGGCGTAGATGGCGATCCGCAGCGGGTCCAGTTCTGCCCCGCCGGCGCCGAACTCGTAAGCGGCCCAGGAGGCGACACCGCCGATCCACAGGGCGGAGGCAACGCCTGCGATCACATAGGCGTGGCGCCCGGACGGCTCGCCCTGGGGCTTGGCTTGAACGGTTTTCACAGCCGGCGGTTTGGACAGTTCGAACGGCGCGGGCGGCTGACCGGCGGTGACCGCCATATCGACAGGAGCCTCTGGCGTCGCTTCCCCATTGACAGGGGCGACGCCGCTTTCGGCGGCAAGGGCGCGTTCTTCGGCCTGCCGCTGCTCTTCCAGCAGGCGACGGCGGCGGCGCTCGGACATTGGCGGCTCGAACGTCGGCTGCACGATCTCGAAATCAGGCTCGGGAATCGGGTCGAGCGACGGTGTCGCCTCCTGGACCGGCATTTCATCGGAGGCCGAAAGATCGACCGGCGCAACGGCCTCGTCGTCGGTCAGCTTCAGCGGCGGCCGTTTGGGAGACTTCATAAGCTCAAAAACTCGATCTCTACGCGGGCGTCCGACAGCGCCGAGGAAACCCTAGAGCATGATCGATGCGGACGAAACCGACTCAAGCCCGCAACCTGTCGATGAACCGCGTCATGCAGCGCGCAAAGCGCCGCAGCGTTCAGCAGTCGCGCTTGGATTCGGAAAGCAGCGTGGCGTTGGAGCCGGTGTCACGGCACTCCACCACACGGCGCACTTCGCGGTCGCCGTGGTTGGGGTTGTGGGTGTCGACGCCGAACTGCGTCAGGACGGCGGCGGCCAGCAGGGCGATGAAGCCAGCGATCAGTTCGACAAGCGCCTGCATTCTACCCTCCCTCGCAGCCTGTATGGCTACGCTCCTTATGCGCCAAATCGGCGAACGTCACAATCCCGCCCTGAAAGATTGACCGAGAGACACGCGCGTGAAACGGAGGATGCAGGCGCTTCGACACCATGTCACGCGAATCAAACAGATAGGTCGCATGACTCTAGCCGGCGACAGTTACGAAGGCAGTCTGCTGGAGCCGGGGCCAGCCCTGTGGACGTCCGCCGTCGCGCACCGCTTTTCGGTGCTGATGGAAAACGAGGCCTATTTCGACGCCCTGTCTTCGGCGATCCACAAGGCTCAACGCTCCATCGTGCTGCTGGGATGGCAGTTCGATCCACGCACCCATCTGGATCCGGAAACGCGGCCCGGCGACAAGTCGGCGGAAATCGGTCGCCAGCTGCGGATGCTGGTCAAGAAAAAGCCGGACCTGGATGTGCGACTGCTCATCTGGAAATCGCCGCTGCTGATCGCCGCGTCGCAGGGCTTCTATCCGCACAAGGCGCAGCGCTGGTTCCGTAAGCGGATGGTGGAGTTTCGGCTCGATTCCCCCGGTCCTATCGGCGCCTGCCATCACCAGAAGGTGGTGGTTATCGACGACAAGGTGGCCTTCTGCGGCGGCGGCGACATCTCGACCGATCGCTGGGATTCCGACGAACATCTGGACGGCGACCCGCGCCGCGCCCTACCGAGCGGCCTGATCTGCAAGGCGCGTCACGAGGTGATGAGCGTGATGGACGGTCCTGCGGCGCGGGCGCTGGGCGATCTGGCGCGCGAACGCTGGTTCAAGGCGACGTGGGAGCGCACCATACCTGATGAGGTCGAGGACGATCCTTGGCCCGACGGGGTGCCGGTGCAGATGACCGACGTGCCCGTCGGCATCGCCCGCACAGAGCCGAAATGGTCTGGGCGTCAGGAGGTACGCGAGAGCGAAGCCTTGCATCTGGAATCAATTCGGCGCGCCAAGCGGCTGATCTATATTGAGAACCAGTATTTCACCTCGCCGGTCATCGCCGCCGCATTGGCCGAACGTCTGGCCGAGGTGGATGGGCCGCAGGTCATCGTCATCTCGACCGCCAAGAGCCCGAGTTGGTTCGACAGCATGACCATGGACACGGCCCGGGCCGAGGTGCTGCACCGGCTGGAGCAGGCGGACAAATACAACCGCTTCTTCGCCTTCGCCCCACTGACCGCCGACGGCGACCGGATTATCGTCCATGCCAAGGTGACCATCATCGATGATCGGCTGCTGCGGATTGGGTCCACCAATCTGAATAACCGGTCGATGGGCCTGGATACCGAATGCGACATCGCCGCCGAGCCTGTCGATGCGGCGGGTCGGGCCTTCATTACGGCGCATCGTCACCGGACGATCGCCCATTGGCTGGGCGTTGCGACGGAGGACTATTCGGCGGTCGAGGGCGTATTCGGCTCGGTGGGGCAGGCGATCTGCAACTTCGAAACCGATCGGCTTAAGCCGCTGGGTTCAGAGCCCCCAACGCGCATCCAGCGGATGTTTGCGGAATGGCAGTTGGGCGACCCGACGTCGTCCAGCGATGCCTGGCGGCCGTGGAAGCGGCTGAACCGTTCGCAGCGCACCCGCCCCGCGTCCGAGGGCGGTCACGCGCCGGGCTGAATGACCTCGAAATCGACGATCAGCGGCAGGTGGTCCGAGGCCACGCGCGCTAGGGGCGAGAAGGCGGATTGCACCGCGCGGATGCGGATATGTGGGCTGACGAAACAGTGGTCGATGCGAATGGCGGGGAAAGCCGACGGGAAGGTCTTCACGCTGGGCTTCTGGCCCAACTGACGCTGGCAGTCCTGTAGGCTGCGGCACAGGGTCTGATAGGGGCGGGTGATCGAAGTGGCGTTGAAATCGCCGGCCAACAGGATCGGTCCCTCGCATGCGCCGACCCAGCCGGACCCGGCCAGAGCGGCGGCCTGAAGCCGCTGCTCGCGTGGGACCAGGCCCAGGTGGGTGTTCATGACGTTCACGCCCGTGCCGTCGATCTCGATTTCCGACCAGATCGCCCCGCGCGGTTCCAGGCCCGGAATGCCGCTCACGGTCGGCAGGGCGCCGGCGCGGATCAGCCGTTCGGGATGCGGGGTCAGGATGGCGTCGCCGTACTGTTCGGCCTCGACCCGCATCGCCGGGTGAAAGCGTGAGGTCATGGCCAGACCGTCGGCGATCGCCTCGGCCTGATCGACCCCGCCTGTGCGCGCGCGGCCCACGTCCAGTTCCTGCAGGCAGACGATGTCCGGCTCGAACTCGGCGATGACGGCGACGATCCGGCCGACATCCAGGCGACGATCCGTGCCGACGCAGCGGTGGACGTTGTAGGTGAGAAGGCGAGGCATGAACTGGCGACTGGTTGAACGTTGACCGTGGGCTAGGCCTTCTGGCGCGCGAATGCGACCCCGATGCGACGATCAGAGCAGGATCAGATGATCGGGCAACTCGTTGCGATTGTCGGCGCGCGGCGGAAAGTGGCGGGCCAGAACCTCGCCGCACAAACCGATGGCGGCGGCAAAGCCATCGACGGGGCGGTCGGCGCGCAGCTCGCGGGTCAGTACGGCGACGGCCTGAGCCCAGGCGTCCTCATCGACCTTGGCGTAGATGCCTTCATCGGCGATCAGTTCGACCTGATGTTCGTCCAGGGCCGCGAAGATCAGAACGCCCGTGCGCTCCTGCGTGACATGGACGCCTTGAGCCAGAAATTGCTGCAAGGCCGCCTCCCTGACGCGGCCGCGCCTGACGCCGGCGGGCGTCACGAGACGGCGCACGGCCGGGATACGGGTCATCAGAAAGACGCCGACGAAAACGACGGCCTGCGACAGCGCGTAAAGGCCCAGAGCCTGCGCCGTCGTGGCGTCCTGCGCGGCCTGGTGCGCTGCCTCCCAGCCATCGCTGGGCCAGCGAAGATCCAGCACGAACGGAACGAAGACGATCGGGGCCAAAAGCGCCATCGCCGCCGCCCAGGCCAGGCTGACGTCCACATAGGTCGAGACCCGACGCGAGACGACGCAGAAGATTTCACCCGATGTCTGACGCTCGGACGCCGCTATGGCTTCGGCGATGCGGGTGCGGTCGTTGTCCGTGATCTGCATCACCATCCCCCCGAGGCGCCGCCGCCACCGAAACTGCCGCCTCCGCCGCCGAACCCGCCACCGCCGAAGCCGCCGCCGCCGCCCCAACCGCCGCCGCCTCTGCCGGAGTTCCGCAGCGCCTCTGACGCCGCCCACAGCAGAACCGAGCTGACATTGCTGCGTCGTCCGCGCCCGGACCGCATGGCGATCAGGAAGATGAACAGGAAGAGCGCGGCGATTATGACCAGCGGAATGATGGAGTCGCCCTTGGTGTCGGCTTGCTCGGCTGCGGCGGCCTGGGCGCGCGCCTGCGCCTCCGCCGGGTCGAGCGAAAGCTGGGCGATCAGGGCGTCTACGCCCTTGATCACGCCGGCCTGGTAATCGCCGTCTCGAAACGACGGGAGGATGTCGTTGCGGATGACCTGGGACGAGAAGGCGTCGGTCAGAATGGGCTCCAACCCATAGCCGACCTCGACGCGGACCTTGCGTTCATTCGGCGCGACGATCAGCAGGGCGCCGTTGTCGTTTTCCTTCTGGCCGATGCCCCAGGCGCGACCCAACTGATAGCCGTAGTCCTCGATCTCCTGATCCTGAAGGCTGTTGACCGTCACGACGACCAACTGGTCGGTCGAACTGGCTTCAAGCGCCGCGAGCTTCTCGGTCAGGGCCTGTTCCGTCGCCGGGTCGAGCAGATTGGCCTGATCGACCACGCGGCCGGTCAGGGGCGGGAAGTCGATCTTTCTCTGAGCCGCCGCCGGCAGGACCAGCAGCAAGGCGATGACAAGGCTGAAAAGGAGGGCAGCGACGCCCGGCGAACGCCGCGCCGCCGCTTGAAGGTTTGTCACTGGGCGGGCGGGGTCGCGCCCGGCGCCACGGCCGGTGCGCCGCCGCCGGGCGCCGAAGCGTTGGCGGGCGGGGCGTTCAGATTGAAGTTGACCTGGGGCGCCGACTGGGCGGCGGCGGTGGCGGTGAACAACTGCATCGGCTGCGACCCGCCATGCAGGGTCTTGGCCCAGATCACCTGCGGGAACGTGCGAAGCGTCGTGTTGTAGTCGCGAACGGCCTCATTGTAGTCGCGGCGCGCGATCTGGATGCGGTTTTCGGTGCCTTCCAGTTGGGACTGCAGGGTCAGGAAGTTCTGATTGGCCTGAAGTTGCGGATAGGCCTCGACCGTGACCAGCAGGCGTGACAGGGCGCCGGACAGCTGGCTCTGGGCCTCCTGATACTGCTGGAAGGCCTGCGGATTATCGAGGTCGTCGGCCGAGACGTTGACCGAAGTGGCGCGGGCGCGGGCGTTGATGACGTCCGTCAGGGTGGTGCGTTCCTGGATCGCGGCGCCTTGAACCGTCGCGACCAGATTGGGGATCAGGTCGGCGCGGCGCTGATACTGGCTCTGCACATCGGCCCAGGCCGCCTCGGCGCGTTCCTGCTTGGTTGGAATGGTGTTGTAACCGCAGCCCGCCACGGCGGGGACGATCATCAGAGCACCGGTCAGAGCGACGGCGCGAGCGTTAAAGCGGACCATGACATCTCCCGTTCGGCGATAGCGCCGTTGAACGGGACTATTCACCGGCCCAATAAATGCATCAAGCGTCCAATGGCTCCGGTTGGAGATTGTTGAGGCGGCAGGCGGCAGAATAGGTGTTGGCCAACAAACAGGCGATGGTCATCGGGCCGACGCCCCCCGGCACCGGGGTGATGCGGCCCGCGGCCTCGACCGCCTCTTTGAAAGCGACATCGCCGACGACGCGGGTCTTGCCCTCGGCGGCCTTGACGGGATCGGCCGAGGGGACGCGGTTGATGCCCACGTCGATGACGGTCGCGCCTGGTTTGATCCAGTCGCCCTTGATGATCTCGGGCCGACCGACGGCGGCGACCAGAATGTCGGCGCGACGGCAGACGTCGGGCAGGTCGCGCGTGCGCGAATGGGCGACGGTGACCGTGCAGTTTTCGCCCAGCAGCAGTTGAGCCATCGGTTTGCCGACGATGTTGGAGCGGCCGACGATGACAGCGTTCAGGCCCGACAGATCGCCGAGCTGATCCTTCAAAAGCATCAGACAGCCCAAGGGGGTGCAGGGGACCAGACCCGGCAGGCCGACGGCCAGACGACCGGCGTTCACGACGTGAAAGCCGTCCACATCCTTGTCCGGTGAAATGGCGTCCAGAACCACCGTCGCGTCGATGTGGGCGGGCAGGGGCAGTTGCACCAGGATGCCGTGAATGCCGGCATCCGCATTCAACTTGGCGATCAGGGCCAGCAGTTCGTCCTGGCGGGTCGATTCGGCCAGGCGGTGGGTGTCGGAGCGCATGCCGGCGCGCAGCGTCGTCTCGCCCTTGTTGCGGACGTAGATCTGGCTGGCCGGGTCCTCGCCGACGATGACGACGGCCAGACCGGGTTTGACGCCGTGCGCGGCTTCCAGCCGGGCGACGGCCGCCCCGACGCGTTCCACCAGTGCGGCCGAGAAGGCCTTGCCGTCGATCAGGGTCGCAGGCGTGGATTGGGCCGACATGGCAGCTCCGTCTGGCGGGAAATCAGGATGGCGGCGATTTACAGCCGTCACGGTTCGGCGTCTATGATCCGCAGCCTATGCTGGAGGAATTCATGAACCGTCCGTCGCTCGCCGCCGCTGTCAGCACCCTGGCCCTTTTGTGGACGGTCGCGCCGGCCGTGGCCCAGGACGCGCAGCCGTTGCGTATCGGGGCCGATGTGAACGGCGCCCTGACGGACGGCGACGCCAAGGCGGCGGATGATGAATATCGCTATGACGACTATCGGTTCGAGGCGCGAGCGGGGCAGCGGCTGGAAGCCACGCTGAGGTCGGACGCTTTCGACGCCTATCTGGAAATCTATGCCGACGGCGCGGCGGGCGAGCCGCTGACGTCCGACGACGACGGATTGGGCGACGGCACCAATGCGCGGCTGCGCTTCACGCCGGAACAGGCGGGGACCTATGTTCTCAGAGCCCGGACGCTGAGCGGACTGGACGGCGGCGACTATCGTCTGTCGTTGCAGGAACGCCCGGCCGCACCGCGTGCGCCGCGACCCGGCGGTGTCCGCGTCGGGTCGACACAGAGCGGCGAACTGACGGCTCGCGATCCTGAGCAGGAAGACGGCGGCCGCTATGACGCCTACGCCTTCCGCGCCAACGCCGGCGATCGGTTCGTGGTGACGCTGGATTCCGAGGCTTTCGATCCCCTGGTGCGGGTGGGGCGGATGAACGGTCCCGATTTCGTGGAGATCAGTTCGAACGACGACGCGCCCGGCGGCGGGCTGAATTCGCGGCTGACCTTCTCGGCGCCGACGGACGGCGAATATGTGATCCGGGCCACGTCGCTGGAAGACGGGCTGGGTCGTTACGAACTGGGCCTAGCCGAGGCGCCGCCCGCGCCGCCGTCAAAGCCCGTCGCGATCGGTGACGAGATCAAGGGTGAGCTGGGCTCGGACAGCGCTACGAACGACGGCGGCCAGCGCGCGGAGACCTATCGCTTCACCGGAACGAACGGTCAGCGCGTCGCGATCGAAATGAAGTCGAGCGACTTCGACGCCTATCTGACGCTTCGCCGCGCATCGGACGATACCGTTCTGGCCGAGGACGACGACGGCGCCGGCTCGGGCACCGACGCCCGCATTGCGCGCACCTTGGACGCCGACGGCGACTACATCATCGAGGCGCGCGGGTTCAGCGACGAGGCCGAGGGCGACTATACGCTGAAGCTGACCGAAACCGCACCGCCGCCGCCGCCGACCACGGCGACCCTGGGTCAAACCGTGCAAGGCGAGATCACCGACGAGGATCCCCAGGGCGACGACGGCAAACGCTACGACGCCTATGCCTTTGCCGGAACGGAAGGTCAGCGTGTCCAGGCGATCCTGCGGTCCGGCGACTTCGACGCCTATCTGGAGATCGGCAAGGCCGAGGGTGAGTTCGAGGCCCTGGCCAGCGATGACGACGGCCTGGCCGAGGGCACGGACTCAAGGCTGAACTTCACCCTGCCGTCGGACGGGAATTATGTGGTTCGCGCCATGCCGCTGGATGCGGAGGGCAAGGGCCTCTATTCGCTGGAGCTGCTGGATCGCGGGCCAGAGCCCAAGCCCGGCAGCCTGCTGATCGGGTCGACCGTGCGCGGGACCCTGTCGAACAGCGCCGCGCTCAGCGACGAAGGCGCCTTCTTCAACGCCTACCGCTTCCAGGCCAAGGAGGACGAGAAGCTGCGTCTGACGATGGTGTCGAACGCCTTCGACTCCTTCATCGACCTGGGCAAGGAAGACGAAGACGGCGATTTCACCAGCCTGGCCACCGATGACGACAGCCTGTCCGACGCCCACGCCAAGCTGGATTGGACCACGCCGGACGACGGCTGGTACGTCGTGCGCGCCCGCGCCTATGGACCCAATCAGATCGGCGCCTATGCCCTGACGGTCGAGCGCCAACCGGCCGGCGCATCGACCTCGGCGCGCGATGATGCGCCCGTCGTCGTGGCGCCCAAATCGGGCGGCTGATCGACCTGTGAGGTTGCCAAGCGCGGGAACCGGCGTGTAGAGAGCCGCCTCCTGTTGGGGAGTAGCTTCCGGCGTTCGTCGTCGGGATCGCGTCAACATACTCGCGCTTGGGCGCGTGGCGCGATCAGCGGAACCACCGCCTAGCGAGACCAGCGTGTCCTGACGCCGCGACCGGCCGGTGCAGGACCGCTGTCACGCGTCCGGTCGAGTGTTGTTTCATGACCCCAGGCGCCATTGCCATTCTCTCGCTCAGCATGTCCACGGACGCCTTTGCGGCCGCCGTCGGACGCGGGGCGTCGCATCGACCTGTCATCAAGGACGCGGTAAAGGCCGGCCTAGTCTTCGGCGTCATCGAGGCGATTACGCCCCTGATCGGCTGGGGATTGGGCATCATCGCCGCCGGCCTGGTCGAAAAGGTGGATCACTGGATCGCCTTCACCCTGCTGCTGATCGTCGGCGGTAAGATGATCTGGGAAGGCGTCCAGCTGCGGGGCGCGGACGAGGATGAGGGGCCGCGCCGGTCCGGCCCTTGGGCGCTGGTTGCGACGGCGGTCGGAACCAGCATCGACGCCGCGGCCGTGGGCGTGGGGCTGGCCTTCATCGGGGCCAATATCTGGGTGATCGCCGCCTCGATCGGTTTCACCACCTTTATCCTGACTACGATCGGCATGCTGATCGGCAAGGCCGTGGGCACGCGCTTCGGCAAGACGGCCGAGATCATCGGCGGCATCGCCCTGATCGGTCTGGGCTCGGCCATCCTGATGGAACACCTGGGCGTTCTTGGCGGCTGAGCCGGATCAGGCCGAGGGCAGCAGGTCCGCCGCGAAGGGTCGATAACGACCGGCGCGCACGGCGTCGGTCGCGCGAGCGATGTCCGGGGCGAAATAGTGGTCGCTGGCGTAGGGGGCGGCAGCCTCGCGGACGATGGCGAAGACCTGTTCCAGCGCCGGCGAGCTAGTGAGCGGCCGATGGAACTCCAGTCCCTGCGCTGCAGCGAGAAGCTCGATGCCGACCACCGTCGCCGTATTCTCCGCCATGTCCAGCAGGCGGCGGGCGCCGTGGGTGGCCATGCTGACATGGTCTTCCTGATTGGCGCTGGTCGGCACGGTGTCCACGCTGCATGGGTGGGCGACCATGCGATTCTCGGCGATCAGGGCGGCGGCCGTCACCTGGGCGATCATGAAGCCGGAGTTCAGGCCGCTCTCCTTGACCAGAAAGGCCGGCAGTTCGCTCATCTTGGGATCGACCAGGATCGAGGTGCGGCGTTCGGAGATATTGCCGATCTCGCACAGAGCCATGGCGATCTGATCGGCAGCGAAAGCAACGGGTTCGGCGTGGAAGTTGCCGCTCGAAACGACGTCACCATCCTGGATGAAGACCAGTGGATTGTCGGTCACGGCGTTGGCCTCGCGCGCTAGCGCAGCGGCGGCGCTGGTCAGCACATCGAGGATCGCGCCCATGACCTGGGGCTGGCAGCGCAGGGAGTAGGGGTCCTGGACCTTGGAGCAGTCGTCGCGGTGACTGTCGCGGATGGCGGAGCCGGCCATCAACTCGCGCAGGCGGGCGGCGACGGCGATCTGGCCCGGTTGGCCGCGCAGCGCGTGGATGCGATGATCGAACGGCGAGTCGGACCCTTTCAGCGCATCGACCGACAAGGCCCCGGCGGCGATCCCGGCGGCGAACGCCGCCTCTGCCGCGAACAGACCCGCCAAGGCCAGCGCTGTCGAACACTGGGTGCCGTTCAGCAGGGCCAAGCCTTCCTTCGGGCCGAGCGTCAGGGGAGTGAGGCCGACCTTCGCCAGAGCCGTTTCGGCCTTCAACGTCTCGCCGTTCAGCCGCGCCTCGCCCACGCCCATCAGGACGCAGGACATATGGGCCAGCGGCGCCAGGTCGCCCGAGGCGCCGACCGATCCCTTGGATGGAATGCAGGGCAGGACGTCCGCGTTGACCAGGGCGATCAGGGCCTCCAGCGTTTCGCGCCGAACACCCGAGGCGCCGCGCGACAGACTGGCGATCTTCAGCACCATCATAAGACGGGTCACCGCATCCGGCAGCAGCGGCCCGACCCCGCAGGCGTGGCTGAGAACCAGATTACGCTGCAGCGTCTCCAGATCTTCAGGCGCGATGGAGGTGTTGGCCAGCAGGCCGAAGCCGGTGTTGACGCCATAGACGGTGCGCCCCTCGGCCACGATGGCGGCGATGGTCGCTGCGCCCTTGTCCACATCGGCCCAAGCGGCCGGCGTCAGTGAAACGGTAGCGGGGCCCTCCAGCACCGCACGAAGCTGAGTAAGCGTGAGAGACGACTGGCCGAGAGTGATCGCGGTCATGGTTCAGGCCTTCAGGCTCGGAAGGTTCAGTTCGTGCTCGCGCGCGGCCGCACGGGCGATCTCATAGCCGGCGTCGGCGTGACGCATGACGCCGGTGGCGGGGTCATTCCACAGCACCCGCTCAAGCCGTTGGGCGGCCTCCGGGGTCCCGTCCGCGACGATGACAACGCCCGAGTGCTGTGAATAGCCCATACCGACACCGCCGCCGTGGTGCAGCGACACCCAGCTGGCGCCCGAGGCCGTGTTCAGAAGGGCGTTCAGCAGAGGCCAGTCGGAGATGGCGTCCGATCCGTCCATCATGGCCTCGGTCTCTCGGTTCGGGCTGGCGACCGACCCGCTGTCCAGGTGATCGCGGCCGATGACGATGGGGCCGGACAGTTCGCCCGACGCCACCATGTCGTTGAACATCAGACCGGCGCGGTGGCGGTCACCCAATCCGATCCAGCAGATGCGGGCAGGAAGTCCTTGAAAGGCAATGCGTTCACCCGCCATGTCGAGCCAGCGATGCAGACCCGCGTTGTCGGGGAACAGCCGCTTCATCGCCGCGTCTGTCTTTCTGATATCTTCCGGATCGCCGGTCAGGGCCGCCCAGCGGAACGGGCCGATGCCTCGACAGAACAGCGGGCGGATGTAGGCGGGCACGAAGCCGGGGAAGTCGAACGCGTTCGTCACCCCCGCGTCGAAGGCGACCTGACGAATGTTGTTGCCGTAGTCGGTGGTCGGCACGCCCATCGCCTGGAAGTCCAGCATGGCCTTCACATGGGCGACGATGGAGATGCGCGCGGCGGCGGCGACGCTGTTCGGATCACTGACGCGCTTGTCTTCCCACTCCGCGACGGTCCAGCCGGAGGGGAGATAGCCGTTGATCAGATCGTGCGCGCTGGTCTGGTCGGTGACCAGATCTGGCCGGATGCTGCGTCGGACCATTTCAGGCAACAGATTGGCTGCGTTGCCCAACAGGCCGATCGACAAGGGTTTCTTGTCGCGGAACGATTGCTCCAGCAGCGCCAAGGCCTCGTCCAGGGTTTCGGCCATGACATCGACGTAGCGCGTGCGCAGACGGAACTCGATGCGGCTGCGTTGGCATTCGATCGTGATGCAGGATGCGCCGGCCATGGTCGCGGCCAGAGGCTGGGCCCCGCCCATGCCGCCGAGGCCTGCGGTCAGGATCCACTTGCCCGACCAGTCGCCGCCGTAGTGCTGGCGGCCGGCCTCCATGAAGGTCTCGTAGGTGCCTTGGACGATACCCTGGGTGCCGATGTAAATCCACGACCCGGCGGTCATCTGGCCGTACATGGCCAGGCCCTTGCGATCCAGTTCGTTGAAATGCTCCCAGGTCGCCCATTTCGGCACCAGGTTGGAATTGGCGATCAGCACGCGCGGGGCTTCGGCATGGGTGCGGAAGACTCCGACCGGCTTGCCGGATTGAACCAGCAGGGTTTCGTCGGCCTCCAGCGCTTGCAGGGTTTCCACGATCCTGTCGAACGCCGCCCAATCCCGCGCCGCCTTGCCAATGCCGCCATAGACGACGAGGTCCTGGGGCCGCTCGGCCACCTCGGGATCCAGGTTGTTCATCAGCATCCGCATGGCCGCCTCCGCGGCCCAGGTCTTGGCGGTCTTTTCGGGTCCACGCGGGCTGCGGACGATCCGGGCGTTGGACGTGTTCATCGTTGGCTCTCGGCGAAGGCGATGCAGGCGGTCAGGACGCGGCGCAGATGGGCGCGCATCGGCTCGGCGCGGTCCGGCTGGTAGGGGCTGGGCCAGTTGTCGGGCGACACCGGGCCGGTGGGATCAAGGATGTAGCCACGGTCCGCCAGCTCCATCTGGATGGCGTGAACGTCTGCGTCGGATTGGCCGTAATGGCGCGTGGTCCAGCCGCCCTTGAATCGGCCGTTGACGACGACGCTGTCGCCGCTGATCGCACAGGCTTTTTCGACAGCCTGGGTCAGGTCGCCGGCGCAGGTGGCGCCGTCGTTGTCGCCGATATTGAACTGAGGCAGTTCGCCCTCGAACAGGCGCGGCACGACGGACCGGATCGAATGGGCGTCGTAGAGGACGACCGGACCTCGGTTGCGCAGTCGCTCCAGTTGGGCTTGCAGGGCGGCGTGATAGGGATCGAACCAGATCGCGCGTCGCTCGGCGATCTCGGCCGCGTCGGGTTCCTGACCTGCCTGATACAGCGGCTCGCCGTCGAAGGTCTCGGTCGGGCACAGGCCGGTCGTGGTCATGCCGGGGTAGAGAGAGACGCCCGACGGATCGCGATTCACGTCGATGACACTGCGCGACACGCCCGTTCGCACCAAGGTGGCGCCCATATCGATCGCGAAGTCGTACAGCCGATCCACCCACCAGTCCGCGTCCTTGCGGGCCAGCCAGGATGAAGTCATCCGCGCCTCGATGGCGGCCGGAATGTCGGTGCCTGTGTGCGGCAGGCCGATCACCATCGGCGCCGAACCTTCGTGGATGGTCAGCCAGTCCTGCATCCGTTCGGCCTCCCTCGCCAAATCGATCCATCGTGGTATGTCTAGACATATTGATCGGAACGACACGGACCTGTCCAGTGACCCTTCAGCCGCAGCCTGTGGATCGCACCCTCTGGTTCGAAGCGGCCCTATTGCCGGACGGCTGGGCGCGCGACGTCCGCATCGGCATCGCGGGCGGGCGGATTGTCAGTCTGGAAACCGCCGTGGCGCGTAGCCCGGCGGACGAAGGGGGCGGTGTCGCCCTGCCCGGCGTAGCCAACGTGCACAGCCACGCCTTTCAGCGCGCCATGGCGGGTCTGACCGAGGCGCGCGGGCCTTCGGACGACGACTTCTGGACGTGGCGCGAGCTGATGTACCGCTTCCTGGATCGGGGCGGGCCGGAAGAGATCGAGGCCATCACCGCCCTGGCCTTCATGGAAATGCTGGAGGGCGGCTTCACCCGCGTCGCCGAGTTCCATTATCTGCACAACGACCCGTCGGGAGTGGTCTATTCGGACCGGGCCGAGATCGCAGCGCGGATCATGACGGCGGCGCAGGCGACGGGCATCGCCCTGACCCTGCTGCCGGTCTTCTACGCCCATGCCGGGTTTGGGGGACAGCCGTCGGCGCATGGACAGCGGCGCTTCATGAACGACCTGGACGGTTTCGCCGATCTGGTCACGCGATGCCGGGCCCTGGCCGCCGATCTGCCCGACGCCGTGGTCGGGGTCGCGCCGCACAGCCTGCGCGCCGTCAGCCCTGATGAACTGACGGCCATACCTGCGCTGGCGGGCGACGGTCCGATCCATATCCATGTCGCCGAACAGACCAAGGAGGTCGCGGACTGCCTGGCCTGGTCTGGCGCGCGGCCGGTAGAATGGCTCCTGGCCAATGCGCCGGTCGATTCTCGCTGGTGCCTGATCCACTCCACCCATGTGACTGAAGCCGAGTGGCGCGGCGTCGTGGCGCGCGGCGCCGTCGTCGGCCTGTGCCCGATCACGGAGGCTAATCTGGGCGACGGCGTCTTCCCGGCGGTCGATTTCACGCGCGCCGGCGGGCGGTTCGGCATCGGAACCGATTCCAACGTGCAGATCGGCGTCGCAGAGGAACTGCAAATGCTGGAATACAGTCAGCGGCTGGCGCTTCGCGGTCGCGCGGTGATGGCGGACCCTGAACGCTCGACGGGCCGCGCCTTGTTTGATCGCGCGCTGGCGGGCGGCGTCCAGGCGACGGGCGCGGCATCGGGGCTGAGCGTCGGGGCGTCGGCGGACATCGTATCGCTGGATACAAGCGGCGTCGCGTTTGCGGGACGGTCGGGCGATGCGGTGCTCGACAGCTGGATCTTCGGCGCGCCGACGGGCTCAATCCGTTCGGTTTGGTGCGCAGGGCGGGAGGTCGTGAAAAACGGCCGCCATATCGCCCGAGACAACATTGAGGCGCGCTATCGCAAGGCCTTGTCGGCGGTGTTGGGGTGAGCCTGCATCGCCGCATCTACGCCGATCTGGAGGGGCTTATCCTGTCCGGCGAGCTATCGCCCGGCGATCGCATTCCGTTCGAGCATGAGCTAACCGAACGCTACGGCTGTTCACGCATGACGGTGTCCAAAGCCATTTCGGAACTGGCGGGGCGGGGGCTGTTGATGCGCCGACGTCGCGCCGGCACCTTCGTCGCCCAGCCCAAGGCCCACGCCGCCGTCCTGGCTATTCCCGACCTGCGGGCAGAGGTGATCGAGCGCGGGCAGGCTTACGGCTACGTCCTCCTTGAGCGGATAGAACGTGAGCCGGACGGTGAGGACGAAATCGAACTGGCGTCGGGTGGTCTTCTGCTCGATCTGACCTGTCTGCACAGCGCCGACGGCGCGCCCCTGGCCTTGGAACATCGGCTCATCGCGCTCGGCGCGGCGCCTCAAGCCATAGACGTGGACTTTCATGTGATTCCACCGGGAAGCTGGCTGCTGGACTCGGCGCCATGGACTGAGGCTGAGAACCGCATTTCAGCGATCGCGGCGGACGCCCGCGCTGCCCGCCTACTGGAACTCAAGCCGGGCGCCGCCTGTCTATGCGTCGAGCGGCGGACATGGCGGGACGGACAGGGGGTGACGCGGGTGTGGCAGACCTTCCCCGGCGACCGCTACGATCTGGTGGCGCGCTTCTCGTCAGCCCATTCACCCGTTCTGGCCAAGGAGCCTCGCCGATGAAGGCCGACCGTCTGCTGATCGACTGTCATGTCGCCACCATGGTCGAGGGACCGGTTCCTTATGGCGCCATCCAGGACGCCGCCGTGGTCGTCGCCGATGGCCGCATCGCCTGGGTGGGACCGCGCGCTGACCTGCCGGCTGTAGAGGCGGTTGAAACCCAGCGTCTGGAGGGGGGATGGGTCACGCCTGGCCTGATCGACTGCCACACCCATTTGGTGTTCGGCGGCGACCGTTCGGCCGAGTTCGAACAGCGGCTGGGCGGCGCGACCTATGAGGAGATCGCGCGGGCCGGCGGAGGCATCGTCTCGTCCGTGAAGGCCACGCGCGCCGCGTCGGAGGATGACCTGTTCGCCTCCGCCATGACACGTCTGGCGGGGCTGAAGGCCACCGGGGTCACCACCGTCGAGATCAAGTCCGGCTATGGTCTGGACCTTGAGACCGAGTTGAAGATGCTGCGTGTTGCGCGTCGGATAGGGCGCGAGGGCGGGGTGCGTGTCCGCACTAGCTACCTGGGCCTGCATGCCGTGCCGCCTGAATATCGCGACGACCGGGCGGCCTATGTTGATTTGGCCATCGAAGACATCCTGCCCGCCGCCCATGCCGAAGGTCTGATCGATGCGGTCGACGCCTATTGCGAGCCCATCGCCTTCTCGACCGCAGAAGTGTCGCGCCTGTTCGACAAGGCGCGCGCGCTGGGGCTACCGGTCAAACTGCACGCCGACCAGTTATCGAACGGCGGTGGTGCTGCCCTTGCGGCGCGCTATCAGGCCCTGTCGGCCGATCACATCGAACATGCGACCGAGGAGGGCGTCGCCGCCATGGCCGCCGCGGGTGTGGTCGCCGTCCTTTTGCCCGGCGCCTATCTGATGCTGCGCGAGACCCAGCCGCCGCCCATCGATCTCCTGCGCCGCCACGGCGTGCGCATGGCCGTCGCCACCGACTGCAATCCCGGAACATCGCCATTGGCCTCCATGACCGCCGCGCTCAATCTGGCGTGCGTCCAGTTTCGCCTGACACCGGAAGAGGCCTTGGCCGGCGCAACGCGGGAGGCGGCGAGGGCGCTGGGTCTGCTTGACGAAATCGGCACTTTGGAACTGGGCAAGGCTGCCGACCTCGCCGTCTGGGACATCTCGCGGCCGGCCGAGCTTTGCTACTGGATAGGCAAGTCCATGCTTTACTTCAGCACTAGGGCGAGTTTTTTTTAGATCTCGGCGACGCCCATGGCCTTCATCAGGGCGTCGCGGATGGCGGCTTCGGTGAAAGGCTTCTGGATCGTGGGTTGGCCGCGCCATTCGTCGGGCAAACCGCCTTCGCCGTAGCCGGTTGAAAAGACGAACGGCACGCCGCGTTCCTTCAGCGCCTCCGCTACGGGAAAGACCTGACGACCGGCGACGTTCACGTCCAGCAGGGCGGCGTCGAGATTGTCCGTCTCTCGAGCCAGTTTTTGGCCGTCGTCAACATTGGAGGCGGGACCGATCGGCACGCATTCCATGTCTTCCAGAATGGTTTCCAGAAGCATGGCCACTAGGGATTCGTCCTCGACCACGAGGACACGGCGACCGGTCAGAGGTTGAGTCATTGTGCGGCCGTCCTGTCCAGTGGAACCGTCAGTTCCGCGATCAATCCATCGGTGGCGTAGACCAGATCGATCTCGCCCGCCAGATCATGTCGAATGTTTCGTTCAATCAAGCGGCTACCGAAGCCTCTTCTTTCCGGAGCCGTAACCTTCGGGCCGCCGATCTCTCGCCAGCTCAGCTTCAGTTTCCGGTCGCGCTGATCCGCTAGGCCCCAGTCGATGAGGATGCGACCGTCCGGGGTATGAAGCGCGCCATATTTGGCGGCATTCGTCGCGAGCTCATGGAAGATCATGCCCAAAGACAGGACGACGGCCGGCTCCAGCGACACCGGCGGTCCATTCAGGCTTATGCGGGTCGGCCCGTAAGCTTCAGTTTCATGTTCCAGGATGGCGCGCAGGTCGGCGCCCTCCCAATGGCTTTGCGTCAGCAGATTGTGGGTGTGCGACAGCGCCATGATCCGGGACTGGAAGGTCTCGGCGAAGCTGGCGGGGTCGGTGTTGGAACGGGCCGTCTGGATCGCGATGGATTGGACCGTGGCCAGGGTGTTCTTCACGCGGTGGTTCAGTTCGTCGATCATCAACTTCTGACGCTGGGCGGCCAAGACGTTTTCGGTGATGTCGTGGCCCTGAACGAAGATACCCACGACCGCGCCCGCATCGTCTCGGATCGGTTGATAGATGAAGTTGAGATAGACGGTTTCGAGCAGCCCGTCCGGCTTGCGCTGCAGTTGGGCCGCGCTTTCGCGGCCTTCATAGGGTTCGCCTGTGGCGAAGACGCTATCGAGAAACTCGTAGAAGCCTTGGCCTTCCAGTTCCGGCAGGGCCTGCCTGACGGGCTTTCCGGCAATATCCCTGTGACCGATGAGTTGGCTGTAGGCGTCGTTATGCATCTGAAACCGGTGATCCGGCCCGGACAGGATGGCGACGAAGCCAGGGGCCTGCATGAACATTTCGACGAGGCGATTGCGCTCGGTCTCCAGGCGACGATTGTCCTCCTGGACGGATTGAGCCCGGCGCAGGACCGAGCCGCCGACGATGGCGTCCAGCGCGGTGGTCGGCTCATCCGGGCGGATCACGGGCGCCAGGTCCGTCACATCCGTGGTGTGTTGAAGCAGCATGACCACTTCGCCGTCGCCGTTCAGGATGGGCGTATGGGTGGCGCTCCACAGACGTTCCTCAAAACCCTCGGTGCCGTCAGCCAGCACTCGAGGCATCGAAAAGCGCACCACGGCGAGATGATCGCGTTGTCGTGTGTCTCGCGCCTTTTCAAGCGAGGCGCGGACCTGTCGAACATTCTCAGGGGCATCGGATCCGGGGCCGGAGTCAAAGGCGGCAAAGAGCGGCTGACCCAGCACATCGCTGCGCTTGGCTCCGGTCACATCCATATAGGCCTGGTTGACTTCTGCGATGCGCAGGTCAGGCGTGAGCAGCACATACGGATTGGGCGAAGCCTCAAAGGCCGCGCCCAGATCGACGGTCAGGTCGCTTGATTTCACTGTTTCGTTCAACGCCTACCCCGCACAGCTTGGCGATAACGCGCCACATCGAAATCGGTTCTCTGGTCGCGTGTCGTGAACTGTGATCGCAAGTTTATTGGCGGGCCGCCGGAATTTGCTAATCAGCGCGCATGACAATCGCCGGCGTTTTCGCCACCCTCTCGCTCATGATGGCGCCCGCAGCCGACCAGCCCACCGTCCGCATTTCGCAGGGCGTCCTGAACGGACGCGCGGATGCCGATGTGGCGGCGTTCAAGAACATTCCCTATGCCGCGCCGCCGACGGCCGAGCGACGTTGGCGACCACCCGGTCCCGCGCCGACCTGGCAGGGCCAGCGGGACGCCTCGGCCTATGGCCCGCTGTGCATGCAGGCGCCCCCGAACGGCGACCCTGGCGTCGGTCCCTTGCCGATGAGCGAGGATTGCCTGAACCTGAACGTCTGGCGGCCCATCAGCGCGGCTCAGCCCGCGCCGGTCATGGTCTGGATCCACGGCGGCGGGCTGGTGAACGGGTCGGGAACCGCGCCGCTGTATGACGGAACGAACCTGGCCAAGCGCGGCATGGTCGTGGTGACGCTGAACTATCGACTGGGGCGGCTGGGCTTCTTCGATCATCCGGCGCTGGCGGCCGAGCGGCCGGCGGGCGAGGCGGCGGGCAACTACGGTCTGATGGACGTGACGGCGGCGCTGAAATGGGTGCGGGCCAATATCGCGGCCTTTGGCGGCGACCCCAAGAACGTGACCATCCTCGGTGAATCGGCGGGCGGGGCGATCGTCACGCGGCTGATGATCTCGCCGCCGGCGCGCGGTCTGTTCGACCGGGCGATCGTTCAATCCGGCCTGGGCCGGGAGTTGCAGACGCCACTGGACCGCAAAGGCGCCTATGGCGCGCCTTCAGCGCGGGAGCGCGGCGAGGTCTGGGCCTATGGCGCGGGATTGCGAACGGCGGCGGATTTGCGTGCGGCGCCAGCCGATCTGTTCCTGACGCCGCCGCCGGTCTTCGCCAACGGCGACCTGACGCTGATCGACGGGCGGGTCGTGCCGTCCACGGTTGAGGCGGCGTTCAAGGCGGGGCGGCAGGCCCCGGTGCCCTTCATCATCGGCAGCAACAGCGCCGAGTTCTGGTGGATGCGGCCGACGGATCGCAACGGCTATGGTCAGATCGACGACGACATGACCTGGCTCGAGCGCGCCGACGCCGTTCAGGCCTATGGCGGGCTGGAAGCGTTCGACAAGCTGGCGATCACGGATCTGGTGTTTTCCGAGCCGGCCCGGATGCTGGCGCGGCTGCATGCCAAGGCGGGCCATCCGGCCTGGCTCTATCGGTTCGATATCTCGTCGCCGCAGAATCCGGAGCCGCATGGCGGCGCGACTCATGCAATCGAACGGCCCTATGTGTTCGGCACCTTAAACACCCTGCCGTATCCGGTCGAAGATCGGGACCGGAAGGCGTCGGAGGCCATGATGGGCTACTGGACCGCCTTCGCGCGATCGGGCGATCCGAATGGCGTCGGGCGGCCCCGCTGGCCCACGACGACGCTGAGAGACACCCGGCTGATGAACTTCGTCAATCCGGGACCGACCGTGACGCCCGTGCCGTTCAGCGCCCGGCTGGACCTGCTCGAGCGGTTCCGCGAGCGGCCCAGGCCCTGAGAGCAAGCGTCAGCCGGCGGAGGTCGCGCCCGACTGCTTCTCCTTCAGCGTGACCAGCTCTTCGGCCATGGTTGGGTGAACGGCGCAGGTGGCGTCCCACTGCGCCTTGGTCAGGCCAGCCTTCACCGCGATGGCGGCCAACTGGATCATCTCCGGGCTGTCGGGTCCGACGATATGGACGCCGACCACGCGCTGGCTGTCTGCATCGACCACCAGCTTCATCAGCACCCGCTCGTCCGAGCCGGTGAAGGCGTATTTCATCGGCCGGAACCGGGTGACGTAGACATCGACGCCGTTCGAGCAGGAGCGGCGGGCCTCCGCCTCGCTGAGGCCCACGACCCCGACCGGCGGCTGGCTGAAGACGGCGGTGGCCACGGCCTCGTAGTCGAAGTGCTGGGGATTGTCGCGATAGACGGTCTGGTGGAAGGCGACGGCCTCGCGGATGGCGACGGGCGTCAGGTTCATCCGGTCGGTGACGTCGCCGATGGCCCAGATGTTGTCCGCCGTCGTCCTTGAATAGGGATCGACCTTGATGGCGCCCGCTTCATTCAGCTCGACGCCTGCGTGCTCCAGCCCCAGATCCTTGACGTAAGGGATGCGGCCGGTGGCGAACATGACCACGTCCGTCTCCAGCTTCATGCCGTTTTCGAGGTGGTTGATGAGGCCGGTCTCGGTCTTTTCGATCTTCTCGTGCTGGCAGCCCAGAATGACCTTTATGCCGCGCTTTTCGATCTCTCCGGCCAGGTGCGCGCGGACATCGTCGTCGAAGCCGCGCAGGATGTTGGGGCCGCGATAGATCAGGGTCGTCTCCACGCCCAGGCCCGCGAAGATGCCGGCGAACTCCACCGCGATATAGCCGCCGCCCGCGATCAGGATGCGCTTGGGCAGTTCCGTAAGGTGGAAGGCTTCTTCGGACGTGATGGCGTGCTCGATCCCCGGCAGTTCGTCCGGCTTCCAGGGGCGGCCGCCCGTGGCGATCAGGATCTTCTCGGCGGTGATGGTGCGATCCTTGCCGACAATCTCGACCGTGTGGGCGTCTTTCAGGACCGCCCGCCCGTGGACCAGTTCGACCCCGGCCTTGCCCAGGTTGGCGGCGTAGATGCCGGACAGGCGCGCGATCTCGACGTCCTTGGCTTCGAGGAAGGTGGGCCAGTCGAACCTGGCGTTGTCGAACGACCAGCCGTAGCCCTCGGCGATCTCGAGCGCGTGGCTGACCTCGGAGGCCATGACCATGAACTTCTTGGGCACGCAGCCACGGATGACGCAAGTGCCGCCGACCCGATATTCCTCGGCGACCGCGACCTTCTTGCCATCCAGCGCCGTCAGCCGCGCCGCCCGCACCCCGCCCGAACCGGCGCCGATGACGAAAAGGTCGTAGTCGTAGTCGGCCATAGGTCGGATTCCGTTCAGCGGCAGGCATCGGCATTTAAGCCGCGCCGCGCGAAATCCAAGAGGCTCAAGCTGTCTATAAAAGGAGGCGACGATGGTGGGTGATCACAGGTTCGAACTGTGGACCCGCTGATTAAGAGACGCTGTAAGTACATTGAAATGAAAGACGAAAGCCTCCAAACAGGATCAAGCTGATACGAGCAAATTCAATGGGTTACAGCGGGTTTTCCAAATGGAATCCGCGTTGCTGCCGGTTTGATAACTCATTGAAACCACTCAGTTTGGGCATGCTCATTCGTAGCCGACGCCGTCACCATCTCGATCTAAGTGCCGTCCATAACCGGGATCGCCCCTACGCACGGGAGCCGCACCTGCCGCACGGGCCGCAGTGCAGTTCGCAAACGCGCCGCTAGACGGGGGCGACGACCTCAAGCCCCGTGGACGAGAGGGCGACGAAGAGCCTCCGCCCGCACGATGGCAGTGGTAACCGCCTCGCTTGCGATCGTTGTGGCACCCCTCTGCGTTCAGTCCGCCGGAATGCGCAGCTACAGCTATCGGTACCGCCGAGGCCGCAATGACGACGAACGCAATAATGAACTTCATGTCGGTGCCCCGTGCCAGGGCTTCATAGCTCGCAACTTTTGCGCGCGTCCAGCTCGCGTGGTTTGGTCACCGGCTAGGAAAGGCTTCGTCGAGACTATCGATTGCCATTTGAAGCGAAGCTTTAAGGCGCATCAGCGCCACGGCAGGTAGGAGCTGATCTCGTCGCGAAGCTCGTAGCACCGCTGATAATACGGCGTCTGAGTGCTGGATCAGGCGCACCAGATTTTCGCCGCTGGGCCCGTTACGGCCATCAAACCAGTTTCGCACAGCACGTTCATTTGCATTGGTGATGAGGCCGACCGCCTTGCGCGCAGAGGGACTCTCGCCCCATTCCTCGCGAAGTGCTCCAGCAATCAACTGCGGGAAGGCCTGCATCGACGCCTCCTGATGGAGAAGTTTTCCGATTTTGGGCTGAAGTTTTCAGACCATCTTTTGAAACGACATCCGGTCGGACTGCCGTTACGGCTCGATTCTCACCGCCATTCGGACGGGTGTAACTGGCGTGCATTATGGACCCAATGGCCGTTCAGCACGAGATGGGGGCCGCGACATCAGTGCGGGCGGCTCAGTACGTCCGTATGTCGACGGAGCACCAAAAATACTCAACCGAAAACCAGTCTGAGGCGATCGCGGCCTACGCGGCTCGACGTGGGTTTGATGTCGTTCGGACCTACACAGACGCGGGAAAGAGCGGACTGAGGCTTGATGGGCGAGCGGCTTTACAGGAGCTGATCGCCGACGTTCGCAACGGCGCTCCGGGATTTGAGGCTATCCTCGTTTATGATGTCAGCCGTTGGGGGCGTTTCCAGGATGCTGACGAGAGCGCTTATTACGAGTTCATCTGCCGTGAGGCTGGGCTGTCGGTGCATTACTGTGCTGAGCAGTTTGAGAACGACGGGAGCCTAAGCGCGACGATCATCAAGAGCATGAAGCGCGCGATGGCGGGGGAGTATAGTCGCGAACTCTCGGCCAAGGTCTTTGCTGGTCAGTGTCGCCTCATCACGCTGGGTTTTCGGCAAGGTGGTGCGGCTGGATATGGTCTGCGTCGGCAACTGGTTGATGAGCATTTGTCGCCGAAAGGTCTGCTTGAGCGAGGCGAGCAAAAGAGCATTCAAACCGATCGTGTGGTGCTCACCCCCGGGCCGCCCGAGGAAGTCGAAGTCGTTCGACGTCTCTATCGGATGTTCGTCGTTCAGCGTCGCTCAGAAAGCGAAATTGCTACGGTGCTGAACGGGGAGGGCCGGCTTACGGATTTGGGACGTCCCTGGACCCGCGGCACGGTCCACCAGGTTCTTACGAACGAAAAGTACATCGGCAACAATGTGTACAATCGCTCTTCCTTCAAGTTGAAGGCAAAGCGCGTTGTGAACGATCCAGACAACTGGGTACGTCGCGACGGTGCGTTCGAAGGGATCGTTGAGCCGGACTTTTTCGAGGCTGCACAGCGCATCATCCAGGCCAGGTGCGTGCGATACAGTGACGAAGAGCTGCTGGCTCGGTTGTCTGACCTGCTGGCGAAAAAGGGATGGCTATCGGGACTCGTGATCGACGAAGTCGATGACATGCCGTCAAGCTCGGCATTTCGCCACCGGTTCGGGAGCCTCGTTCGTGCTTACCAACTGATCGGATATTCGCCAGCTCGCGACTATCGCTACATCGAAATCAATCAGGCGCTTAGAGCGATCCATCCGGATGTCATTGCGCAGGTTGTTGCTGGGATCGCACGGGGCGGGGCTGTTGTGGCAGAAGATCCGTCACATGGACTGCTGACCATCAATGATGAGTTCACCGCATCGGTGGTCATCGTCCGCTGCCTCGAAACGCCGGCGGGCGGACTGCGGTGGAAAATCCGTTTGGATCAGGGGCTACGCCCCGACATAACCATTGCAGTGCGAATGGAGGTCGGGAACGCTGAAATCCGCGACTACTACCTGCTCCCCTGGTTCGAGTGTGGCGCGGATCCAAGCATGAGGTTGGCACCCGACAATGGCGTGCTGCTGGACTCGTTTCGCTTCGACACACTCGACGCGTTCTTCGATCTCACGCAGCGGGTGGAGGTTCATGCAGCATGACCGACGTCGCTGAAATTCGTCTCATCCCGGTCAATGACATCACGGTGCTGAACCCTCGCGCTCGAAACAAGAGAGTGTTTCAAGAGCTGGTGACCAGCATCGAGCATCTCGGGCTGAAAAAGCCGATCACCGTCAGTCAGCGGCCCGGTCGATCGCGATACGATCTGGTCTGCGGTCAAGGGCGGCTAGAGGCGTTCATCGCGCTTGGGCAAGAGCAGATCCCGGCGGTGTTGATCGATGCCGCCGAGGAAGACTGTTTTGTGATGAGCTTGGTCGAAAACCTCGCTCGTCGACAGCACACACCGCTCGAGCTGGTCCGAGCCATCGGATCGCTTCGAGAGCGTGGGTACAGCCATAGCGAAATCGCTGCGAAGGTTGACTACAGTACGGAATATGTTGGGGCGATCTGCCATCTTTTGGAGAACGGCGAAGAAAAACTGATCTCAGCGGTCGAGCGCGGCGTGATCCCTCACACTGTCGCTATGGAGATCGCGCATTCCAAGGAAGGGGAGGTGCAGCGTGCTCTGGCTCAGGCCTTCGAAGAAAAGGCCATTCCGGGCAATCAGGTTTTGGCCATTCGCCACATTATCGAGCGACGCAGCACAAGCGGCAAAGGGATCCACAATCGCAATCGTGGCGTCCGCAATCAAAAACCGATCACGGCCGACACGCTTGTTCGGTCGCTACAACGCGAGACGGAACGTCGCGAGACCTTTGTCAGACGGGCCTCTCTGACGCGCACGCGTCTCGTTTTTGTCGTCAACGCACTGAAGCATCTGCTTGCCGATGATCATTTCGCTGCGCTTATGCGCGCTGAAGGGATCACCAATCTTCCGTCCGCGCTCGCGGCGCGCGTCGGTTTGGAGCATCCGTGATGGCCTCCGTCAAAATCGCCTTCCAGCAACGCGTTCGATCTATCTCTTTCGACCGCATTCTGCCCTCCAAGATGCTGTCGGCGGCGGTCACCGAAAGCGCAAAGTACAAGCGCATCGCCGCATCGATCTTAGAAGTGGGTTTGGTCGAGCCGCTGATCCTCGCCCAAGCCCGGTCAGGCGATGCCTTCACTCTTCTCGACGGCCACGTGCGATTGGCCGTGTTGAAGGAGCAGGGCGCAGTGGAAGCGCGATGCATCGTCGCTAAGGACGATGAGGCCTTTACCTACAACAAGCGCGTCAATCGGCTTCAACCGATTCAAGAGCACTACATGATTGTTCGCGCCATTGAGCGAGGGGTATCCGAAGCCAAACTCGCGCGGGCGCTCAATGTCGATGTCGGCTCAATTCGAGCCAGACGTCACATGCTCAACGGGATTCATGACGACGTCGCTGAGCTGCTCAAGGACAAGCCCGTGGGCATCAATGCCTTTCAGAAGCTGCGCAAGATGAAAGCTATGCGTCAGCTCGAAGTTGCGGAGCTGATGATCTCGGCAAACAACTACAGCGCCACATATGCGAGGGCGCTTCTGGTCACGACCAAACCCGCCGATCTCGTGAAGCCCGAAGCGAAGGCGATACGCGGCGTCAGCCCGGAACAGATCGAGCGGCTTGAGCGGGAGCTCGCTGCGGTGTCTGAAGACTTTCACGAGTTGGAGACAGCGTTTGGCGACGACACGCTGCTGCTGGTCATCGCGGCAGGCTTTTTGGAGCGGTTGCTCACCAAACGGTCGATCGAAACCTTTCTCGCAAACTCGCATCGCGAGATGCTGGAGACCTTCCGATCCGTTGTCGCAGCAACCTCGTTAGACCCTCCCGCCCAAGCGGCTTGAGCACGCCTAAGGGGACCGGGACCCTTCAAGCGCCGGGACCACCGGAGAAGCCGTCGGCGGAGGCGGATCAAGGGTGGTGGCGGGGATGACGGCGATCCCGTTCGGAGCCCGCTAGGATGGGCGTCATCTGCCCATCTAGGGTCGGTCCGGCGGGCCGACCCGCCGTCGCGAAATGGTGCCAAACTCGAAGACAGTCACGCTCGACTGAGATCGATTTGGCGTCTCAGCGTACATTCAAAAAACCGCACTGATCGCGGAAACCAATATGATGAGTCTGGATCGAGGGGGACCAGGATGACGCAACTCGCTGGCGGATGGACGCTCGAAAAGCTCGAGGCCAAGACACCTGAAGAGCGCTTCTATGTGTGGTCGAACGCGCGGGCCAAGGGTACACTCGAGGCGGACGAGCTCGCGCAGTTTATCGAAAGGTCTGGGTTGAACTATGCGCCGACCGGCGGCATCAGCATGTCTGATCTTCGCGTGCTCGAGATGCGCCGTCATCGAGTCACCTGAGGGACAGGCAGCCTGTCTGAAGGCCACAGCCGACGGGTTGCCGGCACTCGCTGGGATCGAGCCGATGATCGTTGAGCGGATGGGCAGCAGATACGGTCAGATCAGCATGACGACAGTCACAGCAGGCTCGATCGTCGGCGAGCTCATGCTGAGCAAGGGCTTTAAAATCGGAAGTCAGAAGAAGATGCCCGAAGTGTCGGTGGCGCAGACTGCGGCGTTCTGGGTGGCGCGGTAAGTTCGCAGCGCAGAGGGCTCAACAGAGCTGAGTTTAGATCGCGACAAACGCAGGGGGGCTGAAGCCGCGTTCTCGTCGCTTAGGGACGATAGCACAAAGACACTGACGCGTGTCGCGCTCGGACCTACGCCAACCCGCTCAATCGCTTTCCTGCAGCCAAACAAGCTTCGACCTCCGAGCGGTCCGCCGTGGTCATCAGTTTGAAACGGCTAAGGTGAGGCAGGGCAAGCACCACGCGACCATCGGGCGCTTGATAGAGTTCGGCGAACTGCCGATTCCAGCCGACGTTCAAACGTCGCGGCGTGCCGGCTTCCAAGATCGCGGCGAGCTCTCGACCTGCCTGCTTACCGAGCGAGATCCAAAGCCTGATCGTCGGCGACTTCTTCGCGACCTCTTGCCACAACGGTCTCACCGCTGCGAGGGCGACGCCAGGGGTTGGCAGCTTGGACCAGCTCCGGCTCCTAAATGGAACAAGCTGAGCGGCGAATACGTCCCTGCTGTCGACCTCAAGCGTTTCGAGCATTCGAACGATCTGCTGCTGAAGCGGATTGTGTGAGTCCGCGGGCCCCCACTTTTGGTCGGTGTAGGCCATGCCGCCCTTAGGCCAGTCCCAATCGGCTTGCTGCGTTTGCGTGTCGCTATCTTCGCGATCCGCACCCGGGTTGAGACCGATGATGCCGACTTTGGCAGTGCTCAAGCGGTCCTCTCGGCAGTACATAAATGTCCAGCCCATCGCGGTCTCAGGCGCGTCTTTAAAGTGGTTGGCGTAAAGCTCAGCGATGGCGGCTTTCGAGAAGGGCGTGTTGGAGCTCATGAACCTAATTCGCGATCTGGTCAGAGAGGACCGGAGAGATATGGGCCGGTAGATTGGTTAGCGCGGATTGCAAAAGCACGAGCGCGTCGGGCGCAAGCGTTGCATTGCGTCGACCGGCGGCCTCGGTGATCTCCCAACCGAGATTGGAGACACGCTCCATCTCAACCACGCCAACCTCGCCGAGTTGGTAATAGTAGGAGAACCCCATCCTGACTTGGCTGACGCGACTCCCGAGACAGTTTCGGAACAGGCGTCCAGCGACCTCCATTTTCGCCTCCGTATCGAGCGGCGTGAGGTGTTCGTTGCCGGGCCAAGGCGGCGGCGGCAATGGCAGGCCAGCGTACGTGTCGCCGTCGGCTTCAGAAATGACCGACGCGACGAAGTCACGCTCGAAAACAGCAGCTGCAGCGGTGTCTAACTGACCTAAGCGATCCAAGCGCCATTGCTGTCTGCGCAGCAAGATCGCGGTGACGCGCCGATTGCTTTTGAGGCGTTGCACGTTCTTGGGCGAGCAGGCGTGGTCAGGTATTGCGGCGAGCAAATCGATCACGCGCTCGTCGATCGCGTCGAGATGTCGAAGGACCTTCGCTGGTCCGCGACCAGCCTCCAACACGTCCGCGAGCTTGAGGTATGAGCTCGTGCACTTCAGAGCCTTCCAGCCCAGTCGCTTCAGAGCGCGCTCGAAACCTGCCGCCTGCTTGAATCCCGACAGCGCGATCAGCGATCTTAACGAGGATGCTCTGAACCGTTCGCGCCAAAGATCGACGTCGGTCGGACAATCCACGCGCTCAGCACGCGCAGACATTTGGGCCCAGATTGCGCACCAAAGTTGTCGTCGCTCAGCTGAGATCAACGCGAGCTCAGCTTCGGCACGACCACCGAAGAATGCGACCGCCCAACCCTCGCAGGGACCTGCGATCGCCGACAACAGACTGCGCTCCATCATGTCGGGATACTGCGCGCGAGGTACGTCACAATCGGTCGTAGGTCACACCACCTGGTTGATCATCAGAAACTTCTCGCTTGCTCAAGTGAATCAATACGGTTGAATGAGCTGGGGGAGTAGCGATGGATCACAACGAAAACGAGCATCTGGCGGACTTCGTTGAGGACGCTGCCAGGCGGCACGATCCAAACGACCACTATGTGATGCAACAGGTAGCGAGCGGTCAGGTTGCGATCAACGACGACGACGAGCATTTTAGGTCAGCCAAGCACTTCGTCGGCCGGTTCTGGCTCGTCGAGCCGAGGAATGGCAATCCTGAGCTTGCTAGGCTCAGGACTCATAGCCAGAACAGCACGGTAGCGGCGAGGGCTATGGCGGACAGGAAGACGGTCGGACAGCGATCGTAGCGGGTGGCGACCCGGCGCCAGTCTCTCAGGCGTCCAAACATGATTTCGATCCGGTTTCGCCGCTTGTAGCGTCGCTTGTCGTAGCGGATGGGTTCGGTGCGGGTTTTGCGGCCTGGGATGCACGGCGTGATCCCCTTGGCCTGCAAGGCGTCCCGGAACCAGTCGGCGTCGTAGCCTCGGTCTCCCAGAAGCCACTGGGCGCGGGGCAGGCTGTCCAGGAGAGCGGCAGCGCCGATGTAGTCGCTGACCTGACCCGCTGTCATGAAGAGGCTGATGGGCCTTCCGTTCGCATCGGTCACGGCGTGAAGCTTGGTGTTCATGCCGCCTTTCGTGCGTCCGATCAGTCGCCCGAGACCCCCTTTTTTACCCGCAGGCTCGAAGCCGTGCGGTGCGCCTTCAGATAGGTCGCGTCGATCATGACCGTGCGGCGTTCGGTCTGAGCCCCGGACAGGCCTTCCATCATCCGGATGAAGACGCCAGCCTCACTCCATCGCTTCCAGCGGTTGTAGAGGGTCTTGTGCGGCCCGTAGGCCGCCGGCGCATCTCGCCAGCGCAGGCCGTTGCGGTTGACGAAGATGATCCCGCTCAGCACCCGGCGGTCATCCGCCCGCGGCTTGCCGTGGCTCTTGGGGAAGAAGGGCTCCAGCCGAGCCATCTGCTCGCCCGTCAGCCAATACAGATCGCTCATATCCAGACTCCTCAGGAGCCTGAATCAGATCGTTCGCCTCACATCAATGGGTCCTGAGCCTAAACCTGTGTGGTCGCAGGCGACCCATACATGGGGTCTCACAATGGCTGGTGATGTGGCGATCCTTGAAGACAAGGATGGTCGTAAGCGCGCTTTTATTCCGGGAGATCATTTTCATGTCGTCGCCGGGAAGATTGTGAAGATTGCGAGATAAATAGGTTTGTCGAGGGTTTCTCCCCAAGACGTGTCAGAAGGCTGACCGGTGTTCCCAAATGCACCGGTCGGCCGATCTTAGCCGCAAGAAATAAGAAATAAGGGAGAGGCGCGGACGGCCTCTCCCTCTTTTTTACAGACGGTGCGATCAACGGCTACGCGTGTCTTGGAGAATGCTATGAGTCATTTCGGTGAAATCATTTACAGTCGTTATAGGCGCGATGTCGCCCGGAATGTTGTTGTTACAAGCGGCGTCGGAGATATTATAGGCGTGACTATCAGGTAATGAGTCCTCGAAAATCTCACCTGCACCGCTTACGCTATTGACCGGCCGATCATTACCTATTTGGTAGTAGGCCAGAGTTCCAATGGCTGTTGCCATTCGATTACAATCAATTGAATATCTTACTACGGAATAATCGAACTGGTATGGCCCGACCGTTGTGCGGTCGCGGTAAACAAAAACGGCCCAAACAGATTTCCGGGACCGCGTAAGGATTGGGTCCGGTCGAATGCTTGCGCGATCCACTCCTACAATCAAATCACTACCGGCACTGACAACGAACCATTCGCCCGCTTCAGCAGAGCCAGCCGCCAGCGTCAGCGCCACCGCCGCGCTGGCTATGAACTTCACGATCTTCACTCGCACACCCCTCCGTTGCGCGGCCTGTGTAAGCCAAGCTGAGCCGCCAGTCACGCCGGGCGTGTAAATAATGGGTGCGATCACGGGTCTATAAACATCTCTATTCATCAACGCGCTGGCGTCGGAACCGCAACGCCTTCCTGATCGAGCACCCGCTTTGCGCGATGTGCGGACGGCTTGCTGAAGTCGTAGACCATATCCAGCCGCACAAAGGCGACACTGATCTATTTCACGATCCAGACAACTGGCAGGCCTTATGCAAGCAGTGTCACGACAGTCTGAAGAAACAGATCGAAAGCCGTGGCTATCACAACTGCGGTGACGCCAGCGGCTTCCCCTCAGACCCCAACCATCCGTTCAATCGGCGTGGCAAATCCAGCCTATTAGCAGCGCGATGATCGAGAGCAGGCGTCGTCATACTTTCTCATCTGCTCATCAACGTAGGCTTGCCCATCGGAGTTGAGCGAGTCGTAACGCCTCCGGCTGTCCGCATCCATGCCTTCAAGAGTGCGGTCCCGGTCAGACCCACCCGCAACGTAGCTGTCTGATGACGAGGCTGAATCGTCTACGCGCGAACCTGTGTATTGTCTCACACCGATAGCGGCGACCAGCGATAGCGCCATGATCGCGAAGCCCGATATTTTCATCAGATCGGATTTTGCCGACAGGGATTTGAAGATGAAAACAAACCCGATCACCAACCCTATCGCGAAGACGACAAAGCCTTCTGTGCCCAACATATTCGTTCCGAAGCCCACGAAGATGATGGCGATGATTGCGAACACGATCAAAGCGGTGAAGTCATTTTTCATTGTTGCGCCCGCCCTGCTGCATCTCGATCCGACGTAGGCTCTGACACACAATCACTGATCGGCTTCCATCTGGTAGCGCTGACGCAGCGTCGTCTCGTGCACGTAGTCAAGGATCAGCGCGGTCCCTCGTAACACCATCCCGATCAGGACCAATCCAATCCCGGCGTTGAAGATCATCAGCTTGGTGACTGCCTTACCGAAGTTGACCACCTCATCGACTGCGAGCCCGTAGCCCGCCGTGTCCACGGTTGGGCTGTAGAACAATCCCAACATCGTCACGAACAATCCGATCCAGATCAAAGCCGTGCCGGTCCCTGCCTTCAGCACGTTGTTCTCCACCATCTCGAACTTGGGGCGCTCGGCCGGTGCGATAGTCTCTTCAGTCATTGTTTTCCCTCTCCATGAACCGAGAGCGGTGAAGGAGAGCCGCCCACACGTCAAGCGAACGATGATTGACAACGCGCAGTCGTGTCGAGCCGTGAGGGGGGTAGGTCGAAGACGAAAACGGCCTTTCCCGCCACACCACATGACCCCCTCCGTGCAGAAAGTATCGTCGGCGAAAGTTTTTTTTGCCCGTCTCCTAAATAATGGATGACGATCAACAACGCCGGGTATCTGAAGGCGCCCGCACAACTATCCAAACAAGCGAAGAAGGTTTGGTCCGAGCAAGTTAAGGCTCAACCGGAAGGCTACTTCACCCCCGCTGACGGCCCTTCTCTGGAAGCGCTGGTCACGGCGATCTGTAGTCTTCGCGACGCCAACCGAACCCTTGAAGAAACGGCTCGATGTATTCGGTCGGCTCGCAAGGCCAACTGATCATTCATCCGGCCGCTCGCATTCAGAATGATGCGATCCGCCTGATCAACCAGACCAGCCAACGGCTGGCTATCGATCCGACCAGCCGCAAGGCTCAGAGCGGCCAACCGGCTGACGATGACGCGGGTGAGATCGGCGGACTGCTGGCATGACACCCGGCCGCGATCCCGCGCTTGCAGACAAGATCATCGCCTTCCTGAACTGCCTCCCCATCGTGGATGGCCCGGCTGCTGGTCAACGCTTCCACGTCGATCCGTGGATGGAGCGGTTCATCCGCGACGTTTACGAACCGGTGAACCGCGCCGCTCGGACTGATCTTACCCCGTCACCGACCCTGGTCTCAGAGGCTGGCGGCACATGGCAGGGCTATACTTGCTCCTGGGCACACGTGATTGAACTGACCCCGGATAAGCCCGTCGTGCGGATCGATCAGATTCCAACCTCCTACAACGACGGCGGCGCGCGCGAAGAGGGGGAGACCAAGAGCATGGAGGGGGTCTTGATCCCCGGCCAGAAGGGTAAGTCGATACGGGTTCGCTACACGGGCGACGTGGATGCGACGGTCGTCTACGCCAAGGTCGGCGAGAGCTATGACCCCGTCAATCTGCCCGAGCTGCTGACCTGCTGAACTGCCAAAATGCTGTCTCAGGGTAGATGTGGAGAAATGCACTGAGCGCCTTTGGCGGGAGCGGTCTGTGGTGGGACAACGGCTCCTTCCGCTCCCCATTGGTCTCCGTTAACCTATCCACTGCCGACTCGTGCGACCTTCACATCGGCCTTTGGGCATCTGTTGCGTTGTGATCAACTCATCGGAATAGGGAATTACATGATGGCTGTGCTGAGAGACGACATTGCCGCGTTCGATCGAATGCGAGATGAGCTCGAGGCGAAGCACCATAATCAATGGGTAGTTTTCCACGCGGGCGTCTTTGTTGATGCGTTCGCCGACTTCGAAACCGCCGCAGCTGCTGCAGTCGATAAGTTCGAAGCCGGCCCCTATCTCATTCGTCAGGTAAACGCGCCCTCCGTCCAACTGCCGGGTGGTATGATCTTCACGCCAGCGCATTTCCTTGCCTCAAGCCGGGTTTAAGAAGGGCACGGGGGACGAAACCCCCGCTGATCTTCTCGTCAGGCTTGGTCCAACCCTAAAAGTGGATATTGGACTGAAGGGTCGACAAACGGCTGACGGTCGGCCCGATTTGCCGATGAAAGGCGTTCGTGCGCTCATCGATACAGGGGCAGGGGGCGATTGTATCGATGACGATCTCGCGCAGTCTCTTGGGCTTCCTGTGACTGATGAAGGCGAGATTAGCGGGGTCGGCGGTCGTCACCACGCATACATCTACACCGCGCGAATTTGGGTGCCTCATCTCGACCGTCTGCTCTTCCAACCCTTCACAGGGGTCAAGCTGAGACAGGGCGAGCAGTGGCATCAAGTCATTCTCGGGCGAGGTTTTCTACGCCCCTATCGCTTGGTCTATGACGGGGTAAGTGGGCAAGTAGAGCTCGTTGATAGCAAGTAGGACAGGTCCTCACCACCAGTTCGTCAACAGGTTGCAGTGCTGACGACATGTCAGGGTAGATCGGGAAAAACGCACTGAGCGAGCGGGTATTTTTGCGTAGCTAGCCGATCGCTATGAGTGGGTGGTGAGCAAGGAGGTCTTTTGACTCTAAGCGGACCCTGATTGAGTCCGCTCTCTTATCTTGGTCTGGCCCATGTGCCGCATGCTCGGGCTTCGCTCATCCCATGCGTCAGCACGAAGACTGGCAGACGCGGTAGGGGAAACTAGGTTGCTGGGCCGCATGCGCATTACCTCAAGACACCCCTTCATGCGACGTGATTTAACGGTCAAATGTTCAGCGCTGCGTGAAGAGTTGACCGAACATGCGCGGAAGCGCACTATCGGTCCCGTAATGTGGAAATGCGCCGTACACACGCGGAATACGCTTCACGCAGGACGTTTCGTCGGAGGCGTCTAGCCCCAAACTCGTATTGAGCGAACGCTCAGGGTTTGGGGATTACTTTCTCGCGCAGGCTTTATAGTAAACGCCGGCTTGTTGACGCTGGCGGCGTGGTGTCGCGCCTGCGAATTCTTTCTCACATTCAGTCAGCCCATGCGCCGCTCGGTGCGGCCGTGCCGTGCCGTGTTCCGGCCGTACGCGACAAGGACGTTCGCCATGACAAAGATTCGGTCAAAAGCGATCAGAAAGCCCCGGCTCCTGATCACCACCCAAGACCACGCAATCCTCGCTGCGATGATCGGCAGCGCGCCGACCTCGGCCGCGGCGATGCTACTCGAGGATGAGCTCGACCGGGCTGTGATGGTCGACGAGACGTCGGACACGCGACCCTTCTGCCGGATCGGCAGCTGGGTCACATACGAGGATCACAGCAGCGGTCAAATCCGTGAAATTCGGCTGGTCCTGCCGGCGGAGGCCGATATCGACAAGCGCTGGGTTTCGATCCTCAGCTTGGTCGGCGCTTCCCTGCTCGGCCTAGCTGTCGGGGCCGAGTTCGGCTGGATCGACGACAAGGGCCGACCGCACCGGTTGAAGGTTCTGGACGTGGTGAATTCTCATGACGCGCATGCGTGCTAGTGACACGATGTTGCTGGAAGCCGCCGCGTCAGAAGCAATAAGCGCGGCGTGGTGGGAAAGGGTCGATCTGGAAGCCCGCCGCCCCGGCGAGATTCACGCAGACCTGATCTTGGGCAAGGCGGCCGAACTCGCGTTCTCTCCCATAGGCCGGGACCAGCTGATGTCCCTAGCGCTGGAGAAGGGTGTCCTAGATGCCGGCAGCGCCGAACCTCTGCTGGAGACATCCGCGCTGCCTGTGGAGCGGGCAGTGATTGCGAAGCGTGTTTTCCAGCATGCGCCGCACCGCACTTCGGAAACCGAGGCTCTGGTCGTTAGGATCGAGGAACGCATTGCGCGGCGGCTCGGCCGTGACACTCGCTACGACCTCCTCCCGCAACGAATGCGTCAGGAGGCCGCTCTGCAGGAGATCCTGTGGAATCATCCCGCCATTCCTGCTGGCGACGACATCCGCCTGGGGATGCTCTGCTCGGTCCCAAAACTGCTTGAACGCGTTGAGGCGCTCTCGGGCGATCGGCCTTGGCGGCTCTTGACCCGATGGGTCGCTCCCTTCGTCGGAAGAGGCGCATCATGAGAGGACGACACAACATTGTCGGCACAGAGGTCGGCCGTCCAAGACCGCCATTCTATGCAAGCAATCTTTCGAAGCTCCAGGTCACGAGGCCTCCGTCGACAAGGCGCTGGATCGTCATTTTATTGCTGGCTGCGGGCTTGCTCGGCCTGATTGTCGCCACTCGACTGACCTGAGCCGACGCATCGAACCGCCGGCACTCAAGACCTGTCCGCTGGCTGGACGCGCGCCATGGCGGCGACGATCCCGAAAGACCTGCCCGCTTCTCTAGCCCGTGTGGACGTCGTCTTGGCGAGGTCCACAGAACGTCTCTGCACCGAGTTCGGAGTTTATCGTGTCATTCATCCGCTTCGCCCCTCTCGCGGCAAGCCTGGCCTCTATGCTGCTGGCCATCCCGGCGCTGCCCGCCCGCTGGGCGTGGCCTGTACTCGCCCTGGCGGCGGTCCTGTCTGCGCTCGGACTATTAGACCTGGTCCAACCGGCGCATTCGGTCCGACGCAACTACCCAATCGTGGGCCGGCTTCGCTGGTTCTTTGAGGATATTCGTCCCGGCATCAGGCAGTATCTCTTCGAAGACGAGCACGAGGAGACGCCGTTTTCCCGCAGCCAGCGCTCGCTGGTGTATGCGCGCGCCAAAAATGAGGTCAGCGACCGTCCGTTCGGAACTCTTCTGGACGTGTACGCGAACGGCTACGAATTCATCGCCCACTCCACCAGGCCTGTCCCCGCAGCGGATCCCGGCTCTTTCCGTGTTTCGATCGGGGGCGAAGCCTGTCAGCAGCCTTATTCCGCCTCAATCTTCAATATCTCCGCCATGAGCTTTGGCGCACTGAGCGCCAACGCCATTCGCGCGCTCAACAAGGGCGCCAAACTCGGGGGGTTCGCACATGACACGGGCGAAGGCTCCATCAGTCCCTATCACCGCGAGCACGGCGGCGACCTCATCTGGGAGATCGGCAGCGGCTACTTCGGATGCCGCGACAACCAGGGACGGTTCGATCCCAACCGGTTCACCGAGCAGTCGGCCGATCCCCAGGTTCGGATGATTGAGTTGAAGATCAGCCAAGGCGCCAAGCCCGGCAAGGGCGGGATTCTGCCTGGCGAGAAGGTCACCCCCGAGATCGCGCTCACCCGCGGCATTCCCGTCGGCCGCGATTGTATCTCTCCGCCAGGGCATTCGGCATTCAGCACGCCCCTGGAACTCGTTCGGTTCATCGCCCGCCTGCGCGAGTTGTCCGGCGGCAAGCCGGTGGGATTCAAGCTTTGCGTAGGTCAGCCTTGGGAATTCATGGGCATTGTCAAGGCGATGCTTGAGACGGGCATTCTTCCTGACTACATCGTCGTCGACGGCGCCGAGGGAGGGACGGGGGCTGCGCCTCTCGAGTTTGCAGACCATCTGGGCATGCCGCTTCGCGAGAGTCTGCTCTTCGTCCACAACACCCTCGTGGGCGCGGGCTTGCGCGACCAGATCAAGATTGGCGCAGCGGGCAAGATCGTCAGCGCTTTCGATCTTGCGACGGTCATGGCGCTCGGCGCGGACTGGACCAATGCGGGGCGCGGCTTCATGTTCGCCATCGGCTGCATCCAGTCCCTCTCCTGCCACACGAATCAGTGCCCCACCGGCGTCGCCACTCAGGATCCGATGCGCCAGCGAGCGCTCGTGGTCAGCGACAAGGCCGAGCGCGTGCACAACTTCCATCGGAATACCTTGCTGGCCCTGTCCGAAATGATCGCCGCCGCCGGCCTGCACCATCCGAGCCGACTTGGGCCGCACCATCTCGTCCGTCGCGTCAGCCTGACCGAGATCAGACTATTCTCACAGCTGCACATTTTTCTTGAGAGGGGTGAGCTGTTGGCAGGCAACTCCCAGCGGGATTTCTATGGCGCGGCGTGGCGACTTGCACGGGCGGACAGTTTCGACATAGCGACCTGAGCCAGTGATCGATCAATGCATTTTTCGTTCTGACACGCGCGGCGGAGTCGGACCCCCGGCGGGTAAGCTGATGCCAGCGGCGAAAACGGTCCTTGTTGCCTTTCCAAACCTCCTCTCTTGGCCGACCGATCACGAGGCTATCCCCGTCTCGTCAGCCAGGGCACTCACGGCCACGCCGTCCTAAATGGACTGCCCGGGCCGGATCGAAGGCGCCGAACAGGGCGATATCCGCTCATGGCGCGTAGGCCGCGGCTTGTTCCGCGGCCTGATCCAGCGGCGGGTCACGCAGATCGAACGGGGGGGGGCGTCCCGGTGGACACTGATCTTCCAGAACGGTGGAAACTGGCGATACCCAGCGCACGCATATCGTGGGAGAGCGGCCGGTTTGCCCCGCTCTCCTGTGGGGAACAAGATCCTATCGTCCACTGATATTCTCTTGGGGCGGAAGCGGACGTTCCGCCGCCAAAGCCCCAATGACCGGATTGTCGGCGGGGGGAAGGCGCGGCCGACCGGTCGCGCGGGTCCACGACCCGTCCAGCGAGCGAATGACCGGTGATGGCGCTAGCCGGCAGTCATGACAATCCTGACGAGTTCCGAAAGGCTGCCCGCCTGCATCTTGGTCATCGCGTTCGCGCGGTAGACCTCGACGGTGCGTGGGCTGATGCCGAGATCGAAGGCGATAACCTTGTTGGCGTGTCCCTTGACCAGGCCATCGACCACATCGCGCTCGCGGGGCGACAGCGATTCCAGCCTGGCGACGAACTCGCGGCGATCGGCGTCCGCAGAGGTCGCCCTCTTAGCCTGCTCCAGCACGCGATGGATTGAGCTGAGGAGAACCTCGTCATCAAAAGGCTTTTCGATGAAATCGACGACGCCGGCGCGCATCGCCTCGATTGCGAGGGGGACATCGGCGTGTCCGGTGATCACGATGACCGGTTCAACCGAACCGGTGTCGCGGAGCCTGCGGGCGAGTTCGAGTCCGGTCATGTCCGGCATGCGGACGTCGGTCACGATGCAACCGGCCGGACGATCGTTCTCCGCGAGCAAGGCGACAGCGGACTCATGGGTCCGCGCTGTCAGGTCGGCTGTCTCCAGCAGAAAGGCGATAGAATCGCGCACGGCCGCATCGTCGTCGACGATGTGAATAATGGTGTCAGTCGTCATCGGCAGCCTCCTCCTCGATACGGGCGCGCTGAAGCGTGAAATGGAAGACCGTCCCGCCGCCCGGGTTCGGTTCGAACCAGATTCGTCCGCCATGGGTCTCGATGATGGTTCGGGAAATAGATAGTCCCACGCCCATCCCGCTCCGCTTGCTGGTCACGAAGGGCTGGAACAATTGCTCCGCGAGGTCCTGGCTGACGCCCGCTCCCGTGTCCGCGACCGAGATCCGCAACAGTTCGGTGTCGACCGGACCCGCGGCGATGAGGAGCTCCCGCGTCGGTGACTCCTCCATCGCGTCCATGCCGTTGCGGATCAGGTTGAGCAGAACCTGTTGGATCTGAACCTTGTCAGCCAGAACGCGATCGGCGGAGGATTCGATGTCGAACCGCACCCGCACGCCGTGTTCACGCGCGCCGACGAGCGCCAGCGCGCTGGCCTCCTCGACGAGCTTCGGCAAGTCCTCGATGCGTCGCTCCGTTTCGCCGCGGGACACGAATTCGCGCAGCCGCCGGATGATGACACCCGCCCGCAAGGCCTGATCGGCCGCCAGATCAAGAGCGCTGGCGATGCGATCCTCGCCGAGGTCCCTCGAATCCAGGAGTCTCCTTGAGCCCTTCAGATAGTTCGAGATGGCGGTAAGCGGCTGGTTCAGTTCGTGCGCCAGCGCCGAGGCCATCTCGCCGAGGGCGGTGAGCCGGGAGACCCGCACGAGGTCGCTCTGCAACTCCTGCATCCGGGCCTCGGCCTGCTGACGTTCGGTCAGGTCGCGGACGAAGCCGGTGAAGAAGCGGCCCTCGGCGGTGCGCATCTCGCCGACGGCGAGCTCCATGGGGAAGGTAGAGCCGTCCTTGCGTTGGCCGACAACGATCCGTCCGAGACCGATGATGCGTCGCTCGCCCGTTCTGTAGTAGCGCTGCAGATACCCGTCATGCGCCTCACGGTGGGGCGCCGGCATCAGAACACTGACATTCTGGCCGATCGCATCGCCGACGGACCAGCCGAACAGGCGCTCCGCTGTCGGGCTGAAGGCGCGGATGAGACCGGCGTCGTCGATCAGGATCATGGCGTCGGGAATGGTGTTCAGGATCAGCCTGAGATGGGTCTCCCGGGCCGAGAGGTCACGATGGGCGCGCTGGAACCACTCACCTCCGAGAGTGACCGCCGCCGCCACTCCTAGGAACAAGGCAGCCTCTAACCCGAGGGCCGGGTTGAGGGGCGAAAGCAGTAGCCCGGCGCCGAGACCGATCAGGGCCGCTGCGGTTCCGGACATCCAACCGCCCAGGGCCGCACCGACCACGACCGCCGGGACGAAAACCAGAAACGCGCCGTGGTCACCGATGCGCTCGCCGAGGGCGGCGCGCAGCCCCGCGCCGGCAAGGGCGACGACCGCCGCCGCCGCGACCGCCACCCATGGCGAGGCCGGTCGGATGAGGGCCGAGGGCGCGGTCTCCGGGGACTGAAAGGCTCGCATCGATGCTCCTTGCCCCGTCCAGCGGGCGCCCGCGCCTCCGGGATTTCCCTTAGGGCGAAGACCCGAATACCGGCGTCGGGCGGTCGCTTCTACACCTGTCGCATCTTCAAGACGCCGCCGCAGCGGCCCGGAGCGCTCTCCGGATCACCAGGAGCCAAGGCCATGACCGCCCCCCTCGTCGATCTTTCGATCCATCATCAGCCCAAGGGACTGTCGGACCGGGTCGCCTTTGGCTTCACCAAACTGCTGCGCTTCTGCGCCGACACCTTCTTCGCCAAGCGCTACGGCCACCGCGCCGTGGTGCTGGAGACCGTCGCGGCGGTGCCGGGCATGGTCGGCGCAACCATCAACCACCTCAGCTGCCTGCGCCGGATGTGCGACGACAAGGGCTGGATCAAAACCCTGATGGACGAGGCCGAAAACGAGCGCATGCACCTGATGACCTTCATCGAGATCTCGAAGCCGACCCTGTTCGAGCGCTTCGTCATCGTGTCGGTGCAGTGGGTATTCTATCTGTTCTTCTTCGGCCTCTACCTCGTTTCCTCGAAGACGGCCCACCGGGTGGTCGGCTATTTCGAGGAAGAGGCGGTGATCAGCTACACTCACTATCTGGCCGAGATCGATGAGGGCCGCAGCCCGAACGTGCCGGCCCCGGAGATCGCCAAGCGCTACTGGGGCTTGCCGGACGACGCGACGCTGCGGGACGTAGTGCTGGTGGTCCGCGCCGACGAAGCGCATCACCGCGACGTCAACCACGGCTATGCCAACGAGCTCAGCGGACTGCCGATCCAAGCTGTAGCCCCATGCCCGCCGCATGCGGCGTTGGAGCCGACCTGGAAAGCAGCCGCCTGACCTAAGCCAACCGCGTCTAGCCCTCCCGTTCCGCTCTCACGGGAGGGCTTTTCGATGTGGACGGTGTTCCTTTTCGGCTGCGAACGACCGAACGCAAATATCCAGTTTCCGGCCATGACTGAATGTCCGCTTATGGCGCAAAGCTGCCGGTCCTCCTTAGTGCAGAGTACCAAAAGTGCACTGACGGCGCTGTCCGGCGATCGCCACGCGCCCGATTCTGACGCACCTTAAGTTCACGCTGCAGCGCGCCGTGAGTGCGCAGATCGGGGAGTGCATGGATCTAGAAGAGATGGCCACCACCCTTGAAGCGAGCGGCGAGTACCGAATTCTGCGCAAGCTGCGACCGCGACCGGCGATCGACCTAGCCAGCGCCGAAGGCCTTAGAACGGGCCTCTTCGTTGACGTTGAGACGACAGGCCTGAACGCGCGCGACGACGAGATAATTGAGCTCGCGATGACGCGCTTCTTCTACAGCGCCGACGGTCGGGTCCATGGCGTCGGCGAGAGCTTTCAAGCATTTCGCGAGCCCTCGAAACCTATCCCCGCCGAAGTGACCGCTATCACCGGTCTGACCGACGCGATGGTCGCTGGCCACGCCATTGATCCGGCGGAAGTGGCGGCCTTCGCATCAGGTGCGGCCTTCGTCGCTGCGCACAACGCGTCGTTTGATCGGCGCTTTCTCGAGCGGTTCTGCGACGTGTTCAGAACCAAGCCTTGGGCTTGCTCAATGTCGCAGGTCGATTGGGCAGGGGAGGGGTATGAGGGCGTCAAGCTTGCGTATTTGGCCAGCTCAGCGGGGTTCTTCTACGACAAGCATCGCGCGGTGAACGATTGCGCCGCAGCCATCGAGCTGCTGTCGCTGCCGTTGCCTAACAGCAAGACGCCAGCACTGTCGCTGCTGCTCGAGGCGGCGCGTCGCCCGACCTGGCGTGTCCGAGCCGAAGGCGCGCCGTTCGATCTCAAAGATGTTCTGAAGGCGAGGGGCTATCGTTGGGACGACGGTTCGACCGGCGCGCCGCGCGCCTGGTTCATCGACGTCAGCGATGCCGTCCGCGACGAAGAGCTGCGCTTTCTACAGACCGAGATCTATCAGCGCGAGGTCGACCTTCGGCCGATCAAGATCGACGCCTTCGATCGCTTTTCTGAACGGTGCTGATACTGGGCGAAGGGGATTGCGCATTCGCGCCGTGGCAGGCGGTCGCGGTGCTCTAAGGTCACGCTTGGCTCGCGATAGCATGCCAACCTGGGAGGGAGGCAGAAAGGTCTGCACCTGCAACGTCGTGCAGCCTCGCTGGTCCGTGTGACGATGGCCGCTTCGCCGGTACTGCTCGACCAAACTGTAGGCTAAGGTTGTGCTTTGTAATGAGTCTGGCGAGCGTTGATTTGATGTACCTTGACAATGGGCAGACTGGTCCGACTTCCGCATTCATACGGTGCCTTTCCGCGGTGTGTCGTCTTAGTCCGATCACCTAACTCCTATGACCATCGAACCTTCTGCGGCTGCTGCCGAAGATGCGCACCTCGCTGACGACAGTGGACGTCTTGGAGAGCTGCGCGCCGCCTGGGGAGTCGCTGCTGGGGCCCCGATCGTGGTCGTTGGCCGCTTGCTCAGGCGCGAAGCACATAACGCCTCGTTCTACCTCCTCGAAGACCTGGAGCATCCCGTTAGCGGCGTTGGCCTGGCCTATCCGACTCAAGAGTCTCCTGCGTCAGCGTATGTTGCTCCAACCACTGCAAAACGTGTTCTCGAGCAGACGGACCGACATGGCGAGACTGTGTGGGCCCTAGCCGAACTGGTGCTGTCGCCAGCAGAAGAGCGCAGGAAGCGTCGTAACCCTCATGGGTGCATGGTGCGGCCGGGCACGCTGCGCCTGCTCGAGGAGATCCCGCCGGACTGGGGAGCAAACGTCGGGAGCGGCGAGCCCATTCGACTGCTCGCGGCCTCCGCCCGAGAGGCGCTTGAACGACATGCACTCAGCCGGCTGGCAGAAGCCGATGAGGCGCTGGCTGCGGTCCGCGCTGCACGCGACAACCAGCAGAGATTACTTGAAGAGGGAACACGTGCGCTTGCGTCGCTGGCAGATACGATTTCCGAAAAAGATGAGCAACTTGACGACCTCCACGAAACAATCGCCCTAGAGACCCGCACAATGGAAGAACGTTTTGGGCGTCTGTCTGACCTTTTAAGTAGGAGGGGGGATCGGCTGGTGGCGCTCGGTCTGATCGACCAGGACGATCTTGAGGCGTTACAGCCAGGGACAGTTCCGGCAGTCGTCAGCAGCGAATCTAGGTTTTCCGGCGACTATTCCGAGCTTGCTCCGCTGCTTCAGGCTAAGCTTCGAGACGACGGGATGCTGTTTGCCCAGGCTCAGCTCCGCGACTTTGTAGCCCTCCTCCGAACCCACGACCTGGTCGTACTGGCGGGTGACTCCGGCACAGGCAAAACCAGCCTCGTACGAACGGTTGCTGCGGCCATCGGCGCTCGCTGCTCAATTATTCCGGTTAAACCTAATTGGTCGGGACCTGAGGACTTGCTGGGCTATTACAACCCTCTGCAGCGAAGCTACCACTCAACGCCCTTCTTGCAGGCACTGCAGCGGGCGGAGGCCGAACCGGACAGGCTGCATTTCATCTGCCTCGACGAGATGAACCTTGCGCGGGTGGAATACTATTTCGCAGACTTTTTGAGCCTGCTCGAGAAGCGTTCAGAGCTTCCGATCATCCCGATCCATACCGCAGATGAGGAAAGACATACCCTAGTCGACAACGGCCTTTTCCTGGTGCTTGAAGCGGAAGCGCGGCGTCGTGCGGGCCTGGCCGACAATGCGACGCTGGAAGACCTGCTCCGGGATGAGACTGCGAACCGCATACTGCACCAGCTGGGTGGATTCACGGATGCGGAATCGGTTCTTTCTCATCACGGGCGTCTGCGACGGGCACTGACCGCGAGCATCAGAACGCCGACGGAGTTGAAGTTCCCAGAAAACGTCAGGATTTTTGGTGCGATCAACGTGGATGAGACCACGCATTATCTATCGGCCAAAGTCCTAGACCGAGTGCACGTGATGCGGTTCACCAATCCGTCACTAACCGACTGGGACGCACTAGAAGCCGAAGCAGATGCCTACCCAGAGGCCGAGCGCTCTCCGTCGTTGCGCCTCGAGCCCGAACAGCTCGGAGTTCGCTCAGACTACCCAGCCTTCGACCGCAGGAAGCCGGAAACGGCGTTTCTGCTGAAACTTGTTCGCGACTATCTCGATCCTCTCGGTGTCGAGTTTGGCTTGCGTGCACTTCGCCAGTCGCTTGGCTATTTGGAGGCGGCCACGCTCGCGGGCATCGACCCACAGACCGCTCGCAACAATGTCATGCTTCACAAGGTGCTCCCGAAGCTGACAATGGATACATCCCGCATCGGCGCGAACGGACTTTCTCGGCGAGAGATCCTAGTCAGCCTGAGAGACTACCTGGATACTGGTATTGACCGCGCAAAGCTCTCGCCTGGTGCTGATGACTGCGTGGCGATGTTGGATCGTCTGATCGCCGCCGCGGAAGGCAATAATGGGATCGCCAGCTATTGGCTTCGTTGAAGCGCAACGGCATTGCGGCCCGATACCTTCGCATTGAGTGGCAGGGGCCCGGCCGCGCGCGAACTGTCGAGTGTGCACCGGAACCAGTGGAGATCGACATCGGGTTGGACGATGGTCTGCGCCTGGAGGTTGACATATTCCCGCACGACCACGTCTGGCTTGGTCTGCAGTTCAATGGCGGGTTGGAAGACGCCGCTCCGGTCTGGAAGACGATTGACGGAAAAGATGTTCCGCTGCTCTCCGTCTGTGACGACGGCACACGCTGGTGGGTCGCAGCTACGGACTGGGATGTCGAGGCGAAGCGACACCATAATCTACTAAGTCGAAGTCTTGGATCGTTCCGAATAGAGGGCAGCGGTGTCGTGCTGGACGTCGTCGTTGTGCTTCATGAGCGCGGACGGGTTGTACTTGAAGATTATCTACGCGACTTTCAGGACGACCTCCTGTGGCTCGCGCTCGGCTTCGACGGTGCGGGTGCCGTCGACGCTCCGGACAAGCCACTTGTCGCCGCGCTTGATGCCTTCGCCGCTGCGGCGGCTGGCATAGCCAGATCTCCAGCGACCGTAGTCCGGGAGCGCATAGCGGAGGCACGGGCCGGTCGCCTTCGCCCCAACGCCGCGACCTTTCGCCGGCACGCCCGTGATCCGGAGGCTTCTCGCCTGCCGGGCCGATTGGCGGAAGAGTGCGCCGACACACCAGATAATCGGTTCTTGAGATATATGGCGGGAGTCTGTCTCAGCCTCGCCCGTGGCCTCGGCGGGACCGCCGGACGCCAAGCCAATGTTCTTGAAAGGCGCGCTGTCACTGAATCCCTACGCGCGGCAGCCTTCAGCCGGCTTGAGCCAAGACGTGTCGACCCGGGCGTGTTCGACAATCAGTTAGCCGAACTGGAAACGGGTCTTGCAGATGTACGGCGCTCAGTGGGCGAAGTTCAGAGCGTGACCAATGCACCGGAGGGACGGTTTCCGATCCGCATCGGAAACGGCTTCGGTAAAAAGCCCGGCCACTACTTCTACGACCGCCTAGGCGATCAGCCATCCGGTGGCGTGGATTTTCGAGTCATGTGCATTCCTCCGGCGGTGGAAAGCGCAATTTTAGCCGTCAGGCACTTCTGTCGGGATTTCACTTTTTCCGGCTCCGCAGAATCGAGCGTCAAAAAGACTAGCAACGATCGGCCCTACCGCTTTCTCGACCTTAGTCGGATAGCCAAAGTCGAGCCGGATACAACGGCCGTTGATAACAAGCGTCTCAAGCGCGACGGGCTGGCGCGAAACGGATGGTTGGCGCCGCTCAGCTCAAGAGAACGACTTGAAGCTTTGGCAGCGTCGCGTACCGCCGAGCGTCGTGGTGCCGTGCTGAAAACCATGGCGGACCGGACAAATCGGCTCGCTGCGGCGCTGGATCGCTGCGCTTCTACACTTGTCCGAACCGAGGCCGAACTGGCCAGGCGCGGGGTTGGGCGTGATGCGCAGATGCCCACGGGCGTACGCTACAGCATGCACCCCGGCTATGCGTCCTGTCTGTCGGCCTTTCGAATGGTGGAAACGCTTGCGCGCGGCGACGGGTTGGGGACGAGCGCTCTGGATGCGGTCGATCGGGTCGGCACGCTGCACGCAAGTGCGCTTTACGAACGGTGGTGCCTTGTAAAAATCCTCGCCGTCCTCGTGGACGACTATCGGTTCGAGGCTGAGCGCGACTGGAAGGAGCGGCTCATTTCCGCGGTGACGGGTGCGCCGGAACCGTTCGCGCTTAGGCTTTACCGACCCGATATCGAACTAGGCGCGGTCCTTGAAATCCAGCCGCTGTTGAAAAATGGGCGACGGCCGGACTTTCGTCTTCGGTTTGCACACGTCGCACGCGACGCGCTGGGAGCGGATGATGGTGCTCGCGCTGAGTTCGACCTTTGCTTATTCGATGGGGTTACGGGGCTGGTTGCTGACGCCAAGTTTCGCACTCGGTGGCGCGCCGGGGAGCTTTCAGACATCGCCGCGGCGCTGGTCAGGGAGAAGCGCTACGACCAGGAAGGCGATCGCGTTTTCGTGCTTCATCCCGTGCCCACCGCAATGTCGCGGCCTACATCTCCGCTCGATTGGGGACCGCACTGCGACTATGGACATAATCGGGGAGAGAACCATCGCAGCGGCACGGTTCTCCTCGCGCCGGCCGCTGGTGAAGGCGATGCGCGCAAGCACCTTCGTCGATTGATCGGGTTAGAGCTTCAGGCGCGGTTTCCTAAACCAGAGCCAGTCGCTTGGGACGTCAGTCCAAGGCTGGAGTTCGAAATCGCGGCCACCGACCGCTCCGAGAGCTGTCCAAGAACCCGCGGCTCCGGTCGCGCCCAGGCGTCCGAAGACGCCTGCTCGTGCAGACAGACTGGATGGTCAAGCGCGAGCTTCTGCCTTGCATGCGGCGAGAAGCACGCGGTCGGTCGCATCACCGCGACATGCACCTCAGCAGGGCAGCGCTATTGGACCTTCAGCTGTGAGGCCTGTGGGTTTCAAACCAAGCGCACTCACTGTTACGGTTGTTCGGCCGTTCTATTTAAGAACTCTCTCGAATATACTTATCACCGAACAGCAGCGGATCAGATCACGAACGTGATTTGCCCAGACTGCGGCAAGTATTTTGATGAGGAGTGGGCTGCCGCTTCCCAGAGCTAGGATCAGATTATGGATAGGAGATCCGCATCTGTCACTCACAGGTGGTTCCGAAGGTTCCCCTCGCTGATTTCCCCTGTGCAGGTCGCCGTGAGCGCGGCTTCCTCATTGGTACTTAAGGTCCGCATTGGGCGGTCAGTGCACATCAAGACAAAGACACTGAGCGAAAAACGTTCTGTCTGTAGATCAAACCCACCTAATCGGCGGCAGACTCTGTCGGCGGCGGCCCTAGAGCACGCGCCGAGCTGTTTCGGCCACGTGGTCGCGTGCGATCGTTCGACCATTTCCGAAAATCTTGAATCGGCTGAGGTGCGGCAACGACAGTACGACCTGACCAGCGTTGTTTCGGTAGGTGTCGATTGTCTGCGGCCCCCAGCCTGCGGCGGTCGAGCTCTCTAACGTCGCGCCGATCAGCTGAGCGATTTCTTCCCCAGCTCGCTTGCCGAGCGACACGAATACGCGTGCCCGCGACTGCGACAGAACCCACCGCCATAGCTCTCGGCCAAACGCGAGCGCGCCCCGCCGGTCGGGCAACCGGTCCCAAGACGGGCTCCGAAAAGGCACCAGGTTGGCGGCGAAGACATCGCTCGCCGACACACCGAGCGCTTCGAACAAGGACCGCACCTCGACCTGCAGATGGTGCTCGCCAGCTTCGAGACCACGCCAACTCTCATCGACGTAAGCGTTTTCGCCGTTTTGATAGTCCCACTCATTTGGCGGATCGAGCTGGCTGCCGCCGGGGTTCAAGCCAATCAGAACGACCTTGGCCGACGTCATTCGAGCTGCCGGCACGTACATGAATGACCATCCCCAACGCTGAGCTGGCGCGATGAGCTGTCTGCGCTCGTACTCAAGTTGAATGCGCTCGGCATCCATCGGCGTCTCCACTCTAGTCATGATCAGACCGCGCTCGCCATTCGGTCGAGCAGCTCGGCTTCCGTCAAGATGGCTATGGCCTGTCCATTCGCGATGAGTTCTTCGGCTTTCAGGTGTTTCGAGCTCTTGAGCTTTCCCGCGAACGTCGATGGCTCCTGAGCGCCCAATACCAACATCGTCGTGCGTCGATTAGGTGACGGCGACACGGCGCCGCCGGCCGCGGCGATGCGATCGGCCATTTCGCCGCGAGACACCGACAAGTCGCCCGTGATGGTGATGCACTCGCCGGCAAGCACGCCGACACCGGTGCGGTCTCTCTTGACTGAAGCGCTCGGCACGAGGGACCGTCGATCAAGCTCGCTGAACCAATCGTTGAGCTGAATTCCTGTGTGGTCGATCGCTTTGACAATGACCATGCCTGCCGCTCGCGCGTCGCTGAGCGCGTCGTGGTGCTTGAGCTCAAGGCCCAAATGCGAGGCGAGAACGTTAAGGCGATGGCTGGGAAGCTCGGGCCAAGCGCGTCGCGCGACCTTCACGCTGTCGAGCCAGCGCGCTTCGAGGTCCCGCTTGCGATGTAAGGCGCAAGCTACCGATAACGCGCCGCGGTCAAATGCCGAATGCGCGACGGTGATGCGCCCGTCGAGATGGCTCGCCAGCGTGTCGTGCAGCGAGCCGAAGTGCGGTTTTCCGCGGACGTGGTGGCGGTCAATGCCGTGAATGCCGACGTTAAAGTGGTAAAAGTCGTCGCGGGGATCGACCAACGTCTCGTATTCAAAACTGACAGCGCCCGCCGTAAAGCCTACGACGCCGATCTGGCAGATGCTGCTGGTGCGAGAGCATGACGTTTCGACGTCGATGACGACGAAATCAGGGGCGGACTGCGCCTGCTCGCGCGTCGTCGCGGCGCGTTGAGATGGCTCGGAGCGGTTGCCGCCGAGCACGCGATTGATCCAACTCATTTCGTTTCCCCCCAAACCCGAGCAACGCCGCATTTTCTAGCCGCGCTATGTCAAACACTGTCGCAAGCCCGACGACCGTCGCAATCAGCAGATGACAGACAAGCGCGATTCAGCGCTTGTGCACATCGCTTGGTTGAAGTTGGAAACTTCTCGATGGCTGAAGTGAATACGTGTGGCAGCGGGAGAGGGGGCGAGATGCAAGTTTATGACGACTCGGCGATCGACGACGCGTTCGTCGAGGACGCCGGTGCTGTGTTGGACCCGGATGATCACTACAAACTGCTCGAAGTCGCGAGCGGCCGCACCGCCATACCCACTGAGAGCGATCTCCACTGGACGTCTAGCCAACACTATGTCGGGCGCTTCTGGGTCGTTCGCCCTCGTCACGGCCAGCCCGAAATCGTGAGTTTTCGCCGGGCCTTTAAGGATGCTGAGCTTCTCGACAACGAGTTTCTCGCCCTAGACCCCTACATGTCGTTCGACCGTTGCTGGGAAATGTTGGGCGACGACGAGCAGCACCTCACGCCGCATCAGCGTAGCTGCGTTGAAAGCGCGCGAAGCAACTATTGGCCGCGCGGCTACGTCGAGTACGTGCCTCGTCTTCGAACCTGGTTCATGTCGGTGCCTGCCGAACTTGTAGACGACGAAGCTACGCTGCTCGCCGTGCGCCAACGGTTCGTGATCGATCCAACATGCTGTCGCGTCGTCGCCACGAGCAACTAATGCGCCCGTATTTCAACTTCGTAGCATTAAGACCGGAACGAGCCGCATGAGTCAGTCGAAGCCAAAACCGTTCGCGCGCGGTCTCTCCGAGGTTCAGATGGCCGGACTCGCGCGTGCGATGGAGTTGCAGCGGCACTGGTGGAGGGATCTACTCTATCTGTGGCGGCCAAGCGGTCATGAGACGGGCGACTACGGGCTGAGGCTTGCCGTTCGCGACGGGTATCTGAACTTCTACCGAAGGGGGCAGTCGGTCGCGCGCGTTGCGTTCAGCAAGGGTGGTGAGCCGCATCTCTCGGTACACGCCAAATATGTCGTCAGCGACGCTGAGCGCAGCCTACCGAACCTGCGGTATGCGCGTCTGAAGACGACCGAAATCACGCACGCGAAATCGCCTTCGCGAAATTACGACGGGATCGATTCCCTGAAGGCCTGGATCAAGGTGGTCGACGCCCACTTCACTAAAGAGGGTGACGAGAAATCGCTCGTAGATCAGCTGCTAAGCGTTTCCGAAAACAGCGGCGTGATCGATCTCGAGATGGCACTGCCGGCATGGGAAGAAAATAAGTCCGCCCCGCGAATGGATCTAGTCGCCATAGAGGGATCCGCAGACGGGCTCGAGCTCGTTTTTGGCGAAGTCAAAGTCGTTGGAGATCCTCGGGTGCGTTGCTCGGGACAGAACCTGACGGTCAAGCCGGAAGTGATTAAGCAGCTCTCTCAATACCAAGCATATCTAGCGAAACCGGCGCACCGCGAGGCGATCAGCCAAGCCTATTTGAACACCGCCAAGACGCTTGTTGAACTGAACAAGATGGCAGGCACGCTACGCGCCGCGATGCCTCTTGGGTCGGCGATAGTGGAGGCGTCGGTGAGCGACCATCTCGCTGTCCCTCAGCATGCCATACTCATCGTGATGAGCTGCGGAGATTTCAGCGAGACTCGTTGGGACCTGCATCGGCAGGTACTGAAGGCAGAGGTCGATCTGCGGATGGTCGAGCTGGGAGCACCAGGTCCAATGAACCTCGGAGTTCTTGTTTGACAATTCGTCTCACCGTTCACCGCGCCACCGACCAAATCGGCGGCAACTGCATTGAGCTCTCGACCGACGAGGGACGGATCATTCTCGACGTCGGCCGACCGCTCGACGCGCCCAACGATGCGGTTGGCTTGCTACCCGCGACGCTCGATCGCGAGCGACCGCTGGACGGCGTGCTGATCTCTCACCCTCACCAGGATCACTACGGTCTGCTCGAGGAGACGCCGGCGCACTGGCCGATTTACAGCGGGGCGGCGACCGAGCGGTTGATGCAGCTGACGGCGGGGATCTTCGGCCAACCGATGCAGCGCGACTTTCGGTCGTGGACGACCGGTCAGGCTAATCAGATTGGACCGTTCAAGGTCACGCCGTACCTGACCGACCACTCTGCATTCGACGCGCACATGCTGCTGATCGAGGCAGCGGGCAAGCGGGTGCTCTACTCAGGGGATTTCCGAACACACGGTCGCAAGTCGAAGCTGGTCGAGCGTCTTATGGCGTCGCCGCCAGCGGATCTCGACGTGCTGCTGATGGAGGGGACCAACCTCGGCAGCGACAAACCATGCATGACCGAGTCCGATCTCGAAGACGACTACGTCGCTCTGTTTCGTGCGACCAAGGGGAGAGTGTTTGTCGCGTGGTCGGCACAAAACATCGACCGCACGGTAACGCTCTATCGCGCGTGCCTGAAGACCAAGCGCACGCTGGTGATCGATCTCTATACGGCTGAAGTGCTCGATGCGTTGGCGGCGCATGGGCGACTACCGCAACCGGATTGGGCGTCGATCAAGGTCGTGATCACCAGTGCGTTCTCGCGTCTGTACAAGCGCAAGGGCGACGAGGCGTTCGTGACGCGCATGGCGGCCAACGGGATCTCGGCCAAGGCTCTGGCGCAGTCGCCCGAGAAATGGGTGATCATGACGCGACCGTCGCTCATCAAAGACTACGAAGCGGCAGGCGTCACGCCGACGGCTGACGAGGCGTGGAGCTACGCGATGTGGCGCGGCTATCTCAAGAACGAGGATGGCCAACGGCTGCAAAACTGGTTCGACCAGGGCGGTGCGACCGCCAAGCATCTGCACACCAGTGGTCATGCGTCACCGTCTGATTTGCGGGCATTCGCCAACGCGATGAAACCGAAGACGATGGTGCCGATACACGGGGTGGCGTGGGACACCGACGCGAAGGGGTTTCCCCCGATCACGCGACTGGTCGACGGTCAACCGCTCGAGCTGTGAGCGCCGAAACCAGCGCTCAGGGTACATTCAGTCAAACGCACTCGACCGCAGCGCAACGATACGTCCGATTCTGACGTATCTCTGATTTAGAGTGCGACCGTCGCTTGGCGACCGAGCAGGGGGATATAAGGGTATGTTCGATGATCATGAAGCGCTGACGCGCGCGCGAAATGCCTATGCGTACGCGCCGCTGCGGCTCGTTCGCTCCGAAATTGCAGGCGCTCAGGCGGCTCTCTGGGACATGCCGGTCCAGTTCGCAGGGCCGCTCGAGTGCCAGGCGTCGGCGTTCGCCTCGTGGCCGTCGTGGGACCTGGATCAGCACCACGCTGGGCTGTTGCGATCGCAGAATGATGATGACGTGCTGCTTGGCGTGGCGTCTGTCACCTTCTGGGGGTTTGCGCAGGGGAGGGGCGGTCGGCTCACGACCGCGCGGGCGCTCGCCCGTGCAAAAAACATCGCTGGTCTCGGCCAGCGTAAGGCCGACGAGGCGAGCACCATCGTCGAAAAAGTGCGCATCTTCTCAGCTCATCTCGACCGAGGAGACCGACAGGCGGCCATCAACGAGGCGATGTCGCTGCAGCATCATGGTTTAGCGTTTGCTTCGAAATTGCTCGCGTTCGCGTCTCCTGAGACGGCGTGCGTCTACGACGAGGTGATCTCGCTGCGTCTCGGCGCTTCGGACGACAACCGGCTAAGGGCCCTGCATGTCTCCACTGCCGGCAAGCATAGGCTCGCCGAAAAAGCGTCGGCCTATGCAGGGTGGGCTCAACTCTGCGCTTCCAAAGCGAGCGATCTCAATCGAGACGGGCGCCTCTGGCTGGATTGGGATGGTTCAGAACGCAGCTGGCGCGCGGTCGACGTTGAGCGTGCGTACTTTGGACTTGGACGCCCCTCAGCACCATCGGGCGAACTTACAGTCGCCGAGCGACGCGCATGAAGACCGACACGTTCGAACTGAAAAGCGGGTGTTGGTACGGATGGATCGAGGTGCCAGCGCATGCGTCTCGTTGGCCGGTAGGGCCGATTCTTCTAATTGAGATCAAGCCACTGAAGACCGGGAACGGCTTACTTGAGCTGACGCTCATCAAACCTGTCAACCCCGGCGGTGCCGTCCGAACCAACCTGGTTTTGCAGGTGATGCAACGTGAAGCTGACCACCTTGTCGCGCGCTGGTCGACCAACGGCCAATCGGTGGCGGTCGTGATCTGCGAGGTCACGCTTGATTGGATGGGGAGCTACTGCGGTGAACACCTGCGCCGCAGACCGGTCCAAGGGCCCCAACTTATCATCGAAGACCAAGCTCCGGTGGAGCAAAGCGCGGAAGAGCATTTTATGCGCGTATTCGGCGCTTCGCCTGAGGCCGTCCTGGCGGGGGCGACACCCACGAGTTTCCCTGCCAACGAGCCGACGTTGCCGTCGCAGTGTGAGAACTTCGACCTAAACCGCACTTACGACGAGCTAGATTCCTGGTTCATCGGGCGGGGGTTCACACCGACTGCGATGGAAGAGAAATGGTTCATCTATCTCGCCGAAGGGGTGCTTACGTTTCGACGGAGTTGGACTGGCATTGTGATTTATGAAGTGGAAGCGGAGTGGCGAGGCGCGCAGCTTAGGCTCAGCCGAGCGAGGGTGAACCGCGATCCATCGCAGTACGGCGAAACGGACACGGCATTCGATCACCACCTGCTGCTCTACATCATCGACGTCGTGCTGCTCGGCAAAGAAGCGATCTTCCCGACTAAGCCAGCCCTGGAGCCGGATGGATCTGCGCTGCAGGCGTGGTCGATCGTCGGCAAAGCGTCGCTCTAATGATGCTCGATCGTTCAGCCGAGAGGGCCCACGGTGCCGGCCTTGGCGCATACCATGAGAAGCTCAACACCTTTGTGAGCGCAGTTCCGCCCAGTATGGGCAGTGGACCTCCGGCGTTACGAGCCGTTGGACCCATTCTAAGCTCACGTTCGAATCGCATTCAGACCGTAGGTTAAGGGGGCACATTTGTCTCGGCACAATCCCTATCATCAGAACGCCCCCGCAACCCTCGACGCCGCTCGCCGCTGGCGCGACCGCAGTCTGCTTTCCGACATCTCGGTGTTGGCGGAACGCCGCTTGTGGACTCATGAGCTATTGGTCGAGGTCGACGCGCACTTCAATGGGCGACCGGATGCGACCAAGGACCGCTTTCAGACCAAGCTTCAGCGGCAGTTCGCAGACGCTTCGCCTGACGCCTGTCAACTCGTCGCTGAGATGCTGTGGGTCATGAACTTGTTCCCTAGCAACATCGGTCCCGAGTCGAAGCGCGCTGCGATCATGGATGCTTGGGGGTGGTCGGGTGAGACGCTGGCGGATGACCATCCAATGCTGGATCGGAGCTTGCTGAAGGGGATCGGTTCGGCAGGGCCGGGGTTCCTTGCGCATAGGCCGCGGGAGCTCAGGTTCTTCATCAACGCGATGCTGGCCTTTAAGGCGCTCTCCGAGACCGACCAGCGTGAGTTGCTGGCAGACGCTTGGCGTTTTGCCGAATGGCTCGATGGCGTACCGGATGAAGGCTACCGGCAGCTGAAGCATATTTTGCCATTCTTGCTCTTCCCTGATGAGTTCGAGCGTATCGCCAGCCCAGGCGACATTCGCCGGATTCTGACCGGCCTTGGCGGACATGATCGTCGGGCGCTCAAGCAGCTGTCCAAAGTGGAATTGGACCGTGCCATGCTCGAGCTCCGCCAGAAGCTTGAGACCACCGCTGGGACGCCCATAGACTTTTACGAGGAAGTCTATCGTCAGGTCTGGTCGCCGGCGGAGGCGCTGCCTGAGCTAAAGGCGGAGTCCCGGAAGGTGGAGTGGGCTGCGCCGGATACTGTTTCGGACCACCGCACGCCTCTGAACCAGATTCTGTATGGACCGCCTGGGACCGGAAAGACCTACCAGACGATCGACCACGCGCTTCAGATCCTCGATCCAGCATTCGCTAGCGCCAACGAGAGTGATCGTGAGGCGCTCAAAGCGCGCTTTGATGACCTCACCTCAGCCGGCCGCATCCGTTTCGTGACCTTTCATCAGAGCTTCAGCTACGAGGATTTCGTTGAAGGCCTACGAGCTGAAGTGCGCGCCGACGGTTCGATTAATTACGTCGTCGCTGATGGGGTGCTGAAGTCGTTCTGCAGAGCGCTCGAGGATGTCCCCAAGATCGAGACCGGCACGAAGTTCGCCAGCGGATATGTCGTAACTCGTTCAACGGACGAAATCCTCTGGCTTGAGAAGCCGAATGGCTCGAGCTTGCCGCTGCCTTGGGCCATCATCGACGAGCTAAAATCGCTGGTGGACGAGGGGACGATCACGCTCGCAGACGTGAGAGAGAAGACGGTGTTCTCTCGCGTCGAGGATAGCCGGCTGGAGAAGTACATCGTCAACGGCTACAACAACGTTCTCCCCCACATCCTCGAAGCCATTCAGTCGAAGACGGCGGCGGGACCACACCGGCCTGGCGTGCTCATCATCGATGAGATCAATAGAGGAAATGTTTCGAAAATCTTCGGCGAGCTGATCACGCTCGTTGAACACTCGAAGCGCGCTGGCGCGAGCGAGGCACTGAGCGCCGTGCTGCCCTATTCGAAACAGCCGTTTAGCCTCCCGAGCGGTCTCCATATCATCGGCACGATGAACACCGCGGATCGCTCGTTGGCGACCGTCGACATCGCTCTTCGCCGACGCTTTGTGTTCGTCGAGGTTGAGCCAGACTCGCGCAGCTTAGAGGGTGTGGAGATAGCTGGCGTAGATGTCAGCAAGCTTTTGGACGTCATGAACGCACGGATCGAGGCGCTGCTCGATCGCGATCATCGCCTCGGCCACGCATATTTCATCGGGCTGACGGCGGACGATGATGTTCGGCAGCTAAAGCAGGTGTTCGCGACCCAGATCATCCCGCTGCTGCAAGAATACTTCTTCGATGATTGGCAGCGCATTCGACTGGTTCTGAACGACCATCGTAAGGCGGCGACGTCGGATCGCTTCATAATCGAACAGGAGGGAAGTGCGGCCGAGCTGTTCGGAGACGGCAACCTTGAAGTGCCGACGGCTCGTTCGTGGCGGGTCAACCCCGAAGCGTTCGACCGCCCGTCCGCCTATCAGTCCATCATCGGCTAGTTGCACCCCCATGCCGACAGTTCGTGAGTTTGCTCGACTGACGACCGATGTCGTTGCGCCTACGCTCGATCACGTCACGATAAGCCAGTCTGCGTTCTGTTGGCTTGCAGACCATGCGACGCAGGGCGCTGAGGGCGCCGGCCTGGTGAGCTTCGACAGCGCACGAACTCTGAAGGTCGCCAACTACGTAGGTGTGATCGACACCCCTTGCGGAACACGGCTGGAGATACTGCCGAAGTACGCGGTTGATGAGGAGGATACTGCGGAGGCGCGCCGTTTGATGGTGCGCATGATCGCCGAGGCGCTCAAGTTGACGCCGCGGATCGGTTCGCTCGCCGAGATCGAGACCTTCAGCGTGCCTCTGCCCGAATGGCTGGCGTCGCGATTTCTCGATGAAGCATCGTTGTTGATCAAGCGGGGGCTGAGGCAGAGCTACTATCGCGTCGACGACCGAGGGCCATTCCTGCGCGGCGCGTTGGACGTGCCGAGACAAATTCGAGCTGGACCAGCGGGTGCGCACCTCGTCGCGCATAGACACGACGTCTATTCGTTCGATCGGCCCGAAAATCGTCTGATCCGGTCAGCGGTAGAACATGTGCTGCGTTCGACGCGTGTCAGCGACAATTGGCGTCGGGCGCATGAGCTCTCGATTCTGCTTAGCGATGTGTCCGTGAGCCGGTCAGTCTCTGCAGATCTTAGCGCCTGGTCGCCGGACCGATTGATGGCGGACTATGCGGGGATCAAACCGCTGTGCGAGCTCATCTTGCTCAGACAGACGCCGTTTGCGGTATCAGGACGCCACGAAGGGTTCAGCATGCTGTTTCCGATGGAACGGCTGTTCGAGAACTACGTGCTGGCATCGCTGCGAAAGGGGGCGCCGCCAGGCATTCTGATCGAGTCGCAAAAAGCAGATCGTCATCTGTGCGAGCACAAGGCGAGAGGTCAGTTCAGGCTCAAGCCAGATATCCTCGCCTCCGATGGCCAGGAGACTTGGGTCATCGACGCTAAGTGGAAGCTTTTGGACGTCCAGGCGAAAAACTATCAGCTGAGCCAAGACGACTTCTACCAGCTGTTCGCCTACGGCCATGCGTACCTAGAGGGTCGGGGAGAAATGTTCCTCGTCTACCCGCGCACGGCCAGCTTCCCGGCGACTCTCGAGCCCTTTCATTTCTCATCCGAGCTCAGACTGCACGTGGTTCCGTTCGATCTCTTCGACCGCACCGTGTCGCTGCCCTTCCTAGCACCCGAACTCGCCGCCCACCCGGTACGCCACTGAACCTAGTAGGAAGCTCCGCTTTGCAGCAGCGTGTGCCGGTCCCGATTCGGCTCGCTACCGAGGTGCCCGTGTGCGCCTTCGTGCCGAAGGGGTGGGCGCTTGAGAGAGGTGAGTATGACCGCGTACGTTCTACGTCGAGGCAAGGCAGAAGCATTCGGTTATCCGCTCTCGGATGATCTTCGACCAGACTTCGTGGTCACTGCTGGTTCGACTGCTCTGCGAGACGGGCCAGCGAACGTAAAGCGCGGCAGGGAGAAGCGAGACACCCTCGTCAGCCAAGGCGTCCTGGCACCTCATCCGACGGATGCTGATCTCTACATCTTCAGTCGCGATCATCGGTTCGATAGCCCGTCGGCGGCCGGCGATGTCATCAATGACGGCAACCTGAGCGCACCGAAGTTGTGGCGCAATACGGCGACACGGGCCTCGTTGAAGGACGACCTCGACCAAGGACGCGCCGTGGTGCTTGAAGAGGTTCGTCTAAGCGCGGCCTCCGCGGATCACCAGGGAGCGGCCGCGGATTCCCCCGCCAACGACGATCTGCAGCTACCTCCGTCTTCAACACTCTCAGGCGACCTGTTGGCTGAGTTGGAGACCAAGTACGGAGCGGCGGCTCCCGAGGTGAGAGAGAAGGTCAGTCGCTACATCGAGCGCGGACCGGTGGGCGATTGGGTGAAGAGAGCAAACGGTTATCGCTGTCAGGTTTGTGAAGCGCTGCAACTCGATCCGATCGGGTTTCGGAAGCGCTCAGGTGAACCTTATGTCGAGGCGCACCACGTCATGCCGGTATCGAAGGGTGAGATAGGTTCGCTCGCGGCATCGAACATCTTGACCGTCTGCGCCAACCATCACCGTCAGCTGCACTTTGGTCAGGTCGACGTGCGTATCAGCGCGCAGACGTTCGAGATCACTCTCGACGGGCAGCTTCTGAGCATCACGCGGCCGGCGATCGACGTATCACCAGCTGAGTCGATAACCGCCGAAGAGTGCCGGCGCGCCTGATAGTGCACATCTAGACAATCGCACTGAGAGGTCACCTGGCCCAGCCCATCGTTGGAACGCACTGTCTGTTTTGGAAAGAGAAGCAGACAGAGCGTTCCAAAATCGGATGACCGACGCTCAGCGGTGTCAGCAGACGTCGGCAAGTGCCGCGCTAGATCCTCGGCCTGTAAGTGGCAGCCAGCCCTCTGTTTCTGGCGGTACCGTGACGCTGATCGTACGCGCGTTGCTAATAGCTGCCACAACTGGACACGAGTTTTCCCAAACGTCGGGCGAAGTCTCGTCCGAGGGGTCGTAGAAGGTCATTCTCACGAATAGGCCACCATCGTCGGCAGCCTCCATGATCGCACTCATTGGGCGAAATGATTGGTCGTCGACGTTCAAGCTCACCTGAGCCGCAATGTTACGTCCGAAAAAGCGTCGATGCGCAGCGACGTACTCAGCATCATAAGTGCCGAACTCATAGACAAACTCGATCGCGTTCATCGTCGGCGATGACATGCGTCCAACCGTTAGACCTGCCCAACCGCCTTCACTGTCAGTGCGCGCACTGCCGCCAAGCCCCTCCTCAGAGGCAGCCCACCGTCCGTGACTGATGTACTCGTCATCTTCGGGAAAGGTCTGCGCATGCGCGCCGTTTGCAAAGAGGAGCGTCGCAGCGACGATTACCAGTCTCAGGATCATTGATTGTCCCGCCTCATGACCAGAGCGGCGACCAGCCGCCCCTCCCAGTCTCCAGTGCCTGAAATCAACGGCATACAAGTTAAAATGGAGTTCAGGAGGCGTGTCGTCCGCCCCGTGATGTCGGCAAACGTTGGTACGGTGGGCGCGTTCGATTGGACAGTCGCGGTTCTGCGGTATGATTTGCAGCAACAACACCACATTGCCGAACAGTCGACACGCTGCAGCTTGAGCTTAAAAAATCACAAACAAAACATCATCAGACGCGCAATTTCTGACTTTATGTTTGTGTTTCTAGTACCAGCTTTAGGATGTTCAAAGCGAAGCTCAGTGCCGTTCGCATTGTAGCCCTTTTCGCGCTTGCGCATGTCGCTGCTTTCAACTTAGACATAGAGAACGGCGGTTCGGGGGAATCGCTTGAGGGGCGAGCATGTCATCAAAGGTTGTGCGTGGGCGGTCGGTGGCCATGCTGGTCGCGGTTGCGGTCTTGGCTGCGGTTGTCGGTTGTTCGAGAGAGAATGAGGCTTCGGAGCCGCAAGCCGTCGAGCAGCCAGAAGCCGATCTCGAGCGTACCATCTCGAACATTCGAACGTCGCTCGCAGAGAAAAACTATGGCGAGGCGTCAACGCTCGCCAAGAGCGCGCAAGTCACGTTTCCAGCGTCTCCAGACATCCACCTTCTTGCCGCGCAGGCGGAGGGGTATCTCGGCAACTCGGGCAATGCGGCGGCGGCGTTTCAGCGCGCAATCGACAATGGTCTGTCCGAGCCCGGCGTTGCACTGGCGAGCTCGGCGTTTGTGAGCGTTCGCACCAGCGACGCCTTTGCAGACCTTCGCTCGAAGCTCCAGCCAACAGCTGCGCGAACGAACTACCGCGGAGCAAACAACGCGCGTGAAAGCATCCGCGCCGGTGACGTCGAGATCGTAGAAGATTCCTCGGGTGGCTACGTCCGCGCCGGCGACGTCGTGCTCGAACTCCAATAGATCTGAGGTCCAATGCGTAACACCTGCTTCACAGCATGCCTCGTGGCTGCTGGTCTGATCGCTACCCCCCTGATCGCCCAAGACAATGTCATAAGCGGTATTGGATCAGCACCGGTTACTCGTGACCTAGATGCGGTTCGCATGCATGCCGAAGACAGTGCGAAGGTCGAGCTTGTGCGCGCGATTGCGAGACAAGTTCTCGGCGATGAACGCATTGCAGAGCTGTCGCCTGACGTGCTTCGCCGTCTCGCCGCGCAGATAAGACCCGATATGATCGTCGATCGATCGTCGGTGAGAGTGGGGCAGGAGTTTAGGACGACGCTTTCTGCTCGCGTCGATCGAGCGTGGTTCCAACAGCTGCTCGACGACGAAGGGATCCAGTCCTCGCTCGACCGTGCGGGTGGACAGGAGCAGCGCATTATTGTGCTTCTCGATGAATCGATCGGGACGGCGCAAGATTTTGAGCGCCCTGTCGAGGTGGTGACCGAATATGATCGCAGCACCGGTTCATCGTTTAACGACACATCAGTGCTGGCTGCTTCGGAGCGACGGCAGTCGGCATCGAGCGCGAGCGCGGCAAGTGGGAGTACATACAGAGGGTCTTCTGCCGCGGGTTACAGCGACGGATATGGGTCGGCTGCTGTTAGAGGTTCGGCGAGTGGGGCAAGCGCGTCACGATCACGTAGTTCGTCGGCCTCTTCGGCATCGAGTTCGTTGATTGATCGAACCGACGTCCAGGCGAGCACGCACGATGATGTAAGATATCGTCAGCGTGTTACCTACCAGTCGGCAGCGTCGAGCCAAACAGGCGCTGCTGCGATGGCGTCGCTGACAGGAAGTCTGCAAAGGTACGGAGTGGCGACCAGCAATGCTGTCGGCACGCTCGCTGAATTCTCGCCAGGGCCGACGCCTCTTTACGGCGACCTTCGCCAGTCAGGCCGCCTTCGGGAGTTCTTCGCACACGCTTCACGTAGCGCCGACGCGCCGTTCTTCATGGGTGGGGAACTTTCCGTCCGCTACGAGGGACGAAACCCCGCGACTGGTGCCGCCAACTGCAGCGGTATGCTGACCGCAACGACATTCGCCACGGCCGATATGGCAGACGTCGCGTCCGCTAATGTCTCTGCACCAATGTCAGCGAGCAGCTACGAGCTCTGCGCGAGCCAACTGTCTTCGACATTGGCGAGACAGGCTGCCGAAGAAATGGGCCCGCGCATTCAGAACTATTGGCGCCGCCAATCTAGAAATCAGGTCCAACGCGTTGCGGCAGCCACTGGCGCATCCGATTACACGCTTACAGTTCGCGCTGCTGAACTCACGATGGCCGCACAAGCCGATTTCTTGGATGCCCTGACAGGCCTGCCAGGTGTCGAAAGCCAAGCGTTCCTCGGTCAAGCCGATGGCCAAATGGATATGCAGGTTCGATACGGCGGCTCCACGCCATTGCACCTCGCGCTCTACCAGCGTCTTCGCAACAATCCTGCCTTTTCCGCAATGGAAACCGAGTCCGTTGGCCAACAAGTGATCGTGTGTCTTTCGGGGTGCTGAGGCTTCAAGCTTGCGCGATCAGTGTCTTAGCGCTCAACGCTGTCATCGCGGGGCCTGCTAAAGCTCAAGACGCACTTCTTCGAATCCATCCAATCGCGGGCTTGTATGGTCCGGAACACTCTGCGTGTGATGTCGAAGCTGCAGCTTCAGCCGTTGACCCTACAACACCAACTGTTCGTATCGCCCCCGCCTTGTGCGATCAGTTTCAAAGCGTCGAGCAACGCGCGGCCTGGGGCAGGCAGTTCCAGTCACTGATGATCTCGCGGTTTGGCGAAGCCATTCGCCTACGTTTGGACGAACCACTACCAGCCGGCCTGACACGCGAAGCGATGCTGTCCCAAACGGTCGTCGCATCATTTCATCTGTCGAGAGCTGATTTATGGACGGTGCCTAAGCGCAGCGTTCTCGATGTGCACATGCCAATTACCATCAGTCTGTTGTTGACCAACGTGCTGACTGGCGAAGTGATGATGGTCGAAAATCTGACCACGAATGTGCAAGGCGAAACGACAGCGGTGGGGTTTGAGGCGCGGGCTGCCGCGGAGTTTCCCGATCATTTCAATCGCGCCATCTCAACCCTAGTCGACGCCGCTGCCGCTCGATTTAGACCGAATGCAATCAGCGGTGTGGTGCGTAGACGGGTCGGCGATCACTATGTGCTCGATGTAGGCCGTCGTGGCGGACTTAAAGAAGGCGATCAGATTGGACCTGACGCTACTGTCGTCTTCGCCGATGCAAATTACTCGATCGTCAAACCAGCTCTCGGCGAGCTGACAGTTGGCCAGACCTTGGTCCGACAGGTGGCGCAGCCTGTCGAAAACCTCGCTCGCCCATCTATGATGGTCGTCGTCGCGGAAACGACGGAAGGCTTGGCACCTGACTACCTGACGACCCGAATGGAAGACGCATTAGGCAGCTCAGCAGGTTTTGCCGTCATGCCTGTGAACTCGAGCCTTCTCCAAATACGCGAGCCAGCACTAACAGAAGCTAGTGTCTCAGGTCGGCTACGCAGCCTGCCTGACTATTTTCTACGGCTGTCTGTTTCAGCGCTAGAGCCGATAGAGACAGACACAAATGTACGCGACATTCGTCGGCGCGTTCAGGAGGCGCGGGCGTTCGTCGAAGTGATCAACCACGAAGGCAGGGTGGTTTTTGCCGCTCAGGGGGTTGATCAGCAGATCGATGAAATCGTTGGAGGGATGGCACCGTCTAGCGCTCAACGACGTGATGCGGCGGTCAACAACGCCATTGTCAGAGCGGCTGAGCAGCTATCGACGACATTCCGACCGTCACCATTGCGCTTGGACACGAGGCAAACCGGCAGTGACGTGCGCATCTCAGATCCTGGCGGTGTGCTGAGCCCTGGTGTCTCACTTGATGTTATTCGTCGCGTTGGGCGCGTTTCCGAAATCGACGGAGACGTGTGGGTCCCGGTGACCACTCTCGAAGTGGTTTCTAGCGATGGTGCTGATGCTGTGGCGCGCTATTCGGGAGTGGATACCCCGAGAATACAAGATGGAGATCAAGTCGCTTACGAAGCGGCTGGGAGAGGATCTCAGTCTCGTCGCATATTCTCTCAGTGCATGACTGACGGCAAACCGAGCTTCAGTGTGAGGGGGACGGTTACACAGCCGATGTTCGAGCTCATCGCTGTGAACAGCTTTGCGGGAGAGTTCAAAGGCGCGGTGCATATCGCGACCTTCGATCAAGAACTGCAGCGTTTCCAGCTAGAGAGGCAGTTCGCAGGCGTCTCAGAGTTAGGTGCCGTCGCACTCCCCCAAGCTGATGTGTGCTTCGAACCCGTTCACCAGGTCACGTTCAGTGGGGACCGGCCTGCCCGAGCGGGCAGCGTTGTTGGCGGTTACGATCTTACCGCAGGTTACACTCTGCGAGCAGGTGGCGCGCGTGTTGGCGGAGGCGGCCTACAAGCGGCGCTGACGGCCACTGGCGTACCGGCTGACGCGACCGCCGAGTACCGCGACCGGTCGCTCCAAATCGACCTCGCTGACGAAATCACAAAGCTCACGCGTGATGCGGCGCGCCAACTCGTTCCGCCGCAGTAGGCGAACACAGACTAATAAGAGGGGACTATCTAATGAAGAAAACAAATCTGGCCATTGCGCTACTGCTCGGGACGTCAGTGTTGGCCGCTTCTATGCCTGCATCGGCGCAGCTTGCGCAGATGCGCGGCATGTTGCCTGGTGGTGCGCGCACATCTGGGGCGGCGTCGGTCGATCCGGACGCGTTTCTTGCGGAGACGATCGAAACCACAAAGTTCATGATGGTCGCAGCTTCGGTTTTGGCGAGTGCCGCGGACACGGATGCAGAGCGCGATGCTCGCCGGGCTGAAATCGCAGCCATTCAGGGTGCAAGCGACATCGGTGAACTCAATGCACAACGCGCTTCGTTTGCTGCCAACGCAGAGGCTGTCTCGCTCAACATGGGTGATGCTCAGGCAGCGCAGGCGCAGTACGACTCTTTGACGCGTGACCAGCAACAGCAGATGCTATCTGCAGCCTACAACTTCGCGCTGGGCATGGCTCGCAACGTTCAGCTCGCCCAACAAGCACCGCAGCTCGTTAGCAGCATGCAATCCAATCCCATGCTCTTGCGTCGTGTCGGGAGCATTCGAACCGCTGGCGGATTGCTCACTCAACAAGCTCAACTCGCACGGTCTATGGCTGGACCGCTGAGAGCGTTGTTGAGCAGGGGCGGCGTCGAAGTGCCAGCTGATGCACATACTGCAGAACCAAGACCGGTAGAGCTCTGAGTGCGGGCGAAAGCGACGGGACGAACACGTCCCGTCGCACCTCTAACGTTGGCCGAATTTAGTAAGATTTGGCATAGCGGCAGGTAGAGCGCTTGCTGCGCTAATCGCCGAACTTGGTCTGGATCAGCTATCTTGCACGACCCTGGCCCCGCGAGAGGGCCTTTCAGTGCACATTCGGAAAATCGCACTGAAGACGGAAATCCGTCCGAGCCTGTCAGCCCAACTGGGACGGCCAGGGTTGGCATAACGCCACCTTCCGACAGCGAGCAGATCGACCTCGGAACAGATCATAAGCAAGCCGATGGGTGACCGCTACTGACGTATCTCTATGCGCAGTTGTCGAGGCTTAGTCAGGAGAAGACGTTGAACAGGATATCAGCTGCCGCCCTAGATTTTCGGCTTAGAGTCGAGGATGAAGCGCGTTTCCTCGAGACCTGTGAAGGGGGCGACCCTGGCACGCCTGAGCAGCCCTCAATCTGGGTGCTTGGGATAGAGCCGGGTTGGAGTTTGGCGGATGCGCTAGCTGACGAGCAGGGGGATCCCGAAAGGGAGGCCCAAATGAAGCAGTATGGCGTCGATCTTCAGATGCGGTGGAGATTTAACCGAGGGGTGTTCAAGCTGCTATCGGCGATCGAGGGATCGTCCGTGGAGGGCTATGTAGAGTTCGCTGAACGCGCTCGGCCGTTCGAACGGGGATCGAAGGGCTATTTGAAAGCCAATTTGTTTCCGGAGCCCTTCAACAATGTGGGGGAGTGGGATGAGGCCGCCAGCGATGCCACGGGGTTCTCGGACAAGGCTGATTATCGGTCCTGGCTTCGAAAAGCCCGCTTTGCTGTGTTGCGCGGGTGGATAAAGCATTGTCGGCCGAAGCTAGTGATCGGGGCAGGTCTGACACATCTCCAGGACTTCTTGGATATTACAGGAACCTCAAAGTCGCCCCCGGCTCAGCGCTTTGAAGTAAACGGGCACGGCAAGCGGCTACATATTGGCATATCGGGAATCGTACCTGTCGCCACCGTCCCGCACTTCACCGGCGGGCCGCATGGATTGAACAGCGATGAATCTATTCGTGCGGCTGCCGACTACATTCGAGATGCTCTGCAGTTGTGACGCCTGCCATCTTAAACCCAAGCCGAGGCGGCCTCTGAGCCTTCGTGCGAACTGCCATCTAGTCGACTAACCAGGATGTATGGCGTCCCTTAGTCAGATCGTATCGACATAGCCTTTGCGACCTGCTGCACAGCCCGCCGTTGAACCTCGTCGTCACGCTTGCTCCACGCGCGCAGCACAGCGGCTGCTCACGAGCTTATCGGCGGCAGATCACTCGCCCGGTCGCTCGCTTGCTGACGTCTCCAGCACATCAGCGAATTGCGCTTGGCGGCATGCAGAGATGAGATTGCGACCCTGCTCGTCATTCTGATCTGTTGGACCGTCACTCCGATCCGCGCCTCGAGAGCAGAGTTATGCCCACCATCTCGCGTTAGTCGCGGACGGCAGCACCGAGGCGGACATTGAAAATATCAAGCTCAGTCATAACGCTGGTTCGGATAACCCTGGCCAGGCTCAGCAAACAACCCGTGTCGAAGGTTGGTTATGAAGGCCAGGGGAAGCGAGCGATCGCGCGGGCGACTGTGGCGCAATTGTCTGGAGACTGGCCGTTCTTCTGTTGCTGGGCGTGGTAGTGGCTCTGCTCCATAAGCATGGGAAGCAGGGTCACCTGCGCCTGTGATCCGCGGGGGGCGACGCGCTCCAACCAAGCCCCAACTTTAGCGGCAGGGGCGGAAGTATCGACGCCACAGGCTGCGCCGCGGCCAATAAGAACGGCATAGGTGCTGACTTTGTCGATATGGTCGTACATCGGGTCGCGAGCGGCTGAGTTGGCGTGGATCGGCGAGTAAGCTGCGTTTCCGTCTTGTGGAGCGTTTTCCCGTGCGATCGGCTGTCCGTCTCTCACCAGAGTAAGACCATCTGTGCAGCTTGCAGGCTCATTGGATAGGGTGTGTTCGATCGGGGCAGTTGACCAAACCACGATGGAGAACGAGTGGGCGCTGCCATCCCTCGAGATGGCTGTGCCGCAGTAGGTGGTCGCTTGGCTGCCAGAAATATCGACGGCTTCCGTCACCTCAAGCGGCATTCCGTTTCGCTTCGATAGAAACGCTTCGATCTGATGCTTTGTGTATGCGCTATCGGGAATGACGCCAGGAGGTGGCTCTTGGCCAATCTCAACAAGTTGGGGGTCCCGTACAATCTCACTGAGTTGGACCGTAACCTCGGGCGTCGGCGTGATCACCGGCGGGTGTTCGGCTGGTCTGGGCATAGCCATGACGGCGAATGCGCTCACGGCGAGAAACGTCCCGCCTCCGAAGATTGCTATCTCGCGCCACGCCGTCATTTTCGTTCCTCACATGCTTTGAGTACATTGCAGGTTGTGGTCAGCCGACGAATATCCCGTCTACAAAGATGGTTAGAGCGCGGTGCATAGGACGCTGCTCGTCTAGCTCTACACAGTCATCCAGCCCAGGATCAGCTCATGAAACCCATCCCCTTCATCGCGCTCGGTTGCCTTCTGCTGGTCAGCTGCGACCGATCGCCGAAACCAAAAGCGCCCGCGGACCCCGCTGGCGCTCAAGCTAGACCAGCAGCTGCTGCCGTCGCGCCAACGGCGGATCCGCTTACCTCTGATCAGCTCACTGCGCTCGCGTTCAGAACCGCGTGGGGCGGGCCGCCCCCGATTGAGCGTGAGGAAGGGACAGGTAACCAGACCGACACGCGGACCTATCGGTCCGGCAAGCTGATTGCGCTGGAGGCCGGCCGATACGCTCTCATCTCGGACGGGCAGGGTGGGGAGGGCCACGTCAATTCAGGCTCACTCTCCATCCACTATTTGCAGCGCACCGGAGACAGCTTCACGCGCATCGGCAGCTGGCCTGAGTTTCTTGTTTCGGGGACGTGGGGAGCCCCGCCGACGTGGAAGATAAGAACTGACCTGACGCCATCGCCGACTCTGGTCGCAGACGCTGGCGGCACCTGGCAGGGCTATACCTGCACCTGGGCACACGTGATTGAACTGACCCCGGATAAGCCCGTCGTGCGGATCGATCAGATTCCGACCTCCTACAGCGACGGCGGCGCGCGTGAAGAGGGGGAGACCAAGAGCATGGAGGGGGTCTTGTTGCCCGGCCAGAAGGGCAAGTCGATGCGGGTTCGCTATACGGGCGACGTAGATGCGACGGTCGTCTACGCCAAGGTCGGCGAGAGCTATGACCCCGTCAATCTGCCCGAGCTGCTGACCTGCTGAACTGCCAAAATGCTGTCTCAGGGTAGATGTGGAGAAGTGCACTGAGCGTGTGGGGAAGTGACGCTCGGCGGTCGATCATCGGCGCTCCGCAGCACCCCTGTCAGTCCCGCCTTATCAATCGGGGAACGTCGTATCGTCTGCCGTCGAAGGGTAGGCGGATCGTACGGGGCGGCTCGGGCCGATCCGTGGTTTCGCATTCCCCGTTCTTTCCCTCTTTGGAGATGCTGCGGGTCGTGCGCTCAAGAACCGAAATGTCTTGCCCGTGCGGGCCGGGAACCATTCGTAGAATTCGCTCTGTCGCGTCGGTGTTTCCGACGCAGGACAAATTCCATTCCCCAACACGACGATAGACAACCAGATTCTCAAGGACGGGCGAGATTGCACCCTTGCGCACTTCATAGAGGGACAGTGTCGTCTCAGAAAAAGGATTGGGGCGCGAACTCCCCGCCCAGTCACGTTTGACGCCGAAAGCCAGTCGATCCGGGCCGAGGCGGTAAGGGGCGGTGTCAAACGAAACGGCAGAGAGCCGAATGGCGTCGTCATTCATGGCATGGGGAAGACGAAGCCGTTGGCGGGGCGTCCCCGTGGCTTCGTCGACAATGAGCACATCCAGATCGCCCGACGTTCCATCCACGCGCACCTCGGCGATCAGCGGAACGGCGACCAGCACCAGCCCTGGCGGACCCCGCCAGCGTCGGCAGACCATGGCGTGAGGGTCGATCGATGACGGAGAGGGAAGGGTGAGGGTGCGATTACCTGTCCGTAGGCTACGCTCGCCTTCCACCACAGCGCCCGGATAGGCTTGACGCACAAGCTGGACGACGTCCCCGCACTCCTGATCCTGCGCGCTGGCTAGAGTGGGTGCGCACAATGCCAGCGTGAGAGCTAGCCCAGGGAGGATCGATTGATTGTGCGTTTTCATCCCAATCTCCTTCCGACGCTGGCGGCTTGATTGTCCGCTTTTGAGCTCGTTGAGACGATCGCGAGCACGCTCGGCAAACCCCGAAACGCCGGTGAACCCCTGCGGCGTCGGAACTAGCAAACCGTTGTTTTGTGCGCGGCAGAGACTCACGGACGCGACCTCATTTAGGCCTTCTGATCTGTATGACCCAGCGGATGACAAGATCAAAATGCCATGAAGGGTTAAGGCGCCCAAGGCTTTGTCTGACTTATAGCGGACGTTCTAAGCGTCCGCCGTGGCAGCGGACCAGCACAATCGATGCTGTCGCTGAGTAGCTGCACTTTATGCTCGCTTGTGGGGATAGAGAGCGCGGCGAGCCACAGCCACCAGCTCGAAACCGCGACATGAACGACCGGCACCTCCGGCCTCGAGCCGCGGGGATCTCGATCTGGAAAACGCAAGCAGTACGTTCGTGCATAGGCCAAGCGCGCCTGACTGCGGAGATACCAAAATCGCTCCGGTAGGGGTCGTAGGTCGAATCGGCTGCACGTTTCGGTTGCCGTTGTAAATGGTGCAGATTTTATTTTTTTCAATCCGTGGATGAAATTTAGGGGTGATTATCGGAGACGTTCCCGGCTAGGTTCAAGACAGGCAGCTTGAGCGTGTGTGCGGCTCATAGCGGGGGAACGGGAATGGTTAGCCTTACCAAGGGGCAAACGGTCAATTTAACCAAGAACGGGGGCGCAGGACTCAATCGAGTCGTCATGGGCTTGGGTTGGGACGTGGCCATGAAGAAAGGTCTCTTCGGAACCCGGCCGGGTCCGCCAGTCGATCTGGACGCATCCTGTGCGATGTTTGACCGTCAGGGCGAGCTGATCGACACCATCTGGTTCGGCCAGCTCAAAAGCCGCGACGGCAGCGTGGTCCACACCGGCGACAACCGCACCGGCGACGGCGATGGTGACGACGAACAGATCCTAGTTGACCTGAATCAGCTGCCCGCGTCGGTCTCGACCCTAGTTTTCACGGTGAACAGCTTCACGGGCATCACTTTCGAAAAGATCGAGAACGCCACCTGCCGGATCGTGGATCAGGATAATAATGAGGAACTGGCGCGCTACGAGCTGTCCGGCAGCGGGGGCCATACAGCTCAGATCATGGCCAAGATCAGCCGCGCCAGCGGTGCGTGGCAGATGACGGCAATCGGCGAGCGCACCAGCGGTCGTACGATGCATGACCTGATGCCTGCCATCAGAGCGCGGCTCTAGGGGCGCGGGCGCCTGACCGAATGAAGCAGTGACGCGCGGCCCACGGGAGGCCTTTTCGTCGTGCCCCAGACAATATCGATCGGATTGTAATGACTGAACTCACACAGGGCGCGAACGTCGCTCTCAACGCTGCGCAGGTCAGCGTTTCCATGACATGGCCTACGGGCGCCGGCTCTCTCGATGGATCAGCATACCTGCTGACGGCGTCGGGCAAGGTCCGCATGGACTCCGATATGGTGTTCTACAACCAGCCTTCCGGCGCAGACGGGGCAGTGACGGTTGCATCTCACAACGCGGGCCACATCACCTTCGGCGTCGACTTCTCGAAGATGCCGGCCGTGATTGAGCGCATCGTCTTTTGTCTTACGGTTGACGCCGGCCAAGCCGCCAAGACCATGTCCGCCTTCACTGGCGCTGGTCTGAGCGCTTCGGCTGTGAACGGCGTCGTGCTGGGGGCTTTCAGGCCCGAGCTGGGTTCAGCGACGGAAGCGGCGATGATGATGGCCGAACTCTATCTCCGCAACGGTCAATGGAAGCTGCGCGCCGTTGGCCAGGGCTTCAATGGCGGGCTGGCCCCGCTCGCGCGCTCTTTCGGGATCGACGTGTCGGACGCAGAGGCGGCACCCCCGCCGCAGCCCAACCCAGCACCGAGCCTTAGCCCCTCTCCTGCGCCGCCAGTAACACCCCCGTCGGCGCCGATTAACCTGTCCAAGATCACGCTGGACAAGGCCAAGCCAACGATCAGCCTCCAGAAGACGGGAGAGACGTTTGGCGAACTGTCGATCAATCTCAACTGGTCGGCGGCGAAACAGGGGGGCGGAGGCCTTTTTGGCGGCCGTCCGAAATCCATCGATCTAGACCTTGGCTGTCTCTACGAGCTGCAGGACGGGTTCAAGGGGATAGTCCAGGCGCTAGGGGACACCTTTGGCGACTTAAACAACGAACCATACATCGCCCTGTCGGGCGACGACCGAACGGGTGCTGTCTCGGCCGGCGAGACGCTGCGGGTGAACGGGCGTAAATGGTCCGAAATCAAACGCATCGCCCTGTTCGCCTACATCTATGAGGGCGTGCCGAACTGGCAGGCGACGGACGGAGTGGTGACCATCACTATGCCCGGCCAGCCTCCGATCGAGATCAGGATGACCGAAGGTCAGAATGGCCGCGGCTTCTGCGGTCTGGCCGTAATCGAAAACGCCGGCGGAACGATGAAGTTCACGCGTCTCATCGAGTACTTCAACGGGCACCAAGATTTCGATCGCCGCGTCGGCTGGGGCATGCGTTGGCAGGCCGGCTCCAAGAATTAAGCAAACTAGGGACGCGTTTTTCGCCTTCCCTCGGATCAGCAGACACATGCAACTAAAACAGTTCTACGGTTCGATCGCCTTCACGGTGGTCTGCCTCGCGCTCGGTGCACTCTACGGTTATTCGTCGGGCGGAACCGCCGCTGCAGCGCTCGCTGCCCTCTGGATCTGCGTTATCCTCGGCATTCTCGAGACCTCCCTGTCTTTCGACAATGCTGTCGTGAACGCTTCGGTGCTCAAGGATATGGACCCGAAATGGCAGCAGCGGTTCCTGACTTGGGGGATTATCATCGCCGTATTTGGCATGCGTGTCGTTTTCCCGATCGCGATCGTGGCGATCGCCGGCAAGCTGGGTCCGATCGAGGCGATTAGGTTGTCCCTCAGCGAACCTGAGCAGTACGCTGCGATCGTCTCGGGCGCCCACACCGGAATCATGGGGTTCGGCGGCGCCTTCCTGATGCTGGTCGGTCTGAAGTTCTTCTTCGACTCAGACAAAGAGCATCACTGGATCGCCATATTCGAGCGGCCCCTTCAAAAGTTTGCCGACCTGACGGCGATCGAGATCATGATCACGCTGGGCCTGCTCTACGGCGTCTCCACGCAGCTGCCTGGGCCGGATGCCTACACCTTCCTCACCAGCGGCGTTTTTGGGATCGCGACCTATTTCGCAGTCGATTGGGTTGGCGATGCGCTGGACGCGCCGGACGAAACCGTAGCGGGTGTTCAACGCGCCGGACTGGGTGCCTTCCTCTATCTCGAGGTTCTGGACGCATCCTTCTCCTTCGACGGTGTCATCGGCGCGTTTGCCTTGAGCAACAACCTCATCATCATCGCGCTCGGTCTGGGCATCGGGGCCATGTTCGTCAGGTCGATGACCATCGCTTTGGTGAAGGGCGGAACACTTTCCGAGTTCCGGTATCTCGAGCATGGGGCGTTTTGGGCGATCCTGGCGCTTGCGCTGATCATGATGTCGTCCGTGATCGTTCACATCCCTGAGACCGTGACCGGCCTAATCGGTGCCGTCCTGATCGGTTGGGCGCTGTGGTCCTCGATCCAGCACAATCGGAAATCTCCGCCGGACACCGCGGTGGAGACGCCGGTGGATACGACCGTGACATCGACGCCGCTGCGCTGAGGCCCCGGCGGCGACCAAATCTGCGCGCTGCTCCGCGGCCGCAGTTTCAACCGCCCCGCGAAGGGCATCTACAAGGAATAGTAAAAAATGGCAGTTTCACTCTCGAAGGGCGGCAACGTTAGCCTTACCAAAGAAGCCCCGGGCCTGACCAACGTTACCGTCGGTCTTGGCTGGGATCCTCGGGTCACTGACGGTGCGGCCTTCGACTTGGACGCCAGCGTCTTCATGCTGGATTCTTCCGGCAAGGTCATCAGCGACGCGGGCTTCATCTTCTACAACAACAAGACTTCGGCCGACGGTTCGGTGGTCCACCAGGGCGACAACACCACGGGTGAGGGCGAAGGCGACGACGAACAGGTCAAGGTCAATCTCGGCTCGCTGCCTGCGAACGTCGACAAGCTGGTCTTTGCAGTGACGATCCACGATTTCGAATCGCGCAAGCAAAACTTCGGAATGGTCCAGAAGGCTTTCATCCGCGTGGTGAATGACGCCGACAACAAGGAGCTGGCGCGCTTCGACCTGTCGGAAGACGCCTCAACCGAGACCGCGATGGTCTTCGGTGAAATCTATCGCAACGGCACTGAGTTTAAACTGAAGGCCATCGGGTCGGGCTTCGCAGGCGGCCTCGGTCCGCTCGCCAAAAGCTACGGCGTGTCGATCTAGGCTGTGACATCCGACGGGGGCGGTCGTTGATCGACCCCCGACGGTATTGGGGCGGGGATTGCCCGCAGGAATAATCAATGCGTGCTTTGGAGGTTGGCGAGCGTCTTGATCTTCAGCGTGGGATGCTCGAGCTCAAGGTTAGCTCGGGAAAAAGCGCCCTGGGATCGGACATCTCGGCGCAGCTCGTTGCTCTCAGCGACATGGGCGGCCTTGCCCCACAGTTCCCACCGCTATGCTTCAAGGATCGAGAGCAGCGGCCCGGCGCTAGGTTTGACGAGGCGGGCTTGATCCATCTCGATCTGGCTTCGATGCCCCCTGACGTCCACCGTCTCCTCGTCGTTCTGTACTTGAACAATCGTGCGTCGCCCGGGACTACCCTCAGCAGTGCGTCAGATGGGGCCCTACGCGCCCGGATCGGGAACTTCGCCACTTTCAGCCTCGCAATGGACCGGCGGGACGATGCGGCGACCATTCTTATCGAAGTCTATCGGAGAGGCGCGACCTGGCGGGTGTACGCGAATGGTCAAGGTTTCGCTTTCGGGCTCTCGGCTATCGCTCGCGCACTCAACGCCCAACTGCCGCTTGATGACGCCTATTCCGGGGCCCGCGTCTCCGACCCTGTGCGCGACCAAAACGAGCGGATCGGGCCGCGTCTCCGGGGCGCGGCGAGCGGATCAGCCTTCGCCATCGGGCCAAGGCTACTACTCACTAATCACCACGTGATAGAAAGCGCCTCTCACATCTCGGTCGCCGGCGTGGCTGGTGGCGGACGGGCGGATCTGCTGCTGGCGGACCCCGTCAACGATATCGCATTGCTCCGCATCCATCACGACGCAGCCGCCTTTGCCCGATTCCGATCCTCGGGCGATGTAGACCTTGGCGAGGACATCATCGTTGCCGGTTTTCCACTTCAGGGCTTGCTGGGCACTGGTCCACAGGTATCCGGCGGCAATGTCTCGGCTTTGACGGGTATCGCGAATAATAGCGGGGTTCTCCAATTCACAGCACCGATCGGCTCGGGGAGCAGCGGCGGGCCCATTCTAGACGCGTCGGGCGCCGTTGTCGGCTTAGTGAAGGCCGTGCTGCGGAATGATCTCGAGCACGCACCGATCGCCCAAAACATAAACTTCGGCGTGAAAGCCGGCCTATTGCGCAGCTTCCTCCACGCTGGCGGCGCCAGTCCGTCGATGACCGCCGAGCATCTCACCCGTTCTCGCGCGGAAGTCGCGAAGGATGCGCGCGCCTATCTTTATCTCGTCAACGTCGAATTCTGACGGCGGAGGAAGACGATGGGTTTCCGGTTTTCCAAAAGAATCCGCCTTATGCCAGGCGTTCGGCTCAATGTGGGCCTCCGCGGTCTCTCAGTTTCCGCAGGACCTCGTGGAGCATCCGTCACGGTGGGCCCCAGGGGCGTCCACGGCAACGTTGGGCTGCCGGGCACCGGGCTGAGCTACCGTACCCGCCTAGACGCGCCGCCAAGTCGGAAAGTGGCAGGCCGCCGCGAAGTTGCAGCGGTTTCAGGACCTGTCTCTGACACGCGATCCCGCGCACCCGAGCGGATTCAACTCAGCTTTGTTGGAGCGGAACTCAAATATCGAGATGAGCACGGCATGCCTCTCGATGGGGCTGTCATCCAGATGGCCAAATCTGCCTTCCGCGATCAGATTAGGTCGGCGCTGGACGGACGCGCCGCCGATCTGAACGCGCCGATTGACCTGCTGCAGGGTTTCTATTGCGCTACACCCGCCCCATCGCCCCCCGGACCGTTTCCGATGTCGAATGGATCGCCCTTCGCTGTCCCCAAGCCGCAACCGTCTGTCGACCCCAATGACCCTCGCGACTACCCCACGCGCCTGAGCGATTGGCGGATTGCGCAAGCGGCCCATACAGGCGAGCCGAACGAGGTCGATCTGGAAGCCATCGCCGAGCCAGTCCTAGCTCGCCTTGGGGCGATCACCTGGCCACGAGAAACCAATATTTCCGTCGACCTGGATCCGACGGGGCAGATTCTGCTGCTCGCGGTCGATTTGCCCGAACCTGAAGACATGCCGCGTGAGGAGTATGCGGTGGTCGCCAGGTCACTGACCCTGAAACAGACTGCACTCAGCGGGAGGGCCCTGAACCGTCTTTACGTATCTCACGTCCACGGTCTGCTTTTCCGCGTCATTGGTGAAGCGATGGCGGCTCACGGTGCGTTCTCCCAGGTGAGGGTAGGGGCCTATTGCCAACGAACCGCGCCCTCCACCGCCCGCAGGGAAGACGTATGGATCGCGGAGATTGCCGTCGATCGGTCGCGCTGGGCGGAAATCGATTTTCGGAACCTCGTAGATCTTGATCCTGAACAAGCGCTGAAGCGCTTTGAGCCCCGCATTCTTGTAACCGCGGCGGGTGTTTTTCGACCCATAAAGGTCAGCCGTGATTTCAGTCTCTGAGTACGATCTTGTCCCGCCGTCGGGCGTCAGAGCGGCTGACGCCAGCTTCAGCGTGCCGATGACGGGTGGTGTTTTGTCCGGTCGGGTGGACTGTTCTGACAGGCCGCTATCGGACCTGTGTGATTTCGCCGCCAGACGGAACACGAAGCGCGGTTTTCTTATCCTCTCACACGTTTTGGGGCGGCATCTGCCGTCGCGGCCGAGCGACATGGAGGCGGCTTCGTCGCAGCTCGCCAGAGCGCTTGTTAACGCTGAACCTCGGTTAGATGGGCCGCTCCTGTTCGTCGGTCTTGCTGAGACCGCCGTCTGTCTTGGGCAGTCGGTTTTTCACACCTTCGTCGATCACACCGGCCGCGCCGACGCACTTTTCAGCCATTCGACCCGGCAGCGGATCGATGCGGATGTGATGGCGCGGTTTGAGGAGCCGCATAGCCACGCCTCCGCGCACCTGATCTACTTACCTGACGATCCCGCCCATCAAGCCTTAGCGCGCTCCGCCCGCACGCTCGTTCTCGTAGACGACGAGATCACAACCGGAGCGACGCTGCGCAACCTGGCGCTGGAGGTGTTGAAGGTCAGTCCCGCGATCGAAAAGATCTTCATGCTTTCGTTCACGGATTGGTCTGGCGACACCGCAAATCTCAACCGGATGCCCGTTCCCACGCGGTCGATCAGTCTATTAAGTGGTTCCTTGTCCTGGCGCCCGGATGCAGCGTTTCGCGAAGCTCACTCGGTTACGCCCGAGGCAGCGCGTAGCGCGCTCGGCCACCTAACGTCACACAAAAACTTTGGACGGTTGGGTACGCAAGGGCCGACACCAGATCTATCCACGCTTGCTCGCGCACTCTCGGGACCGGTACCAGAGAAATTCTTCATCGTGGGCACGGGCGAGTTCGCCCACACACCTTACCTGCTCGGGCTAGCCCTGGAGCGGTTGGGCCAAGACGTTATCATGCAGGCGACGACCCGAAGCCCGATCAGGGTCGGCGGACCGATAACGTCTTCGCTGATGTTTCGGGACAACTATCAGACGGGCGTTCCCAACTACCTATACAATATCGAGGCCTCTGCCGGCCGAAGGGTACTAATATGCCATGAGACTCCTCCGGGTTCGATCGACGAGCGGTTGGTTAGAGCCCTCCACGGCGAGTGCTTGTATTTTGGAGACCCGGCATGATTACCGCCGTCGCGCTGGTTGATCTCGACGACACGTTGTTTCAGACACGGCGTAAGTGCCCTGTGGGCTTGCCAGCGGAATCGTTGACGCCGTTTAGCTATACGGCAGAAGGTGAGGCCATCAGCTTCGCTACTCCGAAGCAGGTCTCCTTAATCCGGTGGCTAGAGAACCATACCTATTTGATAGTCGTGACGGCGCGCAGCACCGACGCCCTGACCCGAACCCGCATTCGATACAGAAGAGCCGTCGTCGCCCATGGCGGGGGTATCGTGGATCATCATCCCGGTCTGACGGCTCCCGATCGTCGCTTTCGCGCGGCCTGGCGGCGGCGGATGTGCGAGACCCTGAATTTCGAAGCCGATCTCGACCAGATGGTCGTCCGTATCCAGAGCGAAGCTGAGCGGATTGGCGTTGGGGTGCGCGTTCGTGTGATTTCTGAAGACGGCGTAGCGCTTTACGTTGTCGCAAAACATGCGCTTGCCGATGGGAACGATCTGGAGCTTCAGGCGGCGTGCGCCCCTTTGGTCGCCGACTGTCCGCCGGGCTGGACCGTCCATTCCAACGGCAACAATATCGCATTCCTACCCCCCGGCTTGGGCAAGGCGCTCGCTGTGGAATGGTTGTTGCCGCAGCTCCGTGATGAACTCGCCGACTTGCCGATCCTGGGCATCGGCGACAGTCTAACGGACGCGCCCTTCATGTCCCTATGCGATCTCGCAATTACCCCGACCGCATCGCAGCTCTGGGCGAAACTCGCGGGGGCCGGCTCTTCATGAACCCCGCAGGACTGCACGGCAGCTACGACGCAAACGACGTTCTGTTTCTGCTGAAGCCGCTCGATATCTCCTTCACGCCAGTAGCCGAGAAGGAGCGCTTGATCCAGACGCGAGCGAAACACTACTCCGAGATGATCTCTCCCGAGTTTGCGCCTGACCAAACCTATATGGACATCTACCGGCATGCGCTTCTGGAGAATGGTCCGAAGCTTGCTCAGCATATCAACACGCTGGCTGACGAGCTGGCGCAGCGGTCGGCTTCTGGCGCTAGGCTGGCAATCGTATCTCTCGTTCGCGCCGGAACGCCCATCGGGGTTTTGCTAAACCGCGCCCTGCGACGGCGCGGCAGGGCCGCGACCCATTATTCGGTCAGCATAATTAGGGGGCGAGGTATCGATCTGAACGCCATGCGTTCGATCCTTCGGGATCACGCACCCTCCGACGTGATCTTCGTAGATGGCTGGACGGGCAAGGGCGCAATCGCGGGGGAGCTCCGCAGCTCCCGCGGCGCGATCGCGGCTGGCGTCGAACCGTTCCTCACCGTCGTGGCCGACCCCGCCGGGTGTGCCGATCTCGCTGCGACGGGCGAGGACTATCTAATCCCGTCCGGCATCCTCAACGGCATCGTCTCGGGGCTTGTCAGCCGCTCGATCCTGAATGACCAAATCGGAGACGGCGATTTCCACGGATGCAAACTGCTAACGCATCTGATTGACTCTGACGTGACGCGCGATTTTGTCGAGCAGATCGATGGCTTGGCGCGCGAGGTCGGTCCGCAGATGACCCGGCGATGGTCAACCGAGCTGGCATCTGACCTTCGCGACCAGAGCCGGATGTTGATCGAGGGCATCGCTAACCGCTATCAAGTGAGTGACCTTAATCGCCTGAAGCCAGGTATAGCGGAGTCGACGCGCGCCGTGTTGCGTCGTGTCCCCGAACGATTGCTGATCTCCGATCATGAGGACTCTGCCCTCAAGCCCCTATTGCATTTGGCAAATGAGCGTGGCGTTCTGGTTGAATTGATGGCAACTAGCTCGGTGTATAAGGCGATCGCGCTCATCACGTCGGGAAGCGACGCGTAGGACTGAATCGGGGCGACCAACCTTAAGACCTAGGGTCGCTGACGAGTTGCTAAAAGATGGGCTCGACCCGGACATCAGCGTGAAAAGCACACCGCGATATCCGGCGTGCAGGGGGGACGTAAATGGATTCAAATCGATACGGCTGGTATTACGGTAAGACCAACATGCCGATCTGGATATTTCTGACGCCTGGGCGCTGGTGGGCGGAATTGGAATTCCATCTTGCGGGCAATGGGCGGCTGTTCCTTTCGGGCCGGCGCCGGCGCTCAGTGGTTTGGCACCTGCTTTATACGCTTCTATTCTACGGTCTGCTGTTGGCAGGCATCGTCTACGTCGTTGGCGGAGCTTTCCGCTCGAGTGACCCGACGGCTGTGCCCGCCGCCTCGCGTGCAGCTGACGATTTGCCTAGGTCAGAACGGGTGGAAGACGCTTCCCCGAGTCCGGTGCCGGAGACTGTGCCGGTAGAGGCGACCTATGAGGAGGTCCTGGCACCTGCGGAGCCAGCCGCCCCTGAGCCGATCCTAACAAAGCCCGTCGACAATCCAAATTCGCCTTCTGAGCGGGAGCAAGCCGCTGAAGCCAGCGCGTCGGATTCTCTAGACGACCTCTATTGATGGCCTAAAGCACGCTCGTGGCGGACGCGTCTGGAGCACGAAGGCTATTCCCTGGTTCCGGAGGCGTCTCGCCAGCATCTTTACAATTGGCTTGGCGGCCGCGGTCGTCGCGCTGCTGAAGCCCGCGCAAGTCAGCCATGACGGATCCCACCGAGGCGATTTCATCGCCGTCCACCGATCAGAGGGCAGGCGCGTTTTGGGGACGAGTCTTCGGCGTCACCGACGGCGATACGATCAAAGTCTTTGTCGACGGGACGCGGTCGGCGACGATCAGACCCGCGGAAATCGATGCGATGGAGCGGCGAAAAAGAGGCATCCCGGTCGCTCAGGGTAGATCGGGAAGAACACACTGAGCGTTTCGTCGCTGGATGCTAGCTCCAGCGGACGTACGACCGATCCTGTCGTGGGCATGCTGCAGATTGAGTTCGCACAGGACGAGAGCTCAAATGGACGACGCAAAAACGCTTGAGACGCTGGTTCTCGATCACAACGAGTGGCGTGGACTGAAGCAGCTGTCGAACGCGATGAGCGAGTTTGAGCCGCTGGCCAAGCGAGCGCGCTTGGGGCCGGTTATTGCAGACAGGCTCGTGGCTATGACGCTCGCGGAAAAAGGCGACGTCTCTGAGCGATACGTCGGCATAGGATATGAGGTCGGTTACAAGCTCACCGAGCTGGGGTGGGCCGTACTCTATCGCGGACGACGGCCCCATTCCCGTCGAACGTAGCTGTCTGGGTGTACAACTGGAAAAATGTACTGAGAAGGCTAAGCCTAGGGCGTCGGCTATTGGGCGGAACGCGAGGACGTGATGGTAGCGAAAAGTCTCGATGAGGTCCGGGCGGCGTTTAAGGACGACAAACTGGCGGCTACTTTTGGACGTCGCTTCATGGAAGCCTACGCATCGAGCGCATTTGGGGTCCTACCCAAAAGAGAGATCGATTTGGTGATCTTCTCGTTCCTCATTGAAAACGATGTCGTTGATGCCGACGGCTCAATGTATCGGCTCGCCAGGGCTCTCAACCTGACGCCAGCGCGAGCTCGTTCTTTGCTCTTCGAGCACCAGCTTCGGAACGTGTCTGAGGCCGACACTGATCACGCTGTGATGATGGCGCTAACCACCTCCAAATATTGGAAGGATGGTTCCAACGTAAGTTTCGGCGTAACGTCGCCGCTTATCAAGGCAGCGATCACTGGCAAGATGCAGGATCGTGGCGTCTTTGCCAATGTCACTTTGAGTGGCGACATTCTGAAGATTGACCCCGGCCATTTTGCCGAGGTGTTGAACAGCCTTCTGCCGGCATCACGCGCGGAGCAGCTGGCAAAGCATCTCCAGAAGAAAGGGGTACTCACTCAAGGCGAGCTCCGTACCGCTCTAAATGCCGTGCTCACGACCGGTGCCAATGAGGTCGTTTCCAAGGGAGCTTCAGCGACGTTCGATGCGGCGCTCAAAGGGATCAAAGCGCTGACAACCGGCGAGGGCGACTTGTCAGAGCTAGCCGGCATGCTCGTTAGTGCGCTGGACGCAATATGATAGCCCGAGACTGAACTAAAGCCTTGGTGCCTACGAGCGCCGTACTAGCCAAGGTGGCGTCTGGGTGTCTATCCGGAAAACTGAGCTTAGCGGTTTGGCGCGTCTTGACCAATGACGGAAGAGCAGGCTCCAACCGGTTTAATCTCGGGGGCATCAGTGGCTACGCTTACGCAGTCGGAACTTGAACGGCATCTCTGGCAAGCGGCGGACATCCTGCGGGGCCACGTCGATGCGGGGAAGTTCAAGGACTACATCTTCGCCCTGCTGTTCTACCGGCGCCTCTGCGACGTGTGGGACGAAGAGTTCGCGGTTCTGCTGGCCGAGACCGGCGACCGGGAAGAGGCGGCCGATCCTGATGAGCACCGCTTCCACGTTCCGCCGCAGCATCACTGGAATGCGGTCAGGAAGCACGCCACCCAGATCGGCCAGCATCTGAACAACGCCTTCGCCGCCATCGAAGACGCCAACCTGCGTCTGCGCGGCGTCTTCGGCGATGTGGACTTCGCCAATCAGGAACGCTTCCCTGATGCGCGGCTGGAGAAGCTGCTCGCCCACTTCGAGAAGCACCGGCTGCGGAACAGCGACGTGCCGCCCGACATGCTGGGCGACGCCTACATGTATCTGATCGAGCAGTTCGCCGAGGGCGCGGGGAAAAAAGGCGGCGAGTTCTACACGCCTCGGCAGGTCGTAAAGCTGATCGTCGAATGCCTCGATCCCCAGCCGGGAATGTCGATCTACGACCCTACCTGCGGTTCGGGCGGCATGCTGTTGGAGGCGGCCCAGCACCTGAAGGGCAGGGGCCAAGACCCGCGCAGCCTGTCCCTCTACGGGCAGGAGAAGGAACTGGACACTTGGGCCATCGCCCAGATCAACCTGTTCCTCCACGACATCGACGACGCCTTCATCGCCAAGGGCGACACAATCCTCGATCCAAAGCGATACGATCCGCGCGCGCATGAGTTCACGCCCGGCATCGGCGCCTATGACCGGGTGCTGGCCAATCCGCCCTTCTCACAAAAGGTCTGGGGTCACGAGGTCTGGACCAACGGCGATCCGTTCGGCCGCGACGTCTATGGCGTGCCGCCCAAGGGCTATGGCGATCTCGCCTTCGTCCAGCACATGGTCGCCTCGCTGAACGACGCCGGCATGCTTGGTGTGGTCGTGCCGCACGGCGTGCTGTTCCGGGGCGGCGCCGAGGGCCGTATCCGCGAGGCGATGCTGAAGGCCGACGTCATCGAGGCGGCGATCGGACTGGCACCCAACCTGTTCTATGGCGCGGGCATTCCGGCGGCGATCCTGATTATCCGCAAGGTCAAGTCCGCCGAGAGGAAGGGCAAGGTCTTGGTCGTCAACGGCGACGCCACCTTCACGCCGGGCAAAGCGCAGAACCATCTCACCGAAGCCAACGTGCGGACTCTGGCCGACGCCTTCCATGGCTTCACCGACATCGAGAAGCTGGCGCGCGTCGTGCCGGTCGGTGAGATCGAAACCAACGGCTTCAACCTGAACATCAGCCGCTACGTTCAGACCGGTGCGGACAGCGAGGCGGTGGATGTCGCCGCCGAGGTCGCCAAGCTCACAGACCTGATCGCCAAGCGCGATGAGGCCGAAGCAGTGATGCTCGGCCACCTAAAGAGGCTCGGCTATGTCGGGTGAGACGCCGGAGGGTTGGCGCGTCGCCAAACTCGGAGAGATAGCCGTTTTGTCTGGAGGGACTACGCCGCCGAAGTCCAACAACGCCTACTGGATGCAAGGCGATGTTCCTTGGGCGACTCCATCGGACATCACTTCGTTGCCGCTCGGACAGGCTCGCATTGCCGCCACTGAAGCGCATGTCGCCGAGCTTGCGCTGAAGGAGTGTTCGCTCAAGCTCAACCCGACCGGCACTGTGCTTATGACATCTCGTGCGACCATCGGCTTCGCTGTGATCAACGATGTGCCAATGGCGACAAATCAGGGTTTCCTGAACTTCACCTGTTTCGACGACTGCGACCCACGGTTCTTGTGCCACTGGCTCAACGCCAACCGGGGGCTGCTAACGGCGGCAGCAGGTGGGAGCACCTTCAAGGAGTTGAGCAGAGGCACGGCAAAGCTTTTGCCCATTTCCCTCCCTACGCTCGACGAGCAGCGGAAGATCGCAGAGGTGTTGCGGTCGGCAGATGACGCCATCGCGGCCGCTTCTGAAGCTGCTCGACAAGCCGCGCGCACGTTCGACAGTGTGATTGCCTCGGTGCTTGGCCCGTATGCGGCCGCATCGGGTGCGCCAAATGCAGAGACGGCTCCGCTTGCGGACTTTTGCCAGCGGGTAACCTACGGGTTCACCAATCCGATGCCCACAACGGACAACGGCCCGTGGATGGTCACTGCCTTAAACGTTAAGAACGGCAAGATCGACTACGCAACAGCGCGACACACGAGCGCATCAGCCTATGACGCGCTCACGGAAAAGAGTCGGCCTCCTATCGGCGCGGTGTTGGTAACGAAGGATGGCACCCTTGGGCGGGTCGCTGTTGTTGATCAGCCAGACGTCTGCGTGAACCAATCGGTGGCCGTCTTGGAGCCTCGCAAAGGGGTCTTGAACCCGCTGTTCTTGAGCTACCTTCTCCAGTCCGAGATTGGACAGACTCGGATGCTAGCCGACTCTGGCGGCGGCAGCGTCAAACACATCTACATCACCAAGCTCGGGGCCATGCCGGTTTCTGTGCCGTCATTTGCGGAGCAGACAAAAATAGCTGATCAGGTGGCAAAATGTTCAGCGGCCGTTGAGTTGGCTGAACAGTCCCTTCGCCAACTCCGTCAGCTTCGCATCTCCACTGCTGACGACCTCCTAACCGGCCGTGTGAGGGTGCCCGCATGAGCGAATACCGCCTCGCCGAGAAGCCCGCGCTCGATGCCATGACGGCCATGGGCTACGTCGCGCTTCATGACGACGCGGCGATGGTGATGCGGCAGGAGGCAAACCGCGTCCTGCTGAAGCCGGTGCTGATCGAGGCCCTTCAGGCTCTGAACGAAGGAATGGGCGGCGAGGACGCCGAGGCGATCTACAGCGACCTTTCTACCTTGTCCGACAACGAGGAATGGCAGCGTCGTCTGCGCGGCGCCTACTCCCGGCGGCTGAAGGGCGAGGCCAAGGACAGGCCGGTCGCGCTGATCGACTTCAAGCGGCCCGATAGAAACCGCTACCACGTCGTGCGCCAGTTCAAGGTTGAAGCGCAGCGGTCGCGCATCGCCGATCTGGTGGTGTTCGTGAACGGCATTCCGCTGGTCGTGATCGAGGCAAAATGCCCGCTGAAGGCGGCGGATCGTTCGGGTCAGGCGTTCGAGCAGATCAAGCAGTATGAGCGCGACATCCCGCGCTTGTTCTACCCCAACGCCTTTAACATCGTCACGGATGGTATGGCGACTCTATATGGTGCGGCCGGCGCCCCAGCGAAGTTCTACGCCCCTTGGCCCGACCCGTGGCCGCGCACGCGCAACGAGTTCGCCGACGAACTGACCAAAGACCTGTGGTGTCTGCTGGAGCCGTCGCGACTGCTGGACCTACTGGCTCATTTCATCCTCTTCGAGAGCGACCCTGACACCAGGCGGCGGATCAAGAAGGTCTGTCGCTATCAGCAGTTCGGGGCGGTCAACAAGGCGGTGAACCGCGTCGCCGAGGGGACCAAGAAGAAGGGTCTGATCTGGCATACCCAAGGTTCGGGCAAGAGCCTGACGATGGTGTTCCTCGCCCTGAAGCTGAAGACCCACCTGACGCTGGATGCGCCGACGCTCCAGAATCCCAACATCCTCGTCCTGACCGACCGCATCGACTTGGACGATCAGATATCCAAGACCTTCGTCGCCTGTGGTCTGCCCAATCCGAAACAGGCGGCAGACGTGAAGGCGTTGCGCGAGGCTGTGGCGCGCGGTGGCTCTGGCCAAATCCTGCTCTCGACCATCTTCAAGTTCCAAGGATCGAAAGAGCCAATCCCGAATTCGGAGGATTGGATAGTGCTGGTGGACGAGTGCCATCGCACGCAGGAGAAAGACCTCGGCGCCTTCCTACAGGCAACACTGCCCGACGCTCGCTACTTCGGCTTCACCGGCACGCCCATCAAGAAAGCCGACAAGGACACCTATGCCCGGTTCAGCGAGCCGGGTGAGACATACTTGGACAAATACGGGATCGACGACGCCGTGCGCGACGGCGCGACCGTGCCGATCCTCTACGAAGGCCGGAAGACCGAATGGTCGATCAACGAGGCCGAGATCGACATCCTATTCGACCGCTGGTTCGTCGATCTGTCCGATGAGAAGCGCGAGAAGCTGAAGCAGAAGGGTGTCAGCCTCGCGCTGATCGCCAAGCACCCGGAGCGCATCCGGCTGATCGCGCGAGACATCTGGGAGCACTTCAAACAGACCTGTCGCCCGGACGGGTTCAAGGCCCAGATCGTCGCCATCGACCGTGAGTCAGTCGTGCTCTACCGGCTGGCATTAGCCGAGGTGATAGCCGCCGATCTGGTGAGGGATGGCATGGCCGAGGCAGACGCGGCGGCCAAGGCCGAGCGGATGATCAAGTGCGTCCTCTCCAAGAGCCAAGAGGACGACAAGCCGAGCGAAGACCCGGAAGTCCAAGCCGTCCGCGCAGAACTGGTTGCCCATTACCTCGACGCGGACGGAGAGAAGACAGCCAAGAAGGCGTTCAAGGGCAGCGGCGATGAGCCGAGCTTCCTGATTGTCTGCGACAAGCTGCTGACTGGCTTCGATGCGCCGAACGAGCACGTCATGTATCTGGATAAGCCTCTGCGTGAGCACGGGCTGCTTCAGGCCATCGCGCGGACCAATCGGACCTGCTCGATCAAGAGACCGGACGGCTCGACTGTCGATAAGCCGCACGGCCGGATCGTGGACTACATCGGCGTCACCCAGCACCTCGACGACGCCCTATCTTCCTACCGCGCCGACGATGTTCAGAACGCGCTGCGCGACCTCGACCTGCTGCGTCGTGACCTGCGGAAGACCCACGCCGAGTTCAAGCGTCAGCTTCGGCTGCTGGGCCTCGACGGCATGGACGAGAAGGCGGCCGCCTACGCCATAGAGAAGCTGGTGAGCGATGGCCGTGAAGACGACTGGTTCGAGCTTCAGCGGCTAGGGCGCCACTTCGTGCGGACCTATGGCGACCTGTCGCCCGACCCGGCCATCCTCGACTTCACCGAGGACGTGAAGTGGGCCGCGACCTTCCTGCGGCTGGCGCAACAAGCGATCACCAAGGACCAGAGCCTCGATCACCTGACCTACTCGGGCAAGATCAGGGAAATGCTGGAGGAGCATGTTCGCGCCACCGGCCTGACCACGACCGTCCGCCTCCGCAACATCACCGATCCCGACTTCAAGGATGACTTCCAGACCGAGGAGAAATCCGAGGAGGAGCTTCACGAGGCGTTCGTGCGCAAGGCCGCCGAACTGAAGCGCGTGACCCGCGAACTGGTCGATAAGAACCCGGCCCAATACGGCCGCTTCTCCGAGCGCGTGCTGGAGATCATCCGTCGCTTCGAGGAAGGCCAGATCGCCGCCGCCGATGGCCTGAAGGATTTCGAAGACCTGACCGGCGGCATCGCCGCCGAGGCGAGTGCCCATGACGAACTGGGTATGGACGAACGCGCCTTCGCGATCCTGCGGATCATCGAGCCGCATGCGCCGGATGCGGAGCATACGGTGCTTCAGGGCGTCGCAGTTAAGGTTGGCCATCTTTACGCCGGGACGCAGGCCAGCCAGCCGTCGTGGTTTTTCATGGATGGCTATAAAAAGGAGCTACGACGCGAGGTCCGCAAACTGCTGCGTCCGCTCGAACTGGATGACGCCAATGCCGTCCGTGACGAGATCGAGGACTACGCCGTCCACGCTTACGCCGAGGGTCATTGATGGGCGTCGTCCGCATCGGTCAGACCGAAGTCCCCTACGAGCTTCGTCGATCCGCCGCCGCCTCTGAACGGCGGATCACGGTCACGCCCGGCCACGTCGAAGTGCTGGCCCTGACGACCGACGACGACGCCGAGATCGACGCCTTCCTCGACCGCAAACGGCAGTGGCTGTTCAACACCCTGCGAGAGCTTGAGACCAAGACATCGAAGCGCGCGGTTGTGCCCGTGTTCATGACCGGTTCCAAGATTCCCTATCGCGGACGGATGGCTCGGCTGACCGTGCGCCGACACGACGGCGCGCACATCGAGATCGACTACCGCAACGGCTTTCTGGTCGATCTTCCATCATGGGTCCGCGAAGCGGATCAGGACGCCATCGTCGCCACCGAGATCAAGCTGTGGCTGAAGCGTCGCGTGCGTCGGGACGTCATGGACATCGCCGCTGCCTATCACCGCCGGTTCGATTTGAAGCCGCGCACGATCCGCGTCGCAGACATGAAGACCGGCTGGGGCGCCTGTGGCCCGACCGGCTCCGTCCTGATCAACTGGACCCTCGTGTTCGCGCCGAAGGCGGTGCTGGAATACGTAGTCGCCCATGAACTGGCGCACCTGACCGTGCGCTCACACGGCCCCGACTTCTGGGCGCACATGGCGACGCTGATGCCTGACTATGATCGCCCGAAGGGTTGGCTCGACAGGCATCAGGGGGCGTTGGATGCGTCGTTCTTGAACACCGGTCCAACGCTCAGTGCAGATTGAGACAAATGCACTGACCGTGACGCAGCCAACCCGCCGCTGAGGCAGACACCCCTGCGGCGGATATCGCTCAGTCTATCGTAGGAGAATTCAACACCATGGCAGCGGTGTTGTGACTCCGGCGGCATTGCTCCAATGATCATCTATGCGCTCTTTAGCGCGCTTAATGCGGCGCGTCAGTTTGCTGATAGCAACATTGAATGGAATGAGCGCCTCTACCGCCGTCGGTGCAGCACACGCGTAGCGGATGGAGAGATGCAGCAACGCGTATACCGTCCATTCCGAGACGATGCCATGCTTCTCGCGCCAGTCATCGACTAATTTCGTCAACTCGCGGACTTGAGCCGGCAGCGGCCCATAGGTGCGCTCGATTTCATCGTTCAACATGGCGCGGATTGCCTCGTATTCGTCAGTCCAATGTTTTTCCTGCCCATGCGCGTCAGCGGAAACTGCTACCGCGTGCCTTAAAGTCTTCACCAAACTGCTGGAGAGATCGAGTAAGTCATCCTTCGCGTTATGCCGCATGCGGTTCGGATGCTTTCTGGGTTTGCGCTCAACGTGTAGCCTTTCAATCGTTGCCCTATTGCCTCCCTTTGTTGAGCCCTTCTTGGCTTTGAAGTTGATCGTAGGGCTGGCTCGGACTTGGTCTGGGGTCGAGTGGATAGTGGCGCGAGGTGGAAGTTTCGGCGGCTTGGTTGTGCGTGTCATGATGCGTCTTTCGGCTTATTAATATGGTTGTCGTGGCTGCCCGGGGCTGTTGACTGGGTTACTCAACGGCAAACGACGAGAGATCAGTGCCGAAAGATCGCGGCTGCGATTTCTGGGCCGATTTCGTCGAAAGCCGGAGGGATTTTCGCCAGGTGGTGTTCTGCAGTTCGTAGATTGCCTCGATTGGAGGTTCACCAAGGCGGGTAATCGCATGATCGATTGCTCGGTAAGCAACAGAGACGATTGGAGCCCACCCTTCGTCACCTCCTATTTTTGCGATGTCAGACCTAACGTCGAAGAAACCGCCAAGGGAGTCTCGCGCTTCCATCAATATGTAGAGGGCTCGTGCCTCAGACTTTTCTGTTTCGTGCGTCAATGTCGTAGTTGCTCCTGCTAGACGAGCACGGCCAGATTCTGGGCGTGACTCATCGCTTGTTGAAAGTGGCTGGGAGCGCGGCGGTCGGCTTTTGCCTGTCTTCATTTTCCGAGGATTAGCCTTCCCCGGATTGGCCGCCGATGGTTTCCCCAAAGGGGAGAGGGCGGCCCTCACGCTGAGAGCAAGTTCACCCTGAGAGGTGTCTCAGTCAACGAATTACAGCAGCACTATGCGAGAAATTTGCGTAGTTTGAATAAAATTGCCTCAGCTAATACAGTATTCCAGGTCCGTCAGATTTTATAGGGGCGCATATCTACTAGGTAGAAATGTTTGCTCCGCAGGTTCCGGGTGTGATGTATATCTTAGCTATCCTAATGCGAAAATTATACGTTAGGTGTCAGAAGTATAAGCGCGATTCAATTGATGGCGCCGCTCTTAGTGCACATTAAGAGAAATGCACTGAAGGGCAGGGGAGGGGCGTCCGCTTCTGACTCAAAGCGGACCTTTAAAAGGTCTGCCTTCGGACTGCGCTAATACATAGCCTGCCTTCGTGTGATCACGACCTCATTCGACGCCCAAACCAGCGGCGCACCCGACTCCTGTACACGGACCAAGCCGCGCCGAAGAGGGCCGCCAGGTGTCGTTCCTCGCGCCGGATGGCGAGGCGGTCGGTGGCGAAGGCGGCGACGGGGGCGGCCACGAAGAACCAGGCGTTGTCGAACAGGCCGCCGAGGCCGAGCAGCAGCAAACAGTTGGCGAGATAGATCGGGTTGCGGCTCCAGGCGAACGGACCGGTCGTGACCAGAGCGGTCGCCGCCCGGTGCGGCAGGATGTTGGCGCGCCGCCGCCGCATCTCCAGCATGGCCCAGAGGTCCAGACCAAGGGCGAGCCCTACCAGGAGGCCGCCAGCGGCGAAGGCGCCGGGGAAGAGGGCGGGCGGGGCCCATAGACGCGCCATGGTGAGCGCGACAAGGATGGCGCCGCCCGTGATGAGCGGCGGCCAGGGCCAGCGGTTCGGCGCCTGCGGTCTCACCCCCCGGCCAGCTTGAGAACGCCGCGCAGAAGATAGGCGACCACGCCCAGGACGCCCACGCCCAGCCCCCAGAGCGCGACGAACCAGAGGGCCTGCCGGAGTCCGTTTGTGGGGCCGCGACGCATCAGTGGTAACCGTCGTCGCCGACCTTGCCGCGGAACACCCAGTAGGCATAGGCGGTGTAGGCGAGGATGATCGGGATCAGGATCAGGGCGCCGACCAGCATGAACATCTGGCTGGAGGCTGGGGCGGCGGCCTGCCAGAGGGTGATCTCGTCGGGCACGGCGTAGGGGAAGACGCTCACACCCAGCCCTGCGAAGGTCACGGCGAACAGGCCGAGCGACAGCAGGAAGGGCCAGACCTCACGCTTCTGACGCATGGTCCAGAAGAAGGCGGCCGCGACGATCAGAACGAGCAACGGCACCTGCGCCGTCAGAAGCACGCCGGGCCAGTCGAACCAGCGCCGGGCGTATTCGCCGTCGAGGAACGGGGTGGCCAGGCTGACCGCGCCAATCATCAGCAGGGTCGCCGGACCCAGCTTCCAGGCCTGGGTGCGGGCGTGAGCCTGAAGCGCGCCATCCGTCTTCATGTTCAGCCAGGTGGCGCCGAGAAGGGCGTAGCCGACGACAACGGCGGCGCCGGTCAGCAGGCTGAAGGGGCTGAGCCAGTCCCACCAGCCGCCGCCATAGGCGCGACCGGACACTTCGACCCCCTGCAGGATGGCCCCCAGGGTGACGCCCTGCGAGAAGGCGGCCAGGAGGGAGCCGCTGAAGAAGGCGACATCCCAGACGGGCTTGGCCCGCACCGTGCGCCAGCGGTATTCAAAGGCGACGCCCCGGAAGACCAGCCCCAGCAGCATGGCGATGATCGGCGTGTAGACCGCCGGCATCAGGACCGCATAGGCGAGGGGGAAGGCCGCGAACAGGCCGCCACCGCCCAGGATCAGCCAGGTCTCGTTGCCGTCCCACACCGGGGCGATCGAGTTCATCGCCTTGTCGCGCTGATCGCCGGCCTTCAGTGTCGGGAACAGGATGCCGACACCCAGGTCGAACCCGTCCATGACGATGTAGGCGAAGACCGCGAAGGCCAGCAGACCGGCCCAGACTAGGGTCAGATCAACGCTCATGATCGGTCTCCTCGCCGGTCGTGATGGGACGGTCGGGGTCGATGGCGGGGGCAGGCGTGATGCCCGCCGTGCGGATCGGCGTTTCCGCCACGCCCGGCTCGCCGCGATGAGGCGCATGGCTCATCAGACGCAGGATGTAGAAGACCCCGGCGCCGAAGACGGTGAAATAGACCACGGCGAAGGCGGCCAGGGAGCTCGCGACGGCAGGCGCCGCCAGAGGCGCGGCGCTGTCGGCGGTGCGCAGCAGGCCATAGACGGTCCAGGGCTGGCGGCCGACCTCCGTGGTGATCCAGCCCGCCAGCACGGCGACGAACCCCATCGGTCCCATGATCAGGGCGAAGCGGTGCAGCCAGGGGGCGTCATAGAGGCGGCTGCGCAGGCGGGCGTACAACCCCCATAGCCCCAGCAGCAGCATGGCCATGCCCAGTCCCACCATGACGCGGAAGGACCAGAAGACGATCTCCACCGGCGGCCAGTCGGCGCGGGCGATGGTGTCGAGACCGGCCAAGGGCGCGTTTGGATCATGCTTTAGGATCAGGGACGACAGCTTCGGAACCTCGACCGCGCCATGGACGGTGGCGGCCTCGCGATCGGGCAGGCCGAACAGGATCAGCGGCGCCCCGTCCGGGTGGCTTTCGAAGTGGCCTTCCATCGCCATGACCTTGGCGGGCTGATGCTCCAGGGTGTTCAGTCCGTGCGCGTCGCCGATGAAGATCTGAACCGGGGCGGCGACCAGGATCATGCCCATGGCCATGGCGAACATCTTGCGCGCGCCCTTGTTGGTCCGCTCCTTCATCAGGTGCCAGGCGCCGACCGCGCCGACCACCAGACCGGTCGTCAGATAGGCCGCCAGCAGCATATGGGCGAGGCGATAGGGGAAGGACGGGTTGAAGACGATCTTGAACCAGTCGGCCGGGATGAACTGGCCGACCTCATTGATGGCGTAGCCTTGCGGCGTCTGCATCCAGCTGTTGACCGACAGGATCCAGAAGGCCGAGGCGAAGGTGCCGATGGCGACCATCAGGGTGGCCAGGAAGTGCAGCTTCTTGCCGACGCGGTTCAGGCCGAACAGCATCACGCCCAGGAAACCGGCCTCAAGGAAGAAGGCGCTGAGCACCTCATAGGCCATCAGGGGGCCGATGACCGGCCCGGCCTTGTCGGAGAAGACCGACCAGTTGGTGCCGAACTGATAGGACATCACCAGACCCGAGACGACGCCCATGCCGAAGGCGACGGCGAAGATCTTCAGCCAGTATTTGAACAGGTTCAGATAGAGCTCGCGCCCTGTCTTCAGCCACAGGGCCTCCAGTACAGCCAGATAGCTGGCCAGGCCGATGGAGAAGGCCGGGAAGACGATGTGGAAGGCGACGGTGAAGGCGAACTGCATCCGCGCCAGGATCAGGGCGTCAAGTTCCATGGTGTGGTCTCACCCGATCAGGCCGAGCGCGTCGGCGCTGCGGTAAAGCATATAGAAGGCGACGACGAAGATCAGCCCGGCGAACACTGTGTTCAATAGGCCTTTTTGTCCTGACAGGGCTTTGGCCAGTCGCGCGCCGACCAAACCGCCCAGTACGCCGCCGCCAATGAACACCGCCGCCAGGGGCCAGTCGACCCAGCCGTCCAGGGCGTAGTTGAAGGCCGTGGTCAGGCCGAAGGCGGTGACGCCGACCAGCGACGAGCCGACGGCATAGTAGATCGGCATCCGGGTCGAGACTATCAGGCTGGGCACGATCAGGAAGCCGCCGCCGATGCCGAAGAAGCCCGACATCACGCCCGTGGCCAGGCCTGTGCCGACGAGCTTGGGTGCATTGCGGCGATCAAGCTGAACGTTCGGGTCGCCGCCGGCGGAACGGCCCCGCAACATCAGTACGCCCACGATCAGCATCAGGACGGCGAACAGGGCCAGCAGCTTCTGACCGTCCACGGCCTTGCCCAGGCTCGAACCCAGAAAGGCCCCGAGCACCCCGGCGACCGCGAACAGACTGGCGATCTTCCATTTCACCGTGCCGTGGCGGGCATGATTGATCACATTGGCGAAGGCGTTGGCGGCCACGGCGAAGGCGCTGGTGCCGATCGCCAGATGCGGCTCCTTGACCCCGACCAGATAGACGATCAGCGGCACGGCCAGGATGGACCCGCCGCCGCCGACCAGGCCCAGGGTGAAGCCGACGAGCGAGCCGGCGCCGGCGCCGAGGCCGTATTGCAGCGGAGACAGGTCCATGATCAGGCTCAGGCGACAGCAGGGCGAAGTTGGGGGGCGAGTTCGATGTGGTGGGGTCCGGCCAGCCATTCGCGACCGCGCAACATCCCAAGCCAGTAGATCTCGGGCAGGGCCTGGGCCTTCAGATGCCAGGCCAGACGGGTCGGCTTCGTGCCGTCGAGCATCCATTTCGGGAAGCTGGGCAGGAGCTTGCCCCCATAGCCGAACTCGGCCAGCACGATCTTGCCGCGCTCGACCGTGAGCGGACATGAGCCATAGCCGTCATAGACCGCCCGCATCGGCTGGCCGTCCAGCAGCGACAGCACGTTCTCGGCCACCACGGGCGCCTGTTTGCGGGCGGCCGCAGCGGTCTTGGCGTTGGGCGCCGAACAGGCGTCGCCCAGACCGAAGACGTTTTCGAACCGCTTGTGACGCAAGGTGGCGTCGTCCACCTCGATCCAGCCGCTTTCGGCGGCCAGCGGACTTTCGCGAATGAAGTCCGGCGCGGTCTGCGGCGGGCAGACGTGCAGGAAGTCGAACTCTCGTCGAACCTGACTGACCTCGCCGTCCGCGTTCGTCACGGCGAAGGTCGCCGTCCTGGCAGGACCATCTACCGCGACCAGTTTCGATCCGAAGTTCAGGTCGATGCGGTATTTGCGGACATATTCCATCAGGGCCGGGACGTAGTCCTTGACCCCGAACAGCACGGGCCCGGCGTTGTGGAATTCGATCTCGATGTCGTTTCGGCCGTGGTCGCGCCAGTGATCGGCCGACAGATACATGGCCTTCTGCGGGGCGCCGGCGCATTTGATCGGCATGGGCGGCTGGGTGAAGATCGCCCGGCCGCTCTGCATCGCCTGCACCAGCTTCCAGGTGTAGGGCGCGGTCTCATAGCCGTAGTTGGAGGTGACGTTGTTGCGCCCGAGCGTTTCCGCCAGGCCCGGAATGGCGCCCCAGTCCAGCTTCAGTCCCGGCGCCGCGACCAGCATGCGATAGCCGATCCAGCGGCCGTCGGTCAGTTCGACGCGATCATGGATGGGGTCGAAAGCCGCGACCGAACCCCGCACCCACTGGGCGCCTTGGGGGATCAGGTCCTCGGTGCGGCGCCGGGTCCGCTCGGGCGTGAAGACGCCGGCGCCGACCATGGTCCAGCCGGGCTGATAGTAGTGATGTTCGGATGGCTCGACGATGCGGACGTCGAGACCCGGGCGACGGCGCAGGAGGCTGGCGGCTGTGGCGATGCCGGCGGATCCGCCGCCGACGATCAGGACGTCGCAGGAGTCCAGGGGGGCGTACTGGGCGCTCATGACGCGGCTCCTTCAAGACGAGAACGCAGGGCGCCGAGGTCGTAGCCGGCGCTCTTGGCGCGGGCGATCAGATGATCGGGGGTTTCGGCGGCGGCGTTCGCCAGCGCCCACAGGGTGGTGGTGCGCGTGCCGGTGCGGCAGAATCCGAACACGGGCTGGGGCAGGTTGGCCAGAGCCTCGCGGAAATCCGCCACGTCCTGGTCGGAGATGGCGCCGCCGACCACGGGAACGTGGGTGAAGGCCAGGCCGGCGGCCTCGGCGGCCTGGCGCAGATCTTCGGCGCTGGGTTGGCCGGGCTCCTCGCCGTCGGGTCGGTTCGAGATCACCGACCGGAAACCCTGGGCCGCGATGGCGGGCAGGTCTTCCGGGGCGATCTGGGGCGAGGCGGATAGGGCCTCGTCCAGGGGGCGGATATCCATGGCGTTGTCTCCCTAGAGTCTTTTCTGGTTCAGGCGTTTCGGTCGAGCGTCAGGCGGAACAGCGCCATGCCGGCCACGAGGGCGCCGACGAAGACGAAGGCCTGCCAGGCGCCGGTCGTCAGGGCCGCCAGCGCCGGGCCGGGGCACAGGCCGACCAGCCCCCAGCCCAGGCCGAACAGGACGGCCCCGCCGACTAGAGGGGTGTCGATGGTCCGGCCCTCGGGCACATGGAAGGTGTCGGCCGCGACCGGAGCATCCATGCGCCGGCGGATCAGATAGGCGATGGCGGAGGGGATCAGCGCCCCGCCCATGACGAACGCTAGCGAGGGGTCCCAGGCGCCCGTCACATCCAGGAAGGCCAGGACGCGGGCCGGGTTGATCATATCCGACACCACCATGCCAGCGCCGAACAGCAGGCCGCACAGGACGGCGACGATCAGCCGGTTCACGCCAAGCCTCCCAACAGGTGGCGGGTGACGAAGACGGTCAGGGCCGCAACCGCCATGAAGACGCCGGTGGCGACGATGGAGCGGGGTGACAGGCGGGCCAGGCCGCAGACGCCGTGGCCGCTGGTGCAGCCCGAGCCCCAGCGGGTGCCGAAGCCGACGATCAGGCCGCCGAGCACCAGCAGCCAGACCTCCGAAGTGATCTGCACCTCGGGCCTGCGGATCAGCGCCGAGGCCAGGGCCGCGCCGCCCAGCAGGCCGGCGATGAAAAGCAGGCCCAGGGTGCGCGGCGCGCCTTTCGAAAGGCCGGTCGCAGCGGCGGTCAGGCCGGAGATCCCGGCCACGCGCCCATTCAGCAATAGGTAGAGACCGGCGGACAGGCCGACCAGCAGGCCGCCGGCCAGCGGCCAGATGAAGGGGAGGGGCTCAAGCATCGGGGCCTCGCCTCACAGCGCGTTCAGCGGGACCTTGAGGTAGCGCACCCCATTGTCCTCGGGCTCGGGCGGGCGGCCGCCGTTCATGTTCACCTGCACCGACGGCAGGATCAACTTGGGCATGGGCAGGGTGGCGTCGCGCTGGGTGCGCATGGCCACGAACTCATCCTCGCTGACGCCATCGCGGATATGGATGTTGCCGGTGCGCTGGGCGCCGATGGTGGTCTCCCAGGCGAACTCGGTCCGGCCCGGCGGCGCCTTGTAGTCGTGGCACAGGAAGACCCGCGCCTCGTCCGGCAGGGAGGTCAGGCGATGGATCGAGCGATACAGGGTCCCGGCGTCGCCGCCGGGGAAGTCGCAGCGCGCCGTGCCGTAGTCGGGCATGAACATGGTGTCGCCGGGAAAGACAGCGTCGCCGATGACATAGGCCAGACAGGCCGGGGTATGGCCGGGCACATGCAGCACCGTGGCCTTTAGCCCGCCGATCTCGAACTGGTCGCCGTCGTTGAACAACTGGTCGAACTGGCTGCCGTCGCGGCGGAAGTCGGTCCCCTCGTTGAAGATCTTGCCGAAGACGGCCTGGACGGTGAGGATCTCATGGCCAATCGCCAGCTGACCTCCGAGGTTTTCCTGGAGATAGGGCGCCGCCGACAGGTGATCGGCATGGGCGTGCGTCTCGAGCAGCCACTGAACCGTGAGACCTTCGGATTTTACGTAATCAATGAGGGCGTCGGCCGAGGCGTGAGAGGTGCGGCCGGACGCCGGATCGTAGTCCAGCACGCTGTCGATGATGGCGCACACTTCTGAACCAGGGTCGCGCACGACATGGCTGACGGTGAAGGTGGCCTCGTCGAAGAATGACCTGACGACGGGGCGCTGGCGAGGATCGCCCAGCGCGGCGCGCACGATGTCGGCGGCGTGGTCCCGGGCGGGATCGAGGATGGGCGAGGACATGGCGTGTCTCCGTTTCGGTGACCCAACACATATACCCATTCATAGTTCGTGCAAGTATGTATTTTAATGTAGCGGAAACGGTGGGAAGCGCTTAGCTTGCGGCTATGGAAACGATCGACACCGGGCCAGCCGTCTATCCCCCCGCAATGCGCGCCCTGCGCATCAACGACACGGCGCCGGATTTCAGCGCGCGCACGACCCAGGGCGAAAAGCGCCTGAGCGACTACCGTGGCCGCTGGCTGGTGCTGTTCTCGCATCCGGCGGATTTCACGCCGGTCTGCACCAGCGAGTTCGTGGCCCTGGCCCGGCAGGCCGAGGCCTTCGCGGCGATCAACTGCGATCTGATGGCCCTGTCGGTGGACAGTCTGTATTCGCACCTGGCCTGGCTGAAGGACATTTACCGCCGCTTCGGCGTGAAGGTGCCGTTCCCGATCATCGAGGATCCCTCCATGGCCATCGGCCAAGCCTTTGGCATGGTCGACGCCGGCTCGAGCGACAGCGCGACGGTGCGCGCCACCTTCGTGATCGACCCCGACGGCGTGGTGCGCGCCATCAGCTGGTATCCGATGAACATCGGCCGCTCGGTTGATGAACTGCTTCGCCTCGTCACCGCCTTGCAGACGTCTGACCGTGAGGCGGCCTCCACGCCAGCAGGCTGGACGCCCGGCGACGCCCTGCTGGAGCCGGCCGCCACCACCCTGGACGCCGCCATCGCCGATGGTGACGGCGATGCGCCCTGGTACTATCGCGAGCGCCGCGCATGACCGACGATCAAGCGGCCGCCACGGAGCGGTTGAAGGAAAAGGCGCCGGAGGCCGCAGAGCTGTTGCGCCAGCTGGCCAACGCCAACCGGCTGCTGATCCTGTGCCATATCGCCGAGGAGGAGCGCTCGGTGGGGCAGCTCGAGGCGGACCTGGGCATCAAACAGCCGGCCCTGTCCCAGCAGCTGGCTGAGCTGCGCCAGTATGGCCTGGTCAAGACCCGCCGTCAGTCCCGCTCGATCTTCTATTCGATCGCCGACGACCGGGCCCAGGCGGTGATGGGCATGCTCTACGAAATCTTCTGCGGCGATGCGAAGGCGGTCGGCGCGCGCGTCGCCGCCCCGGCGCCCCGCCCATCGACCCCGGCTCGCGGCGACACGGCTCAGTTCGCGCGCATCACCGCTGTCGCACGTCGCTGACGGCCAACCCGTACAGGAGACTCTCGTGAAGGGCTTCATCGACAATATCGAACGTCTGACGGAAGAAAACACAGACTTTCGCCGTGTTCTCTACACCGGCCACAATCTGCAGCTCGTGCTCATGGCCATTCCGTCCGGTCAGGAGATCGGCGAAGAGGTCCACGACGACCGCGACCAGTTCTTCCGCATCGAGGCGGGCGAGGGCGAAATCTGGATCGATGGCGTTCGTCACCCCGTGAAGGCGGACGACGGCGTCATCGTCCCCCAAGGCGCCCGGCACAATGTGGTCAGCACGGGTTCCCAGCCGCTTCGGCTCTACACCCTCTATGGCCCGCCGGAGCATCTCGACGGGACGGTTCACGCCACGGTGGAAGAGGCCTCCGCCGACCACGAGCACTTCGACGGCCACACGACCGAATAACCGTCAGGGGCCGACGTCGTCCGCATCGGCGCGCCGGTCGTCGGGCCGCGGCAGGTGCAGGGCGATACCCAACGCTTCCGCCAGACGGGTGTCGCGACGATAGATGTCATCGCGAAAGGCGACGCGGCCCTGGCCGTCCAGGAAGGCGGTCCAGTACAGCAGGCGCACGTCGATCGGCCGACCGGTCGCCACCCGGACGGTCTGGCCGCTGTCCAGCGCGGCGTCGAAGCGGGCGAGCCTTTCGGGGTCCGGCGCCAGCAGAAGGCGGGCGAAGCCGACCGCGTCCTGCACCCGCACGCAGCCGTGGCTGAGATGGCGGAAGCTTTGATTGAACGCGCCCCGCGACGGGGTGTCGTGCAGGAAGATGGCGTAGCTGTCCTGAAGCTCGAACTTGACCTGGCCCAGGGCGGCGTTCGGGCCGGCGCGCTGAACCACCATGCCGTTCTGGATCGTCATGTTGTTCGCCCGCATATAGGCGGCGCCGCGCGGCAGGATCTCGCGCTGGGCGATGGAGGTCGGGACCGTCCAGGGCGGATTGGCGACGACCGAGGCGAAGGGCCGTTCGAGGCTGGGCGTCGCATTGTCCGCGTCTCCCGTCACGACCCGCATCGAATGCACGGGCCGACCGTCCTTCCAGTAGACCATGATGGAGGCGGCGGTGTTCACCTCGATCCGCTCCGGGGCGACGTCCCGCTTCAGCCAACGGCGGCGTTCCAGATTGAGCGCGATCTGGCGCGCGCGGGCCTCGGCCGAAATCGACAGCGCCCGCTGGGTCGCCGGGCCGATGCGGGCGTCCGCTTCCAGGCCGTGGCGCACCTGGAACGCCCGAACGGCCTCTTGCAGAACGGAGCCGTATTCACCGCCAGACGGGCCGACCATCGCGGCGGCGGCGTCGCTCAGATCGCCTTCCACCCGAAGGCGCGGCAGGAGGGCGGGAAGGCGGGGATCGGACGCAAACGGTTCGATCGTCGCGCCCAGGGCAAAGGGCGGCCAACCGCCGCGGTCGGCGATGGCGCGATAGCGAAGGAAGCCGTCGCACAGGCCCTGATAGCCGCGGTCCTGAGGCGCAAGGCCCGCCATCGTCTCGGCCAACGTTCCGTCGTCGACCGCCGTCGCCAGCAGCGGCGGCGTATCGACCTGGTTGCGACCCATCTCCCAAAGGGTCTCGACGGATGCCGGGTCGACCCGGCCATGAGCGAGCGCCTCGGCCAGGGTCAGGACGGCCTGGGTCAGTTCGGCTTCGCTCAGGGCGAGACCGTCGGGCGCCGACAGCCCGTGGCGGTCCGCCAGAGCCAGGGCGTCCATGGCTTGCCGGCGGGCTGGCCCCGCCCAGGCGGGGCGTCCGCCGCGGGCGGCGTAGAAGGCTATGGTCAGGGCAGTGATGTCAAAGGCGGCGGGCGCGGGTACTGCTCGCGCCGCCGTCGAAACCCAAAGCGGCGCCGCGGCCGCCGCGAGCAGGTGTCGGCGGTTCAGGGTGAAGGAGCGACGGTTGGCCATGCCGCCGACACCGCAGGGTACACCTTAAGGCAGGCTTAAGGTTGGCCGGTCCGCCAGCCCCAACGCGCGAAGATGGCGGCCCCCTCGTCGGACTTCAAAAAGTCGAGGAAGGGCTGGGCGTCGGCGTCCTGGCGGCCGGTCTCGGTCACAACGGCACCAGCGTCGCGGTAGATGCGGTAGGGCTCTTCGACCTCGACCACATCAGCGAGGTCCGGATTGGCGACCTGCCAGATGCCCCAGATGATCCAGGCGTCCAGCGTCGGGTCGTCGATCCAGGCTTGTCGGGCCTCGGCGCTGTTGCGGGCGTAGACGACGATGTTGCGACGCAGGGCGCGCACCTTGGCGATGTCGCCGGTGCGACCGGCCATATCTTCCCACAGGCCGTTCTGGCCCGCGCCGTTGACGACCAGGACTCGGCGACCCGGCTGGAAAAGATCCTCCAGGCCGCCGATGCCGTTCGGATTTCCCGGCCGCACGAGGATAGAGGACGTTCGCAGATAGAGCGGCTCGACCGCCTCGGCGCGGATGCGGCCCTCCAGAGCGCTGACGAAGTCGGTCATCATCGTCTCGGAGCCGGAGAAGATCAGGTCGCCGTCCGCCTTGGCCTGGTCCAGCCATTGGGGTGTGGGTCCGGCGACCACGGCCACAGCGCGACCGGTGCGCGCCTCATAGGCCTTCGCCGCTTCGCGCATGGCGGGGGCGGGGCCGCCGGGACCGTAGACATGAAGAGGATCGGCGGGCGTCTGGGCGTGGGTGGCCAGGGCCGTTGCGCTCAATAGGGCGGCCAACGCCAGTGTGGACAGACGCATCAAGAGTTCTCCTGGGGCGTAGCGAAGTGATTGGCGGGGATCTTGAAATATACCCGCCCGTCCGGCGCGGCCGGCGGCAGCACCCCGCCGCGGATGTTCACCTGAAGTGCGTAGAGCATCAGGTTCGGCAAGGGCAGGGTGGCGTCCCGGCCGTCGCGAAGCCGCACGAAATCCGCCTCTCCGCGTCCGCCGCCGACATGGATGTTGTCCGCCTTCTGCTCTCTCACGGTGCTGAAGCAGGCGGGCTCGCGGCCATCGGGACCGTAGTCGTGGCCGACGAAGACGCCGGTCTCCTGGGGCAGGGCCAGGATGTCCTGGATGCTTCGATAGAGGGCCTTGGAGTCGCCGCCCGGAAAGTCGGCGCGCGAAGTGCCGGCATAGGGCATCATCAGGGTGTCGTGGACGAACGCGTTGCCGCCGATCACATAGGTGATGGACGCCAGGGTGTGGCCTGGGGAGAAGATGACCCGCCCCGGCAGGTCGCCGACAGCAAACGTATCACCGGCCTTGAAGAGGCGGTCCCACTGGCGCCCGTCGGCCGGGAAGTCGTTGTCCAGGCCGTAGATGTCCTTCCACAGCTTTTGGACGCCGATGACTTTTTCGCCGATCGCAGTGGGGGCCTCCAGCTTCTCGTTGAGGTAGGGCGCGGCGGAGAAGTGGTCGGCGTGGGGATGGGTGTCCAGCAGCCATTCGACGGTCAGGCCTTCCGCCTTGACGTAGTCCAGGATGGCGTCGGCGTTGCGGGTCGAGGTCGCCGCCGCCTTCTCGTCGAAATCCCAGACCGGATCGATGATCGCGCATTTGCGGCTGACCGGGTCGGAGACGACATATTGCCAACTGCCGGTCTTCTTGTCGTGGAGCGCCGCGATGCGCGCTCCGCCGTGGTCGATGATCTGCATGAAGGCTCCGTTTGGTTTGCGAAGAAAAGGGCCGGACCGCTTGCGCGGCCCGGCCAGCGTCCGATCAGGCGGCTTTCGGGGCGTCGGGGAGGTCGCGCGTCGAGAAATACCAGTCGGTGTAGACGTAACCCTCGGAGGCGCGGGCCTCAGCCGCCTCGGCGGTCTTGGGTGGGGGGACAATGGCCGGTTGGCCAGGGCGCCAGTTCTCAGGCGTCGCGACCCCGTTGGCGTCGGACGCCTGGAGCGCGGTGAGCAGCCGAACGAACTCTTCGATGCTGCGGCCATTGCTCATGGGATAGTAGACCATGGCGCGCAGCTTGCCTTCCGGATCGATCAGGAAGGTGGCGCGAACAGCCGAGGTGTCGGCCGCCCCGGAGTGGATCATCCCGTAGGCCTGGGCCACCTCCATCTTCAGATCCTCGATGATGGGGAAGGGGATTTCGACGCCGAACTTCTCCTTGATGTTCCGGGTCCAGGCCAGGTGCGAGAAGATGCTGTCGATCGAGAGCCCCAGGAGCTCGCAGTTCATCGCAGCGAATTCATCCGCGTGCTTGGCGAAGCCGATGAACTCGGTCGTGCAGACCGGGGTGAAGTCCGACGGGTGGGAGAAGAGGATCAGCCATTTGCCGCGGTAATCGGCCAGGCTGCGATCCCCGTGCGTGGTGCGGGCGTGAAAGTCGGGGGCGGGTTCGTTGAGGCGGGGCAGTCCGGTCATGTCGATGTCTCCTTCAGACGCCCCATTGAACACTTACATACACACTTACACAAACTAATAGTTCTTATGGCGAGGGAAGGTTCCGCCTATGCCGAGCCGTCAGTTCACAACCAGGGCATATCCGGCCTGTTGAAGGTGGATGACCGTCATCAGGGCGGCGAGATCAACGCTCACGCCCGGTGCGAGGTCGGCTTGCGCGATGCCGTTCCCCGCCATGGCCTGGCCGCACAGCCGAACCTGGACGCCGGCGGCGATGAGGCTGCGGATCAGGGCGCTGTTGGGATTGGCGTCGCCCTTGCCACGCGCGGCCCAGGCGGCGTCGGACAGGACCGCAGGGGTGGCGGCGCCGTGCAGGACGACCACGATCTGACGATGGTCGGCGTCCACGCCGCCCGCCGCCAGCATATTCGCCAGCCGCGCAACGCGATCCAGTCCCTTCAGCGGCCTGTCGTCCGGACCGCCCTGGGACACGTCGAAGATGACCCGATAGACGCGCGACGGATCCGGCTGTTCGCCGGCCTCGGGCAGGGGCTTGAAGCCGCCGAAGCCTGAAACAGCCTGGGCGAAGCTTGGGGAGGCCGCCAGGGAGGCGGCCAGGGACAGGGCGAGGAGGAGGGTTTTCATGGCGGGTTCCGGTGTGCGGGCGCTGGGGGTCAGGAACGGCGGGCGACGAGATCGATCAGGGCGGACCGGCCGCTGTGGCCGGCGCCTTCGGAGACGTCGCTGTCGTGGCTTTTCAGATGCAGGATGTCGAAGTCGGCGAAGGCGTCGCGGAGCAGCGCCTCGGTGTAGAGGTTCTCGACCTGCCCCGGACCGCCCGTTCCATAGGGGATCTGTTCTGGCCGATAGCCCTGCATCAGGATCAGGCCGCCAGGCTTCACCGCCGCCTTCATACGCTCGAAAATTCGGTCGCGTCGGGCAGGCGGGGCGAACTGAATGAAGACGGCGACCACGACGTCGAACGCATCTTGCGGCCAGGCGCAGGTCTCGAGGTCCGCCAACTGGGCGTCCAGTGTGACGCCGCGTCGCTCGGCCAGGGCGCACGCCTTCTCGATCGCGCGTGGGGCTATGTCCGTGGTGGTGACAGTCAGGCCCTGTTCGGCCAGCCATACGCCGTTTCGTCCCTCGCCGTCGGCGACCGCCAGAGCGGTCATGCCGGGCTGGAGTCGCGCGACCTGAGCAGCCAGGAAGGCGTTGGGCGCCTCGCCGAACAGATAGTCCTGGCGATCGTAGCGGCTGTTCCAGAAGTCGCGGGCGGCGACGGAGTCCATAAGGTGTTCCTTCAGATGATAAGGACGCTGGCGGGCAGTTCGGTCTCGCCAGGCGTATGCTCGGCGAACCAGGATTCAAGCGCGCCCACAGCGTCGATGTCGAGCGTCCGGCGGTCCCGCCCGTAATGTTCGGGCACGCCCTGGGCGGTGACGAAGGCCACCGGATAGTCCGCCTCCGGCTCGACAGGGCGGTCCCCGACCAGCAGACGATCAAGGCGCTGTCCCTTCGGATTCTCGAGCTTCACGAAGGCCGTCAGACCCCGGCAGCGCTTGATGTAGCCGCCCATCTGCGCGTAGGGGTCGGCGGCGAAGGTGCGCTCCAGATTCTCTTCCAGCATCGCTTTCAACTCGGCCCCGGTCAGCGTCGTGCGCGAGATCGGCGGATTCATCGGCGCCATATTGTAGAGGTCGCCCAGAGTGACCGGACCCGGCGCGACCGGCGCGCCGTAGCGCCAGCCGTTCGAGAAGGCGATGTCCACGCCCGCCGCCTGCGCTGCCGCCGCCAGCAGGACGTCGTCCATCGGCGCGCTGGCCATGGCGTAGCGGTGGAGAGGAATGGCGGTGCGGCCGACGATGCGCGCCAGACGCTCGCGCTCGGGTGCCAGGGCCGTCTCCACCAGGCCGGCGACTTGATCGTCTTGGGGGCCAGCGTCCACGGCTACGAGCCGATGGCGACGCAGGGACACGCGGCCCTCTGCAATCTCCAGATCCAGCCGGCCGATATAGGCGCCGTGGCAGCCGGACTGGATGATCAGGGTGTCGCCGACGCGGGCCGGTTCGTGCAGGCGGTTATGGGTATGACCGCTCAGGATCACGTCGATGCCCGGCGTTTCGGCGGCCAGCTTGAGATCCTGCGGAAAGCCCAGGTGCGACAGCAGGACGACCAGATCGACCTTTTCCTCGCGGAGCTGGTGCAGTTGCTCGCGGGCTTCGGCCACACCCATTTCAAACCGCACGCCTTCGGAGAAGGCGGGGGGCATGGTCTTGTCGACGATGGGGCAGGCCAGGCCGATCACGCCGATTTTCAGACCGCCGCGCTCGAACACCCATCGCCCGTCGAACACCGGCGCGCCGTCATCCTTGCGGAAGACATTGGCGGCCAGGACGGGATAATCCAGTCCCGCCGCCAACGCCTTGAACCCCGCCGGGCCATAGGCGAACTCCCAGTGCGCCGTCATGGCGTCGATCTTCAGGGCGTTCATGATCGGAACCAGCGCCTCGCCCCGGCTGCCCACGGCGACCCGCGTGCCATGGAAGGTGTCGCCGTTGTCCAGGGTCAGGCATGGACCTTCGGCGCGCGCCTCTTCGAAGAGGCGCGCGATGCGGGCGACCCCGCCCAGCCGTTCGAACCGCCAGCCGCCTTCGGTGCGCACCAGTTCGGGATGCGGCTCGAGATAGCCGTGCAGGTCGTTCAGCTGGAGCAGGGTCAGGGTGGTCATGGTCGGCCTCAGCGCAGCGGTTGTCCGGAGCGGATACGACCGATCACCGCTTCGAGTTGCGCCTGGGGCATGCCGCCGGGGATCAGATTGCCGTTGATGATGAAGGCGGGCGTGCCCTGCAGGGCCAAGGCCGCCGCTTCTCGGCCGTTTCGGTCCAGCACCGCGTCGATGTCAGCGCGGTGATCGGCCAGGTCCTGATTCAGGCGCGCCATGTCCACGCCGGCCGACTGGACCAGACGGGTGATGTCCGCCTGGTCGCCGATGCGCGACGGCGACAGCATGAAGGCGTTATGGACGGCCTCGTACTTGCCTTGGTAACCGGCGGCGAGGGCGGTCCGGGCGGCGGTCTCCGAGACGTCGCCGAAGATCGGCCAGTCCTTGTACAGGACGCGCACCTTGGGGTCCGCCTTCAGCAGGCCGTCGATCTCCGGCTGCATCTTCTTGCAGTAGGGGCAGTTGTAATCGACGAAGCCGATGATGGTCACATCGGCATTCTCGGCGCCTATGAAGGGCGCGGCGGGATCGCGAAGCAGGTCGTTAAAGCCGACCTGGGCGATGGCCGGCATGTCTTGTCCAGAGGCGGCGGAAGGGCTGGCGGGCGCCGCGCCGTTGTCGGCGTCGGCGGGGCCGCAGGCGGCGAGCGCCAGGACGGCGGCGAGGGCAGGGGCGAAGGTGCGGTTCATGGAAGCTCCGTGAGGCGAGGGGTCAGTGCAGACGCGCGATTTCCGTCGCGATCTGTTCGGGGGCGATTTCCCCCATGTGGGCCTTGGCTAGACGGCCGTCGGCGTGGAGGAACAGGGTCACCGGAATGCCGGCCGTGCCGTAGTGGCGCGGCACCGCCATGGCCTCGTCGAACAGCACATGGTCGAGGGCCAGCCCCTGGCTCTGAAGAAAGGCCCGAACGCCGGCTTCGCCCTCGCCCTGGTTGACGAAGAGGAAGCGCACATTCGGATGGGCTTTTTCGGCCTGGGCCAAAGCCGGCATCTCGCGCCGGCAGGGCGGGCACCAGGTGGCCCAGAGATTGATCACCGTGGGCCGGTCGCCCGGAGCGGATAGATTGACGGGCGGGGCGTCCATCGCGGCCAGCGTCAGGGCGGGCGGCGCCATGGGCTGCGTCGCCGAGGCCAACTGATGGGCGGTGGTCCAAACCAGGGCGCTGGCCAGCACAGGCGCAATGGCCCAGGCGCGTTCGCGCGTCGTGCGCAACAGCAGGATCGTGGTCAGGATCACGACCGGCGCGACCCAGATCCAGCTGAACCCGCCCTGCCAGATCGCGAGCGCTCGCCACGGGTCGGCCCCCAAATACTCCCAGTGCGTCGCCACGTGACCGAGGCGGGCGGCGGCCAGACCGCCGAAGACCAGAACCGTGCTCCACAGGTTGAAGCGCGGGCTGACCCGGCTGGCGAGCAGTCCGGCGCCGATCATGAAGACGAACACGCCGGCGATTATGGCGAACCGCTCTCCCGACAGGACGAGCGGGCCCAGGGTGATGGCGTTCATGCGGCGGCTCCGGCGCTCTGCAGGGCGGAGGCGACGTCTTGGGCCGACATCTCTCCGATCAGTCGGCTGCCCGGCGCCTCGGTGGCCGAGGGCGACAGGAAGATCATTGTCGGCGGCCCGACCACCCCGTACCGCTCAAGAAGCGCGCGCGCCTCGGGCGTGCTGCGCGTGACGTCGACCTTGATCAGATCGGTGTTCGACAGGCCGGCGATGACGGCGGGGTCCTCGAACGCCGTCCGCTCAATCACCCTGCAGCTGACGCACCAATCAGCGGTGAAATAGACCAGGGCGGGACGTTCGCGCGCGCCGGCATCGGCGACGGCGCGGTCCAGCGCCGTCTGATCCAGCACGACCGCCGCGGTTTCGACCGGCGCGGCGGCTGCGACTCCGGCGGGACGCGCCAGAGGCTCAAGCGGGCGCCACGGGTCGTCCGCCCCGAGACTGAGTCCGACGAGCAGCAACAGGCCCCAGGTCGCGGCCGCCAGGCCGGCGACACGGGCGACGCCGTTTCTCAGGTTCGGGCTCAGCGGCTGGAACAGGCCGAGGGCCGCCGCCAGACCGAGCGCCAGCGCCGCGCCGAGAGCCAGCGTCGCGGTCGGCGGCAGGATGCGGCTGGCCAGCCACCAGGCCATGCCCAGGAAGATGAAGCCGAACAGCATCTTCACCCGGTCCATCCACGGCCCGGCCTTGGGCAGGAAGCGCGCGCCGACCGTGCCGAACACGATCAAGGGCGCCCCCTTGCCCAGGCCCAGGAAGAACAGGGCCGCCGCGCCCAGCCCAACGTCGCCGGTCTGGGCGATATAGAGCAGGGCGCCCGCCAGGGGCGCGGTCACGCAAGGGCCCACGATAAGGGCGGAGACGAAGCCCAGACCTGCGGCTGAGGGCAGGGACCGCCGGCCGTCGCCGCCGTCGCGGGAGAGGCGGCTGGTCCAGGTCGAGGGCAGTTGCAACTCGAAGCCCCCGAACATGGAGGCGGCGAGGATGACGAAGACGACAGCCAGAGCGCCCACGGCCCAAACCGACTGGAGCGCCATCTGCAGGTTCTGTCCGGACCAGGCGGCCGCGACGCCCAGGAGGGCGAAGGCGATGGAAAGGCCCAGCACATAGGCGACCGAGAGCATCAGGCCTCGGCGCGTACCGCGCCCGTCCACCCCGCGTCCGATGACGCCGGCCAGGATCGGATACATGGGAAAGACGCAGGGCGTGAAGGCCAGCAGCACGCCGAAACCGAAGAAGGCGAGCAGGACCCAGGTCGCCCCGCCCTGTAGCGCCAGGCGATCGACGAAGCCCGGGTTGGCGTCCAGAGTGACCGCCGGCGATGACGCGACTGGCGAAGGCGCCGACGCGCCTTCCTCACTCGCGGGCGCGGGTGCAGCGTCCGGCGCGTGGATCGCCAGCATGGCCGCAGCCTGTGCGGTCTGCGCATCGGTCTCCCGCGCGGCCACGTCCGCCTGCGGCCGGGTCGGCACGTCGATGGTGCGCGTCATCGGCGGGTAGCAGATCGAGTCCTCAAGGCAGCCCTGATAGGTGATGTTGACCGACGTCGGCTCGCCCGCCTGCGTCAACGTCCGCGCCGACAGGGTCGCGCGACCCGCGTCATGCCAGACGTCGACGACGCCGAAGCCCGGATCGTCCTTGGTTTCGCCAGCGGCCAGCTCCAGCGGCAGCGACTCCTTCCCGCCCGGCGTGCTGGCGACGGTGTGGTCACGGTAGAGATAATGGCCAGGCGCAATGTCCCAGGCGAAGGCCAGGTCGCCGTCAGCCTCACGCGTCACCGTCAGAGCGAAGGCCTTGTCGGGCGAAAGCGGAGCCTGACCCAGAGCCGAACCCGGCAGGGCGAAGGACAGGATTGCGAGAGCGGCGGGCAGCAGTCGGCGGAAAAACCTCATGGCCATCTCGTCGGCAAGCGAGCTTAAGTCAGGCTTAAGCCGGAGCTTGCACGTCACACCGCATGAGATTGCTCGCCATAGAAGACGATCCCGTCCTCGCCGACGGCCTCCAGGTCGGGCTCAGCGCCTGCGGCTGGACGGTCGAGGTCGTCGGGCGGGTCGAGGACGCCCTCGCGGCGCTGGAAAGCTCGGCGTTCGATGCGGTCGTGCTGGACCTGGGTCTTCCGGACGGCGACGGCCTATCGGTGCTGCGTTTCGTTCGAGAGCGCGACATGGACGTCGGCGTGGTGGTCTTGTCGGCGCGCGACGACAGTCGGGACCGAATCGCGGGTCTGGACGCCGGCGCGGACGATTATGTCGGCAAACCGTTCGATCTCGACGAGCTGGCCGCGCGATTGCGCGCGGTGCGGCGTCGCCTGCTCGGACGTTCGACCCCCGCCTTGCGCCACGGCGGGGTGACCCTCGATCCCAAGTCGCGTCTGGCCTGGCGTGAAGAGGGGGACCTGCCCCTTTCGAGACGTGAGTTCGCCATCCTAGAGGCGCTGATGGAAAGGCCCGCACAGGTCCTCTCGCGCAGCCAGCTGGAAGAACGCCTGTACGGCTGGCAGGAGGAGATCGGCTCCAACGCCGTGGAAGTGCATATCCACTATCTGCGGGCCAAGTTGGGAGCCGGCTTCATCCGCACCGTGCGCGGCGTGGGATACACCCTGCAATGAGCTCCATTCGCCTGCGTCTGTTCGCCACCCTCGCGCTCGTGACCGCCCTGGTCTGGGGCGGCGCGGTCGTCTGGGTCGAAATCCAGACCCGGTCCGAAGTGCAACGGGTGCTGGACCGGCGCCTGATGGAATCGGCCCGCATGGTTTCGTCATTGATGCAGGCCGGCAGCGTGCGCCCGGCGATCCAGGCTCCGGACACCGGGGCCGCCGATGTCTACGACCGTCAGCTCTCCTGCCAGATCTGGTCGCTTGAAGGCGATCTGATCGGTCGGTCGCAAAGCGCGCCTGCCGAGCGGTTGTCGGAAAGGGGCGACGGATTTTCTGAGCGCACGATCCGGGGCGAGCGCTGGCGCGTCTATGCTGTGCATGATCGTGACGCCGGTTTCCGGGTCATGGTCGGGGACAATCTGGCCGTTCGCGAACATCTGGTCGGCAATGTCGTCACCGCCTTGATCGGTCCGGCGGTCCTCGGTCTGCTGGTGCTGGGCGTGCTGATCTGGTGGTCGGTTGGGCGGGGGCTGGCCCCTATTCGACAAATGACACGCAGCCTTGCGGTACGGGATGCGGAAGATCTGACGGCGTTGGACGTCTCCCCGGACGCCCGCGAACTCCGTCCCTTTGCCCTGGCGCTGAACGACCTGATGTCACGCCTTGGTGCGGCGCGGCGTCGCGAGGCCGAGTTCACGGCCGCCGCCGCACACGAGTTGCGTACCCCTCTGGCGGGCCTGCGTGTCCAGGCGCAGATTGCGGCGTCGTCTTCGGAACCTGCCGTTCGAAGCCACGCTCTGGAGCAGATCCAGACTTCCGTCGATCGCACCGCCCGCCTCGTCACGGGGCTTCTCGCCCTAGCGCGAGCGGACGAGATGCCGGTTAGCGATGAAAATCGTCGCTGGGTGACGCTCCGATCACTGTTTGCGGGAGCGGAAGGCGATTCCCGGGTGTCGATCGTCGAAGGTGACGCCCTGCTGAACGTGGATCCGGATCGCTTCGGGGCGGCGGCCGCAAATCTCCTCGCCAACGCACAGGCGCACGCAGAGTCTTCAATCCTAATTAGCTACGACCCGACTTCCGGACGCTTGATCGTCGAGGACGACGGACCGGGGGTGGCCTTCTCGGATCTACATCGGTTGGGTAGGCGCTTCTTCCGCGCGTCGAATGCGCCTTTAGGGGGAAGCGGACTGGGCCTCTCTATCGTCCTCGCCACTGTGAGGGCCCATAGGGGCGAGGTGCAGTTTCTCCGGTCAGCAGATGGGGGGCTTCGTGTTGAGGTGACGATTCCGGAGCAGGCTCCGGGGTTTGTGCGCAGCTCAACCACACCGATCGATTGACGAATATGTCGGCATTCCGGGCCGCAAGCTAAAAGGGCTGCGAAGGATCGGCGGCGGATGTTGAAGCCCGTTTTGTCCGAACGTCCACTTCTGGGCTACAAACCAATGTCCGCTGTTGGCGCTTCTGAGAAATTGAGGTTCGACCGCCCCTCATGGCGCTTCTGAGAAGGTAGGCGCTACCGAACCCATAGGATTTTCCAGCCTCCTTCTGTCCGGAATTGCCGGGCGATCTGGCGATCACCCGGCAAGCGGCTGCTGAACTTAGAGTTCCTGAGCCGTCGGCCGAAACAGGATCTCGTTGATCCCAACGTCCTCGGGTTCGTTGATGGCGAAGGCGACCAGCCGGGCCAGGGTTTCGGCAGGTACGCCGATCTGACCCACATAATCCTGGTTGGCCTTTTGGACGTCCGTCTCGCTGATGTGATCGAGGAGTTCAGTCTTGACCGCGCCAGGGGAGATGGTCGTGGTCCGGATATTATGGGGCGCCATCTCCTGACGCAGGCCTTCCGAAAGGGCGCGCACCGCGAACTTGGTCGCGGAATAGACCGCCGAACCGCCGAACAGCTTGTGGCCCGCGACGGACGAGACGTTGATGATGTGGCCGGACTTCTGGGCGATCATGTGCGGCAGCGCGGCGGCGACGCCGTGGAGGACGCCCTTCAGATTGACGTCGATCATCTGATCCCATTCGTCGACCTTGACCCGCTCTAGCGGCGACAGGGGCATGACGCCGGCGTTGTTGATCAGCACGTCGATGCGGCCATAGGTCTCGACGGCGGCCGCGACCAGTCGTTGGAGGTCGTCCCGCTTCGTTACGTCCGTCGCCACGGCGATGGCCTTGCCCCCTGCTTCGGTGATCTCAGCCACGAGGGCGTCGATGCGGTCGGTGCGGCGCGCGCCGAGGACGACGGCCGCGCCCTTTGCGGCCAGGTGACGGGCTGCCGCCGCGCCCATGCCGCTCGATGCGCCTGTGATGACGACGGTCTTGCCTGTGATGTTGTCGGTCATTGATCGGCCTTTGCTTCTGTGGCCGACGTGTCGGCGAGATACTGTTCGTCGGTCACATGCTCCATCCAGGTGACGGGAGAGCCGTTCTGGCTTTCCTGGATGGCGATGTGGGTCATGGCCTCGTGCGGCGTCGCGCCGTGCCAGTGTTTGTGCTCGGGCGGGCACCACAGGATGTCGCCGGCGTGGAATTCCAGCTTCGGTCCGCCCTCGATCTGGGTCCAGCCGACGCCTTCGGTGACGATCAGGGTCTGGCCCAGCGGGTGGACGTGCCAGGCGGTGCGGGCGCCGGGCTCGAAGTGGACGATGGCGCCGCCGACGCGGGAGGGCGCCTCGCGCTGGAACTGGCCGCTAATGGTCACGCGGCCGGTGAAGAAGTCAGGCGAACCTACGCTTGTGGTCTGGTCGGCCTTGCGTGTGATGTCCATGACGGGTGCGTCTCCTTGCGTCTGCATGGGGAGCTCTCCGCCCAACAAGGCGGCTGTGGCTGAAACAATCGAGCCGATCACGACAGATGCTCTTCGAAGAACTGGGTCAGGCGATCGAAGGGGATCAGATCGACGCGGTCGTAGAGATCGACGTGGCTGGCGCCCGGGACGATCACCAGTTCCTTGGGCTCGGTCGCCGCCGCGAAGGCGGCCTCGCTAAAGTAGCGCGAGTGGGCGTTCTCGCCGTGGATCAGCAAGATCGGCCGGGGCGAAATCTCGGCGATATAGGTCATCAGCGGGAAGGTCATGAACGACAGCGGCGTCGTGACCGACCAGGCGTTGCCGGAGTTCACCGCCCGCGCGTGATAGCCGCGCGGCGTCATATAGTAGGCGTGGTAGTCGACCAGAAACTGAGGTTCGCCGCCCTTCAGCTCGTTGGCGGCAGGACCGTAGGCAGGGCCGCCGTTGCGGGCATCGACCCAGCGCTGGCGGCTCATCTGCTCCAGTGATTGGGCCCGCTGCTCAGGCGTGACGCTGTCGTTGTAGCCGCGCGACATGACGCGGGACATGTCATACATTGTGCTGGTCGCGACCGCCTTGACCCGCTTGTCCGTGGCGACGGCGTTCAGCGCCATGCCGCCCCAGCCGCAGATGCCGATGACGCCGATCCGCTCTTGGTCGACCGATGGGTGCAGGCCGAGGAAGTCGACCGCCGCCATGAAGTCTTCGGTGTTGATGTCGGGCGAGGCGACGTTGCGCGGCTCTCCGCCGCTCTCACCTGTGAAGGAGGGATCGAACGCCAGGGCCACGAATCCCCGCGCCGCCATGGTCTGGGCGTACAGGCCCGACGACTGCTCCTTGACTGCACCGAACGGACCGCCGACCGCGAGAGCCGCCAGGCGCTGGCCGTCGCGGCCCTTGGGTCGATAGAGGTCGCCCGTCAGCGTAATGCCGTATCGGTTGGTGAAGGTGACCTTCTGGTGGTCGACCGTGTCGTTGCGGGGGAACACCTTGTCCCAGTCGCTGATCATGGTCTGCGCCTTTGCATTGGAGGTGGGGAGGAGCGACGCGGCGGCCAGGGCGGTCACGCCGGCGCCGGTCAGTTTCATCAGGCCGCGACGGTCCATCGCGGAGGCTGGCCAGGTCTGAAGGTCGGGGGAAGTCTGCGTCATGTCGGGCTCCCTGGGTTTGGGTTCAGCGGGGTTTCAGCAGGGTGCGTCCATCGCGGACGATCAGCACCGCCACGGCGGCGAGGGCGATGCTGGCGATCAGGACGGCGTGGATCGAGAGGTGGTCGAGGAGCAGGCCACCGACGACGGCGCCCAGAAGGATCGAGGCCTGGACGGCGGCGACCATCAGACCGCCTGCGGCTTCAGGCGCGTCTTCGGCGTTCTGCGACATCCAGGTCATCCAGATCACCGACATGGCGGTGTTCATGGCGCCCCAGACGACTAGAAGAACCCCTGCTGCGATCGGCCAGCCGCCGACGACCAGCAGGCCGGCGGTGACCGCGCCCATGGTCAGGGCCGGCAGACGCAGTAGCCTGGAGACGTCACCTGTGATGAAGCGGCCCGAGGCCCAGGTGCCCACGAAGCCGGCGCAACCGAGCGTGAGCAGCAGGATCGACAGGCCGGTGACGCCCACGCCGGTTACCTGTTCGAGGAAGGGCCGCAGGTATGTGAAAAGGGTGAAGGCCGAGCCCCACGACAGCATCGAGGAGATAAGGCCGATCAGGAAATACCGCCGACGCAGCAGGTCCAGCGTATCGCCGATCCCCCGCTGTCCACGGGCCGGCAGCGACGGTAGGGCGACGAGGTGCCAGACCAGATTGGCGGCCACGAGCGGCGTCAGCGCCCAGAAGACCTCGCGCCAGCCGAACAGGCCGCCGAAATAGCTGCCGATCGGCGCGGCGAAGGCGGCGGCGATCGCTTGCCCGCCATACATCAGGGCAAGGGCGCGCGGCACATCCGACGCCGGGACCAGTCGCATGATGACGGAGGTCGCCAGCGCCCAGAAGCCGCCGATGCACAGGCCGAGCACGGCACGGCCGCCCATCAGGACCTCGAAGTTCGGGGCGGCTGCGACCAGGACCAGTGACACACCCATCAGGCCGGTCAGACCGATGAGAACCCACTTGCGATTCAGCCGCCCTGCGACCGTGCTCACGGCTAGGCTGGCGATGACAGCGAACAGGCCGCTGATCGACACGGCTTGGCCGGTCTGCCCGACGGAGGCGTCGAGGCCCTCGGCCATAGGCGTCAGCAGGCTGACCGGCATGAACTCCGACGCGATCAGCAGCGCCACGCACAGCGCCATCGATAGCACTGCGCCCCAGGCGGCGGTCGGCGTCGTGGCTTCGGATGTGGGTGCCGCGGCGGCGAGCATGGTGGTCTCCCTCTTTCGTCGAGGGACAAACTAGGCGCTGGCCTTCAAAGCGATTAGCCATGGAGATCGGCATGAACTAATCGATGTAGACGATTAATCGAGAGGCCAACCATGGGCGGACCGGACCTGAACCAGTTGACCTGGTTCCAGATCGTCGCGGAGGAGCGCAGCTTCACCAAGGCCGCCGCCCGGATCGGCGTAGCGCAATCCACGCTCAGCCATGCCATCCGTCAGCTTGAGGCGCGTCTGGGCATCCGGTTGCTGACCCGCACGACGCGCAGCGTGGCGCCCACGGCAGCCGGCGAGCGTCTGCTTCAGACGATCACCCCGCGCCTGGCCGAGATCGAACAGGAGATCGAAAGTCTGACCAGCGTGCGGGACAGGCCGGCAGGCTCCATCCGACTGACCCTGTCCGACCACGCTTTGGACAGCGTGGTCTGGCCCAAACTCAAGCCGGTCCTCGCCGCCTATCCCGACATCAAGGTCGAACTGATCCTCGACAGCACCTTCCGCAACATCGTCGAAGAGCGGTTCGACGCCGGCGTTCGACTCGGCGAAAGCGTCGAGAAGGACATGATCGCCGTGCGCATCGGTCCCGACTGGCGTCTCGTCGCCGTCGCGTCACCCGCCTATCTGGCCGAACGCGGGAGGCCGCAGCACCCCAAGGACCTAGTGGCCCACGCGTGCATCAACATGCGCCACGAGTCGGCGGGCAGCCTCTATGCCTGGGAGTTCGAGAAGGACGGTCAGGCCCTGCGCGTCCGGGTCGACGGCCAAGTCACCTTCAACAACTCCTACGCCATGATCGACGCGGCCGTCAGCGGGCTGGGAATCGCCTATGTGCCGGAGGACATCGTCGCGGCGAATCTGGCGTCAGGCGCGTTGGAACTGGTTTTGGACGACTGGTCCCCAAGGTTCGACGGCTATTTCCTCTACTATCCCAGCCGCCGACAGAACCTCGCCGCCTTTCAGATCGTGATGGATGCGCTCCGCCATCGATGAAGCTGAAGGTCTGCTATCCAGCCAGACGTCAATGTCCGCTACTGGCGCATCAGCGCTGTCTGAAGCGTATGGTGAGGAGGGGGCGTTGATCGTGGGAGGTGGCCATGAGCCAGCCCGATCTTTTTTGTCTACCTCGTAAGCCCTGGAATGCTGGTCGGATGACTGGAGCCAAGGTCCCACTCAAGCCTAAGCACATCTGGGCAATCCGACAGCATCTTAAATCGGTTGGATCGGTCCGGGATCTGGCGATGTTCAACATCGCGCTGGACGCGAAGCTCCGAGGCTGTGATCTGGTGAAGCTTCGGCTAGCGGATATCGCTCAAGGCGGAGCCATTCGCCAGCGCTCGACCATCATTCAGCAAAAGACAGGTCGCCCGGTCCCGTTCGAGATAACTGAGGCCGCGAGGGAGGCGCTAGCGCATTGGCTGGAGCGCCGGGGGCGCCGACGCGACGACTGGCTGTTTCCCAGCCGTAGCAAAGAGGGCGCGCACATAGGCACGCGCCAGTATGCTCGGCTGGTCGATACTTGGGTAAGAATGATCGACCTAAACCCAAGTGCGTATGGGACCCACAGCCTGCGACGGACAAAGGTAGCGTTGATTTACAAAAAGACCGGAAATCTGCGCGCGTGTCAGCTTCTGCTCGGTCACGGAAAGCTGGAAAGCACCGTTAGATACCTCGGCATCGAAGTCGATGACGCTTTGGAGATATCGGAACAGATCGACCTTTAAGCCGGCTTTCGGGCAGTTCTTTGGAGAGCGGACTGCCCAAAAGTCTGCTTAGGGTGGTTAGCGGACGTTGCGCCACGCGGCCTCTAGACCCCAGCTTGAAGCCCGCGTAACGCGGATCATCAGCCTTGAGGGTATCAATATGGCCGCCGATCCAGATCATCTCCGACGTGTCCAGTTGATACGCAAGGCTGTGCTTACAGCCTGCATAATCGGTGTCTGCGCTTTCGCTGCGATCACACATACGGCAAGCGACGCCGAGGGCTTTCATGAAGGGTTCGAAGCCTTCGGTCTGGCTCTCATCCTCATCTGTATCGTCGGACGGTCCTGGTGCTCGCTTTATATCGGTGGGCGAAAGAAGGCGGAGATCGTGGACCGAGGACCTTATTCGATCAGTCGGAATCCGCTCTACGTCTTCAGCTTCATCGGCGCCTTCGGCATGGGGGCGCAGACCGGTTCCGTCCTGATGGCGTGCTTGTTCGTGATCATCGCGTTCGTCGTCTTTTATGCGACGGTGAGACGTGAGGAGGATTGGTTGAGGGCCACCTTCGGAAACGAATACGAAGCCTATATGGTGAGGACGCCTCGCTTCTTGCCAAACTTCAGCAGGTGGCGCGACCAGGACACCCTGGAAATCCGACCGACCCTCTTCCTGACAACCCTTAGGGACGGCTTGGCCTTCCTTCTCGTGATACCTTTGTTCGAAGCCCTCGAGCATGCGCAGGACGTCGGCTGGGTCCATGCGATGTTCACGCTTCCCTAGGTGCGACGTAATGTCGCCGACATCTGGGTAAATCGTCCGCTGATCGATGGAGCGTAACGATGACTGATGCCGGCAAGCTCACCACGCCCAGCGACGCCCTTTCGAAGGTGCCCGCCGTCACCCTGGGCTTTTGGGTCATCAAAATCCTTGCGACCACCCTCGGTGAAACCGGCGGCGACACCGTCAGTATGACGATGAAGCTGGGATATTTGACGGGCACCGCAATCTTCGCAGCGGTCCTGATCGCGCTCGTCATTCTTCAGGTGCGCGCAAAGCGGTTTCATCCTTTCCTCTACTGGGCGACGATAATCGCTTCGACGACGGCGGGAACCACCCTGGCGGATTACGCCACTCGCTCGTTGGGGATCGGCTACACTGGCGGCTCAGCGTTGCTGCTGTCGGCGGTTCTGGCTTCGCTGTTGGCTTGGAAGCTGACGTTGGGATCCGTGTCCTCCGATCATGTCTCGGAGCCAAAGGTCGAGCTCTTCTATTGGCTGACCATCACGCTGTCGCAGACTCTCGGCACCGCGCTTGGCGACTGGACAGCAGACACCGGCGGGTTCGGATATCTCGGCGCCGCCGTTCTTTTCGGCAGTCTCTTGGCCATTGTGGCTGCCCTGGCAGTTTGGACGCGCATCAACCGGGTTCTGTTGTTCTGGGCTGCCTTCATCCTGACGCGACCGCTCGGGGCCGTGGTGGGCGACTTCCTGGACAAACCTCTGGACCACGGGGGTCTGGCGTTCAGTCGCCCGCTCGCGTCCGGGCTTCTTGCCGTGGTCATCCTGGCCTTGATCCTGCTGCTTCCCCAAAAACCCGGCGATCGTCCCTCCTCAGGCCATCCGGCAAACCCGTGACTTAGGGGTGGGGTCCGCAATGGGTCGATTTCAGCCCTGAGCTTTTGGTGCCGAAGACAGTCTTCTGCGGTTGGGTCGGAAAGCGGTCGTCTCCGCCGTTCGCTAGTGGTGGTTGGGGGCTACTCGAGGTCAGGCGGCGCGATCTTCACGCCAGATCACCTGATTGCCCCAATACCGGATGAGAGGTGGCGTCCCGCTGAACCGGAGTTCGAACCAGAACTGGTCGCCCCATAACACTTCACTCCCGTTCGTCATGCCGCCGAGCACAATCGCGCCGCCATCTTCCCGGTCGGCATCCACCACGTGCCAGCGCATCGCCACGCTGCTGATGGATACGTGGATCACGCCGTCCTGCTCGCCAGTCGGCTCAAACTGGATTTCGTACCTGCCTTCCAGCCCTGTGAAGGCAAGGCTGAATGCGCCTGGAACCATCGTCCTCATTCGCCCAGCTTGAAGCAGCCCTCGAACGTCCGCAACGGGTCGATTTCAGTCCTGTCTTCGAGGCCGAAAGCGGACGTTGGCCCCCAGGCCGGAAAGCGCTCGCGGTCGATGTCAGCTAGGGGTGGTGAGCGGTCATTAGCCGCCCGTTCAGACATGCGCCGCAAAATGCTGCGATGATCACAAGAGACCGCGTTATCGTAGTAGCAGCCGCGCTTCCATCTGTTGTAGCGTTCGGGTTAGCAATCGCCATCACCCACGACCTGATTATCTCTGGCATCATTGGCGGCTCGGCCTGTGTTGTGTCGGCTGCGGTTTCTCTGTCGCCGCCAGTTCAACGAGCGCGACTCAGGTTGCTGCGCCGGAAATATCCGGCTGCTGAATAGGTCCACGCCCGGTCGATTAGAGTCCTAGCTTCCAGGGTTAGTTTCGCCCAATCCGGCTGATACTGAACTTAAGGTGCCGGCAACGGCCTAGCCGATTGTGTAGGCTGACCCTCGAGATCTGATGGGACGAAGCTGAGGAAGATCATCACCGGGATCATCACGCCGGAAACGATCAGCAGCGCAGCCCACGCTGGTGATTGGCCAATGTCCCGCAAGCGACGAACGTTGATCACCAAGACCGCCCACATCGCACTAGCTGCAATTGCTAGAGAAACGAGTGTATCAGGCACTGAAGAACCCGGACCACCAACTTGAATCCATTTGTCTAGCGCGCGACCCATAATCGTCCAAGGCTCGTTGATGAGACGTGCTGAGGTCTCGCCAGCATCAATGCTGGCTAACCCATAGACTGCCGCTATCAGGGCCAAAGTGAAGAGCCCATAAGCCCGTCGGCCCATCCGTCCGTTCAATCCCAAGCCGTTCATGAAAATCACATCCATTGCCCCCCTCGCACAACCTAGGCGACAGCCAGCTCGGCGGCAATGCGATTGGTCATTCGGATGGCAGCTAAGGGTCGATTTCAGTCCTGGGCTTCACCGCCGAAAACGGGCGTTGGCCTCCGGGCCGGAAAACGGACGCGCCGAACCGCGGCTAGGGGTGGGAAGGAGACCTCACCCTTGCTTAGGGGAGGATACGGTTGATCGTTAAAGCGGCAAGACTGATGCCGGTCACCCATCCCAGTAGCCCTGACGACGGATCCGAAAGGCTGACGCCTAGAACAAGGACCAGTGGCCCAACCATCAGGTGATAGCGCTCTTTAAAAAAAAGGCGCTTCTGGCTCGTCGTCATAGATGGGCTGAACGGCGAAATCTTCTTCATGCTTGAATGATGGCATAGGTTTCTTGCAGCGCGCAATGACACGGGAATTGCCAAATGTCGCCTCTGGGTCGGGAACCGTCATGGGCTGTCAGCTGGAATTACGACTTTCGATCACACTGAATGTCGTGTTTGCGGCAGCCGGCGAATGACCGCTTCTGGCGCAAAGCCGTCGCTCAGTGTGGATTGCGAAAAGTGCACTAAGCGACTTTCGAAGCGGGATCGGCCTGCATCCTTTCCCTCCGTACCAAACTGCGTAGACTAAGCTACAGCCGGCATGAAAAGGATCGGGGAAGCGCTTTCGGCGCGCGCTTCCTCGAGCCATTTGCGGGGCTGGATGTTACGGCTTTCGAGAGCGGTCAGAGGGGCGGCTCGCGTGACTGCAGCCGCCTCGCGTTGCCTGATCTTCAGAGCGATCGGACGCATTGACTGAGTAGCGGCGGCTTGAGCGAGGGCCCAGTCTAACGTGCCCGCCTGGGCGGTGGTCTTGAGCTGCACGGTTTGAGAGAGGTCGGCAAGGCCGAGGCCGCCAGTAAGTCGCTCTATGGTTCGTGCGCCATCAGAAGCGGCTTCTCGAGCGGCTACGGACTCGTCGCATGCCGCTAGCGCGGCGACGCGCAGCGCGCTTGCCAAACTGATCGCGTCGATAAAGGGATCGGCGGAAAGATAGTTCTGGGGGTTCCCACTGAGTACCCGATCCGCGCGCAGCTCAAACCGCGACTGTTGACTTAGAGCGGCGCGAGCGACGTCGTGCCAACGACGCACCGCCGCCTCGTTGCCGAGCTGCCATGCCTCGTCGAAGCTTTTCGACAGCGACTTCAACTCAGCGAAATCAACGTCAATAGCGTCCTGCTGCAGGGCGTCGATCTTGGCGCTGACCGTCTCAATCTGATCAGCAAGTCCGTGCACAGCGCGCTTCACGCCGTCGATCTTGGCCGACATCACCGCAAAGCCCGCAACTGAAACCCCGATCCCGGTCGCCCCAAGCGCCAGGTTTGCAATTCCGAGACCCTGCAAAACGCTGACCGCCTGTTCGATACGCGCGACACCGGCCCTGATGGCTTCGTTCTGTGCGACCTGAACAACCCCGAGCGCCACTTCAGCCACCATGCCAACCGGCCCTAGGGATGACGTTCCATTGAGCGCCATCGAAGCCAGCGGGGCTGCCTCTTGAAGGAAGCCGACGCCTTTGCCGGTGGCGACGTCCCTGATCACTGATCCAAAGATCCTATACGCGCCGCTGTCGACCCCTTGGATGAGATGTTCAGGAATGCTGCGTAGGAAGATCTGACCCGTCGCTGCAACGATCATGACAGAGTCATTCGTGCGGCATACGTTGTCTCGTCGATTAGCGAGACAAGCTGGGCCAAGGGTGATTTAGGCTCTCCTGCACCGCCCATCCAACTGTCCGCGACACGTTGCGCTGCTGCAGCTCGAAGCCGGTTTTTGAGGCCCAGCTTTTCCTGCAGCAACTCGTCCGCAGCTGAGCCGGCGCCGTCCGCCAGGGATGAGGCACGTTTAGCAAGCATCGCGGGAACGCTGAGAAGACGGCGCTTGCCTTTCTGCGTCTGGTCGATGTCGTCAGGGACATCTGTAGGCTGCTCAGCCGCAGCGAGATGAGGGGGCAGGGACGTCGTTTGCGGCAATACAAGCGTGTCGGGTCGGCGTAGCGCGTCAGCGACCTCGCTGAGGCGCTGATCGACGGATGTCAGTTCATCGGCTGCCAAATCTAGAAAATCCGGCAAGCTCTCGCCCAGCAAGGTGCTCAACAGCGCGTCCATACGCGCATTAGCGATCGCCGCAGGGTTGAAGATTGTTTCGGCCGCCGTCGCGGTCTCGATCTCCCGATCAAAGGCGGCGTGGGCGTCCATGGCCTTTTGATTAATTAGTGCGGCAGCAAAAAGAATCTGACGGTCGCGCCATTCGGCGACTGCCTGTCTCGAAATCGCTAATTCCAAAAGCACGCTCCCCGACTTCAACGATTCGTACGCGATTCAGCGGTCGCGATCCATGCCATCATTGGTAGCGTGGCTATAGACGGCTTGCCCGGATGTTGCACTCGCCGCTTCAAAATGGGGAGGTCGGAGCATTGGCAGGTGCGTCAGTGCAGATGAAGACAAGCGCACTTATCTACGCGCCGAACCGTTCAACGGCGCAGGCAGCCTTCAGCGATTCCGCATCCTGATGACGCCTCGCCGGCTGCTGTGCAAAATCTCCCTGTGGAAGCGGTCCAACGCACCGCTAGAGGTGCGGCACATTTAGAGTTGTACGTCTTGAGTCTCTAGTCCCCTCCAGCGTACTGACGACTACACGTTCTGCGGGAGGGGCACGGTGGCCTACGACGATGCGATAGAGCAGCGCTTGCAGCGACTGCGCACAAAGCTGCTCGATCTCACCACAACAAATCGAATGCTTAGCTACAGGCACCCGAGGGCTTCGTGCTTGCGTGTCGTTGATGAGTTGCCTGGCCAGTTGTTCAGCAGTCTGATCGACGGTGAGACGTTTGTGTTCGACCCCGTTCCAGAGCCGACGCTCCGTGAGCTTGAGGCTTACCACGCCCCCGACGCAAATCAGGTCCCGCGCGCGGGAGAGGGGGCGGCCCGTGCGAAGCCGGATGTCGTAGCTTGGGCGAAGCACTTGGGGATTCGCGTCAACTATGACCTCACGATCGAGACCGATGAGTTCGAACGCGAGGAGCGCCACCGCGATAGGAAAATCCAAGCCCTGGACTATCCAGACGCCCTCGACGCCCGCCTTCGCAAGGTACGCGCTGCTGGTCGTACCGCGATCGAGGAGAGCGGCGCCAACATGCTCTATCTGGCGTTCGGCTTCCTAGAGTGGAAGGATCAGAGCGCCTCGAAAGCACACCAGGCACCGCTGGTGCTCTTACCAGTCGAGCTTGAACGTGAGGCGCGCAGAGGTGGGTACCGAACCCTCATCCGATGGACCGGCGAAGAACTTCAAACAAACCTTTCGCTGCGGGAGAAGCTCGAGGAGTTCGGAATCGTTCTGCCCGTCCTGAAGGACGAGCAATCGCTTGAGGACTACCTCACCGATGTTTCCCGCGCGGTCCGCAGTAAGCCCGACTGGCTCATCCGGCGCTATGTGACGCTCGGCCTATTCGAGTTTGGCAAGATCCTGCTCTACCTCGATCTGGATCCGGAACGCTGGCCAAGCTTCGCCCCGATCACAGAGCATGCTCTGGTGCGACGCGTACTATCGAGCGACGACGATGAAGCGTCCGAGAGCGGCTCCGCTGCTTTCGAGGAGACAGACAGCGCCGCCCTATTGCGAGATCTCGAGCTTGAGGTCGTCGATCGGGCTGACAGCTCTCAGTGCGAAGCGCTTCAAGTGGCGCTTGGTGGCCGTAACTTAGTGGTTCAAGGACCTCCTGGGACCGGCAAGTCGCAAACCATCACCAATCTGATCGCCGCAGCGATGGCGCGCGGAAAAACCGTACTCTTTGTGGCGGAAAAGCTCGCTGCGCTTGAGGTGGTGCGCCGTCGCCTCCGTGAGCTTGGCCTAGGCGAATTTTGTCTCGAATTGCACAGCCATAAGACGCGGAAGACGGAAGCGTTAGAAGACATTGGCGATCGCATTCTCGCCGGATCGCGACCGCGAACTGTGAAGGACTACGACACTGCGCGAGAGCGTCTTGCGCGAAGGCGCGATCAGTTGTCTGCCTATGTCACGATCATCGGTTCGCCCGCCGGCAATATGATCGGACTAACCGTCAGTGACGCCCTGATGCGCGCTGGTCAGGCTCGTCGAAAGCTTGGAGCTGAGGTTGCATCCTTCGAATCCGTGGCTGCCAAGGTGCGGAGTGCGGAAACGACCTGGGCGACGCTGGCGGACGCCAAGAGCAGGCTTGATGTCTTAAGAAAGGCGTTCGTAGAGCTCGGCTCCTCAGATGGTGCGTTCGCCCATCCCTGGGCGGGTGTCGCAGCGTCGGCCGCAATGCCCAACGACGCCGAGCGCGTGGCGCGCCTAGCTGAAGAATGGGCCGATGCAGGCGATCGCCTGTTGAAGCTCACTTCGGAGGCATCCTATCGCGCCGTGCCGGTACCTGCTTGGGAAACAGCACCATCTACACTCGAGGAACTGCGGCCGCTGCGAGAACTATGCTCCAGCGTCGAACCGATTTTAGGTCGGGCAGAGGAGCTTCTAAATCGCTCGATCTCTCGCTCTCCAGCAGGTGTAGGCGAAGTACGTGCGCTGCTGAAACTGGCGAGCGCAGCTCCGATTGAAGCGCTTGACCTTCGCAGCCCGCAGTTAGTGGCAATCGACCTCGTCGATTGGGCTGAAGAGCTTGACTTGAGAGTTAACGAGCTGAGACGGGATCATGCGCGAACCCAGAGTGTGTTCCGAGATGCGGCCTTTGAGGCTGACCCCTATGATCTGGAGGAATGGTCGGCAGCCCTAGGGCAGACCGGCCTGTTTGCGAGGTTTGGTCGTCGCTGGCGGGCGGCCAGTAAGGCTTGGAGTGCGCGTTGTCGGCCGGCTCACCTCAAGGAATCCGCGTCGGCAAAGAGCGAGGCGTTCGCTGCCCTCCGCAACTTCTTACTTGGCAAGACGGCGCTGCTGAACGACGCGTCGGTCAACATACGTCTTGGGGCAAACGCAGAAGGTCTGAACACGCGCACAGAGCACTTGCTCGATCTTGCGAGATGGGCCGCAGCTGCGCGCGAACAGCTTCCCGACTGTGTTGATCAACTCGTCTCGCTTCCGACGGAGGTGCTGGGCGCTCTCACCGAGTTGGCAACCGACGACAATCTCACAGCCTTGGCTTCTTTCGGCGCTTTCGAGCCTTCGCCACAGGCGGATAGTCTGTGGGAATCGGTGCTGAAGGTTGCGGCACCTGAAGAACTTCAGCCTATTCTCCATGCCATCAGCACAGACGAGGAGTGGGGCAAGGCCGTCGTGCGCAGCCATGCTTGTGCTGAGGCTGCCATGGCGCTGTCCTCGGCTGAGGACGTCTTCGCAAAGGCGACGATGCTTGACCACAAGCTTTGGTTCTCAGGCGACTCGCCAACTCTTGAGGGGGTCGTCAGCCGAGCGCGCTACGCGTCGCAGCATGCGGAAGGTCTGCCTGCATGGCTCGACTTCGACCGCGCAAGAGCCGCTGCCGTAGGTCAACTAGAAGAGCCGCTGGTGGATTTGGCGCTTCGAGGAAAGGTCGATTCGCAGCAACTGTTGCTGGGGCTAGACTTCGTGGTGTTCGATTCGCTCGCTCGCACGGCGTTCCGCGAGGCACCAGCCTTGCTGTCCATTTCGGGCAAATCTCTCGATGTGGTCCGTTCCGAATATGCCGCGCTCGATGCGCAGGTGATGGAGTTACGGCGCGCAAAGATCGCTGCCGAGCTCTTCAACGCGCAACCACCAGCCGGGCGACAATCAGGCCTAAAGTCCGAACTCTCGGAGATGGCCCTCATTCGAAATGAACTGAGCAAGCAGAGGCGTCATATCCCAATCCGCCAACTGGTGCTTCGGGCGGGGAAGGCGCTCCAAGCGCTCAAGCCGTGCTTCATGATGGGCCCGCTGTCGGTCGCCCAATACGTCGCTCCCGGCAAGCTCAAGTTCGACCTGGTGATTATGGACGAGGCCTCCCAGATGAGGCCCGAAGACGCGATTGGTGCGCTTGCGCGCGGCAAGCAAGCTGTGATCGTCGGCGACACCAGGCAACTACCGCCGACCTCGTTCTTTGACCGGATTGCGGATGCGCGTGATGACGATGTTGAGGACGAGGACCTAACCCTTGCAGAGGACAGCAAGAGCATCCTTGAGCTCGCCTCGTCGATATTCGACGAGCGGATGCTGAAGTGGCATTACCGCTCGCGTCATGAGGCGTTGATCGCGTTCTCAAACAAGCAGTTCTACAAGAACGAATTGATCGTGTTTCCGTCGCCCAGCGGCCAAAGCGATCGCTTTGGTGTGGGCTGGAATTTTGTTTCAGATGGCGCCACGCAGAACGGCGTGAACGGGGCAGAAGCCCGCCGTGTCGCCAAGGCCGCCGGGAGCTTCCTCGTTGAACACCCTGGTCGCAGTCTTGGCGTCGTGGCCATGAACGTGAAACAGGCCCAGCGTATCGCCGACGAGCTCGCCGCTCTGGCCAACGCCGACGCTCGCTTGTCTGATGCGCTTGGGAAGGCCGAGGCCGATGCGGGCGAGCCCTTCTTCATTAAAAACCTAGAAAATGTGCAGGGAGATGAGCGCGATGTCATCATGATCTCGATGACTTACGGGCCTGCCGACGTGGGCGGCCGAACGCCGCAAAACTTCGGCCCTATCAACCAGGGGACCGGATGGCGCCGTCTGAACGTGCTCTTCACTCGCGCGAAGGAGCGAATGGAGATCTTTAGCACAATGCGCTCTACTGACATCGTTCCAAAAGAGGGCGGTGACCTTGGACCGCGGTCGCTGAAGCTATTCCTGGAATACGCCGAGACGGGGCGACTTGGCGTCGAACCCCGCGACGTTGGACGCCCGACAGACAGCGATTTCGAAGATGCTGTTCTCGAGGGACTTCGGGAGCTTGGTTTCGAGTGCTCGCCTCAGCTCGGCGTTGCCAACTTCTTCCTCGATGTCGGCGTGCGCGACCCTAATGCCACGCATGAGTTCATTGCTGCGATCGAGTGTGATGGCGCGGCCTATCACTCGTCGAAGTCGGCGCGCGACCGCGACCGTCTTCGTCAGGAGATACTCGAGGGGCTAGGATGGAATGTCATTCGGGTATGGTCCACGGATTGGTTCCGTGACCCTGCGCGCGAGCTGGATCGCGTTGTCTCGGAGCTGAAGCGCCTGATCGACCGGCGAGAGCATCAACGTCAGTTGCTTGCCGCGTCAGCTGCTCAAAAGCCGGCAGAGAAAGAGGTGCGCGGCTTGCCGGCAGCCAGATTGGAACAGCAGCCGAGTTCGAAGGCGCCCGCGGTCGCGGCAAAAAACGCGCGAGTGGTAAAGGGAATATCTGTCGAGCAGGCGCGAGCACAACTCATCGATCTCAGGGAAAGGACGATCAGAAGTGCTTTCCCTGACGTCGATCCTACGAGGGGGTTCCTTCGCAAATCGATGCTTGATGAGCTGCTGCGTAAGCGCCCGACGGACAACGAAGATTTTCTCGAAGCAATTCCGCAGCCGTTGCGTGAGGCGACCGACCGAGATCAGGTGGTGCGTTACCGCGAGCAGGTGTTCGATATATTGGCGCAGATCGTCGGGTGAAGAAGCCGTACCCGCGGGGCCCGACCAGTAGGAACTGGTCAGTGCAGATCACGACAAACACCCTGAGGCCTTTTTCGCGACTGCCGATGCTCCTGCTCGCGCTGGCGTCATTCGCGGTCTCCGCTTGCGACCAGATCGGCGTCGCGGCGCAGAAGACCACCGACCTCATCGGCATCGGTCCGCGTTCAGAGCCCGCAGTTGCCTTTCGCGCCCGCGTTGTCGGCGTAACCGACGGCGACACGCTGACTGTGCTTGATGAGAGCAATCAGCAGCACACGATCAGGCTTGCCGAAATCGACGCGCCCGAACGTGGACAGCCATGGGGCGCGCGCGCCAAGCAGACGCTATCATCGCTCGCCTTCGGCAAAACGGTTTCGCTGCAGCAGATCGACACTGATCGCTATGATCGTATCGTGGCGCGCGTCTTTGCCGACGGTGAAGACGTCAATCGTGCGATGGTCGGGCAGGGAGCCGCGTGGGCGTACAGACGATATCTGACGGATCAGACCCTGATCGCTGTCGAAGCGAGGGCTCGCCAGGAACGGCTGGGGCTGTGGTCGCTTAGCGATGCCGAGACGGTTGAGCCATGGGAATGGCGAAAGGGAAAGCGCGAGGGTGACGGTAACATCCCAATCGACGGCGCCCGTGGGGTTCGATCACTCGTCGCCCCTCACCAGAGCGTGGTGACCGAACCGGAAAACGGCAGGTTTAGCTGCTCTGGCAAACGCTATTGTCGCCAGATGAGCTCGTGCGCGGAAGCGCACTTCTATCTCACACAGTGCGGGGTGGTATCGCTGGACGGAAACAGTGACGGCGAACCGTGTGAAATGCTCTGCGGAACCGCCCATTAGATCGCGCGAACAGCACAACCACTCCGACCGCTTCTGACGTATCGTCGCGCTAGCCCTCGATTCGAAACGTTAACGGTCGAAGGCCGACGGGAGGAAGACGACGATGAACGAACCCACGATCACGTGCCCGAACTGCAAGTCAGACATCAAGCTGACCGAGTCTCTGGCCGGGCCGCTCGTCGAGCAAACCCGTCTCGCCTTCGTTGAGCAGCTGTCGGCTAAGGATCAGCTGGTAGCGCAGGCTCATGCCGAGGTCGCCGCTGAAAAGAAGCGCATCGAACTCGAGCGCCAAGCGATCGATGCGACGCTCAGCGCCAGGATGGATGAAGCGCGAAAGCAGATCGCCGTCGATGAGGCTGAGCGGGCAAAGCGCGTGGTCGCCGCCGATATGGAGGAACGCGATCGCAAGTTCGCTGAGCTGCAGGAGACTCTCGCCAGCCGCGAAGAGAAGCTGAGGCTGTCACAGGCCGCCGAGGCTGAGATGCTGAAGAAGCAGCGCGAGCTCGATGACAAGCTGCGAGAAGTGGACCTCGCTGTGCAACGCCAGGTCAACGAGGGGCTAGAGGCCGTTCGAGCGACGGCCAAACAGGAAGCCGAAGACGTGCTTTCGCTGAAGGTCAAAGAGCGCGACACGCAGATCGCGTCGATGCAGCAGAAGATCGAAGAGCTTAAAAAGAAGGCAGAGCAGGGGTCTCAGCAGCTTCAGGGGGAAGCGCAGGAACTGATGCTCGAGGACATGCTGCGCGCACGCTTTCCGTTCGATCAGATCGAACCGGTCGGAAAGGGCGAGTTCGGGGGCGATGTCCTTCAGAGGGTGGTCAATCCAGCCGGCCAGGTTTGCGGATCCATCCTTTGGGAAACCAAGCGCACGCGCACGTGGAGCGATGGCTGGCTCAGCAAATTGAAGGGAGACCTGCGGGCGGCGAAAGCCGACCTCGCGCTGATCGTCTCTCATGCGTTGCCGAAGGATATCGAGACCTTTGGGCAGATGGAGGGGGTCTGGATCACCGGGCCGAAGTGCGCCATGCCCGTCGCGATGAGCTTGCGCGAAAGTCTCGTGCTCATGAATGGGGTGCGGGCGGCCGGGGAGGGGCAACAGACCAAGTCTGCGCTGATGTATGACTATCTGACCGGCCCGCGTTTTCGTCATCGTATCGAAGCGGTCGTCGAGAAGTTCTCAGAGATGCAGGATGACCTCGCTAGCGAACGCAAAGCGACGATGAAACGATGGGCTAAGCGCGAGCGGCAGCTGCATACGGTGCTGGACTCGACGGCGGGACTATACGGAGATCTACAAGGTATAGCGGGTCGATCGATGCTGGAGATCGACGCGCTAGAGCTTCCGCTGATCGAGGCTAAATCTGCGGATGAGTGAGTGCGCAGCTATGACGTTTGTCTCGAACAAGATTGACCAAAACGCCTATATGCACTTACGTTCAAGCTTCTAAGTTACTGAAGTTACAACTCGATTTGGGCGGGATTTAAATGATTAGCTTAGCCTTTGCGGGTGTCGTAGCTGCGTTGGAAGTTTCGCTGTCGGTCAGTGGCTCGCAAGCTGCGACGATCCCGAGTCTGACTGAACGGACGACATCACTATCGAAACGGGAAGCGTGGACTGCCCTTAGCCGTTGGGCGCTCGATAATGGTTTTTCTGCCGCAGAGAGTGACTTTGAGGGCGGGACTATCCAGTTCAACCAGAACACCGGCACGCCGCCTTGTGTTCGAGTTGCTGGATTCTTGTGCCGACCCAGCTATGGCATCAAGGATTGGGCGGACTGTGCGCCAAGCAAAATTGCTACGCCGCGACACGGTCTCGTGCGCCTCAATATCGTGGTGGTTGAGCAAGGCACAGAAACAGCCGTAGTGGTTGATTCGAAGTTCGCAAGATTCAACGTTCCAACATGGGTTTCATGCACATCCACCGGTGTGCTCGAAACGAGTTTGTTCAGTGCCTTGGAACCTTCTTAAATCAACCCTCTGACGTCCCTCTCAGTGCGGATGTAGAAAATGGCACTGAGATAGGTGGGGGGAGATCTTGCCCGATCTTGCCAGGTCGTGGGCGGCTCAAGGGGCGTTCGGTCGAAAACGACGCTTGCGGATGTTCCGTATTCGGCGACTATCCGTGTTCATGAGCGACTACGAAAAACGACTAGATGCCGCCATCGGCAAGGCCATAACCGATCGCCGTGAGGCTGTCGGAATGACACAGCGCCGGTTGGGTGAAGCGATGGGCGTGACGTTCCAGCAGGTTCAGAAATACGAGGTTGGCAAAAACCGCGTCGCTGCGTCGAAGCTAGTGCTCGCAGCGAAAGCGTTGAAGTGTGACGTCGCCGAGCTGGTTGGGGAAGAGCGTGAGGATCTTCCTGGAACTGCCCGATTGATCAGGGCGTGGTCGAGACTGAATGCGCATCAGCGAGATGCGGTGACCTCGATGATTGAGGCTTTCGAGTAGGCGAGGGAGCAGCGGTTGCAGTTCGCATCCGCGACGAGGGGTAGACCAAAATACGAAGGAGCGCAGGAGCCCGATTAAGAGGGGAGTGGCAGTCGTCGACATACGATGAGCAGTTTTTGGGATGGCGGTCGGCCTGCTCCTCAGCCAGGGTGATAGTCGATGAGAGCCCACCTCACCCTCTCTCTGTGCCTCACGGTTTTGACCGGGTGCGCCTCGCGCGACGAGGGGCCTCAAACCGACGCAGAAGTCTTTGCTCAGCATGATTTCGGAGCTTTGAACTTCAAGGCCTTGAATACGGTGGCTGTGCCTTGGAAGCTGGTCGCCGCGGCCTTGGTGCTTGATGATCCGCAAGGTGGCGACGTCAGCCAGACGCATCTCAAGGCGCGCCTTCAGACGTTCGGCTTCCTTTGGCCCGAGCGGATCGAAGGGGCCGACATGCCGATCGGGCCGAGCCGCGATCATCCGCTAGGGATCAGCGTCGGCGCCGTTACGCCCGGTTTGCCGCCGGTCAAGGTGACAGTCGCCAACCTAGGTTGCGCCTCGTGTCATGCCGGTCCTGCCTATGCCGCAGACGGCTCGCCTAACCCGACGACCGCCTGGTTGGGATCACCAAACACCAGCTTGGATCTGGAAGCCTATACCCGCGCAGTGACGCAGGCCCTTAAACGTCAGAGCGGTGATACGCCCGCACTCCTCGAGGCGGTGCGGACACTCTTTCCCGACACCGATGCGTGGGAAATGGCCAGCTTGCGTTGGGCCGTCCTCCCAATCGCGCGCCGACGACTGGCTGAGATCCCGGACGGTGTAAGTCCGCTGCCGTTCTCGAACGGCTCGCCGGGCCTGACAAACGGAATCGCTGCCTTGAAGCTGCAGGGACATGCGCTGTCCGATGCCGAAGAAGCCGGCTTCACTTCCATCCCTGATCTTGCCGATCGCAGCTTCCGTTCAACCCTTTTGTATGACGGCGCCTATGCGCCGCAGGACCAGCCGCGCTGGCGCCCGATCGCCCGCGAGGAATTGAAGGTGGCCCACCGCGACAACCTAGCGGCCATCACCAGCTTCTTCACTGTGCCCAGCATGGGGCAGTCCCCACGCGGCGCTCATCGTCAAATCCCCGCTGCGCAACGCGCTTTGGCTTGGCTGGAGACGCGTCGGCCTCAAAGCTTTCCAGGGCCGATCGATCGGGCGGCTGCTGCCAGAGGAGCGGTCATTTATGATCGGGCCTGCGCGTCTTGTCATGGTGTCTATTCAGGTCCTGTTGAGCGTCCACGGCTTGATCGGTTTCCCAACTGGCATGGTCAAGTGGGGTCCGACCCCTCGCGGGCAGCGGCCTTTACCGACGACCTGACGCGATACGCCGGCAGCGACGGGTATGACCAGATCCTAGACGCTCGACCAACTGGCGAGTACGCCGCCACCCTGCTGTCCGGCCTTTGGGCGACTGCGCCCTATATGCACAACGGTTCGGTCCCGACGCTGGAGCAGTTTCTTTTGCTCCAACCACGATCGGAGCGGTTTCTAGTCGGTGGTCATCGGCTGGATTTCAAAGCTGTCGGCATAGCGGGGCGAGAACAGGGCGGGGTCCGTGTCTATCCGGTTGGCTATACCCCTTGGTCGAAGCCGGTCGTGTATGACACCCGCCAACCTGGTCGATCCAATCGCGGTCATGAAGCCCAGGTCGAAGGGCTGACGGTCGCCGAGCGTCGGGACCTGATCGAATATCTGAAGGGTCTGTAAGCTAGACGATCAGAGCGTCTAGCCCAAGGCGGGGCTTGGGCGGCAATGTGCGAGCCGGCGCGATCCCCAAACGAAAGGCGGTAATCAGACGCCGGTCGTCGCCGATGCCGAATTCCGCTTTGACGCGTGTGCGCGCCTCGACATCGTCGGCCAGAACCGCCATCGACGCAGCCGACATTCCGGCCTGGGTGAAGCCAAGCCAAGCGCGATGAAACCGTCGCCCTGTATCGAACGGCGCCTCGTTCGCGGGGCGATGGAACAGGGCGATGGCCGAGGCGCTGCGCACCACCGCTGCCTCAGCGACCAGTGCGCCGGTCAAGCCGACCCGGTCTAAGGTCTCGAACACACCCGGCTTAAGAACGATTCCGGCCGCAGCGGCCTCGATGCCGGACATTTCCATGGCCTCTGCGTTCAGCCCGTCCAGCGACCAGAAAGGATGGCGTCGCGACAGCCGCATCCACGACACCAACTCGGCGCGATAGGGGACGTTTCGAAACCAGCGCAAGCTGGCCTCATCGTAGAGCCGCGCCAAATCAGCGATCGCTTCTACATCCTGGACGACAACTACGTCTCCGCTGCGCTCCAATCGGTCCAGTGCGGCGTGAGCGGCCTGACCGCTTTCAAACTTTCCGCGATAGGTGCGCCGCTGGTTTAGATACTCTGCTAGCGGGTCGGACGCTGCTTCAGGGCGGATCGTCAGTTCCGCGACGTGAACCCCGTTGTGTCCGACATCGATGCCCAGACCAAGCCGTCCAGCAGCGAGAGAGAACCCCTCCACCGCCGAGCCATGGCTGACGTTCAGGTCACGGCCTTCGGGATCGCCGACGGGCAGCCTGCGGCCTTCGTCCTCGAGGACTAGCACCCGGCCGCCGGGCGTCAGCTGCCATCGTGTGGGCTGGGTATTGTGGACGCTGGGCGACAAGGCGGCCTCGGCCACCAGCGCCCGAAAGATCTGCGCATCCAGCGTCATCGCAGTTCTTTCCGAAACAGGTTCAGCCGCTGAAGACGCCGCGCATTCAGCTTCTCCATCTGGCGCAGCGAGGCGGTGTTCTCGTCGGCGATCCAGGTCACTCCGCATTGTTTGTAGCCGCCTGCGAATAAGGCCTTGATCACTTGGTGCAGCATGGCGCCATTCAGCCCCTGTCCGTGCAGGGCGCGCTTCACCGAGTAGAAGATGATCACCGCGCGTCGACGCCTAAGCCGCTGGCGGATGAAATGAACCAGGGTCATCGGCCCCATCCGTCCGCGCGTCGCCTTCTGGAACGGGTTCAGGTCCGGAATGCAGATCGCAACCCCGGCCGGCTCGCCTCTATAGTGGACGACGCAGGCGATGCGCGGATCGACGATCCACATCATCTCGCCGGCCTGAAAGTCGAACTCGGCCGGGGTGAGAGGCACAAACATCGGATTTTGGCTGAACCCGTCGTTGAGACATTGTCGAGCTTCTTCGAAGCGGACCTTGAAGGCGCTGCGGCTGATGGTTTTCCAGGTCCAGTCGGGGTTCGATAGCACCGCGCGCTGCTTGTCGCCCAAAAGGGCATCGGCGGTGCTTGGCCCGATATCAAACTCGAACGTCGACATCGGAAACACCGGCGCATAGCCGCAGGCCTCAAGTAGGCGCGGCAGATGAGGGGCTCCCCAGATCATGTCGGTATAGGGTTGGTTCTCGAATCCCTCAGTCAGGATGCCGGCCTGCTGCATGGCCGTCAGGTTGAAGGCGCCGACGAGCTCGTCACAGCCTTCGGCTCGGGCGAAGGTCTCGGCAGCATTGAACAGAAGCCGCGCGGTTTCCACACGGTCCTCGCAGTCAAAATAGCCGAACTGACAGCGTCGCGTGTCATGACGCGCATTCGAGGACGGATGGGTGTGGGCCGTCAGCCGTCCGACCGGGCGACCGTCGCGCCAGGCGGTGAAAAAGGTCAGGTGCCCGCCGTCGTCGCGCATCAGGGGGTTGTGCGTCGGATCCAGATACCGCTTCAGATCGGCTCGCATCGGCGTCACATAGGGGCTGTCGGCGCGATAGATTTCAAAAGGAACCTGGAAGAAGCCGTCCAGATCACCTTCACGAAGCGTCAAGCCGGTCGTGGTCACGTGCGGTTCTCCGCTGTCAGCCGCGCCATCCGAAAGGCGAGGCCGAGATCGATCTCGGCCTCAGTGTTGTGCGACAAATCCGGCAAACGAACCAGGCCGACCCGAAGCGGCGAGTCGCTCAACAGCCCGACGTGGGTGGCGTCTGATCGGGCCAGAAGATCCAGCAGCGGCTCGCGTTCGGCTTCGTTGAGTTGGTCCGTCTCGGCCTGCAGGGCAGCGGCGCTCCAGAGCGGGCGACGATTCAGCGTCTGCGCCAGGGTTTCGGGACGATAATCGGCGAAATCTTGGTCGGACAGGACGGACAGGTCCTTCAGGATCGGCTCCCTGGTCATGTCGCTCAGAAAGCCGTTGAGAGACCGGGTGTCGGCCGAGGCCATGCGCTGGCGCAGACTGGTGCGTCGTCCGGCGGCTCCGAACGGCTGGATACGCACCACCAGCGTCATGGTGATGAGGGCTGCGCCGATCAGGGCGAACAGGCGCACCCGATCATCAGAGGCGCCGATGCCGAGTTGTTCGATCAGGCCGCAAGTCAGGGCCAGGGTTGTCGCCCCGATCACGGCGACATCGATCCAGACGTCACGTGCGTCGCTGACCCCGTTCGATAAGGCCAGTAGAACAATCACGAGCGCGGCGATGGGGCTGAACCCGATCGGCGAGGCTACGAGTTCCGAAAAATCTGTGCCGATCAGCGGAATGACAATGGCCAGCCCCACAGCCAGCCGACGAACGGCGCCGTTTTCCGCGCGCGACAGAGACTTGCGGTCTCTCGCCCACAGCAGGATCAGGATGGCGACCAGAGACGACAGGATGATGACGGCCAGCGCGCTGCGAGAGCCGAAGGCGACACGGCTGGTCGTGAACAAGGCGAACCCCAGAGCCAGGGCCGATGCGGCGAAGACGGCGATCTTCATCGGGCGCGGCGCATGGCGGCGAAGCAGCCCTTCCGCCAGCAGCAGGGCTGCAAGGGGAGCTAGCGATATGGCGGCATAGGTCGCGGCCTCGAAGACCGGCAAGCCCGTTCTGACCGCCAGGCTACGCACGCCGTAAAACACCGACATGACCCCGAACAGGAAGACCAATCGCGGAGTCACCGGACCGCCGGCCCGGCGCACGAGCAGAGCGGCGACATAGGCCGCCAGACCCGCCGCCGCGAAGCCGTCGAGCAGGGCCTGGGTTTCGACGCGGATCATGTGGCGTCTTTCAACAGTCGAGCGACGACGGCCCGCACGATCAGGCCCTTTATCGCGGCGAAGGGCGCCCACAACGGCCGCTCGGTCCGTCCCGCAAAGGCATTCAGGAACCAACCCCGGCAGTCGGTCCCAGATCGACGCCCCATCAGCAGCCACAGCGCCTCGTAAGCCATCAGACACCCGGTCGAGATCACCATTGGGGCGAACGACATTCGTTTGGCGGTTCCCGCAGCAAGGGCCGCCGCTGCCTCCAGATCGACGTGATTGGCCGACGACGAATGCACCATGACGTACTCCAACTCCTTCATGAAGCCGGCGCGCAGGTCTTCGGGCTGGATCGCATCCAAGGCCTTGTTGCGAGTCGGATACTTCAGCCTTTCCTCCGGACGAGGATCGTCGGGGCGCACCACGATCACCGAGGGCAAGGGCGAGGCGTAGGCGTCGATCACCGTCGCGCCGGCCGCCTTGGCCGCGCGATACAGGGCGATCCCGGCTGCGATGTCGTCGGTTCCGTTGACGATGACCGGATAGCGCGCGGCGAGGTTCGCAACCCGATCAACCCATTCTGCCCCGAGACGTTCGATCTCGACATCGGGGTTGATCCGCCGTGCCGCGGCGCAGGCGACCTCGGCCTTGTCCTGGCCGACCGTGTCGGTGAAGGCGAAGACCTGACGGTTCAGGTTTGAAGTCTCAAACACGTCGATGTCGCAGACGGCGAACCGCCCGACGCCGGCGCGGACCAGCGCCAGAAAACAGGCACCGCCCATGCCGCCCACGCCCGCGACGAAGACTGCGCTGCCTTTGAGAGCGGCCTGCTCCGCTTGGGTGACGAACCCCAGATTGCGGGTGGTGAACTCGGCGTAATCGAAGGCCGTCACGTCTTCCATGCGCGCAAACTTCCCCAGGGTTGAGTGTGGTCGAGCCAATGCACAAGCGGCAGCAGGCCCGCCTGGATCATCAGCAGGGCGAACCGGCCGAGCAGACCGGGCACGGTGTCGGGCGGGGCCACCTTGCCCAGATATCGGCTGGCGGCGCGCATATCGATCTGACCGATCTGCAGCAGATCATCACCCCGGCCATAATCAAGCTCAGCAGCGCACAGGTCGTTGTAGATGTCGGTGCGATGTTTGGCGGCGCTCTCGAAGGTCTTCTTGAGCTCGTCGGACCCGCCGGTATAGGCGTCGGTGATTACGAAACGATCCGCATCGAAACCGGCCTCGTCGCCGACGCCGAACGCATGACGCCACCGCCCCATAATCTGCCGAGCCAGTCGCTCGTGCTGAAAGGACCGTCTCGCTCCAGGTCTGCCGGGATAGACGTCGGAAAACGTCTCAGCGACCATGCCGACGACGGCCGGAACCTGCGTTACGCTGGACACCCAGACAGCCCGACATTGGCGACGCACAAACAGCAGAACGCAGGTCAGACCATAGAGGGTTGCAGACAGCCCGGTTCCACGAACATCGGGACGCACCATGACCAGGCCTAGGTGCAGGATCTCCACCGAGCGTCCGCCCAGATCGGCGTCAAGAATAGCCAGGGCGTTGAAGGCGACGGGGCGGCCGCTCTTCTTTTCGTAGACCACCGTCAGCACGGTGCGGGAAAGCGTCTCCGGATCGCCAGAGAAGATGCCATAAGTTAGGTCACCATCGCTTAAAACGCTGCGAGCGATGGACCTCACATCCTCGACCAGCGCAGCGAGATCGGCCGGCGCCAACGCCAGACCCGGTCGTTCGGCGATACGCGACCGCAGACCCGGACCGGCGCCCACCGTTGTGTCCAGCAGTCGCGTCGTCAAAGGCGTGCTCATAGATGGCGATCTCGCTTCACGGCGCGACTTCAGCGCGGCGCAAACCTCACCTTAGTGCCGGTCCGTTAAATCGGCGAGCGTTAGAGCGACGCCATATTCATCGACCTTTCGATCGCTGCGAGGCCGGAACTAATTCCCAGTCCGCATAACCCTCAGTGTAGATCCAGACAAATCCACTATGATCGAGGTTGAGCCGGCTCTGTTACGAGCGTTAATCCAAACGCCTTGTGTCTCTAAAAGCTGGGCCAACCGTTGGATTTCCGTTATCTGGCCAGCGCTTCATCGATCGGCAATCATGCCAGCGCATAATCGACAGCGACCCGATTTAGACAGACCTCCGGCGACGCTCTCTATCCGAGAAGCTTACGACCTCGCTCCGGGGGCATCGCCTCTCCGAAGGTCCTTGGTCGTCTCGCATTTCAAATTACCACTTTACAGTTCTCGCCAATCGGCCGGTCGATAGACATAAACAGTCTCCCAAGACCGTTCGGAGCGCGCGTCCTTTGTGATGTAGTCGGCGTAGCCTTCCACGTTGCCGATTGGCTCGACGTAAAAGTCGCCTGCGGTGCGTATGTCTTTCCAAAACCGCGAGCCATCGAGCATTAGGCGTTCGCACACGCGGTAGCCACCGGCGAGAGCCACATGCATGTGGCGGTTGCTGTCAGGGTGCTCGTGGAAGCCAATCGCCGAGATACGTTCGCTAGCCGGCTGTTTGAACCAGCGAGGCCCATAAGCCCGTCGCTGAACGCGGTTGAACAACAGCTCCGCATCCCGATTGAGCCGTTCAGCTGTTGTCTGCAAGCCCATTCCAAGCGTGATGGCCATAGTCGGTTGGATATCAAGCACTAGCTTCCGCCACGCCCCACGCACTTCGTTCCGGATCCACATTTCGAATCTCCTCGATCGATACACATAAGTCTGTTAAACAGACTAATGGAATAACCGCATCTGATTTTTGGATGCTGGAGGACTTTACCGAATGGTCAAACGAACCAAGAGCGAAAAAGACGCGGCGGCACGGCGCAAGGCGAGAAGAGATCGGCTGACAAAGCCGTCGATCTCTCGCGCCGTAGCTGAGAAGTTTGGCGTGATCGCTGACGAGGCGACTGAAGACACTATCAACGAAGCGATCGAAGAACTGAAGGCATACCGCGGCCCAGATCGAGCATACCGTCAAGCTAACGAGTACTATTATGGTGCTCTCGCCAAAGTATACAAAATCTGGATCCAAAGTCTGTCATGGCCCGCTCCAGTTCGGCAGCGATTCTACCTTGGTCTCAACGAGCCCGAAGCCGCGAACGGCGACGAGCCTGCGCGTCGAACCAGCCGTGGCACCGACCTCCACATTCTATTGCGGTATATGATTTCGTATTCTGGCGACGCTCGAGCTGAGCAGCGATTGAGAACTCGCGATGCTGGCGCTCTCAGGCAAGCCTCCCGGCTGGAACTTACGCCTGACGCGTTTGTGCACCGGTCTGCTTCTGGAATCGCGGGGTTAGACGCACTCTATCGGGCGGATATTTCCGCACGTCGCGAAGAGGAGGGGCTCAAGGCCATCAAACCGATAACGCCACGCGCTGTTTCGCTTAAGGGTATTTCGGGCGTGATTGCGAAAGCCGAGGACTCGGTAGCCGAAAAGGCCCCCAAGTTCTTGCTGAGATCGCTGAGTGGGTGGAGGTGGAGGTGGTCGAAGGTGCTTCGGCGTAAGCTCCAGTCCGCCAGGTTTCATGGCCGAGAGGTCATCTTGCGTGTCTACGTGGACGATCGCGGGAAAACCTTGACTATTCGGGACTGTCACCAGATCACCGGTACTACCTTCAAAGACGAAGCGTGGTCGGGTATCATGGAGGGTGTCGGAGCGCGATTGGTCGAGAAAGGCCTTAAGCGGCCTAAAAAAGTAGATGCGACCAAAACTTCTTAGGGCCTTCTCCTACACTGGGCTCCAGAAACCAATATGGAGCTGCTTGGCTCGCCTTACTGAAAGCGGAGTACCTTGGCGAGCTGCCCACGTCGAAAACAGGTTAGCCCCCGCGACTGACGTTATGGCCGAGCAGAGATTATCGCGGCTGAATGGCATCTGGCCAGTCGTAGTTCAAACAGTGGGCGTGTAGGTGGTACATAGTCATCGTCTCCAATCCGAAGCGCATTCTCGTCCGATAGGGTTCTTCAAGGCTGGCAACGATGTAAACCGTTATGGCACCTCCGTTCTCTCTTAGAAAGCGAGCCGTGTCTGACGGCATTCCAAACGATTGCGCGATACTGTCTTCTTCTGCATGAACTGCGAACAAAGTTTCCTTAGACGAATCCGAATATCCGGGCCTTAGACAGTAGCTAACGCGAACACGGTTGCATTCGATATTTTCGCCAGTTTGAAAGTGGAGCGCCTCCGTAAATGGATCGTATGTGCTATTGTAACGTTGGACGCTCAACTTGATCGATACGACGAACACAGGCGTTTCAGATGTTAGCTCTCTTAGGCTGTCGTTAAGCCGTCTACGAAAGCTTTCTTCCGTATCATAGTCGTCTTTGGGGCTCGGCAGTTCCCTGGCCAGCCAGCGCACGACATCATCCCCCGATGAGTGGTCAAAAGCGCCACCGCTGCTGATCTCAGCACATTTCCGTTCGGCGAGTTGGTCTACACTCGGCGAGAGCGTCGCTGTCTGCACCGCAGTCGGTGAGATATGAACCGCAGACCCATTCGCGGATGATACGGCAAATAGCGCGGCGGCTGTAACGAGGATCGACATCTCAGTTTCCGTTAATGGGTCGGTTTGTGGGAGCGTCTTGTCGAGGTGAAATGCGATGTTCACCGCTAGAGACGGGGCCGTTGGACGAAGAGGCGATCGAGGCGGTTCCAGAAGAGTTAGGTGGTAGCTCAACTAGAGAGCGATCAAAGTCTCTGACTTGTTGATCAATCATCGTCCCTTTTGCATTTTGTGTTGCAGAAAGACGCATGTTTGCATGTGGGACGCGTTCAAGTTCATGGAGAGTGCAGACGAGCGCATACGGCGTGCCGTGCCTCTGTACCTGATCCGGATAAATTTGTTCGCAGTAGAATAAATGCTGTGCGCTCCAAGCTGAGTTCTTCAATTGCTGTGTGTCAGTCAGTTCGATAAAAGGTTCTCTATCAACCGTCAGACGAACCGTGTAGTCGATCGATGTGCTGAAAGATTTTCCGTCAATAGAAGCGGTGTGTTCCGCGCTGCATGAGACTAGCGATGCATTTGGATCGTGTGCATTCAAAACGATCCGATCAAGCTGGCTTTTGAAGGAGTTATTGAACTTCTCGACTGAAGTTCTGCTCCATCCTCCGTTCCAAGTCTCTTCTTCGGAGAAAATCAGGTTATGGGTCGCGACCTTTCGAATGTCATTGAGAACAACGTCATGAGCGCAAGCACGACCTTCGCCGCGCTCGACAAGCTGAGTCACCTCCTGTCTCCCTGTCAGCTCGACCAAATTTGAGAGCTCTGCTCCCCTCTGTGTTTGATCGCAGGCAGCAGTCGCTAAGAGCAGAATCGGCGCTGCTACCTGCGCAAGATTTTTCATCATTGAGATCCTAAATGTGATGCCAGTTTAGCATCATTAGCCGCGCGCTCTAGCCGTTTCGTCATGGCGATTGCGCGGCGCGGTTTGACTGGACTCCATACAGAGGAGAACCGAAGATTGATGGTCGCTCTGACCGAGGCGCGCCAGGCTGCCGGCTTGTCTCAGTATCAACTGGCCGATCTCTTGAGCGTCGACCAGAGCTATGTCTCGAAGTATGAGAGTTGCCGCAGACGGCTCGACGTCATCGAATTTTTGCGTGTTGTCGCGGCGATCGGTGTCCAACCAAGTTCAATCCTGGAGCAGGTGCCGCCTGTGCGTCCTTCAACGTAAGTCCACCGCGCGGATCCGAGCCGCCCCTCCAACGCGCCGTACGATTAAAGTGTAGCGCCCCCCAAGCCGATAGCTGCTCGCGCTGAGCGCGAACCGTTGAAGTGCTAAGCGCCGGAGGCGTCCGCTGTCGCGCAGCTCGAGGAGGTCTTGGTTGCAGCGAAGAACGACGGACCAATGGTTCACCCACGGCATTACGACATTTAGAATGACCGCTGTCTGCGGTTGTCGAGAGAGTTCGCCAATCGCTTCTAGAAAACCCGCAAAGTCATGTGGTGACCAAATGTCGTCTAGCGCCTCGATCTCGAACCGAACGCCATACGATCGGCGTACGCTGCGAAACGCCCTCGCGCCGACGTCGATGAGCTGATCTCGCGATAAACCGTCGATCATCGCCCGATGCAGTTCACCTTCTGCCAAACCGTTCAGCAATCGCTTGAACAGTCGCCGATGAAACGTCGACTTGGGCCCGACCACCCCAGTCAACTCGATCGCATTGACGATTGCATATAGACCGCAAAGCCCGTCGAGATCTCCCTGCTTCTGCGCGCGCATAGTCAGTACTCCGCAGCGAGCATGACGGTCATGACACGCACGCAACCGGTCTCCTCCGCCGGATCGACAGCGGCGGAGGTCAACGATTGGTCGTAGTAGTCGATCTTCCAGAATAGTCGGTCAGAACCGATTGTGATCGCACCGAAGTCGCGCTCACCATACGGGTCACACCCCTCGTTGAACTCGTCGAACCGCCTGATCGCGTCGAGCGCCGTCAGCAGAAACGCTTGGCCGCGATCAACCACGCCAGGCGTCAGAACGATGCGGCCGCCGATGTGATTGCAACGAAGCTGGTCGTTGAGCGCGCAGATGCGCGCACGTCTGTCGTCAGACATGTGAATGTACCTAGGTTTAAATGAAGATGTCGCGCGTCAGCGCGTGTGGAGCGATAGCTTCAACAGCAAGCCCGATATCGGGTCTCTGGGTTCGGTGGTGGGCATGAGATACCGAACGGAAATGAGCACCAGCTGACCGCTTTCGAGGTCTACGCCGCGTAGTTTGAGGTCGTCAGATCGTTTGGCGAGCTTGATGCTCTGAATCGCGATCACGACGGGCGCGAGTGAAAGATCGGTCACCGGCCCATCACACCGATCAGGCGACGCTGAGCGTCGCTGTCGCCATCGATGTATCCCTGCGTCACCTCGATTGATCGGTGCCCTGCAAGCAGTTGAACATCTCGCAAGCTCGCGCCTGTGCGGTGCGCATTGCGGGCCGCCGCAGTAATGAACGTTCGTCGGCCGCTGTGTGAGGAGCATCCCGTCGCGCCGATTTCTGCATAGAGCGTTGCGAACCAGTTCACGACGCTGTTGGCACGCAGATGCTTGCCGGTTCTGAGCGACGGCAACAACGGCCCAGAGATGTCTGTGGTGCCCGCATAGGCGCGCAAGGCGCAGAGAAGATCGTCATGCACAGGGATACGTCGGCCGCCGCCCTTTTTGGCTATTCGGTCGTGGATGTTGAGGACACGACCAACACGACCGTTCGGTTGAAGCACCATCGACCAGTCTAGCCCTGCGATTTCGCATGCTCGAAGACCGGCGCGGACTGAGAGCAGGAGCATCACGCGGTCACGGTTCGCGGTCTCCCTTCGGCTGAGACGTCTGAGCGCGCGACGCAACATGGTTTCAGATATGAGTTTGGCCTGCCGTCCTGCCATGAATGACCTCCCTTCAGGACATGAGTCAGAGCTGCGCGGGCGGTATTGCCCGAACAGTTAGCTCGACAAAGTTTTCGGAAAATTTGCGCTATGTTTAAGATGATGCGCACTGACACGATGTCACGAAACGGCGCTCATGTCAACCAAAAAATAGCGTCGTTACAATGCTATAGCGGACATTTGGTCGGATAAAAATACGCGACTTGCGAAATAAATCAGCATCGCGTATTTACCCGTTATGAGTAATCCTGTGATCCGTCGCTCCGAAATGCTCCGCCTCGTCGGCATCGGCGCGCGCCAGTTCGACGCCATGCTCCACCGCGACCAACTTCCATGGCCGAAGCGCGAGGCCAGCCGAGGCTGGGCGGAGTTCAGCACTGATGACGCCTTTCGATTGGCGATCACTTGGGCGCTGGTTGGGATGGGGCAGGGCTATGACGATGCAACGAACCTGGTTCGCGTCAACTACGAGCTCGTGAGCAAACGTCGCGGTAAGGTCGGCGAAGACCTCTTCTTCGGCGTTTTCCTCACCCGCCTCAAATCCGAAGACGAAGCGGTGCGAACCCATCTTGCCGTCGCCGCGCCCTGGTCTGAATTGCCGAGCGAAATGGCGCGCTTGAGAGATTTGGTTTCAAGCGGCGAGCCAATCATAGCGCACACCTTTGTCAACGCGACTGAGACCATGCGCGAACTGCTTGCCAACGCCGATCGTGAAGGCCTCGTCGATCGCTCTCTCAAAACGCTCGCTCGCAAAGTCGGGGCGCTCTGATGTCGCGCGCCGCCGCTAAGTTCACGCAAGCAGACGTCAGGCGCGCGCTGAAAGGCGCGCAGGACGCTGGCTTTGACGTTGGCGCGATTGAGATCCGTCCTGATGGTGTGATGCAGATCATGCGTCAAACTCAACCGTCTGCTTCTACCGTGCCGATCGATCCCTTTGAGGCTTGGAGGGCGAGACGTGATGCGCGTTAAGCTGAAGGGGATCAATCGCGTCACCGCTCGACTCGCTGATGGTCGACAGGTCACCTATTGGTACGCTTGGCGGGGTGGGCCACGTTTGACCGGTAAGCCGGGCGATCCAGAGTTCATCAAAAGCTACCACGACGCCATCGCGCAGCAGCGTGAGTCGAAGCGCGCAGTCGATACGCTCACAGGTCTCTTAGATGCCTACGAGGACTCCGCTGATTTCAAAAATCTCGCGGACGCAACGAAGCGTGGTTATCGCGCGCACCTGCGAGCAATCGCCGCCGAGTTCGGTGACTTACCGACAGAGCTCTTGAAGGATCGGCGTACGCGCGGCGAACTTTTGGCCTGGCGCGATCGCATCGCGCTGACGTCGCGACGCAACGCTGACTACCGATTTTCGGTTTTCGCGCGCGTGCTGTCCTGGGCCGTCAACCGCGGTCTGTCGCCCCTTAATCCGCTTGAACGACCAGGTCGTCTCTATCGCGCGGCGCGCAAGGGGAATGTGTGGACTGCTGAGGATGAGGCGGCGTTCTTGTCCAAAGCGCCTAAACACATGCATCTCGCGCTGATCTTGGCGCTGTGGACGGGGCAGAGACAAGGCGACCTTCTGCGACTGACCTGGTCTGCCTACGACGGCGAGAAGATACGCCTCGCTCAAAACAAGACCGGGGCGCGGGTGCTTATTCCTGTCGGCGGCCCGCTCAAAATGATGCTTGATGCACAGCGCGCGACATCGACAGCGGTGACCATTCTCACGACGGCCAACGGCATGACTTGGACGTCGGATGGATTTCGAACCTCGTGGGGACGGGCGTGCGAGAAAGCAGGTATCGTCGATCTGACGTTTCACGATCTGCGGGGAACGGCTGTGACGCGGTTGGCGCTTGCCGGTTGCTCCGTGCCCGAAATCGCGACCATCACAGGTCACAGCCTGAGGGACGTCGGTGCAATTCTCGATTCAAACTATTTGAATCGCGACTACGGTCTGGCGCTCTCGGCGATCGAAAAGCTCGAAACGAGAACAAAACTGCAAAATGAGCTGCAAAATACAGACAGTTCTTCACCATCTGTTCCGCTGTCGCCGGAGCGAAAACCTCTGCGATTGCAATGAGAAGACGATGGTGGGTGATGTAGGGTTCGAACCTACGACCCGCTGATTAAGAGTCAGCTGCTCTACCGACTGAGCTAATCACCCACACCGATCGTCGTGTCTTCAGCGGGGCCAACGCCATCGCCGAAGGGCGCTCCTACTACCCAGCGGTTCGGGGGTTGGCAAGCGCTTTCGCAAACTTTCTGCGACGGAGTATGGTCCGCGTGGAATCAGCCGCGGCAAGCGGCGGGGGAGCGAACAGCATGGCCTTCTGGAACCGGCGTCGATCGATCGACGCGATGATGGCGCCGCACGACGGACCGCGGCTGAAGCCGACGTTGAGCTGGCCGCACCTGCTGGCCCTGGGCGTTGGGGCCATCGTCGGCACCGGCATCCTGACGCTGATCGGCGTGGGGGCGGGCCTGGCGGGCCCGGCCGTGTTGATCAGCTTCGGCCTTGCGGGACTGGTCTGCGCCTGCGCGGCCCTGGCCTATGCCGAGCTGTCGACCATGATGCCGGCGGCGGGCAGCGCCTACACCTATTCCTATGCCGTGCTGGGCGAGTTGATCGCCTGGATCGTGGGGTGGAGCCTGATCCTGGAATATTCGCTGGTCGTCAGCGCCGTGGCGGTAGGCTGGTCCGGCTATGCGGTCGGTTTCCTGAGCGGGCTGGGGATCGATCTGCCGACGGCGCTGGTCGCCGGGCCGCATGCCGGGGGGATCATCAACCTGCCGGCCGTGGCCATCATCGGGGTGGTCACGGGCCTGCTTCTGCTGGGCACCAAGGAGAGCGCGACGCTGAACGCGGTGCTGGTCCTGATCAAGATCGCGGCGCTGGTGGTGTTCGTCGCCATCGCCCTGCCGGCGTTCAAGCCCGAGCATTTCACGCCCTTCATGCCCAACGGATTCGGCGCGCCCTTCGTCCAGACCGGGGTGATGGCGGCGGCGGCGATCATCTTCTTCGCCTTCTACGGGTTCGACGCCATTTCGACGGCGGCGGAGGAGACCAAGAAGCCCGAGCGTGACCTGGCCATCGGCATCGTCGGGTCCATGTTGGTCTGCACGGCATTGTATCTGGTGGTCGCGGCCGCGGCCATCGGTGCGCGGCCGGTCGCGACCTTCGCCAGCAGCCCCGAGCCTCTGGCCCTGATTCTGCGTCAGATGGGGCAGGGGACGGCGGCCCAGTGGATCGCCGCTGCGGCGGTGATCGCGCTTCCGACCGTCCTGCTGGCCTTCCTGTTCGGCCAGAGCCGCATCTTCCTGGGCATGGCGCGCGACGGCCTGTTGCCGCGCCGCCTCGCCAAGGTGTCGAGCCGAGGCGTGCCGGCGGTGGTGACGGTGTTCACCGCCATCGTCGTGGCGATTCTGGCAGGGCTGTTGCCGCTGGACGAATTGGCGTCGCTGGCCAACGCCGGGACGCTGGCGGCCTTCTGCTCGGTCGGGGTTTGCCTGATCGTGCTGCGTATCCGCGAGCCGGGTCGCAAGCGGGTGTTCAAGGCGCCGCTGTGGCCGGTGGTCGGAGCCATCAGCGTGATCGGCTGCCTGGTCTTCTTCTTGAGCCTGAAGCCGGTGACGCAGATCGGCTTCGTGGTCTGGAACGTGGTCGGCGTGGCGATCTATCTGCTGTGGTCGTCGCGAAACTCGCGCCTGGCCAAGGGCGAGGAGACGGCGGCCTGATGGCGCTGCGGGATCTGACGGGCGCGGTCGATTTCGCCGTGCTGAACGGCATGACGGGCGGGGACGACGCCATCAACGAGGAGGTGTTGGGCCTGTTCGTCAATCAGGCCGGTCTGTGGTCCGTCATGCTGGATCCCAAGGTCGAGGGCTGGCGCGACGGGGTCCATACGATCCGAGGCGCGGCGGCGGGCGTCGGCGCGCGAGACCTGGCGGCGATTTGCGCCGAGGCGGAAGCGGTGGATCAGAAACTGGCCGCGCCGGCGGTCGAGCGGGTGCGCGATGCTCTGCAAGCGGCGCTGGCCGATGTCGCGGCCTATCGGTACGAACTGATGCTGCGCGGTCTCAAGGGCTGAGGCGAAGCGGATGAAATTGCACTGCACTCCGAAAACGCGTGCAAAATACAAGAAAGTGCAATTTCGGCAGGCGAGGCGCGTCGCGATGTCAAAGACCGGACGCCCATTATACGGCGCCCTGAAAGAGCGGCGGGGTGATTGACGCTGCTGCGACCTAATCGGTTGAAACTAGGCCGAACTTTTTTCGCGGATAGGATGGCAGGCGTGCGCCGTCCTAGCTGCGAGTCCGGTCGTAGGTGGCGAACTCGTGGGCGATGCAGCGGTCGATAAGCAGGCGCCAGACGGGTTCGGCGATGTCGGGTGACAGATCGTGGGCTTCGGCCGAGATTAGAACCTTGGCGACCACGTCGTCGATGCGGGCCTGGTCGAAGACGGCGTCGCGGTCGGGCTTGATGCGGGCGGCGGCGTCCATGTAGCGCTGGCGCTCGGCCAGCAGGGCGACCAGAGCGCGGTCCAGAGCGTCGACGCCTTGGCGGACCTCGGCCATGGACTGGCATTCGGACGGATCGACGCGGGGATCGACGGCGACAAGTGCAGGCTTTGACATGGGCGTGGGGTTAGCGGGTCAGGCCGCCCAAGCCAAGTCGTCAGCCGACGAAGGCCCGCTCCAGCACATAGTCCGCCGGTTCGGCGTTGGAGCCTTCCTTCAGGCCATAGGTCTCCAGCAGTTCGCCGGCTTCCTTGATCATGGCCATGGAGCCGCACAGCATGGCGCGGTCGCGGGCGGGGTCGAACCCTTCGGGCAGGCCCAAATCGCGGAAGAAGTCGCCGGACTTGATGCGGTCGGTGATGCGGCCGGGCGTCTCGAAGTCCTCACGGGTGACGGTGGGGTAGTAGGTCAGTTGCGCCTGCGCCTCTTCCCCAATCAGGGGGTCGTCGTGGATCTCGCGGGTGAAGAAGTCGCGGTAGGCGAGGTCGGCGACGCTGCGGACCGTGTGGATCACATAGACATGGCCGAAGCGGGAATAGGTCTCTGGGTCGCGTGCGACGCTGAGCCAGGGCGCCAGACCCGTGCCGGTGCCGATCAGGAACAGGCGCTCGCCGCCGGTCAGGGCGTCCAGCACCAGAGTGCCGGTCGGCTTCTTGCCCATCAGGACGGTGTCGCCGGGCTGTATCTTCTGCAGGCGCGAGGTCAGGGGGCCGTCGGCGACCTTGATCGAGAAGAACTCCAGCTCCTCGGCCCAGCAAGGGCTGGCGATGGAATAGGCGCGCAGGACAGGCTTTCCCGGTACACCGTCTTTGGCTTCGCCGGGCAGACCGATCATCACGAACTCGCCCGAGCGGAAGCGGAAGTCATCGGGTCGTTTGACGCCGAAGCTGAACAGGCTGTCGGTCCAGTGGCGCACCCACAGAACCTCCAGCTCGTTAAACGGACTGGTTTTCACGGGGGCGGGGGAGAGGGCGGCGTCTGTCATCGTGCGTCTCTCTAATCTGAGAACCCCTCGCAGGGAAGGACAAGCCTTTCAGCCGGCGACGACATTTCCTCGTGACGGCTTGCAGAAGCACCGCTAGCGTCCCGACCCATGCGCACCCTTCTTCTCGCCTCGACCATCCTCCTGTCCGCCAGTTCGGCGCTTGCGCAGGAGACGCCCTCCAACATCCTGACGCCCGAGCGGGTGTTTTCCAGCCCCAGCCTTAACGGGCCGGTGGCCAAGGGGGTCAGCCTGTCGCCGGATGGGCAGCTGGTCGCCTTCCTGCGCTCGCGCGAGGACAATGTGGATGTGCAGGATCTGTGGGCCGCGCCGACGGGCGAGGGCGAACCCTACAAGCTGATCGACGCACGGGCGCTGGTGCCCGACGCCGGCGAACTGTCGGAGGCCGAAAAGGCCCGGCGCGAGCGGATGCGGATCAGCGCGCGCGGCGTGGTCGAATATTCGTGGGACCAACAGGGCCGCTACATCCTGGCGCCGCTGGAAGGCGACATCTTCCTGGCGAACCGGGCGGACGGCAAGGTGCGCCGCCTGACCGAGACGCCGGCTGACGAGATCGACGCCAAGGTGTCGCCGAAGGGCAGCTATGTCTCCTATGTCCGCGATCAGAATCTGGTCGTCTATGATCTGGCGAGCGGCAAGGAGACGCCGATCACCGATGACGGCGCGGGCCTGATCACCTGGGCCACGGCCGAGTTCATCGCCCAGGAGGAGATGGATCGCGACACCGGATACTGGTGGAGCCCCGACGAGCGCTACATCGCGATGACGCGCGTGGACGAGAGCCCGGTCGACATCGTGCCGCGCTTCGAAATCACCGGCGGCGGCGCGACGATGGTGGAGCAACGCTATCCGCGCGCGGGCCGGCCCAATGCGGTGGTCGAACTGTATGTGCGCGACCTGCAGGGCGGGGGACGGGTCAAGGTGGACCTGGGATCCAACACCGACATCTATCTGGCGCGGGTGAACTGGTCCGGCGACGGCAAGACCCTGTATGTCCAGCGCCAGTCGCGCGACCAGAAGACTTTAGACCTGCTGAGCGTCGATCCGACGACCGGCGCATCACGGGTGATCCTGAGCCAGAAGGCGCAGGCCTGGGTCGATTTGAACGACGATTTCCGCGTCCTGTCGGACGGCCGGTTCATCTGGTCCAATGAGGATTCGGGCTGGCGGCACCTGTACCTGTATGACCGCAACGGGCGACGGCTGCGGGCCATCACGCGCGGCGACTTTCCGGTCAAACATCTGGACGGCGTCAACGAACAGACTGGCGATGTCTATTTCACCGCCTCGATGCGCGACGGCAAGGAGCTGCCGATCGAGCAGCAGATGTTCCGCGCCAATCTGAACCGCACGGTCGATCCGGTCGCGGTGACGCCCGGCGGCGGCTGGTGGACCGTGTCGGTCAACGGCCCGGCGACGGCCTATGTCGGCAACTATTCCGACCCGGCGACGCCGACGCAATCGGCCCTGTACCGTATCGACGGCACGCGCGTGCGCTGGATCGAAGAGAACAAGCTCGACGCCAGCCATCCGTTCGCGCCGTATGTCTCGCGCCTGCGCACGCCCGAGTTCGGCACGATGCAGAGCCACGGCCAGACCCTGGTGTGGCGCATGACCACGCCGCCCGACTTCGATCCGGCGAAGAAATACCCGGTGGTGATGCAGGTCTATGGCGGCCCCGGCACCGGGGCGGGCGTGCAGAAGAGCTGGCAGCCGCTGACCAACCAGTTGCTGACAGAGGCGGGCTACATCGTCTTCCGCGTCGACAATCGCGGCGAAGGTGACCGGTCGCAAGCGTTCGAGACCAGCATCTATCGCCGTCTGGGCATTCCGGCGGTCGAGGATCAGGCCCAGGCCGCGCAATGGCTGAAGACCCTGCCTTACGTCGATGCCGACCATATCGCGGTGATGGGCTGGAGCTTCGGCGGCTTCCTCAGCCTGCTGACACTGACGGACAAGGACGCCAGCCTGGCCTCGGCCCTGGCGGGCGCGGCGCCGACGGAGTGGAGCCTGTACGACACCCACTATACCGAACGGTATATGTCCACGCCCCAGGCCAATCCGGAGGGCTATGCCGCCACCGACGTCCTGCCGCGGCTGGATGACATGACGGGGCGGCTGCTGCTGCTGCACGGCATGGCCGACGACAACGTCATCTTCGGCAATGCGACGCGCGTCATCGACGCCTTGCAGGCCAAGAGCGTGCCGTTCGAGATGATGCTCTATCCCGGCCAGCGGCATGGCGTCCGCGGCGATCCGAGGCAACTGCAACAATGGCGCACCTATCTGGACTTCCTAGACCGCACGATCGGAAAGCGGGCCGAACCCAAGGCCGACTGAGTCTGGCGGCTGCGGTCGCGCTGGCCCTCGCGGGCTGCGTGACCGGGCAGGGCGCCTATCCGACTGCATCCGCAGTGGTTGCGGCGGGGCGGGCGAACGACAGCGCCCATTCGGTGCTGGTCTGGAACGCGACATCACCCAGCCGGGGCGTGTCGGCGATTTCCGGCATGCCGATCCTGCTGAAGGACAATATCGAGACGGCGGACATGCCGACCACCGCCGGATCGTTGGCGCTGGCGAACAATGCGCCGGGACGGGACGCGCCGCTGGTCGGGCGACTGCGCGCCGCCGGGGCCATAATCGTCGGCAAGACCAACCTGTCGGAATGGGCCAATATCCGGTCCTCGGACTCGATCAGCGGCTGGAGCGCCGTCGGCGGCCAGACGCTGAACCCCTATGATCCCGCGCGCACGCCTTGTGGGTCGTCGTCCGGCAGCGGGGCGGCGGTGGCGTTGGGGCTGACGCCCGTCGCCATTGGAACGGAGACGGACGGGTCGATCACCTGCCCGGCGTCGGTCAACGGCGTGGTCGGGTTCAAACCGACCGTTGGCCTGGTCTCGCGCACCCACATTGTGCCGATCAGCCATTCGCAGGACACGGCCGGGCCGATGGCGACGACCGTCAGGGATGCGGCCAGGGTGCTGACGGTCATCGCGGGGTCCGATCCGGCCGATCCGGCGACGGTCGAGGCCGATGCGCGCAAGGTCGACTTCGCGGCCGGGCTGGACGCCAATGGGCTGCGCGGCGCGCGGATCGGGGTGATGCGGTTCCTGAAAGGCTACTCGCCCGAAACCCAGGCGGTGTTCGAGCAGAACCTGAAGGCCCTGCGCGATGCCGGCGCCGTGCTGGTCGACCTGCCAGACGGCCCGGATGGCCGGGTCATAGGCGCGGCCGAATTCAAGGTGCTGCTCTATGAGCTGAAGCACGATCTGAACGCCTATCTGGCCTCCACCAACCCGCAGCAGGTCCGCACCCGCACTCTGGCCGACGTCATCGCCTTCAACGCCGCCGAACCACGCGAGACGGTGCTGTTCGGTCAGGACATCTTCGAGCGCGCCCAGTCGATGGGCGATTTGACCGATGCTGACTATCTGGAGGCGCGCGCGACCTCGCTTAGACTGGCGGGGCCGGAGGGCATCGATCGACTGATGAGGGACAATGGCGTGATCGCCCTGATCGCGCCCACCACGTCGCGCGCCTGGACCAACGATCCCAAGGACGACGACGACATGCAGGGATCGGCCAGCCAGCTGGCCGCCGTCGCCGGCTATCCGCACCTGACCGTGCCGATGGGCTTTGATCGGGGAATGCCCGTGGGAATCAGCTTCCTCGGCGGGAAGTGGGACGATGCGCGCATCCTTTCGCTGGGTTACGCCTTCGAACAGGTGACCCAGGCCAGACGGCCGCCGCCTGGCGTTCGACGCTGACATCCTTTGGGGCGGCCGCCGAGAGTGCGGCATGTGCAGATTTAGCCTGAACGTCACGTCGACGATCGCGGCATGAGCGACCTGATCGCCAATATAGTCGGCTCAGCGGCTGCGATCTGCTCGATCACCAGCTTCGCGCCGCAGGCGGTCAAGATCTGGAAGGAGCGCGACGCGTCGTCGGTCAGCTTGAAGACCTACTCCCTGACGGTGACCTGCTTCGTGCTGTGGGTCGTCTATGGCGTCATGACGCAGGCCTGGCCTGTTACGGTCGCCAACGCCTGCGCCCTGGTGATGGCGTCCGGCGTGCTGGTGATGAAGTGGCGGTTCCGTGACGGCGATCCGGAGAAGTGATCAGACCTTTCCCCGACGTGATCTTGGCGCCCCCGCCGATGCGGGCTAACCCGTAGTCCACAACGTCCAACAGGGAGACGCCCCCAATGCCCGATCTCGCACAAGTCACCGAACACATCCGCGGCGCCGTCGGCGACAACTCCGGCCTCGGCAAGACCGTCAAGCTCGACCTCGGCGACGAGGGCAAGATCTTCATCGACGGCACCTCCACGCCGAATACGGTGACGAACGAGGATAAGCCCGCCGACGCCACCGTCTCGATGAAGTGGGATGACTTCATGGCTCTGTCGGAAGGCAAGCTGGACCCGATGATGGCCTTCATGCAGGGCAAGCTGAAGATCGCCGGCGACATGATGATCGCCCAGAAGCTGGCTCCGCTGCTGAAGCGCTGATGCCGGTCTGAACGACCAGTTATGGCGGCGCGGCTCCCGACCAGGGGCCGCGCCGTTTTCGTATCGAGCGCTCGACAGAAGCGCGAACGGGAAAGAGGAAACGACATGGACTTCAAACATTCCGACCGCGCCCTGGATTGGCACGCCCGCGTCCGTCGCTTCCTGGACGAGCAGGTCATCCCGCGCGAAGCCGAATATTTCGCCCAGGTGCGCGAGGATTCGAACCGTCAGCCGCCGGTTATGGAGACGATGAAGGCGGCCGCGAAGGAAGCCGGACTGTGGAACATGTTCCTGCCGGGCGACCACGGAGCGGGTCTGACCAATCTGGAATACGCGCCGCTGGCCGAGATGATGGGGCGGCATCTGTGGTCGGCCGAGGTGTTCAACTGCAACGCCCCCGACACCGGCAATATGGAGGTGCTCCATATGTACGGGAACGCCGAGCAACAGGCGCGCTGGCTGAAGCCCCTGATGGCGGGCGAAATCCGTTCGGCCTTCCTGATGACCGAGCCTGAGGTCGCCTCGTCCGACGCCACCAACATCCAGACCCGGATCGAGCGAGACGGCGACCACTATGTCATCAATGGCCGTAAATGGTGGTCGACCAATATGGGCCATCCGAACCTGGCCGTGACCATCGTCATGGGCAAGACCGACCCCGACGCCGCATCCCACGCCCAGCAGTCGCAGATCATCGTGCCGGCCGACACGCCGGGATTCCGCGTCGAGCGGATGCTGTCGGTGTTCGGCTATGACGAAAAGCCGATCGGTCATGCCGAGGTCGTGCTGGAGAACGTCCGCGTGCCGGTCGAGAACCTGATCGCCGGCGAGGGCAGGGGCTTCGAAATCGCCCAGGGACGGCTTGGCCCGGGCCGTATTCACCACTGCATGCGCACCATCGGTGCGGCCGAGCGGGCGCTGGAGCTGATGGTGACGCGGCTGCTGAACCGAACGGCGTTCAACAAGCAGTTGGCGGAACACTCGGTTTGGGAACAGCGCGTCGCCGAAGCCCGCACCAACATCGAGATGTGCCGCCTGCTGGTGCTGAAGGCCGCCTGGATGATGGATCAGGCGGGGGCCAAGAACGCCCGCTCCGAGATCGCGCAGATCAAGGTCGCTGCGCCGAGGATGGCCTTGCAGATCATCGACGACGCCATTCAGGCGTTCGGCGGCGCCGGTGTGTCAGGCGACACGCCTCTGGCCGAGCTTTACGCGGGTGTCCGCACCTTGCGCATCGCCGACGGCCCGGATGAGGTCCACAATCGCACCATCGCTCGGTTGGAATACGCTAAACATGGCGGCAGACCGATGCGCTGATGGGTGATCTCGAACGGCAAGTGTCTGGGAACCTTGGCCTTGTTGGTGCGTTTGTTGGGCACTGACAAGGCGCTGGGGCTGGTGTCGGACGGGACAGCTGACATGAATGCGCGCTCCGAGCCCGACCCGCGGCTTACGTCTGACGTGGCGCGGTTCAAGGCCGTGCGTTCACGCATGATCGATCTGGCTGAAGGTTTGTCTGCCGAGGATCTGTCGGCCCAGTCGATGGCGGATTGCAGCCCCGGCAAATGGCATCTGGCGCACACCAGCTGGTTTTTCGAGGCGATGATCCTGTCGTCCGATCCTGAATACCAGCCTGTCGATCCGCGGTTTCAGCAGCTGTTCAACTCCTACTATGAGGCCTTGGGCGAGCGGGTCATGCGGGACCAGCGTGGGCTGATGACCCGGCCGTCGGTGGACGAGGTCCTGGCTTATCGACGCGAGATCGACCGCCGCATGATCGCGTGGTTGGCGCAGGGCGAGACCAGCGGCCATCAACGCTATCTGTTCGAGCTGGGTTTGCACCACGACCAGCAGCATCAGGAGCTTTTCCTGATGGATATGCTGAACCTGATGTCGCGCTCTCCGCTCGACCCCGGAGCCTATGAGATCGAGCCCAGAGCCGAGACGCTTCAGATCAGGCGCGGCGGAGCGGTGGCGTTCGACGGCGGTCTGGTGACGATCGGCCATGACCAATCGGGCTTCGCCTTCGACAATGAGGGGCCTGCGCACCGTGTCTGGCTGGAGCCGTTCGCTCTGGCTGCGGATCTGGTGACGAACGGCGAGTGGATCGCCTTCATCCAGGATGGCGGCTATTCGCGTTCCGACCTGTGGCTGTCGGACGGCTGGGCGACGATCAAGGCTGAGGGCTGGATCGCGCCGCTGTACTGGCGTCGCGACGATGGCGATTGGACCGTGATGGGTTTGACGGGGCGTACACTTGTTGATCCTGCCGCGCCGGTTCGCCACATCAGCTTTTATGAGGCTGACGCCTACGCCCGCTGGGCGGGCAAGCGTCTGCCGTCCGAGGCGGAATGGGAACATGCCGCCGCCTCTTCGCCTGATGCGTTCTCGAACCTGGCTGGCGAAGTGTGGCAGTGGACGTCCAGCGCCTATGCGCCCTATCCCGGCTTCCAGCCGACGCCGGGCACCGCCGCCGAATACAACGGCAAGTTCATGGCCAATCAGATGGTTCTGCGGGGCGGATCGTTCGCCACGCCGCCGGGGCATGACCGCATCACCTATCGCAACTTCTTCTATCCCCAACAGAGGTGGGCCTTCATGGGTTTGAGACTGGCTGAAGACCGGACCGTGGCGCGAGACGCCGCCGCGGACGACGCCCAAACCGCCGCCTTTCGAAAGGATATGATCGAAGGGCTGTCGCGCGCGCAAAAGGCCGTGCCGCCGAAGTGGTTCTATGACGCGGATGGATCGCGCCTGTTCGAAGACATCACCGTGCTGCCCGAATACTATCCGACCCGGCAAGAAATGGCGCTGTTGCGCGATCGCGCGGCGGAATTGACGGCCGACTTCGGCCCCGACGCGGTGCTGGTCGAATTTGGATCCGGCGCCAGCGAGAAGACGCGGATCTTGTTGGACGCCGCTGTCGATCTCGGCGCCTACGTCCCCCTCGACATCAGCGAGAGCGCCTTGATGGACGCCGCCATTCGCGTCCGCGCTGATTATCCAAACCTGCGCGTGCAGCCGGTTCTGGGGGACTTCGAGCATTTAGCGCCGCTGCCCGATGACCTGCCGTCGGGGCGACGGATCGGCTTCTTCCCCGGCTCGACCATCGGCAATCTGCAACCGGACGAGGCCGAAGCATTCCTGGCCGCGGCGCGTCGGATGCTGGGCGAGGGGGCGTTGTTCATTCTGGGCGTCGATCTGGTCAAGGATCCGGCGATCCTGGTCGCCGCCTATGACGACAGCCAGGGCGTGACGGCGGCCTTCAATCGCAATGTTCTGATCCGCGCCAACATTGAGCTGGATGCTGATTTCGACGTGGACGCCTTTGTTCACCGCGCCGTGTGGAACCCGGACGCCTCGCGCATGGAAATGCATCTGCAAGCGATTGCGCCGACGACCGCGCGCATCGGAGATCGGACATTCCGCTTCATGAGCGGCGAGACGATCCACACCGAAAGCTCGCGCAAGTTCACGCCTGAGTCGATCCAGACCATGGCGGCCGCCGCCGGCTGGACGGTCGTCCGCATCGACACCTCTCCGGCGCCGAGCGTGGCCTTGGCGGTCCTGCGCGCCTGAGCCGAATGCGCGGCTGATCGCGGACAAGAAAAAGGGCGGCGCATCGTTCGATGGGCCGCCCTGTTTGTATCGAGTTTCGCCGACTATTGTCCGTCGGCTGCGTCCGTATCTTTCTTGGTCCCGTGCGACGCTTCGCCACCCTTGCGGCCGGCCTGTGCGGCGAGGCTGCGGTCTTGGGAGAAGCTGCGTTTTTCGCTGGGGACGCTGGCGCCCCCTTTGCGCGCGATTTCGCGCTGACGCTCGGGATCCATGGAGGCGAAACCTCGCTTGGAAACGCCGGAGGGGCGTGTGGGTTGGCTGTCCATCGTGTTCCTTTCAGTGCTGCCGTTGCGCTTGCTGAAGTGAACCCAGTGACTCGGTGACGGTTCCGTAGGGAACTCGGTTTTACTGTCGCGATCCTCAAGCGCGCGTGAGTTTGACTTCAGCCAGCGCCGTAAGGCCGCGAATCACCTTCGCCGCCATCATCCGGTTCCATCGGCGGAACTTCATCGGGGGTGTCTGAAGGCTGTATTTCCGGCTGCTGCGCCGGCTCAGGCTGGATCTCGGGTTGCGGCGTGGTCGGAGTGGGTTCGATATAGGTCATGAGCGGGTCCTTGTGCGATCAACCAACGCACCCCGATCGCCCGCGTTCAAAAAGGAACCATGGGTCGCAACGCCGGTTTGTTCAGCGAACCACGGAGATCGACATGACCAACACCCCGATAAGCGCGACATCACCCGACGACATCGTCCTAGAGGACGATGATCTGACCCAACGTCTGGACCGACAGGCGGACGCAATCCTCGCCCAAGGCGAAGGCCGTAGCTTTGGCAAGACCACGTCGGTCCGTCAGGCCGTCAGAGAAGATGCAGGCCTGGTGCGTGAGAAGATTTCCGGCCGCGTTCATCGCGTGCAGGAAGACATTCAGGACAATCCCATGAAGGCGACGCTCTACGCATTGGGCATCGGCGTCATCATCGGCATGATCCTGCGGCGCTAAGCCACACGATCAGCAGGCTCAGGCAGGCCCCGACGGCTCACGCTGGATCGGGGCCTGTCGCATTGCGGCGTCAGACACGAACGGGTTGGTCCGTCGCTCTTCACCAAAGGTGGAGATCGGCCCGTGGCCCGGCACAAAGGTGACGTCGTCGCCCAAGGGCCAGAGCTTTTCGATCACCGAGCGGATCAATGCGGGCGGATCGCTCATCGGGAAGTCGGTGCGACCGACCGAACCCTTGAACAGAACGTCGCCGACCTGAGCGAATCGCGCCGCGCGATTGAAGAAGATGACGTGCCCGGGCGTATGGCCGGGGCAGTGACGCACGTCCCAGGTCGTTTCGCCCAGCGTGACGGTGTCGCCATCTTCCAACCAGCGGTCAGGCGTGAAGGGGCGAGCGTCGGGCAGGCCGTACATCCGGCCGCTTTCCACGATTCGGTCGATCCAGAACTGGTCGGCCTTCTGAGGGCCGGTGATCTGGGCGCCGGTCTTTTCCTGCATTTCTGCTGCGCCGCCCGCGTGATCCAGATGGCCGTGGGTGATCCAGATCTGATCCAGCGTCAGGCCGCGCCGCGTGACCTCACCCAGGACTACGTCGACCGAACCGCCGGGATCGATCACGGCGGCCTTGTTGGTGGCGGTGCACCAGACGGTCGTGCAGTTCTGTTGAAGCGGGGTGACGGGCGTGACGAAGACGCCGATGGGGGAGGCGGGTTGGCTCATTTGGTCAACATAGCCACGCAAAGGCCGCGAAACCACCGGCTCTGACCACGCCCGCGTTGACCTTTCGGGCCCTTCTCGACATAAGGGCGGGCTTCGAGGCGCCGCTCCACACGGGGCGGCCTTCTTGCTTTATCCATTCCGCGCCGGCCGTCTCGATGGCTCATGCGCCCCAGAGCGTCAGAATCCCGACCATGCAAGTCGTCGAAAAGTCGAACGAAGGCCTCAGCCGCGTGATCGCGGTCACCATTCCCGTCGCGGAGCTGAACGAAAAGCTCGAAGCCCGCGTCAAGGAAGTCGCCCCGCAGGTGAAGCTGAAGGGCTTCCGTCCGGGCAAGGTGCCGGTCGCCCACGTCAAGAAGACCTTCGGCCGTGAGTTCATGGGCGAGATCATCAACGCCGAGCTGAACGAAACCAGCCAGAAGGCCCTCGACGAAGCCAAGATCCGCCCGGCCGCGCCGGCCGAGATGAAGCTGACGTCGGACATGGACAAGGTCATCGCCGGTCAGGAAGACCTGGCCTACGAAATGTCGCTGGAAATCATGCCGGACTTCGAGCCGGTCGATCCCAAGACCCTGAAGCTGGAACGCCCGACCTATGAAGCGTCGGACGCCGATCTGGACGAGGCCCTGACGGAACTGGCCGGTCAGGCCAAGACCTACGAAGACAAGAAGGGCAAGACCGTCAAGGCCGCCGAGGGCGACCAGCTGACGATCGACTTCCTGGGCAAGCTGGACGGCGAGCCCTTCGAAGGCGGCGCCGCCGAGGACGCGGACCTGGTGATCGGCTCGGGCCGCTTCATCCCCGGTTTCGAAGAGCAACTGACGGGCGCCAAGGTCGGCGAAGAGAAGACCATCGAGGTCACCTTCCCCGAGAACTATCAAGCCGCCCATCTGGCCGGCAAGAAGGCCACCTTCGACATCAAGGTGAAGGCCATCAAGGCGGAAGCCGAATCCAAGATCGACGACGATTTCGCCACCCGCATCGGTCTGGAGTCGCTGGACAAGCTGAAGGAACTGCTGAAGTCCAACCTGGACCAGCAGTACGCCGGCGCCGCCCGTTTCAAGCTGAAGCGCGCTCTGCTGGACCAACTGGACGAGGCCCACGACTTCCCGCTGCCGCCGAAGATGGTGGACGCCGAGTTCGACGGCATCTGGCAGCAGGTCGAAGCTGACAAGACCGCTGGTCGTCTGCCGGAAGAAGACGCCGCCAAGTCGGACGAGGACCTGAAGGCCGAATACCGCAAGATCGCCGAACGCCGCGTGCGTCTGGGCCTGGTGCTGGCCGAGATCGGTCGCGCCAACAACGTCCAGGTGACCGACCAGGAACTGAACGCCGCCATCCTGCAGGAAGCGCGCAACTATCCGGGCCAGGAACAGGCCGTCCTGAACTTCTACCGCCAGAACCCCAACGCCGCCGCCCAGATGCGCGCGCCCATCTACGAAGAGAAGGTCGTCGACCTGATCGTGGGCGTCGCCGACGTGACCGACAAGCCGATCACGAAGGAAGAGCTGCTGAAGGAAGAAGACGAGGGCTGATTTTTCGCTCGATTACACGACCGTAACTGGCGGTTGTGGTGTCTGAGTTGTAAGTCGAATGGGTCCGCAGTGCGGGCCCATTTTGCTTTTCAGGTATGCCGTCAATGTCTTTTTCCGCTGTCGCTCTGGCCGCCCTCATCACCGCAGGCGCGCAGGCGCAGGATCCGAGACAGCCGTCTCCGACAGATCTGGAGGAGATAACGGTCGAGGGGCAGTCGCCGCGGCAGGCCGCGCGCCAGTTTGTTCAGCGGGTCGCGACCGCACCCGCCGGTGCGCGGCTTGGACGGTGGAATACGCCGCTGTGCGTCAGCGTCGCCGGATTGAAGGCGCCCTACGGTCAGATGCTTGCCGATCGCATCGGCCAGATCGCGCATGACCTTGAAATTCGAGTGGGCGAGCCTGGCTGCTCGGCCAATGTGCTCATCATCGCCACGGAGGATGGTCCCAGCGTCGCATCGGCGCTGGTGGAAGGTTGGCGTCTTCGCTTCCGTCCTCCGATCGACAACACCAACATGGGTTTGGCGGCGCTGGAACGGTTCAAAACCAGTAATGCGCCGGTGCGATGGTGGCACATTTCCCTGCCAGTCTCAGCAGACACGGGTCAACTGGCGGCCCGTGTCTCCGGTGGAGAGCCCCCTTGGATTAGATCGCGCAACGTCAGCCGCATGAGGTCGCCACTGCGGTACGACCTGAACTCTGCGACCGTCGTCATCGATATGACCAAGGCCAATGGCGTGCTTTTGCCGGCTTTGATGGACTACGCCGCGATGGTCGTCCTGGCCCAGGTCGATCCCCGCGCCGACTACTCCGATCAGCCCACGGTGCTGAATTTATTCGGTGATTCCCAGAACGTGACCGGCCTCACGGACTGGGATCGCGCCTATCTGCAAGCTCTTTATGAATCGGAGCCTGATCGCGCATCCGCCGCTGCACAGGAGGCCGCCGTGGCGGAACGGCTGCAAAAAGGCCGTCGTGAAGCAGCGAACCAGCAAGACCCGCAGTCCGAATGAGCCGGGCGTCTTGCGCAGGGTGTCATCGAACGCGATATGCACCATAACCGGCTGACGACGCTGAATCGTCGCCACTGCATCCGAGAAGGCTAAATGCGCGATCCGATCGAACTGATGAACATGAACCTTGTGCCGATGGTGGTGGAGCAATCCAGCCGCGGCGAGCGCTCCTTCGACATCTTCTCGCGTCTGCTGCGCGAGCGGATCATCTTCCTGACGGGACCGTTCGAGGACGGTATGGCGTCGCTGATCTGCGCCCAGCTGCTGTTCCTTGAATCGGAGAACCCGAAGAAGGAAATCAGCATGTATATCAACAGCCCCGGCGGTCAGGTGACCTCGGCGCTCGCGATCTACGACACCATGCAGTACATCAAGAGCCCGGTTTCGACCGTGGTGATGGGCATGGCGGCCTCGGCCGGTTCGCTGATCCTGACGGCCGGTGAGGCAGGCCAGCGCATCGCCCTGCCGAATGCGCGGGTCATGGTGCACCAGCCGTCGGGTGGTTTCCGCGGCCAGGCGTCGGACATCGAACTGCACGCTGCAGACATCCGCTACACCAAGCGGCGTCTGAACGAGATCTACGTCCATCACACCGGCCGCACGTATGAAGAGGTCGAGAAGACCCTGGATCGCGACCACTTCATGTCGGCCGAGGAAGCCAAGGCCTGGGGCATCGTGGATCATGTCTACGATCGCCGCGAACAGGCCGACGCCGACGGCGTGAAGACGCCCGGCAACTAAGACGGCTGTCGAAAGACAAGAGGGCGCGCCCACTGCGGCGCGCCCTTTTCATTTTGTGCTATCGGAGCCGTCATGCAGTTCACACGAGATCAAAGCGGCACGGTCGATGTCGATGGCGAAAGCTACGTCTGGGAGCTTCGTCGCCAACCTCAGCCCAAGGGCGGCAACGTCTGGGAGGGCATGGCCGTTTCCCTTCGCCACGCGGACTTCAAGCGCGAAGCGATCGTCCAGTTTCCGCCGCCGCTTCGGCCCAACGGGCGGCCGGACGTGGAAAAGCAGCGCGTCAATGTCGACGCCGTCCGCACAGCCGTCGCCTCGGCGATCGAGGCGGGTTGGGACCCCACGTCACGCGGCAAGGCGATGGTGTTCGACGTGGACGCCGACGGGAACTGAACGTCAGGGCTTCTGACGGAAGACCCGAAAACCTGGCTGCTGGGCCATCGCCAGCATTTCGGTATCGCCCGAGGTGTCGCCATAGGCGGCCGTCAGGGTCATGTCTTCGCCATAGGCCGCCTTCAGCCGCCGCACCTTTTCCTGACCCCGACAATTCGGACCGGCGAAGTCGCCGGTTATCCGGTCATCGGCGTCGAAGACGAACTCGGTGCCCAGCAGGGCCTCGGCCCCCAGCTTTCGGGCGAATGGCGCGACGGTCGTCGTGGGCGACGCGGTCACGATGACGCGATGCGCGCCGCGTCGGCCCCAGTCGTTCCAAACCTCAAGCGCATCGGGGCGCATGAAGCGGGGCCAGATCGCTTCGGCGAAGGCTGCGGCTTCCGCTTCCAGCGTCTGGCGGCTCACGCCAAGCAGGAATTCCTTTACGGAGGCCGCCTTAATCCGTCCCCGGTCGCGATCCTTGGCGTAGGCGGCCAGCGCCGGAGCCAGCTTGACCAGTCCCAGCGCCCAGGCGCCCGGACCAGCGCGCCAGCGCAGGAACTCGGTGAAGCTGTCGCGAATCGTCAGCGTGCCATCGAAATCGAAAGCGACGATGACACGTCCATTTGCCGTGGACTGGCGTAAATCCTGCACGATACCCATGTCAGACATTCGCCTTGATCCCCGTCGACACTGATCCATCCACGCACTGCAACAATCCCCTGCCGCCTTCGGGGTTGTTCCGGAACGTGTGATGGGTGATTGTCATTTTTTGAAGACCTTCGCATCCAGAGTGCTGGAATCAATGTGAGGGAAGCGCGTTTCGGGCCATTTCGGTCCGCCCCGCGGGAGTGAGATAAGGGTCTATGACCAAAGCAGCCGGCACCGACGCCAAAAGCACCCTCTACTGCTCGTTCTGCGGAAAGAGCCAGCACGAGGTCCGCAAGCTCATCGCGGGCCCGACCGTCTTCATCTGCGATGAATGCGTCGAACTGTGCATGGACATCATCCGCGAAGAGCACAAGATCGGCTTCAAGAAGACGACCGACGGCGTGCCCACGCCCAAGGAAATCCGCGACGTGCTGGACGACTATGTCATCGGCCAGGCGCACGCCAAGAAGGTGCTCTCGGTCGCCGTCCACAATCACTACAAGCGCCTGAATCACGCGACGAAGAACAACGACGTCGAACTGGCCAAGTCGAACATCATGCTCATCGGGCCGACGGGCTCGGGCAAGACGCTGCTGGCCCAGACGCTGGCGCGCATCATCGATGTGCCCTTCACCATGGCCGACGCCACGACCCTGACCGAGGCCGGTTACGTGGGTGAGGATGTCGAGAACATCATCCTGAAGCTGCTCCAGGCGTCCGACTACAACGTCGAGCGGGCCCAGCGCGGCATCGTCTACATCGACGAGATCGACAAGATTTCGCGCAAGTCGGACAACCCGTCGATCACCCGCGACGTGTCGGGCGAAGGCGTGCAGCAGGCCCTGCTGAAGATCATGGAAGGCACCGTCGCCTCCGTGCCGCCGCAGGGCGGCCGCAAGCATCCGCAGCAGGAATTCCTGCAGGTGGACACCGCCAACATCCTGTTCATCGTCGGCGGCGCCTTCGCCGGCCTGGAAAAGGTGATTTCGGCGCGTGGAGCCGGCGCCTCGATCGGCTTTGGCGCCAAGGTCAAGGAGATCGACGAACGCCGCACGGGCGATATCCTGAAGGGTGTCGAGCCTGATGATCTGATGCGGTTCGGCCTTATCCCCGAATTCATCGGCCGCCTGCCTGTTCTGGCGACGCTGGAAGACCTGGACGAGACGGCGCTCGTCACCATTCTGACCGAGCCGAAGAACGCCCTGGTCAAACAGTACAAACGTCTGTTCGAGATGGAGAATGTCGAACTGACCTTCACCGACGACGCACTGATCGCCGTCGCCAAGAAAGCCATCACCCGCAAGACCGGCGCGCGCGGCCTGCGCTCGATCCTGGAAGGCATCCTGCTGGAGACCATGTTCGAACTGCCGACCTTCGAAGGCGTCGAAGAGGTTGTGGTCAACGCCGAGGTCATCGACGGCAAGGCCCAGCCCCTGCTGATCTACTCGGAAGCCTCCAAGAAGAAGGCCGACGGCGCCGCCTGAACTGGCGAAAAGTCCCGAAATGATGAAGGCCGGAGCGATCTCGCTCCGGCCTTTTTCTTGACCTGGGGCGATCAGGCGGGTTCGGCCAGCATCAGGACATGGCCCGGATGGGCGTCGGCCTCGGCCTTGGCGCAACGGACGGCGCTTATGGCGTCGGTGAAGACGCCTTCGAACAGGCCGTCGCTTGAGGTAATGCGCCAGCGATCGCCGACAGGTTGGATGGTCAGGACTTCGAAGGCGGGTGGCGAGGCTAGGGTAGTAATCATTGGGTTTGGCGATGTTGGTCGCGGTTCAGGCGGTCGGCCTCGGCCTGAAGTCGGGCGGCGAGACGTTCGGCCGAGATGCGATCGGGCAGGGGGCGAGTGCAGGCGTTGTTGACCGCCACGGCCCAACCGCTGGCGCGAGGCACGACTCTGTATCGTCGGGGAGGGGCTGCGCGTGTCACGCCGCCCTCGACATGGCCCTGCATCATCGTGCGCGGCCCTTGCGGATCGGGGCGCCGAACAGGGCGCCGATGAAGGTCATTGCCATCTGAAGGGTTGTCGGCGCCGGGGCGGGACGTTTCAGGGTCTCGGCCAGCAGGTGGGAACGGCTCATGGTCATCTCCTTGGAGCGCCAGAAAACGCCCGATCCCCGTAAAGCGGCCATGTCGAAAGCGTCGCCGGGCGTAATGCGGACCTAAAGCGACGCGATCGGAAGACCTTGTGGCCACGCAGATGTGGGCCGTTCCGCGGTCACGCTTGAACCGCGGGTCTTTCAAACCACATACTCATCCGAACGCCGTCGGAATCGACGGGCCGTCATGCGCCGGTCGGGCCTCTTGCCCGGCGGACCCTGGCGGCGGGCCGGAGATGATCAATGGCCCAGGAGTACGCATCATGACTGAACCAAAAATCCTGCCCGTCCTGCCGCTGAGAGACATCGTCGTCTTCCCGCACATGGTCGTGCCGCTCTTCGTCGGACGCGAGAAGTCGGTGAAGGCGCTGGACGAGATCATGAAGGGCGAAAAGCAGATTCTGCTGGCGACCCAGAAGAACAGCGTCGACGACGATCCGTCGCCGGACGCCATCTATCCCATCGGCGTGCTGGCCTCGGTGCTGCAACTGCTGAAACTGCCCGACGGCACGGTCAAGGTGCTGGTCGAGGGCAAGGGCCGCGCGCGCCTGACCCGCTTCACCGACCGTGAGGAGTATTTCGAGGCCGAGGCCGTCGAGATCGAGGACGAGGCCGGCGACGCATCGCAGGCCGAGGCCATGCTACGCGCCGTGGTCGAGCAGTTCGAAAACTATGTGAAGCTGAACAAGAAGGTCCCGCCCGAGGCCCTCAGCTCCATTCCCCAGATCACCGACGCCTCCAAGCTGGCCGACTCGGTCGCCGCCCATCTGTCGGTCAAGATCGCCGACAAGCAGGGCCTGCTGGAAACCTTCGACGTGCCCAAGCGGCTGGAGCAGGTCTATGGGCTGATGGAAGGCGAGATTTCGGTCCTTCAGGTCGAAAAGAAGATCCGCTCGCGCGTGAAGCGCCAGATGGAGAAGACCCAACGCGAATATTATTTGAACGAGCAGATGAAGGCGATCCAGCGCGAGCTGGGCGAGACCGACGACGCGCGCGACGAGATCATGGATCTGGAGAAGCGCATCCGGAAGACGCGCCTGTCCAAGGAGGCGCGCACCAAGGCCGAGGCCGAGGTCAAGAAACTGCGCAACATGAGCCCGATGTCGGCTGAGTCGACGGTCGTCCGGAACTATCTCGACTGGCTGCTGTCTGTGCCGTGGGGTAAGGCCAAGCAGAAGCCGATCGATCTGGCCAAGGCCGAGGACATCCTGGAAGAGGATCACTTCGGCCTGGAGAAGGTCAAGGAACGGATCATCGAGTATCTGGCGGTCCAGGCCCGCACCGGCAGCCTGAAGGGTCCGATCCTCTGCCTGGTCGGCCCTCCCGGCGTCGGCAAGACTTCGCTGGCGAAGTCCATCGCCAAGGCGACTGGCCGTGAATACGTCCGCATGTCGCTGGGCGGCGTGCGCGACGAGAGCGAGATCCGCGGTCACCGCCGGACTTACATCGGCTCCATGCCCGGCAAGATCATCCAGTCGATGAAGAAGGCCAAGACCACCAACGCCTTCGTCCTGCTGGACGAGATCGACAAGCTGGGATCGGACTGGCGCGGCGATCCGTCGTCGGCCCTGCTTGAGGTGCTGGACCCGGCCCAGAATTCGACTTTCGGCGACCACTATCTGGAGGTTGATTACGACCTGTCGCAGGTGATGTTCGTGACGACCGCGAACAGCCTGAACATGCCGCAGCCGCTGATGGACCGGATGGAGATCATCCGGGTGTCTGGCTACACCGAGGATGAAAAGGTCGAGATCGCCAAGCGCCACGTCCTGCCTAAGCAGTTGGCGGACCACGGTCTGAAGGACGGCGAGCTGATCGTGCCGGAAGACACGATCCGCGACCTGATCCGCTATTACACCCGCGAGGCCGGCGTGCGTTCGCTGGAGCGGGCTCTGGGCGGTCTGGCGCGCAAGGCCGTGCGCGAGATGGCCAAGACGGGCGCCAAGTCGATCACGGTCGATGAGGCCAAGCTGGCCGACTATGCGGGGGTGAAGAAGTTCCGCTATGGCGAGACGGATGAGGAGGATCAGGTCGGCATCGTCACCGGTCTGGCCTGGACCGAGTTCGGCGGCGACATCCTGACCATAGAAGCCATCAAGATGCCGGGCCGCGGGCGCATGACCGTGACCGGCAATCTGAAGGACGTGATGAAGGAGTCGATCTCGGCTGCGGCGTCCTATGTGCGGTCGCGCGCCCTGGCCTTCGGCGTCAAGCCCCCGGTGTTCGAGAAGACCGACATCCACGTCCACGTGCCGGACGGCGCGACGCCCAAGGATGGCCCGTCCGCCGGCGTGGCCATGACGGTGGCGATGGTCTCGGTCCTGACCGGCATCCCGATCCGTAAGGATATCGCCATGACCGGCGAGATCACCCTTCGCGGCCGGGTCACCGCCATCGGCGGTCTGAAGGAGAAGCTGCTCGCGGCCCTGCGCTCCGGCGTGAAGACGGTGCTGATCCCGCAGGAGAACGAGAAGGATCTCGCCGACGTGCCGGATAATGTGAAGTCGGCGCTGGAGATCGTGCCGATCTCCACGGCGGACGAGGCGTTGAAGTGGGCGCTTGTCGGCACCCTGACGCCGGTGGAGTGGGACGAGGCGGCCGAACCCCTGCCAGCTCCGGTCGCGGCTCCGGAAGGACCGGCGGCGGCTGTCAGCCACTAACGCCGAGTTGAACAGCGAGCGCCGCCGGTGATCCCACCGGCGGCGTTTTCGTTTTTGACGCAACCGCCGATCTGTCCTTTAGTGATTCGTTCTGGAGGGGGACGGATGACCAAGGCGGAACTGATCGGCCGGATGGCCAGCGCGGCGAATATCAGCCGCGACCAGGCCAAGACAGCGCTGGAAGCGTTTACCGACGGCGTGACCGAGTCGCTGACGCGGGGCGCGGACGTGAAGCTGATCGGTTTCGGCAGTTTCGTCGCCGTAGACCGCAAGGCTGGGGTTGCGCGCAATCCGCAGACCGGCGCGGCCGTCGCGCGTCCGGCGTCGCGCACCGCGCGCTTTCGCCCGGGCGAAGGTTTGAAAAGCGCCTTGAACGGTTGAGGCGCGACGGGCATAAGCCCGTCTCTGCCCTTGGGGGCGGCTAGCTCAGCTGGTCAGAGCATCTCGTTTACACCGAGAGGGTCGGCGGTTCGAACCCGTCGCCGCCTACCAAAACCGAAAGGAACCCAAGCCCCGCCTGCAATCCTTGCAGAGCGGGGTTTTTCGTGCCCATAACCCTGGTGGAAACCTGGTGGAAATAGCCGATGGCAAAAGATCGCTTGTGGGGCGTCTATCGCATCAAAGACCCTAAGACGGGGCGCCTCGGTCAGACTTGGTTCGTCCGCCGTGACGTGCCTGCGGACGTGCGAGAGCGGTTGGGTCGGCGGGTGTGGAATGAGACGACCGGAACGACAGACCTGAAGGTCGCGCTGAAGATCGCCGAGGCCAGGTGGCGTGGGTGGTCAGACCAGATCGCACAAGCGCGGGCGCTGGGGGCGGGTCCAGTCATGTCGCTTGCAAACGCCACGGCCGCTGTAGAGCAGTGGCGTCGAATGCGATGCCGAGCGGCGTCGGGGGGCGGTTTTCTGGACCACCTGATCCGCCAGGGCGTGGCCGCCTATATGGCGGCGCCTGGAGCAGGAATCAGTGCCGATCTCTCGGTCGATCTGCCTGGTGAGGGCATCGACGCGGCCGACTACTATTTCGAACAGCACCCAAGCGCCTCGCGCGCGGTTGAGACGCCAATCTCAGTTCAGATGCTGGTAGCCCGCTTGGTGCCCTCGCTGCGTGATCCAGAAGCGTATGCGCAGCTTCCTGAGTTCGACGGGGCGATGGACCAGGCGATCAGCGACGGCGGCGGGGCAGGGGTGCTGCCGAGCACAACACGCCAGGCTTTGCGGACGGTGTTCGCCAATGCCTGGCTTGAAGTCATTGAGGCCGAAGAAGCGGAGCGGCGGCGTGCGGCAATGTCACTGGCGGCGCGCGCTTCCGACAGCGTTTTGAGGGATCAGGTGGGGCGTCCCGCATTCCAGGCTCGCGTTGGCGACCTAACAATCGGGCAGGTGATCGCGAAATATCAGGCCGAGCGCGACGGCGACGACACTCAGAAGCAATACGGCCATATCTTCCGAGCACTGAAGCAACTGGTCGGCGAGGACAAGCCGATCCGCGCGGTCACGCGTGACGACGTCCTGACTATTAAGCGGGCGCTCGCGCAGATACCGAAAAACATGACGAAGCTTTACGGTAAGGACGTCGACCTGATCGACGCCATTGAGCGTGGGGCTGACGAAGACAAGCCGCGCCTCGCGCCTAACACGCTGCGCAGCTACATGGTGAACCTGTCAGCGGTGATGAACTTCGCGTGGAAGAAGTTGGGTGTCATCGACCAGAACCCCGTCGATGGCTTGATTCCTAAACGACAGAAGCAAGTGGAGCGTCGCGCCTTCCGAAAGGACGAACTCGACCTGATCTTCGGCGGACTTCAGCAGGACCGCGAAGCCGATTCCGCTCATTACTGGGTGCCAGCACTTCTGACGTTCACGGGATGTCGGGCGAACGAGATATGCCAGTTGCGGGTCGAGGACGTGGACCGCGCGGAAGGGATCGACTTCATCGACCTGACCCTTTTCGGCAAGGACGGCGTGCGCGTCGGTGGAAAGCGACTGAAGAACGAGTCCTCGGCTCGGGCCGTTCCGGTCCACCAGGAACTGGTCCGTGCCGGCTTCCTGGAGTTCGTGGAGCGGCGGCGTGCGGCAGGTGAAGAACGCCTGTTCCCTGAACTCACCCAGAACGCCTTCGGCCGATACAGTCACGAGGTCAGCCGCCGGTTCGGACAGCATCTTGATCGTGTGGGCCTGCCTGAGCCGAGCCTCGTGCTTCACGGCCTCCGCCACGGCTTCAGAAACGCGTGCCGTGCGGCCAGCTTGCCTACGGAGATCGCGGACGGCCTGGGCGGCTGGGCCGGCAAGGGTGAGGGCGAGAATTACGGCTCGCGCGCGGGACTGGAGGAGGTCATCAGCAACGCAGAGCACATGTCGAAACTGACAATGGGCGGCTTCAAGTTGCCCGCATAAGCGCTGGGGCGGGGGCTAATCTCAGCGCCAGCAGGCCGTCTCGCTAAAACATGGGGCGATCAGGCGCTCGTTCGCATTGGCCAACGAAGTTCGCCCTTCCTGCCAGAGCGTCGCCGCCCGTGATTGTCATCTCGCCTGTCATGCGATTTACGACCACAATCGGCTTGTTGATCCAGTTGAGCGAAAATTTGCCCCTGATTTCACGGTCAGTGATCGTCAGGTCGGTCATGTCCCTCCAGCCGTCATCGCCTCGTCCGGCAACAGAGGGCACAATGCTTTCGGGTGCTCTGATCCGGGCCGACGTGCCGGCAATCTCTAAGTAGGCGCGATCCTCGCGGCTAACTCGATACGGGCCGCTGGTCGACGTGATCATTTGTCCGTTAACCCAGGTCTGAGCAGTGTCCGACGTGTACGCCGATCCTGTTCCGACGCAGATAATTGAGAGAGCGATCTCTTGCAGCACGTGAAGCCCCTTCCGGGTTTCATAGTACACCCGGAAAACTAACGGGTCATCAGCCAGAGGGCTGCTCGATCAGGGTTGGCGGATGATGCGTCAAAATAGGCGCTTTCGCAGAGGCGTGCTCTGGTCAGTCACTGCTGGTGAAATAGGTGGGCAGCGGTGGTGTCGTGCAACAGATCGTCAACAGCTTCTGCAACGGACTGATTATAGCCAACCACAACTTTGTTGCGCATATCTAATCGGCATCCCTTGCTGAAGATGCGACTAACAATATCGCGAAAGGCCCCCTTAGCTAAGTTGACTGACGGAACAAGCGCCCCGATCTCATCACGGATTGCGATCGATACTGCTGCGCTGCCACTATGGCAATCATCGTGGTGATAGGTCATCATCGAATGTTACCACCTGAGGGACCTATTCACAAGAATTCGAACAAATAGAGGGTGGACGATCTCGGCCCCTACTAATTATATTTCTTGGGACTGAATCCAGGGATTTTAACAGAAATGAGCATTTGGATTGAATCTGTTAAAATTCCTGGATTCAATCCCAAGATTGCAATGCGGGGGGTAAGGGGATGGGATGGTCGCCATGCGGACCCCCCGCTAATACAATTTCTATTATGGGATAGAATTTAGGGAAGTATAGGATAGCGGCGGAGGGGCGGTGGTGTGTTTCCTTATAGTTCCCTAAATTCTATCCCAAGATTGCAATGCGGGGGGTATAGGAAGAGGGCTGTAGTGATGCCTCTGCTCCGGTTGTAGCCCTACGCCAATAGCAGCACATTGAAACCGTGTCCTGCTGCAGTCCGTCTAGATCGGCCGTGCTCAGCCATTGCGACCATCGCAAACCGCCATATCTATTAGGGGCGCGACAACTTCTGTTGCGCTATCTCATGATAGGAGTGCGTGTGGCGCTGCGGAAAGACATTGGCCGGACTGAGTGGAATCCAGCTTGGCGGCTCTACAAGCACATCTTGGACCATGAGGCTGATCCGCTGCACACCCGCGATCTGGCTCAGTTTATGGGGTTGGAGCGACCGAACGTTCATACCCTTCTCAAGTTTCTGAAGGACCACAATCTCGTCACGCACAAGCGCACTTACGCCAACAATATCGCCCAGCGATTTGGCGTTCAGGACCCTGCGGACGTCGGTAGCCGTTGGACGGCTCTTCGTATTGCGTCGGATGAGCCATTCCCTATCCAGCCCAGTGTCCGGAAGCGGCTTGTCAGTGACCCGCCGCCCGGTTTTCGCGACGAAGACGGGGACGATGATGATTGAGCCTGCGGCTCTTTCGAGCATGGCTGCCCTGCGCGCAGGATATGGAGTGCGGCGCGCGCGCGTCTTGATTGAGTAAACCCAACCAACACAATCTCGCGAGACGTTTTCGGCGTCTCAATAGGGTTGAACTCTGATTTATGGGACGGTATGCTCCTAGGGTCTAGAAGCTAATGAGACGGGTTCATCGATGGCTACCTACGGTTACGCACGCGTGTCGACTGAGGATCAGGACTGCACCATCCAGATCGACGCTCTGAAATTAGCTGGGTGCACGGTGGTTCGGTCTGAGAAGAAGTCCGCAACCAAGATGGCAGGTCGAACGGAACTCGAGGGTCTGTTGGATTTCATGCAAGCGGGCGACACCTTGATGGTCACGAAGATCGACCGCCTTGCACGTTCAATTCGAGACCTGGCCGACATAGTCCACGACCTCGAAAAGAAGGGCGTTACCCTGCACGTCATTGATCAGCCTGTTGAGACCAAAACTGCTGCCGGACGGGCGTTTCTCTCGATGCTTGGCGTATTCGCCGAGTTTGAGACTGCTCTTCGAAAGGAGCGTCAAACGGCTGGAATTCAGAGGGCCAAGGCTGAGGGACGGTATCGGGGGCGAAAGCCTGCGATTGAGCGCGACCAGATCGCCGCTCTCAAAAGCGAGGGCCATGGACCGACTGAGATCGCCCGACGGCTCAAAATTGGTCGTGCGTCGGTGTACCGAGTTTTGAAGGAAGTCGCTTGATTCGACTTTCTTCGCTGATCTCTGCCCTCATTCTGATTACGCTTTGCTTCTAACCGCGCTGGCGGGGGGTTGAATTTGGTCATCGGGAGGGACCCTGGGCCGCCCCCTCCCATCAAACCAAATGCGCATCGCCTGCCGTTCCCGGATAGAATTGAGTGTTATATTATAACGCCTTGGTTGCCTCGGGTGTTTGGTTGAGTGGCGCGCTGCACGGTCGGTTTCTGATGTCTGGCTTGTGTACTACGTCCTCCGCCGAACCGGAGTCTCCGCTAGGGGAATGAGGGTGCAGTTCACGCGTGCACTTCCATCAGATCGCTAAGCCGGGTCGTGTAGCGGGGCGACCGATTGTTCGCTCGCGTGCTCCACGTCGTCACCTTCGGCAGACCGCCTGGGCGCACCGTGCCTCGACCGAACCGCGCGTTTAGGGTGTCCAGCGCCGTCATCAGCTTCTCGGATTTCACGGGGTCCACCGTCGGCAGCAGATCGCGGGGCGCCTCAGAGGCCAGCACCAGGTCCGGCAAGATCACGCCAGCCTTCGCGTATCGCAGCCCGGGCCGCCACATCGAGCGGCCGGCGTTGACGGTGTGTCGGATCAGGGCGCGGCTGTCGGCGGTGGGCTCGATCTCGAATGACCGCTGCGCATTGTAGAAGGGCTCAGGGGCATGCGGACTGGTGTGGAAGAAGACCTGAAGCGCGGTTGCTTCCAGTCCGTGCTGGCGCGCCTTCTCGGCGGCCCGGCTTGAATATGCCGTCAGCGCCTCGCGCATATCGTCCCACGTCTCGACCGGTCGGCCGAACATTCTGGTCACGCTGATCGTCTTGCGCTGGCTGGGCGCCAAGGTCAGGGGCATGCACGACACGCCGTTCAGTTCGGCGTGGGTGCGCTGACCGGTGACGGTCATCAGCTTGCGGACCGAGGCCGAGGGGAGGGCGGCGAACTGGGCCACCGTGTGGATGCCGAGGTTGTTCAGCTTCGTCTGGCTGGCGCCGCCAACGCCCCAAATCTCATCGATCGGCATGTCGTCGAACGCCTTGCGGCGCAGAGCGTCGTCGGAGAGGTCAGCCACGCCGCCCAAGGCGACGGTGGTCTTGGCGTATTTGTTGCCCAGCTTCGCCAGCGTCTTCGTCGGTCCGATGCCAAGGCATGTTGGAATCTTGGTGATTTGGCGCACCTGGTCGCGGACCCGGCGGCAGTAATCGACGCGGCCGAAGGCAGTCAGATCGAGGGACATTTCGTCGATCGAGTAGGGCTCGACGCGCCTGAAATGGATGCTCAGCACCTCGAATACCCGGCGGCTCATGTCGCCATAAAGGGCGTAGTTCGACGATTTGGCGATGACGTTGCGGAACTCAGGCCGGCGCTTCGATAGGTGCCAGACTTCGCCCATCTTGATACCCAGTGCCTTCGCCTCGGCCGACCTGGCGATCGCGCAGCCGTCGTTGTTCGACAGGACGATCACCGGCTTGCCGATCAGGGTTGGATCGAAGGCGCGCTCGCACGAGACGTAGAAGTTATTGCCGTCGATCAGCCCGAACATCACACATCGGTCCTGACCAGGGCGGCAATCATGGCCCAGACTTCTGTCTCTTCCGTGATCGGCTGCGCGGGCTGATTAGCCGGCTCCAGCCACCAGATGCCGTCTTTTTCTGTCAGAACGGCCAGAACGACATCGCCATGTATGAAGGCGACGCAGACCTTGCCGGTGCGGGGCTCGCCGTCTGTGTTCACGACCAGGATGTCGCCAGAGTGGATGCCGCGCGCCTTTAGACCATTACCCTTCACACGGACGGCGTAACGCTGAGGGCGGCGCAGTTCGAGAAGTTCAGCCAGGTCGGGCACGGCCTCGACGTGATCTTGCGCCGGCGATTGGAAGCCGGTGGTCTCGTCGCCCTGATATGCCCTCACGCCCATTCGTCGAGGAATGAGCACAAAACAAGAACATGGCAAGCCGTGTCTTATCGCTTGGCCGGGGTGTCCTCAGATTTGGCCGGTATGGTCGCAGGCTGTGGACGGTTTGGATCAACGCGTTCCGGCGTCAGGATCAGGGTGATCATCATAATGCCGATCGCGACCACCGTGCCGCGCAACGCGTGGATCAGATACCGGTCGGTCGCGAGGCCCGCCTCGTCGGCAGTCTTGGCTGTCTGGCGAACCTCTTCAGACTGCAACGTCATGAAGTTGTATTCGCCAGCCTCCGTCAAACGGCCCTGCGTTTTTATTTGGTGGAGCCGTTTCGCGTAGGCGAGTTCTCGTACCAAGTGGTGGTGGCGTCGAGATACCAGCCCGAGAAATGCGGTCGCGATCCCATAGAGCAGGCTCAGGGCAATGGCCGCACCAATCACCTTGTGCCAGACATTTCCCTGCACGATCGTTTCGGCATTCGCGAGTGCGATTAGGCCAGCACCGTTGCCTGCGAGCATGGCGAGGAGAATGCGTGAAAGCCATTCGTCACTGGCCTTTCGGCTGGCGTCTCGCTGATCTCTAGCTTCCTCTTCACCGACGTTCATGTCTTCGAACATGGCAAAACCTATCAGCGGCGGAGGTCGGCTGGTCTATAGCACCAATGGGCAAGCCTTAACGGGGCGTTTGTTCGGCTGGCAACGAGTCGAGATGTCTATCTGCAGTTGACATTCTAAACAACTTTTGGCTTGGTCTGAAGTGCATCAGTGAGACTTGCAATGCTGAATACCTTTGAGCCCGTCGAAAATCTCAATGAACGCAAAAGACTGCACTGTGTTTCGTGTCGTCGGAAAACAATCCATCGCGTAGAGGCAAAGTATAGAGGTTATTGGCACGACGAAGAGTTCCATATGGACGGCGGTGAGACGTATGCGATACTGCGTTGTGGTGCCTGTGATACCGTCTGCTACGAAACAATGCAGTGGGACTCCGAGACATACTATCACGATGAGAACGGAGATATTCAGGCCGTAGAGACGTTTCTCCAATATCCTGCACCAGTTTCCGAGCACTTTAGTTTCAACACGGAATCCACTCCGCATAAGCTTACAGTGATACTCAACGAAATGCTTTATTCGCTAGCTGGTTCGAAGATGATCTTGGCAACCACTGGGTTGAGAATGGCTGTTGAGTTTATTGTGCGGGACAATAAATGCGCTGGTTCAACGCTGGTAAAGAAAATAGACGATTTAAGAGCGAAGGGGCTGATCGACGACGATCAAAAAGACATGCTCCATCAAATACGTAAGCGTGGGAATGCAGGCGCTCATGAGGCCCGTGGTATGAGCGCGAGCGAACTCGTTGCAGGCATGAGCATCATCGAGGGCCTGCTAGAGAAGCTGTACAACGGTCCAGCCAGGCATCAGGCGACGATAAAGAAAGCGAAAATGCTTCTCGCAGATGTGTGACAGTGTAATGCGACCTGGTGGATTCCTGGTGGAATATTGCCGAGGTCGTGGTAAAAAGACGTAGAAAAACAACGTCTTGTTTAGAAGGGTAGGTTGCCCGTCGCCGCCTACCAAACAAAAAGGCCGCCGGATCGCTCCGGCGGCCTTTCGTTTGTCTGGATCAGGCTGCGATCAGAAGCGGAAGCTGGCCCGCAGCAGCAGCGAGTAGCGGACGTAGTCTTCCAGCAGCTCGGCGTCGCCGGTCAGCGACAGCATGCCCAGTTCGTTGCCGAAGTTCAGGCGGAAGCCCAGGATCGGTCCGCCGCCTTCGATGGCGTCCGGCGACAGGATGAAGTCCGGGCCGCCGCTGGCGAAGCGCGCGATGGTTTCGCCGGCGTCGACCGAGATGTTCTGACGATAGCCGACGCGCAGTTCCGGACGGATCCAGCCGTTGCGGCCGAAGCCATAGCCGACGTTCATCGCCGCCACCGCCGAGAAGATGTGGCTGTCGCGCGAATCGATGTCGAGATCGAAGCCGTCGCCGCCGCCCTTCTCGCTGCGCGAGCCTTCCGACAGGCTGAAATACTCGCCGTAGATTTCGGGGCGGATGTTCAGACGGCCGAAGTTGCGCTCATACGAGGCGCCGCCGGCGACCGCCGCCGTCCAGCCATGCCAGTCGGACTTGTTGTTCAGATAGACGCCGGTGGCGACCAGCGAGCGATCGGCGCTGAAGGAGGCGTAGCCCCCCGCCGCACGGGCCCAGGTCGTCCAGTATTGACCCTGAGCGCGCCAGTAGAGGCCCAACTCCAGCAGATTGGCGGACAGGACCTCTTCGGCTTCGGCCTCGGGGTCCTTGATGTCGGACGAAGTGAAGGCGGCCGAGATGCCGACGGCGCCCAGGCTGGTGCCCTTTTCGACGCCGCCGGCGACGCCGAAGCCTTCGGACCGGAAACCGTAGGAGTCGGTCTTGTCCTTGTCGGCGTAGAAGTTGATCTCCTGGACCCATGCGCTGGTTTCACCCGGCGCAGCGGCGGCGTTGCGGCCGGTCAGCGCGCGGGTGACCGCATCGACGCCGGCCGACAGCGACATCAGCGGCCCGCCGGAGTGGTCGGGCAGCATCTGCTCGTAGGCGTCGATGAAGCCGTCGCGCGACGTCTGCGACAGGAACAGGTTGCGTAGGGCCTCATTGGACCCCAGCGCGCCATAGACGGCGTCGTAGGCGGACGCCTCGACCGGGATCAGACCGGCCTCGGAGGCCGTGCGGCGACGCGCGTCGACATAGACAGTGTTGCCGGCGACGCCGCCCTGCACGACGTACAGATACGGCGAGTTTTCCGACAGCAGGGTCTGGTTGATCTGACCCACATTCAGCGTGCCCGCCGTGATGACGTTGAACCGCTCGGGCTGATCGATCAGCGACGAGAAGCGGACGCCCAGGGTGGAGCCTGTCGCCAGGGTCGCATTGCCGCTGACGTTGAAGCCGCCGGCGCGGTCGTTGGCGGGGTCAAGATTGACCAGCAATGTCCCTTCGGCGCCGATGTTCAGGTTGGAGATCGCCGTGGCGCCCGTCTGGGTGGCGGCCAGAGTGCCCTTCGACACGTTGATGTCCAGCAGGCCGTCGCTGTTGGCGATGGCGCCGGTCACAACCGCGCCGCCGCTGATGTTCAGCCGGTCGGCGCCGGCGCCGAAATCGATGTCGCCGTTGACGACGCCGTTCTCGATATTGAGGGTGTCGGCGCCAGAGCCCAGCTTGATCGCGCCGACGATGGCCGGTTCGTTCGCGTCCGGCACACCGTCCTTGTCCGTATCCGTCGCCGTGCTGCCGGCAGCGGCGGGAATGCCGTACTGCCGCAGGGTGACGCCGGTCGTGTTGGCCGAGACGTCGATGGCGGTCACCTTGCCGGTGACAGGATTTGTATCGTCGGTGTTAGGGGTGAGCGAGCCGATGATCGAACCGGCGTTGTTCAGCTGGGTCAGGCTGCCGGACTGGTCACGAATAACGGTTGCCGAACCCTGATTGCCGCCGAAAGAAGCGACGAGGTTGCCGGTGTTGGTCAGCGAGCCGACGTTGGCGCCTGCACCAATCAGAATGCCGGTCGCGCTCTGGGTCTGCTTGCCCGAGGCGACGGCCTGAATGGCGCCCGAGTTGTTGATCGTCGGAGCGGTCACGCCCGAGCCGATCCAGAGACCCGTGGCGTTGGCGTCGACAGCGGTCGATGAGATGCCGCCCTCGTTGCGCACGCCGCCGACGACGTTGACGGCCTGGCCGCCGGTCACGCCGAGTTGCACGGCGCGGGACTCCACGCCGGAATAGAGGCCGGAGCCGACAATGGTGCCGCGGTTGATCAGACCATAGGCCGCATCGCCTGTTCCGACAGCGCCGAGGGTCACGGTGTTCGTCGTCGAGCCGATCAGCAGCGCAGGCGCGCCGCCCAGCGACGTGATGGAGGCGGCTGTCTCGCTGGCGTCCGGGATGCCGTCGCCGTCACGGTCCGGATCGTCGCGGTTCTTGATGCCGTCGCCGTCATCGTCCTCGTCGCCGTTCTTGACGCCGTCCTTGTCGTCGTCACCCTCGATCCCGGCCTCGGAATAGGCGAGCGCCTTGTCCAACAGCACGCCGCCGGCGACATTGGCGCCGACGCGCACGGCCGGTCCACCTTGCAGCAAATCGTCTGCATCGAGTTCGTCGAGGAACAGAGTCGTCGCGTTGTCGAAGGTGCCGGTCGTCGGACGCGCGGGCGGCGGGGTGGTGTAGCGATAGCCGGTGGCCACCACGGAGGAATGGATCTTGAGCGCCCCGCCGACATCGCCTTCGATGGAAACGCCCGTCGCATTGGCGCCCAGCGCCGAGATGGAGCCGGCGAGATCGACATTGCCGGAAATCGGTCCCGTGCTGCGAATGGCGGCGCTGTCGTTGCCGGTTACACGGACGGCGCCCAGGCTTTGGAGTTTGCCATTCAGCGCGGATTCGACGGACAGGCCGTAGGAGTTGTTGCCTTCGACGGCGATGGCGCCCGTGCTCTCGACCAGGATGTTGCCGGTGAAGGGCGAGGCGCCGGTGACTCGCACGCCGTAGCGGCCGGTTCCGGTGGCGAACGGCCCGTCCAGATCGCCGTCGCCGTCCGTGTCTTTTATGTCCGCTGTTTCCAGCGTGTCGTTGACAGTGATGGAGCCGCCGACGATCACCGAACCGGTGTTGCCGCCGTTGACCAGAAGACCCGTCGAGCCGTCAGCCGACTTGTCCATCGTGATCGAGCCGCCGCTGTCCAGATCGACCGTGTTGTTGCTGTTCAGGGTCACCGCCGCGCCCGAGGCGACGGCGACGCTGCCGCCGCTGGCGATGCGGATGTTGTCGGCGGCGGTGCCCGTCGCATTGGACGTCTGGATCGGCGTGGTCCGGGCGTTCGAGATGACGATCTCGGCCTGGGATCCGGTGGCGACCATCAAGGGGGCGATCGCCACGGCGGTCGCGAGCAAAATACGCATTCGGTAGAAACCCCTGGTGGTCACGCGTCACGTTACGGGAGACCCCATAGCAGGGTCCGCGCCAGCGTTCCAAGTTTATCGAATTTGAGGCGAATGCAAGGCCGTGATGGTCCTGGGGCGATACCGTAAGGCGACCCGCGTTCGTTCGTCGATGCCCGATAGGCCGAATGCGGAGGGAATCGCGACGGCGCGCACTTGAGCTTTGCCGCGCCCGGGTCTACGGGCGTCGAACGGTCCTAAAGGCCGCGTCCCGTGGACGCATCCATCGAACCCCTCCGGCGTTCGACAGCCCAGACCAGGCGAGAACACTCCATGAGCATGACAGACCTCGACGTCCAGGAAAGCGAACTCCGACTGATTCCAGGGCTGGACGTGGAAGTCGCCGATACGCTGCGGGCCTTAAAGGCGGCGGCGATGGACGAACGGCCCCGCCTGGTGGACACCACGATGCTTTATGCGCCGCGCTCGGGCGGGGTGAAGCGCTATATCCTGTCCAAGAAGGCGTGGATCGAGGCCAATCGGCCAGGGGTCAGTCACTCGCTGATCGTGCCCGGCGCGCGTCACAAGGCGAGAGCCGACGGCATCGTGCAACTTCGGGCGACCAAGCTGCCGTTCGGCGACGGCTATCGCTGGCCCAGTTCGGTGAAGCGCTGGAGCGCCTGGGTGGCGGCGATGAAGCCGTCGATCATCGAGGCCGGAGACCCTTACACGCCGGGGCAGGGGGCGTTGGAGGCCGGGCAGCGGGTCGGCTGCCCGGTCGTCGGTTTTTGCCATTCCGATCCGGCCGGGCTGGCGGCGCTGCATTTCGGCGAGTGGGCCAAGAAGCCGGTGGAGAAGCGTTGGGCGAAGCTGTTTTCGCAGTTCGACCGGGTTGTGTCGCCCAGTCGCTTTATCGCGCGGCGCCTGGAAGAGGCCGGTGTGAACAACATCGTCATCCGGCCCCTGGGCGTGGAGATCGACACCTTCCGTCCGGACCGTCGTGACCGGCAGTGGCTGCTGAAACAGCTGGGTCTGGGCGAGGACGCGCGGCTGCTGTGCTTCGCAGGTCGTCCGGCCAAGGAGAAGAACGTGGACGTGCTGATCGAGGCGGTCCAGAAGCTGGGCGCGCCCTATCATCTGGTGCTGGTCGGCGCAGGCGCGGGGATGCCGGAAGAGGACCGTGTCATCTCCATGCCTTACGAAAGCGATCCCAAGGCGGTCGCCAAGATCATCGCCAGCTGCGACGCGTTCGTGCACGCCAATGATAAAGAACCGTTTGGGCTGATCGTGCTGGAGGCCATGGCCTGCGGTCGCCCCGTGGTCGGGGTCAATGCGGGCGGCGTCGCCGAGACGGTCGACGAGAGCGTGGGGCAACTGGCCGCCAGCGCGGACGCCGACGATTACGCCCAGGCGGTCGAGGCCCTGTTCGCGCGCGACATCGAAGCGATCGGCCGGGCAGCGCGTGAGAAGGCTGTCAGCCAGTTCGCCTGGAACCGCGTCTTCGAGGATTTGTGCATGGTCTATGGCGAGCTGACGGGGGAAGCGGCGTTCGTGAACCCGGATGTTGCACTGCCGCTGCACTGAAGCGGCCAGGGCTGTGACTCGTTCGAATGGCGCGTTTCCAAAAACGGGAGCGCGCCACTTCTTTTATCGATGTCTTGAAAAGAAGTGGCGCGAGTGACGGGGCTCGAACCCGCGACCTCCGGCGTGACAGGCCGGCACTCTAACCAACTGAGCTACACCCGCGTATCAGGTCGAAACTTTTGAGCTGTTTCGAAAGCTTTTTGGGAAGGCGGTGTGCGCCACTCTTCTATTTCTAGAAAGAGTGGCGCGAGTGACGGGGCTCGAACCCGCGACCTCCGGCGTGACAGGCCGGCACTCTAACCAACTGAGCTACACCCGCGTTTCCCGGCCGAAGCGGCTGTGCGCCCCGGCGAGGGGCGTCGTTTAGGCGGGCTGACACATCGCGTCAAGCGACCTTTTCGGAGAAACGCGCCCCTCAACGCGAAGGGGCTGTGGACGGCGTGACGATCGCCGCCTGGGGCGGGCTGTGCGGGCCCGCTACGCCGCCGTCCGCAGGCTCATGGGCCGCCACGGCGGGAGGCGGCGGCTCATAGTGGACGCCGACGCCCGGCCCCAGCGGCAGGTCGAAGGCGACCCAGGCCGCCACCATGACCAGACCAGCGACCAGGAAGGCCCCGGCGTAGGGCAGCATGGTCGCCATCAAGGAACCGAGGCCGAATCGCGGATCCCAGCGCTGGGCGAAGGTCAGGATCAGGGGGAAGTAGCTCATCAACGGCGTGGCGATGTTCGTGACGGAATCACCCATGCGATAGGCGGCGGTCGTCATCTCTGGTGAAATGCCCAGCAGCATGAACATCGGCACCACGATGGGCGCCAGGGCCGACCACTTGGCCGAGGCCGAACCGATGAACAGATCGAAGAAGCACGAGACGAAGACGACGCAGATCAGCAGCAGAGGGGCGGGCAGGGCCAGGGTCTTCAGACCCGCCGCCGCATTGACCGCCAGGATCGGCCCCAGCCCCGACCAGTTGAACATGGCCACGAAGTGCGCGGCGAAGAAGGCCAGCACGATATAGGGCGCCAACTGGGCGATGCCGTCGCGCATCATCGTGACCATGTCGCGGTGCGACTGGATCGTGCCGGCTCCGGCACCGTATGCCCCGCCGGTGACGAAGAAGGTGATGGCGAAGAAGGCGACCAGGGACTTGTAGAGCGGATTGAACTTCTGCTCCGGGTCCACCTCGGGATCGACGAACGGCGAGCCCGGTATGAAGGTCAGCAGGGCCCAGAGCGCGATCATGCCCAGAAGCGCCAGGCCGGCGAACTTCAGGCCGCGCTTTTCGGAGGCGGTCAGGGGCTGTTTTTCCGAAGCGTTCGGGGCGGCGACCCCCTCTGACGGCTTCCAGACGCCGAGGCGCGGCTCGATCACCCGGTCGGTCAGGAACCAGACGATGGGGGTGAAGACGAAGACGACGCCGACGATAAAGAACCAGTTGCCCGCGATGTTCACGGAATAGGACGGATCGATCAGGCGGGCGGCCGGCTCGGTGATGCCCAGGATCAGGGCGTCACTAGCGCCGGGAAACAGGTTGCCGGCGTATCCGCCCGACACGGCGGCGAAGCCCGCGGCCAGACCCGCCAACGGATGTCGGCCCGCTGCGGCGAAGATGACGGCCGCTAGCGGGATGACCACGACATAGGAGGCGTCCGACGCGTGATGGGACACCATGCCGGTGATCACGACGACGGGTGTCAGTATGGAACGCGGGGCGTTCAGCAAAGCGCCGCGAATGGCGGTCGCGAACATCCCGGTGCGTTCGGCGACCGAAGCGCCATAGATGATGGTGATGACGATGCCGAGGGGCGGAAAGTCCGCCAGGGTGCGCGGCATGCCGATGATCAACTGTTCCAGATTCTCGGCCGACAGCAGGCTCTTGGCGACCAGTTGATCGCCGGTGACCGGATTGACGGCGGACCAGCCCAGGCCGGCGCCGACCATGCTGAGGACGATCAGACCGCCGATCAGCCACAGGAATAGGAAGACGGGATCGGGCAGCCGATTGCCGATCCGTTCGACAGCGTTCAGGGCGCGGCTGGCTAGGCTCATTCGGATGACTTTCGGTTACGCGATCGGCTCGCCAATAGGCCTTTGCAGCCCTGCGACGCGCAAGCGTCGGCCCTGCGACATATGGCGCGCAAAGTTGCGAGCCATTCTCAATGAAAATCCAATGGCCGCAGGGGTTTGAACGGCGGCGGTCTTGGGTCTAAGAAGCGCCGAATCCCGCCTCTCCCCGGCGGACGAGGTTCTTCGAATGAACGCATTCCTTCTCGAATATCTTCCGGTCCTGATCTTCGCCGGCGTAGCCGCCTTCATCGGCATTCTTTTCATCGTGCTGCCGCTGCTGCTGGCACCGAAAAGCCCCGATAGCGAGAAGCTGTCGGCCTATGAGTGCGGCTTCAACGCCTTCGACGATGCCCGGATGAAGTTCGACATCCGCTTCTATCTGGTGTCGATCCTCTTCATCATCTTCGACCTGGAAGTCGCCTTCCTGTTCCCGTGGGCGGTGTCGATGTTCGATCTGTCGCACGCCGGCATGGTCTTCGCCTTCTGGTCGATGATGGTCTTCCTGGGCGTGCTGACCATCGGCTTCATCTACGAATGGAAGAAGGGAGCCCTGGAATGGGAGTAGTCGCCGCTTCCAAGCCCGCGGGCCTGGTATCCGCATCGGGCGCGCCGCTGGTTCCGGCCGGCGCCGGCGCGCGTTCGACCGTCGAGGGTTATGATCCCAAGGTCCACGACAAGTTCTTCGAGGCCGTGAACATGGAGCTCGGCGAGCGCGGCTATCTGGTCGCCGCTGCCGACGACGTCATCAACTGGGCCCGCACGGGCTCGCTGATGTGGATGACGTTCGGCCTGGCCTGCTGCGCGGTCGAGATGATCCAGATGTCGATGCCGCGCTTCGATGTCGAGCGCTTCGGCATGGCGCCGCGCGCCAGCCCGCGCCAGTCGGACCTGATGATCGTCGCCGGCACCCTGACCAACAAGATGGCCCCGGCCATCCGCAAGGTCTACGACCAGATGCCCGATCCGCGTTACGTCGTGTCGATGGGCAGCTGCGCCAACGGCGGCGGCTACTACCACTATAGTTACAGCGTCGTGCGCGGTTGCGACCGCGTGGTGCCGGTGGACGTCTATGTGCCCGGCTGCCCGCCGACGGCCGAGGCGCTACTCTACGGCCTGCTGCAACTGCAGAAGAAGATCCGTCGCACGGGGACCATCGACCGATGACCTCTCTGGCTGTTCAAGCGCAACACGAAGCCGCCCTGACGCCGCTGGGCGCCGAGATGGTCGGGGCGTTGGGTGTCGAGGCCCAGGTGGCGTTCGGCGAGTTGACGCTGGTCGCGCCGCGCGAGCGGATCGTCGAGGTGCTGACGACGCTGCGCGATCAGTTCGGCTTCCAGCAGCTGCTCGATCTGTGCGGCGTGGACTATCCGGATCGCAAGGAGCGGTTCGAGGTGGTCTATCACCTGCTGTCGATGACGCGGAACGCGCGCTTGCGCGTCAAGGTCTCGACCGACGAGACCCAGCCGGTGCCTTCGGTCATCTCGGCCTATCCGGCCGCCAACTGGTTCGAGCGTGAAGCCTACGACATGTACGGCATGCTGTTCTCGGGCCACCCGGACATGCGTCGCCTGCTGACGGACTATGGCTTCGAAGGCCATCCGCTGCGCAAGGACTTCCCGATGACGGGCTATGTCGAGGTCCGCTACGACGAGGAACAGCGCCGCGTGGTCTATGAGCCGGTCAAGCTGACCCAAGAGTTCCGCACCTTCGATTTCCTGTCGCCCTGGGAGGGCGCCGAATACCCCGCGCCGGTCCTGCCCGGCGACGAGAAGGCGGGAGGCCAGGCGTAATGGCTGACGGAAACCCCACTCTGCCGCCGCTGGGCGTCGATGTGTTCGAGGACGACCTCGACACCCGCACCGCGCACGCGCGCGAGATGGAAGACCGCAAGTTCACCATCAACTTCGGTCCGCAACACCCGGCCGCGCACGGCGTGCTGCGCCTGGTGCTGGAGCTGGACGGCGAGATCGTCGAGCGCGTCGATCCGCACATCGGCCTGCTGCACCGCGGCACCGAAAAGCTGATGGAGGCGCGCACCTACCTTCAGAACGTGCCGTATCTGGACCGGTTGGACTACGTCTCGCCGATGAACCAGGAGCACGCCTTCTGCCTGGCCATCGAGAAGCTGCTGGGCATCGAAGTTCCGTACCGGGCGCAGCTGATCCGTGTCCTGTACTCGGAGATCGGCCGCATCCTGTCGCACATGCTGAACGTGACGACCCAGGCCATGGACGTCGGCGCCCTGACGCCGCCGCTCTGGGGCTTTGAGGAACGCGAAAAGCTGATGGTGTTCTACGAGCGCGCCTGCGGCGCCCGTCTGCACGCCAACTATTTCCGGCCCGGCGGCGTCCACCAGGACCTGCCGATGGACCTGATCGACGACATCGGCCGCTGGTGCCACGAGTTCCCGCCAGCGCTGAAGGACATCGAAAGCCTGGTCACCGAGAACCGCATCTTCAAGCAGCGCAACGTGGACATCGGCGTGGTGTCCAAGCAGGAAGCCCTGGAATGGGGCTTCACCGGCGTGATGCTGCGCGGCTCGAACATCGCTTGGGACCTGCGCAAGTCGCAGCCCTATGAGTGCTATGCCGAGCTCGACTTCGACGTGGTCGTCGGCAAGAACGGCGACTGCTGGGATCGCTATCTGGTGCGCATCGAGGAGATGAAGCAGTCGGTGCGGATCATGGAGCAGTGCATCCACAAGTTGCGCAACTGCCCCGGCGAGCCGGTGATGGTCGAGGACAACAAGATCGTCCCGCCGCGCCGTGGCGAGATGAAGCGCTCGATGGAGTCGCTGATCCACCACTTCAAGCTCTACACCGAAGGCTTCAAGACGCCCGAGGGCGAGGTCTATGCCTCTGTCGAGGCGCCCAAGGGCGAGTTCGGCATCTATCTGGTGTCGGACGGCACCAACAAACCCTATCGCGTGAAGATCTCGGCGCCGGGCTTCCGCTCACTGCAGGCGATGGACTGGATGAACCGCGGCCACCAACTGGCCGACGTGTCCGCCATCCTGGGCTCGCTCGACATCGTTTTCGGAGAAGTGGACCGATGAGCGTTCGTCGTCTCGCCAAGGAACAGCCGGCCTCGTTCGCCTTCTCGGCCGATACGACGGCCAAGGCCGAATGGTGGATCAAGAAGTATCCGGAAGGGCGTCGTCAGTCGGCGGTGATCCCGATCCTGTGGTTGGTGCAGAAGCAGGAAGGCTGGGTGTCCGAACCCGCCATCCGCGCGATCGCCGAGCTGCTGGATATGGCCTACATCCGGGTGCTGGAGGTCGCGACCTTCTACACCATGTTCATGCTGGAGCCGGTCGGCAAGACGGCGCTGATCCAGGTGTGCGGCACCACGCCGTGCATGCTGCGCGGCGCCAATGAGCTGATGCGCGTCTGCAAGGAGAAGATTGGTCCCAAGGATCATCTGTCCGCCGACGGCCGCTTCACCTGGCAGGAAGTCGAGTGCCTGGGCGCCTGCTCCAACGCGCCGATGGCCCAGATCAACGACTACTATTTCGAGGATCTGACGCCCGAGACGATCGGCCGGATCATCGACGACTTCGCCGCCGGCAAGACGCCCGAGCCGGGCTCCTACATCGGTCGCACCAATGCGGCGCCTGAGGGCGGGCCCAAGACCCTGCTCGACGCGACGCTGTATGACGGTTCGGCCGCCAAGCCGATCAAGAAGCTGCCGAACAGCGACCCCGCGCCGGTCGAGAAGGCGCCGGCCTGATGTCGCCGCCGGATCTGAACACCGAGGAGGGCCGCGCAGCCTACCGCAAGGAACTACGCAACGTCGGGCGTCCGCTGCGCGCGGGCGGCCTGGCCATGGTCGTCGGCGCGGCCGTTCTGATTCTGATCTCGCGTCAGGGCGCAGTCGGACCGTGGGCAGTCAATCTCTCCTACTTCATGCTGGCGGCGGGCTGGATGATGGTCATCGCGGCCATCTGGATACGCACGCGCCACCACAAGCGCCGTCTGGCGGAGGGGCTGTGATGGCGAAGCAAGCCAAGCCTGTTGATTTCAAAACCTTTTATCTCCTCGGCCTCGCCGATGTGGTCATGGGGTTGGGGCTAATCGTACTGACGCTGATGGGTGTCATCCCGGTCGATCTGGAGGTCATGATACCCGTTGGCGCGCTGATAGCCGTCATGGGCGTCGGGATCGCGCTGTGGGGCCGTAGCATGATGAAGCGCGCGGACACGCGCGGAGATCGGAACTGAAGATGGTGGGCATTCTCGAAGATAAGGATCGCATCTTCACCAACCTGTACGGCTTCCACGACTGGACGCTGGACGGGGCGAAGAACCGCGGCGCCTGGAACGCCACCAAGGACATGCTGGACCTTGGCCGCGACTGGATCATCAACAACGTCAAGGCCTCGGGTCTGCGCGGCCGGGGCGGCGCGGGCTTCTCGACCGGTCTGAAGTGGTCGTTCATGCCCAAGGAAGTGAAGGATCGTCCTCACTACCTGGTCATCAACGCCGACGAATCCGAGCCCGCGACCTGCAAGGACCGCGAGATCATGCGCCATGATCCGCACCTGCTGATCGAAGGCGCGCTGATCGCCAGCTTCGCGATGCAGGCCCATGCCTGCTACATCTATCTGCGCGGCGAATACGTGCTGGAGCGCGAGCGGATGGAAGCCGCCGTCAAGCAGGCCTATGAGGCCAAGCTGATCGGCGACGGCAACGTCCACGGCTGGGACTTCCACGTCTATATCCACCACGGCGCCGGCGCCTACATCTGCGGCGAAGAGACGGCCCTGCTGGAATCGCTGGAGGGCAAAAAGGGTCAGCCCCGTCTTAAGCCGCCGTTCCCGGCCGGCGCGGGCCTGTACGGCTGCCCGACCACGGTGAACAACGTCGAGTCGATCGCCGTCGTCGGCACGATCCTGCGTCGCGGCGCCGACTGGTTCGCCAGCTTCGGCCGTCCGAACAACACCGGCACAAAGCTGATGTCCCTGTCCGGCCATGTGAACACGCCCTGCGTGGTCGAGGAGGCCATGTCGATCCCGCTGCGTCAGCTGATCGAGGATCACGGCGGCGGCGTGCGTGGCGGCTGGAGCAATCTGAAGGCCATCATCCCCGGCGGCGCGTCCTGCCCGGTCATCACGCGCGAGCAGGCCGAGACGGTCTTGATGGACTTCGATTCCATGCGCGAGGTTCGCTCGTCGCTGGGCACCGCCGGCGTGACCGTGATGGACGAGTCGACCGACATCGTGAGGGCGATCGCCCGCATCAGCTACTTCTTCAAACACGAGAGCTGCGGCCAGTGCACGCCGTGCCGCGAAGGCACCGGCTGGATGTGGCGCGTGCTTGAGCGGATGGCCGTGGGCGAGGCCGATCCGTCGGAAATCGATCTGCTGCTGGACGTCGCCGGACAGGTCGAGGGCCACACCATCTGCGCCCTGGGCGACGCCGCCGCCTGGCCGGTTCAGGGCCTGATCCGTCACTTCCGTCACGAGATCGAAGAGCGGATCGCCAACTATCGCAGCCGCCGCGCGAACTTCGCCGGCCACGCGATCGCGGCGGAGTAGAGATGCGCCTCGCCGTCGCCCTGTTGCTGACGCTTCCGAGCCTCGCCGCTTGCGGCGAGGGGGAAAAGGCTGCGCCTGAAGCGTCGACCGCGCCCGCGACGGCGGCTCCTGCTGAGGTGGCGCCTGTCGCGATGGCGGCAGCTCCGGCGAACCTCGAAGCGGCCTGCCGCGACGTGGTGAACCGCATGTATGGCCAGGAAGGCGACGCCGTCGCCTTCACCGCCACCGGCGAACGCACGGCCCAGGTGTCGTGGCGCGCGCCGGTCGATGGCGGCAGGCTGGAATTCGAATGCCGGGCGGAAGCCGACGGCGCGGGCCTGTTCCGCGACGGTCAGCCGATGTCCGTGGATGTACAAATGGCGGCTCCCGCCGCCAAGCAAGAGGCCCGCTGATGCCTATCGCCAAGGTCAACGGCGTCGAAACCGAGTTCGAGCCCGGCATGACCGTGCTCCAGGTCGCCGAACGCGCCGGACAAGAGATTCCGCGCTTCTGCTATCACGAGCGCCTGTCCATCGCCGGCAACTGCCGCATGTGCCTGGTTGAAGTGAAGCCTGGACCGCCGAAGCCGCAGGCTTCGTGCGCGCTTCCGGCCGCCGACGGTCAGGAAATCTTCACTGACACGCCGATGGTCAAGAAGGCTCGCGAAGGGGTGATGGAGTTCCTGCTCATCAACCACCCGCTGGATTGCCCGATCTGCGACCAGGGCGGTGAGTGCGACCTGCAGGACCAGTCGGTCGGCTATGGCCGCGACGGCTCGCGCTACTCGGAGAACAAGCGCGCGGTCGAAGAAAAGGCGATGGGTCCGACCATCAAGACCTTCATGACGCGCTGCATCCAGTGCACGCGTTGCGTCCGCTTCATCACCGAAGTCGCCGGCGTGCCGGACATCGGCATGATCTCGCGCGGCGAGGACGCCGAGATCACGACCTATCTGGAGAAGTCGGTCGCCTCGGAACTGTCGGGCAACGTCAACGACCTGTGCCCGGTCGGCGCCCTGACGCACCGTCCGTGGCAGTACCACTATCGTCCGTGGGAACTGAAGAAGACCGAGACCATCGACGTCATGGACGCCCTGGGCTCGAACATCCGCGCCGACTATCGCGGATCTGAAGTCATGCGCGTGCTGCCGCGCGTCAATGAGGGCATCAACGAGGAGTGGCTGTCGGACAAGAGCCGCTACGTCGTCGACGGCCTGACCGCGCGTCGTCTGGACCGTCCGTGGATCCGTGAGAACGGCAAGCTGCGCGCCGCCTCGTGGAACGAGGCGCTGGACGCCGTCGCCGCCAAGCTGAAGGCCGCGCCGGCCGACCGTATCGGCGTGATCGCCGGCGATCTGCAGGACGCCGAGTCGATGAAGGCGACGCTGGATCTGTTCCGCGCGCTCGGCTCCAACAACACCGACTGCCGCCAGGACGGCGCCGCCGTTGGGTATGGTCCACGTGAGGGATGGCTGTTCAACTCCGGCCTGGAAGGCATTGAAAAGGCTGACGCCGTTCTGATCGTCGGCGCCAATCCGCGCACCGAGGCGCCGCTGCTCAACGCCCGCCTGCGCAAGGCCTGGCTGAAGGGCGACATGGAGATCGGTCTGATCGGCGAACAGGCGGACCTGACGTTCGACTACGCCTATCTGGGCGCAGGCACGCAGACCCTGGCCAAGCTGCCGAAGTCGGCGCTGGACTTCCTGACCAAGGCCGAGCGTCCGGCGATCATCGTCGGCTCCGGCGCGCTGGGCGGGGAGGGCGGTCCGGCCGTCCTGAACGCGCTCGGCGCCCTGGCCAAGAAGGTCGGCGTCGTCGCTGAAGGCTGGAACGGCTTCAACGTGCTGCACCACGCCGCGTCGCGCGTCGCTGGTCTGGACATGGGCTTCGTGCCGGCTGAGGGCGGCCTGACCGTCGCCGAAATGCTGAAGCCGGATGCGCTGGACGTGCTGTTCCTGCTGGGCGCCGACGAGGTCGATCCGACCGGTTCGAACGCCTTCCGCGTCTATCTGGGCAGCCATGGCGACCGCGGCGCGCACGGCGCCGACGTCATCCTGCCGGGCGCGGCCTATACCGAGAAGTCCGGCCTGTACGTCAACACCGAGGGCCGGGTGCAGATGGCCGAACGCGCCGTCTTCCCCAAGGGCGAGGCCAAGGAAGACTGGGCCATCATCCGCGCCCTGTCGGCGCGCGTCGATCAGACCCTGCCTTACGACACGCTGGAGCAACTGCGCGCCAAGCTGATGGGCGATCATCCGACCTTCGGCCGGATCGATTATCTGCCCGCGCCGGCGACGTTCGACGTGGCGGCCCTGGGCGCCAAGGGTGATCTGGGCGACCGCGCCTTCGTCTCGGTCGTGACCGACCCGTATCTTTCCAATCCGATAGCGCGCGCCAGCGCGACGATGGCCGAGCTGTCCGCCCTGCGGACCCGGCCGGTCGCAATGGCGGCGGAGTAAGCCATGGACCCCGTTTCCTTCTGGGCCACGCCTCTGGGCTGGACGCTGATCACGGTCGGCCAGGTCCTGCTGATCACGGTCGGCGTGCTGATCGCCGTCGCTTTCCTGCTGCTGGCCGACCGCAAGGTCTGGGCTGGGGTGCAGATGCGCAAGGGCCCGAACGTCGTCGGTCCCTTCGGCCTGCTTCAATCCTTCGCCGACATGATCAAGTTCGTGCTGAAGGAGGTCGTGATCCCGGCCGGCGCGGACAAGGCGGTCTTCATCATCGCCCCGATCATCACCGTCATCCTGGCCTTCATGGCCTGGGCGGTCATTCCGTTCGCCCCCGGCTGGGTGGTTTCGGACCTGAACGTCGGCATCCTGTATATCTTCGCCGTGTCGTCGCTGGGCGTTTACGGCATCATCATGGGCGGTTGGGCTTCCAACTCGAAGTATCCGTTCCTGGGCTCGCTGCGTTCGGCGGCGCAGATGGTGTCCTATGAAGTCTCGCTGGGCCTGATCATCATCAATGTGATCCTGCTGGCCGGCACCATGAACCTGTCGGCGATCGTCGACAGCCAGAAGGGCATGTTCTGGAACTGGTACGGCTTCGGCGGCGGCGCCGACACCTGGCCGCTGGTGGTGATCCTGTTCCCGATGTCGATCATCTTCTTCATCTCGGCCCTGGCCGAAACCAACCGCCCGCCGTTCGACCTGCCCGAGGCCGAGTCTGAACTGGTCGCCGGTTATCAGGTCGAATACAGCTCGACGCCGTATCTGCTGTTCATGATGGGCGAGTACGTCAACATCGTCTTCATGTCGGCGATGATCAGCCTGCTGTTCTTCGGCGGCTGGAACCCCGGCGTGCCGCAGGCCTGGATGGATGGGCTGCCGGCCTGGATCGCCTACACGATCTATCTGCTGACCTTCATGGCCAAGACGGTCTTCTGGTTCATCATGATCTCGATGGTGAAGGCCTTCGTGCCGCGCTATCGCTACGACCAACTGATGCGTCTGGGCTGGAAGATCTTCCTGCCGACGTCGCTGGTCGCGGTCGTGATCGTTTCCGCTTGGCGTGTCTTCGTGGTGGGGTCGTGATGCGCGGCCCTATCATCGGCCTCGGTCTTGTGGCGATGACCGCCGCCTGCGCGCCCGACCCGTCGCGCATGCCCGAGTCGAGCTATCAATGGCAGCAACGCCAAGACCGCATCGAACAGGACTGGCGCGCCAGCCAGACCGCACCCCAGACGACGCCCGCCCCCAAGGATAAGCCCTGATGTTCACCCGTATCGTCCAGGCGACCAAGGGCGCGATGATGCTGGACGTCATCGGCGCCATCGGTCTGTCGCTGAAATATATGGCCCGTCCCAAGATGACGGTGAACTATCCGTTCGAGCGCAATCCGCAGTCGCCGCGTTTCCGGGGCGAGCATGCCCTGCGCCGCTATGCCAATGGCGAGGAACGCTGCATCGCCTGCAAGCTGTGCGAGGCCATCTGCCCGGCCCAGGCCATCACCATCGAGGCCGAGCCGCGCGCGGACGGCAGCCGCCGCACGACCCGATACGACATCGACATGGTCAAATGCATCTACTGCGGCCTGTGCCAGGAGGCCTGCCCGGTGGACGCCATCGTGGAAGGCCCGAACTCGGAGTTCGCCGTCGAGACGCGCGAAGAGCTGCTCTACGACAAGCAACGCCTGCTCGATAACGGCGACCGCTGGGAACGGCAGATCGCCAAGAATCTGGAACTCGACGCGCCTTACCGCTAAGGCGCATCTCGCTAAACGGGTCGGCGATTCCTGAAAGGGGGTCGCGGCCGATACGAAAGGGGCTTCGTCCCGACATGCTGCAAGGCATAGCCTTCTATCTGCTGGCGGCGGTCGCCACGGTTTCCGGCCTTCTGGTCGTGACCGCGCGCAACCCGGTGCACAGCGTGCTGTGGTTGATCCTGGCCTTCTTCTCGTCGGCGGGTCTGTTCGTCCTGCTGGGCGCCGAGTTCCTGGCGATGCTGCTGGTCGTCGTCTATGTGGGCGCGGTCGCGGTGCTGTTCCTGTTCGTCGTCATGATGCTGGACGTGGACTTCCTGAAGCTGCGCGAAGGCTACGCGCGCTATCTGCCGCTGGGCGCCATCATCGCCGCCGTGCTGCTGGTCGAGATGATCATCGTCTCGGTCGCCGTGGTTCAGGGCGGCGCCGCTGCGGGCCTGCCGGCGCCGGGCGCGCCGGACGCTAGCGTCACCAATGTCGAGGCCATCGGCCGCGTGCTCTACACAGACTATGTCTACTTCTTCCAAGCGGCCGGGATCGTGCTGCTGATCGCGATGATCGGCGCCATCACCCTGACCCTGCGCCACAAGCCGCACATCAAACGCCAGAACCCCGGCGACCAGGTGAACCGCGACCGTCGCAAGTCGGTCGAGATCAAGTCCGCCGCCACGGGCGAAGGCGTCAGCGCCGAGGAGCTTCTCTGATGATCGGTCTGACCCACTATCTGACGGTCGCTGCAATCCTGTTCACCATCGGGGTGTTCGGCATCTTCGTGAACCGCAAGAACGTCATCATCATCCTGATGTCGATCGAGCTGATCCTGCTGGCCGTGAACATCAACTTCGTCGCCTTCTCGGCCTATCTGAACGAGATCAGCGGGCAGATCATGGCGATGTTCGTCCTGACCGTCGCCGCGGCCGAGGCCGCCGTCGGCCTGGCGATCCTGGTGACCTTCTTCCGTAACCGCGGCGACATCGCCGTGGACGACGCCTCCGTGATGAAGGGCTGAGCGTGACCTTCCATACCCTCGTCATTCTCGGGATCTTCGCCCCGCTGCTGGGCGCGGCCATCGCCGGCTTCTTCGGACGCCGGATCGGCAACATCCCGTCGCAGGCCGTTACGACCGGCCTGCTGTTCTTCTCGTGCGCCGTGGCCTGGACGGTGTTCGGCCAGTGGACCTGGGGCCATCTGGAGCCCTTCACCATCCGCCTGGCGCCCTTCATTAACGTCGGCGACTTCCAGTCGGCCTGGTCGATCCGCATCGACGCCCTGTCGGCGACCATGCTGATCGTGGTCACCAGCGTGTCCTCGCTGGTTCATCTGTATTCCTGGGGCTACATGGCCGAGGACGACAGCCGGCCGCGCTTCTTCGCCTATCTGTCGCTGTTCACCTTCATGATGCTGGCGCTGGTGACGGCGGCCGACTTCATGCAGATCTTCTTCGGCTGGGAAGGCGTCGGCCTGGCGTCCTATCTGCTGATCGGCTTCTGGTTCAAGAAGCCGACGGCCAGCGCCGCCGCCATCAAGGCCTTCGTCGTCAACCGCGTCGGCGACTTCGGTTTCGTGCTGGGGATCATGACGATCTTCTGGATGTACGGCACCATCAACTTCGCAGAGCTGTTCCCGCTGATCGCCACAAAGGCCGGCACGACGTGGGAGTTCCTGGGCGTCCAGTGGTCCGCGCTGGATCTGGCCGGCTTCCTGCTGTTCATCGGCGCCATGGGCAAGTCGGCCCAGTTCTTCCTGCACACCTGGTTGCCGGACGCGATGGAAGGCCCGACCCCGGTGTCGGCGCTGATCCACGCCGCGACCATGGTCACCGCCGGCGTCTATATGGTCTGCCTGCTGAGCCCGATCTATGAGTATGCGCCGGGCGCGTCGCAGATCATCGCCATCATCGGCGCGATCACGGCCCTGTTCGCCGCCACGGTCGGCCTGACCCAGAACGACATCAAGCGGGTCATCGCCTATTCGACCTGTTCGCAGCTGGGCTATATGTTCTTCGCGGCGGGCGTCGGCGCCTATCAGGCGGCCATGTTCCACCTGTTCACGCACGCCTTCTTCAAGGCCCTGCTGTTCCTGGGCGCCGGCTCGGTGATCCACGGCATGCACCACGAGCAGGACATGCGGAAGATGGGCGGCCTGTGGAAGCTGCTGCCGGTCACCTATGCCGTGATGACCATCGGCACCATCGCCATCACCGGCCTGGGCATCCCCGGCGTCGGCGGCTTCGCCGGCTTCTACTCCAAGGATTCGATCATCGAGAGCGCCTATGCCTCGGCGGCCTCGGGTCATTCGGCTATCGGCCTGTTCGCCTTCTTCGTCGGCATCATCGCCGCCGGTCTGACGGCCTACTATTCGTGGCGCCTGGTCTTCATGACCTTCCACAACAAGCCGGTATGGAAGGAAGAGGGCGACGCGCATCATGCTGACGACCACGCTTCCCACGCCCAGCTGGAAACCCACTCCGAGCCTGTCGGCGATCATCAGGACGATCATGCGCATGACGATCACGGTCATCATGGCCCGCTGAAGCCGCATGAGAGCCCGCTGGTCATGCTGGTTCCGCTGATCCTGCTGTCGGTCGGCGCCGTTGCGGCCGGCTTCGTCTTCGCGCCGCACTTCATCGGCCACCACGAGGGCGAGTTCTGGCGCGGCGCGATCTTCACCGGCGCGAACAACCACGTCCTGCACGAAAGCCACGACGTCCCGACCTGGGTGAAATGGTCGCCGCTGATCCTGACGCTGATCGGCACCGCCTTCGCCTATTGGATCTACGTCGCTCGCGAGGGCATGGGCCGTCGCATGGCCGAGCGGAACGGCGTCATCTACCGCTTCCTCTACAACAAGTGGTATTTCGACGAGCTGTATGACTTCGTCTTCGTGCGCGGCTTCCGCGCCATCGGGAACTTCTTCTGGAAGATCTGCGACGTGAAGATCATCGACGGTCTGGGCCCGAACGGCGCCGCCTGGGTGTCGCTGAAATCCGCCGCTCGACTGGGCAAGATCCAGTCCGGCTATGTCTATCACTACGCCTTCGTGATGCTGCTCGGGGTGGCTGGTCTGCTCACCTTCGCCATCCTCGCGTGGGGAGCCTGATCTCGTGCCCTACATCCTGAGCCTCGTTACATTCCTGCCCCTGGTCGGGGCACTGGCGATCGTCGCCGCCCGGCTGACGTCAAAGTCGGCCGATGCGACCGCGCCGGCCGCGCGCTGGATCGCCTTGATCACCACCCTGGTGACCCTGGCGGTGTCGGTCGTGCTGGTCGCCGGCTTCGATCCGGCCAACACCAACTATCAGTTCGTGGAGATGGTCCCGTGGTTCGCGGGCGCCAGCTATCACCTGGGTGTCGACGGGATCTCGATCCTGTTCGTGCTGCTGACGGCCTTCCTGATGCCGATCTGCATCCTGGCCAGCTGGAAGTCGGTCGAGACGCGCGTCGTCGAATATATGATCGCCTTCCTGGTGCTGGAGACGCTGGTCATCGGGGTGTTCACCTCGCTGGACCTGTTCCTCTTCTACATCTTCTTCGAAGGCACCCTGGTTCCGATGTTCCTGATCATCGGCATCTGGGGCGGTCAGAACCGCATCTATGCGGCCTACAAGTTCTTCCTCTACACCCTGCTGGGGTCCGTTCTGATGCTGCTGGCCATGCTGTGGATGGCGCATGAGGCGGGCACCACCAGCATTCCCGAGCTGAAGCGTTTCGCCTTCGATCCGGCCGTCCAGCCGATCCTGTGGCTGGCCTTCTTCGCCTCATTCGCGGTCAAGATGCCGATGTGGCCGGTCCACACCTGGCTGCCCGACGCCCACGTCCAGGCGCCGACGGCTGGTTCGGTCATCCTGGCAGGCATTCTGCTGAAGCTGGGCGGCTACGGCTTCATCCTGTTCAACGTGCCGATGTTCCCGATGGCGTCGGAGATGTTCCGGCCGCTGGTCTTCACCCTGTCGGTGATCGCCATCGTCTATACGTCGCTGGTCGCCTGGCGTCAGACGGACATCAAGAAGCTGATCGCCTATTCGTCGGTGGCCCACATGGGCTTTGTGACCCTGGGCATCTTCGCCGGCAACGACATCGGCATGCAGGGCGCCATCTTCCAGATGATCAGCCACGGCCTAATCTCGGGCGCCTTGTTCCTGTGCGTCGGCGTCGTCTACGACCGGATGCACACCCGCGAGATCGCCTTCTACGGCGGCCTGACCTCCAAGATGCCGTGGTACGCCGCGATCTTCCTCATGTTCACGATGGCCAACGTCGGCCTGCCGGGCACCTCGGGTTTCATCGGCGAAGTGCTGACCATGACCGGCGCCTACAACGCCTCGACCTGGGCGGCGCTGGTCGCGGCCTCGGGCGTCATCTTCTCGGCGGTCTATGCCTTGACCCTGTACCGCGCGGTCATGTTCGGCGAGATCACCAATCCGAAGCTTGAGACCATCACCGACATCGACAAGCGCGAACTTCTGCTGTTCGTGCCCCTGATCGTCGGCACCATCTGGCTGGGGGTCCATCCGGCCTCCGTCCTCGATTACACCGGGCCTGCCGTCGAGGCCCTAACCAGCGCGTATCGCGCCGCGATCGGCGGGTGAGACTTACAGATGCCTGATCTATCCTCCGCCCTGCATCTCTCCGCCTCGGAAGTCACCCTCGCGGTCGGCGCCCTGGTCCTGCTGATGGTCGGCGCCTTCATCGGCGACAAAAGCGCCCGTCTGGTCTCGATTCTGTCGGTCCTGCTGCTGATCGCCGCATCGGTCATCTCGATCGTCGGACCGTGGGGCGTCGCCTTCAACGGCGCTTATGTCGCCGATCCGCTGGCCATCTACGCCAAGAGCCTGATCTATCTGTCGGCCGCCGTTGCGGTCGTGCTGGGCGACGGCTGGATGAAGCGTACGCGCATCGCCAAGTTCGAATATCCGGTCCTGATCGTGCTGGCCTCGGCCGGCATGGGGATGATGGCGTCCTCGGGCGACCTGATCTCCATGTATGTCGGGATTGAGCTGCACTCGCTGGCCCTGTATGTGCTGGCCGCCTTCCACCGCAATGACGTCAAGGCGTCGGAAGCGGGTCTGAAGTATTTCGTCCTGGGCGCCCTGTCGTCGGGTCTGCTGCTGTATGGCGCCAGCCTGATCTACGGCTTCGCCGGTTCGATGCGGTTCGAGGACATCGCCGCCGTCGCCTCCGACAATCCCGGCCCGGGCCTGGTCTTCGGCCTGGTCTTCCTGATCTGCGGCCTGGCGTTCAAGGTTTCGGCCGCGCCATTCCACATGTGGACGCCCGACGTCTATGAGGGCGCGCCGACGCCGGTCGTGGCCCTGTTCGCCACGGCGCCCAAGGTCGCGGCCATGGTGCTGATCGCCCGCGCGCTGGAAAACGGTTTCGGCGACGCCCACGCCCAGTGGTCGCAGGTCCTGATCGCCATCTCGCTGATCAGCTTCGTCGTCGGCGCCTTTGGCGGCCTGGCGCAGAAGGACATCCAGCGCCTGCTGGCCTATTCCTCGATCGCCAACATCGGTTACGCCCTGCTGGGCATTGCGGCGGGCACGGCCGAGGGCCTGCAGGCCATGCTGATGTTCATGACGCTGTATGTCATCGACCAGTTGGGCTTCTTCGCCATCCTGCTCAGCCTGTCCAAGTCGGGCCGTCCGATCCGCCGCATCGCCGATCTGGCCGGATTGAAGAAGGATCGTCCGCTGACCGCCGTGGCCCTGACCATCCTGTCGTTGTCGGTCCTAGGCATGCCGCCGTTCTCGGGTTTCTGGGGCAAATACTATGTGTTCGGCGCCGCCGCCGATGCAGGGCTTTGGCCCGTCGCGGCCGCCGGTCTGGTCGCGTCGGTCGTCGCCGCCTTCTACTATCTGCGCATCTTGAAGTTGATGTGGTTCGATGCGCCGGTGGACGACATCGCCACCGACGCCGCGCCGGTCGAGGCCAAGTGGATCGGCTGGGCGTGCGCCGCCTTCGCCTTCCCCTTGGTGATCGTCGGTCTGACCTGGCTGGAGCCGCTGACCAAGGCTGCGAGCGCCGGCTTCGGGAACGGGTAGGGCGTTGGCGCCCGTCCCACTGGTCATCCTCGATGAGATCGACTCGACCAACGCCGAGGCGCGCCGCCTCGCCGAGGCCGGAGAGGCGGGGCCGCGCTGGATCGTGGCGCGCCGCCAGACTGCCGGCCGCGGTCGGCGGGGTCGCAAGTGGGACACCGATCAGGGCAATCTGGCCGCCACCCTTCTGATCACCACGCCCAAGTCAGCGGCGGAGGCGGCTCAGGCCACCTTCATCGCCGCCCTGGCGGTCGCGGATCTGCTGGACGTCTTCGTCTCGCCTGCGCTCGTTTCGATCAAATGGCCCAACGACGTCCTGCTGGACGGGGTCAAGGTGTCGGGCATACTGGTCGAATCCGGCCGGCACGCGAACGGCGACCTCTGGCTTGCGGTCGGGATCGGCGTGAATCTGGCCCATGCGCCCGAGGGCACCGAGCGGGGGGCGACCTCGGTTGCCGAACGTCTGCGCGCCGACCTGGCCTATGTCCCGCCGATCGAAGCTGCCGCCGAAATCCTGGCCGAGACTTTCGCCGTCTGGTGGGGGCGCTGGCAGACGATGGGCTTCGAGCCCGTGCTCGACGCCTGGACCAGCCGCCTGATCGGGCTGAACGGACCGTGCGTCGCGCGTCTGGACAATGAGACGCTGGAAGGTTTGGCCGAGGGCGTGGAGGCGGACGGCGCCCTGCGCCTGCGCCTTGCCGACGGCTCGGTGCGGTTGATCTCCGCCGGCGATGTCTTTTTCGGGAAAGCCGCCTGATGCTTCTCGCCATCGAGCAGGGCAACACCAATACGCTGTTCGCGGTCCACGACGGCACGGATTGGATCGCCCAATGGCGCGCCGCGACCGAGGCCAGTCGCACGGCCGACGAATACGCCGTCTGGCTGAACCAGCTGATGGTGATGAAGGGACTCAAGTTCGACGCCCTCGGCGGCTGCATCATCTCCAGCGTCGTGCCGCAGTCGATCTTCAACCTGCGCAACCTGGCGCGGCGCTATCTGAACATCGAACCCCTGGTCATCGGCGAGAACGCCGAACTGGGCATCGAGGTGCGGATCGCCAAGCCCAGCGAGGCTGGCGCCGATCGGCTTGTGAACGCTGTGGGCGCCTCGCTGACGTATCCCGGCGACCTTCTGTTGATCGACAGCGGCACGGCTACGACCTTTGACATCGTGTCGGGCGACGGCGCCTTCGAGGGCGGTCTTATCGCGCCCGGCATCAATCTGTCGCTTCAGGCCCTGCACGAAGCGGCGGCCAAACTGCCGCGCATCGCCATCCAGAAACCCGAGAACGTCATCGGCAAGGGCACGGTCGAGGCCATGCAGTCCGGCGTCTTCTGGGGCTATATCTCGTTGATCGAAGGCCTGATCGGACGCATCAAGGCGGAGTGGGGCAAGCCCATGACCGTCGTCGGCACCGGCGGGGTCGCCAGCCTGTTCGAAGGCGCGACCGACAGCATCGATCACTTCGATCCCGACCTGACTATTCGCGGCCTCCTCGAAATCTGGCGTCGTAACGCCCATTTGACTGATTGAATGAAAAAGCAAACCCAAGACGAACTCGTTTTCCTGCCGCTGGGCGGCTCGGACGAGGTCGGTATGAACCTGAACGCCTATGGCTTCGGCCCAGAGGCGAACCGTGAATGGCTGATCGTCGATGTCGGCGTCACCTTCGGCGACCTGTCCACGCCCGGCGTGGACGTGATCGTGCCCGATCCCACCTTCCTGGAGGGTGAGACCATCAAGGGCATCGTGCTGACCCACGCGCACGAAGATCACATCGGGGCCCTGGGCTGGCTGTGGCCGCGCATCAAGGCGCCGATCTACGCCACGCCCTTCACCGCCTATTTGATCCGCGACAAGCTGCGCGAGCGCGGCATTTTGGACGAGGTTGAACTGATCGAGGTGCCGCTAGGCGGGACCGTCGATATCGGCACGTTCGGCGTGACCTTCGTCAACATGACCCACTCGATCGCCGAGCCCAGCGGCCTGGCCATCGATACGCCGCTGGGCATGGTGTTCCACACCGGCGACTGGAAGATCGACGACCAGCCGGTGATCGGAACCAAGACCGACGCCCCCGTCATCCGCGCCCTGGGCGACGAAGGCGTGCTGGCCATGGTCTGCGATTCGACCAATGTCTTCGTGCCGGGCGTCGCCGGGTCCGAGGGCGATGTCGCCGTCGCCATCTCCAAGCTGATCGCTAGCCTGAAGGGGCGCGTCGCGGTTGGCTGTTTCGCCTCCAACGTCGCCCGGATGGACAGTGTGATCCGCGCGGCCGAGGCTTGCGGGCGTCGCGTGGCTTTGGCCGGCCGGTCGATGCACCGGATCACGGCGGCGGCCAAACACGTCGGCATGCTGAAGGACGTGAAGCCCTTCCTGTCGGACGAAGAGGCCCGCGTCTGGCCCGCCGATGAAATCCTGTATCTGTGCACCGGCAGCCAGGGTGAGGCGAGGGCGGCCCTGTCGCGCGTCGCCGACGGCACGCATCCCGTCGTGAAACTGGGTCTGGGCGACCACTGCATCTTCTCGTCGCGCCAGATCCCCGGCAACGAACTGGCGATCGGCAATCTGCAGGACCGGCTCGCGGACCGCGGCGTGCGCCTCTACACCGAGAAGGATCACCCCGGCATCCACGTCTCCGGCCACCCCTGCCGTGACGAGCTGAAGCAGATGTACGAATGGGCACGGCCGCAGATCGCGGTGCCGACCCATGGCGTGCGTCGCTTCCTGCTGGAACACGCCAACCTGGCCAAGGACATGGGCGTTCCCGAAACGGTGACGCCGCGCAACGGCGACATGGTCCGCCTGGCCCCTGGCCCGGCCAAGATCATTGACGAGGTGCCGAACGGTCGCCTGTACGTCGACGGCGGCATGCTGGTGACCGAGCAGGGTGAGGCTCTGAAGGAACGTCGTCACGCCTCGACCAACGGCGTGCTGATCGTCAGCTTCGCCCTGGACAAGCGCGGTCGCATCGCCAGCGACATCGACATCCGCAGCGTCGGCCTGCCCGGCGACACCGCCACGCCGCTCGGTGATGCGCTGGACAAGCTGGCCGAGCGCGTCGAACAGGTGGTCAAGGGCCTGAAAGGCGATGCGCTGGATGACGAAATGGTCATCGAACAGGCCGTGGCCCGCGTGCTGAAAAAGGCCAGCCAGCAGATCTGGGATCGTCGTCCCATCGTCGAGACGGTCGTCCTGCGCGTCTGATGCAACCTTGACCGTTCGGGCGCATTGGTCGTGCGCCTGAACGGTCGGGGAAACGCATGTCGAAAAAGCCTGCCCGTGCGCGCCGCCTGCTGGAGCGGATTCGGCACGCGCGCCATCCTTTGCGTGGGTGGCGGCGATGGGCGGTGATTGCGGGGCAGGGGCTGGTTGGCTTCGTCGCCCTGTTCGCCGTGGTCAATCTGGTGCTCAGCCTGTCGACCTTCCGGGGCGAAGATCCCCTGGCGCGGACGGTTCACGAACTGCGCGTGCTGTGGTTCAGCCCGCCTGACGGTCAGCCGATGTCGCCGACCGCCTTTCCGACCGTCTATGGTCGCGATCTCGGCCCGGCGCCCGACACCGCCGCCATCCATGCCTATCTGGAGCGCGAGGCAGAGGACGGCGTCTTTCTGCTCGACCACGTCATTGTCGATCGCATCCTGAAGCTGAATGGCCGGATCGATGCGCGCAGCGTGCCGTCGGGCGTCTATGTCGGCGCCCACGCTTTGGGACCGGACGGGATGCCTTTGGTGCCAGTGACCAAGTTCATGGCGCAATATCTGCTGTTTCCGCGCCATGCCTATATTCTCGTCGTGCCTGAGAGCGGGCCGGCCATCGCCTTCTCCGCCAGTCAGAACGCCAAGTTCGGCATCGACATTCATCCCAAACGCCTATCGGCGGAGATCGCGCCGTTCGATCCGAACGCCTATGACTTTCCAAGCTCGGGCGAGGCGCTGCACGAGATGACGCGCATCACCAATGACCCGGCGCAAGTGGCGACGGCCGTCGAAACGTTGAAGGGCGCCCAGGCGCGGCTTGCGCAGGAAGGTCTGACCTACGGCCTTCTGGCGCCCAACTCGAACACGGCGGTCGGCTGCGTGCTGCAAGGCGCCGGGGCGATCACGCAGCAGGCGCGCTCTTCGATCCTTCTGGCGCTACGGGCGCCGGGGTTTGGCGCATCATGCGAATAGCGGTCGCGCCGACGGCCTCAACTCGGATATATCCACGCCCATGACCGAGCGACTCTTCCTGCTGAACCCCGACTGGCACGACGACCAGGGCGGTCCGTGGTTCTGCCCGCCCGGGGCCTATATCGAGGGTGTCCTGGCCTTCTATCCGAAGCTTCGCGACGCGCTGGACGTCGTCTATCTGGACCATCCGCGCCCACGTCAGCCGGTCATCGACCAGGTCGGCGAGGCCCATCAGAGCTGCCCCATCCTGATCCTGGACGGCGAACTGGATTGGCCCGAGGCCGAGGTCAGCGAAACGACCGGCCGGCCATTTCTTCAGGATCACGCCATCGCTCCCTATCTGGCGGCCCGCTACGGCGTCGGCCGGCCCCATCCCTAGAGGTCCGTCATGCCCATCGGCGTCTTCACCATGGTCGGCATCTACATCATCGCCTGGTGGACGGTGCTGTTCGCCGTGCTGCCGCTGGGCACGGCCAGCGAGACGCACGAGCCGCCGACCGACGGCTCACAATGGGGCGCGCCCAAGACGCCCAATCTGAAGAAGAAGTTCCTGACGACCACCTGGGTCTCGGCCTTGGTCTGGGTGTTCGTGATGGTGCTGATCTTCACGGGCTGGCTGCCCCTGCCGAACTTCGCCAGCGGCCCGGCTGTCTAAACGACGCATCGGCCTAGCTTTCGCCCCGTCCGAGCGGCTAAAGCCTTGTTCCGTCTCTACGCCTAGGATTCCCGACCATGCGCCTGTCGCGCTTTTTCCTGCCCACGCTGAAGGAAGCTCCTTCGGACGCCCAGATCGTCTCGCACCAGCTGATGCTGCGCGCCGGCATGATCAAGCAGGAGGCCGCCGGTATCTACGCCTGGCTGCCGCTGGGTCTGAAGGTGCTGCGCAAGATCGAGCAGATCGTGCGCGAGGAGCAGATGCGGGCAGGGGCCGTCGAATTGCTGATGCCGACGCTGCAACTGGCCGACCTGTGGCGCGAGAGCGGCCGCTATGACGCCTACGGCCCCGAGATGCTCCGCATCACCGACCGGCATGAGCGCGAGCTGCTGTACGGACCGACCAACGAGGAGATGATCACCGACATCTTCCGGGCCTATGTGAAGTCCTACAAGTCGCTGCCGCTGAACCTGTTTCACATCCAGTGGAAGTTCCGCGACGAGCGCCGTCCGCGCTTTGGCGTGATGCGCGGCCGCGAGTTCCTGATGAAGGACGCCTATTCCTTCGACGTGGACGAGGCCGCGGCCCGCGTCGCCTACAACCGCATGTTCGTCGCCTATCTGAACACCTTCGCCCGCATGGGCTTGAAGGCCGTGCCGATGCGCGCCGACACCGGCCCCATCGGCGGCGATCTGAGCCACGAGTTCATCGTCCTGGCTGAAACCGGCGAGAGCGAGGTCTTCTGCGACCGCAAACTGGTCGAGATGCCCGCGCCCGGCGACGACTTCAGCCCGGAAGCCGTCCAGGCCGTCTTCGACGAACGCACCGCCCTCTACGCCGCCACCGAAGAGATGCACGATCCGTCGCAGTTCGAGGCCAAGACCGCCGAGGGCGACCGCCTGTCGGCGCGCGGCATCGAGATCGGCCACATCTTCTATTTCGGCACCAAATACTCCGCCCCGATGAAGGCCAAGGTCGCCGGGCCCGACGGTCAGGACACCGAGGTGCACATGGGCAGCTATGGCGTCGGCGTGTCGCGCCTGCTGGGGGCCATCATCGAAGCAAGCCACGACTCCGGCGGCATCATCTGGCCCGACGCGGTCGCGCCGTTCGACGTGGTCGTGATCAATCTGCGCGCCAATGATGAGGCTGTCTCGGCCGCCTGCGAAGACGCGGTGGCCCAGCTTGAAAAGCTCGGCAAGGACGTCCTCTACGACGACACCGACGAACGTCCCGGCGGCAAGTTCGCAACCGCCGACCTGATCGGCGTGCCGTGGCAGCTGACCATCGGTCCGAAGGGATTGGCGGACGGCGTGGTCGAACTGAAACGTCGCGCCACTGGCGAGAAGGTCTCCGTAACGCTCGCCGAAGCTATCGAAAGGCTGACCGCTTGAGCCTGCCGTCTCGTCCGTCCGGCGCCTTCTCCTCGTGGGAGATCGGCCTGGCCCTGCGCTACCTGCGCGCCAAGCGCAAGGAAGGCGGCGTCGCCACCATCGCGGTCATCAGCTTCATCGGCATCATGCTGGCCGTGGCCGTCCTGATTAGCGTGATGAGCATCATGTCAGGCTTCCGCAGCGAACTGCTGGGCCGCATGCTTGCGTTCAACGGCCACATGTATGTGCAGGGTCAGGTCCTGACCTCGCCGGATCGCGAAGCCGCGCTGAAACGCATCCAGGCCGTGCCCGGCGTCGCCAGCGCCAGTCCGCTGAACGAGGCGCAAAGCCTGATCCGCGTCGGCAGCTATACGACCGGCGCCATCGCCAAGGGCATCCGCCCTGAGGATCTGGCCAAGACCCAGTATGTCTTCGACAGCTTAAGCCCGCAGGAACGCGCCAGCTTCGGCAAGGGACCCTATGGCGGCGACCGCATTCTGGTCGGCGCGGCCCTGGCCAATTCCATGGGCCTGCGCGTCGGCGATCCGGTGACCCTGTATTCGCCGACCGGGGCCGACAGCGCCTTCGGCAACCTCGGCGGACTTGAGAAGACCTATTTCGTCGGCGGCCTGTTCCGTTCGGGCGCCGCCGACTACGACCGCGCCTTCATCTTCATGCCGCTGGAGCAGCAGCAGCTCTTCTTCGGCAAGGAAGGGGTCTGGGATGCGATCGAGATCAAGGTCAACGATCCCGATCAGGTCGGCGCCCTGACCGCCGCCATCCGCGACGCGGCCGGTCCCGGCTCGGTCGTCAGCGACTGGCGCGAGCGGCTCGCCGCCTTCTACGGCGCGCTGAAGGTCGAACGCGTGGCCATGAGCATCATCCTGGGCCTAGTCGTCGCCATCGCCGCCATGAACATCATCTCCGGCATCGTCATGCTGGTGAAAAACAAGGGCCGCGACATCGCCATCCTGCGCACCATCGGCGCCAGCCCCTCGGCGATCCTGCGCGTCTTCTTCATGGCCGGCGCCATGATCGGGGTCGCGGGCACCATCGCGGGGTTGATCCTGGGTCTGCTGTTCTGCTGGAACATCGGCTCGATCCAGCATTTCCTGGAGTTCGTGCTGCAGACCAAGCTCTTCGATTCCGACGTCTATATGCTGGACGCCATCCCGGCCCTGGTCGATCCGGTGGACGTGACGTGGGTGGCCTTCTGGTCCCTGTTGATGAGCTGTATCGCCAGCCTGCCGCCGTCTTGGAACGCGTCTCGCATCGATCCCGTGGAGGCGCTGCGCTATGAGTAAGGCTCCCATCCTTTCGGTGCGCGGCCTGACCCGCACCTACGACACCGCCCAAGGCGGTCTGACTGTGCTGAGGGGCGTCGATTTGGATGTCTATCCCGGCGAACTGGTCGGGCTGATCGGGCCGTCGGGCTCGGGCAAGTCGTCCCTGCTGCACGCCGCCGGCCTGTTGGAGAAACCCACCAGCGGCACGGTCGCCATCGACGGCGAACAGGTCGGTGATCTGGACGAGCGCGCCCGCACGCGTCTGCGCCTAGGCCGGATCGGCTTCGTCTATCAATTTCACCACCTGCTGCCCGAGTTCGACGCGCGCGACAATGTCGCCCTGCCGATGCGGATCGCCGGGGTGGCCCAGGACGAGGCGCGCAAACGCGCCGAGGTCACGCTGACGGCCCTGGGGCTGGGCGAACGCCTGACGCACCAGCCGGCCCAGCTGTCCGGCGGTGAACAGCAGCGCGTCGCCATCGGCCGCGCGCTGGCCAACGGCCCTCGCCTGCTGCTGGCCGACGAGCCGACCGGCAATCTGGATCCGACCACCAGCCAGTCGGTGTTCGAATCCCTGCGCAACCTGGCCAAGACGACGGGCGTCGCCGCCCTGATCGCCACCCACAATATGGAGTTGGCCGGCCATATGGACCGCGTCTTCGCCCTGAAGGACGGTCATTTGGAGCAGCGCGAGGCCCAGAGCCACGCCTACTGAGTCATGCGTATCGCTCAGCTGACGGCGGCGTCGCCCCAGATCGCTCGCAGACGTTCGGGGCGGCGGCATCCGATCCGGTAAGCCTGATAGCTGGCGGCGTGGCGCTTGGCGTAGTTCTGATGCTCCTCGCCGGCTGGCCAGAACCGCTGGGCGCCGACGACTGGCGTCGTGAAGCTCTTTCTCAGCACCCGCATGGCCGCATCGCGCGAGGCGACGGCGTCCGCGCGTTGGGCCGCTGTTGCAAAGACGGCGGATCGATAGGACGGGCCCTGGTCGCAGAATTGACCATTAGGATCGGTCGGGTCGATGGTGCGCCAGTAGCGATCGACCAAGGTGCGATAGCTGACGACGCGCGGATCGAAGGTCACCTGCACCGCCTCCATATGGCCGGTGCCGCCGCGCACCACCTGCTCATAGGTCGGGTTGGCGGTATGGCCGCCGACAAAGCCGGACACGGCCGAGCGCACCCCCTGCACGTCGTCGAAGGCCTTCTCCTCCGACCAGAAGCAGCCGCCGGCGAAGATCGCGGTCTGAAACGCCGTCTGCGCCTCGGCCCGACGGGCCGAGGGCGCGCCGATCGCCAGCGCAGCGACGGTCAAGGATGCAACGGCGGCGAGGGCGGTCGTGCGAAGGGACATGGTCTCATCTCCTGTTGCAGTGACTACGACGGCGACGCGCAAACGGTTTCACTGAGAACGACTTGACCGGAACAAAACGCCAACATAGAACATTAGCAGAACATATCGGATGTCTCGGAGCCAAGGTCATGCCGCGTTTGATGAGAGATATGCTGTCGCTGGCGTCGTGCGGCGGTTTCGTCTGGATGGTCTGGACCGTGGCGATCAGCGTCACCGCCTGAGATCAGACGAATTAGACACTTTAGACGGTGTTTTTTCGAGGACCGTCCGAAGCCAGCGATCCACAGCCGATCCGTGGGGCGACCGGTTTGCAATGGCCGCGCGACGCCCGATATGAGACTCAGGATAGGGTAGGGCTCGGCAGCGGGTCAGGGTCGAAGAAGGCGTGAACGAGCCGGTGAACAGTCAGGGTTTTGTCCATCTGCGGGTCCGTTCGGCCTATTCGCTGCTGGAAGGCGCGATCAAGGCGGCCAAGGTCGGTAAGCTGGCGGCCGACGGCGGAATGCCGGCGGTTGGGGTGGCGGACCGGGCCAATCTGTTCGGCGCGCTGGAGTTCAGCCAGACGGCGAAGGATGCAGGTGTTCAGCCGCTCGTGGCCTGCGCCCTGCCGGTCTTCGGCATCGGCGGCCAGATCAACGCCCGCTGGGCCAAGGTTCCGACCGTGGTGCTGCTGGCCCAGGATACGGCCGGGTGGCTGAACCTGTGCGCCCTGTCGTCATCGGCCTATCTGGACGCCGGAGAAATGGCCGAGCCGGGCGTGGCCTGGGAGCAGGTGATCGCCCGCTGCGAAGGCCTGATCCTGCTGTCCGGCGGCCCGGACGGACCGATCGATCCGCTGTTCGCCCAAGGCAAGAAGACCGAAGGCGCCGCCGCCCTGTCGGCGATGAAGGCGGCGTTCGGCGACCGCTTCTACGTCGAACTGCAACGCCACGGGCTTGAGGACGAAAAGCGCGCCGAGCCGGGACTGGTCGAATGGGCCTACGCCAACGACGTGCCGCTGGTCGCCACCAACGACGTCTATTACGCCAAGGCGGCGCAGGCGAAGTCTCACGACGCCCTGCTGTGCATCGCCGACGGCGCATTCACCGGCCAGGAGGATCGCCGCCGCATCACCGGCGAACACTGGTTCAAGCCCGCCGCCGTCATGCGCGAGTTGTTCGCCGACCTGCCCGAGGCCTGCGACAACACCATCGACATCGCGCGGCGCTGCGCCTTCCTGGTCAATACGCACGCGCCCATTCTGCCGCGTTTCGATACCGGGGCAGGTCGCTCCGAGGCCGATGAACTGGCCCACCAGGCGCGAGAGGGGCTGAAGGTCCGCCTGGCCGAGGTCACGCCGGCCGTGCCGGAAGAGGAATATTGGACCCGCCTGGAATGGGAGGTCGGGATCATCCAGCAGATGGGATTCCCCGGCTACTTCCTCATCGTGTCGGACTTCATCAAATGGGCCAAGACCCACGGCATTCCCGTGGGACCGGGGCGCGGCTCCGGCGCCGGCTCGCTGGTCGCCTGGTCCCTGACCATCACCGATCTGGATCCCTTGCGGTTCGGCCTGCTGTTCGAGCGGTTCCTGAACCCCGAACGGGTCTCCATGCCCGACTTCGACATCGACTTCTGCCAGGAGCGGCGCGAAGAGGTGATCGACTATGTGCAGGACCGCTACGGCAAGGACCGGGTGGCTCAGATCATCACCTTCGGCACCTTGCAGGCGCGGGCCGTGCTGCGCGACGTGGGCCGGGTGCTGCAGATGCCGCTGGGCCAGGTGGACCGGCTTTGCAAGATGGTGCCGAACAACCCGGCCGCGCCCGTCACCCTGGCGCAGGCCATCGACATCGAGCCGCGTCTGAAGGAGGCGCGCGATGCCGAGCCGGCGGTGAAGACCCTGCTGGAAACCGCGCTGGAGCTGGAGGGGCTATACCGTAACGCCTCGACCCACGCCGCCGGCATCGTCATCGGCGACCGGCCGCTGACCGAACTGGTGCCGCTGTATCAGGATCCGCGCTCAACCATTCCGGCGTCCCAGTTCAACATGAAATGGGTCGAGCCGGCGGGGCTGGTGAAGTTCGACTTCCTGGGCCTGAAGACGCTGACGGTGCTGGATCGGGCGCGGGGCTATCTGGAACGGCGCGGCGCAGCCAAGGACTGGAACAGCCTGCCGCTGGACGATGCGCGCACCTATGAGCTGATGGCTTCTGGCCAGACGGTCGGGGTGTTCCAGCTGGAATCCCAAGGCATGCGCGACACCCTGCGCAAGATGCGCTGCGGCTCCATCGAAGAGATCACCGCCCTGATCTCGCTTTATCGGCCGGGGCCGATGGAGATGATCGACACCTATATCGACCGTAAGTTCGGGCGCGCCGAGGTCGATTACCTACACCCCAGCCTGAAAGAGGTGCTGACCGAGACCTACGGCGTCATCATCTACCAGGAGCAGGTGATGAAGATCGCCCAGATCCTGGCGGGCTACAGCCTGGGCGAGGCCGACCTGCTGCGCCGGGCCATGGGCAAGAAGAAGAAGGAGGAGATGGATTTCCAGCGCCTTCGCTTCGTCAAGGGCGCGGCCGAAAAGGCCGTGCCGGAGGCGCAGTCCGGCTCCATTTTCGACCTAGTCGCCAAATTCGCCGGATACGGCTTCAACAAGTCCCACGCCGCCGCCTATGCGCTGATCTCGTTCCAGACGGGTTGGCTGAAGGCCAATCAGCCGGTCGAGTTCTTCGCGGCCTCCATGAGCCTGGACTTGTCGAACACCGACAAGCTGGCGGTCTTCTATCAGGACGCCAAACGGTTCGACGTGCCGGTGCTGGCGCCCGACATCAATCGCTCGTCCGCCGACTTCGACGTGGCCTGGGACGATGACAAGGGGGCGGTGCTCTACGCCCTGGGGGCGATCCGAAACGTGGGTCTTGAGGCGATGAAACACGTCATCGAGGTACGCGAGACGGGCGGGCGGTTCGCCGACATCTTCGACTTCCTTGAGCGCGTCGATCCGCGCAGCGTCAACAAGCGCGCGCTGGAAGGCCTGGCCAAGGCCGGCGCCTTCGACAGCATTCACCCCAACCGGCGTCAGTTGCTGGAACAGGCCGACGTTCTGATGGCCTATTGTCAGAGCGTGGCGGCCGAGCGCGCCTCGTCGCAGGTATCGCTGTTCGGCGGCGACCAAGCCCATGCCGCGCGCCCGCGTCTGAAGAGCGTCGAGCCCTGGGTTGGGCCAGAGCGGCTGGATCATGAACTGTCGGCGGTCGGCTTCTATCTGTCGGGCCACCCGCTGGATGAGATGACCTCAGCCCTGAAGCGCAAGCGCGTCACCTTCGTCGCCGAAGCGATCCCGCTGGCGGAGTCCGGCCACGAGGCGTTCCAGATGGCGGGCGTCGTGCGTCGCAAACAGGAGCGGGCCAGCGCGCGGACGGGCGAGAAGTTCGCCTTCGTGACCTTCTCGGATCCGACTGGCGAGTTCGAATGCCTGTTTCCGCCCGAACAACTGCGCAAATGCCGTGAGGTGCTGGAGCCCGGCGCCTCGGTCATGGTGCGGGTGCGCGCCAAGTCGTCGGAAGGGGAGGTGCGCTTCTTCGGCGACGACGCTTCGCAAATGGACAATCTGCTGGACGACGCCAACATCGGCCTGCGCATCCATGTCTCGGCCCGCAGCGCGGACGCTGAGGCCCTGAAGGCGCGGCTTGAACGCGCGCGATCAGGCGCGATCGGCAAGGGGGGAGAGGTGTCGTTGATGATCGCGGGCCTCGATCAGGGGCGCGAGGTCGAGGTCAAGATTCCCGGCCGCTACCGTCTGGACGGCGCCTTGCGTGGCGCGTTGAAGTCAGCGCCGGGCGTCGTCATGCTGGAGGACGCCTAAGCCTTCGCGGATATGGTCAAGCTTTTGATTTTCCGGAACCTCACGGACGCGTGATGGGTTTGGTCAGTCCATAGGGAGACTGTTCCAATGAAATATCTCGCCATCGCCAGTGTCGCCTCGCTGGCCCTCCTCGCCGCCTGCAACCAAGGTGGCGACAGCGCCGCCCAGAACACCAGCGAAGCGGTCAACGCCACCCAGGACGCCACGTCCGGCGTCGTGGGCCAGACCTCGGCCATGACCATGGGCGCCAACACCGTCGACGGTTTCGTCACGGGTCTGGGCACCGGCAACATGTATGAGCTGGAAGCCGCCAAGATCGCCGCCGCCAAGTCCAAGAATGCCGACGTGAAGGCCCTGGCCGCCATGATCACCAAGGATCACACCGCCGCTGGCGAGAAGCTGGCCGCCGCCCAAGCGACCGCCGCGCCGAACGTCGCCATCCCCACGACGCTGGACGAACGCCGCAAGGGCCTCATCGACAATCTGAACGCTGCGACGCCGGACGACTTCGACAAGGTCTATCTGGACCAGCAGGTCGCCGCCCACAACGAGACGCTGACGCTGCTGAACGGCTTTGCCGACAACACCGAGGCGCCCGCTCTGGCCACTCTCGCGCGCGAGTTGGTGACGCCCGTCACCGCGCATCGCGACCGCGCGCGGACCCTGCTGGACGCGATGAAGTAAAGGCAGTCGTCGCGTTGCTGACCAAAGGCGGTCCCGAAAGGGGCCGCCTTTTCGCATTTGCAGGGCTGCGCTTGCTATTGCGGCCCATCCGGCCTACATGGCCCCCGCATTTCGCAACGCGGGAGAGGCGCGCTTCGGGGAGACATCCCGATCCGCACCATTCCGAGGGTCTTTTAGACCTTTAATCCCCCGCGCCACGTTTGATCGGAAAAAGGACTGAACGATCATGGCTCTGCCTGAATTCTCGATGCGCACCCTGCTTGAAGCCGGCGCCCACTTCGGCCACCAGACGCACCGCTGGAACCCGAAGATGGACCGCTACATCTTCGGCTCGCGCTCGAACATCCACATCATCGATCTGTCGCAGACGATGCCGCTGTTCCACCAGGCTCTGGTGGCCGTGCGCGAAGTCGCCGCCAAGGGCGGTCGCGTTCTGTTCGTCGGCACCAAGCGCCAGGCCGCAGAGCCGGTCGCCGAGGCCGCGAAGCGCTGCGCCCAGTACTACATGAACAACCGTTGGCTTGGCGGCACGCTGACCAACTGGCGCACCGTTTCGGGCTCGATCGCTCGTCTGCGTGAGCTGGAAGGCATTCTGGAAAACGGGGGCGAAGGCCGCGTCAAGAAAGAGCTGCTGAACCTGCAGCGCGAGAAGGACAAGCTTGAGCTGTCGCTGGGCGGCATCAAGGACATGGGTTCGATCCCGGACATCATGTTCGTGATCGACACCAACAAGGAAGCGATCGCGATCCAGGAAGCCCGCAAGCTGAACATCCCGATCATCGCCATCCTGGACACCAACTCGGACCCGGACGGCATTACCTATCCGGTCCCCGGCAACGACGACGCCGCTCGCGCCATCCAGACCTACTGCGACCTGATCGCCGACGCCGTCTTGGACGGCCTGGCCGCCGGCGCTTCGGCCTCGGGCATCGACCTGGGCGCTTCGGAAGCTCCGGTCGAGCCGATGCTGCGTGAAGCCTCGGCCCCCAAGGCTGAAGCCGAAGCCGCGCCGGCCGGCACGGAAGGTGCCGCCGCCGAACTGGAAGCCGCTGCTGAGCCGGCTGCCGAAACCGAGAAGGCCGAGGGCTGATCGCCCGCCGGGCGGCGTTCGCGTTCTTGAGCGCCGCCTGACGAACTGACACACGGCCGGGCTAAATCAGTCCGGCCGTTCCCACATACGAAATCCCCCAAGGAGAAGAACATGGCCGAGATCACTGCCGCCCTCGTGAAGGAGCTTCGCGAGCGTTCGGGCGTCGGCATGATGGACTGCAAGAAGGCGCTGGTCGAAAACGACGGCAACATCGAAGCAGCAATCGACTGGCTGCGCGCCAAGGGCCTGTCCAAGGCCGCCAAGAAGGCCGACCGCGTCGCCGCCGAAGGTCTGGTCGCCGTCGCGTCGAAGGAAGACGGCAAGGGCGAAGTCGCCGCCGCCATCGAGTTCAACGCCGAAACCGACTTCGTCGCCCGTAACGAGCTGTTCCAGAACGCCGCCAAGTCGTTCGCCCAACTGGGTCTGGAGCACCACTCGGTCGAGGCCCTGCACGGCGCCGAACTGGAAGCCGGCAAGACGGTCCAGGACGAAGTGACCAACATGATCGCCACGATCGGCGAGAACATGCAACTGCGCCGCGCCGCCCGCCTGTCGGTGTCGGAAGGCGTCGTCTCGACCTACGTCCACAACGCGGTTTCGCCGGGTGTCGGCCGTATCGGCGTGCTGGTGGCCCTGGAAGGCGAGGGCGACAAGACCGCGCTTCGCGAACTGGGCCGCAAGATCGCCATGCACGTCGCCGCCACCGCGCCGCTGTCGCTGAACACCGACGACCTGGACCCCGCCGCCATCGAGAAGGAACGCGCCGTTCTGATCGAAAAGGCCAAGGAAGAAGGCCGCCCGGAAGCCATGATCGAAAAGATTGTGGAAGGTCAGATCAACAAGTTCCAGAAGGACGTGGTGCTGTCCAAGCAGCCGTTCGTCATGGATCCGGACGTGACCATCGAGCAACTGGTCGCCAACTCGGCCAAGGAACTGGGCTCCTCCAACCTGCACCTGGCCGGCTTCGTCCGCCTGGCGCTGGGTGAAGGCGTCGAGAAGGTCGAAGGCCCCGACTTCGCGTCGGAAGTCGCCTCCATGATGGGCGGCAACTAAAAAACATTCCCCTCATTCGTGAGGGTTTTGTATCAGAAGGGCGCGTTCGGCTTTGATGGCCGGCGCGCCTTTCGTCTATAAGAAGCCGCCTGATTCAATGGCGCCGCAGTCAAACGGACCTTCCCGCATGCCCGACGCCCCCTCGACCTTCCGCTACAAACGCGTCCTGCTGAAGGTGTCGGGCGAGGTGCTGATGGGCGACCAGTCGTTCGGCGTCGACATGAAGACCGTCGATGCGGTGGCCAAGGCCGTCGCGGATGTCGCGGCCGAGGGCGTCGAAATCTGCCTGGTCATCGGCGGCGGCAACATCTTCCGCGGCCTGTCCAAGGCGGCGGCCGGCATGGAGCGCGCCCAGGCCGACTATATGGGCATGCTGGCGACAATCATGAACGCCCTGGCCATGCAGTCCGCGCTGGAAAAGATCGGCGTCTCGACCCGCGTGCAGAGCGCCATTCCGATGGCGGCCATCGCCGAACCCTACATCCGCCGTCGCGCTCTGCGGCATCTGGAAAAGGGCCGGGTCGTGATCTTCGCCGCCGGCGTGGGCGCACCGTTCTTCACCACGGACTCGGGCGCGGCGTTGCGTGCGGCCGAAATGGGCTGCGACGCCCTGCTGAAGGGCACCAGCGTGGATGGGGTGTACACCGCCGACCCGAAGAAGGATCCCGACGCGACGCGTTACGAGACCCTGTCCTATCAGGACGTGCTGGCCAAGGATCTGCGGGTCATGGACGCCTCGGCCATCGCCATGATGCGCGACACGGGCATACCGATCGTGGTCTTCTCCATTCGGGAAGACAATTCGCTGCGCCGGACCCTGACCGGCGAAGGCACGTTCACGGTCATTCAGGACGTCGCCTGAACGTTCGCCTGACCAGGAAAGACAAGAGAGACCAAGACCATGGCAAAGCCTGACCTCAAGACCTATCGCGACCGCATGGATCGCTCCGTCGCCGCTCTGAAGGAAGAGTTCAGCGGTCTGCGCACCGGCCGCGCCAACGCCGGCCTGCTGGAGCCCGTGCGGGTCGAAGCCTACGGCTCGGCCTCGCCCTTGACGGCCGTCGCCGCCATCAGCGTGCCCGAGCCCCGGATGCTGAGCGTCAACGTCTGGGACAAGGGCATGGTGGTCGCCGTCGAAAAGGCGATCCGCAACGCCAACCTGGGGCTGAACCCGATCGTGGACGGCCAGACCCTGCGCATTCCGGTGCCGCCCCTGACCGAGGAACGCCGCAAGGATCTGGTCAAGCTGGCCGGCAAATACGCCGAGCAGCAGAAGATCTCGGTTCGCAACGTCCGCCGCGACGCCAACGACGACCTGAAGAAGGCCGAGAAAGCCGGCGAGATCAGCCAGGACGAGCAAAAGAAGATGGAGACCGAAGTCCAGAAGGACACCGACGCGGCCATCAAGCGCATCGACGAGACCTTGAAGACCAAGGAACAAGAGATCATGCAGGTCTGAGGCGAAACGGCTGGGTCCGGAAGGGATCGCAAGACAGATGACGGCAGACCGCGCCGCGCCTTCAGGCCAAAGCCCAGAAAAGCAGGGTCAGGACGGCCCGCGCCACGTCGCCATCATCATGGACGGCAATGGACGCTGGGCGAAGGCGCGCGGTCTGCCGCGCGCCCTTGGCCATCGCGAAGGCGTCCAGGCGCTGAAGCGCACGATCCAGGCGGCGCCGGATCTGGGCATCGATTGTCTGACGGTGTTTGGCTTCTCGACCGAAAACTGGAGCCGTCCCGAAGACGAGGTGTCGGACCTGATGGGGCTGGTGCGGTCCTACGTCGCCAGCGATCTGGCCCGGCTGACCAAGGCCGGCGTGCGGCTGAAGATCCTGGGGCGACGCCAGGGACTGCCGGCCGACATCGCCGCCATCATCGAAAGGGCCGAGGCCCAGACCGCACATAACGACCGGTTCCTGCTGCAGGTCGCCTTCAACTACGGCGGTCGCGCGGATCTGGTGGACGCGGCGCGTCGCCATATGGAGCGGGTGCTGGCGGGCGAGACGGTCGAGCCTTTCAACGAGGCGATCCTGACGGCCGGGCTGGCCACGGCGGGCTCGCCGCCGCTTGATCTGATCGTGCGCACATCGGGCGAGCAGCGGCTGTCGAACTTCCTGTTGTGGGAGGCCGCCTACGCCGAGCTGGTCTTCCAGGACATTCTGTGGCCCGACTACGGCCCAAAGGCCTTGGCTGAAGCGATTTCGGCCTTTGGTCAGCGCGACCGCCGTTTCGGCGGACGCGTGATCGCGCCTGAGCGCGCGACGGCCTGATGGCGGTCAAGGGTCGGGATATCGCCCTCAGGGCTGCGTCCGCCGTCGTGCTGGCGCCCGCCGCCGTCGCTGCGACGTGGGGCGGCGGCGTGTGGTTCCTGGCGCTGATGATCGTCGCCAGCGTCGTCCTGGCGTTCGAATGGGCAGCGATGAGTGCGCCCCATGCGCGCCGCGTCATGGGCGGCGCGGTCAGCTTCGGCGTCGTGGCGGCGGTGATCAGCGCCCATTTCGGCGCCATGTCCGTGGCCTTCATCATGCTGGTGTTCGGCGCGGTCGCGGCCGGGGTCTATGCCCGCAGCCGAGGGCAGGAGGCGCTGGATGCCGCCTATGGCGTGCTCTATCTCGGCTGGCCTTCAGTTCTGCTGATCTGGCTGCGCGACGTCGACAGTTTGATCGGGCTGCACTGGACCGTGCTGGTCTTCGCCGTCGCCTGGTCGGCCGACATCGTGGCCTATCTGGCGGGATCCACTTTTGGCGGACCCAAGCTGTGGCCGCGCTTCTCGCCGAACAAGACCTGGTCCGGGTTCATCGGCGGCGTTGCGGCCGGCGCGGTTGCGGGCGCCGTCATGACGGCCTGGGTCAATATGGGCGCCCTGAGCGTCGTCTGGGGGGCGGTGCTGGGCTTGGCCGCGGCCTTGGCGACCATGGCGGGGGACCTGTGGGAATCGGCGCTGAAGCGACGGTTCGGGGTCAAGGATGCGGGCAACACCATTCCGGGCCACGGCGGCCTGCTGGACCGCGTCGATGGCCTGATGTTCGCGGTCGTGGTCGTCGCGGCTGGCCGATTGATCGTCCTGATGCTGGAGCGTGGGGCGTGATCCGGCGTCGCATCACTGTGCTTGGCGCGACCGGATCGGTCGGCGCCTCCACACTGGACCTGATGGCTCAAGCCGAGGCGACGGGCACGGGCGCGTTCGAGGTCGAGGCCCTGACGGGCGGCGCCAATATCGCTAAACTGGCCGAGCAAGCCAGGCGCTGGCGGCCCAAGCTGGCCGTGACCGCCGATCCGGCTCGGTTGGAAGAGCTCCGCGACGCCTTGTCCGGCACGGATGTCGCTGTCGCCGCCGGCGACGCGGCCATCGTCGAGGCGGCGACGCGACCTGTCGATTGGATCATGGCGTCCATCGTCGGAGCGGCGGGTCTGAAGTCCGCCTGGGCGGCGGCGGGAACGGGCGCGACCCTGGCCTTGGCCAATAAGGAAAGCCTGGTCTGCTGCGGCCCAGCGTTGATCGAACGGGTCAAGCGGGCAGGGGGGCGCTTGATCCCCGTCGATTCCGAACACTCCGCCATCTTCCAGGTGTTTCCGGCCGAAGCGCCTGAGCGCGTGGCCAAGCTGATCCTGACGGCATCGGGCGGACCGTTCCGCCAGACTTCGCGCGAGCAGATGGTCGGCATCACGCCCGAACAGGCCGTCGCCCACCCCAACTGGAGCATGGGGGCCAAGATTTCGGTCGATAGCGCCACCATGGCCAACAAGGGCCTAGAGATGATTGAGGCGGCCTATCTGTTCGATATGCCGCAGGATCGGATCGACGTCGTGGTGCACCCCGAATCGATCATCCACAGCCTTGTGGAATATGTGGACGGTTCGACCCTGGCTCAGATGGGACCGCCGGATATGCGCACGCCGATCGCCTGCGCGCTGGCCTGGCCGGACCGGATCGCGTGGCCGGCGCCCAAGCTGGATCTGGCTGAGCTAGGTCGGCTGACGTTCGAAGCGCCCGATCTGACGCGCTTTCCCGCCCTCGATCTGGCGCGTCAGGCCCTGAAGGCGGGGGGCGCGACGCCGGCTGTGTTCAACGCCGCCAACGAGGTCGCCGCCTTCGCCTTCCTTGACCGCAAGCTGGCGTTTCTCAATATTGCCGCAGTCGTCGCCGAAACCCTTGAGCGTGCGACGAAAGCGGGGATGGCTTTCGGTTCTGGAGATGCCTGCGGCGCGGCCCTCTCGGTCGACGCCGAGACGCGTCGAATGGCCGAGACCGTCATCGCCGGCCTTGCGAATGCGGCCTGACAGCAGGCCAGGGGAGACGATTTTCGAATGCTGGGCGTCCTGGGTCAGGTCCTGATCTCCATCGCCTCGTTCCTGCTGGTGCTGACCTTCATCGTCACCATCCACGAACTGGGTCACTTCCTTGTTGCGCGCGCCTTTGGCGTGAAGGTGGACCGGTTCGCGGTCGGCTTCGGCAAGGCCGTGGCCAGCCGCACGGACCGTCACGGCATCGAATGGCGTCTCGGCTGGCTGCCCCTGGGCGGCTATGTGAAGTTCTCGGGAGATCTGGATGCGTCCAGCGTGCCTGATCGGGCCGGGCTGGACGAACTGCGTCGCCGCGTGGTCGCCGAGTGTGGACCGGGCGCCGAGCGCGATTATTTCCACTTCAAGCCGGTCTGGCAGCGGGCCCTGATCGTCGCGGCCGGGCCCATGGCCAACTTCATCCTGGCCATCACTATCTTCGCCGTCGTCTTCATGGCAGTCGGCGTGTCCTTGCGCCCCGCGCGCGTCGCGCAGGTCCAGGCGGGATCGCCCGCCGCCGCCGCCGGATTCCAGGTCGGCGACCTGGTCACCGAGGTGAATGGCAAGGCCATCAAGGACGGCAGCGCGGTCACCCGCACCGTCATGCTCTCGACCGGCGATCCCGTGCGTTTCACGGTCGAGCGCGCCGGGCGTCCGGTCGAACTGGTCGCGACGCCGGAACGCCGCGAGGAAAACGACCCCATCGCCGGACGGGTCAAGGTCGGCCGTATCGGCCTGGGGCTGGGCTCGTCGGCCGGGGATGTCCGCCACGTGCGTTACGGCCCTGTCGACGCCGTGGTGGAGGGTGCGCGCCAGACGGCCGACATTATCGGCTCGACTCTGACCTACCTCGGACGCCTGGCGACGGGTCGCGAGTCGGGCGATCAGTTCAGCGGCCCGCTAGGCATGGCCAAGGCGACGGGCTCACTGACCACGGCTGCGGTCGAAGCCAATCCAGCGCCTGGCGCCATGGCGATCAACCTGATCCTGACGCTGACAACCTTGGCCGCCATACTTTCGATCGGAATCGGCTTTCTAAATCTGCTTCCCATTCCGGTCCTCGACGGCGGGCACCTGCTTTTCTACGGCTATGAGGCTGTGGCGAAACAGCCTGTGTCGGCGCGGTTCCAGGAGATGGGCTATCGTGCAGGCCTTGCGCTTTTGGCGGGATTTATGTTGTTCGCAACGTGGAACGACCTACAGAAGCTCAATATCTTCCAATTCCTCGGCGGGCTCGTCTCGTGAGCCGACGCCAGCCCCCGACGGTTTCCCGAATGAATGACATGACCTCTCGCGCCGCCGTTCGACTGAGCGCCCGCTCCAGCCTGCTGGCTCTGGCGGTCGCTGCTGGGCTGGGCGCGCCTGCGCTGGCGCAGACTGCGTCGGCCCAGACCGCGCCGGCGACGACGACGCCTGCTGCGCCGGCTCAAACGCCAGCCCAGACGGCCCCGGCGAGCGCTGCCGAACCGCGTGTCGAGATCGCTGCGCCGCAGACGATCACGATCAATCGCATCATCGTGCAGGGCGCGCAGCGGATCGACCAGACGACGGTACTGTCCTATCTGCCGATCCGCCCCGGTGACGCTGTCGACGCCTCAGTGCTGGACGTCGCGGTGCGCACTCTGTCGCGCACGGGCCTGTTCGCCGATGTGCAACTGGGCATCCAGAACGGAGATCTGATCGTCCAGATCGTCGAGAACCCCATCATCAACCAGGTGGTGTTCGAGGGAAACAAGGCGCTGTCGAAGGACAAGCTGACCAAGGAAGTGACGCTGGCGCCGCGCGGCATCTATACCCGCGCCAAGGTTCAGGAGGACGTCGGCGCCATCGTCGAACTGTATCGCTTGCAGGGCCGCATCTCTGCGACCGTGACGCCCAAACTGGTCCAGCTGGAACAGAACCGCGTCGATGTGATCTTCGAAATCAACGAAGGCCCGCAGACCGGCATCAGCGCCATCAACGTCTTGGGCAACGAGGCGTTTTCGGATCGCGACGTGCGCGGCGTGATGGTCACCGAGAAATCGACCTGGTGGAAGTTTTTCTCAAACAACGACAACTACGATCCTAACCGCCTGGAATACGATCAGGAGCAGCTGCGGAAGTTCTACACCAACCGCGGCTATTACGACTTCCGCGTGGTGTCCTCGGTCGCCGAGCTGCAGCCCGACGATCAGGCGTTCCAGCTGACTTTGACGCTGAACGAAGGCGACAAGTATAACTTCGGTGAGATCAAGGTCGTCACCCAGAACGACCGGCTGAACGCCGACTTCCTGAAGGCTCTGGTGCCGATCCGGGAAGGCCAGCTGTACGAGAGCGACAAGATCGAACAGGCGGTCGACGCCCTGACGTTCGCGGCCGGTTCGGCCGGTTACGCCTTCGTCGAGATCAATCCGACCTACAAGGCCAATCCCGAGACGGACACGGTCGATGTGACCTTCAACGTGTCCGAGGGCCAGCGGGTCTATATCGATCGCATCAATGTGGTCGGCAACACCCGCACGATCGACCCGGTCATTCGCCGCGAACTGCTGCTGACCGAGGGCGACGCCTTCAACCGCGCCCTGATGGAGCGCTCGCGCAACAATCTGCGCGCCTTGGGCTTCTTCAAGGACGTGACGGTCGAGGAAACGCGCGGCAGCGCGCCGGACCGCTCGGTCATCAACGTCAACGTCCAGGAACAGCCGACCGGCGAACTGTCCGTCGGCGCGGGCTTCAGCTCCGTCGATTCCTTCACGGTCAACCTGGGCATCTCGGAGCGGAACTTCCGTGGACGCGGGCAGAACGTGGTCGCCCGTCTGGAGTGGGGCTCGCTGCGCCAGCAGGTCGACTTCCGTTTCACCGAGCCGAAGTTCCTGGGACGTGATCTGCGCGCCGGCTTCGACCTGTTCCACTCGCGCTACGACCTGAGCCAGTACTCGTCGTACGACTATCGTTCGACCGGCGCGGGCCTGCGTCTGTCCTATCCGCTGAACGGCAATATGCTGCTCAGCACGCGCTATTTCCTGAAGTCCGACGAGATCATCGTGCCGACCGGCTTCTGCTCGGGCGTGGGCCAAGGGTCTTCGGCACTGTGCGACCAGATCGGCAGCTTCATCAACTCGTCGGCCGGCTATACGCTGCAGGTTAACTACACCAACGATCCGATCCGTCCGACGCGCGGCTGGGCCGGGTCGCTGCGTCAGGACCTCGCGGGTCTGGGCGGCGACGTGAACTATGTGAAGACCGAGGCTGATGCGAGCTGGTACTATGGCATCACCCCAGCCTGGGTCGTCAGTGTTCAGGGCTCGACCGGCTACGTCAGCGGCTGGAACGGCGACCCGATCCGCATCAACGATCGCTTCTTCAAGGGCGGCAACAGCTTCCGCGGCTTCGAGACGGCCGGTATGGGACCGCGAGATCTGAATACGACCGACGCCCTGGGCGGCAACTTCTACGCCATCGGCACGGTCGAGCTCACCGTGCCGAACTATCTGCCGGAGCAATATGGCATCAAGACCTCGCTGTTCGCCGATGTCGGTACGTTGGGCGTTCTGGATGACCGCTACAAGCTGACGTCCACCGGAACGGTGAACACCAACATCGCCGATGAGCTGTCGCTGCGCGCGTCGGCTGGCGTCAGCATTCACTGGAAGTCGCCGATGGGTCCGATCCGCTTCGACATCTCCAAGGTCCTTTCCAAGGAAGATTACGACAAGACGGAATCCTTCCGCTTCTCGACCTCCACTCAGTTCTAATCGCGGCTTTTTCGACCGCACGAGGAAACACCATGAAAGCTCTGATCATCGCGGCGACCGCCGCTGCTTCGCTCATCGCCACCGCCGCCTCGGCGCAACAGGCCGGCGCGCCCGCCAACCCCGGCCCGGTCATTCCCGGCGTCTGCGTCTATTACAATGCGCGTCTTCTGGCCCAGTCGTCGGCCGGCCAGGCCGTCGAAGCCCGCATGCAGCAGCTGGCCCAAGAAGTTCAGGGCGAGCTGCAACCTTATGCAACCCAGATCCAAACCGAAGCCCAGCAGTTGCAATCGGCGGGCTCCAGCCTGCCGGCCGACCAACTGCAACAGCGCCGTCAGGCCCTGCAGCAGCGCGCTCAAGAAGCCCAGCAGCTGGAAGCCACCCGTGAAAACGAGCTGCGCTACACCCTGGGCATGCAGCGTCAGGCCATCACCGAGGCCGTTTCGCCGATCCTGACCGCCCTGTATCAAGAAAAAGGCTGCGGCTTGCTGCTGGACCGCGAGAGCGTCTTCATGATGAACCCGGCCATGGACGTCACGGACCTGGCGATCCAGCGCCTGAACACGGCCCTGCCGACGCTGAGCTTCAACCGTATGGCCGTGCCGGCTCAGACGCAGGCTCAACCGGCCGCCGCCAACTAAGTCGTCGATGCCCGATTCCCGCTTTTTCGAAACCCTGTCGCCCCTTAGCGTCTCCGATCTGGCGGCGCAGATCGGCGGCGAGGTCGAGCGGGGCGGGGATCGCATGATCGCCTCCGTCGCGCCCTTGTCCTCTGCGGACGGGGGCGCGATCGCGTTTTTGGGTGACCGCAAGTTCGCCGCTGCGCTGGCGACGACACAGGCCGGCTGTGTCATCGTGCCGGCTGAGGCCAAGGACGCCGCGCCGTCGTCCGCCGCTGTCATCGTCTCGCGCACGCCGCAAGCCGCCTGGGCCAAGGCGTCGCTGGCGCTGCATCGGCCTATACTCCTAGACAAAGCGATCAGCCGCGACGAGGCGGCCGAGGACGACAGCGTCGTGGTCGAACCCGGCGCGATCCTGGGGCAGGGCGTCCGTATCGGTCGCGGGTCTCGCATCGGCGCCAACAGCGTCATCGCGCCGGGCGTGCAGATCGGCCGGGATTGCGTGATCGGCGCCAACGTCAGCGTGGCCTTTGCGCTGATCGGCGACCGGGTGAAGCTGTATGCCGGCGCCCGGATCGGCGAAGCGGGCTTCGGCGCCACGGGGACAGCGGCGGGGGTCATGGATATTCCGCAACTGGGCCGCGTCATCCTTCAGGACGGCGTGACGGTGGGCGCCAACTCCTGCATCGACCGCGGCGCCTATGACGACACCGTCATCGGCGAGAACACCAAGATCGATAATCTGGTCATGGTCGGCCACAACTGCGTCATCGGCCGTAACTGTCTGCTGGTCGCCAATACCGGTATCTCGGGCTCGGTGACCGTGGGCGACAATGTCATCTTCGGCGGCAAGGCGGGGATCGGCGACCACATCACGATCGGAGAGGGCGCGCGTGTCGCGGCCGGCGCCGGCGTGCTGGCTGATGTTCCTGCCGGCGAAACCTGGTCGGGTTATCCGGCGCGTCCGATCCGACAGTTCTTGCGCGAGACGGTCTGGCTCGCCAAACAGGCCTCATCGAAGAAGGCTCCGAAGGAATCATAGGGATGAGCGACACGACTGCCGTCGAAGGCAAGATCGATTACGCCGAGGTGATGCGGCGGCTGCCGCACCGTTATCCCTTCCTGCTGGTGGACAAGGCCGAAGACTTCGTGCCCGCGACGTCGATCGTCGGCATCAAGAACGTCACCCACAACGAGCCCTTCTTCCCCGGTCACTTCCCGATCGATCCCGTCATGCCCGGCGTGCTGATCGTCGAGGCCATGGCCCAGACCGGCGCCCTGCTGATGTCCAAGACGCTGGATGTCGCCGTGGCCGACAAGGTCATCATGTTCATGTCGATCGACGGAGTTCGCTTCAGAAAGCCCGCGCGGCCCGGCGACCAGCTCCGTATGGAGGTCAAGGTGATCCGCGCCCGAGGCGACGCCTACAAGTTCCGGGGCGAGACCTTCATTGACGGCAAGCTGGCGGCCGAAGCTGAGTTCATGGCGATGGTCGTGACTGTACCTGCTCCGGCGCCTGGGCCGGCGGCCTGATGACCGTTCACCCCACGGCTCTGATCGACGCGACGGCGACCCTGGGCGAGGGTGTCGAGGTCGGCCCCTGGTGCACGGTCGGGCCGAATGTGGTGCTGGGCGACAATGTGCGTCTGGTCAGCCATGTCGTGGTCCAGCAGGACACGACAGTCGGGGCCGGGACGGTCATCCACCCCTTCGCCGTCATTGGCGGCGACCCGCAGCACAATGGCTACAAGGGCGAAACGGTTCGGCTGGAGATCGGCGAGAACAACCTGATCCGCGAGCACTGCACCTTCAATCGGGGCACGCCGCAGGGGACGGGCGTGACGATCGTGGGTTCGAACAACCTGTTCATGACCGGCGCCCATGTCGGTCACGACTGCGTCGTCGGCGACAATGTGGTCATGGCCAACAACGCGACTCTCGGCGGTCATGCTCAAGTCGGGGACAAGGTGTTCCTGGGCGGACTGTGCGCGGTGCACCAGAACGGCCGAGTGGGGCAGGGCGCGATCATCGGCGGTCTGGCGGCGGTGACGCGCGACGTCATCCCCTATGGCTCGGCCTGGGGCAATCATGCGCGGCTGCGTGGGCTGAACTTGATCGGGCTGAAGCGCAAGGGCTACGGCAAGGATCAGGTGCGGCGTCTGCTCACGGCCTACCGCGATCTGTTCGAGGGCGAGGGCGAGTTCGCCGGTCGGATCGATGGCGTGGCGGAACGCTATGCCGACCTGCCCGAGATCATGGAGATCATCGCCTTCATCCGCGACGGCGGGCGGCGTCCGCTGTGCCTGCCCAACGCGGAATGAGCGCATCTGGAAAACTGGGGCTGATCGCAGGCGGCGGTGATCTGCCGGCGGCCGTCGCGACGCGTTGCGACGCGCTTGGGCGGCCGCTTTTCGTGATCCGTCTGGCGGGGTTTGCCGATGAGCATCTGGCGCGTTGGCCCGGCGCCGAGTTCGGGATGGCGCAGATCGGCGCGATCCTGAAGGCGTTGAAGGCCGAGGGCTGCACGACCGTGTGTCTGGCAGGCATTGTCAATCGGCCGGATTTCAAGACGCTCAAGCCTGACTTCAAAGGGGCGACCCTCTTGCCGGGCATCGTCGCCGCCGCCTCCAAGGGCGATGACGCCCTGCTGCGCAAAATCCTGTCAGTGTTCGAGGCCGAAGGCTTCGCCGTCGAGGGCGCCGACGACATACTGGGCGGCGACACGCTTGGCGCAGGCGCGCTGGGCGTCGTATCGCCGACCGAGCAGCAGTTAGGCGATCTGAAAAAGGCGCTGCATGTCGCCGAAAAGTCAGGCGAACTCGATATCGGTCAGGGCGCCGTGGTCTGTGACGGCTTGGTTCTTGCGGTCGAGGCGCAGGAAGGGACGGACGCCATGCTGACCCGCGTCGCTGGCCTGCCCGCCGACTTGCGTGGAGCGGTCGATAGCCCCAGGGGTGTGCTCGGCAAGGCGCCCAAGCCTATTCAGGATCTCCGCGTCGATATGCCCGTGATCGGGCCGCGCACGGTCGAAATCGCGGCGGCGGCGGGTCTGGCGGGCATCGGCGGCTTGGCGGGACGTTTGATCCTGATCGATCGCGCGGCCATCGTCGAGACGGCGAACCGTCTGGGCCTGTTCGTCTGGGGCGAGGATCGGTGAGCCGCCCGCTGAAGATCATGCTGGTGGCGGCTGAGGCTTCGGGCGATGCGCTGGGCGCGGGTCTAGCCAAGGCGTTGAAGGTGCGGTTGGGGGACGATGTGGCCTTTGTCGGCGTCGGCGGGCCCAAGATGGCGGCCGAGGGCGTGGTCAGCCCGTTCGACATCGCCGAACTGTCGATCCTGGGCTGGATCGAGGGCTTGCGCGCCTATGGCAAGGTCAAGCGGCGCGTCGAGCAGACGGCGGCGCTGGCCGAGCGGGAAAAGCCCGACGCCGTTGTGCTGATCGACAGTTGGGGCTTCACCATCCGTGTGGCCAAGGCGATCCGGGCCGCGCGACCGGACCTGCCGCTGATCAAATACGTCGGGCCTCAGGTCTGGGCCTCACGGCCGGGCCGGGCCAAGACCTTGGCAGGCGCCGTCGATCACCTGCTGGCCCTCTATGGCTTTGATGCGCCCTGGTTCGAGCGCGAGGGCCTGCCGACAACCGTGGTCGGATCGTCGGCGCTCCATGTGAATGTCGACGCTGCGGACGGCGCAGCGTTTCGCGCGCGCCGTGGGATCGCGGCCGATGCGCAGCTTCTCTTGGTGCTGCCCGGCAGCCGGCCCAGCGAGATCACCCGAATGGCCCCCGTCTATGAGGCGACGGTCAGAAAACTGAAGACCACGAATCCCGGGCTGGAAGTCGCCGTAGTCGCCGCGGGAACCGTCGCTCACGATGTTGCGGGCCGCGTCGCCGCCTGGCCCTTCCGCGTTCACCTGGTGGATGAAGCCGAAAAATATGACGCCATGCGCGCCGCGACCGTCGCCCTGGCCACCAGCGGCACCGTGTCGACCGAACTGGCGCTTGCGGGCGCGCCGATGGTCATCGCCTACAAGATCGACGGGCTCAGCTATCAGCTGATGAAGCGGTTCGTGACCGCCAAACACATCACCCTGTTCAATGTCGCGGCCGACGACCGGATCGCACCCGAGTTTATCCAGCACGAGGCGACCCCGGCCATCCTGACGGCGGGGGTCGGGCGGCTGCTGGCCGACCCAGTGCTGGCGGCCGAACAGGCGCGTCGCCAGACGGCGGCATTGGACCTGATGGGGCGCGGAGGTGCAGACCCCTCCGCACTGGCTGCCGACGCCGTGCTCAGGGTCATCGCCAACAAGTCGGCGCGCTGACGATGGCGCGGGCGCTCAGTCCGCGACGTGCGGCCGAGGTCCGCGCCGCGCTGCAGATGGCGGTGGGCGCGATGGCCGCGCTCTATCTCGCGACCTGGCTGAACCTGCCGCACCCGTATTGGAGCGTGATTTCCGCCATCGTCGTCATTCAGGCGAGCGTCGGCGGCGGCGTCCTGACCGTTGCGCGCGACCGGGCCATCGGTACGGCGACCGGAGCGCTGGCGGGGGCGGTCTTCGCCTTCCTTCGTCCGCCGGGCCTGGAAAGCATGGCCCTGAGCATCGCCGTCTCGGCGGGCCTGCTGGCCTTCTTGGCAGCCGGGCGGCCTTGGCTGAAGGTCGCGCCCGTGACGGCGACCATCGTCATCGCCGGTGGGACGGGCGCGGAAGGACCGGCGTCCCTCGCGCTGGATCGGGTGATGGAAATCCTGGTCGGCAGCGGCGTGGGCGTGCTGGCGATCCTGGCCCTGTTCCCTCGCCATGCCAGGCAATCCTTCAAACTTCAGGCGCGCGAGGCGGCGGGCGAGGCGGCGGCGCTGCTGGCTCTGGTGTCTAAGGCCGACCCGGAGGATGCGTCCGAGATTTCGCGCCGTCATGCCGATCTGAAGCGGCGGCTGGATGCGTTGGGTCAGGCCGCCAAGAACGTCATCGATCTGCCCGGTCCGCAACGTGAGACCGCCGACCGGGCTGCGCTCGTGCGCGCCTTCTGGCGCGTGCGCAGCGACATCGTCATCCTGGGGCGTGGCTTCCAGGCCGAGGGTGCCGGCGCACGGCTGGATCCCTGGTCGCAGGATGCGGAGCGAGCGGTGGAGCAACTCGAGGCTCTGTCTCAGGGCAGGGTCGCCCAGCCCATGGGCGCGATCGACCAAAGCCTGGCCTTGTCCATGGCCGTCGAAGGGGACGATGTGGCTCTGGGCGCTGCTGCAATCGGCGTGGCCCATATGCACCGTGATCTGGATGACCTGGCCGCGCGTTTCGCGGATTTGAAGCTGGTCTGACGACAAAGAAAAACGCCGGGGATGTCTCCCCGGCGTTCTGCATTCTCGCCTTCGTCTCAGCCGCGCTGTTCGATCGGCACATAATCGCGCTGGGTCGGGCCCGTGTAGAGCTGACGCGGGCGACCGATCTTCTGCGACGGATCGGCCATCATTTCCTGCCACTGCGAGATCCAGCCCACGGTGCGGGCCAGGGCGAACAGGACGGTGAACATGGTGGTCGGGAAGCCCATCGCCGACAGGGTGATGCCCGAATAGAAGTCGACGTTCGGGAACAGCTTGCGCGAGGTGAAGTATTCGTCCGACAGGGCTACCTTCTCCAACTCCTTGGCGACCAGGAACAGCGGATCGTTTTCGCGGCCCGTGGCGGCCAGCACTTCATAGGCCGACTGCTGCATGACCTTCGCACGCGGGTCGTAGTTCTTGTACACGCGGTGGCCGAAGCCCATCAGCTTGTACTTGCGATCCTTCACGCCCTGAATGAACTCCGGGATCTTGTCCGGGGTGCCGATTTCCTTGAGCATCGTGAGCGCTTCTTCGTTGGCGCCGCCGTGCGACGGGCCCCACAGGCAGGCGATGCCGGCGGCGATACAGGCGAACGGATTGGCGCCCGACGAACCGGCCAGACGCACGGTCGAGGTCGAGGCGTTTTGTTCGTGGTCGGCGTGCAGGGTGAAGATGCGGTCCATGGCGCGAACCAGGGCCGGATCGACGTGATAGTCCTCGGCCGGCACGGCGAAGCACATGCGCAGGAAGTTTTCGGCGTAGGACAGGTCGTTGCGCGGCGAAACGAACGGCTGGCCGATATGGTATTTGTAGGCGCGGGCCGCGATCGTGGGCATCTTGGCGATCAGGCGAATGGCCGAGATGTCGCGCTGGATCGGATCGTGGATGTCCAGGCTGTCGTGATAGAAGGCCGACAGGGCACCGACGGTGCCGACCATGATCGCCATCGGGTGGGCGTCGCGGCGGAAGCCTTCGAAGAAGCGATCGAACTGGCTGTGCAGCATCGTGTGGGTGGTGATGCTGTTTTCGAACTTCTCGAACTGAGCGGCGGTCGGCAGTTCGCCGTGCAGCAGCAGGTGGCAGACCTCCACGAAGTTCGACTTCGACGCCAGCTGGTCGATCGGATAGCCGCGGTGCAGCAGCACGCCGGCGTCGCCGTCGATATAGGTCAGGGCCGATTCACAGGCCGCCGTCGAGGTGAAGCCGGGATCGAAGGTGAAGGCGCCCGTTCCCGCATAGAGTTTGCGGATGTCGATGACGTCCGGGCCGGTGGAGCCCGAAAGGACCGGCAACTCGATCGTCTTGTCCTCGAAGGACAGGGTCGCCGAGCCGGCGGGTTTGGCTTGTTCAGTCATGAATGCCCCTTTGCATCACACGTCCAGGCGCGGGGAGGCGTCGGCCGCTTTTTGGTTTGTGGGTGATCACTTAGTCTGTTGCAGCGCATCATCCAAGCGCCCGAGACTTTCGTCGCGCCCAAGAGCCGACAAAGTTCGTGCAATATCAGGTGATGTTGACCCTGCGGTAAGCGCTGCGCGCATCGGCGGGCCGATTTTTCCGAACCCGACGCCCTCGGATTCCGCAAAGGCCTTGAGCTCGGCTTCCAGCGCGAAGACATCCCAGGACTGAAACAGGGATAGCCGCTCGCGCAGGCGGGCGAGGCGATCCAAGGTTTCCCCCGACAGCAGCGCCTTCGCCTTGTCGTCCAAGGTCAGCGGCCGCGATTTCAGTACGAAGGCGGTTTGGTCGGCCAGATCGAGGATCGTCTTGGCGCGGTCCTTGACGAACGGCATGGCGCGATGGAGGCGGGCTTCGTCCGCCTCCGCCAGGGCGTGGCCCTTCTGCAGATGCGCATCCAGCGTCAGCTTGGCGAGCCGTTCATCGTCGGCGAGACGCAGCCAGTGGGAATTGACGTGGGCCAGTTTGTCGAAGTCCAGACGGGCCGGCGCCTTGCCGATGCCGGCGAGATCGAACCATTCGATGGCCTGGGCGTCGCTGAACAGTTCGTCGTCGCCGTGCGCCCAGCCCAGGCGGGCCAAATAGTTGCGCATGCCCTCGGGCAAGTAGCCCATCTCGGCGTATTCATGCACCGCCTGGGCGCCGTGACGCTTCGACAGTTTGGCGCCGTCCGGTCCGTGGATCAGGGGGATGTGGGCGAAGGTCGGGCGCGTCCAGCCCAGCGCATCGTAGATCAGGCTCTGGCGCGCGGCGTTGTTCAGATGATCGTCGCCGCGAATGACGTGGGTCACTCCCATGTCGTGGTCGTCCACGACGACGGCGAGATTATAGGTCGGCGCGCCGTCCGAACGCAGCAGCACCAGATCGTCCAGGTCGTCGGTCGACCAGTTCACGTCGCCTTGGACCTCATCGGCCACAGTGACCATCGTCGCCTTTGGCCGACGGAAGCGCACGACGTGCGGCAGCGCCAGGTCGTCCACGGTCGGCTCACGGTCGCGCCAAGGCGATTCGAAGGTGCGCTTTTCAGCCTTGGCCTCGTCACGCAGACGACCGGTCTCCTCGGCCGAGGTGAAGTCGCGGTAGGCGTGGCCAGTTTCGAGCAGTTGATCGACCACCTCGCGGTGGCGGTCGGCGCGGCTGTACTGGAACACCGGCTCTTCGTCGGCGAACAGTTCCAGCCAGCTCAGACCGTCGAAAATGGCTTTCACCGCCTCGTCGGTCGAACGTTCGCGGTCGGTATCCTCGATCCGGATCAGGAAACGCCCTGCGTGTCTCTTGGCGTACAGCCAGTTGAATAAAGCGGTTCTCGCTCCGCCGATATGCAGATAGCCTGTCGGCGAGGGGGCGAAGCGGGTGACGACAGTCGAGGAAGGTGAGGTCATGGGGGAGGGGTCCGTAAGCGAGGCCCTTATACGCCCCGATGCGGCAAAACCTACCCCCGCTGCGCGATTGCACGCCTGGCTGGACGCCGAGGTCGCCGCCCAGACCCTGAGATGGCGCCTATGGGCGCCGGTCGCATTCGGCGCGGGCGGCGGCGTTTACTTCGCCCTGCGCGTCGAGCCGGTCTTGTGGCCCTTGCTGCTGGGCGCCGCCTTGGCCTTTGGGCTGTGGGTCGTGGCGCGCCGGCGTGGCGGGTCGCGGCGCCTGACCTGGCTGCTCTTGATGTTGGCCTGCGTTTCAGGCGGGCTGGCGGCAGCCAAGGTGCGCACCGAAGCCGTCGCCGCACCGATCGCGCCTGCCCTCAGCGAACCGACCGTGATCGAAGCCTGGGTCGTCGATGTCGACAGCCCGGGTGAGCGAGGCGCGCGCGTCGTGATCGCGCCGGTCTGGATCCGCGGACTGACGCCGGATCAGACGCCGGTCCGCTTGCGGGCGACGGTGCGGGGCGAGCCGCCGCGGCCCGGCGAAGCGATCCGCCTGTTCGGCATTCTGAATCCGCCGCCGGCGCCGGCCAGCCCCGGCGCCTACGATTTCGGGCGCAACGCCTTCTTTCAGGGGATGGGCGGCGTGGCGTTCGCCTTGGGCGACACGCGGACGGCCGATCTGGCCCCGCCGCCGTGGCGGCTTCGACTTGATGTGGCGATCAACGGCGCCCGCTTCGCATTGGCCGAGAGGATCGTGGCGCGGCTTGGCGAACGAACCGGCGGGATCGCAGCCGCCATGACCACCAGTCACGAAACCTGGATCAGTCGGGAGGACATGGATGTGATGCGCGATTCCGGCCTGGCGCACATTCTGTCGGTGTCAGGGCTGCATATGGCCATCGTCGGCGGTTTCGTCTTCTTCGCCGTGCGGCTGGGCGTCGCGTCCTGGCCCTGGTTGGCCCTGCGGGTTCACGGCAAGAAGGTCGCGGCACTGGCGGGCCTGACGGCGGTCGGGGTCTATCTGGTGGTGTCGGGCGCACCGCCTCCGGCCGAGCGGGCCGCCATCACCGCCTCCATCGCGTTTCTGGCCATCCTGCTGGATCGGCAAGCTGTGACGATGCACGGCCTGGCGGTCGCGGCCTTCATCGTTTTGGCTATTCAGCCTGAAGCCATCGTCACGCCGGGCTTTCAGATGTCGTTCGCGGCGACGGCGGCCTTGGTCGCCCTGGTCGAGGCCTGGCCGAAGCGCCCGCGCGAAATATCCGCGCCCCGGCCGATCCTGGCAGTCCAACGGCTGGGCGGTTGGTTGACGGCGGCTGTGGCAGCCAGCGTCGTCGCAGGATTGGCGACGGGACCGTTCGCGATGCAGCATTTTAACCGCACCGCCATGTACGGACTACTAGCCAATCTCGGCACGTCGCCCGTGGCGGACTTCATCCTGATGCCGGCGCTGGCTCTGGGCGCAGCGCTCGAGCCCTTGGGGCTGGGGGGACCGTTTCTGGCGGTCGCGGGATGGGGTGTGGATCTGATGCTGGCGATCGGCGCGTGGACAGCGGGGTTGCCCGGCGCGGTCAGAACCGTCGCCAGCGCTCCGAACTATGTCCTGCCTATCGCCTTTCTGGGCGTGCTGTTCGTCTGTCTGTGGCAGGGCCGCCTGCGCTGGTTGGGATTGCCGTTCGCAGCGGCGGTCCTGATCTGGCCGCGTGCGCCCACGCCGGCCCTCTGGATTGGCGATGGCGGGACGAACGCCGCCTTTGACCGTGATCAGGCGGCCGTCGTCGTCCGGCCTGGCGTCCGCGAATTTGCGGTCGATCTCTGGTCGCGACGACGGGGGCTGACCATGATGGATCGGTCTGAGACGGGCTGGGTCTGCGACCGCTTCTCCTGTCGACCGGACACCCATGAGGCGGGGCCCGTGGCGATCTGGTGGGGGCGAAAGTCGCCGAGCTCCGATCAGATGGAGATGTTATGCCGCGCAGCGCCCGTCGTCAGCGTCCGCGCCGTCGTCACCTCAATTCCAAGCGCCTGTCAGGATCGCCTTGTTTTGGACGGCGTCGACTTTGCGCGAGGCGGGGCGGTGGAGTTGTGGCGCGTCAGTTCGGGTGAGCCGGATCGATGGCGCGCGGTGTGGACGGCCGACGTTCGCGGCGACCGCCCCTGGACGCGTCAGTCCGATCCGGACGTCAGTGATAACGGCGCATGAGGCCGACCAGCTTGCCCTGAACGGCGACTTGATCGGAGCCGTAGATCTTGGTCTCGTAGTTGCGGTTGGCGGGTTCCAGCGCGATCGACGCCCCCTTCTTGCGAAGGCGCTTCAGCGTCGCCTGCTCGCCCTCGACCAGAGCCACCACGATCTCGCCGGAGGCGGCGTTGTCGGTCGATTTGATCACCACCATGTCGCCGTTCAGGATACCGGCTTCGATCATGGAGTCGCCTTCGATCTCCAGCAGGTAGTGCTCGCCAGAACCCAGCATCGATTCCGGAACCGGATAGCGGGCGGTTTCATGCTCGATCGCGTCGATCGGCGTGCCGGCGGCGATCTTGCCCATCAGCGGCAGTTCGCGGGTGTCGTTGGCCGCCATCGGAGCCGCAGGTCTGACACCGCCGCCGCCCTCGATGACGTCGGGCTTGAACCCGGCGCGACCGCGCGGCGCGCCGGCCGTCGCCTGTTCGGGCAGTTTCGTGACTTCCAGGGCGCGTGCGCGGTGAGCGAGACGTCGGATGAAGCCGCGTTCCTCCAGCGCCGTGATCAGCCGGTGAATGCCGGACTTGGAGGCCAGATCGAGCGCCTCCTTCATCTCGTCGAACGACGGGGAGACGCCGGTCTCCTGGATGCGTTCGTGGATGAACATCAGCAGTTCGTGCTGTTTGCGCGTGAGCATCGCCAGGCCCTCATGCGCCCGCCGACGAATCGGAACGGGCCGTGAACATTTGTCGATGTTCTGTAAGTGTTCCTTGCTAATGTCAACTTAAGGGCGAGGCTTGCCGCCGCGCCGCGGCTCAGACCGCCAGCAGCTGACGGGTGGCGGCCTCGACATCGGCCTGACGCATCAGGCTCTCGCCGACCAGAATCGCCTGGGCATGGGCAGCCGAGACGCGCGCCACGTCGTCGGGCGTAAAGATGCCGCTCTCTGCGACCAGCAGAGCGCGCACGGGGCTGAGCATGGACAGCCGCTCCGTGGTTTCCAGATCGACCTCGAACGTGCGCAGCGAGCGATTATTGACCCCCACCAGATCGCCGCCGAGCGCACAGGCGCGCGCCATTTCTTCCTCGTCGTGGGTCTCGATGAGCGCGTCCATGCCAAAGCGTTCGGCTTCCGACAGCAGTTCAGCGGCCAGGCTGTCATCGATCATGGCGAGGATGATCAGGATGCAGTCGGCGCCAAGGGCGCGGCTTTCGGCGACCTGCCAGGGATCCACCAGGAAATCCTTGCGCAGGCAGGGCAGGGCGACGGCCTCGTGGGCCTGGGCCAGATAGGCGTCGTCGCCCTGGAAGCTGGGGCCATCGGTCAGGACCGACAGACAGGCCGCGCCGCCGGCCTCATAGGCGCGGGCCAGGGCCGGCGGATCGAAATCGGGCCGGATCAGGCCCTTGGAGGGGCTGGCCTTCTTGATCTCGGCGATCAGGGCGGGACGACCGGTTTCCTCGCCTACACGTTCCAAGGCGGCGCGAAAGCCGCGCGGGGCCGATGCGGCGCGGGCCAGGGCTTCAATCGCGTCCTGTGAGGTCGCCGTTTTGCGGGCGGCGACGTCCTCGCGCTTGTAGGCGGCGATACGGTCCAGAACGTCGGTCATGCGGGCTCTTCGCTTTCCAGCGGCGTGGAGGTGATGCGGGCCAGGCGATCCAGCGCCTCGGCGGCTCGACCGTCATCGATCGCGGCAGCGGCGAGCGCGGCGCCCTCGGCCAGATCGGCCGCGCGATCCGACACCACGAGGGCGGCGGCGGCGTTTAGCAGGACGATGTCGCGGTAGGGTCCGGCCGCGCCGGCCAGAAGCGCGCGCAAGGCCACGGCGTTCTCCTCGGCGTCACCGCCACGGATGTCTGCGATGGAGGCGCGCGGCAGGCCGGCGTCCTCGGGCGTGACCTGGAAGCGGCGAACCGCGCCATCCTTCCATTCGGCGACGTCCGTAGGACCGGAAGTCGCCAATTCGTCCAAGCCTTGGCCGTGAACGGTCCAGGCCCGGGTGGCGCCCAGCCGGCCCAGCACCTCGGCCAGCGGCTCCAGCAGGCGCGGATCATAGACGCCCATGACCTGTCGTCGTGCAGACGCCGGGTTCGAAAGCGGTCCCAACAGGTTGAAGACGGTGCGAAAACCGATTTCCGCTCGCACCGGCCCGACATGACGCATCGCCCCGTGATAGGCAGGCGCAAACAGGAAGCAGATCCCGGCCTCGTCCAGCGCCTTCTTCTGCTGCGCCTGCGACGCCATCAGGTTCACGCCCAGGATCGACAGGACGTCGGAAGAGCCTGATTTCGATGACATCGCCCGATTCCCATGCTTGGCGACCTTCAGACCGGCGCCGGCCAGAACCAGGGCCGCGGCGGTCGAGATATTGTAGGTGTGCTGACCGTCGCCCCCGGTGCCGCAGGTGTCGATCACCTCATAGGGGTGATCCAGCGTCAGGGCGGCCTCGCGCATAGCGCTCGCGAAGGCGGCGATCTCATCCACGGTCTCGCCGCGCATCCGCATGGCGGTGACTGCGGCGGCGACCTGTGATGGGGTCGGCTCGCCGCGCAGGCAGGCGGCAAAGAAGTCGTGCGCCTGCTGGGACGTCAGGGGATGGCCCTCGACCAGTCGGGCGAGGATCGGCTTGAACCCGTCGCCCATGGTCAGGCGGCCGCGAGGCGCTTTACGCCGGCGATCTCGAGGAAGTTGGCCAGCATGTCGTGACCGTGTTCCGTGGCGATGGATTCCGGGTGGAACTGCACGCCGTGGATTGGGCGGCTGAGATGCTGCAGACCCATGATCTCGCCGTCGGCGGTCCAGGCGGTGACCTCCAGGCAATCGGGCAGGGTTTCGCGCTTGACCGCCAGCGAGTGATAGCGTGTGGCGGTGAAGGGCGAGGGCAGGCCGGCGAAGACGCTCTGGCCCTCGTGCAGGATCGGCGAGGTCTTGCCGTGCATCAGGGTCTTGGCGCGAATGACGTCGCCGCCGAAGGCCTGGCCGATGGCCTGATGACCCAGGCACACGCCCAGGATCGGCATCGATTCTGGCGCGGTCGTGATCAACGGCAGGCAGATGCCCGCCTGATCGGGCGCGCACGGGCCGGGCGACAGCAGAACGGCGGCGGGGTTCAGCGCCCACGCCTCGTCCACCGTCAGGTCGTCGTTGCGCACCACATGCGTCGGCGCGCCCAACTCCGCGAGGTAGTGGACGAGATTGTAGGTGAAGCTGTCGTAGTTATCGACGACGAGGATCATGGCTTGGCTTCTAAGCGTGACGCGCGTCCGCGCCAAGCGGGCGCGGCCTTAAAGCGCATTTTAACTCGACGGCACTAGGACTGGGCGGGTGAAACTCGCCGCTGAAAAAGACATCGCCGCCAAGATCGCCGCCGCCAAGGCGAAGCTGGTCGTGGTCGAAACCAAGCCCAATCCCGTCGCCGCGCTTGGCGCAGCTGCGCTCGCGGCGACTGCGGCGGTTTTGATGGCGGGCGTCGTCATCATCGGGCCGGGCGTGCAATTCAACGACCCGACGATGACGATTTCGCGCTAGCGATTGCCGGTCCTAAAGCGCCAGGCGTCTTCCGCCGCCCGCATCGGCGCGCGCGCCTTGTGCTGGGTTTCGGCATATTCGGCCGCGGGGTCGCTGTCGGCGACGACGCCGGCCCCGGCCTGAACAAAAATCCGGTCGTCTGCGAACAGGGCGGTGCGCAGGGTGATGCAGATGTCCGCCTCGCCGCCGGCCGAAATATATCCGACGCCGCCGCCGTAACCGACGCCGCGCTTTTCGCTTTCCAGTTCGTCGATAATCTCCATCGCGCGCACCTTGGGCGCGCCCGACAGGGTGCCGGCGGGCAGGGCGGCCAGCAGCGTGTCCACGGCGTCCAGCCTTGGGTCGGCCTTGCCGCGCACGTTGGAGACGATGTGCATGACCTGGCTGTAGCGTTCGACGACGAAGCTCTCGGTGACCTCGACCGTGCCGGGCGCCGCGACGCGGCCCACATCGTTGCGGCCCAGGTCCAGCAGCATCAGGTGCTCGGCCAGCTCTTTCGGATCGGCCAGCAGTTCGGCTTCCAGCGCCTTGTCCACCTCAGGCGTCGCGCCGCGCATGCGGGTGCCGGCGAGCGGACGGATCGTCACTTCGCCGTCCTTCAGCCGAACCAGGATCTCGGGGCTGGAGCCGGCGAGCTGGAAGCCTTCGAAGTTCAGATAGAACAGATAGGGCGACGGGTTCTGGCGACGCAGCGAGCGATAGAAGGCGAAGGGATCGTCCGTCCACGGGGCTGAAAAGCGGTGGCTGAGAACGACCTGGAAGATGTCGCCGGCGCCGATGTAGTCCTTGGCCCTGGCGACCATCTCGCCGAAGGCCGGCTCGTCAACCGGCGAAGTGAAGACGGGAGGCGGCGTGTGCTGCGGAGCGGCGCGGACGGGCAGGGGTTCGCGCAAGGCCGTCTCGAACGCGTCCAGGCGCGCCGTCGCGGCGTCGAACGCCTCTTGCGCGGCGATGCCGGCGTCGGGATAGGCGGCCGACACCAGAACAATCTCGTGGCGGACCGAATCGAAGATGGCCACCAGCGACGGCCGCGTCAGCACGGCGTCGGGCAGATCTAGCGGATCGGGGTTTGGCGCACCCAGCGGTTCCAGCAGGCGCACCATGTCGTAGCCGAAGACGCCGAACAGGCCGGCGGCCATCGGCGGCAATCCCTCCGGGAGATCGAACTTCGACGCCGCGATCAGCGCGCGCAGGGATTGCAGCGCCGGCAGGGCTTCGGCCGTAAAGCGACCCTCCGCTAGGGCCGAGCCGCGCGACAGTTCCGCCGCGTTGGATCGACAACGCCAGACCACATCGGGATCGAGCGTCAGGATGGAATAGCGTCCCTTGACCGCGCCGCCCTCGACCGATTCCAGCAGGCAGGCGTACGGCCGATCGCGCCCCAGCTTCAGATAGGCCGAGACCGGGGTTTCCAGGTCGTCGATGACCCGGCGAACCAGGACCTGCGGCCGACCGGCCGAAAGGCCGGCGGCGAAGGCGTCGAACGTGACGTCGCGCGAAACGTCGTCGGTCATTGCGCCGGTGCGGCGGGCGTTGCGCCACCCGACAGACCCAGGGCCGATAGCGCTTGGGCCGGGTCGTTCTTGGCCTTGGAGCGCTGGGCGCCCGCCGAGACCGACGATTCGACCATGGCCTGCACCAACTCCTGAGTCAGGCGCGGGCGGACCTGCTCGGCCAGCGGTCCGGCTACGGCCGGATTGGCGGCGCGGACATTGTCGACGCGACCGACCACATAGGCGGTCTGCGACGCCGGCTGCGAGAAGGCCTGGCCCTTCGACTGGCCGAACAGACCTTGAAGCACACCCTGACCCAGGGCTTCCTGGGTCTGTTGATTGCGGATGACGCCGGTGCGCACGGTCAGCGGCGCATTGACCGAGCGGGCGACCGCGGCGATGTCCTCGCCATTGCGCACGCGGGTCGTCAGCTCTTCAGCCTTGGCCGACAGGCGACGCATGGTCTCCCGCTGGATCCATTGGGCGGCCAGGGGCTCGCGAACCTCGGCCAGGGTCGGGAGGGCCGACGGGCGGATGTCGTTGACGCGCACGGCGAAATACTGGCCCTGACCGGCGTCGATGACGTCGCTCTCGCCGCCCTTGGTCAGGCTCCAGGCCGTCTCGAAGATTTGCGGCGGAGCGTTCAGGGCCTGACCGTTCGGCAGCTTGCCGTCCTTGGTGAAGGGCGGCAGATCGACGATGCGACCGCCGGCTTCGCGCGCGGCGTCAGCCAGGTTCTTGCCGGCCGTGCGGGCGGCTTCGTACTTCTCGACCTTGGCGTAGGTCTGGGTCTTCACGTCCTCGGCGCGCAGTTCCTGGATTAGTTCCTCGCGAGCGCTGTCGAGCGTGGCGGGCGCGGCCGGCTGAACGGCCGTAACCTTGGCGACGGCGAAGCCGACACCGGCCTGGACCGGGTTGGACACCTGATTGGCTTGCAGGCCGAAGACGGCGGCTGCGGTCGCAGCGTCGCCGATGGCCGAGCGAGGGGTCTCGTTGAAGGCGGCCGGCGTGATGTTGTTGGCGCGACCGACGTCGGCGGGCGATTGGCCCGCACGCAGGGCGGCGGCGATCTTCTGGGCCGTCTCGTGGTTCGGCGCGGTCAGGGTGACGAAGGAGCGCGTCTCGGGCTTGCTCAGCGTGTCTTTCTTGAACTCGAAGCGCTCGCGGATGCGGTCTTCCGAGATCGGCGCATTGGCCGAAGACTCAGGCGTGAACAGAACCACCGACACCATGCGGAACTCGGGCGCGCGCAAGCGGTCGGCGTTTTCCTGGATGAAGGCGTTCAACTGGGCGTCGGTCGGGGCGGGGATCTGACCGGCCATCGCCGGGGTGACCTCGAACCAACGACCGTCGCGGCTTTCGAAGGCGGAACCGGCCAGCAGCGCGCCATAGATGCGCGGCACGCGGGCGCCGGCGAAGACGGCGGCGCCGAAATGCTCCGTGGCGTATTGGTCGCGCAGGTCCTGCTCCAGCATGGCGGGCGTCAGGTTCTGCTGCGCAAGAGCCGCCTCATAGGCCTGCTGGTCGAACTGTCCGGTGACCGAGTTGAAGAAGGCCGGGATCTGGCGGATCTGCTTGACGATCAGTTCCTTGCCCGGGCGGATGCCCGCCTTGTAGGCCCAGTTCAGGAAGCCCAACTGCTGCGTCTGCTCGGTCAGGAAGCGGACGTGGATGTTTTCCGCGACCAGCTCCTGGTTCGTCAGGGGACGGCCGACCTGCTGCTGCAGCCGTTCACGCACCTGATCGAAGGCGGTGCGGAACTCGGCCTCGTTCATCGAGCGGTCGCCTGCGTCGATGACGTGCTTCGGTCCCAGGTTGGAGAAGACATCCATCCGCGCGCCGACGATCACGAAGCTGATCGCGATCAGGACAAGCAGGGCGGCCGCCCATTTGGATCGAGAGAAGGCGCGGAAGGCGGTGAGCATTCGAAAACCCGGGACTGGCCGATGTTGGCGTCAATCGTCGCGTATAGTCGGGGCGGGGCCGCCGCTGCAAGGATGGCTTCGTGTTCGGATTGCGGCGGCGCCTCTTGGCTTGGCGGTTTTCGCCTTCTAGACAGGCGGCCATGAAACAATCCGTGAAGATGATCGTCGGCAATTGGAAGATGAACGGCGTCTCGGCCGCCCTGGCGCAGGCTGAAGCCATCAGCGACGCCGTCGGCACGACGAGGCAGGGCTGCCGCGTGGTGTTGTGCCCGCCGGCGACGCTGATCGACCGCATGCAGTCCGCCCTGGCGGGCAGCGGCGTGGCCGTGGGCGGTCAGGATTGCCATGAGAAGCCCGCCGGCGCCTTCACCGGCTCGGTGTCGGCCGAAATGTTGGTCGACGCTGGCGCGACCGTCGTGATTCTCGGACATTCCGAACGCCGCTCCGCTTTCGGCGAGACCGATGCGGACGTCGCCGCCAAGGTCGAGGCCGCCGTCGCCGCTGGTCTGGAGCCCATCGTGTGCGTTGGTGAAACCCTGAAGCAGCGGGAAGCGGGCGATGCCATCGCCGTCGTGTCGGGTCAGGTCGCGGGCTCGCTGCCTTTAAGCCTGGCCGAGCGCGACTTCGCGGTGGCCTATGAACCCGTCTGGGCTATCGGGACGGGCCTGACCCCCACGCTGGATCAGATCGCCGAGGTCCATGCGGCCGTGCGCGCCGCCATCGTCGCAAAGCTGGGAGACGGCGCTCGCACCGCGCCCATTCTGTATGGCGGTTCGGTCAAACCGGAGAATGCGCGCGACATTCTGGCTACGCCGGAAGTCGGCGGCGCCCTGGTCGGCGGCGCGTCCTTGAAGGCCGAGGACTTCATGCCGATCGTCAACGCCGCCGCGTGACGTTTGCCCCTGGCGCGCTTCGATGATAGAGGCCGCCGCTTGATCGGCGCAGATCCGCGCCCACATGAATGACGCCATGCTCCAGACCATCCTGCTCGTCGCCATCATCATCGTCGCCATTGCGCTGACGGGCATCGTCCTGCTTCAGAAGTCCGAGGGCGGCGCCCTGGGCATGGGCGGCGGTCCGTCGGGCTTCATGACCGCACGCGGCGCCGGCAATCTTCTGACCGTCACCACCTGGTGGCTGGCGGCCGCGCTGTTCGCCCTGACGATCATTCTCACGGTCGTCGGCAACATGGACCGCGCGTCGGTGTCCGGCATCGACGCCGACGCTGTGGGTTCGCTGGCCACGACGCCGCAGACCCAGACGCAACAGCCCGCCCAGCAACAACCCGCTGCGCCGGCCAAGCCGGCGACGCCTTCGCTGGATGATCTGGAAGCCAGCCTGCCGTCGGCCTCCACCGCTCCGGCGCCGGCCCAACAGCCCGCCCAGTAAGGCTCCGACAGAGACCCGAGTTTCCGAAAGCGCGCCGCAGGGCGCGCTTTCTTCTTTTGATCAACAGTTCGATTCGACGGCGGCATGACCGAGCCGCGAATCATGGAGTAAGGTGTCCCCCCATGGCTCGCTATGTGTTCATCACCGGCGGCGTGGTTTCCTCGCTAGGAAAAGGCCTCGCCTCCGCCGCTCTCGGCGCTCTTTTGCAGGCGCGCGGCTACAAGGTCCGCCTGCGCAAACTCGATCCCTATCTGAACGTCGATCCGGGCACGATGAGCCCGTATCAGCACGGCGAGGTCTTCGTGACCGACGATGGCGCCGAGACCGACCTGGACCTGGGCCACTACGAGCGGTTCACCGGCGTTTCGGCGGCCAAGTCCGACAACATCACGACCGGCCGGATTTATTCGACCATTCTGGAGAAGGAGCGTCGCGGGGACTATCTGGGCGCGACGGTGCAGGTCATTCCGCACGTGACCGACCAGATCAAATCCTTTTGCCTGACGCCCGCCCTGACCGACGCGGGCGAAGACGTCGACTTCGTTCTGGTCGAGATCGGCGGCACGGTCGGCGACATTGAGGGGCTGCCGTTCTTCGAGGCGATCCGCCAGTTGGGGCAGGACCTGCCGCGCGGCCAAAGCTGCTTCGTTCACCTGACGCTGCTGCCGTTCATCAAGACGGCTGGGGAGATGAAGACCAAGCCGACCCAGCACTCGGTCAAGGAACTACGCTCCATCGGCATCCAGCCGGACATCCTGCTGTGCCGCTGCGAGCAGCCGATCCCGGCCGAGGAAAAGCGCAAGATCGGCCAGTTCTGCAACGTGCGCGAAAGCGGCGTCATTCAAGCAATGGACTCCGCTGACATCTATGCCGTGCCGCTGGACTATCACCGCGAGGGTCTGGACCGCGAAGTGCTGGCGCATTTCGGCATCAACGATGCGCCCGAGCCGGATCTGACCGGCTGGCAAGAGATCGCACGCCGCCGCCTGCAGCCCGACGGCGAGGTCACCATCGCCGTGGTCGGGAAATACACCGTCCTCAAGGACGCCTATAAGTCGCTGATCGAGGCCCTGCATCACGGCGGCGTGGCCAACAACGTCAAGGTCAACATCGACTGGGTCGAGGCCGACACCTTCGAAGGCGATCCGGAGGCCTGTGAGGAGCGTCTTCAGGGCGCGCACGCCGTCCTGGTGCCGGGCGGCTTCGGCGAGCGCGGCTCGGAAGGCAAGATCGAGGCGGCCCGCTTCGCCCGTGAGCGAAACATCCCCTATTTCGGGATCTGCTTCGGCATGCAGATGGCGGTGATCGAGGCGGCGCGGAACCTGGCCGGCTATCCCAAGGCCTCGTCCACCGAGTTCGGCCCGACCGCCGAACCGGTCGTCGGCCTGATGACCGAATGGACCCAGGGCAACCAACGCGTCCTGCGTCAGCAGGGCGGCGACTTGGGCGGCACCATGCGGCTCGGCGCCTATGATTCGACCCTGACGGCCGGATCCAAGATCGCCGAGATTTACGGTTCGACCGCGATCAGTGAGCGTCACCGCCATCGCTACGAGGTCAACATCAACTATCGCGAGGCGATTGAGCAGAAGGGTGGCCTGGTCTTCGCCGGCCTGTCGCCTGACGGCGTTCTGCCCGAAACCGTCGAACGCCCGGACCATCCCTGGTTCATCGGCGTTCAGTATCACCCCGAGCTGAAGAGCCGTCCGTTCGCGCCGCACCCGCTGTTCGCCAGCTTCATCGGCGCGGCCGTGGTGCAAAGCCGCTTGGTCTGACGGAACGCGGTTCTCACAGACTCCATCGGGTCCGCGTTTTGCAGTAAACTGTCCGGAACGGATCGAATTGGCACGATCCGAATGCGGCGGGACCGTCGATGATCGGCGAGTTGCTTTATCACCTGCACCGGCACGTACGCCTGGTGCTGATCGCCGGAGCGCTGATGCTCGTGCTCGGCGTGGTTTTGGTCGGCTATGAAGCGCTACGGCTTCTGGACCAGCCGCCGGCCCGCCCGGCTGAAGCCGGGCAGGCCTTGAGCTAGGTTAGTCGATCTTCAGCCGTACGAAGAGCATCGCCCCGTCGGGATCGCCGCCGTACAGCGGCTCCAACGCCGTCGGTACGCGATTGATGGCATAGAGACCGCCGAAGCCGAACCGGACGTGCTCGGCGATCCGCCAGTCGCGGACCACGCCGACCGAGGCCTTTCCGACCGTATAGAGCGGGCCGTGGCCGCCGCCGACGCCGGGAACCAGTTCATCCGTCTCGATCCGCTCGGCGCGGGCGAAGACGGTCCAGCGGTCGTTGGGGTGGACGGCGGATTCCAGCAACCAGCCGTCCTTCGATTCGCCGTGGTCGTTAGTCTTTCGACCCCAGGCCATGGTCGAGGACCACCAGCCGTCATCGCCCAGTAGCCGCGTATGTATGGCGCTGGCCGACCATTTCGTCTCGTCCTCGTCGGGTTCCAGCTGTTCCGGAGCGGAAACATCGGCGTAGGAGGCCTGCAGCGACCATTCGTCGCTCGGATTTCAGACTGCGCGAACGGACCAGCTGTCCAGCCGTGGCGGATCGATGCCCCAGCGTTCCTCGTCCGGCTCACGACCCTTAAAGGCCGAGGTCTCGATCTTGAACCGGTCGTGCGCCCAACCCAGCGTCGTCACGCCGAAGACGATATGGGTCGAATCCAGCCAGTGGTGGGTGATCGGCGCCTCCGGGCTGTCCATCGCGCTCATCCGGTGCATGAAGGCGGGCGGGCCGAAGGCGGGCTCGCCGGGCAGGCCAATGTAGCCATAGACGCTGTCCTTGTCGGACAGGCGTTTCGAATAGCTGGCCGACAGCTCCATGAAGAGATCGTGCGGATGCTGGCGATCGACCAGAGGATTGACCCCGTCCGCCGTCTCGCCCGCCGCCAGAAGCAGCGGATAGCCGGATTTGCCCATCAGCGGATCGGGGCTGAGCATGCCGCGCAGGTTCAGCGCAGAACCGTCGTCGAAGTCGCGCCGCGCCGAGGTCATCAGCATGCCGGCGACGAAGGTCTTGTCGCCGCCACGCGGACCGGACTGGCTGTCATAGACCAGGTTCAGCAGGGCGTGGGTCATCACCATCCAGTCGCCACGGATAGTGTGGATGCCGCCGTGTTCGCCGGCGTCGGGTTGCCAGCCTGTGCCGGAGGCGTCACGACTCATGGGCCAGGGTCCGTAGGGGCTGGTCATCGTGTGACCCATGCTGGCGTGATCGGTCATCGGCTCAGCCGATGACATGGGCATGTCGTGGCCCGCGTGCGGATCGGCGGCGGGCGTGGTCGGCGGCGCGTGGTGAGCGTGATCCTGCGCCGCGGCGACCTGAGCCAGGGCGAGCAGGGAAGCGCCGGCGCAGGCGCCGACGAGAGTACGGATAGCCATTCAAGACCTCCTCTGATGATCGTGACGGAGTGCGCCTCGGCGAGAGGCGCGAGCTGTGTCAGACGATCAGGAGGCGGGGCGGTCCGGGTTCGGGCGACAGCAGGCGACCGGCCGGCAGAGCGGCCGAAACGGCGACGACGCGCGACGGCGACAGGGTCGGACGGGAAACCGGCGCGGGGTCCAGCGTGGGCGTCGCCACGCAGGCGACGCAGCAGATCATCGCCTTCATGGCCTTGGGCGCATGGTTCGGGGTCTGGTCGGGCGAAGACTGGCCTGTCTCATGGCCCGTCTGATGGCAAGGCGCGGCGGTCGCCGGCGACGCCGAGGCGCCGACCGCGCCAAGCGCCAGCACCGACAGGGCGCCGATCAGCAACAACAGGGATTGAACCATCTTCACGGCGTCAGGATAGGCGTCGGGTCATGGCGTCGCAATGCGTCAGCGCAGCGGCTTCTTGTCGACAAGGGGCAGACCCGGCGCGTCGGGCGCTGTGGCGCCGCCGTCGCCAAGCGCCCTCTGCATGAACACCACGTCGCGCCAGTCGTCGTGCTTCCAGCCGGCCGCCTTGAACACGCCGGCGTCGGTGAAGCCGCGCGTGCGGTGCAGGGCGATCGAGCCGACGTTCTCCGCATCACCGATGACCGCGACCATCTTACGAAGACCCAGCGCTTCGCACCGGACGATCAGCACATCGAGCAGGGCGCCGGCGACGCCGCGCGCCCTGGCCCAGGGCGCGACGTAGATGGAGTCCTCGACCATGTAGCGATAGGCCTGACGCGTGCGAAACGGCCCGGCATAGGCGTATCCGGCGACCGCGCCGTCGATCTCGACCACAAGGCGCGGCAGGCCCAGGGCCGCGACGGCGGCAAGACGCGACGCCATCTCGGTCTCGTCAGGCGCCTCCAGCTCGAAGGTGCCGCGCCCATTGGCGACGCTCTCGGCATAGATGGCCGTGATCGCGGCGATGTCGTCGGGACGGGCGTCGCGAACCGTCAGTCCGCTCACGCCTGCTCCCAGCCCTTGTCGATGGCCCAGACGGCGAAGGCGTAATCGTGGGCGACTTCTTTCAGGTAGTCGAACCGCCCGGCCGCGCCGCCGTGACCGGCCTCCATATTGATCTTCAGCAGCACCGGCTTGCCCGAGGTGGTCGCGGGTCGCAGCTTGGCGACCCACTTCTCCGGCTCCCAGTAGGTGACGCGCGGATCGGACAGACCGCCCGTCGCCAACACCGCCGGATAGTCTTTGGGCTCGACCTGATCGTAGGGGCTATAGCTCATCATATAGTCGTAGGCGGCCGGGTCCTCGATCGGATTGCCCCACTCGGGCCATTCGGGCGGCGTCAGCGGCAGGGAGGTGTCCGACATGGTGTTGATCACGTCCACGAACGGCACCTGACCGATGATCCCGGCCCAAAGATCGGGCCGCATATTGTTGACCGCGCCCATCAATAGACCGCCCGCCGATCCGCCTTGGGCCACGATGTTTCCGGCCTTTGCGTATTTCTTGTCGATCAAGTGTTCGGCGGAGGCGATGAAGTCGGTGAAGGTGTTCTTCTTCGTCATCTTCCGGGCGTCGAGGAACCAGCCCCAGCCCTTGTCCGAACCGCCGCGAATGTGGGCGATCGCGTAGATCCAGCCACGGTCCACCAGCGACAGCCGATTGGTCGAGAAGCTGGCCGGCATGGGAATGCCGTAGGAGCCGTATCCGTAGAGCAGCAGGGGCGCCGAACCATCGACCGGCGTCGATTTGCGACGCAGCACCGTTACCGGCACCAGCTGACCATCGGCTGCCGGGGCGTTCAGCCGCTCGACCACATAGTCTTCGATATTGTGACCGGACGGAATCTGCTGCGTCTTGCGCAGGGTCCGCTCGCGCGACGCCATGTCGTAGTTGAACGTCTGCGTCGGCGTGGACGGCGAGTTGTAGGTGTAGCGTGTGGTCGTCGTTTCGTATTCGGAGGCGCCGGCCAGCGACAGGGCGAAGGCCGGTTCGTCCACCGCGATCTCATGCTCGGCGCCGGCCCGGTCGCGGATGATGATGCGGGTGTTGGCGTCTGCGCGTTCCTGACGCGCCAGATGGGCGTTGGTCAGGTCCAAGCCTTCAATGAAGCGGCCCGGCGTGTGCGGCACCAGATCGGTCCAGTTCGCCTTGGCCGGCGTCGCGGTCGGGGTCTGGACGATCTTGAAGTCGATGGCGTCGTCCGCATTGGTGCGGATCACCCAGCGGTCGCCCCAGTGATCGACGTCATAGCGGGTCGCCACCACGCGCGGCTCCAGCACAACGGGTTCGGCTGTTGGAGTCGCAGCGGGGATATAGCGCGCCTCGGAAGTTTCCTGGTTCTGGATGCCGATGACGATGAACTGGTCGTCGGCCGTGCGGCCCACGCCAATGAACATGCCGTCGTCGGTTTCCTCATAGACTAGGCTGGTCTCGCCGCCGCGGGCGGGACGACGGAAGATCTTATCCGGACGGCCGTTGTCGTCGCGATTGGTCCAGAAGATCCACTGGCTGTCCGGCGAGAAGACGAAGTCTCCGGTGGCGCTGTCGATCACCTCGGGCAGCACCTCGCCGGTCGCCAGATCCTTGACGTAGATTTTGTGCACCTCGGAACCCTGGGCGTCCTCGGCATAGGCGAACAGGCTGTGATCCGGGCTGTGGCTTGCGGCCGAAACTTCCGAATAGGCCTTGCCCTTGGCCAGTTCATTGGCGTCCAGCAGCAGCTGGGGCGTCGGGGCCATGACAAAGTTTTTCGTCACCGGCTGACCCTCGACCATCCACGTGCCCTGACGCTCGACGCGCATGTAGCGGGGGTGCTGATCTCCGGTCTGGTATTCGACATAGTAGTTCCAGCCGCCGTCCGGCGCCGGAACCGAGCTGTCGTCTTCCTTGATGCGGCCGCGCATCTCGGCGAACATCGTCTCCTGCAAGGGCAGGGTGGAGGCCATCATGGCCTCGCGGTAGGCGTTCTCGGCGGTCAGGTGTTCCTTGACCTCGGCCTTGATCAGGGTCGGATCGCGCAGGACCGCCTGCCAATTGTCGTCCTTCATCCACTGATAGTCGTCGGTGCGGGTGCGGCCCAGCTGTTCGATGACGACGGGGATTTTCTTGGCGACGGGCGGTTGAGGCATGGGGGATCCGGGGGACTGACGGGCGAGCGCGGGGGAGGCCGAAACGGCGAGGGCGGTCGCCGCCGTGGACATGATCAGTTGCCGACGATTCATCGGACGCTCCCTGCTTGTTTGAAGGGCGGACCTTGAAGGTCCGGCCCCATCGACGTCAAACGAAGAAAAACGCCGAGCCGATCATCCGGCCAGCGCGTCCACCGTCATGCGTCGCAGCAGGTCGCCGCCCTGACCCACGGCCGCCAAACGGCTGGAGACGTGGCCCAGCACATTGGCAGCATAGACTTCGTAGAGGTCCAGCTTGCCCTGCAGCCAAACCGGATCACCGTGATTGGCGTCCAGCTTCGCCTTGGCCGCCAGCGCGCCCTTGGCCAGCATCCATCCGCCGGCCACATCGCCCAGCAGTTTCAGATAGGCGTCGGCCGCCGCCAGCACGTCGGCCGCCGCATTCGGATCGGTCTTCTGATCCAGCAGCCACAGGGTCGCGTCCTCGACCGCCTCGATGGCGGTGGCTAACCGTTCGACGGGCTTGCCGCTGTAGAGCTTTCCAAGATCGACCAGCGTCGCCTTTATGTCCGCGATCAGCGCCTTGGCTGCATCGCCGCCGTCCATCGACAGTTTGCGACCCACCAGGTCCATGGCCTGAATGCCGTTGGTGCCTTCGTAGATCGGGGCGATGCGGGCGTCGCGATAGTATTGCGCCGCGCCGGTCTCCTCGATGAAGCCCATGCCGCCGTGGATCTGGACGCCCATCGAGGCGACCTCACAGCCGACATCGGTGGACCAGGCCTTGGCGATCGGGGTGAACAGGTCTTCGCGTCCCTTCCAGCGGCGGCGTTCCTCTTCGGTCCCGGCGTGGCGGGCCAGATCGGCGGCGACGCCGGTCGACAGGCACACGGCGCGCGCCGCCGAAATCTTGGCCTTCATGACGCTGAGCATACGGCGCACGTCGGGGTGGTCGAAGATCGGGGCGTTGGCCTCGCCAGTCCAGACCGAGCGCCCCTGACGACGGTCCAGGGCATAGGCGAGGGCGTGCTGATAGGCGCGTTCGGCGATGCCGACGCCCTCGACGCCGACGGCCAGACGCGCCGCGTTCATCATCACGAACATATGGGCCAGGCCCTGGTTCGGCTGACCGACCAGTTCGGCGGTCGCCCCCTCATAGCTCATGACGCAGGTCGGCGAGGCGTGGATGCCCAGCTTGTGCTCGACGCCGACGGGGCGGAAGGCGTTGCGATCGCCCAGCGTGCCGTCTTCCTTCACCGCAAACTTCGACGCCAGGAATAGACTGATGCCCTTGGGCCCCTTGGGGGCGTCCGGCAGGCGGGCCAGCACCAGATGGACGATGTTGTCGGTCGCGTCGTGGTCGCCCCAAGTGATGTAGATCTTCTGCCCGTTCAGCGCATAGGTCCCGTCGCCGTTGGGCGTCGCCGTGGTGATCAGCGAACCCAGGTCCGATCCGGCGCCCGGCTCGGTCAGCACCATGGCGCCGGTCCATTCGCCGCTGACCAGCTTGGTCAGATATTTGGCCTTTTGCTCTTCCGTCCCGACCTGCTCCAGCGCCTCGATCGAGGCCAGTGACAGCATAGGGCACAGGCCGAACGCCATGTTTGCGGCATGGACGGTCTCGTAGGCCGCAAGTTCCAGCGCCTTGGGCAGGGCCTGTCCGCCCGCTTCGGTCGAGGCCGACAGCCCGGTCCAGCCGCCGGCCGCGAACTGGCGATAGGCGTCGGCGAAGCCGGGAGCGGCGGTGACGGCGCCATTAGCGTAGGTCGAGCCCTTCTGATCCCCAATCCTGTTCAGCGGCGCCAGCACCTCTTCGGAGAATTGTCCTGCCGCCTCCAGAACGGCCCCGGCGACGTCGGCGTCATAGTCGGGAAAGGCGCCGGTTGCAGCCACGTCGGCCATGCCGGCGACGGATTCCAGAGTGAAGGCCAGGTCTCGAACGGGCGCGCGATAGGTCATGGGTTTCCTCAATCGTCTTTGCGGCCTAAGTGCCGCGTCGGGGTCTGTCGCTGCAAGCGTCTTGGCGACGCGCCCCGTCTCAGTGCAAAGTGGCTGAATGCATGGTGACGCCGTGCCGTCGCGGAAGGGAAGACATGGGCGAGCCCCGCAATCGATATTCGGTCGTTTCCCTGCTGATGCACTGGGGTATCGCCGCTGCAGTCCTGGCGCAGGTGCTGCTGATCACCGCGCATGAGAATACGGAAGGGCCGATTTCGGGCCAGTTCGTCATGCTGCACAAGTCGCTGGGTCTGACGATCCTGGTGCTGACCCTTGCGCGGATCGGATGGCGCCTGGCGCATCCGGCGATTCCCTTGCCGTCGGCCTTGCCGCGCTGGCAGAAGGTGGCGGCGCGCGCGACGCACGTTCTGTTCTACCTGGCCCTGATCGTTATTCCGATGACTGGTTGGCTCGCATCATCTGCGGGCGGGCGCGCGATCGAGTGGTTCGGTCTTTTCTCCTGGCCCTTGCTGCCCGTCGGCGGCGGGCGCGAAACGGCGCGAAGCCTGATGGGTCTGCACGAACTGGCGGTGAAGGGTCTCTACGTCTTGATCGCCCTGCATGTGATCGCGGCGCTGAAGCACCAGTTCATCGATCGGGACAATGTGCTGCACCGAATGATCCCGATCATCCCGCGCCGACCGTGAGCCAAACGCCGCTGCAAGCCGGACAGGCGCTGGCGAACGGCGATCTGATCCTGCTGCCGACCGAGACTGTCTATGGACTGGGCGCCGACGCCAGCAATGCCGAAGCGGTCGCCGCCATCTTCGCCGCAAAAGGACGGCCGAAATTTAATCCGCTGATTTCGCATGTCGTGGATGTCGATGCGGCCGCCGAAATCGGCGAGTTGGGCCCGCTCGGACGGGCCTTGGCGGACGCCTTCTGGCCCGGGCCCTTCACCCTGATCACGCCAATCCTGGATGCCCGTCGGGTTTGCGACTTGGCGCGCGCGGGGCTGGACAGCGTCGCGATCCGCGTTCCGGCGCATTCCGTGGCTAGGGAAGTGTTGGCGGCGTTCGGCGGCCCGGTCGTGGCCCCCTCGGCCAATCGTTCCGGCCGCCCGAGCCCGACGACCTTCACGGATGCTGTCGAGGAAACGGGCTTTGCAGTCGCAGCGGCGGTCGATGGCGGGCCTTGTGAGGTCGGTCTGGAAAGCACGGTCGTGTCGGTGTTGGGCGGCGGGGTCGCCCTGCTGCGTCCCGGCGCCATCACTCGATCCGAGATCGAGGCGGTCGTCGGTCCCATTCATGAGAGCGGGGAGGGGCATCGTTCGCCCGGGCGACTGACCCTGCACTATGCGCCGGATGCGCCGGTTCGGATCGAGGCGAAGCAGGCGCGTGATGGCGAGATCCTGCTCGGCTTTGGCCCAGAAGCTGGCGAGCCGCGCTGGAGCCTGAGCCCGTCGGGCGACCTGCGCGAAGCCGCCGCCAATTTGTTCCGACTGCTGCGCGAAGCCGACCGCACACGGCCGACAGGTATCGCCGTGTCGCCGATTCCGACGACGGGATTGGGTGAAGCCATCAACGACCGTCTGCGCCGCGCCGCAGGCTTCATCGGCTAGCCGAAACGGGCCTGAAGATCGACGCTGGATTGGCGTCCGACGCTGCCCAGGCACGCGTTCAACCAATCGTCGGCGGCCGCACGGCCCCGCGCCTTCAGGTCGTTGAGGAAGCTCCATTCGGTGTTGAACTTGGACCGCAGCGACAGGTCCGAGAGCCAGCCATCCGCCTCGATCGCGTGCAACCGGACGTGCCGATAAGGTCCCGCGCCGCCGCCTTTCAACTGCCCGTGTTCGATCAGGTCACCCGCCAGGGCGATGGCGCGCAGTTCGGCGACCAGCGGGGCGTTGAAGACGATCTCGTTCAGCCGATCGACGATATCGCCTGCGCTTTTCGGCGTCTCGTCGCGCACCATCGGATTGAGTGTGATCAGCAGGACGTCGTCCGGCGTGTCGTATCCGGTCAAAGGCCACAGCGGCGGATTGGTCAGATAGCCGCCGTCCCAATAGGGCTCGCCGTCGATCTCCACGGCTTGAAACAGATGGGGCAGGCACGCCGACGCCATTAGGACATCGGCGTTGATCTCATTCGTCTCGAAGATGCGCGCTTTCGCTTGGCGCACGGCGGTGGCGGCGACGAAAAGCCGGATGTCCGAGGCCTGGACCGCGCCGAAATCGACCGAGGCCTGCAAAACCCGTTTCAGAGGATTATGGTTCAAAGGGTTGAATTCATACGGGCTCATCGACATCGCCAGCGTCTCGCCCGCGCGCCAGAATGGATTGTCCTTGATCCAGTCAGGCGTCCGCGCCGCATTCCAGATCGCGCTGTCGCCGAAGACGTTGCGACCGCCGGACTGGTTCACCTCTCGCCAGAGCTTATCCAAGGCAGCGCGGCCATCCCCTGACGCGAGACCTGACACCAACGCGGTGCCGTTCATTGCGCCTGCTGAAACGCCGGACACCGCGCGAATATCCAGACGATCGTCTTCCAACAGGCGATCCAGCACGCCCCATTGGAACGCCCCGTGTGCGCCGCCGCCCTGAAGCGCAAGGCAGATGGGACGTCGGGCGGGAGGGGCGGGAACGCTGTCCGCCGCCTCGGCGGTCTTGCGCTTGAAAATCGCCATGACCGCCGCCTTCCTTTGCTACTGAGCGGTCCAACCGCCGTCGATGGAGAAGCTGGCCCCATTGGCCGAGGCGCCGAGGTCGCTGACCAGGTAGAGGAAGAGGCCGGTCAGCTCCTCCGTCGTGACGAACCGCTTTGTCGGCTGGGCCGCCAGGATCACGTCCGTCAGCACCTGCTCCTCGGTCATGTTTCGCGTGCGCGCCTGATCCGCGATCTGTTTGGTCACGATCGGCGTCTCGACGAAGCCGGGGCAGATGGCGTTGCAGGTGATGTTGTCGCGCGCCAGTTCCAGCGCTGTGGTCTTGGTGAAGCCGATGACGCCATGCTTCGCCGCGACATAGGCGGACTTGAACGGGCTGGCTACCAGACCGTGCGCCGAGGCCATGTTGACGATCCGGCCGCGCCCCTGCGCTTTCATGACCGGGATCGCCGCGCGCGTGGCGTAAAAGGCCGATGACAGGTTGATCGCGATGATCTTCTCCCACTGGTCGGTGGGGAAGTTCTCGACGGATTCGACGTGCTGGATGCCGGCGTTGTTGACCAGAATATCCAGGCGTCCCAGTTCGCGTTCAGCGAAGGCGATCATGTCGGCGATCTCTTCGCCGCGCGTCATATCGGCTGGATGATAGAGGACGCGAACGCCGGATGAGGCCTCCAGATCGGCGCGAGTATGCTCGATCTCCACCCTGTCGCCCAAACCGTTCAGCACGACGTCGCCGCCGCCTGCCGCCACGGCGCGCGCAAGAGCCAGTCCGATGCCGGAGGTCGAGCCCGTGATGGCCGCGACCTGCCCTTTCAGATCGCCGATACCGCGTGCCGCCCGACTGTCAGCGCCCGTAGAGTTAGGCTCTTGCGACATGAATCCGCCCCTTCGATTGTTTTGGCGAGATTAGCGGGAGGTCGATGCCGGGATCAAGAATTTCCCGATCTGATGAATATCCACTCGGTGTCGGTCGAGGCGGCCTTGTCGAACGCATAACCGTCCCGGTCGAAAGCCTTCAGGTCTGCGACCCGTTCCACGCGCTCGTCGATCGCGAAACGCGACATGGCCCCGCGCGCCTTCTTGGCGAAGAAAGAGACGATGCGGCTCTCGCCGTTCTTCTCTTCCCGGAACTGGGGCGTGACGACAGGCAGTTTCAGAGCCTTTGCATCGACGGCGCCGAAATATTCCTGGCTGGCCAGGTTCACCAGCGTCGGATCCGACTGGCCCTCGGCGTCCTCGTTCAGTTGTTTGGAAATCCGGTCGCCCCAGAAGTCGTACAGGCTGGCCCCACGACGCGTCTTCAGCCGCGTGCCCATCTCCAGGCGATAGGGCTGGATCCGGTCCAACGGACGCAGCAGGCCGTAAAAGCCAGACAGGATGCGCAAATGATCCTGCGCGAACGCCAGGGCCTCGGCGTCAAGTTCGCGCGCTCGCAAGCCCTCATACACATCGCCGGCAAAGGCGAAGGCGGCCTGAACGCCCTCGGTCGATTCCGGATCGAAAGCCTTAAAGCGCGCGGCGTTCAGGGTCGCCAGATCGTCGGAAATCCCCATCAGCCGACGCAGGTCCGCCTTGGTCTGACGCTTGGCGGTCTTGGACAGGCTGGCTGTATCTTCGAAGAACCGCCGGTTTGTACCCGGAATGGCCGCATCGGCTTCGGTGAAATCGAGGCGCTTGGCCGGGGAAAGAACAATCAGCAAGACGCGGCTCCGTAATGTCGCCGCCCACATAGGATGCTTCGATGACGATTTGAACCGGCTGCGACGAAGGGCGCCTCAGGCGTCGCGCCGTGACCAGCCGAGCTTGCCGAGGGTTTCCATCGGTCGGAAGTCGGCCTTGTAGTCCATCTTGGCCGAGCCCTGGACCCAATAGCCGAGGTAGACGAACGGCAGACCGACGATGGCGGCCTGGCGCACGTGATCCAGGATAGCGAACCGGCCCAGGCTGCGTCGCTCCATCGTCGGATCATAAAAGCTGTAGACCATCGACAGGCCGTCTTTCAGCAGGTCCGTCAGGGTCACGGCGACCAGATCGCCCGGCCCGCCGTCGGTCGAGGGTAGGCGGTATTCGATCAGATGGGTTCGCACGGCCGTATCCTCGACCATGGCGACGTAATCCAGCCAACCCATGTCGCTCATGCCGCCGGTCGGATGGCGTGTGGTCAGATAGCGGCGCAGAAGCTGAAACTGTTCGGTCGTCGCCTCCGCTTCGACCAGGTCGCGCGAAAGGTCGGCGTTGCGGGCCAGAACCTTGCGCTGCGAACGGCTGAAGGCGAACTCTGGCACTGGCAGCCGCACCGAGACACAGGCGTCACACGCCTCGCACGCCGGGCGATAGGCGATGTTCTGGCTGCGGCGAAAGCCGGCCAGCGTCAGTTCGTCATTGACGTGCGCGCCGTCCGAGAAGGGCAGATTGGCGAAGACTTTCCGCTCCGTCTTGCCCGGAAGATACGGGCAGGGCGCGACCGAAGTCATGAAGAAGCGCAGTTGTCGGGTCGGTACGTGCTGGGTCACGGCCTCAGGTCCGCATCCGATCTTGCCAATATTGCGACGATACAACGCTCATCGCGCGATTTGGCGTCATCCGCGTTCCGGCTGCAAGCCTGTTCGCGTTGCAGCCGAGCCGGGTCACAGCGAGGTGTCCGATGGCAGGACCGGCGCCTCGCGCAACAGCACGATGGCGATGCGGCGGTTGCCGGCCAGGGTCGGATCGTCCGGATAGAGCGGGTCGGACCCCGCCTTGCCCGCCACCGAATAGACCCGGTCGGGATCGACGCCCGAACCTTGCAGCACCAGACGCGAGCCGTTGGCGCGCTCGGACGACAGGCTCCAGTCCGCAGGGGCGCTGGCGCGGCTGGAGCCGGGCGCGGCGCTGGTATGTCCGGTGATGGAGATACGGTTCGGCAACTGATTGATCACCTTGGCCACGGCGCGCAGCAGCACCTGGGCGCGGGCGTTGGGCCGCGCAGAGTTGTTGTCGAACATCGACCGGCCTTCCTGATCGACCAGCTGGATGCGCAGCCCCTCGGGCGTCTGGTCCACGATCAGCTGTTTCGACAGTTCGGCCAGCTCCGGCATCGACTGCATGGCCTGACGCAGCGATTCGGCGGCGCTGGCGAACTCGGCGGCCTCGCGCTTCTGGATTTCGGCCTGGAGGGCGGCGTCGCTGGCGGACGACAGGCTGGAGCCTGTCTGATCGGTTGCAGGCGCCTCGGGCGCCAGTTCTTCCAGCACGGACTGCGAGCCGGCGCTCTTGACGCCATCGTCGCCCAGCGATGTGCCGCCCAGAATGCCGCCTGAACCCGACGTCGTCTCAGACACGCTGGCCGGTGCGAAATATTCGGCGATGCCGCGCTTCTGCTCCGGGTCGGTCGTGTTGATCAGCCACATCAGCAGGAAGAAGGCCATCATGGCGGTCACGAAGTCCGCATAGGCCACCTTCCACGCACCGCCGTGGTGGCCTCCGCCGGAGACCTTCTTGACCTTCTTGATGAGGATCGGACGATCGCTCACGGACATGGACGCGCACCCCGACGAATGGTGTCCCATTGTGGGCTGGCCAAGGTTAACCGGGCGTTGACCTTGAACCCCGGCGCGGCGCGGCCTAGTCCGATGGCAGGATCAAGGAGCCTGTCATGAAGATCGCATTCGCCGGCTTGGGCGTCATGGGCGCCCCGATGGCCCGTCATCTGATCGAGGCGGGCCACGACGTGACCGGTTTCAATCGCACTGTCTCAAAAGCCGAGGCCTGGGCGGCGGCGACGGGCGGCAAGGCGGCGGCGACGGTGGCTGAGGCAGCACGGGGCGTCGATCTGTTCATCCTGTGCGTCGGCAACGACGACGACGTGCGGGCCGTGGTGACCGAGGCCTTGCCGCATCTGTCAGAGGCCGCCGTGATCGTCGATCACACCACGACATCGGCCAAGGTGGCGCGCGAGATGGCCGAACTGGCGAATGGGCAGGGTCGGGCGTTCATCGACGCGCCCGTGTCGGGCGGCCAGGCAGGCGCCGAGAACGGACAGCTCAGCGTCATGGCCGGCGGGGATGTTGCCGCCCTTGCGAAGGTCGAGCCTGTGTTGAAGGCCTATTCCAAGGCCATCAAACATATGGGACCGGCCGGCTCGGGCCAACTGACCAAGATGGTCAACCAGATCGCCATCGCCGGCGTCGTTCAGGGCCTGGCCGAAGCGGTTCACTTCGCCCAGGTCGCGGGACTGGACACCGACGCCGCCTATGAGGCCGTGTCCAAGGGCGCCGCGCAAAGCTGGCAGATGGACAATCGCTGGAAGACGGCGGCCAAGGGCGAGTTCGACTTCGGCTTCGCCGTGGACTGGATGCGCAAGGACCTGGGCCTGGTGCTGGACGAGGCGCGCACGAACGGCGCGCGCCTGTCCCTGACAGCCCTGGTCGATCAGTTCTACGCCGAGGTTCAAGGCCTGGGCGGAAACCGCTGGGACACGTCCAGCCTGGCGGCGCGACTGCAACCCCGCGACTGACGCCTAAAGCCGGCGGTGCATGATGTGCAGGCCGACCAACCCGTGCGTCGGGTGATCGAAGGCCTCGGGAACCGTGCCCACGATCTCGAAGCCCAGCTTCTTCCACAACGCCACGGCGACGGTATTGGTCTCGACCACGGCGTTGAACTGCATGGACCGGAAGCCGGCATCCCGCGCGAAAGCCAGCGCAGCCTCGCCCAAAGTGCGGGCCACGCCGCGCCCGCGCGCCTCGGGCGCGACCATGAAGCTGCCGTTCGCGACGTGGGCGCCGTTGCCCTGCTGGTTTGCAATGATCTTGGCGGCGCCCAGCACCTGACCGTCCTCGACAGCCACCAAAGTTGCGCCCGGCGCGGGCGGCGTCCACAGGAGGCGCGCCTGATCCTCGGTCATGTCCAACGGATAGGTATAGGTCTCGCCTGCGCGCGTGACGGTCTCGATGATCGGCCAAAGACCCGGCCAGTCGGCCTCCGTGATCGGCCGGATCTCAACGCCCATCAGCCCAGCAGCCGTGCGGCCTGCGGTGCGAAATAGGTCAGCACCCCCGCGCAACCCGCGCGCTTGAACCCGTGCAGGGTCTCAAGGATCGCTCGGTCCTGGTCCAGACAGCCATTGGCGATGGAGGCCTGCATCATCGAATATTCGCCCGACACCTGATAGGCGAAGGTCGGCACGCGGAAGGTCTCGGACACGCGCCGGACGATATCCAGATACGGCATGCCCGGCTTGACCATCACCGCATCGGCGCCTTCCGACAGGTCCATCGCCACCTCCTTCAGCGCCTCGTCGGAGTTGGCGTAATCCATCTGATAGGTCTTCTTGTCGCCCTTAAGCATCGCTGAGGAGCCCACGGCGTCGCGATAGGGACCGTAGAAGGCCGAGGCGAACTTGGCGGCGTAGGACAGGATCAGCGTGTCTTGAAACCCGTTGGCCTCCAGCGCCTCTCGCACCGCCTGGATACGGCCATCCATCATGTCCGACGGGGCCACGACATCGGCGCCGGCGTGGGCGTGGATGAAGGCCTGTTCGGCCAGACGATCCAGCGAGGCGTCGTTGGCGATCCGGTCGCCCTCCATCACTCCGTCATGGCCATGGTCGGTATAGCAATCCAAGGCGACGTCGGTCATGACGCCGATCTCGGGCGCGGCGTCCTTGATTGCCTTGATGCAGTCGGGGATCAGGCCGTCGGGGTCGGTCGCGCCGGTGCCGACCGCATCCTTGATCGCGCCGTCGACATTGGGAAACAGGGCCACCATCGGAATGCCGAGGTCGCGCGCCTCGACCGCCGCCGCCGCCGCGGCCTTGGGAGAAAGCCGAAACACGCCGGGCATGGAGGCGACCGGGACGCGATCCTCGGCGCCGTCATGGACGATCAACGGCCAGATCAGATCGGCCGGCGTCAGGGTCGTTTCCGCCACCAGCCTGCGCACCCACGGACTGGACCGCAGGCGGCGCGGACGGGCGAGCGGGAAGGGGGCGGGCTGATAGGGAAGCATGGCGAGACCTTGGAAAATCCAGCGTCGGACTAGCGCCGCAACGACCGGTGCGCAAATCGCGTGATGCGTCGGATCGTTTCGTGCGTGATGACGGCTTGCGCGGATCGGCGAAATGCGAGCCTATCGCGACAAATCGATGGAGACGGTGATGATCGAGAAATTGGCGGCGGGTGCAACGGCACTGGTTCTGGCGGCAGGTCTGTCCGGCTGCATCATCATCGACTCGGACGGCGGCGAGCGGACCGTGGTCAGCCCGGCTTCGGATTATGCCGTGATGGTCGATCAAGCAGCGGCCGATGCGCAACCGGCGGGCTATTCCAGTCTCTATGCCGATGCGGTCGCCGATCCCAAGCGTCCAGCCGAAGAGGTCGCGCGCGATCCGCTGCGTCATCCGGCCGACATTCTCGCCTTCGCCCAACTCGAGCCGGGCGACAAGGTCGCCGACATTCGCCCCGGCGCCGGCTATTTCACGCGCCTGTTTTCCGACGTGGTCGGCCCGACCGGCCGCGTCTACGCCTTCGTGCCCGAGCGGACGATGGCGCGCGAGAACGCCGGGGCCGATGCGCTTGTCGCGGCCTATTCGAACGTGACGCGCGTCAACGGCCTGCTGGACTCCATGACCTTCGCCGAGCCGCTGGACATGATCTTCATGAGCCAGGAATACCACGACTTCCACATCCCCGGCTTCAACACCGACGTGGCCAGGATGAACGCGGCGGTGTTCGCGGCGCTGAAGCCCGGCGGCCGCTACATCCTGATCGACCATGAGGCGGCGCCCGGCACAGGCATCTCGGCGGTTCAGACCCTGCACCGCATCGAAGGCGACTATCTGAAGCGCGAGGTCGAGGCGGCGGGCTTCGTCTTCGAGGGCGCGAGCCAGGCCGTCGCCAATCCCGCAGACGACCACAGCCTGAACGTCTTCGACGAGAAGATCCGCGGCAAGACGGACCAGTTCGTCTATCGCTTCCGCAAGCCGAGCTGATCGATCTCGATACTGAGAACCGTTATCAATTAAGGGTTTGGGGCGTTTTGTCCATGCGGCGGACATGGACAAGCCCGCTTCGGGAGAGCAAACAACGCAAAGACATCGCCATAAGCGAAAGAACGCGTAGTTTGTTCGACTATAAGGCCGCCTTTAATAGCTCCGTGGAGCAGGTTCGCAGCGAAGGGCGCTATCGCGTCTTCGCCGATCTGAAGCGCGTGCGCGGTCAGTTTCCGCAGGCTGTGCGTCGCCGCGAGGATGGCTCCAAACAGGACGTCGTCATCTGGTGCTCCAACGACTACCTCGGCATGGGCCAGCACCCCGTCGTGCTGGACGCCATGCATAATGAGATCGACGCGGTAGGCGCCGGCGCCGGCGGCACGCGCAACATCTCCGGCACGACCCGCTCCGCCGTCGATTTGGAAGCCGAACTGGCCCACTGGCACCAGAAGGAAGCAGCCCTGCTGTTCACCTCGGGCTATGTCGGCAACGAGGCGACGCTGTCGACCCTGCAGAAGATCCTGCCGGGCCTGATCACCTTCTCCGATTCGCTGAACCATGCCTCGATGATCGCCGGCATTCGCCACGGCGGCGGCGAGCGTCATGTGTTCATGCACAACGACCTGGCGCATCTGGAGGCCCTGCTGGCGGCGGCGCCGGCCGATGCGCCCAAGCTGATCGCGTTCGAGAGCGTCTACTCGATGGACGGCGACATCGCCGATCTGACCGGCACGATTGCGCTCGCCAAGAAATACGGCGCCCTGACCTATCTGGACGAGGTCCACGCGGTCGGCCTGTATGGCGAAACCGGCGCGGGCGTCGCCGAGCGCGACGGCGTGCTGGACCAGATCGACATCATCGAATGCACCCTGGGCAAGGCGATCGGCGTGATGGGGGGCTATATCGCCGCCGACGCCAGGATCATCGATGCGGTGCGCAGCTGGGCCTCGGGCTTCATCTTCACCACCTCGCTGCCGCCGGCCCTGACCGCCGGCGCCCTGGCCTCGGTGCGTCATCTGAAGGCCCATCCCGAACTGCGCGTCCAGCATCAGGAGCGCGCCGCGACCCTGAAGGCCCGCTTCGCCGCCGCCGGCATCCCGGTGATGGAAAGCGAGAGCCATATCGTGCCGGTGCACGTCGGCGATCCGATCCACTGCAAGATGATCTCGGACATGCTGCTGGACGAGTACGGCGTCTATGTTCAGCCGATCAACTATCCGACCGTGCCCAAGGGAACCGAGCGCCTGCGCTTCACGCCCTCGCCGAACCACACCGACGCCATGATGGACCATCTGGTCCAGGCGATGGACAAGCTGTTCGCCCACTGCAACGTGGCGCGCCGACCCGTCGCCGCATGACCATGGGCGACGACCTCGGAGAGGTCATCGTCGAGTTCACCCGCAACGGCCCCTACCTCAAATGCTCGGCCATCCACGTTGCGACGGGCCGGGAGGTCAGCGCCATGGGGCCGGTGAATGAACCCAAGTCCGTCGAACGGGTGGCGATCGCCAAGCTGAGGCGGGCTCTAGGCAAAGGCTGACCACAAGATGTTGTGGTCGGGCCCGGCTGGGGATAGATAGGCCAGCTTCTGATTTCCGGGGATTCCAGCGTGACGGCCTTCACCCACGACGCCTATTTCACCAAGACGCTCGCTGACGCCGATCCGGATGTCTTCAAGGGCATTCAAGGCGAACTGGGCCGTCAACGCGAGCAGATCGAGCTGATCGCGTCCGAGAATATCGTCTCCCAGGCGGTTCTGGATGCGCAGGGGTCGGTCCTGACCAACAAATATGCCGAAGGCTATCCCGGTCGTCGCTACTACGGCGGCTGCGAGTTTGTCGACGTGACCGAGGATCTGGCGCGCGAGCGGGCCAAGCAACTGTTCGGCGCGGCCTTCGCCAACGTCCAGCCGCACTCGGGCGCCCAGGCGAACCAGGCGGTCTTCTTCACCCTGCTGCAGCCCGGCGACACCTTCCTGGGCATGGATCTGGCCTGTGGCGGACACCTGACGCACGGTTCGCCGGCGAACCAGTCGGGCAAGTGGTTCCGCCCCGTGACCTACAAGGTGCGCGAAGATACCCATCTGATCGACTACGACCACGTCGCCGAAATGGCCGAGCGTGAGAAGCCCAAGCTGATCCTGGCCGGCGCCTCGGCCTACAGCCGCCACATCGACTTCAAGCGCTTCCGCGAGATCGCCGACAGCGTCGGCGCCTATCTCATGGTGGATATGGCCCACTACGCCGGCCTGATCGCCGGCGGCGCCTATCCGGATCCGATCCCGCACGCCCACGTCGTCACCACGACGACCCACAAGACCCTGCGCGGTCCGCGCGGCGGCATGATCCTTTCCAACGACGTCGATCTGGGCAAGAAGATCAACTCCGCCGTCTTCCCCGGCCTGCAAGGCGGCCCGCTGGAACACGTCATCGCCGCCAAGGCCGTGGCCTTCGGCGAGGCGCTGAAGCCCGAGTTCAAGGGCTATGCGCAACAGGTGGTCAAGAACGCCCAGGCCCTGTCCGGCGTCCTGATCGAGCGCGGCCTGGCTATCGTCTCGGGCGGCACCGACAGCCACCTGGCCTTGGTCGACCTTCGGCCCAAGGGCGTGACCGGCAAGGCCACCGAGCATGAGCTCGAAAAGGCGCTGATGACCTGCAACAAGAACGGCGTGCCGTTCGACACCGCCCCCTTCACCGTCACCTCGGGCGTCCGCCTGGGCACTCCGGCCGGCACCACGCGCGGCTTCGGCGAGGAAGAGTTCAAGCAGATCGGGCACTGGATCGCCGATGTCGTCTCGTCGATGAACGGCGGCGACGAAGCCGATCCGGCCGTAGTCGCAGGCGTAGCGGCCCAGGTGCGAGAGTTGACGCACCGCTTCCCGATCTACGGATAACCGCCTGATGAAGTGCCCTTTTTGCGGTCATCAGGACACCCAGGTGAAGGACAGCCGGCCGTCGGACGACGGCTCGGCCATCCGACGCCGCCGGTCCTGCCCGAACTGCAACGGGCGCTTCACGACGTTCGAACGCGTACAACTGCGTGAACTGGTCATCCTGAAGCGCAACGGGCGACGCACGCCCTTCGACCGCGACAAGCTGGAACGCTCGCTGGGCGTGGCCCTGCGCAAACGCCCGGTTCAGGCCGATCAGGTCGAGCAGATGGTCAACCGGATCGTCCGCCAGCTGGAAAGCCTGGGCGAGACCGAAATCCCGTCCAGCACAGTCGGCGACTTCATCATGAAGGCGCTGAAGGGCGTCGATGAGGTGGCCTATGTCCGCTACGCCTCGGTCTATAAGGATTTCCGCCACACCGGCGACTTTGCCAAGTTCCTGGGCGACGAAGGGTTCGACGAACCGTCCGGCAAGGCCTGATGCGGGTCACGCTGAAACTGGCGACGTCCCTGGACGGGCGGATCGCCACGGCCTCGGGCGAGAGCCAGTGGATCACCGGCGAGGCGGCGCGGCTTGAGGGTCACCGCCTGCGCGCCGCCCACGACGCCATCCTGGTCGGCATCGAGACGGTTCTGCACGACGATCCCGAATTGACCGCCCGCCTGCCGGGACGCAGCGTCGATCAACCCTTGCGCGTCGTGCTGGACAGCCGGCTTCGCACGCCGCAGGCGGCGAAGGTCGCGGGCGAAAACACCCTGATCCTGACCGCCACAGCACCGCGCACGATCGGCGCCGCCAAGGTCGTGCAGGTCGCCGCCGAGGACGGTCGTCCAACCATCACCGCCGTGCTGAAAGCCTTGGAAGCCGCCGGCGCCACATCGGTTCTGATCGAAGGCGGCGGTCAGGTCGCGGCGTCCTTCCTGCGCGCAAACGCCGTCGATGCGCTGGAGTGGTTTCGCGCCCCGGTCCTGCTGGGCGGGGAGGGGCGGCCCTGCGTCGCGGCCCTGGCTCTTGCAAAGCTGGCTGACGCCCCCAAGTTCCGTCGCCTGGGCGTCGAGCCCGTCGGGGACGATCTGTGGGAACGCTACGCCCGTCTCTGACGCCGTCCAATTTAGACGATTAGACGAATTAGACGGTATTTTTTCTCCCAAGGGGTCCAGAGTCCAAATGTTCACCGGCATCGTCACCGACATCGGCCGCGTCCGCGAGGTCCGCGAGACCGATCGCGACCGCCGTTACGAGATCGAGACCGCATGGAACACTGACGGCATCGACTTGGGCGCCTCCATCAGCCACGCGGGCTGCTGCTTGACGGTGACCGAAAAGGGCGCCGATTGGTTCGCCGTCGAGGTGTCGAACGAGACCCTGTCCAAGACCACCCTAGGCGCCTGGAAGACCGGCGACGGCGTCAATCTGGAGCGGGCCGCCAAGCTGGGCGACGAGATGGGCGGCCATGTAGTGTCCGGCCACATCGACGGTCTGGGGCGGGTGGTTTCGATCACGCCCGAGGGCGGATCGCACCGGATCGAGGTCGAGGCCCCCGCGCCTCTGCATCGTTATATCGCCGCCAAGGGGTCGATCACGGTCGACGGCGTGTCGCTGACCGTAAACGCCGTCGAGGGTCAGGTCTTCTCGCTGAACATCATCCCGCACACCTGGGACGTAACGACCCTGGGCCGCTTGGAAGTGGGCGATCCGGTCAATCTGGAGATCGACATGCTGGCGCGATACCTCGCGCGGTGGCAGGAGACCGCGTGATGCAAGCCCAGGCCGCCAACATGAACGACAGCCCCATCAGTCCTATCGAGGACATCCTTGAGGACGCCCGCAACGGCCGTCCCTACATCCTGGTGGACGCCGAGGATCGCGAGAACGAAGGGGACATCATCATCCCCGCCCAGTTTGCGACGCCGGACCAGATCAACTTCATGATCCGCCAGGCGCGCGGGCTGGTGTGCCTGGCCCTGACCGCCGAGCGCGCCCAGCAACTGCGTTTGCCGCCGATGGCCGCCGACAACCGCGAGAGCATGAAGACCGCCTTCACCGTCTCGATTGAGGCCAAGGACGGCGTCACGACGGGAATCTCGGCCGCCGACCGCTCGCGCACCATTCATGTGGCGACCGATGCGTCCAAGGGGATGGATGACATCGTCTCGCCCGGCCACATCTTCCCCCTGGTGGCCCGCGACGGCGGCGTTCTGGTCCGCGCCGGCCACACCGAAGCGGCTGTGGATATCAGTCGCATGGCCGGCCTGACGCCCGCCGGCGTGATCTGCGAGATCATCAAGGACGACGGCGAGATGGCGCGGATGCCCGATCTGGTCGCCTTCGCCCAGTTGCACGGGCTGAAGATCGGCACCATCGCCGACCTGATCGCCTATCGCCGCCGCACCGAACGCTTCGTCGAGCGGATCATGGATACGCCGTTCGAGAGCGTTCACGGCGGCCCGTTCCGCCTGATGCTGTACAAGAACACCATCGAGGGCGCCGAGCATGTGGCCCTGGTCAAAGGGCGCATCGATCCGGCCAAACCGACACTGGTGCGGATGCATCAGGTGGACTTCGCCTGCGACCTGTTGGGCCATGTCGAGGCGCGCCAGGACTATGTGCCCAGCGCCCTGAAACAGATCACTGAGCATGACGGCCCCGGCGTCGTCGTCTTCCTGCGCGATCCGTCGCTGAACTCGCTGGCCGAACGGCTGGCGGGCGCGGACAAGCCCGCGGCGATGGATCGCTCGCTGCGCGCCTATGGCGTGGGAGCTCAGATCCTGCTGGATCTGGGTGTCAGGGATATGATCGTGATGAGTTCGACGCGACCCGAGCCGACGGCGCTGGAAGGCTACGGCCTGCGCATCGTCGGCTGGCGCGACATGGATGGAGAAACCAAGGCGTGACCGAAGCCCCCCGTATTCTGATCGTTGAGGCGCGCTTCTACGACGACCTGGCCGACGCCCTGCTGGAAGGGGCCAAGGAGACGCTGAAGGCGCGCGGCGCCGACTTCGACGTCATCACCGTGCCCGGCGCGCTGGAGGTGCCGCCAGCCATCGCCCTGGCCGAGGAGGCGGGCCGCTTTCCGACCGCCCCCCGCTATGACGGCTATGTCGCCCTGGGCACGGTCATCCGTGGCGAGACCTATCATTTCGAGATCGTCTCCGATCAGTCGGCGGCCGGCATCATGGCTCTCGGCGTCAAGGGCGTCATCATCGGCAACGGCATCCTGACGACCGAGGACGAGGACCAGGCCTGGTATCGGGCCCGTCTTTCGGAAGGGGATAAGGGCGGCGGCGCGGCCAAGGCATGCCTGGACCTCATTGCATTGAAGAAGCGGTTGCGTCATGGCGTCGGCGCATGACTGAACCGAACAGCGTCAAAGCCGTCCTCGAACAACTCGCCGAAGCCGAAAAGCAGCGCGCCGAGCCCAATCTGAGCTCCAAACAGCGTCGTGCCCGCACCGTCTCGCGTCTCGCCGCCGTCCAGGCCCTGTATCAGATGGAACTGGCCGGCGAGGGCGTGGAGACGGTGATCACCGAATTCTCCAACTTCCGCTTCGACGCCGACATCGAGGGCGAAGCCCTGGCCGAGGCCGACGAGGCCTATTTCGCCGACATCGTGCGCGGCGTGATCGAAAGCCAGCGCGACATCGACACGGCCATCAAGGCCCGCCTGGCCTCCAACTGGAAGCTGGAGCGGATCGACGCCACCCTGCGCGCCCTGCTGCGTTCGGGCGCCTGGGAGCTGATCAAGCATCCCGAGACGCCGCGCGAGGTCGTGATCGACGAATATGTCGAACTGGCCAAGGCCTTCTTCGACGACGCCGAGGCGCGCTTCGTCAACGCGGCGCTGGACGGCGTGGCCAAAGACACCCGCAAGTAATGCCGGCGCTCGACGTCGCGGGCGAGTTCGAGACGATCGAGCGGCTGTTCAAGCCCCTGGCCCATCCCGAGTGGGGCAGGGGGCTGGCCGACGATGTGGCGGCGCTGCCGTCACGTCCCGGCTATGACCTCGTCCTGACCAAGGACGCCATCGTCGAGGGCGTGCATTTCCTGCCTGACGATCCGCTGGACACGGTCGCCAGGAAGCTGCTGCGGGTCAATCTGTCGGACCTGGCCGCCAAGGGCTCAGAGCCGTTCGGCTATCTGCTGTCCTGCTTCTGGTCCGAGCGCTGCGGCTGGCCCGAGCGCGAAGCCTTCGCCGCCGGACTGGCTGAAGATCAGGCGCGGTTCGGCGTTCATTTGCTCGGCGGCGACACGGTCAGGACGCCCGGCCCGCTGTCCTTCTCTCTGACGGCCCTGGGTTGGACGCCGACAGGCAAGACCGTTTCTCGCGAAGGCGCGCAGGTCGGCGACCTCGTCTTCGTCACCGGCGTCATCGGGGACGGCCTTCTGGGCCTGAAGGCGGCGCAAGGACAACTGGCTCTGGCGCCCGAGCGGATGCAAGCCTTGGTCAGCCACTACCGGATGCCCACGCCCCGGACCGACTTCGCCGACGTGGTGCGCGAGTACGCCACCGCATCCGTCGATGTGTCGGACGGCCTGGCCGCCGACCTCGCCCACGTTGCGCAAGCCAGCAGGGTCGGTGTGGCGCTCAATCTGAACGTCCTGCCCCTGTCCGCAGCGGCCCAAGCATGGTTCGACGACCGGGTCGATCCGCAGCTATCGCTAGAAGATCTGGCCAGCGGCGGCGACGACTATGAGATCGCCTTCACCGCTCATCCGCGCCACGAGGACGCCCTGCGTCGCGAGGCCGAGCGCCGGCTGATTCGCCTGACCCGCATCGGCGAAGTCACCGCAGCTCAGGGCCTGACGGTTCTTTACGACGGTCAGCCCGTGCCGATGGCAAGAAGCGGCTGGACTCACGGCTGAGACGGCAAGGGAATCCTAACGCCCGTCCGGCAGGATGTCGTCATGGACCGTAGAACACTGATCGCCGCCGGAACCGCCGCCCTGACCGGCGCCGTGGCGAGTCGCGCTCACGCCTCCGGCAGCGAAACGGAGTCTGCGCCTGCAGCCCTGAGCATCGCGGGCCTCGGCCTGCCCGTCATCGAGGGCGGGCGTTTGCGGAACTATGTGTTCGTCGCCCTCCGGCTCGAACTGGGCGCCGGCAAGACCGTCGAGCAGATGAAGCCCAAGGAGGCCTTCTTCCGCGACGCCGTCGTCCGCGCGGCGCACAAGACGCCCTTCACCGTGCCCGGCGACTTTACGCGGCTGGACGAGCGGGCCCTGTCCGCCTCGCTGGTGGCCGCGTCTTCGGCGATCTCGGGTCGTGGCTCCGTCCGGCGCGTCGAGGTGGTCAGCCAGTCGCCGCGCCGCCGCACGGGCATGCAAACCGCCCGCTGAACGGCCTGACCGACCGCTGTTGCGTCACTCCGCCTGCCATGACAGGCTCCCTTTGCAAATCCCAAAGAACGCACTGACGCGTTCGCCGCGTGCGGGGGGACCGGAAGGCGGACAGAGGCGATAACGCCCGACCGCGCCAAGGCCTGCGCGCCTGTTTGCAAGGGCATGGAAACGCCAATGACGAACTCACTTACGCTGGTCTTCGCGGCCGGTGTGCTGGCGGTGCTGTATGGCGCCGCTCAGACCGCCGTGCTGATGAAGGCGAGCACCGGCAACGACAAGATGCGAGAGATCGCCGCCGCGATTCAGGAAGGGGCCTCGGCCTATCTAAAGCGGCAATATCTGACCATCGGCATCGTCGGGATCGTGATCCTGATCGCCGCCTACTTCTTGATCGGCGCTTACGCCGCCATCGGCTTCCTGATCGGCGCTGTCCTGTCCGGTGCGGCCGGTTATGCCGGGATGCTGATCTCAGTGCGGGCCAATGTGCGCACGGCTCAGGCGGCGTCCGAAAGCCTGTCCAAGGGGTTGAACCTGGCGTTCCGCTCGGGCGCCATCACGGGCATGTTCGTAGCGGGCGGTGCTCTGATCGGGGTGTCAGGCTACTACATCGTGCTGACCCAGCATCTGGGATTGGCTTCGACGGGCCGCGAGGTGATCGACGGGCTCGTGGCGCTGGGCTTCGGCGCCTCGCTGATCTCGATCTTCGCGCGCCTGGGCGGTGGCATCTTCACCAAGGGCGCCGATGTCGGCGGCGACATGGTGGGCAAGGTGGAGGCGGGCATTCCCGAGGACGATCCTCGCAACGCCGCCACCATCGCCGACAACGTGGGCGACAACGTCGGCGACTGCGCCGGCATGGCGGCCGACCTGTTCGAGACCTATGCCGTGACGACCGTCGCGACCATGGTGCTGGCCGCGATCTTCTTCAGGGGGCAGCCCTATGTGGATCTGATGATGGTGCTGCCGCTGGCGATCTGCGCGGTGTGCATCGTCACCTCCATCGTCGGCAGCTTCTTCGTGCGGTTGGGCAAGTCCAACAACATCATGGGTGCCCTCTATCAGGGACTGATCGTCACCGGCGTCCTGTCAATCGGCGCGGTCTGGTGGGTGATCGAGGAGATGGTGACAGGCCCGATCGTGACGGCCAGCGGTCTGGAGATCCAGCCGATGGCGCTGTTCTGGTCCGGCATGGTTGGCTTGGCTGTCACAGCGGCGATCGTGGTCGTGACCGAATACTATACCGGATCCGGCTTCCGTCCGGTGCGATCGGTGGCCAACGCGTCGGTGTCCGGGCACGGCACCAACGTCATTCAAGGCCTGGCCGTCTCGCTGGAGGCGACGGCGCTGCCGGCGCTGACGATCATCGTCGGCATCGTGGCCAGCTTCCAGTTGGCGGGCCTGTTTGGCATCGCCATCGCCACCACCACAATGCTGGGCGTGGCGGGAATGATCGTGGCGCTCGACGCCTTCGGACCTGTGACCGACAACGCCGGCGGAATCGCCGAGATGGCGGGTCTGCCCAGCGATGTGCGGCATTCGACGGACGCCCTGGACGCCGTGGGCAACACGACCAAGGCCGTGACCAAGGGCTACGCCATCGGTTCGGCAGGCCTCGGCGCGCTGGTGCTGTTCGCCGCCTACACGTCGGACCTGCAGTATTTCTCGGCCAACCCGGCGGACTACCCCTTCTTTGCAGGTATGGGAGAGATCGCCTTCGATCTGACCAATCCCTACGTCGTCGTCGGTCTGCTGTTCGGGGGATTGCTGCCCTTCCTGTTCGGCGGCATGTCGATGATGGCGGTAGGACGGGCGGCCGAATCGGTCGTCGCGGAAGTGCGGCGCCAGTTCCGCGAGAACCCCGGCATCATGACCTATCAAGTGAAGCCGGAATACGGCCGGGCCGTCGATATCCTGACCAAGGCGGCGATCCGCGAGATGATCGTGCCGTCGCTGTTGCCGGTGCTGTCGCCGATCGTCCTGTTCGTCGCGGTGCTGGGTATTTCGGACAAGGCAAACGCCTTCGCTGCTCTCGGCGCCATGCTGATGGGGGTGATCGTCACCGGCCTGTTCGTCGCCATTTCGATGACCTCGGGCGGCGGCGCCTGGGACAACGCCAAGAAGGTGATCGAGGAAGGCTTCACCGACAAGAACGGCGTCGTCCACGGCAAGGGCTCGGAAGCCCACAAGGCGGCCGTGACCGGCGATACCGTCGGCGATCCTTACAAGGACACGTCCGGTCCGGCGGTGAACCCGATGATCAAGATCACCAACATTGTCGCCCTGCTGCTGCTGGCGGTCCTGGCGAGCGGGACCATCGGCTAGGCGAATTATACAGCCCTTACGAAAACGCCCCGGAGAGCGATCTCCGGGGCGCCTTTGTTTGGGGAGATGAGCCGCCTTAGTCGGGGCGACGTTGGCCAGGGGTGTCGTCCTCGGTGCGCGGCAGTTGGCCACGGCCGACGTTGCCCAGCAGTTGTTCCAGAACGGTCAGCTCACGACCGCGCGTCGGCGTCTCGTTGCGGTTCATGGCGATCTGCTCGCCGTCCGTCAGGCCGAGAGTCCGCACCGACGCCACCTGATCGCCCTGCGGGACGAAGGTGATCTCGGTCACCGTGCGCGTCGAAACCTTGGGTAGGTTGTAGGTGTATTTCTCGGTCGTCTGGCTGATGTAGTACCAGACGTGATCCGGCTCGAACGTCGAAGTGGTCGAAGGCGAACCCAGCTTGGCGAGGACGGTCTCCTTGGTATCCGTGCCGGCGACCACGTCCTGCGGCTTGGCGTCGATGGCCTGGAAGCCGTTGGAGCCGATGGTCGGAGCGCAGGCGGCGGACAGGCCGGCCAGCGAAACAGCGACGAAAAGCGGGACGAAACGGGACATGGTCGGGCGCCTGCGAGAGAACAAGGTCTTTGACCTAGACGGACCTGCGTCCTAGTTCAACGGCGCGGCGGAAAAGGGGCCGTTGGAACCCATGCTGAAAAACCTGTTCAAACCCCGATCCGGCGTCCGTCTCGGCGACGATCTCTACGCCAAGGCCGTCAGCCAGGCCCGCAATCCGGCCTTCTACACGCGCCTGGCGGTCGATGACCGCATTGACGCGCGATTCGAACTCTACACGCTGCATGTGCTGTTGCTGGTGCTGCGGCTGCGCGATGAGAACACGGCTCAAGGCCAGGATGCGGCTCAGGCGGTGTTCGACGTCTATGTCTCGGCGTTAGATCACGTCTTGCGAGAGGAAGGCGTAGGCGACGTCGCCGTCGGCAAGAAGATGCGTAAGTTGGGCGAGGCTCTCTACGGCCGGATGAACGCCTACGAGCAGCCGCTGCGCGCCGGCGATGCGGCGGCTCTGGCCGAGGCGATGGCGAAGAATGTCTATGCGAACCCGCAAGCGCCCCATGCGAACACATTGGCGCGCTATGCGCTGACGACACGCGCAGCCCTGGCGGCGCAGGATTTCAACAAGGTGCTGGCGACGCCGGCCTGGGCGGAAGTTTGAAAGAGATGAGCGCGACGCTTCCCTACAGCGAAACGGTGCGGGTCAATCAGATCGGCGCGGGCCTGAGCCGCCGGCTGGAACCGGATGTGGACACCCGCAAGCGAATCGCCCGCAGCCTGGATCTTCAGGGGCTGGACGATTTCGCCGTCGATCTGGAGATCAAGCCGACGCCGTCGACCAGCGAATGGACGATGAAGGGCAGAGTGACCGCGCATGCGGTGCAGACCTGCGGCCTGACGCTGGAGCCATTGCCGGTCGATGTGGATCGCCGGTTTTCCATTCAGCTTGTCGAGGCCAAGCCCGAGGAAACCGATGAGATCGAAGTCACGCTGGATGAAGAAGACGCCGACGTGATCGAGGACGGCAAGATCGACTTGGGCCAGTATGCGGTCGAGCAGTTGGTGCTGTCGCTTGATCCGTTCCCGCGCAAGCCGGGCGCGGAGTTCGTGCAACCGGAGGAGCCGACGGAAATTTCTCCGTTCGCGGCCCTGAAGGCGCTCAAAACCAAAGACGACCAAGGCTGAGGTTGACGTAAGGGCCGGGTGGTTGCATCCCCCGGCTTCGGCGCTATCGTTCAGCGCATCCTGCCAAGCGTCGCGCGACAAGACGACGCGGCCACGAGAGGTCCATTTGCCAGCCCCAGTTACGATCTCGCTTGACGCCATGGGCGGCGATCACGGGCCCTCCGTCGTCGTTCCCGGCATCCGCAGCTATATCCGCACCCATGACGGCGAGGGGGCTCGCTTCCTGCTTCATGGCGACGAGGCCAAGATCGCGCCGGAGCTGGCGCGTTGCGGGCTGGCGGCGGACATCTGCGAAATCCGTCACACCGACAAGGTCGTGGCCATGGATGAAAAGCCGGCCCAGGCCATGCGCCGCGGCAAGGGCTCCAGCCTGTGGAACGCCATCGAGGCGGTGAAGACGGGTCAGGCGGGCGGCGTCGTCTCGGCCGGCAACACCGGCGCCCTGATGGCGATCTCGAAACTGATTCTTCGGATGTCTGCGCCCGGGCTTGAGCGTCCGGCCATCGTCGCCAGTTGGCCCACCTTCAAGGGCCACACGGCGGTTCTGGACGTCGGCGCCAACATCGGCAGCGATGCGGAGCAGCTAATCGAGTTCGCCATCATGGGCGAAGCCTTCCAGTCGGCCGTGCGCGGCATCGCGCGCCCGACCATCGGCCTGTTGAACGTCGGCTCGGAAGACATGAAGGGCAACGAACAGGTCAAGGAGGCGCACGCCATCCTGCGCGATGGACCGTTCGACCTGAACTATCACGGCTTCGTCGAGGGCGACGATATCGCCAAGGGCACGGTGGACGTGGTGGTGACCGACGGCTTCACCGGGAACATCGCGCTGAAAACCGCCGAAGGCACAGCGCGCTACATTTCCGCTCTGCTGAAAGAGGCCCTGACCTCGAACCTGCAATCCAAGCTGGGCGCCGTCATCGCCATGCCCGCGCTGAAGAAGATGCGCCAGAAGATCGACCCCAGCGCCATCAACGGCGGACCCCTGTTGGGCCTGAACGGTATTGTGGTGAAGAGCCATGGCGGCGCCGACGCCAAGGGCTTCGGCAACGCCATCCGCATCGCTGTCGATCTGGCCCGCAGCGACTATATGAGCAAGGTGGGGGACAACCTGGGCAAGCTGGACGCGGTGTTCGACCATGCCGCCAAGCCCGCCGCAGCCGTGGGAGAATCCCTGCAGTGACCGTTACCCGCAGCGCCGTGACCGGCGTCGGCTCTTATCTGCCGGACGAGATCGTCACCAACGCCGACCTGGCCAAGTTCGTCGACACGTCCGACGAATGGATTCAGGAGCGGACCGGCATCAAGCAGCGTCATAAGGCGCGCGATGACCAGCCGACCAGCGATCTCGCGGTCGAGGCCGCCAAGAAGGCGCTCGCCGACGCGGGCAAGGCGGCGGCCGATGTCGACCTGATTATCGTGGCCACCACCACGCCCGACATGACCTTCCCGGCGGTCGCGTCGATCGTCCAGGCCAAGCTGGGCGCGGGCGTCGGCATCGCTTTTGACGTGCAAGCCGTCTGCTCCGGTTTCGTCTATGCGCTGAGCGTCGCCGACGGATTCGTGGCGCGCGGCCTGTCGAAATGCGCCCTGGTGATCGGGGCCGAGGAGATGACGCGGCTGATGGACTGGACCGACCGGACCACCTGCGTCCTGTTCGGCGACGGGGCCGGCGCTGTGGTGCTGGAACCGCGCGAAGGGCAGGGGACATCGGACGACCAGGGCATGCTGGGATTCGCCTTACGGGCCGACGGGTCCAAGACCGATCTGCTCTACGTCGATGGCGGCCCGGCGACGACCGGCACCGTTGGCCACCTGCGCATGGCCGGAAACCAGGTCTTCCGTCATGCCGTCGTGAACATCGCAGAAGGCATCACGGCCGCCTGCGCCGCCGCTGACATTCAGATCGCGGATGTCGATTGGTTCGTGCCGCACCAGGCCAACCAGAGAATCATCAAGGGCGTCGGCGACCGGTTGGGTTTGGACGAGAACAAGGTGATCTCCACCGTCGCCACCCACGCCAACACCTCGGCCGCCTCCATCCCGCTGGCGCTGGACGCCGCGATCCAGGATGGCCGAATCAAGAAGGGCGATATGGTGCTGCTTGAAGCGATGGGCGGCGGCCTGACCTGGGGCGCCTGCGCGCTTCGGCTCTAATCGACATCGAGGCATTGATTTTTCGGGGGCTTTGCGCCCCTATGGATGCGAGCGGATCGCATGACAGCGGGGATATGATGGCAGGCCAACAGACCGTGACGCGCGCCGACTTGTGCGAAGCCGTGCATGAAGAGGTCGGCCTGTCGCGTCAGGAATGCTCCAGCCTGGTCGAACGCACCCTGGAACTGATCGTCGAATCGCTCGAGCGCGGCGAGACGGTGAAACTGTCCGGGTTCGGCGTCTTCCAGGTTCGCGAGAAGCGCGCGCGCATGGGCCGCAATCCCAAGACGGGCGAACCGGCGGCGATCAATCCGCGCCGGGTCATCAGCTTCCGCGCCTCGCAAATCATGAAAAGCCGGGTTCACGACGCCGTCGTCGAGGCCTGATCGCGGTGGCCAAGAGCGCCGACGCCTTCCGAACCATTTCTGAAGCGGCCGAAGAGGTCGGTGCACCGCAGCATGTTTTGCGGTTCTGGGAAACGAAGTTCGATTTCGTCACGCCTGTGAAGCGGGCCGGCGGTCGGCGCTTTTATCGGCCTCAGGACATCGCGGTGCTGAAGGCGGTCAAACGCCTGCTGCACGATGACGGGCTGACGATTCGCGGCGTCCAGCGTCTGCACAAGGAACAGGGGCTGAAAAAGCTGATCGGGGCGGAGGCCGCCGCACTGATCGACGACGGCGATGTCACGATGTCTGCGCCGACGTCAGATGCCACGCGCGCGGAAACCTCGAAATTGCATCAGGTTCTGGCCGATCTGGAGCAGGCCAAAGCGCGTCTGGACGCCGTTCTTTCACGGTAGGTGGAAAAGTCGTTTTAGCGTTTGCGGACAGCGGTCCCCCCGTCTATAGGGAGCGCCTTCGGAGCGTGGCGCAGCCTGGTAGCGCACTTGACTGGGGGTCAAGGGGTCGCAGGTTCGAATCCTGTCGCTCCGACCATTCTTGAAAAAGAATGATGATGGTGGGGTCGTCCTTGCGGGCGGCCCCATCGCCGTATCTGGGGGCAGGTTCGGCGCTCAGCCGCGCTCGGCCCATCGCAGCAACGGGATGAGCGGCAGGCCCCAGGCGGTGCCGCCGATGCCGAAGAACAGGAAGTCGATCCCCTGAGACGGCGGCAGCATTCCGCGCAGGGCGATCAGGCCCCAGACCCAGAAAACGAGAAAGAGCAGCACGCCGATCGCGGCGACGAAGCGACGCAGACGCGGCGGCATCAGCGCTTGTTCCGGAACAGGAAGAAGGCCACGAGACAGATGCCCGATCCCACGAACGCCCACGGCACCCAGACCCAGCTGTTCATCGTGCTGACCGCGAAGACCCGCACCGCCAGAAACCACCCGCAGGCCAGGCCGATCCCGGACACAAGGCTTGTGCCGCCGAAGCCGCGCCGGCCCGTCAGAAGGTCCGCGATCCAGGCCAGCAGCAGGCCGCCTGCGACGGCGGCGGCGATATCGGCGTATTGCAACCCTGATCTCCTGCGGCGACAGCGCCGTTAACTCAATCCGACTCGATCTTGTCGCTTGGGGCGGGCATACCGCACCGGTCGCGTCTGGTCTTCGTTCGACGCGACACCATATCCGGGTCAGTGTCAGGCGTCGAATGAACCGTTTCGGAAATCCAGATCGTAACCGCGCCGTCGCCGTATGGCTGTTCGCCACGGCCGCCGTCGTCTTCCTGATGGTGGTGATCGGCGGCATCACGCGGCTGACGGGCTCGGGCCTGTCGATCACGGAGTGGAAGCCCATCATGGGCGCGATTCCGCCTCTGAACGACGCGCAGTGGGCCGAGGCATTCGAGAAGTACAAGCAGATCCCGCAGTATGCGCAGGTCAACGCCGGCATGAGCCTGGGCGAGTTTCAGGGCATCTTCTGGTGGGAATGGCTGCACCGGCTGATCGGGCGTCTGGTGGGTATGGTGTTCGCCCTGCCGCTGATCGTCTTCCTGCTATGCCGTCTGGCGCCGGCCCGGTCGGTCTTCCACCAGTGGGCGATGCCTGATCGCCTGATCTGGCGTTGTGTCCTGCTTCTGGCCCTGGGCGGCCTTCAGGGTCTGATCGGATGGTGGATGGTGTCCAGCGGCCTATCCGAGCGTGTCAGCGTGGCGCCGGAGCGTCTGGCGACGCACCTGGGCCTGGCGTTCGTCCTTTTCGCGGCCCTGATCTGGACGGGGCTGGAGGCCTGGAACGGTGAAGATCACGGCCGCCCGCCGTCGGGCTGGGCGAGGGGCGCCGGCCTGCTGCTGGGCGCGGTCTTCCTGCAATGTCTGCTGGGCGCCCTGGTTGCGGGCGGTCATGCGGGGCTGGTCTATACCGACTGGCCACTGATGAACGGCGCCGTTTTGCCGCCGGCCGACTGGAGCCTGGGCGCGGCCGCCTTCCTGCACGATCAGGCGCTGACGCAGTTCAATCACCGTCTGGTCGCCTATGGTCTGCTGATCGCCGTCAGCATCTATGCCTTCCAGGCCTGGCGCTGGCGCGTGGCGGAGGGGATGGGCTTCGGCGCCTTCACGCTTGCGGGTGTGGTCTGGTTCCAGGCTCTGCTTGGGATCGTGACGCTGGTGCACGCGGTTCCGGTGTGGCTGGGTGTGCTGCACCAGGCAGGCGCCGCGATCGTGCTGGCGACGGCCACCGTGAACCTGTGGTTGGTGCTGCGGGCTCAGCCGCGCATATTCATGTCCGGACCGAGGACCATGGGCCTCTGATCGCCAGGGTCATGCCGGGGTACATGATGTTGACGAACAGCACTTCGCCATCCGGCGAGAAGCAGGCGCCGGCGAACTCGGAATTGCCGGTGAAGACGTTGCGGCCGATCGTATAGACCTTGCCCTCTGGCGTGACGCCTTTCAGGTGGTTGCGGACGTCCGAGGAATAGTTGTCCTCGCACAGGATCAGGTGTCCCCAAGGCGCGACGGTGATGTTGTCGGCCATGTTCATCGTCTTCGGGTCCGTGCTTTCCACGAACAACTGAAGCCGGTCCGGCGCGCCGTTCAGGCCGGGAACCAGTCGCATGACCTGGCCGCGGCGGATCGGTCCGCCCGAGGTTGCGGTGAAATACAGTTCGTCGTCGCCCCACCAGACGCCTTCGCCCCGCGCCACCCAGGCCGCGCCGGCCGCATGACCGCGCTTAGCCAGGTCGCCATTGGGAGATTCGACGTCGTCCAGATCGATCCATTCGATCTCCTTCCAGTCTCCGACAGCCCAGGTGCGCCCATCCTGATTGCGGGTGTCGGCCGACGGCGCGCCCTTCCAGGCCATCGCCTGAAGCCGGCCGCCCTCGGTCAGCTTGCCGGGCGCATTGGGAATGAAGCGATAGAACAGGCCGGCGTTGTCGTCTTCGGTCAGATAGACGATGCCGGTGCGGGGGTCGACGCAGACGGCCTCGTGATCGAAGCGACCCATGGCCTTGAGCGGCACGGGATCGACCAGGCCGGTCGCGGTCGCCGGCACTTCGAAGACCCACCCGTGGGCCTTGGTCACATCGGCGTCGGCCGGCATCTCCAGCGTTTCCTCGCAGGTCAGCCAACTGCCCCACGGCGTCGGGCCGCCGCAGCAGTTGGTGGAGGTTCCGGCCAGCGTCAGATGTCGGCTGACCATCCGGCAGGTCGCCAGATCATAGATGATGGTGGAACAGCCGCCGGGCAGGGGGCGGCCATTTTTGTAGGTGTCGTAGCCTTTGGTGGCGTCCAGCAGGTGAAGCCGTTCCTCACGAAATCCGCCGGGACCGAGGTTGCGATGCAGGCCGCTGGAGCCTTTCAGCTCGTGATTGACGACCAGGGCCACGCGAGACCCTTCCAGCGGGAAACAGGCCATTCCGTCGGGCTGTCCGGGAGCGAACAGGCCGTCGTCCATCGTGTCGCCGCTCTGGGCCACGACCTGATAGGAAAAGCCTTCGGGCAGATCGAGCAAGCGATTGGGATCGCGCAGCAGCGGGCCGTAGCCATGGACATCGTTGACGTAGGTCTCTTCACCCGCCGTCTGAGCGGCGGCGTGACGCGCCAGTCCCGAGAAGGCGGCGGCGGCGCCCGTGGCGATCAGGCCGCGACGATGAAAGATCATGAAGGGGCTCCAGAGCTGTCGCCGTTGCGATGCCCGCCTATAATCATGGTTTGACGACGTTTTATGTTACGCCGTAACGCTGCATGACCTTTTCGCATCAGGTATTTTAATACCGCATTTGAAAAACCGCCTTTAAACAAGGCGTTGTGGCAAATGTGGTGTTGTCGTGTGCGTTGACGCGACCAATCGTCTCCTGTATCAGCGCGCCTTCATTCGGTTCCCTCGGGGGCCGGACCCGATTTTCGTCTCCAGGAACCCCCTCATGCTGAAGAGCACTACGGCTTCGTTGAAGCCGGCCGAGGTCGAGAAGAAGTGGATCCACATCGACGCCGAAGGCGTCGTGGTGGGCCGCCTCGCGACCTTCATCGCCAACCGTCTGCGCGGCAAGCACCGCGGCGACTACACCCCGCACGTCGATTGCGGCGACTATGTCGTGGTCACCAACGTCGACAAGGTGGTGTTCACCGGCAAGAAGAACACCGACAAGATCTACTATCGCCACACCGGTCACCCGGGCGGCGTCAAGTCAACCACGCCTGAGAAGGTTCTGGGCGGCCGCTTCCCCGAGCGCGTGCTTGAAAAGGCCGTCGAGCGCATGCTGCCCAAGGAAAGCCCCTTGGCCCGCAAGCAGATGACGCACCTGCGCCTGTTCGCCGGCGCCGCGCACGACCACGAAGCCCAGCAACCGGAAACGATCGACTTCAAGTCGGCGTCGCCCAAGAACACCCGGAGCGTCTGAGCATGACCGACGTGACCAACACCGAAACCGCCACCGGCTTCGACGCCCTGAAGGGCCTGAGCTCTTCGGTCGAGAACGACGCGCCCGTCTATGTCCAGAAGCTGGACGCCCAAGGCCGCGCCTATTCGACCGGCAAGCGCAAGAACGCCATCGCTCGCGTCTGGGTGAAGCCCGGCACCGGCAAGATCACCATCAACGGCAAGGACCAAGAGCAGTATTTCGCTCGTCCCGTGCTGCGCATGATGATCGCTCAGCCGCTGACCGTCTCGGACCGCGCCACGCAGTATGACGTGATCTGCACCGTCGAAGGTTCGGGTCTGTCGGGTCAGGCCGGCGCCATTCGCCACGGCCTGTCGCACGCCCTGACGCACTTCGAACCGGAACTGCGCAAGGTCCTGAAGCCGCACGGCTTCCTGACCCGCGACAGCCGCGTCGTCGAGCGCAAGAAGTACGGCCGCGCCAAGGCTCGCCGCAGCTTCCAGTTCTCGAAGCGCTAATCGCGTTCACGCGGTTTGGATTTGGGGCGCTTCGGGGAGACCCGGAGCGCCCTTTTTCCTTGGAGATTGGCGATGGAGACAACCGGAGAGATTGATCTCCCGTCTCGGGAAGAAGTTCTGTGCCGGATCCGTGAGCTTCGAGATGGTTCACTTTCAAATGAACAGATTGCAAAGTGGGCCGGAGATTTTGTGAGCGCTGATTGGCAGAGGGGTCTTGAACCTCGCATAACCGATTGGCCCGTCTGGGAAATGCTAATCACGCTCTCAGGAGCAGATCTTCGGGACACTCCAACTTCCTATCTGCACGGACCCGAAAATTTTACTGCTTGGGAAAACGAGTTGTTGAACGCCCCATGACCCACACCATCTTCATCGACGGCGAGGCCGGCACCACGGGGCTGGAAATCCGCGAGCGGCTGGAAGCGCGCCCGGATCTGGAACTGCTGTTGCTGGGCGAGCGTCGTCGGGATGCGGATGCGCGGCGTGAGGCCCTGAACGGCGCCGACGCGGTGATCCTGTGTCTGCCCGACGATGCGGCGCGGGAAGCCGTGTCCATGATCGAAAACCCGTCGGTCAAGGTGATCGACGCCTCAACCGCCTATCGGGTCGCGCCGGGCTGGGCCTATGGCTTTCCTGAAATGGATGCCGGGCAGCGTGCGCTGATCGCGCGCGCTCAGTTCGTGTCGAACCCCGGCTGCTATCCCACGGGCTTCATCGGCCTGATGCGGCCGCTGGTGAAGGCGGGTCTGTTGCCCGCCAACTATCCGGTCACGGTCAATGCGGTCTCGGGCTATTCCGGCGGCGGCAAGGCCATGATCGCCGAGTTTGAGACGGCCCCAAAAGACAGCGGGGGCGCCACGACCGCCTACCGGGCCTATGGTCTGACGCTGAGGCATAAGCATGTGCCTGAAATGACCAAACACACAGGTCTGAACCGAGACGTGCTGTTCACGCCGGCGGTTGGCAACTACCGCCAGGGCATGCTGGTCGAGGTTCCGCTGCATCTGACGGCTCTGCCGGAAACCCCCTCGGTCGAGCGGCTGCACGGCGCGCTGGTCGAGGCCTATGACGGCCAGCGGTTCGTCGAGGTCGCCGACCTGGAGGAGACCGAGGCCATGACAGGCATCGAGCCCGAAGGCCTGAACGGCACCAACCGCCTGCGTTTGCACGTCTTCGGCGACCGCAATGGCGAGCAGGCGCGGCTGGTCGCCTTGCTCGACAATCTGGGCAAGGGCGCTTCGGGCGCGGCCGTGCAGAACCTGAACATCATGCTAGGCCTGGATGAGGCGACCGGCCTGATCTGAGGTCTGAAACCATTCGGCGGCATCCGTCGTATCAGGGACATGACCCAGTCCCTGATCCTGCATCGCCGGGGCCTCTTGTTGGGCGCCGGCGCGCTCGCCCTGTCCGCCTGTTCGCCAGAGACGTCCGAAGCCGGGGAGGGGCAGTACGCAGCCTCGCCCTATCGTCGGGTGTCCGATGCGGATTGGCGACGACGCTTAGGCGACGCCTCCTGGCGCGTGATGCGGCACGAGGGGACGGAGCGTCCCTATTTCAGCCCGTTGAACGATCAGCACGCGCGCGGGACGTTCGTCTGCAAGGGCTGCGATCTGCCGCTGTTTCGATCGCAGTGGAAGTTCGATTCCCACACCGGCTGGCCCAGCTTCTATGACGTGATCGCCGCCAATATCGGCAAGAAGCGTGACCTGGCCATCGGCATTCCACGCACCGAATACCATTGCGCCCGCTGCCTGGGACACCAAGGGCATGTGTTCGACGACGGTCCGCGTCCGACGGGGCTGCGCTACTGCAACAACGGCGTGGCGCTGAAGTTCATATCGGCCTAGGCGCGAAGGGCGCGCACGGCTGAATCGACGGTCAGGCCGAAGATGACCGAGGCGATGATCACCAGCAGCCCATAGTCGTGACCGGCGAAGACAACGGGCGCGCAGGCCATGGCGATGACGATCAATGGAAACAGCCCGGCCCAGACCGCCGTACCCGGCGTGCTGATGTGGATCAGCGGCTGAGCGACCGGTCGTTTCATCGCGCGCGCCATCCGTTCGTTGAGCAGGACGAAGGCGGCCGCGCAGATGACGGCTGAGATCACATATTTGACCGTGTTGCCCGGTTCTCCGAACAGGCTGGCTGTCATGATCAGCAGGATCAAGGCGACGCCTGTGCTGACGGCGAGCAGGGCGTTGGGTTCGAGACGGTTCAAGACTTCACTTTCACATAGCTGCCCGGCGCCGGCTCGATGGGCTTGAGCGGGCCCATGGCCGGGTGGCGGGCGGGGATTTGCTTACCGGATCGCGCGCCGAGCCAGGCCGACCAATGCTCCCACCAGCTGCCGGGATGTTCGACGGCGTCAGCCTGCCATTCGGCCAAGGTCGCGGGCAGGGCAGGGTTGGTCCAGTGCTGATACTTCTTTGCGGCCGGGGCGTTGATGACGCCGGCGATGTGACCTGACCCGGCCAGGGTGAAGGTCACGTCCTTGCCGCCAAACAATTTGGCGGACCGATAAACCGAGTTCATCGGCGCGATGTGATCCTCGCGACTAGCCTGGAAATAGAGCGGGATCTCGACTTTCGACAGGTCCGCCGTCAAGCCGCCGATCTCGAACTGCCCCTTGGCCAGGGCGTTGGCTCCATACATCTGACGCAGATAGTCGAGATGCAGCGTCTTGGGCATGCGGGTCTGGTCGGCGTTCCAGAACAGCAGGTCGAAGGCGGGCGGATCCTTGCCCAGCAGATAGTTGCTGATGAAGAAGGACCAGATCAGGTCGTTGGACCGCAGGGCGTTGAACGTTTCCGCCATAGCCGCGCCCGGCAGGACGCCGCCCGCCGCATCCATCTGACGCTCGATCTCGGCGATCCAGTGTTCGTCGGTGAACAGCAGCAGATCGCCGGCCTCGGCGAAATCATGTTGAGCGGCGAAGAAGGTGGCGGCGGCGATGCGCTTGTCGCCCTTGGCCGCCATGTGCGCCAGACCAGCGCCAAGCAGGGTGCCGCCGATGCAATAGCCCACGGCGTTCAGATGCTTGGTTCCCGTCTGCTCCAGCGTCTTCTCGACCGCGCGATAGATGCCCTTGTCCAGATAGTCGTCGAAGCCGATGCCGGCCTTGTCCTTGTCCGGATTGACCCAGGAACAGACGAAGACCGTGAAGCCCTGCGCCGACAGCCAGCGGATCAGCGAGTTCGCCGGCTGCAGGTCCATGATGTAGAATTTGTTGATCCAGGGCGGGAAAATCAGCAACGGGATGTCGTGCTGGGTCTCGGTCGTCGGCGCGTACTGGATCAGTTCTAACAGCTCATCGCGCCACACGACCTGGCCCGGCGCTGTGGCGACGTTCTCGCCCACGACGAACTTGCCATAGTCGGCCTGGCTGATACGCAGCGATCCGCCGCCACGTTCCAGATCGGCGGCGAAGTTCTGCATGCCCTTCACCAGCGATTCGCCGCTGGTCTCCGCCAAGGCTTTCAGCGCGACGGGATTGGAAGCCAAGAAGTTGGACGGCGAGAAGGCGTCGGTCAGCAGGCGAGTGAAGAACTGGGCACGACGTTTCAGCGTCGGATCGACGTCTTCGACCCCGGCGATAAGGCCGTTCATCCAGTCCGACGTCAGCAGATAGGATCGCCGCATCATGTCGAACATCGGGTTTGCGGACCAGGCCGGGTCCTTGAAGCGCTTGTCGACCGGTGCGGGATCGGGCGCCTCGCCAGCCGCTTGGCGCGCCGTCGACGACCAGAGCTGCATATAGCGGCCAAACAGGTCGGCCTGGGCCTGAATCATCTTGTCGGGCTGGGCCGCGAGGCTGGTCATGACCGACGTCATGGCCGGCGCGACGTTGAAGGGATCGGCCGAAAGAGCGGCCGGGCGATCGGCCTGGGTCAGCGCCGCCTCGGCGATCGCGCTCTGGGCCATCATGGCCGCCTTGGCCAGGTTCATCGACAGGGTTTCGATCAACTCGGCTTGGTTGGGCGTCGCAGCAGTCGGTTCAGGGGTCGGGTGTGCATGGGTTTCAGAGTTGGCTTCCCGCGTGTCGGCAGGTTTCGACTTGGGCTGGCGAGGCGGGCGGGGCTTGGCGGACGTTGGACGTCCGGCCTTGCGCACAGGGCGGTCGGGGGCGTCTGTCGGCGTTCTGGGAGTCTTGGCCATGATCGTCCTTCGCGCGTCCTGCGCCAGAGGGCGGTTCATCCGCCCTTCCGCGCACCGCGATGATGGCATAAGACCATCAAGGAAATGAACGCGTCGCACTCGAAAAAGATGATCCTGATCGCCGCAGCCGCGATCACGACGCCATTGAGCGGCTGTGTCGGCGCATCCGCCTCCAGGACGGAGGCTGTCTCGCCGCTGGCGCCGCGTATTCAGGAACTGGTCGACGCCAATCGGCGCTATCCGCGCTGGGAAGATTTTCCGGCAGCGCCGACCGATCTGCCGCCGGTCACTCAGGTCGCATCGAATGTGCAGCGTCTCCAAGGCGACAGCGCGACGCTGACCAGTGAGATCGCACGGATCGACTGGACGCTCGGCGACGCCGAGGCGCTCGCCGCCGAAACACGCGCGGCCGTGAACGCCGTTCCGGTGTCGCCTGACGCCGTCCGAACCCAGGCGGATATCGAGGCCTTCGCCCAAAGCCTGCGTGACAAGGCCAAGGCTCCTCCGCCGCTCGACCGCCGCCCGACGCGATGACCGGTCGCGCGGGAGGCAGAATCCCGCGATAATGTGCTGATGGCAGACGACGGCGGCGCAAAGACACTGAACGCATTCCTCGGCGTGTCTCGATCCCTGTCCGGGCGCGCCTGGCGTCAACGTCCGGCCGACGCCGCAACGACGCGCGCACACATGCAGACCCTGAATCTGGAAGAACCGTTGGCCCGGGCCTTGGCCTCTCGGGGCGTACGTCCAGACCAGGGCCAGGATTTCCTTACCCCGACCCTGCGCGCCCTGTTTCCCGATCCGTCCAGCTTTATGGATATGGACGCAGCGGCTGATGCGATCCTGAACGCGCTTCAGGCCAAGGCGAACATTCATGTGTTCGCCGACTACGACGTGGACGGCGCCTCCAGCGCGGCGCTGCTGGTGCGTTGGTTTCGGGCGATGGGCCATCCGCTTTCGATCTATGTTCCGGACCGCATGACCGAAGGTTACGGCCCCAGCGCCAAGGCCTTCGACACGCTGAAGGCCTCGGGCGCGGACCTGGTCATTACGGTCGATTGCGGGGCGGCGGCGAACGAAGCCCTGGCCCATGCGGCCGCCATCGCCCTGAACGTCGTCGTTATCGATCACCACCTGATGCGCAGCGAGCCGCCGACGGCGTTGGCGGTCGTCAATCCGAACCGGCCGGGCTGCAACTCGGGTCAGGGGAATCTGGCGGCGGCAGGCGTCGTGTTCGTGCTTCTGGCGGCGCTGAACCGGGAGGGGCGGCGTCGGGGCCTGTTCGCCGAGAGGATCGAGCCGGACATTCGTCAGTGGCTGGATCTGGCGGCCCTGGGCGCCATCTGCGACGTGACCGGGCTAACCGGCTTCAATCGCGCGCTGACCGGCCTTGGTCTGAAGGTCATGAGCGACTGGCGCAATCCGGGTCTGCGCGCGCTGTTGGCGGCGGCCGGCGCCGAACCGGGACCGGCCAAGAGCAATCATGCTGGCTTCATCTTGGGGCCGCGCATCAATGCGGGAGGACGCATCGGTCGCTCCGACCTCGGCGCACGGCTGCTGTCGACGGACGACGCGGCCGAGGCGGAGGCCCTGGCGATCGAACTCGATGCACTGAACCTGTCGCGCCGCGATGTCGAGCGGGCCGTCACCGACGCCGCCGTTCGTCGGGTCGAGGCGACCGGCGCCCATGCCGACGAAAGCGCCGTCGTCGTGGTCGCGGGCGAGGACTGGCACCCCGGCGTCGTCGGGATCGTCGCCGGCCGTTTGCGCGAGCGCTGGCGCAAGCCGGTGATCGTCATTGGCGTCGATCCCGTCACTGGTCTCGGGAAGGGCTCGGGCCGGTCACAGCCAGGCATGAACTTGGGACGCGCGATCCAGGCGGCCTGGGAGAGCGGGATCCTGCTCGCTGGCGGCGGTCATGCCATGGCGGCAGGCCTGACGATGGACAGTGCGCGCGTGTCCGAGCTGATCGCCTTCCTGAACGAAAAACTAGCCACCGAAAGGGTCGAAGCTGTCGCTCAGGACGTGCTGGAGATCGACGCCTTGATCGACCCGGCGGCAGCGACGCGCGATCTGTTCGAATCGTTCGAGCGTTTGGCCCCATTCGGCCCCGCCAACCCCGAACCCAGCTTCGCCCTGAGCGGCGTTCAAGCTCGCGAACCCGTCGCCATGAATGGCGGTCATGTGCGGTGCCGTCTGGTCGGTCCGGATGGCGCTTCGGTCAAGGCCATCGCTTGGCGCTGCGCCGATCTGCCGACGGGCCAGGCCTTGCTGTCGGGGCAGGGCGGACTGAGCGTCGTGGGCCGGCTGAAGGCTGACGACTGGAATGGCCGCAAGGGCGTGCAGTTCGAGATTGAGGATGTCGCCGATCCTCGAATGATCTGACGACGGCTTCAAAAAACTGAAAATCCACGCTTGCACCGCCCCGAGGGCGCGGCTATATCGCCGGCTCTCCCGCGCAGCGGTCCCTTCGTCTATCGGTTAGGACGTCAGGTTTTCAACCTGAAAAGAGGGGTTCGACTCCCCTAGGGACTGCCACGCGGGCAGGACTATGGTTGAGCCTTTGAGGCTCCCGGCAAGCAGCCTAGCTCAGATAGCACGAGAGACTGGCGGTCTTCGCCAGCGCCTGCGATGCGCGTCTGCACTCCCCCAAACGCAAGCTTCTGCATAGACGCGCATTTTCCGCTTTTCAAAATTTCGCGGAACGGTGTTAAATATAAAACGAGTCCGCTGGAGGCGCGGACGGGGGTTTTTAAGTGTCTGACTTTAGAGAGACGGAAACGGCGCAGACCGTTCGCGTCACTGGGCGCGTGAAGTGGTTCGACGCCGTCAAGGGCTATGGGTTCATCGTCCCTGACGATCCGACCCTGACCGAAACGAGAGATGTTCTGCTGCATATCAGCAGCCTGCGCGATCTCGGCCGCGACGCGGCTGACGAAGGCGCGACCATAACGTGCGATTGCGTCAAGCGCGCCAAGGGTTGGCAGACGATCGAGATCCATGACCTGGGCGAGGGCGAAGCGACGCCGGCCGTGCGTCGCCCCGTGACTTCGCCGCCGCCGCGGCCGGTCGCCGAAAGTGACGAACAGCTGGAGACCGCTCTGGTCAAATGGTTCAATCGCACCAAGGGCTACGGATTCGTCGTGCGTGATCGCGAGCCGGGCGATATCTTCGTCCACATCGAAACCCTGCGTCGCTGCGGCCTGGATGATCTGATTCCTGGCGATGCGGTGCGGGTGCGATTCGCCAACGGGCCCAAAGGTCTGGTTGTGGCGGACATCAGAACGGGCGACTGATCCAGCGCCCAGGAGAGGCGTATGATCAAGGCGACGAGACGTTTTGCGATGGCGGGGCTTATTATGCTCGCGCTCGCCGGATGCGCGGCCAAGGCGCCGGTCGGTCCCAATGGCGAGCCGCTGCAGAAGCTGGCCGTGGTGACCACGTCGGGCGAGCATCAGTTCTGGGTCGAAATCGCCGACGAAGAGCCCGAACGTCAACGGGGGCTGATGTTCCGTCCGCCGCTTGAGGCGGACCGTGGCATGCTGTTCCAGTGGCCGGGCGAATCGCCGCGCGAGCAAAGCTTCTGGATGCGCAATACGCCCAGTTCGCTGGACATTCTGTATATCGATCCGCAGGGCCGGATCGTCTCCATCGCTTCGCACGCCACGCCCTTCTCCGAGGCGCCGATCCCTTCCAATGGCGCCGCCAACGGCGTCCTGGAACTGCGGGCAGGGCGGGCGGCCGAAATCAACGCGAAGCCGGGCGACAAAGTTTTACATCCTTATTTCAAGCCTTGATTGCGGATCGCGTCGCGAAGTGCCAATAGAGCGCTCCGTTCGGTCCGGGGTGTAGCGCAGCCTGGTAGCGCATCTGGTTTGGGACCAGAGGGTCGGAGGTTCGAATCCTCTCGCCCCGACCAACGGAAGGCCGCTGGATCATATGTCCAGCGCGCGTTATGGCAGGGTCACAGACCCCGCCGTCACTGAGGATTTCGCCATGTTGGCTCGCATCTACCGCCCGGCCAAAACTGCGATGCAGTCGGGCAAGGCCAAGAGCCGCGACTGGCGGCTGGAATTCGAACCGGCGTCGGCGCGGACCATCGATCCGCTGATGGGCTGGACCAGCTCCACCGACATGAACGGCCAGGTTCGTCTTAGCTTCGAATCGAAGGAAGAGGCGATCGAATACGCCGAGCGTCACGGCATCGCCTTCCGCTTGCACGAGCCGAACGATCCGCCGGTGATCATCAAGGCCTATGCCGACAACTTCGCCACCAACCGCAAGCAGTCCTGGACGCACTGACGCCTGACGTCTTGCCAGAGCGCCCATAGCTCAACCGGATAGAGCACCCGCCTTCTAAGCGGGATGTTGCAGGTTCGAGTCCTGCTGGGCGCGCCATCTCCGGCGCCTTCGAGGGGCTGATCCATGACCGACCATCAGACCTCGTCCGATCAAGCCGTCCGTGTCGCTGCACTCTACCGGTTCGCGCCGGTGGCCAACCCCGAAGCCGTACGCATGACGCTTCAGGCAGTCTGCGACGATGGGCAGGTGAGGGGAACCCTTCTCGTCGCGCCGGAGGGTCTGAACGGCACCATCGCCGGATCAGAGGCGGCCATCGCAGCGGTGCTGTCCGCGATCCATGCCATGCCAGGCTTCGAGACGCTAGAACTCAAATACGCCTGGACAGACGCCCTGCCTTTCCACCGGATGAAGGTGCGCGTCAAACGCGAGATCGTCACCATGGGACAGCCAGATCTGGACCCTGCCAATCAGGCGGGTGTGTACGTTTCACCTACGGACTGGAACGCGCTGATCACCGATCCCGAGACCTTGGTGATCGATACGCGCAACGACTATGAGGGCGAGATCGGCGCGTTCGAACGGGCCGTTCAACCCAATACTCGCAGCTTTCGCGATTTCCCAGACTGGTTCCGCAGCGAAGGTCGCGCGCTGATTGAGCAGACCGGCGCCAAGCGCGTGGCCATGTACTGCACCGGCGGCATTCGCTGCGAAAAATCGACCGCCTTCCTGAAGGCTGAGGGTGTGGAGAACGTCCACCATCTGGAAGGCGGCATCCTCCGCTATCTTGAGACAGTCGATGAGGATCAGAGCCTATGGCGTGGGTCCTGTTTCGTTTTCGACGAACGCGTCTCGGTCGGGCACGGCCTGAGCCAAGGTCCCCACACCCTGTGCCGGGGATGTCGTCTGCCAGTGGACGAGGCCGGTCGCGCTTCGCCGCGCTATGTCGAAGGCGTGTGCTGCGAGCGCTGTCACGACGCCCGCGACGCGGTCCAGCGGCAGCGCTATGCCGAGCGTCACAGGCAGATGGAAATGGCCCGCGAACGCGGCGAGACGCATCTGGGATCAGCTCAGAAAGACTAAGATCGCCTCAACGATGGGGCGGGCGAGGGAAGAAGGCGCTGGTGCGGGCGGCATAGACCTCGAACACCTTTGGTCTTGATTGTCGCATATGCTCTTCCAGCAAGGGCACGCCGGACACCTTGGTCAGAAGCCAATACATGTAGGCTGGGCCGGTCAGCGCCAGCCAACCCCAAGGCCATTCACCGCTCAGATTGATGGCGAATACGGGCCAGGCGCACCAACTCACCCACTCGAAGAAATAGTTCGGGTGGCGTGACCAGGCCCACAGACCGACATCGCAGACACCACCCTTGTTGGCCGGGTTGCGTTTGAAGGCCGCCAACTGGCGATCGGAAACGGCTTCTCCAACCAGGGCTCCGACAAAGATCAGCGTCGCTATCGCATCCTGGAGCGTCAGGCCCGGCGCCGGATTACGCGCCGCCGCCATCACGCTGAGCGCCAGGAAGGCGGCGGCTCCGGCTTGCAACATAAGGAAGCCGAACATCTTGATCTGATAACCGGCGCCCCAGTCCTCTCGCAGACGCGCGTAGCGAGCGTCTTCGCGCTCCTCGTGGGCGGCGCGAACAGCGATGTGAGATCCTAGCCGCAAGCCCCAAAGGCCGATCAGCAGCGCTGCCAGATACTGGCGCAACGACGGAGTGGCGCCGTCGATCGGAAACAGCGCGACGCCGACGCCGGCTGCTCCCAGTCCGAGCGACCAGAAGGCGTCCGCCCAGCCGCCCTGACCGGTTCGTTTCTGAACCAGCCAGGCCATAGACATGACAACAACGAGAAACAGGGCGGCGACACCCCAAATGGTCGCAAGAGCCGTCACAGGCGAACGAAGGGCTGGATCAGCTTGCCGATCCATCCATCCAGCTGGATCTGACCGTCAAGCGCGACAACGCACAGGCACGGCTCGTCCGACACTACACGAGGTTGGTGCAGCACCTCCGGATCCGCCTCTTCGAAGTCCCCCACATCGAACCGCTCGGTTTCGGTCGCATAGGCGCCGGAGATGACACAGGTCAGCTCGACGCCGCCATGCGTGTGTTTTGGCGTCTCACGACCCGACTCGATCTTCAGAAGAATGACGCGGCAATCACCATCCCGCGGCGCATGGACATCGCGCACACGCATGCCGGGTCCGACCCAGCGCCATGGACCCAGCGCATAGCGGCGCAGCGGCTCGGGCAGCTCGGGCATGTCGTTCAGGGGCGCGCTGTGACTGGCTTTGCCGGCATCCGTCTCGATCCGCGCCATCGCCAAGGCGAGGGCATCATTGGACAAGGGGGAGGGGGAGGTCTCGTCCAGAAACTCCCCGCCCACGGTCTGCAGGTCTCGCACCCAGGCGTCATTGGCCGGCCGCATCGCCAGATGCGCCGCCATCACCACAGCCTCGGGCGGGCTGAGCGTGCCGGCCGCATAGGCCAGCAAACGTTCTTCGGAGGGATTGCGCTGAGATGTCATCGCGCAGCCTCCTCAGACGGCGCGAGGATCAAACGAAGCTTGGTCATGGCGTTACGAATACGGGATTTGACGGTGCCGAGCGGCAGGCCGAGATGTTTGGCGATCTCGGAATGAGAGTTGTCCATGAAGAAGGCCAAACGCAGGACCTCCACATGATCAGCGCTGAGCCGCGCTAGGGCATCACGCACGCGATCCGCGTCTTGCGATATCGACAGCAGTTCATCAGGTCGGCGGACATCGTCCCCCGCCAGCTCGATTTCGGGCGTCGGCAGGGGACGCGCATCACGGCGCAGCATGTCCAGGCGACGGTTGCGAGCGATGGTGAAAATCCACGTGGCGGCGCGCGCCTTGGACGCATCAAACAGGTCCGCCTTGCGCCACACGGTCAACATGGCGTCCTGCGCGAAGTCCTCGGCCGCGCCGGGCGTCGCGCCCGACTTGATCAGCCAGGCCTTCAGCCGCGGAGCAAAGTAGGCGAAGAGCGCAGCGAAGGCGTCGCGATCGCGCCTCAGGGCGATCTGTTCGATCAGACGATCGTGGAGCAACGGATCAGGCAAGCTGTCGAGCGCCTTCACGCGGTTTGACCGACATGGCGTTGATGCGAAGGATAATGGCTCGGCATGCATGAACACTAATACGCTCAGCGGAAATGTCTGGATCAATCGCGATCCGAACATGACGGCGACCCGTAATCGTTTCATGCCCTAGCGATTGCGCTGCGGTGTATCTTTCGGAGTTTTCATGCCCCTGTCGTCCGCGACGCCTTCTGCCGAACGTCAAAAGATCGCCGTAGTCGGATCTGGCGTCGCCGCCCTGTCTTCGGCCTGGCTTCTGTCGAAACGCCATGACGTGACGCTTTACGAAAAGGGCGACCGTTTGGGCGGGCATTCTAATACGGTGATGGCCAGCGTGCCTTCCGGCGAGATCGCCGTCGACACCGGCTTCATCTGCTTTAATGACGCGACCTATCCCAATCTGATCGCGCTGTTTGAGCATTTGGGGATTGCGACGCGGGCGACGGATATGTCGTTCGCCGTCTCGCTGGATGACGGGCGGTTCGAATATGCCGCGCCCGGCCTGTTTGCTCAGCGTCGCAACGCCCTGCGTCCTCGTTTCTGGTCGATGCTGAGCGAAATCCTGCGTTTCTATCGCGACGCGCCGAAGGATTTGGCGGCGATGTCCGATTCTTCGCTGACGCTCGGCGACTATCTAAAGCGCGAAGGGTTCAGCGAGGCGTTCCGCGACGACCACCTGCTGCCCATGGCCGCCGCGATCTGGTCATCGCCGGCGCACACGCTGATGGACTATCCGGCCGAGTCGTTCATCCGTTTCTGCGGCAATCACGGCCTGCTGAAACTGGTGGGACGCCCGCTGTGGCGCACCGTCGAGGGCGGCAGCCGCGTCTATGTCGAACATCTCGCCCGCGTGATTCAGGACATCCGGTTGGACCACGGCGTCACTGCCGTGCGGCGTAGCGACCAGGGCGTCTTCGTTCACGACAGCCACGGGGGCGTCGAGCGCTACGACCAGGTCGTGATCGGGTCCCATGCCGACCAGGCTCTGGCGATGTTGGCTGAACCGACGGCGCGCGAGAAGGCGCTGCTCGGCGCCTTCCGGTACAGCCGAAATCTGACCGTCCTGCATACCGACGCCGGCCTGATGCCGCATCGCCGTCGCGCGTGGGCCAGCTGGAACTATATCGGAGCAGATGACGGTCTCTGCGTCACCTATTGGATGAACCGACTGCAAGGTCTGCCGGGCGACGACCTGTTCGTGACGCTCAATCCACCGCGTCCACCGCGCGCCGACACGATTTTACGCAGCGAACTGTACGAGCATCCCATCTTCGATCCCGCAGCCATACAGGCTCAAAAGCAGTTGTGGAGCCTACAAGGGCAGGCGAGCGTCTGGTTCTGCGGGGCTCATTTCGGCGCGGGCTTCCACGAGGATGGCTTGCAGTCCGGCCTTGCCGTGGCCGAGCAACTTGGCGGCGTGCGTCGCCCTTGGTCGGTCCCCAACGAAAGCGGTCGCATTCATTTGACGACGCCGATGGGCGTTGCGCTGGAACGCGCCGCATGACGCTCAGCTCGGCCCTTTATCGCGGCCGGGTCATGCACCGACGCCTTCGCCCCAAGATTCATGCGCTGAACTATCGCGTCTTCTGGCTTCTGCTCGACCTGTTGGAAATCGATGATTTGGCTGCGCGCCTGCGTCTGTTTTCACGCAATAAGTTCAATATCTTGTCCTTCCACGACAAGGATTACGGAGACGGTTCTGGCGCGCTGCGTCCCCAGGTGGATGCGTGGATGGCTCAAGCCGGCATCGATCTCGCAGGTGGACCTGTCCGCCTGTTAACCATGCCGCGCGTCCTCGGATACGTCTTCAACCCGATCAGCATCTACTATTGCCATTGGCCGGACGGACGGTTGGCCGCCATGGTGTACGAGGTGACCAGCACCTTCGGCATCCGCCACGCCTATGTCATTCCAATCCCGATCGAAGATCAGGCCACAGGCGTCATTCGTCAGGGCGCGGCCAAGGCGCTCTATGTGTCGCCCTTCATGGGCATGGAAATGGACTACCAGTTTCGTGGCCATACGCCGGGCGATCGCCTGGACATGACTATCGATGGGCTAGATGCCGAAGGCGTGCTGATCACGGCCGCTATGGCGGCGAAGCGGGAACGCCTGGATGATCGCAATATCGCCGCCGCGACAGGAGGGATACCGTTGATGACGTTCAAGGTTGTCGCGGCGATCCACTGGGAGGCGCTGAAGCTCTGGCTTAAGGGCGTCGGTCTGACCCAGCAGCCCGAATCGGCAGACACGCCAGTGACCATTCAACACCAAGCTCAAGAGAGCCGTTTGCAGCCTTGAGCAGGCTAAACAACTTTTCGCCTAAGATATATTATGTGAAGGCCGCCTAAGTTCGAAAGTGTTGCAGAGCTATCTTGCCCTGGAGCGCAAAGCCCCGCGGCGCAGCTATCAAAACCGCGCAGCAGCGGGGCTTTAAGCGGTCCGCATCCACCGCTTTTCGCTTGATTCAAACTCTGCCTTACGGGACATGCCGGCTATCTCCCAGCATGTCTTTTCGTTGATGCATCTCGATCTTCCCGCGACCCTTACGGGTCCATTCTGTGCCGACTATCGCGGATTACCTCGATACTGCTCGACGATATGGATCGACGTGCTGAACGGCCATCTCGCTCAACCGACTCGTAACCGATACGCCAGCGCTGCCAATCATCTGTACCTGCAAGCGGCCTCGATGGTACCCAGCGTCGACCTGGACGCCGTGTTGCTAGCGCCGGATTTCTCGGAGATCGAACGCGTCCTCTCGAGCAGCCTGCTGGCCCGACAGGCCGATCAAGATCTCCGGCACTGGCAGCTCGCTTGCCGCTTCACGTTTTCCATCCTCGAGAACTTAGTTGGTATCGATGATCCTGCGATGAAGCAGCGTCTGCGGGTCATGCGGCAGCGCTTTGCCCAGCTTCGCGTTCGCCCCAGGCGGCCCTCCAACCCGGGCCGTGCGTTGCCTTGGCTAGCAGTCGAAGATCTCTACGAAATCTTCGACCCAGCTTCGCCTCGCAACCCCTTCAGAACGCCGTCCAGCCGGTGGCGAAATTTCGTAATTTTTCTGGTTCTTGTGCAACTTGGTCTGCGCCGCGGTGAGGCTTTGAGCCTGACGGTGGATTCACTTAAGCAGCAATTCGACCCCAGCCTAGGCGAAGTGCGCCATTGGCTTGATGTCTGTCCTCCCGACCACAACGCCGACAGCCGGTCCCGAAAGCCGGCGCTGAAAAACCGTCATGCTGTCCGCCAGTTGCCCATCCCACAGGTCTTGGCTGTCGCGATCGACACTTACGTGAGCCAATACCGACCTGATGTGGGCCACGCCTTTCTGTTCTCCTCGGCCGAGGGCCATCCGCTTGCCCTGAGCTCGTTGGGCAGCGTCATAGATGTCGCTTCGAAGCAAATGTCTCCGCAGGCGTTTGCGGCGCTCAGGGATGAAGGCATCTCGAAAGTTTCGCCGCATGATTTCCGGCACACTTCGGCGGTCATCCGGATTCAGCGCTTCATGGACGCCGGCATGGAGTTGGAAGAGGCGCTCCACCGGCTTCGACCATTCTTCGGCTGGAAGCGGTCATCGGACATGCCTTTCCACTACGCTGGCGCGTACTTCGCCCCTCGCCACAGCAAGGTCTGGGATGAGACCTTTGAGAGGAGCCTGATCGCTCTTCGCGCTGGATCCGGCCAATGACTGAGCAGCTGCCACTGTTCGAGGCGGTGCCCGCTCTTCCGCAGTTGCCGCCCCTTCCTAGCATCATCCGCTACTATGATGATTTCGATCGGATCGATCGGCGGCTGGATAGTCTTCATGAAGATACGTGGAATATTCACCGAAATGGTGAGGTAGATTGCTTTGCGTTTGGTGGCATTCCGGAGCCGGTCCGAAGCGTCGTTAAACGCGTGCTTTCTGAGACGCTCGTGGGTAACGCCACCACGACAGCGGCGAACTATTGGCGCTGCTGGGTCGCGTCGCCCACGGACTGCCTTTATGAGGGAGTTGTCTATGCGATACAGCAGAGCCCTGTGGAGTTTCGGTCCTGGTGGACCATGCAGGCTGTTGAACAACTGAGCCGTCATCAAGCACTCGCCTTCCGGCACCTACTCCATTGGCTCTGCCGCTGGGAGGTGGGCCAGTGGAGAAGTGCAGACGCCGCCCTCGTTCGCGCTTTGCCCGGCCACGCCTATCGGAAATACGCAGGCGTCAGAGATCGGTCGTCGATCCTCCCTTATGACGCGAGGTCGAAGATCGTCGCTTATCTCGATGAGCTCAGCGGACTTGCAGCGTCGGGGCAGTGTACTCCAATAGCTGCGCGGGACGGTGCCATTCTCGCTGTGGCCTATCAGCACGGATTACGATCAAGGCAGATTGCGATGCTGGACGTGAGTGACGTCCGCATCTTGGACGCGCAGATCGTCCATATCCGTCCAACTGTTATCAAGCAGCGGTCACAAAAGGTCGGAAATCGCGTCAATCGCAGGATTCAGGCGGAGTGGACGCCGTTATTTCGTTGCTGGGCGGACGTGTTGGAGTTCAAGTCCAACGGCAAGTTCTTCCGGATGGTCCCTATTGAGATTGCTGGGATAGTTGGTGACGTGTCGGAGCGTGTCACCGGTAGCCGTTATGCCACGGGCATGTTCCGGCACACAGGAGCGCAGCGTCTCGCAGACAGTGGGGCGTCTCGCGAAGAGGTTTCCGCTTACCTCAGTCATACGGACACGACCGCCGCAGATCATTACATCGAGAGCTCGCCTGCCCAGAACATGCTGGTGAACGCGGCGCTGGGTGAGTCCCCCACCTACCAATCCATCGCTGCAGCCATGCGCGGCGACCTCATAACCGTCGCTGACCTCTTGGGAAGACCTGCCGATCAGCAGATCGGTGGAATGCCTCATGGCATTCCGGTCTCCGGCATAGGGGCGTGCACTGCGGGCCAGTCGCTCTGCACGCGGAACCCGGTTCTCAGTTGTTATACATGTCACAAGTTCCTTCCGGTCTCCGACAGTTCGATCCACCAGCAGGTTCTCACGGATCTGCGGCATGTGGTGCGCTCTTTTGACCAGCCATCCCGCATCGACCGCGTCTCGCCCGCGATGATGCAGCTGCGCGGCACCCTAGAAGCTGTTGGCAGCGTCCTTTCCGAAATCGACGGATCGAGCGAATGACGTCCTCCTTCGACCAGTTCATTGAAGACGGCAAGGTTCTCGCGGGACGCCATGGCTTGTCGTGGGACGTGCCGTACGATCTTCACACTGGAGCCATTCCCAAGGCACATTGGTGGGATCTCGGCGCCGCTGCCGGAAAGGTCGAGCGATCCCGAAAGCTGATCTCGACGTTTGCTGCAAACTCTTCGGCAGTGGCAGCGGTGCGCTCTCTTACAGGCCGCGATCATGCGGACGTCATGACGCCGGCCTGGATCAGCTTTTTAAAAGCCACGGCGGTCCATGACCTGTTCGTGAAGGGGCGGACTCCCGGCAACTTCGCGACCAATATCTCCGACTCTCTGCGCATCCTCGCAATATGCGCTGGAGACACCCCACCTCCCCTACTCTCCGCCAGCATTGTCTCAGCCGCTTACAATGCCGCTTTAATTGCCACTCCGTCCGCGAAGCGCGCCAGTACGCTGAAGGCGCTGATCGCGAACTGGCTAGATGGAACTGGAAACGCCGATCAGCGGCCGCTCGCCCAGTACTGCATCCCGGACAAGAACAATGCCTTTTCGCTAGAGCGAGAGGAAAGGATCCAAATCACTCGTCGTCGACAGGTCGATAACAAGCGACCTGACGCCCTTCGAAGCGACCTGAGCCAGGTTCATTATGCCGAAAAGCTCCCGAACGAAGCAGCGTTGGCAGAGCTTATCCGCATCGTGTTCAGCGCCAGGCCTGACACGTTCAGCGACCTAATCCGCTTTCATCAGGCACGAATTCTCCTCGCCACCGGGTTCCGTGTCGGAGAGCTCGTTTCTCTTCCGAGCAACTGCCTCATCGTTGAGCAGCCGGCTCCCACTAATCCGCGCCTGTTCGGCCCTCTGACGCCGATAGTCATGTTCAGGAACTTCGCCGAGAAACAAATGCCGGCCGGCCGCGGCTTCGAGCTGATCGACGCGATACAACACGTGCCTCCCCTCCTCGTGCCGACCGTCATGTCGAGCGTCGGAACGGTTCTGAGAGCGACAGAGCCGCTCCGACGACAAGCCAAAGCGCAGCGGGAGACTGGTTCATTGTTCCCCGATCTCCGACCTGAGGCGCTGATCTCCTGGACTGAGGCCTACACGCGGGCGTCCGGGGTGATGCAGGTAACAGTCAGTGAGATCCCCCAGTCGCTGAAGAACGCATACCGCGAGGCCTATGACGTTGTGTCTTTGAATGCGATCCGCCAGCACCAAGCGCAGGCGCTGATGTCGTCGTCGGTGAGCCCAAGGGTGCGTGATTATTTCCGCAGGGTTGAGAACAACCGCGGAGGTCGGAGCATACTGAAAGACAGCGAGGGCTCCGAACTCGTTCTTTCGAACCAAGAGCGGCTGGCGGGGCGGGCTCCCTTCGTACGCGTTGGCGAGCTGGAGGAGTACATCCGTGAGCACCTCAAGACCAAATTGCCTGAACAGCGATTGAGCCGTTCCGATCGCGGAGACGTTGGGCTTGAGGATCGACTGTTCCTTATTCCCGGTCGCGCGCGGGCAGAGGCTAAGCACGACGCGATCATAGATACCGAGCGCTATTTCTCGGTCCAGTCGGCTTCAGCGCAAGACCTGGAACTCCAACTTGGCGGGACTGAGGGCGGACGCTTGTTCCAGCGCTACGGCGCTTCCGAAATGGAACGTTGCCACACGATCAATCCCCACTCACTCCGACATTTGCAGAATACGGAACTGTTCAGTCGCGGCGTTGCCGACACCGTCATTTCGCGCAGGTACAATCGCAAGGGCGTAGACCAGAGCTACGTCTACGATCACAGGACGCTGGCCGAGCATCTCGATGAGATGGAGCCCGACACGGCGCGGTTGGCGAAATCGATGCTTGGTCCGAAGGCCCGCCAGGCTTTTGACTTGATCCGAGGAGGCAAGATTACCGGCCCGGTCGTGAGTGCCTTTCAGCGCCTTCAACGAGAAGAAGGTGATGAAGCGGCATTTGAGTTTCTTAACGCGGAGGCGGGCGCTCTCCATTTCACACCTTATGGGTTTTGTTTGAACAGCTTCGCGGCTAGCCCCTGCGTGAAACACCTTGAGTGCTTCAACCGGTGCAACCATCTCGTTCGAACGGACGCCCCAGAAGAACAAAAAAACCTGACCGACCTCAGCCGTAGATACAAGGTCCACATCGAGCGGCTCAGGACAAAGCCGAGCAGGGCTCCGAACTACATCACTCAACTTGCCCATGCCGAAGAGAGGCTGGAGGGCGTGCAGGCCGCCCTTGCGCAGGCGCCGGGGCGGCCCGTGTTCCCCGACGGGTCAAGTCTCCATGCGGAGGTCGGTCGTGCCCGCTAGGTCTGAGCAGGAGTTTCTGGAACACTTGCTCCAGACGATGGTCGAACAGGACATCGACCTCACCTTCCGAGGTGTCGCGGAGCGCTCGGAAGGTCGGTTTGCTCATGCCAGCACCTTCACCCGAAGGCTCGACCTGCGTGCAGCCGTCGAGGCGGCTCAAGGTCGTCAAAAGGCAGTAAGACAGGTCGCTGCCAAATTTTCAAAAAGTTCCCCTGCCCTTCTCGCCGAACGTCTCGCAGCGGCCCAGGCTGAAGTGCAAACGTTAAAGCGTCAAAGGGATCTTCTCGTAGCAGGCCATCGAGCCGCGATTCTTGCCATAGGGAGGATTGGCGAGATGAAGGCTTGGAGAGAGTACTTCGTTGATTACAGCGAGGCCCTTCAAGACTTGAAGGAACTAGGCGCGCTTCCAGAAGCCGAGGTCGTCCGGATTGCACCTGTCGAAGAGCCGGATCCCAATCGGTAGCGACTTTTAGTCTCGCTTTGGCTGAAGCAGGCTCCAGACCTCGGTCGAAAGACCGGTGGCCAAGGCGTTCAAGCTGTCCAGCGAAACGTTCCGTTCGCTACGTTCGATCGATCCCACATAGGTCCGATGGAGCCCCGAAGCATCTGCGAGCTGCTCCTGACTCAGCTTTCTTTCCTGACGAAGCATGCGGACGTTTCGCGCCAGGACGTCCCTTAAATGTCTCGCTTCACCCGCTGCCATCCCACCACTGGTCGAGAGGTGATGACTTTACGTCGACAGACGTTAAGTAGCATTCATGACCGGTGCACCGGGGATCGCCCCACCATTCTCATCGTCAGACGTCCCCGTTGCGATCGTCGCTGACGCGGACGTCGTTGCCCGGCTTGAACAGGAACGTTCGAGCTTGCATGACCCTGACCTCCAGTCGACGGTCAGGCGACGACTGGAAAGCGCGGGCCGCCTTCTGGCGCACTTAGAGCGGAGAGATCTCACTTGGCCTCCGCCACGACGGTCGAGGCGGACCGTGAATGCGACGATCTCGCGGGCGGCTTTGGACGAACTGAGATCGCAAGCAGACAGGCTAGATGTTGCTGAGCAGATCTTGCTCTCTGGCGTGCTGGCCGACAACCTATTTGCATCCCCGTTAGCGATGATAGATCGGGACGAGCCACTGTCCGGATATCTTAGAACCGAGCGTGGCCACGGCCGAATTTATGGCATTCAGTTCGAAGTCACGGGCTTCCAGTACGCCTTCCTGAAGACACTCGCCGGTCAGAGCCTCACTACGCGTGAGATTTTCCAATTGGCCGTTAGGTCCTTGGCAGAGCGCCTAGGCCGAGGGGATCCGCCGCCTGGTTTGCCCCTTTCTAGGGAAGCACTGTCTATGGCGGCAAAGGTATCTCTTGGCGCTCCAGGGAACTCCCAATCTTCACCTCGAAGTTAAAAGGTCGCACATGCCCTTGGCCCCTCATCAACAAGCGATTTGGCTCACTATGTGGGCGCGCAACTTCAGCCATGCGGGCGTGGCGTTCATGATGATCGGGGTCCTGGCCCTCTTGGGCGCCCGCTTCATGGAGCATCAGATCGCGATAGGCTTCTTGGTGGGTGCCGGTCTTGTCTACGTGGGCGATCTGATCATTCGGTACATCCCGGATCCTGAGCAGCCGGTGGACAAGTAACGGATTCGCCGGCGGTCCAACCGCTAGCCTACAATGCGCCAGGAACAGACATTGGCGGCACGCCGGAAACACGACATTCAGGTGGGCTTCAAAGGTCCGCTTTCCGGCCTAATGCCAATGTCGTGGTCCGACCCATTGCGGACAGTCCTTGGCACAAAACGCCTTGGTCCGGCGGCAATCAGAGCGATCTCCCTTTGAGCTTCCGATACGCTTTAAACGCAAGTCGCGTCAGCAAGCCAAAGAGAACAGACAGGCCGACCATAACAGTGCAGGGCCACCACATCCGGTTGGCAGCTAACACCGCCGCCATCAGCGATGTCCACAGCGGCAGCAGGACGGTGAAGGCGAGAAGCAAGGCGCCGACAAAAAGCGTCTGGCGTTCTTTGAAACTGCGATCGGATTTAGGAGCGCGGGGCATCTTTCACCGATTTGAGTTTCCTTACTATGACGAGTCAACTAGCGGCCCATGGCGTGGACCGCTCTCTGCTCGAAGGCTAGGTCAGTTTTCAGCGCTTGGATCTAGGACCTAAATCGACCCATCTGCGACCTTCGGAAGGTCCCTTTTTGACGTCTCGACAAACAAGACCGATGTGGGGCTGTAAGTGCCTGGTTTCAGCCCGGCGGGAGGGGCCGTCGAGCGGCGAGCGGCCCCGCATGCGTCCGAAGGTTGACTAGAAGGCGCGAAGCGACGGAACTTAGACCGCCGGCCGCTGTCCCTGCTCGGGGTTGGCCTGACTGACCAGCGGATGGTCTAGCGCGTGGTAGAGTTGCTGGCGGTCGAAGGTGCAAGAGTCCGCACCTTGCAAACCGCGCAAGTTTATTACCCCGGCAACTTGTCGGCCAGGACATCCGCCTTGCGGATTTGTGGCGCAGCGGCGAGGAGTTCGTCCGCATTCGCCATCAACGCCTCGGCCACCTTGCCGCCGAGATGGGCCTCTCGGCCAGCTTCGTTATCAAAGGCGTCGAAGATCGCGAACGTGCTGTGATCGAAGCGGACCGCGAACCAAGCGATCGTGCCTGGTTCGCCTTCAACCAAGCTCTGCGCGCTGGCTAGGAATGCGGCGACCGCCTCTTCCTTCCCGGGCTTTGCTTTAAGTTCCACATAAAGCGACACTGCGGTCATGGTCTGGACTCCCGTTTATCCACCCGGTTATCCACCTCATGCGCCGTTTTACAAAACCAATTCTAAATCGATTCTGATTTCAAACCCTGTAATCGAGTTCTGAAATCTTATTTTTGGCCCAGGGAATTCCCCTGTCTCCGCTTGAGGATATCCGTCCCAATCCCATTTAACTTTGTGAACTCAGTATCACGTGAATGCTGGCCTGAGTCGGCCTCAGAACGCTGATCGCGAGCCGAAGCTCAGGTCCGCTTTCCACCCTTAGCTGACATCGACTGCGACCGTTTCCCGGCCTGAAGGCCAACGTCCGCTATTGGCCGTGAAGCCCATGACTGAAATCGACCCAAAGCGGACTTCTTCCGCTACCGCTTTGGGGCTGCTGAGTTAAACGCAGACAGGTGAGAGAACCCGAACGTCAATATCGCGGCTACAAAGCCAATGATGGGGCCGACGAACAGCGTAAGCACCATGACGCGAGTTCCACTCCACCGGTAGGCTCCGCCATGTGCCACGTCGAGCGAAGTGCTGAATGCAGCATTCACAGCCCAAAGTATCACCACAGAGCCGAAAGCGGCCAAGGCGGATATAAGCCGTCGGGATCGTCCAAACTGGGCGAAAATCAACACGCTGGCCGCGATCATCGCTATGGCAACGCCCAGTTCTGCGATGCTGCCCTGCACTTCTCCTAGCCGAAAGCCCGCTGTCGCCTCGATCACAAAGGCCAACGCAAGGATCGCAACAGCCAAGGCAGTTGCGTTAGTTCGAAAACCGCTGTGACCAGAGGCGCTGTTCATATGGTCATTGTGCACTGCTGCTGCCGCTGAGCCAACGTCGCCTTCCCACCGATTGCGGACATTGTCATGTCCATCGATAATAACGTCCGTAACAGGGTCGGAGATCTGGTTTGCTCATCACGCTTGCTGGTCGATATCACAAGAGGCTGTGCCAACTTGGCTCTGGTACAGAGCCTGCTCGCCTAGCCTACATCGCACCGGCTGTTTCGATCCCATGGTCGGTCGCACTTCTTCCCGGCGTGGCTTGCGCTTTCCTGCTCGACACAGGAAAAACAACTCCACTTAGCTATGCGGACTCCTCCATCCTGAGATGGATCCTTCTCGCTGGCTTGGCGATCCCGTTGGTGGGAATGGCGTACGCAAACATCACAGTTCTAGTTTGCTGCTTCCGTACCGAGGCCCGTCGCAATCAATAAGGCAATGTCAGCTATCGACCCATTGCGGACGCAGGGCGATCCGCAGTTAAACTGCGACTATGGTCCGCAGAGTTTTGATCTTCCTCATTTGCCCTTTAGTTCTGGGCTTTGGCTTGGCGCAGTGGGCTCAGGCTGCCGGGATACGAACAGCTGGCATCCACTGGCTAGCTTCGGTCTTCTACTATCTGATTTTTGCATTGCCCGGATTAGTGCTCGTCGTCCGGTTGGGTCGGGGCAAGCGAAGAGATTTTGTCGAGGCGGCAGGGGCTCTTGGCGCAATGGCTACCGGAATTTTGGTGTGGGCGACGCTGGGCTACGGCGCTTTCTTCAATGTGGTCGAGGCAGATGGACCGCGTCGCTATACGATTATGGAAGCCGCGCTTTTTGGTCTGCGCGATGCTGCTTTTAATGTGACGTTGGCGGGCTTAGCCTTGGCTGCGTCGCTTATTGGCGTGAGGCTTATCGAAGCGGGCATCCGCGCAGTTCAAGTGAAAGCCGTGTAGCTCCTCTGAGCAATGGCCGCTTCCCACCCCTAGCCGCAGTTCGGCGGGTCCTCTTTTGGCTGTGGCGCCGATGTCCGCTTTCCGCGCTGGTGTCGATGTCGTGGGCCGACCCGTAGCGGACGTTATTTTCTCTTTGCCTAGAATCTAATCGACATCGCGAATGCTTAGATTGAAGCGGAAATAGAGCCGGATGGCCTGTCGAATGACTCCGGCCTATGCCGATGACGCTTGGACGACAACCATATCTCGCTGTTCCCAATGACCTTCCTGCCTCCTTCAGTGGAGACAGTTCAGCGGTAGACGGACAGGGCCAAGGTCAAGGCACCGAATGCACTCTCCGCCGCATGTTGTTCACAATCAGGCCAGCTTGCGCATTCGCTGAGCGGGGAGATGCGTATTGTGAATAGAGGCTGTGAAGATACGCTCTATCCCAGTCCGTCATCCCGGGGCCGGCATCATCAAACAGATTGAGCACGGTTTCGTAAGAACTGGTTTCGGCCGCCATGTCGATCTGGGCCAAGGAGATCATGGCAATGTAATCACCGAGTTGCCCAGCGCTGACCGACCCGGTCTTCGAGAAATCGACGATGACGATGACTTTATACAGCGCGTCTACCGTCTGATCGGTCAGACGAGAACCCGTGGTGGCCTCGACTATGGGCGCGAAGGCAATCGGGCAATCGTATCCGCCACAACCCGCTGCCTCTGCGATGTCCGGAGAGATGAACCGGGTTGGTCGCCTGGTACGCGCACTGCCCTCGAGCCGAACTTATCGACCGGCATACTCAGTGACCACCAGCGCACTGGCTTTTCCGAGGTCTGGAATGCCTGCAGTGGTGCCTGCCCTCGATCAAGGCCGCCTACACCAACGCGAAACAGTCTGGCGTCGTTTTCGACCATTTTCTGCGCCAGCGCAGACCCGTCGTTTGTGAAGATGATCACAAGGTTCGGGTCGCAACCGGGCTGTCCCGGACGGAGATGCAACTCGGCCGAAATGTCGCTGACCCGGTCGAGAATCGGCTGTGCCGCCTCCGCACGCAGGTTGACCGTCGCTGGACATAGGGGCCCTCGCCAACGCGCTAGACCGCGACCAGTCGCCGGAGCCGCCACACGTCCGACGAAACCATGCACCGCATCCCGCTCGGGCACGCCGGTGACTTCAACATCCGGCAATGTGGCCGATTGCGGCTCTGTTGCCGGAGCCGACTGGAGCGGCGTGGCCAACAGCAGGGCAGACAAGATCGAGACTGAAAGCATCAAAAGGCTCGCTTCGATGTTGGAGGTGGATGCTAGCGCCTTAAGCCTGAGGGCGACGCCTGAACGTAACCGCTAAGTTCAGCCCAAACTAGTGTCCGCTAACCACCCCTAGCCGCAGTTCGGCGGGTCCTCTTTTGGCTGTGGCGCCGATGTCCGCTTTCCGCGCTGGTGTCGATGTCGTGGGCCGACCCATTGCGGAAGTACTGCTTGGGAGTAGCTTGTCCATATGGACATTGAACGTGACCCTTACGGTATGCCAATCGATCCTGCCGAGCGCATGCAGCAGGTGATGTTGGGCCTGTACGATCTCATGGATGAAGCCGGACAAGCTAACTTCCCTCACGAACTAATCTTCGAACTCAATACGGTGCGCCTAAGTTTCCTCGATGAGTTCGAGCGACGCTTCCCCAACTATGGGAAAGGGCGGGCTGTCTGGCGCTAGGTTCAGCTGATTGCCCTAGCTGCAGTTCGGCGCGCTCGCGCTTGGGCTGAGGGGCCGATGTTCGCTTTCCGACCCATTGCAGACGTTCGGGTCAAAGATATGCTGGCCTAGCGGATGGTGTGCTCGACACACCACAGTGTTGGGTCTGGATGCGCCAGCATACTGAGGCCAGCAGATTGGATTGTAGATGATGAACACGACAACGCCTGCTGATGTCGGTGTCCTGTCAAAATTCTCGACTTGGAAAGTTCTTGGCATTAGCGGGCTTATAGCGGGAGCCGCCGCGCTAATGTGGTTTTGGCTCCTCAACTTCGGAGAGTACCAAGGACGTCGATATCCGCCGGAAGTCGCCAAGGTTCTGCTGACGATTTCCACCATCGGCATAACGGCTTTCCTTCCGCTATGTGCTTGGCATGTCTGGAATTACGTTCGCAGTCCAGCAGCTCTTTATGTCTCGGGAGGACGTCTTTTTATCTACTGGGCATACTTCCAATCGGTTGCGATTAAAGACATCGAAAAGGCTGTCGATCTGGGCCGCTCTGGGCCAATGCGCGATAGCGTTCACCTGTCGGTAAATGGTCGGCAGGCCATAGTCTTTCAGACTGGATTCATGGCGGACAGGGGCAGCGATGTCGTCGCGAAAATCAATCGCGTCCTTAGTGCTTCGGCTTGATTACGAAACCGGTCTCGAGACCAGCGTCCGCTTCTAGCAACAAGGCCTAGTACCGGAATCGACCCATTGCAGACATCGCTTTTGAGCGGCACCTTCGAGGGAGTTCTGTGAGGTTCTGGTATGGTGATTATGATGCTGGCGAGCCTGGCTTTACAGGCTCAGCCTCGAGACTATCGCGAGGAACGGCTGGGGCAGTTCGTGCCGATGGTCGTGCTGGAAATCAGTCCCAGCCTGAGACTGACCGGAGAAGTCTTCAGCATCTATGCGCCGTTTACCGGACCGCGCGACCGACACGAGCGCGTTCTCGCGGTAAGACGGGGGATCAGCGGTCGAGACGCTCCATTGAACGAAGAATGGGTAGTTGCATCCGAATGCCCTGGTGCAGAAGCAGTGCTGCTCGAGTTGGAAAGCTTGCCCCCTCCAATGGTTGATCTGCCGACGATAGGGCGTGACGATCGACAGGGGCCGACCCTTGACGGCATAGGTTATCGACTGTTCGCGAGATACCCGACGTGGCGGGACGGCTTCGCTTACGAAATGGAATACGCGACCAATATCGGCACGCCGCTCGCGGCATGGGCAAATCGGTTGAGGTCGACGCTTGAGCCCTGCTGGACGACGTCGCGACCGAGCGCATGGGGCGAATCTGACCCTTCAACTCGCGATCAATAAGTCTGCACCCCACCCCTCTGAGACATAGGGGCAGTCCGCTTTCCGGCGGGCCGCCCCAAGCCTGCTCAGAGGTCGATCTGCTCTGAAATCTCCAGCGCGTCGTCCACTTCGATGCCGAGATACCTGACGGTGCTCTCGAGCTTTCCGTGCCCGAGAAGGAGCTGGCAGGCGCGTAGGTTTCCGGTCTTCTTATAGATCAAGGCCACCTTGGTCCGTCTCAGGCTGTGGGTGCCATAGGCGCTGGGGTTCAGGTCGATCATTCTCACCCAGGTATCGACCAGCCGAGCGTACTGCCTGGTGCCTATGTGCTCTCCATCCCGGCTGCGGCTGGGGAACAGCCAGTCGTCACGCCGTAGTCCTCGGCGCTCCAACCAGTGAGCTAGAGCTTCTCTAGCGGCCTCCGTGATCTCGAACGGCACGGGCCGACCGGTCTTCTGCTGGATGATCGTCGACCGCTGCCGAATGACGCCGCCTTGAGCAACATCGCCGAGGCGGAGTTTTACTAGATCACAGCCCCGCAGCTTCGCATCCAATGCGATGTTGAACATCGCGAGATCCCGTATCGATCCAACGGACTTCAGGTGCTGACGGATCGCCCAGATGTGCTTTGGCTTGAGCGGGGCCTTCGCTCCGGTCATTCGACCAGCGTTCCAGGGTTTGCGGGGTAAACGAAATAGATCGGGCTGGCTCATGGCCACCTCCCACGATCAACGCCCCTTCCGCACGATACGCCCCAAACAACGCAGATGCGCCATGAACGGTCATGACGAACGTGCCGGAAACACGACATTCCCGGCGTGAGTTGGGCGTGCGCTTTGAGGCGCGATGCCAACCGGCTCGGCGAAAATCAGCGAGCCGGGCGGCGATCTGGCGATCCAAGCCGTCGAGCAGGGCGGTTCCATTGGCGACCGAGGCCACTGTTGCGTTGGTCTGCCAGAATGGACCGGTTTCGCCCTTTAGCGTGAAGCGCAGATGCACGGTGTCGTTGGATTTCGGCATAGGACGCTCAGACAGAGATTTTTTTTCAAACAACAGTCAGCTCCGTCGCACAAAGCGACGAGCAATCGGGGCCTTAGTGCGATCTCATAACGTCGCCCCGTCCTTGACTACACAGACAGCGCTTTTGCGACGACCGGCGCCAAGCCGTCGGCGATGATGCGCACCCCTTCAGCGTTGGGGTGGATGCCGTCTGGCTGATTGTAGCGGCGATCCAGGGCCACGCCTTCCAGCATGAAGGGATAGGTTGGAACATCTTCCTTGCGCGCCAGGTCCGCGAAGATGCGATCGAACTCGGCGGCATAGGCGCCGTATTGGGGCGGCGCCTTCATCCCCGCCAGCAGGACGGGAATATCGCGCGCCTTCAGCGAGGTGATGATGGCCTTCAGATTGGATCGGACCGTTTTGGGATCCACGCCCTGAAGCATGTCATTGCCGCCCAGGGCCACGATGCACAGGTCGGTGTCGTCCTGGACGCTGTAGCCGACCCGGGCCAGTCCGCCGCCGGTCGTGTCGCCCGAAACCCCGGCGCCGCGAACCCTCACCCTGAGCCCCTTTGCCCTCAACGCCTCTTCCAGGCGCACGGGCAGAGCCTCGGCCGAAGGCAGGCCTAAGCCGGCGGTGATGGAATCGCCCAGCAGCGTCACGATCTTTTCCGGCCCGTCCGAAGGTGCAGCCGTGGGGGAAGGCGACACCGAGGGCTTAGTCGGCTCTTTTGACGTGTCCTCTTTCGAGGCGCTGCATCCGGCAAGAATGAGCCCCACCCCTCCGGTCAGGAGCGAGCGGCGGCGCATGGACGGCATGGGCGAAGGGGGCTTTGGAGTCATGATCTGCACCCCCATATAGGGACCAGCTTTCCTCCTCCCAATCCAGCAGGCGACATATCGATGGCTTCAGCCGCTCCGCTCGTCCTCGACGGCGTCGTCCTCACCCTGCCCTCGGCGGCAGGACCCGTGGAAATCCTTCGCGGCGTGGACCTGGCCGTAGCGCCGGGCGAGACGGTCGCCATCGTCGGCCCCTCCGGATCGGGCAAATCCTCGCTGATTTCCATCGCCGCAGGGCTGGAAACCCCGACCCGGGGCCAAGCCATGCTGTTCGGTCAGGATATGGCCGCGCTGGGCGAGGACGGCCGCGCCCGCCTGCGTCGGGGGCGCGCCGCTCTGGTTTTTCAAAGCTTTCACCTCCTGCCCAATATGACGGCCGAGGAGAATGTGTCCGCGCCGCTGGAGTTGGCCCACAGGCCGGGGGCTGTGGCCTTGGCGCGCAGTTGGCTGGAGCGGGTCGGCTTGGGCGCCCGGCGGTCGCACTATTCGCACCAGATGTCCGGCGGTGAGCAGCAGCGTGTCGCCCTGGCCCGCGCCTTGGCGGTCGGGCCCGAACTGCTGTTCGCTGACGAACCGACCGGAAATCTGGACGGGACCAACGGCGCCCTGGTCGCCGACTTGCTGTTCGACCTCGTGCGCGACAGCGGCGCCGCCCTGGTCATGGTGACCCATGACGACCGTCTCGCCGCGCGCGCGGACCGGATTGTGACGATGCGCGACGGCCGGGTCGTCGCCCCGGACTTAGCCTCTGCATGAGACTCGCCGTCCGCTTTGCCCGCCGCGAACTCCGTTCCGGAATTGCGGGGTTTAGAATCTTTCTGGCCTGTCTGGCGCTGGGCGTGGCGGCGATCGCCGCCTCCGGATCGACTGCGGAGGCCTTCCGCCAGGGGCTGGCCAGTCAGGCGCGGGAGATTCTCGGCGGCGATGTCGTCTTCAGCCTCGACCAGGGCCGGTTCAGCCCTGACCAACGCGCAGCCTTCGCCGCCCTGGGGCCCGCCGCCTATTCGGTGCGAGCCAACGGCATGGCCGAGACCGGAACCGGTCAGCGTCGTCTGGTCGATATGCGCGGGGTCGACGCCGCCTACCCCTTGGTCGGCGCGGTAGAACTGTCGGGCGCCCCTGATCTGGCTACGGCCTTGCGCGTCGAGAACGGCTTAGCGGGTGCCGTCGTGGAGCAGGCCCTGCTGGACCGATTGAATCTCAAGCTCGGCGACACCTTCACCGTCGGCGGCGCGCGGTTCGTCGCCCGCGCCGTCCTTCTGGCCGAACCCGACCGCCTGGGTCGGGGCTTTGCGCTCGGGCCGCGCGTGGTGACGACCGTCCCCGCCGTCGAACAGGCCGGCCTGCTCGCCCCCGGCGGCCTGTTCGGCGAGGCGGTGCGTATCGCCCTTCCTGCCGACGTCGACCCCAAGGCCGCCATCGCGGGTATCGAAAAACGGTTTCCGCAAAGCCGGCTCGAGGCGCGAGACCGATCGGAGGCCGCCGCCGGCGCCGGACGGCTGATCGATCAGCTGGAGTATTTCCTGGGCTTCATCGGTCTGGCCTCCCTGGTGGCCGGCGGACTCGGCGTCGGGGGCGCCGTCTCGGCCTATCTGGAGGGGCGCAAACCATCGATCGCGACGCTGAAGGCGCTCGGCGCCGAGGGCGGGCTGATCCGCGACATCTATCTGATCCAGATCGGCGTGCTGGCCGCCGTCGGGGTCGCCATCGGGCTCGTGATCGGGGCCGTCGCGCCGCTCGTCATCGGCGTGCTGGCGAAGGACAGCCTGCCCATCCCCGCCCTCTTCGCGGTCTATCCGGCGCCACTGGTCAAGGCCGGAGCGTTCGGCCTTCTGGCGGCCGCAGCCTTCGCGCTCGCGCCCTTGGCCCGCGCCCGCGCCACGCCGCCTTCCGCCTTGTTCCGTCGCCAGCTTACCGACCGACCTATTCTCGGCGTCGAACTGGCCTTCGCTGTCCTGGCCGCCATCGGCCTGGCGGGTCTGGCCTTTTGGACAGCGCCGTCCAAACTTGCAGCGGCCGCCCTGATCGGCGGCACGGTCGTCGCCTTCGCCCTTCTGTGGGCGCTCGGCCGTGCGGCGGCCTTCCTGGCCGGGCGTTTGAGACGACACGCCGGCGGAGCGGTGCGGCTGGGGTTGGCCAATCTCGCCGGCCCGCGCTCGGCGGCGCGCACCGCCTCCCCCGCCATCGGCCTGGGTGTTGCGCTTTTGGCCATGGTGGTCCTGATCCAGTCCAGCCTGCTGGGCCAGATCACCGAGGTCGCGCCACGATCAGCCCCATCCGTCGTCTTCACCGAAATCCCCGCTGATCGCGGCGCGGCGTTCGATGCGGCGGTGGCGAAGGTGATGGCGACGCCCGGACCGGATCGCTATCGGCGCCTGCCCCTGCTGACCGGGCGTATCGTGCGGTTGAAGGGCGCGCCGGTCAACGTAGATGCCCTGCCTCAAGGCGAACGCTGGGCCTTCGATCAGGATATTCTCCTGACCGCCCTGGCCGGCTCGCCGGACGATGCGAATGTCGTGTCCGGCAAATGGTGGGCCGCCGACTATGCCGGTCCGCCTCAGATCGCGCTCTCGCAGGATCTGGCCAAGGCCGCCGATCTCAAGGTGGGCGACAGCCTGACCCTGCAGCTGCTGGGCCGCGAGATGGAGGTGCGCATCGCCGCCCTTCGTCGGACCGAGCCGGGCGGGTTCGGGACCAACTTCCTGCTAGTCCTCAACGCCGCCGCCATCGAAGGCGCCAATCCGCGCAGCGTCGCCATCGCCCGCGCCTCACCCGCCGAAGAACGCGCCCTGACACAGGCGCTGGGCGCAGACTTCCGAGAGGTGAACATCATCAGCGTGCGCGAGCAGCTCGAGGCCGCCGCCACCCTGTTCGACCGTCTCGCCCTGGCCATTCGCGGGGCCGCGGCCGTCGCCGGCCTTGCGGGCCTGCTCGTCCTCATCGGGGCCATTGCGGCGGGCGTGCGCGAGCGGGCGCGTGAGGCCGCCGTCCTCAAGGTGCTGGGCGGTTCTCACGCCCAGATCCTGACCGCCTACCTCGTTGAATACAGCCTGGTCGGCGCCATCGCCGGTCTCGCCGGCCTTCTTCTCGGCGCCGCCGGCGCCTGGCCGGTCGTGACGCTCGCGTTCAAGGCGACCTGGAGCGTGGACTGGACCGGCGTCGTTCTTCTTCTCACCAGCGCCACGGGCGTCGCGGCTCTTGGCGGGGGTGTGGCGGCTCTACACGCCCTGTCGCGTCGCCCGGCGCCGGTTCTTCGGTCGGTTTGATTGGAATGGTAACGTCCAGTTCGTCTGGATGCCGGTTCGGAAAATTGAGCACGGTGCATAGCGGCTAACGTCGTCCTATGACGGCGGCTCTATCGATCCGCCTCGCCTGCTGGAGCGTCAAACGCTTGCCACGCGAGAACTCTGCGCGGCCAGGCCCCCGCGAGCCGAAGGTGGCGAAACGGGCTTCTTTCGGCTGAAGCATGGTGCGGGGATTGCCGTTGCTGCCGGTTCTCACCAGCGCCACGGGCGTCGCGGCTCTGGGCGGGGGTGTGGCGGCCCTGCACGCCCTGTCGCGTCGCCCGGCGCCGGTTCTTCGGTCGGTTTGATTGGAATGGTAACGTCCAGTTCGTCTGGATGCCGGTTCGGAAAATTGAGCACGGTGCATAGCGGCTAACGTCGTCCTATGACGGCGGCTCTATCGAGCCGCCTCGCCTGCTGAAGCGTCAGACGTTTGCCCCGCGAAAAGTCGGCGCGACCAGGACCGCGCGAGCCGAAGGTGGCGAAACGGGCGTCTTCGGGCTGAAGCATTGTGCGGGGATTGCCGTCGCGGCCGGTGTACCACATCTCGGTCCAGCCCGCCGACGCGATATGGTCGTCCATCCAGCAGTCGAGGAAGGTCGCTGCGCCGACAAACTTCGGATCGCCGTACCGACCATCAGGGAAGGTGCTGGACGGTCGCCAGGGGCGTCCCAGAAACACGGAATGGCGCGGAACACCGGCGTCCCTGGTGAGACGGCAATCGTGGAAGACAAAGCCGTAGTCTTGCTCAATCGGCGTGCTTGGAGCGACGATATAGCCTTCGACCGGATCAGCGGGACGCAGTCGCGATCGGATTTCGCAACGTTCGAACCAGGCACGCCCCGCGCCGAAGATGAAGTCATAGCTGCCGGTGATCAGGCAGTTTTCGAACAACGTCGCGCCCGCGTCGGGGAACAGGGTGTCCTGGTAGCTGAGGATGTCGCAGTCGCGGACCACGGCGCGATCCGACCCTTTGTCCATCATCAGGGCCACGGCCTGGGGACCCGCGCCATTGTGCGAGTGCAGGCCGTTGGGCTTGGTCATTTCCGCCAGACCGTCGAAGGCGTTGTTGATCGTCAGGCGCTCGGCGTGAAAGTCGGGCGCCCGCACGAACAGGGTCGGGGTGCGGAACGTGCCCCACATCCGGCCATCCGGCGCCGCAAGTCCCGACGCCGCCAAATGATTGATGACCGAGGCCGAGCGATCTTCGCCAATCAGATGAATGAAGGGTTTGTCGACGATGACCTGCTCGGTCCAGATGCCGCGCGTGATGAGGATGCGAAAAGGCTTTCGCCCGTCCGCCGGTGCGGCGGCGATGGCCGCGGAAAGCGTGGAATAGGAAGGCGCGCCGATACGGCGACCGGCGTCGCTGGTCCCTAGCACAGCATCGTAGGGCGCCACAGCGGCCCAAGAAGACGCCGGCGCCATCATCGGCAAAGCTGCGGCGGCGACAAGCGCCTGACGGCGCGAGAATGACAAACGCATGAGAGCCCCTGATGAAAAAGAGGGCGCCGGCCGACAGGTCGGCCAGCGCCCAGTCTCCCGGAGGAGTTGGGAGTGTCTTAGAAGGTGTAGCGGACGCCGAAGTTGTACTGCCTTCCGGTGTGCGAATAGACGTAGATGCTGTCGCGACGGCTATCGGTGTACTGCTCGTTAAAGGCGTCGGTCAGGTTCAGGCCTTCGAACGTCACCTTGATGCGGTCCGTCAAAGCATAGGAGGCCGAGGCGTCCACCGTCACGATGTCGCGCACGCCATCGATGTCATTGGTGCTGGTGCCGCTAGGGACCGCGGTCAGATATCGATCGCGATAGGCAGCCGAGACGCGGGCGCTGAACCGATCGTCTTCGTAATAGAGGGTGGCGTTGTAGGCGGTCTTCGAAAGGCCGAGCAGATCGTTTTCAACGAAGCCCGTCGGTGATCGCGAGGAAATATAGCTGATCTTGGAGTCCACCAGCGTGACGTTGAAGATGGCGCCGAGATTGTCGAACGGTCCGGGCAGGAAGGTGAAGGGCTGTTGGTAGCTGACCTCGATCCCCTTCAGCGGACCGCCCTCGGTGTTCACTGGCTGGCTGAACAGGAAGACGTCGCTGGGCGAAACTCCCAAGCCGTTCAGCAACTCCAGCGGCAAGCCGGATTGGTTGAAGGGCTGAGACGTCCGAGAGGTTTGAATGTAGCTTTCGATGTCCTTGTAGAACAGGCCGACGGACAGCAGGGCGTCAGGCGCGAAATACCATTCCGCCGACAAGTCGTAGGTCGTGGCGCGAATGGGATCCAGATACGGATTGCCCGAACTGACGCTGAACACGCCGACCGTGCTGAGGCTGCCGCCCGGCGTTACACTGCCCAGGTTTGGACGGGTCATGACCTTGGCGGCGCCGAACCGCACCAGGAAGTCCGGCGTAACCTCCGCCGTCAGATTCAGTGCCGGCAAAACGTCGTCATAGTCGCGATCGACGGTCGTCTGCTGCGCGGCGCCGGCAACCAGTTGATAGCCGGTCGAGCTCTGCTTCGTCTTGACGTAGCGCACACCAATGTCGCCGCGTACCGGCACGGCGCCGAGTTCGGTGTCGAAGTCGAGCTGCAGGTAGACCGCCGAGTCTTTCTCGGTAACATTGCGGATGTTGCCGCGGGCATTGGCGTTGGAGGCGCCGCTGAGTTCGAACAGTCCCGTGCCGCTGTAGATGTTGAACAGGTCGGCAAAGGCGTTGAGGTTCGGCGCGATCCAGTTCGTGACCGTGCCGTTTGGCGCACCGAGATTGCGACCAAAACCACTGACCAACTCGGTCAGGCTGGCCAGGGTCACGCCGGCGGGCAGTTGCGGCACCACGCCCTCGTTGACCCGCGCCAGCGCCCAGGAGTCGAACTCATATTCCTTGTAGTTCACCCCGGCCTTCAACGTCAGTGACGGCGTCAGATCGTAGCCGCCGTCAAGTTGCGCGGTCTTTATCGTGTTAGTGACGCCCTGCGGTCGCAGGCGGATTTCCGAGCGCGCCGCCCCGAAGTTGTAGGCCAGCGGGTCGGTCACGTCATAGCCGAACCGGATCAATGGCGCGTTGCGGTTTTCGCGATAGTCGTATGAGTAGTTGTCCGAATTTTCTCGGTTCAGAATGACGGTCGTCTGGATCGGATTGTCAAAATCAGACTTGGAATAGCCCACCAAGCCCTTGATCCTGAACCGGTCGCTGAACGCGTGCTCCAGGCTCAGCGTGCCTTGTGTGTATTCGGTGTCGAGCTCGTCGTAGCGGGTTTCCGTCTCCACATCGACGTCGTCGAACAGGCCGTAGACCATGTCGCCGTTGGCATCGATGACGCCGTCGCGCACGATGATTTCTGGTCGGCCGCCCTGCGACGCGTTGCGCGCGAAGGACAGGGCTTCCAGCCAGTTTTCCTGACGCGTGGCTTTGAAGTCGGAGTAGAGCAGGTCAAGATTGATCAGCGTCTGTTCCTGCGGGCGGAACTGTAGCGATCCCGTCAGGCCCAGCCGCTCCTGATCGTGCGTCAGTCGGCCGTAACGCGGAAACCGGGGCGTATAGACGTCGGCCCGCCTCGCATCGGCAAAGGGCGATGCGGGATTATAGCCGCCGGCCTCGGTTCCGTTCAGCCAGCCGCCGGAGCCATGCCCCTCCTCAAGTAGGCGACGCTTGGTGTAGGCCATTGAGACGAGGGCTCCGAGACGCCCATCCATCCAGGTATTGCTGGCGAGTGCCGCGAACCGCGGGTCCCATTCCTGGGACAGATCATTGTAGCCGTATTGGCCCGACACGACGAGGTTGGCCCCGGCGTAATCGAACGGACGACCGGTCTGCAGATCGACCGTAGCGCCCAACGACCCCTCTTCCGTTTCGGCCGAAGCGGTCTTGCGGACCGTAATGCTGTTGAAAAGCTCGGATGCGAAGACGTTGAAGTCGAAGGCTCGGTTGCGGTTGGCGCCGCCTGAGCTGTCGGTGCCCGACGCAGTGCTCTGTCCCTCCACGCCGTTGATGCGGACGCGCGTGAACTGCGGACCAAGGCCGCGCACCGTGATCTGACGGCCTTCGCCGGCGTCGCGTGCGATAGAGACGCCAGGCACCCGCTGAATGGACTCCGCAAGGTTGGCGTCCGGAAAATCGGCCATGTCCTCGGCCTTGATCACATCCACGACGCCATTGGCTCGTCGCTTGGCCGTCAGCGCGCTGCCTAATGACGCACGGAAACCGGTTACCACGATAGTTTCAACTTCGTCCGCCTGGTCTTCGACCTCGCTCCCCTGGGCCACGGTCTGGGGCGCGACGCTCGCGCCGGCGAGCACTGCCGTTCGGCCGTTGTTGGAGGCCACCACCAAGTTGCTGCCCTGCAGGAGCCGACCCAGGCCCTGATCAACCGAATAGACGCCTTGCACAGCGGCGGTTCGCTGTCCTGCGACCGCGTCGGTCGACGCCAGGATTTGCAGATCCGCTTGGCGTGCGAAGGCCGGCACGCCGGTCGAGGCAGGCTGCGCGGGGACATTGAATTGTCTGGCCTGGGCCTGAACTGACCCGGCGCCGGCCAGCGCCATCGTGCTGACGGCAATCATCAGCGACGCCTTCGCGCCTTGGTTTCGCGACATGGCCATGCGTCGGCCCTCCCTTTTTCTGTTTCCTGGTTCCCGGACCCTTCTTCGAGGGTTCCGAGAGTCTCGATGTTCGACGATCGACTTTCCGTCGCCGGACGAAAAAAGATTTATCCCGCGCCACCCAACATGATGACATCTGCGCCCACCTTCACGCTCGCGTCATGGGCAACGCCCACCGCCTGGGCGAAGCTTTCCGGTTCGTTGGTGCGGAACCATCCGACCACGGTGCGGCCTTCCAGATCCGGATCGACGATCACGATCTTGCGGTTGTTGTAGCGGTTGAACTCAGCTGCCGCCGCGCCAATCGTGTCGCCATCCAGAACAATCTGCCCCTCTCGCCAAGACAGAGCCCGGTCCATTTCCAGCGGACGCTTCACCGGACTGGACGCGCCGGCCTGGTCGCTGACGAACACCTGTTCACCGGCGGCGACGCGGCGGCGCATTTTTCCAGCGCCCTTGTCGCTCCAGACCTCCACGACGCCTTCCGTTACGCGAACTTCGGCCCCGCCGGACTTGCGGCGAACGGAGAAGGCAGTGCCGACCGCTTGGACGCGGACATCGCCCGCCGCCACAACGAAAGGCCGCGCTCGATCTTTTGCGACCTGAAACCAGGCCTCTCCCTGGTCAAGGGTCACGGCGCGTTCGGCCTTCTGAAAGCGGATGTCCAAAGTCGTGTCGGTGTTAATCGCCGCCATAGACCCGTCGGCCAGAGGTACGCGGCGGATTTCTCCCACCAGGGTGCGATAGCGCTGGCGCGACAAGATCGGCGTCAGGACGACCCCGGCCGCGACGGCCGCCGCCAATCCCATTCCCCCGAGAAGCACGCGGCGGTTGGGCTTCGCCGGCGCGCGGTGCGTTTGGGTCTGAGGCATAGGCTCGACCATCAAGGCCATGACCGCTCGCGCCCGCCATAAAGCGCCCTCACGACGGCTGTCGCCAGCGAGCCAGTCGTCCAAAGCCGCCTGGTCGGACGCGCTCATCACGTTTGCGTCCAGTCGAGCGGCCCAATCGGCCGCCACCGCGTCGATCTCTGTGGAGGCTTCACGGCTCATGCCCGCCGCTCCCCGGTCGATGATGGGGCGACAGTGGCGTCAGCCTTGGCCAAGCCTGCCAGCACGGCTTTCAGCCCGCGCGCCGCTTCGTTCTCGACCACGTTCTCCGTTACGCCCAACTGGCGCGCGATCTCCTTTTGCGACAGCCCCATCACGCGGCGCATCTCGAAGATGCGTCGGCTGCGTTCGGGCAATGTGGCGACGATCTTCATTACGCGTTCGAGTTCCTTGCGTCCCCCGGCGATACGCTCGGGCGACGGTTCGTCCCACTCGATGCGCAGGGCGTCGATTTCCGTCACGGCGTCGATCCGGACAATCCGGGCGCGGCGCATCTGCTCAAGCACGACGGACCGCGCGGTCTGGAAGAAATAGGCGCGAGGACTCTCGATCTGCTCGACCGCCTTCAGGTTGGCCAATCGGCAATACGATTCCTGAATTACATCATCGACATCGTTGGAGGTCACAAGCGATCGTCGAAGCCAAGCGCGAACGTCCTGCTCGTGGGGCAGGATTTCACGCCCCAACCAGCGAACCCGTTCTTGTTCTGATTTCCCACCGTCTTGAGCCAAATCCACTTCCCCCATTGGTCACGATGCGCGGCAGTGGCGTTTCCGTCAAAATACAACATTCGGAAGCTGGGGCATGTAAAGAGGTGCCGATGCGCAGTGCCCAGCGTTGTGTGGATGGCGCTGACAGCATTGAGCAACTACGGCGAAACCAAAGCCACGCACGGCATGCCGGTGCGGCGTGCGGCGCTGGCCGCCCAGTTGTACTCCTGTCCCAGAAATCCGCCCGACCCTCGCCCTCACGATCATGGTGTGTGCACGCGGGTGCCGATATGCTCCGTGCGGTGTGGCTGACCGAGAGAAGACTCAGCCGAACTCAGGCTGAAGCGATTGTGCAGTGTCCATTCTTAGAGCGGACATGCGAACTTCCGCCATGAGTCAGTAACGGACAAACTGCCGCCCCCGAATCTTATCCACAGGAACGCGGCGGAAGGAAAATTTGACGATGCCACAGCTCTGGCAACGTATGCCGTTGCAACATTGCTTGGATCAGAACCTGCAACAGCCTTCTGGTCGCTGATCGAAAATAAATTCACTATATACAGTGTTTTAGGGGCGCAACAGTCGCCGAACTTGTCCCATCTGCGAAATATGATGGTTAGGCTGAGGTAGGACGAGCTAGGTCGCCAAGGCCTTCCATTGCTCGAACAAGGCCTTTGGCAAAACGTCATAGAGGTCGTCCGAGGTCAGTCCGGGACCAAAGCGTTCTGCGGCGTCGGAATGGAGCCAGACCGCGGCGCAAGCGGCATCGAAGCTGTCCATGCGCTGGGCGGCCAATCCGCCGATCATGCCGGCCAGGACGTCGCCGGTTCCGGCCGTCGCCAGCCAAGGCGAGCCGTTCTCGTTTCGGCGGATACGGCCGTCAGGCGATGCGATCAGCGTCTGGGCGCCCTTCAAAACGATCGTCGCCTGGGCCGCTCGCGCCGCATCTTGAACAGCCGTTTCGCGGCCTTGCGCAAGGAGGCCTGGGAACAGTCGTTCAAACTCGCCTTCGTGGGGCGTCAGGATATCGTCGCGATCCAATACGGCGAACAGTTCGGCCGTTCGACCTTTGAAGACCGACAGACCATCGGCGTCGATCACCAGAACGGCGCCGGTGGAACCCAGCGCCTGAATATTTGCGATCGTCGCATCGTCCAGGCCTGCGGCCGGCCCGATCACGACGGCGTCGCTGCCGGCGGCTTCCCGACTTAAGTTTTCGGGTGAAGAAAAAGGCGTCAGCATAACCGCCTGCACAGCCGGCGCGATCACCGACGCCGCGTCGGGCGGACAAAGGATTCGCACGACCCCAGCGCCCATCCTGAGACCCGCATGGGCTGCAAGCCGCGCGGCGCCGGTGTGATGCGCCTTTCCGGAAACGACCGCCAAACGACCACGCGCATGCTTGTGCGTTTCCGCGCTCGGCCAAGGCAGAAAATTGCGCCAGATCGCCGGGTCGTTGGTTTCTATCATCCGCGTTCCGATTATCCTTCGCCAGCCTGCGAAAATCGCTTGCTTTGAGCAGCCCTGCTGTGTCCCATTCGCGCCCGAGCGCCGCTGCATTCCGTGCGCCGCTCCGGGGTCGCCATGAAGAAAATCGAAGCCATCATCAAGCCCTTCAAGCTGGATGACGTCAAAGAGGCGCTCCAGGACGTGGGCGTGCAAGGCATGACTGTGCTGGAGGCCAAGGGATATGGTCGCCAGAAGGGTCATTCCGAACTGTATCGCGGCGCGGAATACGTCATCGACTTCCTGCCCAAGATCAAGATCGAGGTGGTCGTCGCCGACGACCTCGCACCCGCAGTTGTCGAGGCCATTCAGAGCTCGGCCCGCACAGGCAAGATCGGCGACGGCAAGATCTTCGTGTCCGACGTCGCCGAGGTGATCCGCATCCGCACCGGCGAAACCGGAGCCCAAGCCGTCTGACCTGACTACCCTCCCCGGCCCTCGGCCCTCGGGTCGCTGTCCGGTCTCCTCCCCAAACGACAAGAACAGGACTTTTCGAGAATGAGCGCCAGCAAGATCCTCAAAGAGATCAAGGATGAGGAGGTCCAATATGTGGACGTCCGCTTCACCGACACGCGCGGCCGTCTGCAGCACGTCACCTTCGACGTCGATCTGGTCGACGAGGACTTCCTGAACGAAGGCACGATGTTCGACGGCTCGTCCATCGCCGGCTGGAAGGCCATCAACGAGTCCGACATGCTGCTGAAGCCGGACCTGACCACGGCCTATATCGATCCCTTCTATCAGCAGAAGACGATGTTCCTGTTCTGCGACGTGCTGAACCCGGACACCGGCGAGCCCTACAACCGCGACAGCCGCTCGATGGCCAAGAAGGCGCTGTCCTATGTCCAGTCGTCGGGCGTGGGCGACCAAGTCTTCTTCGGACCGGAAGCCGAGTTCTTCATCTTCGACGACGTGCGCTGGTCTACCCAACCGCACGACACCGGCTACAGCTACGATTCGACCGAGCTGCCCGCCAACACCGGCGCCGAATATTCCGAGGGCAATATGGGCCATCGCCCTGGGCCCAAGGGCGGCTATTTCCCCGTCAATCCAGTCGATTCCGGCCAGGATCTACGCGGCGAAATGCTGGGCGTCATGCGCGATCTGGGCCTTCAGCCCGAGAAGCACCACCATGAGGTGGCTCCGGCTCAGCACGAGCTGGGCCTGAAGTTCTCGGACCTGCTGACCATGGCCGACCGCCTGCAGCTTTATAAGTACGTGATCCACAATGTGGCCCACGCCTACGGCAAGTCGGCGACCTTCATGGCCAAGCCCATGTTCGCCGACAATGGCTCGGGCATGCACGTCCACATGTCGATCTGGAAGGACGGCAAGCCTCAGTTCGCCGGCGACCAGTACGCCGGTCTGTCGCAGGAATGTCTGTGGTACATCGGCGGCATCATCAAACACGCCAAGGCCATCAACGCCTTCGCCAACTCGACCACCAACAGTTACAAGCGTCTGGTTCCCGGATATGAAGCCCCGGTGAAGCTGGCCTATTCGGCCCGCAACCGCTCGGCCTCGATCCGTATCCCGCACGTCTCCTCGCCCAAGGCGAAGCGTCTGGAAGCTCGCTTCCCCGATCCGATGGGCAACCCCTATCTGACCTTCGTCGCCCTGCTCATGGCCGGTCTGGACGGCATCGAGAACCGTATCGATCCGGGCGCGCCCGCCGACAAGAACCTGTACGATCTGCCGCCGGAAGAGCGCGGCTCGATCCCCGAGGTCTGCGGCTCGCTGCGTGAAGCGCTGGAGAACCTAGATAAGGACCGCGCCTTCCTCAAGAAGGGCGGCGTCATGGATGACGACTTCATCGACAGCTATATCGAGCTGAAGATGGAAGAGGTGATGCGTCTGCAACTGCATCCACACCCGGTCGAGTTCGACATGTACTACAGCTGCTGATCATCTGATCGCAGCCAAGACAAAGGGCCGGGGATCGCTCCCCGGCCCTTTTTTGCGTGGCTTGACTGCTTCGAGCAGCGATCGACACACCGACGCGGGCTAAGCGATCTCGGCTTCCATATCGTCCGCCTTCTTACGGCGCAGCTCGATCAGTCGCACGCACCAGATTGAAATCTCGTAGAGAATGACCAACGGCACGGCCAACATCAGTTGGCTGATCGGATCGGGCGGCGTGACGACCGCCGCGACTACGACCACAGCCACGATGGCGTAGCGACGACCGGCGGCCATGACCTTGGAACTGATCAGACCGGCGAGGCCCAGCAGCGTGGTCACGACAGGCAGTTGGAAGCAAAGGCCGAAGGCGAGCAGTAGCGAGGTGACAAGGCTGAGATAGTCGGAAATCTTCGTCGTCTGCGCCACGGATATGCCGTCGGTGGCGACCTGCTGGCTCAGCGAGAACAGCATCACGAACGGCAGCATGACGTAATAGACCAGCGCCCCGCCTAGGCAGAACATCACAGGCGCGGCGATCAGGAACGGCAGAAACGCTCCGCGTTCGTTGCGATAGAGGCCCGGCGCGACGAACCGGTACATCTGCCACGCCATGACCGGGAAGGTCAGGACCGCCGCGCCGAAGGCGGCGATCTTCATCTTGGTGAATAACTGTTCCAGCGGGGCCGTGGCGATCAGCTGCACAACGGCGGCGCTGCCTGGCGGATAGGGTTTGATCCCCGTCATCACCGCGATCAGTTCGATGGGATTGGCGTGACCGCCTGTCGCCAGAGCGGCGGCATGAATAGCGACGGCGGCCTGATACGGCTTGATCAGCGCAATCTGGATCTGATTGGCGAAGGCGAAGCAGAGGATGAAGGCCAAGAAGAAGGCCACGACGCAGATCAGCAGCCGCCCGCGCAGCTCGATCAAGTGATCCATCAGGGGCGCGCGCGACGCCTCGATCTCGGCCTCGTCACGATCGGAAGGCGTCACAGGTCAACGGCTTTCTTGCGCGAGGTCTTGGGCTTGGCGGCTACAGGCTTGGTCTTGGCGGCAGGCGCGGCGGTTTTCGGTATGGTGGCTGAGCGAGGTTTGGCCGTCGCCGATCCGGAAGCACCCGCCCCCGTCTTTGCCTTGGGGGCCGTTCGTTTGGGTTTCGTCGCCGTGACAGGCTCAACAGGCGACGGCGTGTCCGGCCATTCGTTGGCCGCAGGCGTCATGACCGGAGCCTCCGGCTCGGGGGCAGGCAGGGCAGCCGCAGCAGTCGGCCCGGTCAATCCGGCGTTGATGTCCTTGAACGCGGCGTCCGCCTCGGCCCCCAAGGGATACATGGCCCCCTGCCCCGTCCGCAGCGCCTCGACCTCCTTGCGCAGGTCGTCCAATTCGGACTGACGCGCCATCTCGTCGAAACTGGATCGGAACTCGTTGGCCATGGCGCGCGCCTTGGCCACCATCTGACCGACGCGCCGCATCAGGACAGGCAAATCCTTTGGCCCCACGACAAGCAGGGCCACCAGACCGATCACAACCAATTCGAAACCCCCGATACCGGGGCCGAGCCCGCCCATGCGTCAGCCCTTACAGACGACGACTAGCGCTTCAGCTCTTCCTTTTCCGCCTCGGTGCGCGGCAGCGAGCTGACGCCGTCGTGCGGACCGTCCTTCTTGTCCTCGTCCTTCAGGCCATCCTTGAAGGCGCGGATGCCCTTGGCGGCGTCACCCATGATGCCCGACAGCTTGCCCCGGCCGCCGAACAGCAGCGCGATGACGACGATGACGATGGCCCAGTGCCAGATGCTCATGGAGCCCATGGCTAATCTCCTCGCGGGGACCGGTCATCCAGTCCCATCCACTCTTATTCGACCTGCATATAGGCGCAGTGATGGCCCCGCGCCAAGGGAGGCTGTAGGTCTGCGCGACCATGAGTCCCTCCGATCACGTCATCATCCACACCGACGGCGCCTGCAAGGGCAATCCCGGCCCCGGCGGCTGGGGCGCCGTGCTTCAGGCCGGCGGCGGTCACGAGAAGGAGTTGTGGGGCGGCGAGCCCAACACGACCAACAACCGCATGGAGCTGATGGCCGCGATCATGGCGCTGGAAGCCCTGAAACGGCCGTGTAAGGTCGAACTGCATACCGACAGCAAATACGTCATGCAGGGAATCACTGAATGGATGCGCGGCTGGAAGGCGCGCGGCTGGCTGACGGCCGACAAGAAGCCGGTCAAGAACGCCGATCTATGGCAGCGGCTGGACGCGGCGCGCCTGCGTCACGACGTGAAATGGCGATGGGTAAAGGGTCATGCCGGCCACGAACTGAACGAACGCGCCGACCAACTGGCGAATCGCGGTGTCGCGGAACTACCCCGGCGCTAGACCGCCTCGACCTCCTTATCCGGCTCGGCTGGACGTCGGCGGACGCGCGATCCGCTCATCACCGCGCCAAACAGGGCTGTAACGGCCGCGATCTGGAACCCATGACCGACCCCGTTGATCGGCGCGGCCGACAGCAAAAAGGCTACCACCACGGCGCCCAGGGATTGCCCCACGACACGCGCCATGCCCAGGGTTCCACCCGCTGCGCCGGCGCGATCTTTCGGAGCCTCCGACAACATGGCGCGATTGTTGGGCGACTGGAAAAATCCGAAGCCCGCGCCGCAAAGCGCCATGCGCCACACGATGTCGAAATGGGTCGAATCGGCCTTGAGGAAACTCAGCGCCATCAGGCCGCAGGCGAACAGGCTCAGGCCGATGGCCCCCAGCACGCCCGCCGAATAGCGATCGGAAAGATAGCCAGCCAACGGCGCAGCAATCATGGTCGCCAGTGGCCAAGGCGTCATCAGCAGGCCGGTCTCGACCGCTGTAAGTCCCAATGATCCCTGGAGAAAGAAGGGCAAGGCCACGAACGCCATCATCTGAGCGGTGAAGGATATGATCGATGTGGCGACCGACAGGCTGAACATCGGTCGCGCCAGCAGGTCCAGCGGGATCAACGGCGAGGTCCGCGAGCGCTCGTGCCGAATCAGCAAAATCCCGGCTGCGAGCCCTGCCCCTGTCAGACCGAAGCCAAGAACGGCCGCCTCACCGTGCGCCAGCGATTGAAGGCCGGTGATCAGCAGGCCGAACGCCGCAGCGTTCAGCGCGGCTCCGACCCAGTTCAGCTTTCGCGGCTGAAGTTGGTTGTGTGGCAGGGTGAAACCCGCCAGCGACACCGCCAGCAGGCCGATCGGCACATTCAGCGCGAACAGCCAGCGCCAGTGTCCGACAGCCAAGATGGCGCTGGCGATGGTCGGCCCCGCGGCTGCCGCCAACGAAACGATCACCGCGTTGATCCCGACCGCACGACCCAGCAGTCGCTGCGGATAGGTGTACCGGACCAAGGCTCCGTTGACGCTCATGATGCCTGCCGCTCCGAAGCCCTGAACAACGCGCGCGAGGCTGAGCGTCTCGATAGAGTTGGCGAACACACAGGCGATGGAGGCCAGGGTGAAGACGGCCAGACCGGCCTGCGACACACGGCGATAACCGACCATCTCGCCCAGCGACGCCAGTGGCAAAAGGGCGACCACGATGGCGATCTGATAGGCGTTGACGATCCAGATGGAGGCGGCCGAGGACGCCTGCAGATCCCGTGCGATCGACGGCAAGGCGACATTGGCGATCGCGCCATCCAGAACAGCAAGCGTGATGCCCAGGCCGATGGACACAATGGCCCAATAGCGCCTGGGTGTCGGCAAACCGTCCGCGAGGGCGTTCTGCATGGCTCTCATGACTGATGAACGCCGATGCGACCGTTGCGTTCAGACGGGCGATTGCACCGTCAGCAAGGAGCCGTTCACGCGCATCACGACAACATCCTGTCCTTCGATCGGCGCCTCGCCAACGATCTCGGCCGGCCACTCGGCGCCGGAGATGAAGACACGACCGCGGCCCGAGACGAACGTCTCGACCACCCGCGCCCGCTGACCGACGAGACGGCTATCGCGATCGTTGATGTCGGGACCGTCGGGATTGGCTTTGGAGATCAGACGGCGGGACAGCAGGGTGGCGATGACGGTCAGAACCGCGAAGACGGCGACCTCGCCCGGCAGCCCCAACCGCACGCCCGCCGCCGTCATGACCGCGACGACGCCGGCCGAAACAGCGGGCCACAGCAGCCATTCGGTCGAGAACATCGCCTCGACCGCCAGCAGCAGAACCCCGATCGCCAGCCAGATCCAGAACGGCTGGGCGACATAGAGATCAGCAAGCGACATCATCGATCAGCCTCCTTGGATCAGGCCGAGGGTGGAACCGAGCCCCCGGCGGGGCGGCGGGGCGGCGCGGGCCGCACGGGCGGCGTCGCGGCCGAGTTCTGATCCTTGGCCAAGCTGACCATCTCGCCGATGCCGGCGATCGTGCCGACCAGAGCGCCCATTTCGGCGGGCACGATGACGGTGCGTTGCTGCGGGCTGCGCGCCAGTTCGGCGAAGGCTTCGACGTATTTCTGAGCCACAAAATAGTTGATGGCGTTGACGTCCCCGCGGGCGATGGCTTCCGACACCATGGCCGTGGCGCGGGCCTCAGCCTCGGCCTCGCGCTCGCGCGCCTCGGCGTCACGAAAGGCGGCTTCCTTGCGACCCTCGGCCTGAAGGATGGCGGCCTGTTTTGCGCCCTCGGCGCGTGCGATGGCTGCGGATTTCTCGCCGTCGGCCTCGGTGATGACGGCGCGACGTTCACGTTCGGCCTTCATCTGACGGGCCATGGCGTTGGTGATGTCGGTCGGCGGGGTCAGATCCTTGATCTCAATCCGATTGACCTTGACGCCCCACGGCTCGGTCGCGGCGTCGATGACGTGCAGCAGGCGCGTGTTGATGCTGTCGCGCTGGCTCAGCACCTCATCCAGTTCCATCGAACCGACCACGGTTCGCAGATTGGTCATGCACAGCTGCGAAATCGCATAGGGCAGATCGTCGACGCGATAGGCGGCGCGGGCGGAGTCCATCACCTGAATGAAGACGATGCCGTCCACCTTCACCATGGCGTTGTCCTTGGTGATGACCTCCTGGGTCGGCACGTCCAGCACCTGTTCCATCATGTTCATGCGGCGGCCGACGCGTTCCACGAACGGGGTCAGGAAGCCGATGCCCGGACTCAGCGTCTTCGTGTATTTTCCGAAGCGTTCGACTGTGAACTCACGGCCTTGCGGCACGATCTTGATCACGCTGATCAACAGCACGATTGCCAGCAGCAGCACGACGCCGGCGAAGATGGTGGTCACGTCCATTCAGATCCCTCCCTGACGCGGCAAGCCTACCCGCTGCGCGCGAGCGACGCCAGACAAACCGGGAGGACAGCCGCCTTAAAGGCCGCGCTTGGCTCGCCAGGCCGCCAAACGCACGCTGACGTCACGTTCGATGTCGCCGTAGAACAGGTTGTAGGGCACGATCTTGCGTCGGTCCGCCCAACTGCCGCCTGCCGTCAAAAAATCGGCGTCTGGCGCGCTATGCCACAACAGGCCGCCACGACATTCTGTGGAGATCAGCCGACCAGTGAGAGCCGGTCGGGCGCCCCATTCCAGGCCGGTCGCATTGGTCGCGCCGCTGTGCTGACGCGCCGCGGCACGCGGCTGGCTCGCAGCACCCGTGACCGGATTTACGCAGACGGGGTCAGTAGACAGGCTTACCAGATCGCCGCGATCGTCCCATTCCAGAGCGCGTCTCAGCTTGCGCCGCGCGCCTGGTTCGTCGCCGTCCTGCACCGACGCCCAAGCCACGATACATCCCGTTTGATCGGCGGCGTCGCAGGGCGATATCGCCTGCCGGAACATCTCGCGCCCGACCAGGGTCTCGATCAGATAGCCGGCGACAAGCCTGTCCTTCAGCGCCGGATTGGCGCGGAGCTGGTCGCGAACCAGACGCGCCGTCAGTTCTCCGCCCTGTTCGACACCGGCGATCACGATGGGGCCAGAGGGATGCTGTTGCAGCCACAGCTCGAAAGCGGCCTTCACGTCCGCATAGGCGAAGGCGCGTGCTTCGCGCGCATCATCACGCAAGGTCAGGCGGGTGTAGAGGCTGGCTTGACGATACAGCGGCGCGCTGACCCTGCCTTCCCGAGCGAAAGGCGACGCATAGTTGGGCAGCACGACGCGTCGCATATAGGCGTTGGCCCGCGCGTCGTCGATCGGCCCATTCCACTCGGCCCCGCCATCGAAAGTGGTCGGCATGACGAAGAAGACCGCCGCCTGATTAAGCGCGCCCTGATCGATCAGCGCCCAGGAGGATGTTTTTCGATAGTCGGGCGCGGGCGGCGGCTTGTAGGTTTGAAACGGCACCTGCGGGTCCAGACCTGCCCTCAGGATGTCGCCGCTCCAAACCGCGACGGCCGCCGTCAGCACGAAGACGGCGGCGAAGCCTGCATATCCGACCCATTGCCTGAAGGTCAGCCGACGCATCAGCGGTACGGATCAGCCGTGGCGAGGAAGTCCTGCACGTAGCGCCGCACGCCCTCTTCCAGCGGCGTGGATTGACCCTCGAAGCCTGCGGCGCGGATGCGATCCATGCGGGCTTCGGTGAAGTATTGGTAGCGGTCGCGGATCGACAGGGGCGTATCGACATAGTCGATGGAGGGCGTCTTGCCGGCGGCGTCAAACGTTGCGCGCGCAAGATCGGCGAACGACCGCGCCTGCCCCGAGCCGGCGTTGAAGATGCCCGAGACCTGCGGCGACTGGAGCAAAAACTCGATGATATCGACCACATCGTCGACATAGACAAAGTCGCGCATCTGGCCGCCGTCCGCATAGTTCGGATTGTGCGACCGAAACAAAGTCACGGTCTCGCCTGCGGCGACCTTGGGCCAGATTTGAGCTACGACCGATTTCATTCCGCCCTTGTGACCTTCGTTCGGGCCATAGACGTTGAAGAATTTCAGCCCTGCCCACTGGGGCGGCGCCTGCCCCCGATCCGCCTGCCGAACAGCATACTGGTCAAACAGCATCTTCGAATAGCCATAGGCATTTAGAGGGCGAAGCTGCGACAATGAGTCTGCATCGTCATCGTCGTTGAAGCCCGTCTCTCCGTCGCCATAGGTCGCAGCGGAAGACGCGTAAATCATCCGCGAGCCCCGGATTGAGCACCAGTCCCACAGGTCGCGGGATAGGATGAAGTTGGTCCGCAGAATCAGGTCGGCGTCCGGCTCGGTCGTTGAAGAGATCGCCCCCATATGCACCACGGCCTCAATCCGCTCGGCGTGGCGCTCCAGCTGCTCGAACAGTTCTTCCGGCGACCAGAAGTCGGCGATTGCGTGCTTGGCCAGGTTCTTCCACTTGGCCAGGTCGGCCGTCTCCAGCCGATCGCAGACTACCACATCATAGGCGGTCTCCGCCGTCAGCCGCGCGACGATGTTTGAACCGATGAAACCGGCGCCGCCGGTCACGACGATCATTCTCGGCGTCACTGCGCGCTCCCTATCATCTTCTCGATCGTTCGCGTGGTCGAATAGCCGTCCTTGAAATCGGCCAGCTTGACCTCGCCGCCCCAGCTTTCGACCAGATCGCCGCCCACGACGCCCTCTCGCGTATAGTCCGAGCCCTTGATCAGAACATCCGGACGCAACCGTTCGATCAGGGTGATCGGCGTCGGATCATCGAAACTTGTGACGCGGTCGACGCTGGCCAGCCCGCCAATGACAACGGCGCGACTGTCCAAATCGTTTACCGGTCGCCCCTCACCCTTCAGTCGCTTGACCGATGCGTCGGTGTTCAGCGCCACGACCAGACGATCGCACCAGCTGCGCGCCTGAGCCAGATAGGCCACATGGCCGCGGTGCAGGATGTCGAAACAGCCGTTGGTGAAACCGACCTTCAGGCCCTGACGTCGCCACCCCTCGACCTCGACCGCCAACTCTTCGAGCGGCGTCACCTTGGATACCGCAGCGGCGGCGTGCTGGCTCAGTTCGGCTGCGATCAACTCGGCGGGTGTAACGACAGCCGTGCCGGCCTTTCCGACGACCACGCCCGAGGCCAGGATGGCGAACTCGACCGCCGTCTCCAGCGACGCGCCCGCGCCCAGCGCCAACCCGATGGCGGCCAGGCCTGTATCGCCCGCGCCAGACACGTCGAAGACCTCGCGCGCCCGACCGGGGAAGTGCTTCACCGGTTCGCCGCGTTGCGCCAGGCTCATACCCTTACCCGCTCGGGTGACGATGATCGCCTTGGCGGTCGTGCCGGCCAGCAAGGCGTCCAGCGCCGTCTCGACCTCGGCGTCCGTCCCGACCGGCAGGCCGGTGGCGCCGGCGAGTTCCGAAGCATTGGGCTTGATCACATCGACCGCGCCGTACCGAGCGAAATCCCTTCCCTTTGGATCGACGACGATCGGCGCACCGGATGTCTGCGCCGCGTTCAGCGCCGAAGCCAGAAGCGCATCGCTGACGACGCCCTTGGCGTAATCTGAGAGCAAATAGACTGAAGCCTCTGCAAACGCGTTCGAATCTTGGATCAGCGTCGGCGCAGCCTCGTCATCTAGTCGCAGCAGCTGTTGGCCGCCCGAAACGAAGCGCGTCTTCACGATGGTGGACGCGCCTGCCGGCCTCGCCACGACGTCCTCGATGTGCGGCTCCGCGGCGATCAAAGCGGTCAGTTCCGCCCCGGCCGCGTCGTCGCCGATCACGGCGCCCAGCCGCGCCACCCCACCCAAGGCCGCGATATTGCGCGCGACGTTGCCGACGCCGCCCGGCATGGCGACGGTGCGGCTGGTGCGGAGCACGGGAATCGGCGCCTCGGGCGAGATGCGGCTGACCTCGCCATAGACGTAGCGATCCAGCATCAGGTCGCCGACGCAGGCGATCTTCAGGCCGCGCACGCGCTCCAACAGGCTTTGCAGGGCGCCCAGGTCCAGGGTGTCAGACATGGGTCCGACCTAGAGGATTCAGGCGGCCTGCGCCACCGGCGCCTTGGCCCCGATCTTGATGGCCAGGTCGTCGAAGGCGATCAGTTCGGCGGCCAAGGCTTCGAACTGGCTCAGCGGCACCATGTTTGGGCCGTCCGACGGCGCATTATCCGGATCCTGGTGCGTTTCCATGAAGACCGCATCGACGCCCACGGCCACTGCCGCGCGTCCCAGCACCGGCACAAATTCGCGCTGGCCGCCCGACGAGGCGCCTTGCCCGCCTGGTTGCTGAACGCTGTGGGTCGCATCAAACACGACGGGGCAGCCGATCTCGCGCAGCACCGGAAGCGCCCGCATATCGCTGACCAGAGTGTTGTAGCCGAAGCTGGCGCCGCGTTCACAGGCCATGACATTGGGATTGCCGGCGCCGACCACCTTGGCGATGACGTTCTTCATGTCCCAGGGGGCCAGGAACTGACCCTTCTTGATATTGATCGCCTTGCCGGTGGCGGCGGCCGCCAGCAGCAGGTCGGTCTGACGGCTGAGGAAGGCCGGAATCTGCAGCACGTCGACGACCTCGCCGACCGGTCCACACTGAACCTCGGAGTGAACATCGGTCAGGGTCGGCAGGCCTGTGACCTCGCGAATCTCGGCGAAGATCGGCATGGCGTCTTTCAGACCGATGCCACGCGCGGCGCTGGCGCTGGTCCGGTTCGCCTTGTCGAAACTGGTCTTGTAGATGATGCCGACGTTCAGCCGCTCGCCGATTTCCTTGAGGGCATGGGCCGTCTCCAGCGCGTGCTGGCGGCTCTCCATCTGGCAAGGACCGGCGATGAAAGCGATTCTTGCGCCGCCGCCGATGACGACAGGCGTCCGAAGACCTTCGGACAACGTAATGACAGCGTTGGGTCGGCTCACGAGGCGGCTCTTTCGACGTTCGGTGTTGTGGATGCGGCTTTTGCCGCAGCTATTGGTCCATCAGGTGGCGCTCTGAAGGGATGAGCGCAAGTTATCACGGAGTTCGCCCGCGTGGCCACCAAACCTGTCATCCTGTGGTTTCGCCGCGATCTGCGACTGCATGACAATCCTGCCCTGAACCACGCGGCGGAGACGGGGCGACCAATCCTGCCCGTCTATATTCTGGACGAGCATTTCGAACGGCCGATGGGCGCCGCGTCGCGCTGGTGGCTCGACAAGTCGTTAAGGGCGCTGGATGCGGCGCTTGAAGATCGCGGTTCGCGCCTGATTCTGCGCAAGGGCAATGCGCTGAACCAGCTTCAGGCGCTAGTCGGCGAAACCGATGCCGACACCGTCTTCATGAACCGCCTGTTCGAACCCGAGGCGTTTGAGCATGACGCCGAAATCGCCCACGCGCTCAAGGCGGACGGTATCGAATGCCTCGGCTTCAACGGCGCCCTGCTCTGCCGCCCCGGCGCTGTGCTGAATGGTTCAGGCCAGCCGTACAAGGTTTTCACCCCGTTCTTGAGAGCCCTGTTGGCCACGGCCGAGGCGCCGGTTCACACAACGGGACCGCGCCAAATCCAGACGCCCGAAACTGTTCAACCCGACGACCTCGACGGCTGGAAGCTGCACCCCCATCGTCCGGACTGGTCCAAAGGATTCGACTGGACGCCAGGGGAAGACGGGGCCTCGCAGGCCTTGTCCAGGTTCATACCATCCGGCCTGATGACCTATGCGAAGGATCGCGACTTTCCCGACCGGCAGGGCGCCAACAGCCGCCTGTCGCCGCATCTGCACTGGGGCGAGATCAGCCCCTGGCGGGCGATCGACCGCGCCCGACAGGCGGCCAAAGACGGCAAGGTGTCATCGGCGGAAGCCGACAAATTCATTGCTGAGATCGGCTGGCGCGAGTTCTCGGCGCATCTGCTGCACCATTTTCCCTTCATCACCGAGCGCGCCTTCCGTCCCGAGTATGACGCCATGCCCTGGCGTCAAGACGACGCGAGCCTCAAGGCGTGGCGACAGGGACGGACCGGATACCCGTTGGTGGACGCCGGCATGCGCCAGCTCTGGACGACAGGGTGGATGCATAATCGGGTTCGGATGGTCGTGGCCTCCTTCCTAATCAAGCATCTGCTGATCGACTGGCGCGAAGGCGAAGCCTGGTTCTGGGACACGCTGGTGGATGCCGACCGCGCCAGCAATGTGCAGAACTGGCAGTGGGTGGCAGGGTCGGGTGCAGACGCCTCCCCTTTCTTCCGCATTTTCAATCCCATCACGCAGGGTGAAAAGTTCGATCCCGACGGCGGCTATGTCCGTCGGTGGGTGCCGGAACTTCGCCGCCTGCCCGACCGCTGGCTGCAGTCGCCCTGGACCGCACCCACCGAAGTGCTGCGTGACGCCGGAATCGTTCTAGGGCGCGATTACCCCAAGCCGATCGTAGAACACGAGAAGGGCCGCGCTCGGGCGCTTGCTGCCCTGAAGACCGTTTCCGGTCGCGGCGACGACCACAGCGACCGTGATTGACCCCCTTTGTATTCCGCGTTGAAAGTCAAAAGATGAGCGTCGCACACGCCGATATCGAAGCCGTCGCCAGCCGAACACCGCGCGTGTTCGCCATGTTGCTGCGGCTTCTGGCCGCCAACTGGACCTTCGGCCGCTTGACGGTGCAGTTGCCCAATGGCGAGACCCATGTGCTTCAAGGCAAGCAGCCGGGTCCCAGCGGCATGATGACGGTGCGCGACTACCGGTTCGCACGCCGCGTCCTGGCGGCCGGCGATATCGGATTCGCCGAAGGCTATATCGCGGGCGAGTGGGACAGTCCGCACCTGGCCGGCCTGCTCGAAACCCTGGTGGACAACTACGATCACATCCGGCGCCTGTTCGACGGCAATCTGATCATGTGGGTGGTCAACTGGCTGAGCCACCGCACCAATCGCAACAGCAAGACGGGGTCGAAGAAGAACATCCATGCCCACTACGATCTGGGCAACGCCTTCTATTGCCAGTGGCTGGACGGGACGATGACCTATTCATCGGCTCGCTTCAGCCGCGATGGGGAGGCGCTGGAGACGGCGCAGCGTGAGAAATACGCCACCTTGGCCCGAATGATGGATCTTCAGCCGGACATGTCGGTGTTGGAAATCGGCTGCGGTTGGGGCGGCTTCGCCGAGTTCGCAGCGCGGGAGATCGGCGCCAACGTCACTGGTATTACGATCTCCAAAGAGCAGCACGATTTTGCTCGCCAGCGCATGTTCAATGCGGGGCTGAGCGACCGCGCCGATATTGAGCTCATCGACTACCGCGATGTGCAGGGTCGATTTGATCGCGTGGCGTCTATCGAGATGTTCGAGGCTGTGGGTATGGAGTACTGGCCCGCTTACTTCGGTAAGGTCCACGACGTCCTTCGACCTGGCGGCAAGGCCGGACTGCAGATCATCACGATCCAGGACGATCTGTTCGACGAATACAATGCCCGGACGGATTTTATCCAAAAGTACGTCTTCCCCGGCGGCATGCTGCCCTCCGAAGAACGGCTGGCGCCGGTCGTGTCGAAAGCCGGACTGTCATGGCAGTCGGTGGAACGGTTCGGCCTCGACTACGCTGCCACGCTCAAGCTTTGGGATGAGCGTTTCCAGGCATCCTGGGGCGAGATCAGCAAGCTTTCCGGCTTTGACGAAAGATTCCGCCGGCTCTGGCACTTTTATCTGGCCTATTGCGAGGCCGGTTTCCGCTCTCGCCGCACCGACGTCATTCAACTGAGCCTGTCTCGCCCATGAGCCCGCTGATTTCGACAACGGACCTCGCCGCGCGATTGGGCGCGCCGGATTTGCGGATCGTTGATGGCAGTTGGCATCTGGACGGCCGCGACGCGCGCGCCGACTTTGAACAGAACCATATCCCTGGCGCCGTCTTTTTCGATCTGGACGCCATATCGGATCACGGCAGCTCGTTGCCCCACATGATGCCGACACCAGAGGCCTTCGGGGCTTCGGTCGGGGCGCTGGGTCTCTCCGTCGATGACCAGATCGTCGTCTATGACACGACCGGATTGTTCTCGGCGGCACGCGTCTGGTGGATGCTGAAGACGATGGGCGCGACGAGGGTTCAGGTGCTCGACGGCGGCCTGCCGCGCTGGCGTGAGGACGGTCTATCGACCGTCTCCGGGCCTTCGGCGGCCGAGGCAAAGGATTTCAATGCCGAGATGGCGCCCGAGGCTGTCGCCTCGTTGGATGATGTGCGCGCGGCCTTGGCCCAGGATGCTCAGGTCGTCGACGCGCGCGGCGCACCCCGATTCGAAGGCGCAGCGCCCGAACCTCGCCCCGGTGTTCGCAGCGGCCATATGCCCGGCGCGCGCAATCTCCCCTACGGCCGATTGCTAAACAATGACGGCACGATGAAGCGTGGCGCGGCCTTGCAACAGGCCTTTGCAGACGCCGGCGTGGATATCAACCGACCTGTCATCACCACCTGCGGATCCGGAGTGACCGCCGCTATACTGACGCTGGGCCTGGCCGAACTCGGCCACCCATCGCGGCTCTATGACGGCTCCTGGGCCGAATGGGGCGCCCGAACGGACACCCCCGTCGAAACCGACTAAGATCAGGCCGGCGGCGCCGCGGGGACGACGTCGTCGGCGTCGGCCGGTTCGTCTTCCTCGCCACGCGAAACAACGGTGGCCAAAACCAGGTCGCCCGTAACGTTCAAAGTCGTGCGGCACATGTCCAGGAAACGGTCGACGCCAAGAATCAGGCCGATGCCTTCGGGTGGCACTTTCACCATCACCAGGATCATCGCCACGACCGGCAGCGAACCGGCCGGGACGCCTGCCGTGCCAATGCCGCCCAAAATGCAGACCAGCATGACCACGACTTGCTGCGTGATCGTCAGGTCGATGCCGAAGAACTGGGCGAGGAACAGCACTGTGACACCTTCAAACAGCGCCGTGCCGTTCTGGTTGGCGGTGGCGCCGACCGTCAGGACGAAACGCGCGATCTTGCGCGGCAGGTGCAACTGCTCCTCAGCCGCTTTGAGCGACACCGGCAGAGACGCGTTGGACGAGGCGGTCGAGAAGGCCACCACCATCGGCTCGCGCACACCCTTGAAGAAGGCGATGGGCGAGCGGCCGGCCGCCAGCCAGATTACGAGCGGATAGACCACGAACATATGGATCGCCATCGCGCCGACCGCGACGCCGACGAAGGCCGCCAGGCGCACCAACAGGTCCCAACCGAACAGGGCCGCCAGGTTGAACATCAGACAGGCGATGGCCAGCGGTGCCAGTTTGATGAACAGGTTGATCAGGGTCATGGAGACCTCGAAGATCCCCTGGATCACTTCCTGCAGACGGTCCGTTGCCGGGCTCTTGGCCATGACCAGACCGATGCCGAAGAACAGGGCGAAGATCATCAGCGGAAGGATCGCGTTCTCCGCCGCTGCGGTGACCGCGTTCGACGGCACCAGATCCAGGAAGAAATCGCCCAACTGGATCGAGCTGTCGCGCCCGGTCTGAACGATGCTGGCGGCGCCGTCCTTGCCCTGCTCCAACAGCTGCTGAGCCACCGCCGGATCGACACCTCGCCCGGGCTGGAAGACGTTGACCATCACCAAACCGATGACCACCGCAATGCTGGACACCACAACCGTCAGAAGCAGCGTCTTGATCCCCGCCCGTCCCAGCGAGCTGAGATCGCCCATCTCCGCCACCCCGACGACCAGGGCCGAGAACAGCAGCGGGATCACCATCATGAACAGCAGGCGCAGGAAGATCTGACCGATCGGCCCGGTCACGTTGTCCGTCAGCCAGACCACCCAGGCAGCATCGGCACCGACCGCCAGATTGACCAGCAATCCCCCGATCAGACCGACCGCGAAACCGATCAACATCAGCCAGTGCAGCGCAAGGCCGCCGCGTTTCGTCTCGGTCATCTGTCCCCCAGGAAGCGATGCAAGCGTCGGCGCTTATCGGATCGGCAGGCCATAGATCAAGCCGGCCGGGCGCGCGTTCCATTGTGCGTTCAAACCACGCGCCAGGTCGAGCGCCGATTGCGATCCCAGATTTCGATCGAAAATCTCGCCATAATTTCCGACGGCTTCGACCGCGTCCTTAGCCCAGTCTTCGGATAGACCCAGCATAAGACCGAACTCGCCCTCGACGCCCAGCAAACGCCGGACACGCGGGTCGGTCGCGGTCTTAAACTGATCTTCGGCATTGGCCTTGGTGACGTCGAGCTCTTCGGCCAGCATCAGGGCATTCAGGGTCCAACGGACGGTCGAGGCCCAGCGCTCGTCGCCCGACTTGACCACCGGCCCCAGCGGCTCCTTAGACGCGACATCGGACAGGATCACATGTTCGTTGGGGTTGGTCAGCACGGTCCGCGCGGCAGCTAGCGCAGAAATGTCGGCGCTGAATGCGTCGCAATCCTCGCGACCATAGGCGTCGCGCGCCGCTTCCTCAGTCTCAAACACGACGGGCCGATATTCGATGCCGCGAGACCGGAAATAGTCGGCGGCGTTCGCCTGGGACGTCGAGCCCGACTGAACGCAAACCCGCGCGCCGGTCAGTTCAGTCGCGCTGTTCAGGTTCAGCGAACGCCGGACCAGGAAGCCCTGCCCGTCGTAGTAATTGATCCCGGCGAACACGAAACCTTCGCCCGCGTCGCGGCTCATGGTCCAGGACGAGTTGCGCCAAAGCACATCGATCCGTCCGTCGTTCAGCGCCGTGAAGCGATCTGACGCCGACAGAGGCACGAACCGCACCGCATCGGCATCGCCCAGCACCGCCGCCGCCGTCGCGCGACAGAAGTCCACGTCGAAGCCGCGCCACTGGCCGCGATTGTCGGTGTAGGCGAAGCCGACCAACCCCTGATGCACGCCGCAGTTCAGGCGACCGCGGCGTTTGATGGCGGCCAGCGTCGGGCTTTTCGCGACCGCCGTCGAAGACGCTTGCGCGGGCGTGGCAGGGCTGGCTTCCGGCGCAGGGCTGGCGTCCTTGCGCCCGCAAGCCGTCGTCATCAGCACAGCGGCCATCGCTCCGATCGTCCAGCACCGCATCGCGTTCCTATCCCTCGCCGCTTGCGCCCCGCTGGCTTTAGAGGCCTTTAGGGACCGATCCGCAACCCATCGGAGGGGTCATGTCGCCGCTTTCGGACCGCACCCGCCTGATCGCCGCCGCCACGCGACGCGGTCAGGGTCGGCGCGGCGTCAATCCCCCGATCGAACGCGCCTCGACGATGTTGAGCGACAGCGCGGCCGTCATGCGCGACGAGACCGACGGCCCGACCTATGGCCTCAGCGGGACCAGCGCCGCCCGCGATCTTCGTCGCGCCCTGGCCAATCTGGAGGGGGCAGAGGAAGCCTTTCTGGTTCCGTCGGGTCTTGCGGCCGTCACGGTTCCGCTTCTGGCGCTTTTGAGACCGGGCGACGAGGTCATCGCGACGGACGCCGTCTATGGTCCGACGCGCCGCTTCCTGAGCCGGTATCAATTGGCCCGCGGCATCATGACCCGCTTTTTGCCCGCAGACGCAGATGCGCAGACTGTTCTGGCCGCCATTGGCGAACGCACGCGGCTGGTGCTGATGGAGTCGCCGGCCTCTCTCACATTCGAGATGGTCGATGTCGCCGCCGTGGCCCAGGCCTGTCGTAAGCGAGGCGTGCTGACGGTGGTAGACAATACCTGGGCGGCCGGCCTGGCTTATCGTCCGCTGGCCTATGGCGTGGATGTCAGTGTTCAGGCCGTGACCAAATATGTCGGCGGTCATTCGGACGTGCTGATGGGCAGTATCGCTTCGGACAATTCCGCCTGTCTGCGCGCCATCGGCGACACGATCGAGGATCTCGGCTGGCATGTGTCGCCCGACGACGCCTGGCTGGCGCTGCGTGGCCTGCGGACCTTGCCGATGCGTTATGCCGAACAGGCGCGATCAGGCTTGATCGTGGCGGAATGGCTGCAAGCCCGACCCGAGGTGTCGCGCGTCCTCTACCCGCCCCTGCCCGGCTCGATCGATCATGACCTGTGGCGGCGAGATTTTACCGGCGCCGCGTCCCTGATGGGCGTGGTCATGAAGGGCAGCGACAAGGCGGCGGGCGAGGCCTTTCTGAACGCTCTGACCCTGTTCGGGCTGGGCTATTCCTGGGGCGGGTTCGAAAGCCTGATCACTCACGAAACCCATCAGATGGCCTACCGCAACCATCCGCCCGTGCTTGAGGGCGAACTGATCCGTCTTCATGTCGGTCTTGAAGACCCCTCCGACCTGATCGCCGATCTGGAAGGAGGTCTCGCCGCCTTCACCGCCTCACTCACGGTTCCTTAAGCGCCGTAAAGGACTGTGCGCCCGTGCGCGAACCACCCGTTCAGAGCCCGGATGATTCTCCGCCGCTGTGGGAACAGTGGGCGGCCGGCTTCGTCGTCTTCATGCTGACCGGCGCCCTGATCGCGCCCGTCATCGCACCGACCCAGGTCGAGACGCCGATCCTGCGGTTCATCTGGCTGCCGGTCTATGCCGTCATCGCCGGCCTGATCGTCTTTCGCTTCGACAAGGTCATCCGCGCCTGGCCGGCATGGCTGATGATGTTCGCCCTCGTCGCCCTCTGTTTCGTGTCGAAATACTGGTCCATCGACCCCGAGGTCACGGAGCGCCGCGTCATCGCCATGGCGATCAACAGCGCCTTCGCCATCTTTCTGGGCGCCCGCTTCCGTGACGACGCCCTGCCGCGCGTCCTGATGTACACCTGTCTGGTGATGGCGGTCGGCAGCCTGATCATGGTTTTCGGCTATCCGAAGGTCGGGGTGCACCAGTTCGACAACGCCGGCCTGTGGCGCGGCCTCTGGTACGAGAAGAACCAGATGGGGCTGGTCATGGTGGTGGGCGCCGTCTCGGCCGCGGCGACACTGGCGGCCGATCATATCGCCGGACGCAGCCACCGGCTTTGGATCTGCCTAGTGACATTGTGCCTGACCACGCTCCTGGTGCTCGCCACCCAATCCAAGACATCGCTTCTGTGCTGGGGCCTGGGCCTGGGCATGATCGGCGGGTGGTGGGCGTTGAAACAGGGCGGCGCCGTCATCACCGTTATCGGCATCTGGCTTGCCGTCATCATTGCGGCGGGCGCGACTTGGCTGTGGAACTCCGATTCCGCTGCGATCCTGGAGGCGCTGGGCAAGGATCCGTCGCTGACAGGCCGCACCCTGATCTGGGAAGCCTTGATGCGGAAGGTCGCAGAGCGCCCTTGGACCGGATACGGCTTCAGCGCCTTCTGGGGCGTGGACTCGATCCCCGCGCGCGAGATCCGCATCGAGACCCAATGGCCCGTGCCTTCCGCTCACAACGGCTGGATCGACCTTCTCGTGCAACTGGGTTGGCCCGGTGCGGTGGCGGTGGGCGCGGTCATGGCGATCTCTGCGATCTTCGTCGTCGCGCGCACGAACGGGCTCGGCGCGCGCGAAGGCTATTGGAGCGTCGCTTATCTGGCGGTCTTCACGGCTCTAAGCCTGTCCGAGAGCGTCCTGCTGACCCACGCCAATCTGCCGTGGATCCTGATGCTGGCGATTATGGCCCGCGCCGTGACCTTTGTTCCGGCCCCTGTTCGTGCGCCGCTTGCTCGACAGGCGTCACGGGCCTACCAGACCCGGTCCCGAATCGCCTCAGACTATGTGAATGGCCGCCGACCTCTTCGCTTTTGACGACGAACCCGAAGCTCGCAAACCCGAGCCGCCCAAGCCAGTTGCGGCGACCCCGCCTGCAGCTGCGCCCTCTATCGTCCCCACGCCCGCGCCGCCTGCTGTTCAGGCCACGGCCACGACGGCGGCCGCCACCGGCTATTCCGCCTCCTCCATCGAAGTGCTGGAAGGGCTTGAACCCGTTCGCAAGCGCCCCGGCATGTATATCGGCGGCACCGACGAGCGCGCCCTGCACCACCTCTTCGCCGAAGTCCTGGACAACGCCATGGACGAGGCGGTGGCGAAGCACGCCAAGCTGATCACCGTCGATCTGGACGCGGACGGATATCTGTCGGTGCGCGATGACGGACGCGGCATCCCGGTCGATCCGCACCCCAAACACCCCGGCAAGTCCGCGCTGGAAGTCGTCATGACCGTCCTGCACTCAGGCGGCAAGTTCTCGGGCAAAGCCTATGAAACCTCTGGCGGGTTGCACGGCGTCGGCGTCTCGGTCGTCAACGCCCTGAGCGAAAGCGTCGAGGTCACCGTCTGGCGCGACGGTTTCGAATGGAAGCAGGCCTTCAGCCGCGGCCACGTCCTAGCTCCGATCCAGCAGATCGGCCCGTCCAAGAAGCGCGGCACCCTGATCCGCTTCAAGCCCGACGACGAAATCTTCGGCATGGGCGCGGCCTTCAAGCCGGCGCGCCTATTCCGCATGGCACGGTCTAAAGCCTATCTGTTCCGCGGCGTTGAGATTCGCTGGACCTGCGCGCCGGAGCGGATCACTGACTCTACGCCCGCCCAGGCCAGTCTGCACTTCCCCGGCGGCCTGGCCGACGCCCTGATCGACCGCATCGGTCAGCTGGAAACCGTCACCCCCACCTTCGCCGGCCGCGCCGAGCGTCAAGGCGAGGCGGGCGCGTTCGAATGGGCCGTCACCTGGTCGCCGATCGGCTTTGGCGAGTCGGACGGCTTCATCCAATCGTACTGCAACACCGTCTCCACGCCCGATGGCGGCACGCACGAGGCCGGCTTCCGCGCCGCCTTGGTCAAGGGGCTGAAATCTTACGGCGAACTGACCAACGAGAAACGCGCAGCGATCATCACGGCCGAGGACGTCATCGCCAATGCCGGCGCCCTGATCAGCGTCTTCATCCGCAATCCCGAATTCCAGGGTCAGACCAAGGACCGTCTGTCCTCGCCCGAGGGCGCGCGCATTGTCGAGCAGTTGCTCCGCGACCCGCTGGATCACTGGCTGACCGAAAGCCCCAAACAGGCTAACGCCCTGCTGGGCTTCGTCGTCGATCGCGCCGAGGACCGGCTGCGACGCCGTAAGGACAAGGAGGTTCAGCGCGCCGCCGCCACCCGCAAGCTGCGCCTGCCCGGCAAGCTATCGGACTGCAGCCGCCAGTCGGCTCAAGGGACCGAACTCTTCATCGTCGAAGGCGATTCGGCCGGCGGCTCGGCCAAACAGGCGCGCGACCGCACGACCCAGGCCATCCTACCCCTGCGCGGCAAGATTTTGAACGTCGCGTCCGCCACCGCCGACAAGCTACGCGCCAACGTCGAACTGTCCGACTTGGCGCTGGCCTTGGGCGTCCAGCCCGGCAACCGGTTCAACATCGACGACCTGCGCTACGAGCGGATCGTCATCATGACCGACGCCGACGTAGACGGCGCCCACATCGCGGCCCTGCTGATCACCTTCTTCTACCGCGTCATGCCGGAGACGATCCGTCAGGGCCGGGTCTTCATGGCCCTTCCGCCGCTCTACCGCATCAGCGCCGGTCCCTTGAGCGAATACGCCCGCGACGACGGCCACCGCGACGAGCTGCTGGCGACCGTGTTCAAGGGCAAGAAAACCGAGATCGGCCGGTTCAAGGGGCTGGGCGAAATGATGGCCTCCCAGCTGAAGGAAACAACCATGGATCCAAAGAAACGCACCCTCGCGCGGATCACGGTGCCCGACGCCGAGGCCAGCATCGAAGACCTGGTCGAACGCCTGATGGGCAAGCGCGCCGACGCGCGCTTCCAGTTCATTCAGGAAAACGCCCAGTTCGTGAAAGAAGAACTCGACGTCTAACGGCCTCGCGGCCCTTCCAACGCACGGCGACGCCTGACAAAAGGGGGCATGCAGACGCCCGTTCCCTCCACCGCCGTGCTTGACGAACTGAAGGCCGCGCTCGGTCCGGGCGGCTGGACCCAGGACCCGGATGTCATCGCGCCGCATCTGACCGAATGGCGCAATCGCTGGACGGGCGACACGCCGATCCTGCTGACCCCACGCTCGACGGAAGAGGTCGCGCGCACCGTGACGATCTGCGCGCGCGAAGGCGTCGCGATTACGCCCCAAGGCGGCGGCACGGGACTGGTCGGCGGCCAGGTGCCCTTTGGCGAGGTGTTGCTATCGACCCGCAAGATGCGCGCCGTCCGCGACGTCACGCCCTTAGATGACGCCATGACGGTCGAGGCCGGTCTGACCTTGCTCGAGGCGCAACAGACGGCGACGGCGGCCGGCCGCTATTTCCCGCTCAGCCTGGCGGCTGAAGGCTCGGCCACCATCGGCGGCGTCATCTCCACCAACGCCGGCGGCACTCAGGTCCTGCGCTACGGCATGATGCGCGACCTGGTTTTGGGCCTTGAGGCCGTCCTGCCGAATGGCGAGATCTTCCGGGGCCTCAAACGCCTGCGCAAGGACAACACCGGATACGACCTGAAACAGCTGCTGATCGGCGCCGAGGGCACATTGGGCGTCGTGACCGCCGCCACCCTGAAACTCTTCCCGATCATGCGCTCGCGCGCCGTCGCCGTCGTCGGGCTGGAAACCGCCGCCGCCTCGGTCGAGTTGCTCGCCCGCGCCAAGGCCGAGACCGGCGGCGGGGTTGAGGCTTTCGAACTGATGAAGCGTCTCGGCATGGAACTGGTGCTCAAGAACATCCCCGACACCCGCGAGCCGCTGGAGACGACGCCCGACTGGTACGTCCTGATCGAGATCGCTTCTGGCACGCCCGGCGGCGCCGAGGCGCAGATGGAGGCCCTCCTGGAGGTCGCCTTCGAACAAGGCCTGATCACCGACGCCGCCATCGCCCAGAACGACGCTCAGCGCGCCGCCTTCTGGCGTTTGCGCGAGGAACATTCGGCGGCCCTGAAGCCCGAGGGCGGCGGTTGGAAACACGACGTCTCCGTGCCCATCAGCCGCATCGCCGAGTTCATCGACGAAGCCTCGGCCGCCGTCGAACGCTTCCATCCCGGCGCCCGTATCTCGGTCTTTGGTCACGTCGGTGACGGCAATCTGCACTACGACATCCTGCCAGGTGTCGGTCAGGACATCCCCGCCTTCATCGGCCGCTGGAAGGAAGGCTCGCAAGTGGTTCACGACGTTGTCGGAACCTATTACGGCTCGATCTCCGCCGAACACGGCTTGGGCCGGCTGAAGACCGAAGAGGTCAAGCGCTACAAGTCCCCTCTCGAGATCGAAACCATGGCCGCCATCCGCCGCGCCATCGATCCCAAGAGGATCATGAACCCGTCGGTCCTGTTCTAGAACCGACGGGCGGTCCACCTATCTGAACTTGCGCAGGCCTCTTGGTCCCTGGCGACCGGCGCCGGCGCGTTTGCCCAGCCAGTCTTTCCAGTCGGGCCAGTTGCGACGACGTCCGCCGCCGTCCGCCCATTCAGGCCCGCTCTCGGCGTTGAAGACGGTGATGTCGGCGAGGCCGCCCTGTTTGAAGCTTTGCAGCTTCACGCCCTTGCCGCGCCCCATCTCGGGCAGTTCGGCGAGAGGGAAGATCAGCGTCTTGATGTTCTCGCCGATCGTCGCGACGTGATCACCGGTCACTCGCAGCACCGCCAGCATTTCGCCGTTCAGCACCTGTTTGCCGCCGCGCTTCTGGGCCAGGGTGTCGTCTTCTGGCGCAATGAAGCCGTATCCGGCCTTTGATGCGATCAGCAGCTTGCCGCCCGGCTGGTGGGCCAGGACGTTGATGATCTCGGCCTTTTCGTCCAGATCGATCATCAGGCGCAGCGGCTCGCCATGGCCGCGTCCGGACGCCAGCTTGTCCGCGCCTATGGTGAAGATGCGCCCGTCCGACGCCGCCACCAGCAGCTTGTCGGTCGTATAGGCCGGGACGAGGTAGGCGAGTTGGTCGCCTTCCTTGAACTTCAGCTCCGACGGATCCTCGACCTTGCCCTTGGCGGCGCGGATCCAGCCACGTTCCGACAGGATGACGGTGATCGCCTCGCGCGGAATGAAGGCCTCGGGCGCGACGAAGGCGGACGTGTCCACCGCCTCGGCGATCGTCGTCCGGCGCGGCGAGATCAGCGCCTTGCGCACGGCCTCCAGCTCCTTGGAGATCGCCTTCCACTGCTTGCCTTCCGACGACGTCAGCGCCTTCAGATTGGCAAGTTCCTCCGACAGCGCATTGAATTCCTTTTCGATCGTCATCTCTTCCAGACGCGCCAACTGACGCAGCCGCGTGTCGAGGATGAAGTCAGCCTGAACCTCCGTGAGGCCGAAGCGCGCGATCAGGACGGCCTTGGGCTGCTCCTCCTCACGGACGATGCGGATCACCTCGTCCAGGTTGAGGAAGACGATGCGCAGGCCTTCCAGCAGATGCAGACGCTTTTCGACCCGCTCGATCCGCCATTGGGAACGGCGGTTCAGCACCTCGCGGCGGTGATCCAGGAAGGCGCGCAGGCAGTCTTTCAGACCCATGACGCGCGGCGTGCCGCTGGCGTCCAGCACGTTCATATTGATCGGGAAGCGGACCTCCAGATCAGACAGTTTGAACAGGCTTTCCATCAGCATTTCAGGCTCGATGGTCCGGTTCTTGGGCTCCAAGATCAGGCGGATGTCCTCAGCCGACTCGTCGCGTACATCGCCGAGCAGCGGTGCCTTCTTGTGCTCGATCAGGTCCGCCAGCGCCTCGATCAGTCGCGACTTCTGCACCTGATAGGGCATTTCGGTGACGATGATCCGCCACACGCCGCGCCCCAGATCTTCGGTCTCCCAGCGCGCGCGCAGGCGCACCCCGCCCCTGCCCGTCTCATAGGCGTCCAGGATGGAGGCATGACCTTCAACCGCAACGCCCCCGGTCGGGAAGTCGGGGCCTGGCACATGCTGAACCAAGTCCTCGGTCGTCGCGTCGGGACGCTCCAGCAGCAGTTGGCAGGCGTCGATCAGTTCGCCGACATTGTGCGGCGGGATCGAGGTGGCCATGCCGACCGCGATACCCGACGAGCCATTGGCCAGAAGATTCGGGAAGCCCGCGGGCAGGACGATCGGCTCTTCGTCCTGATCGTCATAGGTTGGCCGGAAATCGACGGCGTCCTGATCGATGCCGTCCAACAGCAGGACTGCGGCCGGCGTCAGTTTGCACTCGGTGTAGCGCATGGCCGCGGCGCTATCGCCGTCGATATTGCCGAAGTTCCCCTGACCGTCGACCAACGGGTAACGCTGGGCGAAATCCTGAGCCAGCCGTACCAGAGCCTCGTAGATCGAGGCGTCGCCGTGGGGGTGATATCCGCCCATAACCTCGCCGACGACCTTGGCGCATTTGCGCGCCGCCGCCTGCGGGTTCAGCCGCATTTGATGCATGGCGTAGAGGATGCGCCGGTGCACGGGCTTGAACCCGTCACGGACGTCAGGCAGCGCGCGGTTCGTAATGGTCGACAGGGCGTAGGCCAGATAGCGGCGGCTGAGCGCCGTCTCCATCGGCTCGTCGATGATGCGGCCGCCTTCCGGCGGCGGGGCGTGGATCGTCATGGCTCTGCGAATCGGGGATCGGAAGCGGGAAGTCTAGCCCGTAAGGCGCCAGATTGGGGGATAAGCGCGCTGGGGAGTCACCAAACCGCTCCGCCGTGCGTATGTGAGACACACACCCTCGTCAGGCCGCGCCATGATCCTGTTCCTGCTGTCCTATCTCGCCGGCGTTCTGACCATCGTCAGTCCCTGCATCCTGCCGGTTCTGCCCTTCGTCTTCGCGCGAGCGGATCGGCCGTTCATCCGCAACGGTCTGCCGTTGTTGGTCGGGATGGCCGTGACCTTTGCGGGGGTGGCGACGCTGGCGGCCCTGGGCGGCGGCTGGGCGGTGCGGGCCAATGAGGTCGGGCGCTGGATCGCCCTGGCAGTCATGGCGGTGCTGGGCGTCAGCCTGCTGTTTCCGGCCGTGGGCGATCGGCTGATGCGGCCGTTCGTGGCGGCGGGGTCCTGGCTGACGGATCGCGCCGAGCGCCAAGCCAGCAATCTGGGGGGAGATCAGGGTGACGTGCGCTCGTCCCTGCTGCTCGGCGTCGCGACGGGACTGCTCTGGGCGCCGTGCGCCGGACCCATTCTGGGCGTGATCCTGACGGGCGCGGCGCTTCAGGGCGCAGGCGTCGGAACGACGGTTCTGCTGCTCGCCTATGCGGCGGGCGCGGCGACATCGCTCGGTCTGGCCCTGTTGGTCGGCGGTCGCGTGTTCAAGGCCATGAAGGGCGCGTTGGGCGTCGGCGAATGGGTGCGGCGCGGTCTGGGCGTGTTGGTGCTGATCGGCGTGGTCATCATTGGCCTGGGCGCGGACACCGGCTTGCTGACCCGCATCTCGGCCGCCAGCACGGGTCGGATCGAACAGGCGCTGCTGGGCGGGATCGGCCGCGGCATGCCGACGAACCAGGCCCCGGCCGATCTGGCCAATCTGCCGGTCGAAGGGGTGATGCCGCCGCTGACGGGCGCGACGACCTGGATCAACACCCCGCCGCTCACGACCGAGCAACTCAAGGGCAAGGTAGTCGTCGTCGATTTCTGGACCTACTCCTGCATCAACTGCATCCGCTCCATCCCGTACGTCCGCGCCTGGGCTGAGAAGTATAAGGATCAAGGTCTGGTGGTGATCGGCGTGCACACGCCCGAGTTCGCCTTTGAGAAATCGGAGACCAACGTCCGCCAGAACATCCAGCGGCTGGGCATCACCTATCCGGTCGCCATGGACAATGAGTTCGCCATCTGGCGGGCCTTTAAGAACCAGTACTGGCCCGCCCACTACTTCGTCGACGCAAAAGGACAGATCCGTCACCACCACTTCGGCGAAGGCGACTATGCGGGCTCCGAACGCGTGATTCAGCAACTTCTAAAGGAAGCGGGCGCAGCGAACGTCGCCAGCAACGTCGTCACAGTTGAGGCTGAGGGCGCAGAGGCCGCCGCCGACATGGCCCAGGTCGAATCGCCAGAGACCTACGTCGGCTATGGCCGCGCCGAGAAATTCCGCTCTCCCGGCGGCCTGGCCAACGACGTGATCAAGGACTATGTCGCCGCGCCGCTGAAACTGAACGATTGGAGCCTTTCGGGCCGCTGGCGCGTGACGCGTGAGCATGCCGACCTGCAGGCTGCCGGCGGCCGTATCGCCTTCCGCTTCAAGGCGCGCGATCTCCATCTGGTCATGGGGCCCAGCAAGCCGGGCGCACCCGTCCGCTTCCGTGTCCGGATCGATGGCGCGGCGCCGGGCGCGAACGCCGGCAGCGACATCGACGCCCAAGGTCTTGGCCGGGTGGACGGCGAGCGACTGTACCAACTGGTCCGGCAGACGGGCGCGGTGCGCGAACGGACGTTCGAGATCGAGTTCCTGGATCCCGGCGTTCAGGTCTTCGCCTTCACCTTCGGCTAGAGGCGGCCGGCGTCGCCCAGCTTGTCCAGCATCCATACGCGCGCGGGCGGCAGGGGCTTGTTCTGCGGGTGGAAGACGAACTGCTCCAGGAAATGCCCCGTCAGGTCGAACCCGGCCCGGACGTCGCCCTCGATCAGACCGGATTGGGCGCCCAGCATGAAGGGCGGCAGGGTCAGCATCTTGTCGGAATAGGGGGCGCCGGCGTCGCGACTGACCGCCCGGCCGGTGCGCGGGCTGACGTAGATCAAGTCATCGGCGGTGCCGGTCGCAGCGCATTTCGACAGGTCCAGGCCAAAGCCCAGATCTTCCAAGAGGCCCGCCTCAAACCGCACGAAGATCGCAGGCCAGACCGCAGGCATTTCGAACGCCGCCATCAGCGCCTCGAATGCCAGAAAGACGCCGGGATGCGGCTCACGCTCCGGCAACGCGCCTTGGGTCACGACCGCCGCCGCCGCCAACCCGGTCAGCGCCAGGGCGTCGTCGAACAGAGCGCTGGGCCCCTCGCCTACCGGCTCCAGTCGCACCGCGCCGAGGTGATCCGAGGTGCGGGCGCGGTAATCGGCCACGACCCGCGCGCCCGCCTGCAGGAATGGCTTCATCTTGCGTGACGCTCCGCCCGCCACATAGGCCGAACGCCTGCCGTGGTTCTCGGTCAGCAGATCGACCACGGCGCCTGTGTCGCCGTGGCTGCGCGCCGACAGGACGAACGCCTCTTCGTGGAAGTCCATCAGTCCGCCGGACCTTCGGCGATCAACCCAACCACACTCTTGGCCTTGTCGTTCGGCACGGTGAAACTGAGCACATATTGCTCGATCTTCCAGCCGTCGTCGGTCAGGCGCAGCACGCCTGAGCCTCGCGTCAGGCCGTAGGCGTCGTTGTCCAGCAACTCATCGAACCAGACGATGCAGCGGCAATCGCCCGGCGCCAGGATCGCCACCCGGTCATGCGGGCGATAGGTCCAGCCTTTCCCTTGCGAGAAATAGGGCGTGGCATAGGCGCGAAACTCAGCCAACGACCAGCGCTCGGTCGCATCCGTGCCGATGAACCGGGCGTCAGGCGTGAACAGATCGAAATAGGCGTCGCCGTCCGCACGCGAGGCCGCCGATTGCATGCGGTCGAGAACGGCGCCGGCCTCGACGACGGGATCGCTCGCGGCCTGCGTCGACGAAACGGAAAGGACGAGAGTGGCAAGAAGAGCGATCATGGCGCTGTTCTACTCCTGTTCTCCTTGCCGGGAAATAGTCGGGCGCCTCAGCGCGCCAGCGTCGTCGGAAACTCGTGACCCAAGGCTTCGGCCATCGCCTGCTGACTGATCAGGAAGACCTGGTCACGCAGGTGATAGTTGTTGGACAGCACGATCACCGTCACGTCGGCGTCCGGCTGATAGAGCATCAGGTTGCGGAAGCCGCCCCAGCTGCCGGTGTGATAAATCTGGCGGTCCTGGAAGCTGGGTCGCACCTGATCGCCCAGACGGTTGGCGAAGATGCCGAAACCCCAGTCCCGACGCGGATGGCTGCGCTCGTTCGGCTTGGTGTCGGCCGGCGCGTGGTCGGCCAGCATCTGCTGATAGCTAGCTGGCGTCAGCAGTTCGCCGCGATGCAACGCCCTCTGCCAGACCAGGAGATCGTCCAGCGTCGAATAGACCGCGCCGGCGCCCGCCACGATCGAGGTATTGGCGTTCGGCTGGGCCGCCAGACCGCCGGGAAAGTTGGCGTAACCCATGATGACGCCGTGATCGCCGCCATCGAGATCAAGCCCGCTATCCTTCATACCGAGAGGCTTGAAGAAGGCCTCGCGCATGTAGGTCTGGAAGGGCTTGCCGCTGGCCTTTTCGACGATAGCGGCCGCCAGATTGAACCCGGCATTGTCGTACTGAACCTTGGCGCCGGGCTCGAACTGGAGACCGAACCGCTTTGAATCTTCGGTCAGTTCGTCCAGCGCCGCCGGCGTCGTGCGGCGCATGCCCCAACCGGGCCGCGCCATCAGATCGGGAATGCCCGACGTATGCGACAACAGATGGCTGATGCGGATCGGCGCCCAGGCCTGCGGACAGGGCTGGATCCATTTGCAGACCGGATCGGAGACGTTGAGCTTGCCCTCGTCCTGAAGCTTCAGGATCGCCGTCGCCGTGAACTGTTTGGAGATCGAGGCCAAGCGGAAACGCGAGCCCAGCGCCAGCGGCTGGTCCTGCTCGTAGTTGGCCTTGCCATAGACCTGGCGGAACAGGACCTTGTCGCCCTTGGCCACCAGAACTGCGCCCATGAAGCGTCTTGAAGCGGCTTCGCGATCCAGGCGCGCCGCCAGTTGCGGCAGGTCCTGAACCACGACCACGGGTGGTCGTGGCGGCGCATCGGCGCGCTCGGTCGCCAGTTCCACATCGGTCTTGGGGGCCACGGCCGTGGCGATGCCGCCCCAGACCGCGCCGCCAAGGATCAGCGCCCCGAGGACGCCCAGAACGAGCCGGGGATGCCCCCCGGCGGTACGCGGCACATCAAACACAGGAACTCAGACGTCGAAATCCAGACCGAACTGGGCATAGAGGGCGCGGCTGTCCTGCCACTTCGGATCGACCTTGACGGTCAGGAACAGGTGCACCTGACGGCCGAGGATTTCATTCAGCTCCTCGCGCGCCTTCTGGCCGATCCATTTCAGGGTCTGGCCGCCCTTGCCGAGGACGATGGGCCGCTGGCTCTCGCGCTCGACATAGATGGTCTGTTCGATCCGGGCCGAGCCGTCGGCGCGGTCCTCGAAACTGGTGGTCTCCACCGCCGCCGAATAGGGCAGCTCCTCATGGACGCGCAGATAGACCTTCTCGCGCGTGATCTCCGCCGCGAGAACCCGCACCGGCACGTCGGCGGCCTGATCCTCGGGATACAGCCACGGCCCCTTGGGCATGGACAGAGCCAGACGCTGTTTCAGGTCCTCGACGCCGTCGCCGTTGGCCGCCGAGATCATATAGACCTCGGAATAGACGCCGCTTTCGAACAGCTTCTGCGACAGGGCCAGCAGGGTGTCGCGGCGCATGCCGTCGATCTTGTTCAGCGCCAGAACAACCTTGGTCCCGGTGGCCTGCAGGTTGGCGATGATGGTCTCGGTGTCCTCGGCCGAGCGACGATCGGCTGCCGTGCCCTCGCGGCCATCGGCGTTGATGTGCGACTGGGCGTCGATCAGGTGAACGACGATGTCCGCATCTTCCGCCCCGCCCCAGGCCGAGGCGACCATGGCCCGGTCCAGGCGACGACGTGGCGTGAAGATGCCGGGCGTGTCCACCAGCACGATCTGGGCGTCGCCTTCCATGGCGATGCCGCGCACGGGGAAGCGCGTCGTCTGCACCTTTTGCGTGACGATCGAGACCTTGGACCCGGTCAGCCGGTTCACCAGCGTGGATTTGCCGGCGTTGGGTGCGCCGATGATGGCGGCAAAGCCTGCGCGCTGGTTTTCGATATCGGTCAAATGACGCCTTCACGTTTGAGGAGAGCCGTTGCGGCCGCCTTCTCCGCCTCCTGACGCGAACGTCCTTGCGCGGTCAAGGGCTGCACGTCCTGCACGGCCACTTCGACGGTGAATGTGGGCGCATGATCCGATCCCGTCCGATCGGCGACGCGATAGGTCGGCAGCGGCCGCCCCAACCCTTGCGCCCATTCCTGAAGCGCCGATTTCGGATTGGTCACGGTGCGGGACGGCGGTGCCGCCAGTTCGTCGGACCAGGCCCGTTCGAACACGGCCTTAGCGGCATCCAGTCCGCCGTCCAGATAGACGGCCGCCAGTATAGCCTCGACCGCATCGGCGATGACGCCGGCCTTGCGGCGTCCGCCGGTCTTGGTTTCGCCGGGCGAGAGCCGTAGCGCAGCCCCAACGCCCAGGGCTTCGCCCACGCGGGCGCAGGCCCCCTTGTCGACCAGGGCGTGCAGGCTGGACGACAGCTGGCCCTCGTCCGCCGTCGGAAACTGGGCCGACAGTCGCTCGGCGACCAGCAGGCCCAGCACCCTGTCGCCCAGGAATTCCAGCCGCTCGTTGTCGCGTGGACCGTGGATGCCGACCGGCGCGCCCTCGCCCACGCTGGCGTGGGTCAGGGCGCGCTCCAGCAAGGCCTTGTCCTTGAACCTGTGTCCCAGGCGCGTTTCCAGCGCCGCGACCGCTTCGGCTCTCAGATTGGCCATCAGTGCAGGACGTTGAAGAACCGGTCGAGCCGCACGTTGAACCAGCTGACGGGGTTCCACAGCGACGAACCGGGCTTCCACGAGAACAGGATGATCTGCGCCTTGCCGACCAGATTCTCGGCCGGGACCATGCCCACGCCGCTGGACTGTTCGACGCGGCTATCGATGGAGTTGTCGCGGTTGTCGCCCATCATGAAGTAGTGACCGGCCGGGACTTCATAGACCGGGGTGTCGTCCAGATCGTTTCCGGGACCGAAGTCCTGGGTCATGAAGCTCTTGCCTTCCGGCAGGGTCTCGCGGACCTCGGTTACAGGACGCGGTCCGAAGATGTCGTTGATCTCCTGCTCGCTGACCACGACGTCCTGCACAGGCTTGTCGTTGATATACAGTTTGTTGGCGATCATCTGGATGCGGTCGCCGGGCAGGCCGATCACCCTCTTGATGAAGTCGGTTTTGTTGTCACGCGGCAGTTTGAACACGACGATGTCGCCACGCTTGGGCGCCGAGCCCATGATCCGCCCGTCGAACAGCGGCGGGCTGAACGGGATCGAGTGCTTGGAGAAGCCATACGACCACTTGGAGACGACGATATAGTCGCCTTCGTAGAGGTTCGGCTCCATGGAGGCCGAAGGAATGGTGAAGGGCTGGAACAGGAAGATGCGCAGCACCATCGCGATCAGCAGGGCGAAGACGATGGTCTTGAAGATTTCGCCGGTTTCACTGGCCGCCGAGGTCGCCTTGGCACCGCCCTTGGGCGTTTTGGCATAGACCTTCTGGTTCGCCGTCGTCGGCTCCTGAACCGACTTGCTCGGAGCGTCCGCCTCCGAGGCCGCAAATCGTTCTTCGGGAGTGGCGTCGCGATTGGCGTCGTCGGGCTTTTGGTCTTCGCTCATGCGATCAGGCATCCTCGCCGCGTCCGCGCGGTCATCGCGCACGCCTATAACCTGATTACGACTGCGGCAAGGCTTCGATCACCACGAAGGCGAGCGCATACGGATGTTCGTCGCTCAGCGTCAGGTGGATTTTCGCCTCGTGTCCGGGTGGCGTCAGACGCACCAGATGCTCGGCCGCATGGCCGGTCAGCGCCATCGTCGGCTGACCGGAACGCAGGTTCACCACCCCCATGTCGCGCCAATAGACATCGGCCCGCATGCCTGTTCCCAAGGCCTTGGCGCAGGCCTCCTTGGCGGCGAATCGTTTGGCGTAGCTCCAGGCCGGGTCCGGCTTCCGATCCGAGCGGGTGCGTTCCAGTTCGGTGAAGCAGCGGGTCTTGAAGCGATCCCCAAACCGATCCAGCGACGCTTGAATGCGCCGGATGTCAGACAAATCTGCGCCGACGCCGATGATCATCTGGCCTCATCCATCGCCGCTCGCATCCGGCGGATCGCCCCGTCCAGGCCGATGAAGATCGAGTCGCCGATCAGGAAATGACCGATGTTCAACTCGCGGATTTCCGGAATCGCCAGCATGCGCGGGGCCGTGTCGTAATCCAGCCCGTGGCCGGCATGGACTTCCAATCCCAGGATGTCGGCCTGGGCGGCGGCGGCGGCGAGGCGTTCGAACTCGACCTCCCGCTCTGCCGGATCGGTCAGATGGCAGTAGCGGCCGGTGTGGAATTCGACCACTTGTGCGCCGACGGCGGCGGCGGCCTCGACTTGCGCTTCGGACGGTTCGATGAACAGCGAGATACGGATGCCCGCGTCGGTCAGCGCCTTCACTACGGGCGCAATCCTAGCTTCGTGACCGGCGACCGCCAGACCGCCTTCGGTCGTGACCTCTTCGCGCCGCTCGGGCACCAGACAGGCGGCATGCGGCCGGTGGCGCAGAGCGATGGCCAGCATCTCGTCCGTCACCGCCATTTCCAGATTCAGCGGCTTGCCGGCTCGGGCGCACAGGGCGCTCAACACATCGATGTCGGCGTCGGTGATGTGGCGGCGGTCTTCGCGCAGGTGGGCGGTGATTCCGTCGGCCCCAGCCGCCAGCGCCGCCTCGGCCGCGCGCGCCGGATCGGGATGCGTCCCTCCCCGCGCATTTCGCACCGTGGCGACGTGGTCGATGTTGACGCCCAGCCTGACCCGTTCGCGCATGGCTCTACTTCGACAATCTGCGGCTGCCGGGATCTTCCACCGGAAGCGCGGCTAATTCCCGCGGAAGCGCATCGGCTGGGTAAGCGGGCACGTCCAGCGACGCCAGGGCGATCAGCGGCACGCCCACATCCGCCTTGCCGCCCGAGCGATCGACGATACAGGCGGCGGCGATCACCTCGCCCCCGGCGGCCTGGATGGCGGCGATGCATTCGCGCGATGACAGGCCGGTCGTGACGATGTCCTCGACCATGACGACTTTTTCGCCCGGCTCGACCGAGAAACCTCGGCGTAGTTTGAACGATCCCCCCTCGCGCTCGACATACATCGAACGGACCTTCAGATGTTTGGCCGTCTCGTAACCCGGGATGATGCCGCCCACGGCCGGTGAGATGGCGACATCGACCGGGCCGACCGTGGCCGTGATCTTGTCCGCCAGCGCCTTGCACAGCCGCTCGCAGCGAGTTCCGTCCATGAAGACGAGATTCTTCTGTAGGAAGACCGGGCTGTGCAGACCGGACGACAGGACGAAATGGCCTTCGCGCAGGGCGCCGGCATCGCGAAACTCGTTGAGGACGTCTTCAGTGTTCATGACAGGGTTCTAGACCCGGATCGCGCGCGGATGAACCCTGCGGCGACGCTTCATTCGATGTTTTCGTTCGGCCGCAGCCCGCGCGCGAGCAGTTCGGCCCAGACGCCCTCCGCGTCCTCGGCGAAACCGATCAAGTCCAGGTCGCTCGCGGCGATCATTCCATGCTCGACCAGGGCGTCGAAACCGATCACCGAGGTCCAGTAGGCCTTGTCCACCAGAACGACCGGAAGCGGCGGCGCCTTCCTGGTCTGGCGCAAGGTCAGCATCTCGAACATCTCGTCGAAGGTGCCGAAGCCGCCAGGAAACACCACCAGCGCATTGGCGCGCATCGCCAGATGCATCTTCCGCATCGCGAAATAGTGGAAGCGGAACGTCAACTCCGGGGTCGAATAGGCGTTCGGCTCCTGCTCATGCGGCAGGGTGATGTTGAAACCGACGGACGGCGCGCCCGCGTCCACGGCCCCGCGGTTGGCCGCCTCCATGATCCCCGGGCCGCCGCCGGTGGCGATGACATCGTCAGGGGGTTCGCCGACGCGACCTCGCAAGGCTCCGCCGCGCTCGGACGCCAGTCGACCAAAAGCGCGGGCCTCGTCATACCAACGGTGCCCTTCGCGGATGCGCGCGCTGCCGAAGACGACGAGGGTCGAGCGCACGCCCCACGCCCTCAACGCCTCCTCGGGCTTGGCGTATTCCATCAGGAACCGCACGCCGCGCATCGAATCGCCCAGCAGGAAGTCCTGATCCATCGCCGCCATGCGATAGGACGGCGAGGCCATCTGCGCCGCGTTCGGCTTTATCGAATCGCTCATTCGCCGCGCGCGCGCTCGACAGAATCGACCGACGGATTGGCCCTCAGCGCCGCCATGATCATTGTCGCATGCTTGGCGTCTTCGACCTCGACATCCACGTCCACGTCGAAGAAGTCCTGCTGACGATGCGCCATCGACAGGTTGATGATATTGCCGCCGGCCTCGCCGATCAGGGTCGTGACCTGACCCAGCACCCCCGGCGCATTGCGTATCGTCGCGCGAATCCGGGCGGCGGCGACCGCGTCCGTCTCGGCCTGAGGGGTCCATTGCAGATCGTGCCAGACCGAATCGTCATCGGCGAAGGCGGCCAGGGTCTGGCAATCGATGGTGTGGACGGTCAGGCCAGATTCGGGCTCCAGAATGCCCACGATCCGGTCGCCCGGAACGGGCGTGCAGCATTGACCGAAGTGTACCGACACGCCGGGAGTCAGCCCGCCGCCGCGCACGAACAGCCGCGCCTTCTCGCCCTCGATGCGCTGCTTCTCGGGCCCAGCCTTCAGCCGTCCCTTCAGCGCGGGGAACAGGATTTCGGCCGCCGTCGTCGGCGACAACCGCCCGCGTCCCAGGCCTTCGAACAGGTCGTCGTCGCTCGCGACCGCCAGCAACTCCAGCACCGGCTTCAGCGACACGTCGGTCAGGGTCTTATCGACCCGGCCCAGGGTTTGATCCAGCGCGACGCGGCCCAGCTTGATGAACTCTTCGCGCTCGGAGGTGCGGATATGGCGGCGAATGGCGGAGCGCGCGCGGCCCGTAACTGTCAGGCTGCGCCAGTCGGCAGGCACTTCACGCTTGGAGCCACGGATGATCTCGACCACGTCGCCGTTCTGGAGCGGCGTACGCATGGGCTTCAGCTCGCCGTTGACCTTGACCCCGACGGCCGTATCCCCGACCTCGGTGTGGACGGCATAGGCGAAGTCCAGAGGCATTCCCCCACGCGGCAAGGTGACCAGTTGCCCCTTCGGCGTGAAGACGAAAACCTGGTCCAGATACATTTCGAGCTTGGCGTGCTCGACCCAGTCTTCGCCGCCCTCGCCGTGCTCGATCACCTGAACCAGATGGCGCAGGTTCTGAAGCGGATCACGCCCGCCCCCCTGCTCCATCGCCTCACGGTCGAAGCCGTAGGAATGGTTCTTGTAGCGCCAGTGGGCGGCGACGCCGTCCTCGGCGATCCGGTCCATGTCCTCGGTGCGGATCTGCATCTCGATGCGCAGACCCCGGGGGCCGACGACGGTCGTGTGCAGCGAGCGATAGTTGTTCGACTTGGGTGTCGAGATGAAATCCTTGAACCGCTCGGGCACCATCGGCCATTCGCGGTGGATCACACCCAGCGCGCGATAGCAGTCGTCCTCCGCCTCGACGATGACGCGGAAGCCGTAGATGTCGGACAGGGACGAAAAGCCGACCGACTTGCGCTGTAATTTGCGCCAGATCGAATAGGGCGTCTTCTGCCGGCCATAGACATTGGCCTTCAGGCCCGCTTCCGACAGGACCCGCTCGACCTCGCTCGCAACGCCGTCGATGGCGCGACCATGCTCCAGCTTCAACGCTTCCAGCCGCCGCTCGATGGCGGTCTTGGCCGTCGGGTTCAGATGGGTGAAGGCCAGTTCTTCCAGCTCGGACGCGATCGAGTGGATGCCGATCGACCGACCCAGGGGCGCATAGACTTCCAGCGTCTCGCGGCTGATCCGCTCGCGCTTCTCCGGCTTCACGAACTGGAGCGTGCGCATATTGTGAAGACGGTCGGCCAGCTTGACCAGCAGCACCCGCACGTCCCGGCTGATGGCCAGGATGAACTTGCGGAGGTTCTCGGCCTGGCGCGTGTGCTCGGCCTGAAGCTCCAGCCGCGACAGCTTGGTCACGCCCTCGACCAGGACCGCGACCTCTTCACCGAACATGCCGGCGATGTCATCGCGCGTCGCGGTCGTGTCCTCGACCACGTCATGCAACAGGGCGGTGACGATGGTGGCGGTGTCGAGCTTGTAGTCGGTCAGTATGCCCGCGACCTGGATCGGGTGGGCGAAATAGGGATCGCCCGAGGCTCGCAATTGCGAACCGTGCATCTTCATCGCATAGACGTAGGCGCGGTTCAGAAGCGCTTCGTCGGCGGTAGGGTCATAGGCCCTGACGGCCTCGATCAGCTCGAACTGGCGAAGGATCGGCGCGCGCTTGGGCTGCGGCGCGGGATCGACGAGCGCCGTCTGAGGCTCGTTTTTGTTTGCAGCTTGGGGCGCCGGCGGAACCGTCTCGGTCCGCGCCGGCAGGATAGTGACGCCAGGGGCTCCCTCGGGCGTCAGTACCGCTCCTCCTGACCGCCGTCGCGGTCGCTTTGCAGCGCGCGGATCAGTTCGGCTTCGGCCATGTTCATGTGCTGCGGCGAAGCCAGCAGGGCGACCGTTTCGGCTTCGTCCTCGGCTTCCGTCCGCTCATCGACACGTTGCAGCGTGGTGATGATGGTCTCGCGCAGTTCGTCCGGCACGACGGTGTCGTCGGCGATTTCGCGCAAAGCGACGACAGGGTTCTTGTCGTTGTCGCGGTCGATCGTCAGGGCGGCGCCGTTGGCGATGCTGCGGGCGCGGTGGCCAGCCATCAGCACCAGACCAAAGCGGTTCGGAACCTTCTCGATGCAGTCTTCGACGGTGACGCGGGCCATGAAATTCCTCGAACGCGGGGGAGAACCGCGTCAAATACAGATGAGGACGGCTTTTTGCAACGCCACAGGGGCGGAAGTTGGGCGTCAAGGCGCACTTCGCGGGACCGTGGCTTGCCGTTCTCTGAAGTTTCGGACGCCTTCAGGAACCTGGGAGCAGACCGTCCCGCCCTCGCCATACGTTCTGCAATAAACACCGGGGTCATCAGTATGGATGCTGCTCCATGGATCGAAGCGAGCAGGATTGGGCTTTATCAGCACTACGAAAATGCAGATCAGAACTGCTACTGCGGCGACTGCGATCGCCAATCCTAACGGCGCGGCCAATCGCATCTGAATTAGCGCTAGCTCAATCCGCCGCCGGCTAGACCGCATGGGCGTCCGTCCCCACCTTGGCAGACACGACGAGCGCCGCAGCACTTCGATGCGTCGTGGGATGCACCCAATCCGGCGCGATCTCGGAGATGGGGCCCATGACAAACCGCCGCTCGGCCGCGCGGGGATGGGGCAGGATCAATCCTTCCAGATCACCGCTCAATCGTCCGTAGGCGATCAGGTCCAGATCCAACGTCCGCGGCGCATTGCGAACCGACCGCTCGCGGCCGAACGCGTCCTCGATCCGGCCGAGCGCCGCCATCAGGGCATGCGGATCGTGTTCTGTGCGGATGATGACCACGCCGTTCAGAAAGGCGGGATCGTGCGGATCGGGCCAGGCTTGAGAAGACCACCACGACGAGCGGGCGATTACATCAATCCCTTCGCTCCGAAAACGCGCGATCGCCGCCTCCAGCGCTTCGGTGCAGGACGACCAAGCCCCCTTGTCATTGCAGCCCAGGGCCACGATGACTGCATCATTCAGGTCGAACCCGTCATCGATTCCGACGGCGACCGCGCGATCCGATTTTTCATCTCTCTCGACGGCTTCGACCATGTTTCATCCCACCGACCGGCTGGCGATCTTCATCGACGGCTCGAACCTCTACTCCGCCGCCCGCGCCTTGCAGCACGACATGGACTTTCGGCGGATGCTGGACTGGTTCCGCGAGAGGTCCATCCTGACCCGCGCATACTACTATACGGCCGTGGTCGAGGGCGAAGAATTCTCGCCGGTCAAACCGCTGGTGGATTGGCTCGACTACAACGGCTTTTCGGTCGTCACCAAGCCGGTGAAGCGGTTCACGGACACTAGCGGCCATAGCCGGATCAAAGGCAATATGGACATCGAGATCGCGGTGGACATGCTGGAGTTGGCGCCGCACATCGACCATGCGGTGCTGTTCTCCGGCGACGGCGACTTCCGGCGGGTGGTTCAGGCAGTCCAGGCCAAGGGCGTGCGGGTCACTGTCATCTCGACCCAGAAGACCCAGCCGCCGCATATCGCCGACGAACTACGTCGTCAGGCCGACGCCTTCCTGGACTTGAACGATCTGATGGCCGACTTCGGCCGCCCGAAGGCCGCCCAATGACCCTGACGCCCGAACCGCCCCGCGACTGCCCATTGTGCCCCCGCCTGGTCGCCTATCGTAAGGAGAATGCGCGCCAGAATCCAGACTGGTGGAACGGGCCGGCCGCCTCGTTCGGCGATCCGAACGCGCGTCTGCTGATCGCCGGCCTCGCGCCCGGCCGGACCGGCGCCAACCGCACGGGACGTCCCTTCACCGGCGATCACGCCGGCTGGCTGCTGTACGACACCCTGAAGAAGGCCGGCTTTGCCCAAGGCCATTACGATCCGAACGGCGACGATGACCTGACGCTGACGGACTGCATGATCACCAATGCTGTCCGGTGCGCCCCGCCCGGCAACAAGCCTCTGCCGATCGAGGAGACGACCTGCCGCCCCTTCCTAATCGACCGGCTCAAGCTGCTGCCGAATCTGAAGGTGATCGTGACGCTGGGCGACGTCTCCCGCCGCAACATCCTGAGAGCGTTCGGACGGCCCGCGTCAGCGATGCCGGCGGGTCACGGCGCGCAGGGCGAAGCCGGCGGCTACGTCATTCTCAACAGCTATCACTGCTCCCGCCTGAACACGAGCACGGGTCGCCTGACGCCGCAGATGTTCGAGGACATCTTCGCGCGCGCCCGGACGCTGATCGAGGCCTGAGCCTCAGCCCTTGTCCCGCATCAGCCGGGCCTTGTCGCGCTGCCAGTCGCGCTCGGCCGAGGCCTCGCGCTTGTCATGCAGCTTCTTGCCCTTGGCCAGCGCGATCTCCAGCTTCGCCTTGCCCGCATCGTTCAGATAGAGCTTCAGCGGGATGATGGTCTGACCGTCGCGTTGGACCGCGCCCATCAGTTTGTCGATCTGCTTTCTGTGCAGCAGCAGTTTACGCGGTCGGCGCGGCTCGTGATTGAAGCGGTTCGCCTGTTTGTACGGCGGGATATCGGCGTTGATCAGCACGATCTCGCGCCCTTCGACGGACGCATAGCTTTCGGCGATATTGGCCCGGCCGTCGCGCAGCGCTTTGATCTCGGTGCCCAGCAGCTGGATACCGGCCTCGATATTGTCTTCCAGGAAATAGTCGAACCGCGCGCGGCGGTTTTCGGCGATGACCTTGGACTTCGATTGCGGCTTGGGGGCCATCAGATGACGCCCGCCGCCGCCATGGCGCGGTCGATAAAGGGTTTGACCGCATCGGAGGTCGGCGACAGCGGCAGACGCGCCTCCTCGTTGCACAAGCCAAGCTTGGCCAGGGCGTATTTCGTCGGCGCGGGCGAGTTGTCCAGGAACAGCGCCTTGCAAAGACTGATCAGTCGGTCCTGCCAGTCGCGTGCTGTCGCATAATCTCCGGCGGTCATCGCATTGTGCAAGGCGACCATGGCCTCGGGCGCGACATTGGACGCCACCGAGATCAGGCCGACGCCGCCATGGGCGTGGTAGCCGAGATAGCTGGGGTCGTCGCCCGAGATCAGGTCGAACTGACCATCGATGTTCGCGCGCATCCAGCTGACGCGGCTCATGTCGCCCGTGGCGTCCTTGATGCCGACGATATTGGGGTGGGCCGCCAGACGCGCGACCGTCTCATTGGACAGATCGGCCCCCGTCCGGCCGGGCACGTTGTAAAGCAGGATCGGCAACTGCACGGCGTCGGCCACCGCCTCGAAATGCGCCGCCATGCCCGCCTGCGACGGGCGAATATAATAGGGCGTCACGATCAGCGCCCCGTCCGCGCCCACCGTCTTGGCGTGGCGGGTCAGGTCGATGGCTTCCTTGGTATAGGGCGATCCGGTGCCGGCGATGACGGCGACGCGCCCGGCCGTCAGGCGCACGCACAGCTCGATGACGTGTTTGTGCTCATCCAGGTCCATGCTGGCGCCCTCGCCCGTCGTGCCCATCGGGACGACGCCGTGAACCCCTGCGGCGATCTGACGCTCGAGCAGTTTGGCGAATGCGGCTTCGTCCACGTTTCCGTCACGAAGTGGTGTGATCAGGGCGGTGATCACGCCCTTGAACAAGGGGGCGTTCATGAGACTAAGCTGGCCTGCGTGGGGAGTGACGATGGACGGATGTTCATCGCCTTTGCAATGAGCGCGGGACGTTAGGTCGCCAGCGGCTCCGCCGCAACCGGGATTGAATGGGAACAGGACAGATCATGATCGCGACCAGTCTGGCGGCGGCCCTCGCCGTCATTGCGCCGAACCCGCAGGACGCCCTGCCCACCCAGCCTGTGCCCTATGCCTCGGCGTCTTCGTCCGTGCCCGGCTATCCGGCGACCTATCAGGGCCGCGTGCTGAACGATCAGGACACGGCGCTGTTTCGCCAGGGGCTGGCGGCGGCCCGTGCGCGCGACGTGTTCGGCGCCCAGTCCGCCATGTCGCAGATCAGGGACGCCTCGGCTCGCAAACTGGTCGAATGGGCGCTGATCGACACTTCGGGCGAGCAACTGTCCTACTCGGACCTCGCGCGAGGTCAGTCGGATCTGGCGGGATGGCCGCGCGGCGAATCAAGACGCGCCGCCGCCGAAAAGGTGCTGGACCGCTCCGGCATGGGCGCGGACGCCGCCCTGTCCCTGATGTCCGACGGCAAGCCGACGACGGTAGAGGGAGCCATCGCCTACGCCTCCGCGCTGCAGCAGCGCGGCCGCCAGGATGAGGCGCGCGCCCTGGTCCGCGACTGGTGGCGCACCCGCTCGTTCGACGATGCGCCGCAATCGCGTATCCTCAGTCAATGGGGCTCCTGGTTGACACCCGCCGATCATGAGGCGCGGCTGAACATGCTGCTGCTCGGTCCGCACGGACCGGCGACGCGCAGCATGATCAATCTGGTTTCGCCCGATCGCGCCGCCATCGCCAACACGGTGATGACCCTTCGCTCGGCTTACAGCCCCGACGCCGTCATCGCCAATCTGACGCCGGCCCAAGCGGCCGATCCGGCGGTCGTGCTGGAGCGTGTTCGCCTGCTGCGATCGCAAAATCGCCAGTCCGAAGGCTTTGCTCTGCTGGCCAATCTTCCGCCGGCGCCGGGCCACACGACCGGCGACAACACCCTGTGGAGCGAGCGCCGCAACTACTTCCTCGACGCCCTTCAACAGGGCAACTGGCGCGCGGCCTATGACGCCATGAACGGCCACGGCTTCACCTCGGGCGATCGGATGGTGGACGCCGAATTCTTCGCCGGTTGGGTCGCCCTGACCAAGCTGAACCAGCCCGAGGTCGCCGCCCGCCATTTCGAGGCTCTGCGCACCGCCTCGTCCACGCCGATCACTCAGGGCCGCGCCTACTATTGGCTGGGTCGCGCCGCCGAGGCGCGCGGCGAACGCGACGCCGCCCTAGCCTACTATCGCAACGGCGCCCAGCACTGGCAGACCTTCTACGGTCAGCTGGCGGCCGAGAAGGCGGGGATGACCACGCTTCAGCTGCCGGGCGAGCCTGTGCCGTCCCAAGCAGACATAACCCGCTTCGAAGGCAATGAGATCGTCCGCGCCACACGCATCCTGGGCGAGACGGGCGAAATGAGCCTGCTGCGCGTCTTCGCCTATCAGCTCGACAACGACCTGCCGACGATCAACGACCTGGCTTTGCTGATGGACCTGTCGCGCAGCTATGGCGAGGGTTTCACCGCCATGATGGTGGGGCGCGCCGCCAGCCAGAGAGGCTTCGTCATGCCTGAGCGCATGTATCCGGTCCGCATCCCGCCCCAGGTCGGCGGCGCCGCGCCGCTGGAATTCACCCAGGCGATCACACGCCAGGAATCCAGCTTCGATCCCCGCGCCCGCTCCGGCGCCGATGCGCGCGGCATGATGCAGTTCCTGCCGTCCACCGCCTCCGGCGTCGCCCGCCGCCTGGGCATGAGCTATTCCGCCGAGCAGTTGTGGGACCCTGACTACAACATGACCTTGGGCAGCTATCACCTGGGCGAGCTGATGGCCGCGAACAACGGCTCCATGCTGCTGGCGACCGTCGGTTACAACGCCGGGCCGGCGCGCCCAAGCCAGTGGATCGCCCGTTGCGGCGACCCGCGCGGCGATGCGATCAAGACCATCGACTTCATCGAGTGCGCGCCCTTCACCGAGACGCGCAACTATATGATGCGGGTGATGGAGAACATGGCGGTCTACAAGGCCCGCCTGAACGGCGGCACGGCCCCGCTGACGCCGTCGGCCGACATCTCGCGCGGATCGGCGGCGGGCGCGCGGCCCTATATCGCCTATTGAGCCCGGCGGGCCGCCAAAAGCGGCCCGTTCGGCCCCTCGATCCACTCACCGTCCAACCCGAAGACTTCGCGCAGGACGGCGGGCGACAGGGCCTGGATCGGTGGGGCGTCGGCGACGACTCGCCCCCGGTCCAGCACGACGATGTGATCCGCCACGGTCGCAGCCAGGGTCAGGTCGTGAAGGCTGACCATCACCCCTGCCCCACGGTCAGCGCGCGCTCTCAGGCGCTCCAGCACCAGACGCTGCGCATCCGGGTCCAGCCCCGCGATCGGCTCGTCGGCCAACAGCAGCGGCGCATCGACGACAAGGGCTCGCGCCAACAGCACCCGCGCGCGCTCTCCGCCTGACATCTCGGCGACGCCGCGGTCCGCCAGATGGCCAACGCCGACCTCGTCCAAAGCGGCTCGCGCGCGCGCCAGCGCATCCGCGCCTGACAGAAACGGCGCGCCAAGCGCCGCCAGCTCTACCGCCGGCAGATTCCAGGCGATGCGACGTTCCTGCGGCAGATAGGCGACGCGCTGCGCACGCTGACGATGGGACAGATCGACGATGTTTGCGTCGCCCAGTCTGATTTGGCCGCCAGTCGTCTCCAGCAGTCCCACGGCGGCGCGGATGGCGCTGCTCTTGCCCGCGCCGTTCGGTCCGCACAGAGCGACGACCTGGCCCGCCGCGACCGACAGGCTAACCCCGTCCAGCACTACGGCCTTGCCGAGCCGCGCCTGAACCGTCTCCAGCGACAACAAGCTCACAGCCGCCACTCCCGCGCCGCTCGCCACGCGATCAGGGCGAAGAGAGGCGCGCCGATCAGGGCGGTAAACACACCCAGCTTCAGTTCCTGATCCGTCGGCGTCAGTCGCGCCAACAAATCCGCCACGATCAGCATCAGCCCGCCAGCCAGCGCCGAGGGCGCCAGGATTCGTTTTGCATCACTGCGTACCGCCGCTCGCACCAGATGCGGCGCCGCCAGGCCCACAAATCCAATAACGCCCGCCACCGCCACCGCGGCCCCCGTAGCCAAGGCCGCCGCGATCAGGGCGAAGGCCCTTAACCGTCCCATATTCAGTCCGGACGTCGCCGCCCCCTCTTCGCCCAGAGTCAGCATCCGAAGACCAGCGCCCGACAAGGCAGCGAAGACGCCCGAGACGATGACGGCCGGGGTCACCCAGGCCACATCGACCCAGCTTCGGTTCTGCACCGATCCCAGCAGCCAGGACATGACCTCGGCCGAGGCGATCGGCGATGGCGACAGGTTGAAGATCAAGGCCGTCGCCGCGCCAGCGAAACTGGACAGCGCCACCCCGAACAGGATCAGGGCCTCGGGTGCCCGCATTGCTCTGGACGCCACGATCAACAGTCCGCCCGCCAAGGCCGCGCCCGCCAGGGCCGACACCTCGACCAGTCCCGGCACGGCCGCAGCGCCAAGCACGATGGCCAGCGCCGCGCCCAAGGCCGCCGTCGCCGACACGCCCAGCACGCCGGGATCGGCAAGCGGATTGCGCAACAGCCCCTGCATTACCGCGCCCGCCAAACCCAGGGCCGCGCCGACGACCAGGGCGCAGACCGCGCGCGGCGCCCGCACCTGCCACAGCACCTCGGCCGGACCGGATGTCGGATCACTGAATGCAGCCGCATACTGATCGACGCTGAACGCCGTCTCGCCGGCCAGCACCGCCAGAGCCAGCGCCGCGACGATCAAGCCGATCAGAACCAAGCCCAGCCGAACCGTTCTGTTCACGGCCGCCCCTTGGCCATCATCTCCACCGCGTCGGCGGCGAACCAGGCTGGGCAGGTCAAGGTCGCGGCGGGCAGGCGCGCCGCCGTTCGACCCTCGGCCGCTCGCGCGACAACCGGATGCCGCCCCGGTCCGCGCAGGTCGGCGCGCAGCTGATCGAAGAAGCCGAGCACAAATCGCACCGGAGGATTCATCGCGATTCGCTCGACGCTGAGTGCGCGAAAACCGGGAGTGGCCGTCAGATTGCGAAATCCGGCCGCCCGCATCATCGCATCGATCAGCGTGCCTGGCCCCGCGGTGAAGCCCCCCGATGTCAGATACACGGCCCCCGGCGCCTCAGCCGTGCGCTTCACCGGCGCCGCTTTGGCCAACTGCCTGTCCATCCGTTGCTCTAACGCCTGCCCGCGCTGCATTTGATCCAGATCGCGCGCCACGGTTTGGATATTCCGGCGCACCCCATTCAGGTTCACCGCGTCCTCGATCGTGGCCACCTTGACCCCGCGCTGCGCCAGCGCCGTCAGCAGGCGTGGCTCGCCGCCCCAGTAACGCACTACGACGTCAGGCTGAAAACCTACGGCGGCTTCGAGCGTCGGACGCAAACGCCTGTGACCAATCGCCTGCTGACGCAGCCGGGCGTCCGGATCGTCGGCGCGCGGCGACAACGCGATGTCCGCATCCGGCGCCAAGGCCAATACATATTGATCCGCGCACTGATCCAGCGCCATGATCCGCAAGGGCCTGGCCTGAGCCGCGCTGCTGCTGAACGCCAGAGCCGCCAAGGCGACACAGATATGCTTCATCTTTCGATCAGACCGGCGAACAGGGCGTCCAGGGTGGTGCGAACCAGCGCCTGTCGATCGGACCACGGGAAATAGGGCTTGGTGATCATGAGAGACACGATCCCATGCGCCGCAGCCCAGATCGCCTGGGCGATCGTGGCGGGATCGCCTTTCATGCGTCCGGCCGTCACGGCATCGCCGACCGTGGCCTCCAGTGTCGTGAACAGGCTGGCGCCCAGTTCTCGCGCCGCGTCCTGGGCGCCATCTCGCGCTTCGACCGGCCGTGTCAGATAGATCAGGCGATAGGCGTTGGGATGGGCGAAACCGAAGTCGATATAGCCCTCGATCATCCGCCGCAGGCGCTGTTCGGGCGGCGCTTCCTCATCGGCGACGGCGGCGTTCGACGCGATAAGCCGCGCAAAGGCGTCACGGCAGATTTCCTGCAGGATCGCGCCCTTGTCCGGGAAATGCATGTAGAGCGCCGTCGACGACAGCCCGACCTCGTCCGCGATCTTGCGAATCGTCGCGCCCTCATAGCCGTGCTCGACGAAGATCCGCTCGGCCGCCGCCAGGATTTCGCCCCGCCGCGAATGGCCTTCGCCCTTGGGCTTTCGGGTCGTGCGCGAGGCGTTCGAAAATTCAGACAAGCCGCTGCTCCGGGTGAGGCGCACTGAATAGCGACAATCCGTCCCGGACGCCAACCGACTTGCCGAACGCAGTTGTTTCAAATAGCCATTACGGGTTGTGGCGCTTTGGGGGCGGGTGCGGTGAAGGATTGGGCGCATCCGGGGATCAGGCCCCGCCGAAACGGCGCCTCACGACGCTCGCCGAGCGGTTTCCAAGTCACGACCTTGATCCTGCTCACCCTGACATCCGTCGTGGCGCTGATCCGCTGGCCCGCCGCCGCGATCGACGTCGGCTTGGTGCTGTTCCAAGCCGCCTTCGTGGTGTGCGCGTTGTGGAAGGCCTTCATCGGCATCGCCAGCCTGCGCCGCCCCGCGCCTGTTCCGCGTCCGATCGAATGGCCGCGCTACACCATTCTGGCGGCGCTTTATGATGAGGCGGCCGTGGCGCCGCAACTGATCGCCAACCTCAGCCGGATCGACTATCCGGCGCACAGGCTGGAGGCCTTTATCGTGCTGGAGGCGCATGACGAGGCCACCCTGGCCGCAGCCCAGGCGACGCCGAAACCGCCTTGGCTGAAAATCCTGATCGCGCCGCCGGGCAGTCCCCAGACCAAGCCGCGCGCTTTGAATTACGCCCTGGGTCAAGCGCGGGGCGATCTGGTCACCATCTATGACGCAGAGGACCGACCGCATCCGCAACAGCTCCGCCAGGCGGCGGCGCGTTTCGTCGCCCAGCCGCGGCTGGGTTGTCTTCAGGCTCCGCTGCGCATCCGACCGTCCGGCAAGGCTGGCTCTTGGTTTCTGGATCGGCAGTTCGCCTTCGAATATGCGGCCCTGTTCGAAGTGACCCTGCCGGGCATGGCGCGATTGGGCCTGCCTTTTCCGCTTGGCGGCACCAGCAATCACATCCGCATGACGGCGCTGCGTGGCGCCGGCGGTTGGGATGCGCACAATGTCACCGAGGACGCGGACCTGGGCTTCCGCCTGTGGTCGATGGGCTGGAAGCTCGGCGTCATCGACAGTCCGACGTGGGAGACGCCGCCGGGCGCGATGGACAGATGGCTGCCGCAGCGCACCCGCTGGCTGAAGGGCTATATGCAGACCTGGGGCGTGCATACGCGGCGGCCCAACGCCTTGGGCCGACGCGGAAGCTTGGCGCTGATCATGACCTTGGGCGCGGCGATCCTGTCGGCGGCCGCCCATGCCCCGACGCTGGCCTGGCTGGTTCTAGCCGTCGCCGTCTGGGCGCTTTCCGGCGTCTTGCCGCCCCTGCCAGGTGGCTCGCTTGGCGTGCTGGCGCTGGGAGTCATCGCCGCCTGGATGAGCTGTGCGGCCGGGGCGCGACGCGCCGGGCTCGATTACCGGCTGGGCGATGTGCTGGCTGCGCCGGCCTATTGGGCGCTCCTCAGCCTGGCCTTCGTCCATGCGGCCTGGCGGCTGGCGGTCGAACCGCACGTCTGGGACAAGACCCCGCACGATCGCGACGATCAGATGCCAGAATTGACCGTCGTGGCACCGGACGCTGGACGCGAGGCGGCCTGAGCGCCTATCAGCCCGACGATGGCGCCCGTCCTTTCCAAAACTCCCGAAACCCTCGTGACCTCCGGCTGGTCCGACTATGCCCTGCTGGACAGCGGCGACGGCAAGAAGCTGGAACGCTATGGCCGCTACACCGTCGTCCGACCCGAGCCGCAGTGTTTCTGGTCGCCCCGCGATCCAAAAGCCTTCGAAAACGCGACAGCGACGTTCGATCCGCAGCAGGAGGAGGAAGACAGCGGTCGCTGGCGGTTCGACAAGCACGGCCCCATCGACGCCTTCCCGCTGAAGTGGCGCGACGTGAGGTTCACCGGTCGTTTCACCCCCTTTCGCCACCTCGCCTTCTTCCCTGAACAGGCGGCCAACTGGGAATGGCTGGACGGGCGCGTGCGGGACTTCACACGCTCGGCCGGCCGTGCGCCGAAGATCCTGAACCTGTTCGGCTATACCGGCGTCGCTAGCTTGGCTGCAGCAGCCGCGGGTGCAGAGGTTACTCACGTCGACGCGTCCAAGAAGTCGGTCGCCTACGCGCGCGAGAACGCCAAACAGTCGGGCCTCGCCCAGCATCCGATCCGGTGGATTGTCGAGGACGCCCGCAAATACGTCGCGCGCGAAGTTCGGCGCGGCTCGAAATACGATGGCGTCATTCTGGACCCGCCCAAATACGGACGCGGCCCGACGGGCGAAGTCTGGCGCCTGTTCGAGGACATGCCGGGTCTGCTCAAGGACTGCGCCGCTTTGCTGGCGGACGATGCCGACTTCCTGTTGCTGAACGCCTATGCGGCCCGTGTGTCCGGCCTGTCCCTGGCGCACCTGATGGTCGAGGCGACCCAGGATCGCGGCGGCCGGATCGACTGGGGCGAACTGGCCCTGTCCGAAGACGGCCCGGACGCCCGCGCCATCGGCCTGTCCTTCTTCGCGCGGTGGAGCCGATGAGCGAACGCGTCATCACCTCCCTGACCAACGACACGGTCAAGGGCGTCCGGGCCCTGCATATGCGCAAGGAACGCGACCTGACCGGGACCTTCCTGGCCGAGGGGCTGAAGTTCATTGGCGAGGCGCTGGACCAGGGCCGTGCGCCCCGGATGTTGCTGGTCGGCGAGGACGCCCGTCCTCACCCTCTGCTGGATCGCGCCAAGGCCGCCACGCTCAAGGCTGGCGGCGACATCATCGTCGTCACCCACGCCATCCTCGAAAAAATCAGCCGCCGCGACAATCCGCAGACCGTGCTCGGCGTGTTCGAACAGGCATATGCGCCTCTCGACAGCCTGAACCCCGCCTCGGCCCCCTGCTGGGTGGCGCTGGAGCAGGTGCGCGATCCCGGTAATCTGGGCACCATCATTCGCACGGCGGACGCGGCCGGTTGCGGCGGGGTGATCCTGATCGGCGACTGCGTCGATCCCTATTCGGTCGAGGCCGTGCGCGCGACCATGGGCTCGGTCTTCGCCGTCTCGATCTCCAAGACGACGCCCGAGGCTTTCCTTGCCTGGCGCAAGACCTGGCCCGGCAGCGTCGTCGGCACCCGCCTGGACGCCAAGGTCAGTCACCGCTCGGCCGTCATGCAACAGCCGTCGCTGATCCTGATGGGCAATGAACAGGCTGGCCTGACCGACGCCCTGGCCGCCGCCTGCGACGTCAACGTCAAGATCCCGATGCGCGGCCGCGCCGACAGCCTGAACCTGGCCATCGCCACCGGCATCATGGTCTATGCCGCGACGGACGAAGCCTAGCGCTGCTCCTCCGGCGCAACCCGCCCCATGCCCCACAGGGCGGCGATGGTGACCAGAGCCGAAATCGCCAGATAGCCGCCGACGGCCCCCGGCCCGAACCGATCTGCCAGCTTCAGCGCGATGTAGGGCGCAAGCGATGCGCCCAGGATGCCCGCCAGATTGAAGGCCATCGACGCGCCGGTGTAGCGCACCGCTGTCGGGAACGGCCGCGCCATGGCCGCGCCGATGGGGCCATAGGTGCAGCCCATCAGGGCGAACCCCAGCGCAAAGAAGATCAGCAGGCCGCTGAGACCGCCCCCGAACAGCGGTGCGAACAGAAAGCCGAACAGGCCGATCCCGACCGAAGAGGCGATCAGCACCCTGACCTGCCCGTATCGATCCGCCAGCAAGGCTGTCACCGGTATGAAGGCGGCGAAGAACAGCACGCCGATCAACTGGATGGGCAGCACATCGGCCCGCGCCAGCCCCATGCCCGTCGTCGCCCAGCCCAGGGCGAAGACGGTCATCAAATAGAACAGGGTGAAGGTCGTCACGCCGCAGAAGGTGCCCAGAACTAGCGCCGCCTTGTGGTGGGCGAACAAGGTGACGGCCGGCGCCTTGACCCGCTCGTCGCGGTCGACCGCCTTCTGAAACTCGGGCGTCTCGGTGATCTTCAGTCGCACCCACAGGCCGACGAACACCAGCACGGCGCTGGCCAGAAACGGAATGCGCCAGCCCCAGCCCTCGAACGCGGTCTCGCTCATCGTCGAGGTCAGGACGATGAAGGATGTGGTGGACAGGATGAAGCCGATGGGCGCGCCCAGCTGAGGGAACATGCCGAACCAGGCCTTCTTTCCAGCCGGCGCATTCTCGGTCGCCAGCAACACCGCCCCGCCCCATTCGCCGCCCAGGCCCAGCCCCTGACCGAACCGGCAAAGGGCCAACAGCAGGGGCGCCAGCAGGCCGACCTGCTGGTGCGTCGGCAACAGGCCGATGGCCACGGTCGACAGGCCCATGGTCATCAGCGCCGCGACCAGCGTCGCCTTGCGCCCCACCCGATCCCCAAAATGCCCGAAAGCCAGGGCGCCGACGGGCCGCGCGAAGAAGGCGATGGAAAAGGTCGCGAACGAGGACAGCAGCGCCGTCCCCGGATCCTCTCCGGGGAAGAACAGCGTCGGGAACACCAGGACGGCCGCCGTGGCGTAGATATAGAAGTCGAAGAACTCGATCGTCGTGCCGATCAGGCTGGCGAACAGCACGCGGCCGGTGGAGTTCTTCGGCAGGACGTCGGACATCTTCTTCTCCCGGTTGTCCCAGCGATGCCCGTTTCCCGCCCGTCGCGTCAAGGCGATCAAGTCCCGCGCGGTTTGACCCGGTTCGTCGCCTGCGCCTCGGCCGGGTTTTCCGGCCACGGATGACGGGGATAGCGGCCGCGCATCTCCGCGCGCACCGCCGCCCATGAGCCGGTCCAGAAACGCGGCAAGTCCTTGGTGACCTGCACCGGCCGTCGCGCCGGCGATAACAGCGCCAGGGTCAACGGCACGCCGCCGACGGTCGGATGCGTCGTCACGCCGAACAACTCCTGCACCCGAATATCCACGCGCGGCCCGCCGTCAGCGGCATAGTCGATGGCCGCCGAGCCCAACGGCGTGATCAGGCGCGGGGGCGCCAGCTCGTCCAGACGGCGCTGTAGGTCCCAAGGGATCAGTCCACGCAAAGCCTCGGCCAGATTACCGTCAGCTATCCCCTCCAGCGACTTCGCCCCTTCCAGCAGAGGCCACAGCCAGTCCTGACGCGCCGCCAGCAGGGCGTTGTCCGACACATCGGGCCAGGCTGGGTCTCGCGCATGCAGGAACGCCAGACGCGCGCGCAGTTCCGATGCCTGCTCGCCCCATCTCAGTGCGCCTATACCATCCGCCTCGATCTCGGCCCGAAGGGCGGCGGTCAGGGTCTTCGCATCCGGCGCGCCGACGACCTTTTCGTCCAGCGCGATGGCCCCGATGCGCCGCGAGCGCCGGATCACCGACCGCCCCGCCGGTTCGCGCACCAGCCGGTCCTCCGTCGAGATCAGGCGCGCCAGATCGCTTTCGATCCGGTCCGCCTCCAGCGCCGCCGCCAGTCGCACCCGGTCGCGCGTGTCGCCGCCGCCGAGTTCGGCGATCGCCACCCAAGGCTCACGCGCCAGATGGTCGGTCGCGTCCAGCACGACCCCTCGCCCACTAGCCAAAAGGTATTCACCCGCCTTGCCCCGCGCCTTTGCGATCCGCTCGGGAAAGGCCTCGGCCAGCAGCAGTCCCGGATCGATCGTCCGACCCGATCCACCACCCGCCGCGCGCGCCCAGCGCTCCGCCAGTTTGATCGAATCGCGCGCTCTCTGCGTCCGATCGCGCTCCAGCCCGATCAGGCGATCCGCCAGATCGACGCTCGATCCGCCCAGACCCGGCTCGCTCAACACCGCCGCGATCCGTGCGCCCGTCATCGCGTCGCCGGCGTCGGACGCCACGGCGACCATATGCGCCAGCCGAGGCGACAGCGGGATCTTCGTCAGCCTCAGCCCGTGATTCGACAGTCCGCCATCGGCATCCAGCGCCCCCAAGCGTGTCAGCACCTTGCGCGCCTCGGCCAAGGCGCCGGCCGGCGGCGGGTCGAGCAGGGCCAGTCCCTCGACCGAGCGGGCGCCCCAACGCGCCAGGTCCAGGGCCAGTCCGGTCAGGTCCGCCTCCTGGATTTCCGGCCGCTGATGCGGGACCAGCCCGCGCGTCTGTTCCTCGTCCCACAAGCGGTAGCAGACGCCCGGCTCGGTGCGCCCGGCCCGGCCGCGTCTCTGTTCTGCGGAAGATCGGCTGACCTTGACCGTCGCCAACCGGGTCAGGCCGCTGGAGGATTCGAACCGCGGCACGCGCGACAGGCCGCCGTCGATCACCACCTGCACGCCTTCGATGGTCAGACTGGTTTCGGCAACCGAGGTCGCCAGCACCAGCTTGCGCCGCCCCGGCGCCGCCGGTGCGATGGCTCGGTCCTGCTCGCCGCGATCCAGCCCGCCATAGAGGGGCACGACATCGACGTTCGGCAGCCGCAGTCGCTCATTCACCAGCCTGGCCACCCGATGGATTTCGCCCTGCCCTGGCAGGAAGACCAGCACCGATCCCGTCTCCTCGCCCAAGGCGGTCAGACAGGCCCGCGCCACAGCCTCTTCGAACCGTTCGGATGGGTTGCGGCCCAGATACCGGGTCTCGACCGGCCAGGCCCGTCCCTCGGCCTCGATCACTGGCGCGCCGTCGAGCAGGCGCGAGACCCCGACCACATCCAGCGTCGCCGACATGACCAGCAGCCGCAGGTCCTCACGCAGCAGCTTTTGCGTGTCTCTCGCCAACGCGAGTCCAAGATCGGCGTCCAGGCTGCGCTCGTGAAACTCGTCGAACAAAACCGCGCCCACGTCCTCCAGTCCCGGATCGTCCAGAATCATGCGCGTGAAGACGCCCTCGGTGATCACCTCGATCCGCGTGTTCGGCCCGATCCTGCTCTGCAGCCGGGTGCGATAGCCCACCGTCCCGCCCGGCTGTTCGCCCAGGCTCGCAGCCATCCGGTCGGCGGCCGCCCGTGCGGCCAGGCGTCGCGGCTCCAGCACCAGCACCTTGCCCTCCAGCCACGGCTGATCCAGCAGGGCCAGTGGCACGACCGTCGTCTTGCCCGCCCCCGGCGGCGCCGCCAGCACGGCCGTATTGCCCGCGCTCAGCGCGGCTTTCAGCGGTTCAAGAACGGCGTGGATGGGCAGCATGTGTCGCCTCTAGCCTGCCGACAGGCGATCACGAAAGCGTCGTCGCGCCTTAACCACCCCGTCATGCGCGTTGCGCGCCGCCTCATCCGTCGCTAGCGTCCGCCCCAAGCAGCCGAGGGGCTGCATCAAAACGTGGGGGTATTTTATGTGGCGCGTTAAGTCGCTCGACGCGATCCTTGCCACGGCCGAGAAGAAGTCGCTTCACCGGTCGCTTGGTCCTATTCAACTGACGCTTCTGGGGATCGGGGCCATCATCGGCACCGGAATCTTCGTCCTGACCGCCTCGGCCGCCCAAAAGGCCGGACCGGGCATGATGATCAGCTTCGTCATCGCCGGCGCGGTCTGCGCGGTCGCGGCGCTCTGCTACTCCGAACTGGCGTCGATGGCCCCGGTGTCTGGCTCGGCCTACACCTACACCTACGCCGTGATGGGCGAACTGCTGGCCTGGACGGTCGGCTGGGCGCTGATCCTGGAATACGCCGTGGCGGCCTCGGCCGTGTCGGTCGGTTGGTCGGGCTACGTGCTCGGGCTAATAGAACAGGGGCTCGGATTCGATTTCCCCGACCTCCTATCCGCCGGGCCGACCTGGTCGATGAACGGCTTCATCCCCACGCCTGACTTCTCGGCCGGGATCGTCAACATCCCCGCCATCGTCGTGGCCCTGCTTGTGACCGCCCTGCTGATGGTCGGCACCACGGAATCGGCCCGGGTCAATGCGATCCTGGTCGCGATCAAGGTCGTCGCCCTGACGGTCTTCATCGTCATCACCCTGCCTGTCGTCCAATCGGCCAACCTGTCGCCGTTCGCCCCCAACGGCCTGTTCGGCCAATATTCGGGGATGGGCATCGTCGGCGCAGCAGCCTCGATCTTCTTCGCCTATGTCGGGTTTGACGCCGTTTCGACGGCGGCCGAGGAAACCAAGAATCCGCAGCGCAACGTGCCCATCGGCCTGATCGGCTCGCTGGCCATCTGTACGATCTTCTATCTGCTGGTCGCGCTCGGCGCCGCCGGCGCCATCGGCGCTCAGCCGGTTCTGGGCGCCGCCGGTGAAGCGGTCCAGCCGGGCTCGCCCGCCTTCGTCGCCGCCTGCGCCCTGCCCGCCAACGCCGAAATGCTGGTCTGCTCCAACGAGGCCCTGGCCCACGTTCTGCGTGTCGTCGGGCACCCCCAGATCGGCAACGCCCTGGGCACCGCCGCCCTCCTGGCCCTGCCCTCGGTCATCCTGATGATGATCTTTGGTCAGACCCGCATCTTCTTCGTGATGGCGCGCGACGGTCTGCTGCCGGAAGGCCTGACCAAAATCCACCCCAAGTGGAAGACGCCCTACATCGTGACCGCCGCCACCGGCATCGCGGTCGCCATCGCCGGCGCCCTGTTCCCGGTCGGTCAGCTGGCCGACATTTCGAACTCGGGCACTCTGTTCGCCTTCTTCATGGTGTCGATCGCGGTGCTGGTGCTGCGAGTCAAGGATCCGAACCGCCGCCGTCCGTTCCGTACGCCGCTGATCTGGGTGTTCGCGCCCCTGTCGGCGTTCGGCTGCGCCTTCCTGTTCTGGAACCTGCCGCATGACGCCAAGATGGTGCTGCCGATCTGGGGCGGCATTGGCCTGGTGATCTACTTCGCCTACGGCTACCGCAAGAGCCACCTGGGTCGCGGCGTGGTCGAGGTTCACGAAACGGATGGTGACGTTCCGCCGCCGCCCGTGCCGCCGATCAGCTAAGACCAAACCGGGCCTGTCGCACCAATCGCGGCAGGCCCATCGATCGGCCTCAAATAGCCCGCACGGGCGATAGGCCAGGAATAAAGAAAGGCCCCGGAGCAATCCGGGGCCTTTTTTGTCTTGGTGCGGATGAGAGGACTCGAACCTCCACGCCTCTCGGCGCTGGAACCTAAATCCAGTGCGTCTACCAGTTCCGCCACATCCGCATCGGGTAGGCGGTCGCGTCTAGAGGGTGACGCCGCTCAGGGCAAGGCCTCAGCGACGCCCAGCGACCAGTTCGTTGCGGATGGAGCGTCCCAAGGGATCGCGGGCGCGCCAACTGTCGCCGACATCGGCCTCGACCATGCGGCTGCAGAAGCGCGGCAGGATCTGGCGCGGAATGAAGCCGGACAGACAGATCTTGTCACCCTCGGCCGACCAGCGCGCCGCCACACGTCGCCCGTCGGAAAACTGCGAGGTGTAGCGTCCATCCGGCTCGAAATAATGCCGGACCCACTGTCCATTCGGATAATGGGACACGATCGTGTTGCCGAACGCCTTGGACATATCAGCTGAGGCGGGCGAGGCCACCAGCACCCCCACGATCGCCAAAACGCAGATCACCGAAACCTGCTTCACGCGCCCCTCCTGCGCCATCCGTCATCGACTATCGACGATACATAAGACGGCGCAAGTGCTGCGGTTCCTCAGCCGTTACCGCGACGACCCGATTCGAACAGGAACCAGACGCGTTTCTCGCTCTCGTCGATCCAGTTCTCGAGCAGGCTGGCGGTCGCGACGTCGTTATGCTCGTCGCAAAGGTCATGCACCTCGCGCATCCGGCCGATCAGTTCACCGTTGTCGTCGCGAAGCTCCGCCAGCATATCGAGAGGATCGACATAGTCGGCGTCGTTATCGGCGATGCGTGATTCCTTGGCGATCTGACCGATGGAGCGCAGGGTGGTCCCGCCGATCTTGCGCGCCCGCTCGGCCATCGGATCGGTCATGGCCAGGATTTCCGCCGACTGCTCGTCCAGCATCAGATGGTAGTCCCGGAAGTGCGGACCCGAGACGTGCCAGTGGAAATTCTTTGTCTTGATGTAGAGAGCGAACGTATCGGCCAGCAGGCCGGTCAGAGCGGCGGAAATGCTCTGGGTCGCCTCCTCCGACAGGCTCGTCGGCGTCTTCAGGGGCGCCAGGCGCTTTTCTTTGGCGGTAACCATCATCGTTCTCCTCAGCAGCAGTCTGCGGTCAAGCTAGGTAGTCGGGCATCCGGACGGAAGCCCTGGCGCAGATGATAATGCTGAAGCTGTGAAGTGGTTCGACGGCGCCGACCTTTGTCGGCGGATGGCTGGGGAACTAGGATTTCCAGATTTTGCCCGAAACACCTTTAAAAACAACGCCCGAACCGAAGTTGAGAGACGAAGTTTGTAGTGACCTTGTAGCGGTTTTGATGGGGTGCGCAAGCAGTTCCCGGCCACTCAATGCCGGTCAGACCTATCCGGTGGATCGGCTATCCCCATTACCTGCATAAAGCGAAGGTCGTCTAACTCGCGCTTCGCTTGCTGTGCACTGCGTCCAAACTTGAGCGCATCATCGAAGCTGAAGTTGCTGCCCGCCGCCATTTGCTGACGAACGTTCCAGAGATCGTACAGCAGGCTTTTCAAGATCGGTGGGATCACGCCTAACTTGTAAAGCTGGGTAACGGAGACGAGCACTATCGGCGATGATACCGCGCACGATTCAGCAAGCAGGCTGAGGCTCTTTTCGAGGTCGGTCCACGCCCAAAGCACTGCGGATGGTGGATGGATTTTCGCCAGCGTTTCCAGTTCGTCGTGCCCTATGCCAAAGTCCTGATTGAGCCTCGATATCTCCCGCTGGCGCCTCCTCGCTTCCCTAGCGCTGGAATCTCGGTCGACTGGGATCGACCTCTCGACGACGTTAGGCTCAGCGGGTTCGCTTTGCGCATTATCCGAAGATGCGTTGTCAGTGGGTGGCACATCCTGCGGATCAAGTTGGGGGACGCCATCGCCCTCTATGCCTGCGGCGATAGCCTTCTTTTCGAGGTCATCCATGTTGACCTTCACGCCCATGCCTTCAGCCGCACGGACACGTTTCAAAAGGTCGCTGATCGGCGCGTGAAATTTCTTCAGGCCATAACCAATCAACACCGGCCAAACGATCACGGCCAGCAAAGCGGTGATCGCGACGATCAGCGCAGTTACCTCGGTCAGTAGCGACGGGTCGGGCATGTCCGGCGTCGGCGGCACATTGGTGATGGTGGTAACGTCTGGCATGGCTGAACTCCCCGCCGTCTCATGGCACGGGAAAGCCCATCAACCAACGGTGTTTAAGCCGTCACGTAGACCATCTCACCCATGTAGGTGACGTAGTCGGCTCCGCCGTTCGTAGTCACCCATTGCTTGCCAGCAGGCGGGTGCGGTTGTTCCGCAAAATCAGCACGTGGCTTCACGCCCCAGCCGAACCCAAAGCCGAACTCGATCTCCAACATCAGTCTAGAAAACCGACGATCCCGCTGGCGGTCGATGCGGGTAGAACACGGCGTGTCAGGACTGGGACAGTCTCCCCGGCCAGCACCGCGAGGGTGATGGTCTGACCGTCTTCATTCTTCGCAGGAAGAAAGACGAGGTTGCCCGCGCCATTGCAGCGCACCGCCTTAACATACTCGGGCAGATCGGCGTTGGCCGGGGTGATGTTGATGGCGCGTCCAGCGGGCGTGTTGAGCTTGGCGAACTGCCCCGCGTAGGGGTCTTTCTTGGGATCATAAGGCATAGAGCTATTTAGCGTCGGCGCGTGACAAGCCAGTCGTCCCCTCCTCATCCTGCTAAATAATGGATGAAGAGTGAGACATTCAGAGACCGCCTCCAACGTCAGATCGCGTTGGAACAGGAAAGCCGCGCCCTCGGCGCCGAACGCTACCGCAGCAGCCGCCCTATGCCGTGGCGCAATGATCCCAGCGCCGCCGATGAGGAGGCCGATCTGCCGCCCGGCCGTCAGCTTCTACGCCTCGCTCTCAAACCAACGGCGGACGCGATCCGAGAATTCACCGACCGCGTGAATCATGGCGGCGGCGCCCGAACTCCGGAGTCCTCCCACATCCTCAACGAACTGGGCGCTGAAGAAGCCGCCTACCTGATCGGCCGTGTGGTCCTCAGTGCGACCGTCGAACAGAAGAAGCTCACCGCTACCGCCATCGCAGTAGCGGACGCGCTCATCGAACATATTCAGATGGCGCGGCTCACGAAGGTGAACCGTCATGCCGCAAAAGGTGTGCTGCGCAATCAGCAGACCGGCGTTCGCAGCAGCAAGAAGCGCCGCGCGATCCAGCACATCTTCGAAAGATTGGGCGTGGATCGGACCTTCCCGCTCGCCACCCGCATTCGCACCGGCGTCAAAGCCATCGAACTCTTCTGTGACGCCACCGGCCTGTTCGTCATCGAGAGCCGGGGCCTTCAAACCAAATATGTCCGCCCGACTGAGGCGGTCCACCAATGGCTAGAGCAGCAGCACGCCCGGTGCGAACTGCTCGAACCGATCAACCTTCCGATGATCATGCCGCCGCGCCGTTGGACCAGTCCGTTCAAAGGCGGATACGTGACGCGCACGCCCGGCACTAGGCTCGTGAAACAGTCCAACGCCGCATACCACGAAGACCTCCGTCACCAGATGATGAACGCCGTCTATGACGCGGTGAACTCGATCCAAGAGACGGCGTGGCGGATCAACACCCCAATCCTGAACATCATCCGCGAAATCTGGGATGGCGGAGGGGTGCTGGGCGGTCTTCCCGCTCGTGAACCGGAGACCCTGCCCGGTCGTCCTGACGATTACGATATCAACGAGGAAGCGAAAAAGCGCTGGAAGCGTGACGCCGCTGATGTTCACGACCGAAACTCAAAGCTGGTGAGCGCCCGTCTGGCGATGAGCCAAAGGTTATGGGTTGGAGCGAAGTTCGCATCAGAAGAGGCGATCTACTTCCCTCACAGCCTCGACTTCCGGGGCCGCGTCTATCCCCTCGCAACAGGCGGGCCGCATCCGCAGGGCGATGATGTCGCCAAAGCTCTTCTGACATTCGCAGAGGGCCATCCGATCACCGACGCGGGCGCCCACTGGCTGGCCGTCCACCTCGCCGGTCTGTTCGGCCACGACAAGATCAGCTTCGAAGAGCGCGTCGATTGGGTGTTCGCCAATGAGGCGGCGATCCTAGATAGCGCCGCCGATCCGCTCGACGGTCAGCGTTTCTGGGCCACGGCCGACAGCCCGTTCATGGCGCTTGCCGCGTGCATGGAATGGGCGGGATACGTCCGTGAAGGCGCCGACTTCATCAGCCATCTGCCGGTCGCACTGGATGGATCGAACTCCGGCCTTCAGCATTTCAGCGCCCTGCTCCGCGACCCCATCGGCGCCGCAGCCGTAAACCTCGAACCTTCCGACCGGCCCAGAGATATCTACGCGGATGTCGCCGCCCTTGTGCAGGCGCAGGTTGACCAGTCCTCTGATCCAATCGCGGCCATCTGGCGCGGCAAGGTCAACCGCAAGACGGCCAAACGTCCGGTCATGACCTACGTCTACAGCGCGACGCGCTACGGCTTCCACGACATGATCTTCCAGACGCTTCGCGAACTGGACGCTGAAGGCCCTTATCTCGACGGCGACAACTACGCCGCCTCACTCTTTCTCAGCGGCGCGATGTGGGAAGGCCTGCAAAACACCGTAGTAGCCGCGTCGAGCGCAATGGACTGGCTCCGCAGCGTGTCGCGGATCGTCACCTCCGCTGGCCTTCCTCTGCGTTGGACCACACCCACCGGCCTGCCCGTCCTTCAGAGCTACTACAGCCGCAAATCCGGGTCGGTGAATGTCACCCACAAGGGCAAGGTCTTCAGACTTCAGGTGAAGAACGAGACTAAACGCCTCGACAGCCGCCGTCAGGCCAACGGCATCAGCCCAAACTTCATCCACGCGATGGACGCCAGCCACCTCATGAGTGTGGCGAACCGCTGCCACGATAACGGCATCAGGGCGCTCGCCGTCGTCCATGACAGTTTCGCGGTCCATGCCGCCCGTGCCTTCGAACTCGGCACAATCCTGCGGGAGACCTTCGTCGATCTCTATCAGACGAACTGGCTTGAGGTGCTTCGTGACGAGATCGCCGAACAACTTCCCCCGGAGATCGCCGTGACCCTGCCCCCGGTCCCCGCGCTGGGAAGCTTCGACATCAACCGCGTCCTCTCCTCCCAATATCTCTTCGCCTAGATCGCTGCATCAAGCCCAATATTCCCGTTACGCACCTATTGAATATGTTTCCTATCTCTCTCATTCGCGGCTCCGTCCGCCAGCGCAGTCGGGTCAGCGTCCTTCGCGAACCGGCTTTCGCTCAACTCGCACGTCTTCAAGACGTGGACCCCGCTGACCAGATCAGCGCGGTCTTTCTCGCTGCCACCGTTATGGCTGAAGCCGTAGGCCTAGACCCCTATGAGGAAGTCTCCCGTTCGAAACGAATGATGGCTGACGCTGAGGCCCCCCACACAGTCCATGTGCAGGCGATCCGCGATTACGCCGTGAATGAGTTGAGGCGCGCATGAGCCGCCATCAGCCAGTCGCGCACGGCGCGAGGGACCGCTTTCCCACCAACGTCCCGGACCTTCTGAAGCACCTCGACACACTGTGTCCTGAGCCGTCAGTTCGCCCCGACCAACCCATCGAAAAAATCATGTTCGAGGCCGGACGCCGCGACCTCGTGCATCAACTGCGTCGAGAGTTTGAACGGTCAGTCCAGCGCCCCGACTCCATCTGAGGAGACGCGCTATCTGTATCGTCAGTAAACCCAAGGTCGTTCAGCCAACCGCTGCGACCGACAAAGACCCAGCGATCCTTCGCAACCCGTGGCTTGATGGCCTCGACCCGATCATCCGCGCCCGTCAGGGCGGCGTGAAATCGCTGACGATCCGTCGCGGCGCCGGGACTGCGAACGTCACCCCGACCGATCCCCTCGCGCCGGTCAATCCGCCCGCAGGCGGAGCATCGACCACCTCTCGCGATGTCCAGCTTGGACAGTCGTTGAGCCGCCTCCCCGGCACGCTTGGGCTGGCCGGAAAAGCCCTCTCATTGAAAGCAAAACAATAACGCATGAAGACCGCAGCAGCGCGTTTCAGCGCGCTGTCTGTCGCTCGCACATCCGTTCTGGATAAGGCGCGCCAAGCCGCGCGCCTGACTATCCCCGGCCTCGTTCCAGAGGTGGGCCAGAACGAACACTACACCTCGACCCAACCCTATCAGAGCGTCGGCGCGAACGGTTTGAGATCGCTGGCCGCCCGCCTTCACTCCACCCTATTTCCGGTCTCGGTCCCCTTCTTCCGCTTGGAGTTGGATGCCTTTGCCGCAGCCAGTCTTCAGACCGACAAGGCCAAGACCGACGCCCTCCTTTCGCAGGTCAGTGAGTCGACCGCCGCACTCATGGAGGAGCGGAATGTCAGACCGATCATGGCGGAGGTGCTTCGCCAACTGATCGTTGCCGGAAACGTCGTCGTCTACTTCCCCCTCGACGGCATACCGAAGCTGTATCGGCTGGATCAGTTCGTCATCAAACGCGACGCCTACGGCCAGTGGGTCGATATCGTCGTGCAGGAGAAGGTCTATCCCTCGACCCTGTCGGACGAAATCCGCGCCCTGATCGGCGTGAAGATCGACCCGGACAAATCGGAACGGCAAGTCGATCTCTACACCGTCGTTGAAAAGCGCGACGGGACTGTCACCCACTGGCAGGAGATCGAAGGCAAGCGCCTCCCCGGCACCGAAGGCCGTGCGCCTGAAGACAAGTCGGGCTGGTTGGCGCCGCGCTGGCTCGCCGTTCCCGGTTCAGACTACGGACGCGGCCACGTCACCGAATACATGGGCGACCTGATGTCGCTCGAAGACCTCTATCAATCGACGGTTCAGATGGCGGCGCTCGCCAGCCGCACCATCTTCACGATTGATCCCAACTCGACCGCCGATCCGGCAGAGTTTGCAGCCGCAAGCTCGGGCGATGTCATCCTCGGTCGTGAAGAGGACTTCGGCACTCTCGGCCTGAACAAGAGCCAAGATTTTGGCTTCGTCGTCACCGTGGCGGACAAGACAGAAGACCGCGTCAATCGCGGCTTCCTCGTCCAGAACTTCCGCAACGCAGAGCGGGTCACGGCTGAAGAAATCCGCGCCTCGTCAGAGGAGTTGGAAAACACCTTGGGTGGCACGTTCAGCGTGCTGGCAAGCGAGCTTCAGAAGCCCATCGCGACCCGTTATCTCTATATCGCCGCGCAACAGCGTCGCATCCCGGATGTCCCCGACGCTATCAAGCCGAAGATACTCACCGGCCTTGCCGCACTGGGTCGCGCCGCTGAGGTGAACCGTCTGCGGAACTTCATCTCCGACGCCACTGCGATGCTGTCGAACCCGACCGTCGCGCAGGAATTCAACATCACCAATTTGCTGACCCGATTGGGCGTCGAACACGGCGTTCTTGGCTTGGACGCTCTTCTGAAATCGGATGAGCAAAAGGCGCAGGAACAGCAGCAAGCCATGATGGCGCAGGCCACCCAAGCGGCGGCTCCCGGCTTCATGGACGCGGCAATGAAAGCCGCAACAGACCAACCCTCTTAAGGATTTGAATGACAACAGAGACCCCGGCCATTGAGGCCGAAAATATCGATCTCCCGGCCAGCGCCCTCCCCGAGGGTGTGACGGCCGACGAATACCGCGCCAGCCTCGATAAGACCGAAGCGACTACCGAAACCGCCAAGGCCGCGCGCCCCGCGCACATTCCAGAAAAGTTTTGGGACGCCGACAAGGGCGAGATCAAAACCGATGATCTGGTCAAATCCTACGCCGAGTTGGAACAGAAGTTCTCCGGTGCGAAAAAGGACGACGACAAGCCGCTCGACCTCAAGATTGAGAAGGCGGATGGCGAGGCACAAGCGGAAGCAAATCCGATCACGACGGCTTTCGAAGCCTTCGCGCAGACCTACGCCGAAACGAATGGCGCGCCGGGTGAAGACGCCATCGCCAAGATCGAGAAACTTGGCGTCCCCAAGACCATCATTCAGACCTACATGGACGGCCTTGCCGCGCTGGGTCGTGAACAATCCGCGAGCATCTTTGCCGCAGCCGGTGATGAGCAGACGCTAGATGCCGCGATGGCATGGGGCGAGAACTGCCTCTCTGATGAAGACCGCGCAGCCTATAATGCGCTGGTCGATAATCCTGCCACTCAGCGCCAAGGCGTCGAATGGCTGGTCGGCCGGTTCAAAGCCGCGCAGCCAAATGAGGGCAACTTCGTGCAGGGCCAGAGCGGCGCCGCGACAGGTGACGTTTTCCGCTCTCGTGCGGAAATGATCAACGCCATGAAATCGGACAAGTATCAGACCGACACCGCCTATCAGCGCGAGGTCGCAGAGAAAGCCGAACGCTCGATTGCGAACTGGTAAAACCGGCTCGCATCCCGTGCCCCTAAGACCTAGCCCGCCGCGTCATCGTGACCGGACGGCCGGGCCGCTCTGATCCAGCGCAACGCGATCTGACCGTCCTTACGGGCGCCGGTGAAAGCCCGGCTCAACCCCTATCCCAAAATCCAACGGATCGATCCGGCTGCGATGAGGCCGGTAACTCGATAACCTCGCTCGCCAGCGGACTCCGAATGATCGGGAACTCAACCCTAATCAAAGGAGCCTAATGGCTAACTCTATCCCCTCGAATCCCGGCTTTAAGGCCGGTGGCGCAGCCGGTAACACCGCGCTGTTGCTCGAAATCTTTGGTGGCGAAATCCAAGCCGCCTACGAGCGCATGACGATCATGCGCGACAAGCACCGCATCTTCAAACTGGAGAACGGTAAGACCCTGCGCTTCCCGCGTGTTGGCCGTGCAACTGCCAGCTACCACACGCCGGGCACTGAAATCCTCGGCAAGCAGATCGACCACGATGAGATCGTTCTGTCGTCCGACGACAAGCTGATCTCGGACGTGTTCGTTGCCGACATCCACGAAATCCTGAACCACTTCGACGTTCGCGGCGAATACACCCGCCAACTGGCTGAAGCCCTTGCGGTCCAGTTCGACCAGAACGTCATGCGCGCCGTCATCAAAGCTGCTCGCACGAACGACCTTCTGGGCGGTCCGGTCGCCAAGCCGGTGCAAGTCGCCGGTCTCGATACCGACGTGACCAAGCTGTTCGCAGCCGTCTCGACCGCAAAGCAAACGCTGGATGAGAATTTCGTCCGCGTTGACCAAGTCCCCGTCTACGCCCTGTTCAAGACCGCCGCTTGGTATCTGATGGCGCAGTCGGACAAGAACCTGAACCGCGACTACAACGGTGGCGACGCTTCGATCCGCAATCACACGCTGACGACTATCGACGGTGTTCAGATTCTGAAATCGAACCTGTGCCCGTGGGTCAATGACTCGGCCAACTCCAATATCCCGACGCGCTACCGCCAGAACATGGCGACGACCGTTGGTGCTGTCTGGACTCCTGATGCGGTTGCGACCGCTGAAGTCCAAGCGATGTCGGTTCAAACCGAAGAGCAGATCAGCAAGCAAGGCACGCTGATCCTCGCTCGCCAGATGAGCGGCTCGGATACGTTCCGCGCCTCGAATGCGGTCGAACTGCGCACCGGCGCACCGGCCTAAGCCGACCAAAACGAAGGCCTCGATCTCCGGATCGGGGCCTTTTTTTCACTTCAACCAAGGAGGCCGATGTTCGCCACTCCAATCACCGAACTCGCGGCGGTCAACTCGATGCTGCTGGCAATCGGCCAGTCGCCGGTAAACGCCATCACCCCTCAGCTTCATGATCAGAATGTTGCGCTCGACACCCTCCGGAAGGTGGTCCGCGAAGTCTGCCAATGGGGCTTTCGGTTCAACACAGACGACGGCTACGTCCTCAACCCTACGATCGATGGCTTGGTCTTCATCCCGCTCGGCGCAATGGATGTCGATCCATCCGAGCCGCGCCAAGACCTGACGCCGCGCCAGCATCCCGATCATTCGGCGCAAGCGCTTTGGGACGCCGTCAACCACACATTTGAGATCGGCCAGCCGGTGCGCGTGAAGGTGAAGTGGAGCTTTGATTTTGAAGCCCTGCCGGAAGCCGCTCGCAGCTACGCCACCGCCGCCGCCTGCCGCCGTTTCCAAGCTCAAGTGGTTGGCGATCCCGCCATGAACCGGATGCTCGAAGCGGACGAGCAGCGCGCATGGATCGCACTCCTGCGCAGCCAGACCGCCGCCGCCGACATCAACGCATTCCGCGCCAGCGCAGAACTTGCCGCGAAGACAAACCGTCGCCGGGCTTGGAGGTCCATTTGAGCCTCCTCGTGCGCAGCATTCCCAGCCTTATCGGGGGTGTTTCGCAGCAGTCGGCTCAAGTTCGTTCGCCCGACCAGCTTGAAGCGCAGATCAACGGTTGGTCCAGCATCGCCAGAGGCCTGTCGAAGCGTGCTCCGACCGAGCATGTGAAGAAGTTGATGGGGACGACGCCGGGCAACGCCCACGTCCACACGATCAACCGCGACACCGCCGAGCAATACGTCGTCATCGTCGCGAACGGCACGATCAAGGTCTTCGATACCCAAACGGGCGCGGAGCGGGTCGTGAACGCACCGGGCGGCTGGGGCTACCTCGCCGGGATCACCGACTATCAAACCGAAATCTCAGCCGCGACCGTGGCCGACTACAGCTTCATCACGAACCGGACGAAGGTCTGCGGGATGGCTCCTCTGGGGGCGGATACGCAAGCCGATCTCGACTATCAAATCTGGCTCAGCCGTCGAAATGGCACGGACGCCAACGGGGTCGAGTTCGGCCCCGGCACCGCCTACCAGTATGAGCCGAACCCCGTCTTGGGATCGCTCACCGGCACGGTGCAGCGCTTCGACAAACTGCCCGAGACCGCGCCGGAAGGTGCGATCTATCGCATCCAAGGCAGCACCACTTCGAACAACTCGCCCTACTACGTGCGTCGCACACAGGGCGTCTGGGACGAATGCGTGAAGCCGGGTCTCGTGAATGCGATCAACCCGCTCACCATGCCCCACGCTCTGATCTCAGAGGCCGATGGGACATTCACCTTCGCACCGTTCTCTTGGGCGCCGCGCCGGGTAGGTGACGAATCGATCAACCCGAACCCCGGCTTCATCGGTCGCACGATCCGCAAGGTGTTCTTCTTCCAAAACCGCCTTGCGCTGATCTACGACGAGAACACCGCGATGAGTGTGGTGGGCGAGTTCGGCAATTTCTGGCGAATGTCGCAGCAGGACTATCTTGAGAGCGACGTGATCGACATCAGCGCAACCTCCACAAGGGTTTCGCTGCTGAAGGATGCGGTGACTTTCAATGACGGCATCCTGCTCACCAGCGATCAAACCCAGTTCAGCCTCAGCTTTGGCGAACTCGGCGTCACGGCCTCTTCGCTCGCGATCCGGCCGACCACAAACTACACCGTCAACACCCGTGCGGGCCTCGCACCCCTCGGCTCTGAAATCTACTTCAGCGTCGATGGTGCGGAGTTCGCAACGATCCGCGAATATACGCGTCTGGCGGGATCAGACGCCACGACGGCCGGAGACATCACCGGCCACGTCGATAGCTACATCCCGGCCGGTGTCAGCCAGATCGTTCCGGCTGACGACTTGTCGGCGCTCTTCGTCCTCACGGATGGCGCACCCCACAAAGTGTTCGTTCACCAGTTCCACTGGACCTCAGCGGACGAGAAAGCACAGGTGGCTTGGCATGAGTGGTCCCTCGGTGAAGGCGTTCGGATCGTCTCTTCGGCGTATCTGCGAGGCGTCCTACATCTGGTGATCCAGCGGGCTGACGGCCTGTTCCTTGAACGGCTGAACCTGAAGGCGGGTGCGAAATCTTCGGCGACAGAAAATCAGATCCATTTGGATCGTCAGACGGTCGTGACCGGCGTCTATTCGAGCGTCGCTGATCGCACCGAGTTCACCCTCCCCTACGTCCCGGATCGCCCGTCTTTCCGCCTAGTGCGAGGAGATGGCTTCGGCGGCCAGCGCGAGACCCTGATCGATCCCAGCCAATATGTCTGGATCGATACGAACGTCGTCGCCGTACCGGGCCAGCACCAGCAGGCTGCGATCGTGGCTGGCGCGAACTATTCGTTCGAGTTCCAATTCTCGACCCAGTATGTGCGCAATCAGCGCAATGAGGCGATCACAACGGGGCGCACCCAGTTGCGCACCTTCTCGATCTCCTACGCGGACACGGCCTATTTCAAGACCATCGTCAGTCCTCACGGTCTCGATGCCACGGTCGAAGAGATCGTGCCCTCACGGCTGGCGGAGTTCACCGGCAAGGTGCTTGGGGCGTCCAGCCTGAAGCTAAACCAGCCCGCCTATCACACGGGCACCTATCGGTTTCAGGTGTGGGGTCAGAACACGACGGCGATCATCAGGATCGTCAATGACACCCACGTCGCATCGACATTCGTCACTGCGGAATGGGAGGCGCAGTATCACAACCGCTCGCGGTCGTCCTAATCGGCGGACTCAACGTATAGTCGATACCCGCGAACCAGATCGCGAATAGCCGAACTCGGGTCGGGGTCATGATAGTTCTCGATGTCACAAACGGCATCGAGAGCCATCTTGCCGGGGCTTTCGGGGACTGCTGCAAGCGTGCGTTGGCGCTGATCGTTCGAAGTCGTTACCTGACCTTCGATATCATAGGCCACGAAACTAGTGACCGTGGTCATCTCGCGCGCGCAGTCGAACTCCCAACGTTCCAGCGAATAATCCGACCCGAGATTCTTATCAGGATAGATGAATGCCACCCAAGCGAGCTTGCGCCCCGCAACTTGCTTGATCGAGGCCGCATCGAACGCGAAGGCGACTTCTTTGTTCGCATATAATAGCGACCATTCCGCTGCATTTGCCGTCCCGGCAATCAACGAAAGCGCCAGCACGGCGCAACCCACAAGCTTCATTCCAGCCCCCATCCTGATCGCTCTATACCAGCGATCCCCGAAAGCATGAGCATTTTTCACAACCTCGCCGACACGTCAGCCGAGCCAGATTGCAGGCGAAGTATCATAACCGCGCGCGGTCTTATTCGTCGTCTTGTCCTTGCCAGTAGGTGACGGCGGTTTGATAGACCAAATAGGGTGTTTCAACTTGCACATCACTAAAGCTGTTTAGGCAAACCGCGTTTAGGGCTGCTTGCCCGGCAGTATCGGGGATAACTGGTTCAAAGCTTCGCAAGCTCTGATCAGAACCAATTGAATTCCCCTCTTTGTCATAACCGGTGGCGTTACGAGTACGAGTTGCCTCCGCATCGCAATCGAACTCGATTCGCGCGACGAGGTAGTCAGCTTGGCCGGGTGATACATTGCGGTAAGCGTATGTCATCCACGCCAGCTTGCGACCGTCCACCTCTCTGATGGACGCTGCATCGACAAAATAAAGCGTGTTGTTGCTCGTATAGAACCAACGCCAGTCACCTGCATCAGCCGTCCCGGCGATCACAGTTAGCGCAAGAGTAGCGCAACCTAGAAGCTTCATTCCATTCCCCCAACTTTGGTCGCCCTATAGCAGCGATCCTCCAAGAAGCATGATCATTTTTCACAACCTCGCCGACACGTCGGACGAGCAGACTTTGGCGTGGCTCGCGCATATCGCCGCCAACCTCAGACCCAGCGATTGGGATGAGATGCGGGCGACCAATCCCCTCCTCACTCTAGGCGATCCCGATCCTCTCGTGCTGCTGACCGCATCCCTGATGATGTCTCGGTTCGCATGGGTGATATGCCGGGATGGGGAGCCGTTCTGCATCTTCGGCGCGGCCCCGGATGATAAAAACGACGGCATCATCTGGATGCTGGGAACGCCGGGGATGGAAAGCCGCACCGCCCGATATGCGGTCGCCCGTCACACACAATCCTACGTAGCCGATCTGCTCGAAGAATGGCCGCGTCTCTACAACTACATCGACGCCCGAAACAGTCAGAGCCTCCAATGGCTCCTGTGGTCGGGCTTTCAGATCGAAGCCGTCGATCTGCACCACGGGCGCGAGCAGCGCCCCTTCTACCTTTTCAGCATATCAAGGGAGGGACCATCCGATTTGTGACCCCATTACCGCGTCTGTAGCGCTCGCCGTCGTCGGCCAAGCCACCAGCGTCATCGGCGAGATTCAATCCGCCAAACACCAGCAGCGCGCCATTGATGCGCAGCTTGCGACGACCCAGAAAGAAATCAGAACCGCCCAGACTGCCGAACTGAATGAGCGCCAGCGCGTCGCCCGTCAGGAAGCCGCGCGCATCCGGGTCGCGGCCGGGCAGCAGGGGCTAAATATTGGTGGCAGCGTGGAAGCGATGCTGAACGACAGCCTCATGCAAACGAACCTCGCCACCGAACGAACCAATCTGAACGCCGAAACGCAGGAGCGCGCCGCCATCGCGGAAGCCAACTCAATGCACTCACGCAATACCCGCCCGACGATCTTGGGCGCCGGGCTGCGGATCGCGACATCGGGAGCGCAGGCCTACTACGGCGGCAAGTCGCTTCAGATCGCCAAGGCTGATGCAGCGAAAGGGCCACGCTAATGGCAGATGATCTATCGAGATCGAACCAGCGCAGGAATGCGCAAGACCGCGTCACCGAGAACCGTGACGCCATAGCTCCGACCCGTCGTGAAACGCGCGTCGCGGATGCTCAGGTGCGCTCCGACATGCGCTCCGCCTATCGCGGTGACGGCGGCGCTGACCAGATCAACCGCTTCTTCAAGCAACTCGAACAGACGAACCAAGCCTACTGGGAAGCCGATATCGCGCAGACCCGCAAGACGGCTGAAGTCGAATACGCGGACGGGATGACCGACGCGACGGCTGGCCGTGAGATGGACCCGTTGCATCAGCAGGCAGTCGCCTATCAGCGCGCCTACCACAGCACCGTGGCGGCCAAGCGTCAGACGGAGTTCGAGACCGAAACGACGCAGGAAATGGACCGTATGATCAACAGCGGTTCGACGGTCGAAGAGATCGAAGCGTTCATGCAGGCAAGCACGCGCGAGTTCATCGCAGAGACCGCCGACACCTACGAGCTACCCGATGTGAAACGCCAAGTCGGTGAGCGTCTGATGCGCTGGTCGCAGGAGACGAACACCCGTGCCAGCGCCGTGCTCAAGGAAAAGACCGATAAGGAACTGATCGACAACACGGTCTCCAATGCGGTCGCGAGCCTCGCTCGTGGCGACGCCTTGAACCTCAGCGCTGAACGCACGCGTTTGACCGAAGCCGGGCTGAACGGAGAAGCCGTTCAAGAAGCGCTGGTGAATGGCATCGTCGCCTATTCGCAGGAGACCGGCGACACGTCCGTTCTGCAAAACCTGCTGGATGAGCGTGATCCGACTGATCCCGAAGTCGTCGCCTTCAAAAACACGATTGAGGGTCAGCCCCTTCCTCCGGTCGCGGCTCCTGCTGCACCTTCCGAGGCGCCCGCCCCGACCGCGACCCGCCAAAGCTATGCGGCGCCGGTCGCCAATATGGATCGCGTTACGTCCGGCATGGGCGCACGGCGTGCTCCCCTGCCCGGCGCTTCGACCAACCACGGTGGCGTCGATATCGCCATGCCGGTCGGAACCGCAGTTTCAGCCCCAGCGGATGGCGTCGTCGAAGTGGCTGGCGTCCGTGGCCGTGGCGGCAAAGAGCTAATCATTCGCCACGCTGACGGTTCGAAAACCGGCTTCGCTCACCTCGACCGCATCGGGGTGAAGGTCGGGGACACGGTCCGGCAAGGACAGAACGTCGCCGCTTCCGGAAACACCGGCAACAGCACCGGCCCTCACCTCCATTGGACCTACCGTGACGCCAAAGGCGAACGCCATGATCCCCGCACCATCGTGGGATCGGAGACAAAGGCGATGGCTGCGGACGAGACACCGGAAGGCGAAGTCAAACCGGCTGCGGAAATCGAACCGGCACGGCGCGAACGCGTCCCCGGCCGTTCGATCCTGACGCCTGCTCAACAGGTCCGCATCCTGAACGCCATCGACAGCATCGAGGGCGACAGCGAACGCAAAACCGAACAGGCTCGTCAGGCGGCCATGGACGAACTGACGATGGACCTATGGCGCCGCGCCAGCCGTGGCGAGGATGTCAGCGACACCATCGAACAGGCGGTGCGCCGTGGCGTCCTCACGCCGTCCGAAGGCATGACGACATCGAATGCATTCCGATCCCTCCGCGACAGCACCCTTGAGGGTGAAGCCAACGATGATGTCATCCTCAGCTATGGCGAGAAGTTCGCGGCTAACAATCCCAGCTACAGCAGCATCACCGCTCAACTGGATCGCGACTATCGTGCTGGTCGGCTCGGAACCGGCCGCGCCGCAACGCGGGCATACATCGACCTTCGCACCCGTGCGGCCAGTGGTGCGCGTGGGGATGCCAGCCGTGATCCGGCGCAAAACCAAATCGTCGGAAACGCCCGCAGCTATGTGAGCGGCGCCCTCCGCGCTCAGGTCACGCAAGCCAGCGGTGGCACGGCAGTTCAACCGCACATGTTGCGACTGGTGACGCAGGCGGAGAACGAGTTCGAACGTCGTCTCGCAAATGGGGAAGACCCCATGCAGGCGGCTGACGCCATCGTTCGGAACTACTCGAACTTCCTTCGCGGCGGCGGAGGACCGAACAGCGCCCCGGCCCCGGCTGGCACCGGCAACAGCCGCGCGCCCGGCGCCACGCAGACGAACGGCCAGCAGGCCGCCCAACTTCAATACATCCCCGGTCAGGGCCTCGTCCCTGTCAGATGAAAGGACTGAATGAGCATAACCGTTAGAGGGCCTGATGGGGCCGTCATCTCGTTTCCAGACGGAACCCCGAACAGCGTCATCGAACGCGAAATGGATCGCCACTACGGCCAAGCCGCTGAACAGCAGCGCGACCGCCGCGCCGCCGCCAGTGCGGTCGCCAATCCTCGGGAGAAGCGCTCAGTCGGCGAACGCTACATGGACGTGGCGTCTGACTTCTGGAACCGAAACTTCATCGCAGAAGGTTGGCGCGCCGGTCAGGATGATACGGCCGACTACATTGATGCATCAAAGCGAGGAAACAATCGTGAAGCCGCAGACATAGCCGGTCGCTTCACCCTCAATCCCGTGCGTCTTGTCTCGCGCCTTGCCGGTTCGGCGGGCGTGCTGACCGATATGACGAACAACACCGACAAGACGCGTCGGTCGTCAGATCGGGCGGTCGCCAACGAGCTTCAGCGTCGTCAGGAGTTCGAAGCCGACTCCCGCGCCGATCCCTTCTGGGAAGCTGACGGCGGTCTCGTAGGTAAATCTATGCATGGCGCAGCGGCGCTCTTGGGATCGGTCAGCGGCATCGCCCTCGATCCGACATCCTACATTTCTGGCGGGTCATCGATCTGGGCCAAGATGGGCGTGCAAGGCCTCGTGGCCGGTGCAACCGATCTGCTCGCTCAAGGCGATGCCACTTCGGCTGGCACGCAGGATCAGATCGACCTCAGCCAGACGGCGCTAAACATCGGCGCAGGAGCCGGGTTCACTGGATTGCTTGAAGGCGGCGGAGCGCTGGTCCGTAGGGTGGCAAAAGGCGAACCACGTCCATCGGCCGTCGAACTCGATCATGTCCTGCGCGACGAACTCGACATAAGCGACAGCATCAATCTACCCGTTCTCAGCATGGATGATTGGACTTTCCGTCCGACCCAGCAGGGTCCGGTTTCGTCGCTCCCCGCTCGTATCGACCAACCCCGTGCAAAGGGTCCGTCTCTCGACGATCTGGAAGCTGAAGCGGGTCGTGCCGAGGCCGGTGCGAAGGCCGATGCGGATGAACGTTGGAACGGTGTCGATTGGGGACTGGCCGGATCACCGGAGCGCGCGAAGGCCGCGATGGCTCACCTCGACAGTCTGAAGAAATTCGTGAAGCCGGATCAGGTTGATCGCTTCGTCAGGTGGCTCGGCAAGCAAGGTGACGAGATCGTCGATGGCGCGAGCCATTGGAATGCCGACGTGTTCGACTTCGACAAGCTCGTGAACGATCCTGACAGTTTTCAGGAACTGGCGAATGTCATGAGCGAGATTTTCAAGCCGCTCTATGACGCAGCCGGTGACGCGCCTCGCTCGTGGAAGTCGGTTCAGGAACGTCAGCAGACGTTCGGTCTAGCGACCTCGGATGTCGTGAAGGCTCACGCCGACATCACCTCCGAACATGGCGTTTCGGCCAAAATCCACGCGCTCGAAACTATCGCAGCGCAGCACGTCGATCACCTTGTGACGAAGGTGACGGAAGTTCGCGCCAAGATGGCTTCGGGAAAGGCGACTGCGGAGGACGTGGCCGACCTCGCCGCCCACCTCCAAGCGACGCAAATGTTTGATGCGATGGCTGGTGGAGCGAAATCGGAGATCGCCCGCGCCCTCAATATCATGAAGGCGACCAAGCAGCGCGCTCGCACCTTCAACGATCTGCAAACCAGCATTGATGGTCTGGCTGAAGCACTGGGCGGCGCTAAGACCGACGACATGGGCGCGGCCCTCGATGCACTGCTGAAAGCGAACAAGACCAAGGGAGCCAAGGGCTTCAAGGACGAAATCCGCAAGATCAACAAAATGGGGTTGTCCGACTACATCGGCTACTACGTCGTCATGGGCTACCTGACGACGCCCGCCACCGCCGTCCGCAACGCTATCGGCTCGGTCCTCCACGCCGGTCTCACGGTTGGGGAACGCTACGTCGCTGCCGGTGTCACCACGCCCCTTCGCCGCGCCTTCTCAGGCTCGCGCGGATCGGTCGAAGGCGTCACGTTCCGTGAGGCCAACGCCTATGTCGCGGGCATCTACCAGTCATTCTTCGACGCCAGCCGTGCGGGTTTCCAAGCCTTCAAGACAGCGGCGCCAGTTAGGGATGCAGAATCCAGCCTAGGCGATGCGGCGTTCAACCAACCCTTCGCGATCAATGCTGAACGCAAAGCCCGCTGGAAGAACAATCCGCTGACCTCCATCCCCGACATGGCGGGCGCGGCGGTCTTCTCAACCCTGCGCACGCTCGGCCACCGACCCTCTATTGCGGTGGATGAGTTTGCCAAAGCGATGACCCATCGCATGCAGTTGAACGCTCTGTCGGTGCGCGAGGCGTCCTATCGCTCGGCTCGTCTGAAGGGCGATGACGCAAAGAAGGAATTCACCCGCGTCATGGATGCCGTTGCGAACCGCCCGACTTCGGCCGCCGTCTATCGTGCGAAGCAGGTTTTCGAGTTGGCTGGCGAACAATACGACGCCGCCAAAAGCTACAGCACAGATCAGACCCTCTATCAGGCGGCTGACGTGCTGGCGGCTGTCGATCTTCACGGCATGGCGGATGACTACGCTCGCCTGATGACATTCCAAAACAGCGGGCCGGTGCTGAAGAAATGGGAGCAGGCGTTGGGCCAGCACCGTCTCTTCAGAGCGTTGTTCGTCCCGTTCCTCCGGACGCCGATCAACCTCGTTCGTGCTGGGATGTTTGACCGCAACCCGGTCCTGTTCGGCATGCTGAAGGGCAACCGAGAGAAGTTCGCCAACTACACGGCGGCGCTGCGTGGCCTCGACCAATCGCTCGAACGTGGTGGCGCCGAAGCCGACTTGGCGATGGCGCGGATGGTCACTGGGATCGGCTTCATGGCGACCGCTGGGCTTCTGTTCGCAAACGGCGATCTCGTCGGAAAGCGATCCGCAGCCGAAGAGGAAGACGGCGTGAAGTCCTATAGCATCCGCATCGGCGGGCGTTGGGTCGAATACTCGACGCTGTCGCCGGTGGCTGAAATGCTCGGCATGGTCGCCGACATGAGCCGCACCTTCCGCGATCACAACATCAATGATGGCGACGCGCTGGAAGGGATCGCGGGCGGCGTCCTGTCCGCCATCGTGAACAACATCGTCAACAAGGCAGCGCTGCAAGGCATCGGCGATTTCTGGGACATGATCGACCCCAGCTTCACGGCCGGGGATACTGACCGTGGTCAGCGGTTCGGCAAAGAGGTGTCGAAGAAGATCGCTAGCTCGGCCATCCCGGCTGTCGTTCGCAATCTCGCGCAATCGCAAGACCCGGTGATGCGTGAAGCGAATGGTCTCCTTGAGATGGTTCAGGCGAACATTCCGACGCTGTCGCAATCACTGCCTGAACGCAGAGATTGGCTGGGTCTGCCGATAATCCGTCAGGACAAGGACGGCGGTCTGCTTGAAGGCCTCATTCAACCTACGCGGATCAGCGAGAATGTTGAGGACGTAGTCAGGTTGGAGGTCTCGGCCCTGAGCACCATCGACCCTGAACTCCGCATGGCTCAACGCCCGGCTGCTCGCTTCAATGAGCAGGAGATCACGCCTCGCGAACACGCTTCGCTCCTAGAATATCAGGGGCAAGGTTGGCGTGATCCGATGTCAGGTCGAAACATGCATGAGGCCCTAGGCTTTCTCATCCAGTCGCCTGCCTATCGTGACATGGCGGACCCTCAACGGGCGCAGGAGATCAAGGATTTGGTGAGCCGGTATCGCCGTTTCGCGAATGCCTCCGTTAGATCGGGTGCGGTCCCCGCACTCCGCTCTATGGTCAACCGCACGGGCGGAGCGAAAGCCGAAGAAAGAGCGGCCCACGAGGGCTGGGATCAATGGCAGACGCAGGCAAACGCTCGTCGCTACGGCGTCAGCCAAGCTGATCTCGACGCCATGCAGAGCTTCACCGCTCAATAGAAACCTACGGGTGATCGCCCGGCCGCAACAGCGGTCGGGCGCTTCGCCATGCCCCACACAGAAAGGACGGATGCACAATACGAAATACCAATACGTCGTCGAAAACGGCCAACGCGAGTTCGACCTAGCGGTCAATTATCTGGATCGCAGCCACATCACAGTCACCGTCAACGGCGCCCGCGCCTATGTCGATTGGGTCAACGACAGTCGCTTCCGGCTCAGGAACACGGCGCCCGATGGAGCGGTCGTTCTGGTCCGTCGCCAGACACCGATCGATCAAGCGCTGGTCGAATTCCAAAATGGATCCAATCTCACAAAGGAAGAATTGAACCGGGCGGTCTGGCAACTGCTCTTCAGAATGCAGGAGCAGGATGACACCGTCACTTCCGCTCTGGATCAGGCTGTCATCCGCGTCGGCGAGAATCTCGGGATCAGCACCGACCCCACGCAAATCGTGAATGAACTCCTCTGGGCGAGCGAACTCGGCGACGATCTGCTGAACCGCTTTCGAGGCGCGCTCAGCGACATCGACCTTAACGCTGAACGGATTATCGACACGACACTCAGCCTCACCAATCAGGCCTTCCGTCTCGATAACCTGACGGCGGTCGTGGACGCGCTGGCGAACCTAGAAGATGGGTCTGGCCTCGCCACCATCATCCAGAACGAAGCCCAGCAGCGCACCGATGGTGACGCCGCCCTCGCCTCCACTCTCGCTCTGATCGGAGCCAAGAGCAGCGACAACACCGCCTTCATCCTCGATCTAAACAAGACCAAGGCCAGTCCAACCGAGACGATGGCCCAACGGTTCAACGCGATCTATGCGGCCAATGCGAACGCTCTCAGTCTGATCCAGACGGAGCAGAACGCCCGCGTCACTGCGCTGGAAGCCTTCACCCAAACGCTGGCGACACAAGCCAGCCGTATAGGCGCGAATGAAGCCGCTATCGCCAATGAGGTGACGACGCGCACCAATGCGATCTCCTCGGAGGCTGCGGCGCGCCAAGCTCTGTCGGCCAAGATCGCCAATGACATCGCAGCGGCGGTGCTCGTGGAGACGAATGCGCGAGCGGCGGCCGACCTTGCTGAAAGCCAAGCCCGCCAATCATTGGCGACGACCGTTGGTCAGAACACGTCCGCAATCCAGAATGAAGCTACGGCTCGCTCGACGCTGGCCGGGTCTATCGCTCAGCAATTCGCCGTCCTCGGTGCATTCCGAAATGGACAAGCTGCATTCGTTCTCGACCTAAACCGGGTGGAAGTCGGCGCGGGGTTCAGCCTCGGCACTCGCCTTAGCGGGATTGATGTCGCGGTCGGCAATGCGGCGGCGGCTGTCGTCGAAGAGCGAACCGCTCGGATCAACGGCGACAATGCCCTCTCGCAGAGCCTTCAGACAGTTCAGAACACCGTGGGCGGCAACACCGCTTCGATCACCCAACTGTTCCAAGTCACGAACGGGATCAACGCCCGTTGGACGATGTCGCTGAACTCGAACGGCCACATCACCGGCATCACCGCGAACAACAACGGCCAGTATGGGACGCTCGCTTTCGTCGCCGATGAGGTGAGCTATGTGGCTCCAAACGGCGGCACGCCGATCAAGGTGATGAGCGTCGTCGCGAACAAGGTCCGCTTCAACTCCAACGTCGAAATCTACGGCGATCTGCTCGTCACCGGCACGATCAACAACGCCAAGCTGACCGACAACACCGTCACCGGCGTCGAAGCCGGTTACAACCCGCAGACCGTTGGCCTGAACAACTCGACCCCGACCCGGATTCACGGCGTCTGGATCAACGTCGAGAAGGCGAAAAGCCCTATCGATATCGCCTTCAATTCTTGGGCGACCTTCACGCACAACGCGTCAGGCAGCTTCGTCGCGACCGTCCAACTCGTTCGCTCACGCGGCGGAGATGGCGGGACAGTCATCCAGTCGTTCAACATCACCGGCTCGGGCATGGCCAACGATACGTGGCAGGGCGCCGTCCCGGTCATGTATCTGGACCGGCCGAACGAGACCGGCAACTGGCACTACTACGTCCAAATTTTCTTCAACGTCGGCAACATGTCCACGCAATCCGTCACTGCCCGCTACGGCAAGGTGATCGAGATGAAGAACAACACCAGCAGCATCGGTGTCGGCACCGGCTCTGGCGCTGGCGTTGGAAGCGGTGGCGGCTCTGGCGGAGGTGGTGGAGGCGGCGGTGGAGGGGGTGATGGCGGCGGTGGCCTCTATCCGAACGACCCCGGCACTGACCAACCCGTCATAACCTGAGAAAGCGGCTTCGGCCGCTTCCACAACCACGAATAAATAAAGGTGAAACCCCGAAAGGAAGACCCATGTCCGAGACCCCAAACCCCATCGCCCAACTGCAAACCAATGAAGTCCAATTGCTTGCTGAACGGGCGAACCTCCATGACCAGTTGGAGCAAAACACCAACTCACTGAGCCAAGTTCGGGCCGCGCTACGCGGCGTTCAGATCGCCCAGCAGATCGCCCAAGCCGCAGCTACGGCGAACGCCGAAGCCAGCACGAAAGGTGAGTGATTTGAATGAGCGTGACTAACTCCGCGCTCGCTCAACAGATCGCCGACCTCATCCAGTCAACCGAAGCCCGAGACGCAAAGCTCCGGGGGTGGATTGGCGGCTCCGCTATAGGCGGGCCAAACAATGACGGTCGCTATCCACTGAGCGACGCCTTGGGGCAGGAACACCTTTTGCCCTCCCCGGCCCGCCTCACCGATATGGTGACGGGACCGGCTGCTGCGGCTGCGGTTGCACGAGACCAAGCCCTTGCGGCAAAGAGTGCGGTCGATCTCGCCGCAAACCAAACAGAGAACAATCGGGCCTTGTCGCAAGCCGCACGTGGCGCCGCCATCGACGCCCGCAATCTGGCCCAAGAGCACCGAAATCATGCAGGCACGCATGAGGCCAACGCCCGCTATTGGGCCGAACTCGCGCAGTCGAAAGGCGAAAGCACATCCGAAGATCGCGCCATCGTCGAACAGCTTGCGGGTGAAGTGGTGATCCACGCCGGTGAAGTCGCGCAGGACGCCTCGGATGCAGCAGCGTCAGCGGCGTTGGCCGCAACATTCGACCCGGCTCTCTATGACAAGAAATCCGACACGGTTTCGGCGTCCCGTCTTACCGGCGTGATCGACATCGCCCGCATTCCAGTTTTGCCTTCGCAGCTTCAGTTCGTATCGTCGGGCGGTCTCGCAAACCTGACGCCCGCCCAGCAGAATGACATCGGCCGGGGTTCAATCGTCACCACGACAGACGGCTTCCGCTACGTCTATTCCGGCTCCGGCTCGAAAACTGTGGCGTCGAGCTACACCGTGCTCGCAGACATCACCCCAGCGTGGGACTCGGTGTCGGACAAGCCGTCATTCTACCCGAGCAACATCGCCAGCGTCGCTGGCCTGCAATCGGCGCTCGACGGTCTGGCTCCGAAGTCCAACGCGTCCTTCAGCACGGCGATCAGCGTGAACGGCGAGGTCGGCGCACACAGCTACGCGTTCAACACCGGACTGCTCTATCCGGACGGCAATCACACCGTGATCAAGACGGGGGCGGCGGGAGCGGAGCGCTACTGGCGCTTCGATGCTGACGGCACGCTCTACGGCCTAAACGGCAACATTTACTCGAACTACAACATGCAGGCGATGGGAAGCCTTATCGTCGGGGCGTCCACGGCAGCAAACCGGGTCAACGTCGAGAAGGGCTGGCTCGAACTTCGGAATGAGGGCTACGGCCCCTACGTTGATTTCTCAACCGATGCGACGACGGACTTCCACGCGCGCGTCTCGGTCCCGAAAACGGACGGGCGCTTGTGGCTCTCACACGGCGGCGGCGGCAGCGTCATCGTCGGCCCGACCATCGAAGCCAACTCAAACAACGGCTCGCAGGCTGGTTCGGTCATTACCCATGCGGGGACCGAACAAGTGATGGCGAAGCAACTGACGTTCCCATCGGTAATGAACCCGCAGGACAACGGCGCGAATGCGCTGCTTGAAGTTCGAGGCGCGGGCGGCGGCTACGGCGCGTGGATGAAGTTCCACCGGCCGGGCGCTTGGGGGACATACTTCGGCATGTTCGAGAACGGCCGCTGGGGCTGGGGTGGCTGGTCCGATGGCGCCGTCATCAACGAGTTCTGGACCACCAAGAACTTCGATCCTCTCACACGTATGGAGCGATATAACGACGGCTGGATTCAGACCCGCGACGCCAACGACCGCTTCTATTTCGCGAGCAATGGCCGCTCTTACTACAAGTCGCAGGACGGCCACGAGTGGCGCAACAACGCGGACGTTTGGACTGTCCAGATCAACAACGGCGGTCGCATGTTTGTCCGAGAGGACATCGAGGCTGGCAACCGGTTGCAACTGCGCGGGGCTAACCCGACCATCGTCCTGCGGGACACCGACAACCGCTCGGGGATGATCCACGTCAACGCCAACCGGTTCTACGTGCTGCGCGGCTCCGGAACTGACTCCGAAGGCTGGGCGAGCACGGGCGGCGGCTGGCCTCTGGAAATCGATCTAGAGAACAACAACACCACGTTCGGCGCGAACATCTATTCGGGTATCGACCACTGGTTTCGAGTGCGTGGCTCAGGCAACGGCATCTACTGGGAGAACCACGGCGGTGGCTGGTTCATGGTCGATGCGTCGTGGATGCGAGCCTATCAGGACAAAAACATCGTCACAGGCGGTCAGGTCCAGATGGGGTCGTTCACCGTGACATCCGACCGACGCCTGAAGACGGACATCACTCCGATCCCGCTATCGCAGGCTTCGCAGATCATCGACGACACACGCGTCTACGAGTTCACCAAGAGCGGTCGTCGGATGTTCGGAATGATCGCGCAGGAGGCCCGCGAGGTCGCGCCGATCCTCGTCAGCGAGGGCGCCGATATTCACGAAGATGGCGACGCGATCCTGTCTCTGGATCAGACCGGCTACATTCCAATTCTGATCGCTGAGGTTCAGGCGCTACGCCAGCGGATCGCCCAGCTTGAGGAGGTCAGATGACCATACCTACTGGCGGCCCGTTCACCTCCGAACAAGTCCGGACGGAATGGCGCTTCACCGCTCCATTCACGTCATCGCAGGTGTCGTCGGCGGCCGGGCTGAACACCCCGTGGTCGAGCGATCAGCTACGCGGAAAATCCGCGCGAACGGTCAGTCTCGTGATCCAGTCATTCGAACAGGTCCGGACAAACTGGGGCCAATGGAACGAGCAGCAGTATGACCGGATCACCTTCGGCATCTCAGTCACTCCCTATCTCGCGCCGTCTTCCTACACGTGGGGCAACGATGTGTCCGGGACGGCATCGACCGCCGTATTCACAGGCTCAACCTACCAAACCCAAGGCTTCACCTACCAAAACACCGGCCAAGCATATTGCTCCGTTGTCGTCGGTGGGCGGGTCTACGAACTTACGCTCGACTTCCAATACACCGCTGGCGACGTGAGCTAACGCATCACCAACAACTGAAAGGGCCAATGGACCCAAACAACAATCAACCCAATCCCGATCCTACCCTCGTCCTCATTCTGGGACGGATCGAAGGCCAGCTAGGCACATACATCGACCTCATGAAGTCGATGCAGACGAAGCACGACAGCCTCGAAGATCGCGTGCGCAAGGTCGAAAACTCGAAGTCGTGGCTGCTCGGCGCCGCCGCCGTTCTCGGCGGAGTGGTCAGCTTCCTGATGAAGGTGTTTTTACCATGAGCCGCGCCACAGAATCCGAACTCGACAAGCTGCACGCGCAAGTCGCCGTGCTGATCGCGAACGAACTTGACCGCGCCGCCTACCGCGCCACGATGGCGCCCGGCGATGCCTCGCAGGCCGTCAGTCCGCAACTCATCTCCCAAGCTCTGAAATTCCTCTCCAACGCTGGCGTCACCGCGCCCGCCACGGCGAAACGAGCAGAAAATTTGGCGGCGAAACTCGCCGATCTCGACCTCGACCTAGAGTCGGTCACGGGCGTTCAGCCCAACTAACCCCCTACTCTGTCGCAGCCGTCCGTCCATCGGGCGGCTGCTGACCAAAGGAGCCTCTGGAAAACCAGACACAGCAGACATTCGAAGAGCTTCTGAAGTCCGACTTCAGCATCTTCCTCCACTATCTCTGGAAGCACGTTCTAGAACTTCCAAAGCCGACCCGCGTCCAACTCGATATCGCACGGTTCTTGGCTGGGGGGCCAAACCGACGCGCCATCGAAGGCTACCGGGGCCTCGGCAAGTCTTTCATTACCTGCGCCTACGTCGTTTGGCAGTTATGGCGAGACCCTCAGAAAAAGGTCTTGATCGTCAGCGCCGGTGAGCAAGGCGCCGTCAACAACGCCAACCTCATCAAGGCGATCATCGAGCACGAGGCAGGAGATGCCTATTGGGCTCATCTCCGTCCCCGCCGTGATCAGCGCTCTTCGACGCTCGCGTTTGATGTTGGTCCAGCGCGACCGAACCGACAGCCGTCAGTCTCCTGTCTTGGGATCACGGGCCAACTTGCGGGCAACCGAGCCGACATCCTGATCGCAGACGACGTTGAGAACCAACGCAATTCTGCGACCGAAGACCAGCGAGACAAGCTGCGGCACGCCACATCCGAGTTCGGCAAAATCCTCACGCCGAAGGCGGATTCCGAGATTATCTATTTGGGGACACCGCAGACCGAAGAGTCCATCTACAATGACCTGACCAAGCGCGGTTACACCGTGCGGGTTTGGACATCGCGATATCCGCTGCGCGCCAAACTACCCAGCTATGGCGACACCCTGTCACCGATGCTGCTCGCCGATATCGAGGCCAATCCCAAGCTATGCGACCCAACCGGCCTCAGCACCCTAGGGGGTGCGCCGACTGACCCCGCCCGCTTCACCGATCAGAAGCTCTTGGAATCTGAACTCGACGGGACCGCAGCCGAGTTCATGCTCCAGATGATGTTGGACACAACGATGTCCGACGCCGAGCGCTTCCCGCTTAAGACATCGGATCTGATTGTGATGGATGTGGACCCTGACCGGGCGCCTGTCGCAATCAGCTACGCGAGCGATGACGCGAAACAAATCCGCGACCCCGGCTTCCACAACTTCGGTTTCACGGGTGATCGCTTCTACGCCCCATTCAATGTCAGCGAGCATTGGGCCAACTACACCGGCAGCGTCATGCACATCGACCCATCGGGAGCCGGTGCGGACGAGACGGCCTACGTTGTCACCAAGTTCCTGAATGGACGTGTGTTCGTCTGCGCATGGGGCGGGTTCACTGATGGGGTGGCAATCGAAACCCACGAGAAACTCGCCGACATCGCCAAGGAGCACCGCGTCAATACCGTGATCATCGAGAACAACTACGGAGGTGGCTCGTGGCAAATCGCGCTGACGCCGACCCTTCAAAAACGCTTCTCGGTAAAATGGAGATGCGGCATCGAAGGGATCACGGTGTCGGGGCAAAAGGAGAAACGCATCATAGGCGCGCTAGAGCCTGCGATCCGCCGCCACCGTCTCGTCTTCAGCCGAGAGGTAGTGAAGAAGGATTTGATCTCTGACCGCGTCCGGTCAGGCTTCTTCCAGATGACCCACATGACCTCGCAGCGCGGCGCCTTGAAGCACGATGACCGCATCGACGTGCTGGCGCAGGCTGTCGAATACTGGAAGACGTATATGGCGGTCGATGACGAGAAGGCTGAAGCTGAACACCTCAAGAAACTCGATAGAGAATGGGAGAAGCGCTATTTCGCCGATACGCCCATTGGTCAGCTATTGAATAAAAAGGGTCGCACGCGAGCGCCCGGCAGACCGTGGAAGAGATGATCACTTATCGCGCGTAATGACGATCACGGTGATGGACTTGTTGACCATGCGCCTGAGCACCTTGACAACGGGCGGGATGACGATCTTCGCAATCGTTAGGTAGACGACTACATCGTTTAGGTCGGGGTTCGTTAGCATTGGCGGCTAGTGCTCTCTGTTCAACTCATCATCGAACAACACCAAACACCTGTGCATCCTCAAGCCCAAATCGCCTTATGTTGCGATCACAATTCCCATGATCGCTACATCTGGTGGAAATGCCACGAGAATTCGGGAGATGAGGCTGGGGACGAATCGCCTTGCGGCAATCACAGCAGGTTAGTCTCGCGACGCGCGTGATCTGAAAAGTTCGACAAAGCAGCTAGGTTTAGATGCGTGAAATCGGTAAGCCGCTTCCATGCGCACCAAAATCGCCTCCGACATCGACATTCAGATCGGCCAGATCATCCGCCAGCGCCGCGAAACACTGAAGGTCACTCAGGCCCAGCTAGCCGCTCAGATCGGCGTCACCTTCCAGCAAGTTCAGAAATACGAGCGTGGCGTGAACCGAGTGTCGGCCGCCACTCTTCTCAGCATCGCCGAGGCGTTGAAGTGCCATGTCGCCGATCTCTATGGCGATCCTGATCCGAAGGCGTTGACAGCCTCGGAACGCGCCATCCTGAAGCTATGGGCGCAGATTGATGACCCTCAGCGCGATGCCGTCGTCGCGATGGTGAGAACATTCGCAAAAGGCTAGCGCGTCGCTTCCGACGTGACAGCACAACCGCAACGCTATACTGCGGCGCTACGGTTTCGTTCGATACGCTCGTCGCTCACCTCTATGAGGTCGTGAATCGAGGCTTCGCCATCCTCCCGAAAATGGGACCGAATGGATTCTATGCTTCGGCCGAGGTCATGCGGCTGGTGTGACTCACCCCGGCTCGAAGTAGCCTTGATGATACATGTCGAGGATTATGCCGGATAACACCTCGTCAGCATCTTGTTTGGAAAGACGCCGCTCGCCGTTGAAGCCGAGCACGAGTTCTAAGCGGTTGTCCTGACTGTTGGGCCGGAACACGAACCCATAGTCGGCAAGATTTCCGTCGTCTCTTTGCCATTCCAAACCGACAAAAATGACCCTACCAACGGGTTGATCGTCGATACCGAAACGGGCGTAGCCATTAGGGTGATCAAATGCCCAATCGCGCAGCTGTTTGAGCGAAACATCCCACCCAGCATCGGGGAAGATGTGCGACCCGTATTCGGCTAAAGCGGCATCACTATCAGGATCGATTTGGGCTGAGGCGGTCGGGACCGCTGCGGCCGATGCGACTTCAGGTGCAGGCGTGACCGCAACAGTTTCGACTGGTGTCGTCTCTTCAGACTTCGCCTGACACGCTGACATCATGGTCGCAGCCATCAGGCCCAGATAGATCGATCGGTTGCGCATCTAGTTGAGCTTCGTTTCGGTGGTGGTGATTACCCTGACGAACCGACCATCGCGGTCGAGCAGGATTGCAGCAGACTTCGCGCCACCAGTGCCGAAGGCGGTCGCTGACGAATGAAGCCACATCAATGAGGTGGTTCCGTCGTGGAGGACGGTTCGACTGTTCGGCGTGCCCATTCGAGCAATCACCTCGGCCTCAGTCATGCCGGGCGTCAACTGCGCGAGGACAGCAGGATTGTAGTTCGTGCCGATAGAAGCACAGCCTGAAAGCACCAAAGCAGCCGCAAAAGCGGCGCTAGTTAAACGAATCATCGATTCCCTCCCGAAGCCCTTTGGCTTCTACCGTACTGATACACTGACGCAACCGAACCCACGCGATTACCGGCCGCCCTTTTCCACCCACCGTTTCGCAGCCCGAGCAATCGCCTGACGCTGCAAAGTCTCATGGCCATCATCCCAGCACGCAGGGTTCAGCCGGATCGTCAGCAGCTTGTCGCTCGCAGACGAGTTCCGCCGAGCAACGCGGACAGTCTGCGCATAGACGCCACAAGCTTGGCAGCGAAACCGCAGGCGTTGAATCGGATCGTCGGCTAGGCGCGCGCCGATCCTCCACACGGATGCTTCGCGCATCGAGCGACAACCCTGACAATCGAACAGGATGTAAATCGAGGAATCGGCGACGAGGTCACGCGCCGTGACGTTGTAATCTCGCCATTCGCTTTCCGGACGTGAGCGCATCACGGGAGGAATGTTCCGCTTTCGTTCCGGTTTCAAGACGACCGGCGAAACGATCTGTGGGCGGTTGGGAAGTTGCTTCCCGCAATGCCAGCGCCAGCTTCGCGTGGGATCGCATCACCGCCAGCACCGTCAGCAGGTTCGACAACGTTATCGAACGCTTCGACCAATCATTGGACCAACACTTCGACGAACAGTTGGAACAGAACGGTGGAAAGCACCGCTAGCGACTACGACCATGCACACAGTATGATACTTCGCCCTATCGATACGAGTATCAGATCAAGCACGACAACGAAAACATCATACACAACGTCAGAGTTGGACAGGACTTTCACTTTAGCAGTGATAATCACCCAACCTCATCAAGCACGACTTGTCGCTTGCAACGCCGCCCAATATCCGTGCGCCATTCTGTCCACAAATACTTCACGGACCCCCTTGTCGATATCGCGGTTCGGTCGTATACGGAATTCGCCTGACCCGTTCAGGCACGAAAAACCCCCGAACCTTTCGGGCCGGGGGCTTCGTAAGTCTCTACCCATCCCCGGCGAAGGCCCGCAGAGCCTAAGCCAGATAGGAGGTGTCGCCATGGTCTGGCGCAGCGTTACAACAGCTTAGCCGGTCAAATGACCGGATCACTGGGACGGCTCCTTACGGGGCCGTCCTTTTTGTTGTTAGACCATGCACGGCCGAAAGTCACTCTGCGATCTTAGCTGGACGCCTCTACCCGAGCGATCATGTCTTCAAGGCGCAGGATGCTTTCTTCAAATCGCTGGCGATCCTCGTCCGTAGTGTCGCGGCCATCCTCGCCTGTGCGAAAGTCGTGCTGACGCCAGATCGCAAGGGTCTCGCGGTCCCGTTCAGCCATTTCACGCCAGCGGCGCACCATCTGTTCTTTGATATTTTCCGTCATGGCGAGAAGCATACCGCAGGCGCGCTGGATGCCCGAATTGATTTTGGGTCGCGTATCCGAAGTAGGGAATATACGTGCCGCCGCTGGCCCCACCCCCGTGGGGGGGCGCCCTGCCCGGCCGGTTCGCCTCGACCCTCGGGGGCATGGGGGTCTATATGACGATGTCGAGGGCCTTCTGAAGCGATCCTGAAACCTAGGCTCGCGTCAACGCATTGTATTCATTTCGTTACATTGCCACTACAACCGGCAATCAACCGTTTGCGCCACGATCAGGCGGACGGTCTGGGTGATCGCGAGCCGACGATCTGGCGCATGGTCGCGCATACGTAGGCGCGCCGGATTTTTTCGTTTCGGCCTGCCGTTTTCGTCGAGATAGATGCATTAATGCATTTTTTTGCTTGACAACGATTCCGGGTCGGATTCTAGATAGCTGCATCAACGCGAAGGGTTTGAGGCCCGGCGTAATCACTGCATAAGCGCAAAGGATAGACGATGACTTCCGAGTTCAACCGACTGATCGATCTGACCTCGACGGCCTGCGATCTAACTGTCTGGGTTCGTCCTGATGCCGATCTAGACGGCGCATTCGACGCAATCTGCGATGCGACCGGCGAACCGCTCCGCGTAAACGGCTGGCTCTTCGAAGTCGTCGGCTAACCCATCACCTAATCACTGCATCAGAGCAAACATTATGAAAGCTGACATCTATCAAACCGTCACCGATTCCATCATCGCCATGCTGGAAAGAGGCGTGAAGCCTTGGGCGCCCGGTCACAATGCGAAGGCCTGCGGCCTGCCCGTCATCCCTACTCGCGTCGGCGGCGAGGCTTATCGCGGCATCAATGTCGCGCTCTTGTGGGGCGCGGCCGAAATGAAGGGCTATCGTCACCACACTTGGATGACCTTCAATCAGGCCAAGGCGTTAGGCGGATGCGTCCGCAAAGGCGAGCGGTCATCGCCTGTCGTGTATTGGGGAACCTTCAAGGCTCAAGCCGATGACGCGGACGAAGGCGACGACGGCAAAGCGCGCCTGTTCGCGAAGGGCTATGCGGTTTTCAACGTCGAACAAATCGACGGCTTGCCCGCCTCGTTTTATGAACCGCCGACGGTCGAGCCTTCGGAAACCCGGATCGCGAAGGCCGATGCATGGGCGGTCGCGACGGGCGCCGACATTCGCCACGGCGGCTCGCAAGCCTTCTATTCGCCCAAGGGTGACTTTGTGCAGGTTCCGCCCTTCGCGGCGTATGGCGAGCCGGAACGCTACTATTCGACCCTCGCCCACGAACTGACGCATTGGAGCGGCGCGAAGGCCCGGCTTGATCGCCAGTTTGGCAAGCGGTTCGGCGACAAGGCTTATGCGTTTGAGGAATTGGTCGCCGAAATGGGCGCGGCGTTCTCTTGCGCCCGCCTTGGGATTGAGAACGAGACTCGCGAGGATCACGCCTCTTATCTCGCGTCATGGCTGAAGGTTTTGAAGGCGGACAAGCGCGCGATCTTCACCGCCGCGTCAAAGGCACAAGCGGCCTGCGATTACCTGTTCGAGTTGGCTGATAAGGCCGCAGTTTATACGAAGCCTGTAGAGGCCCCTTTCAGGGCCGATGGCGTCATCTGCCTTCCGGACCTCTCGAAGCCGCTGCACGGGCCGGAAATCGACCATGATGACGACGACACAGACCCTAAGCCGCCCTCACCTACCCGTCCGCGTCCATTCCATCCTCGGCGAGATCCATCGCTTTGCGAGTTCCTGTCGATCCGGGGGGTTTGCGATGATGGCGGCGAGCTATCCGCCCGCGATCTAAACCGCTGGCATCTAGAGGCGCCGTTCCGTCGTCGCCTTGTTCGGCCGGACGGCGTGTCGCTGGAAAGGGCCGCGATGGCGGCATGGGAAGCCGGGCATTTTCCCGAGGTGCCAGCACCGTCGATGGATAGCGCGGACAACATGCATCCAGTGACGGAAGCCGATCTCTTGCGCGCCATGGAGCAAGAGCTACGCGCGGACTTTCCGCACGTGTGGGTCGATCATGAAGAGGCGTTCGTCGCCTGATCGCGGCTGATAGCAAAAGGCCCGGCACGTGCCGGGCCTTTCGTCATGCGGATTGAGAAAGCCGGGCTTTCTGATCCTGATATTCTTCCAAGGTCAGGGCGCCGACTTGATGGAGTTCCCACAACTGCCTGACCTGATCGCCATAGGACGACGCCAGCAGCGGAACCGCAGCGGGCGCGGGTAGCTCGCGCTGCTGATCGGCCTTTCGCATCGCGTTTACAAAATGCGCATTCAGTCGGTCGGCCTGCGTGATTGCTGGCTGGATCAGAACACTAGTTGGTTCTGTGCCTTTCGGATCGATCGACTGGAATAGCTTCACAGTTTGAAGCGGGCGCACGTTGTCATCGACTGTGATTTTCAGTGAGATATCGACCACGCGCTCATTGGTCTTTTTCGAACCTGTAAGCGCACCGGCCAAAAGGCCTACGCCGCCCAGTGCGATGCCACCGACTGCCGCGCCGAGAAGCTGCGAACCCCTATTTGTCGTGGTGACGGAAGACCCATTCTTGATGATCTCGACCGACGAGATTTCGGAAAAGAGATACTCTTTTGCGAAAATCATATCGCCGAGAAGGACGACGCCGCGCTCAAACGAGAAGCCGATGAAATGTCCGTCTAGCTCGGACATGAAAAACTCGTCGGTGGGATATTGCTCCTGCACTTCGTTTCGACGCGCGAGAAATTTGGCTGCCGCTGCATCGGCGTTACTGATGCCGATTGCCAAGAGGCTTCCCACAACCACCACGATGAAAAATAGAATCCACCAGCCCATTTAACCCTCCCAGATTGCGCCGGTTATGCCGCTGGGTAGATGGATCGTCCAACGAAAAAGGCTGACCATCGTATGCGAGTGATGGTCAGCCCTCTTATGACTATGAAACCTTTGTCGGGAGATTTCAGAGGTATTTATCATCCTGTCATCGCCGGGGCTAAATACGATGTGGGCCACCCCACAAAGCGATCGTCATCTTTGATGGTTCTTTCTTCATGGAGCCCCGTCCGATTTTGTCGGGCGGGGCTCTTTCCGTTGGATGACCATGCTCCCGCGCGAGAGTGGCCGACACGGACTAATGCTGGCCTTCGGCGGATGCTCAAATAAGGGGGTGGGCTTACGGATTGAGGACGTTTGCCAAGCCGCAAATACTTCAAAAATATTCGACGAATGCGGCCGATGGCGAGACGAGTGATCCGTGGATCGCGAGACGAGATCGGTCGCCGGATCACAGCTTGTCTGTGAGCCGTGCAATCCCCTGCCTAGTCATCTGGGCAATCAGGGTCCCGAACGCCTTTCGGCATTCGTGACGCCTTTCGGCCTCGCTAGTCGATGGCGCGCCATCTCCCGCCTCGGCCTTCGGCTAACCCATTCGGGATGACACCGACACATAGTTCTCTTTGTAATTAAGATAATAGCGTGTCACATCATATGCATTAGTTCGTGTCGGTCATTTCGACACACGATTTATTTGGGCCGATTCTCTCCACAATGATAAATAAGTTCGGCGGAATCATCCGCGCTCGTTGGGAGAACTATGACTAAGCAGATTATTGAATACAGCGCTGCTGCATGCGGCGCTGGAAAGACTCAGTGGGCCGTCGAATGGATGGCAGCGAAACCTTCGCTTTACTTATACGCGGTTGATCGGATCGAGGAGTTCGAGGTTCGGACCCAGCGCATTAGCGCGGCGGCCCAAAGAACCCAAACTACGCCGTTCATCACAACCCTATCGAGCGCGGCCGGGCTCAGCGTCGTTCAGGAGTTTCCGCGTCGGATCGAAACCCTCAGCCAGTTCAGCCACGCCGTTCTGATCATCACGCATGCAGCCTTGAAACTGGTCGATCACAGCGTTTGCGCCGATTGGACCCTGATCATTGACGAAGACCCAAAGCTCTGGACCTCGGATGTCCTTGACCTCGGCGCTTCCCGCCCTTTCTGGGACGCCACCTATAATCTCGAACCCATCGACGATCTCGCGGGCTACTCGGCCATCCGTCTAAAGGCGAGCGCCCCGTCGTTTCATGAAGTCGGCCGTGACGCCCTCACCCGTCCCATCGCCGCTCTTCATGACCGCATTCGCCGGTCAAAGGTGACCGTCAAACTGACGGACTGGGATCAACTGACCCAGCGCCTGACGTGGTTCGCGATCTGGGATGTGACCGATCTCGCGATCTATCGCCGGGTCATCATCCTCGCCAACTCGTTTGACCAGTTGTTGACCGCCAAGCTGATCAGGATTTCGGCTCCGAACGTCGAGCTAAGGCCTATCGCGATCACCCGTTCGCAGGATTGGGCACCCCGCGCCGTTCGGATCAACTACGTGGCGTCCGATCACACGGCGACCGTGAACCATCTCGCCAACACAAAGCAGGGTCACGACATCGTAGCGAGGTGGTCTGCATGGGTCAGCCGTCTGGTGTCATCTCAGCACTATTGGTGCGCCAACCTCAGCTTCGCGATGGGCGCGATCCCCGGCGTCCGGATTTCGCCGAAGATCGCCGGATCAAACGCCTATGCGGCATTCCACGAATGCTCGGCCCTCTACGCGGCGAAGGCTTCGACGAACGAAGCGCGCGTCTTTGCCGATCTCGCCGGTGGAACGATTGCCTTCGACGACATCCGCAGAGACCGCGAGTTTGAAGACCTGATCCAGATCGTCTTCCGCAGCAGTCTGCGTGACCCCGCCAGCACCGCCGCTGTGACCTTGAATGTCTATGACATCGAGCAGGCGGAGTTTCTGTCCCAGCATTTCACCGCCGCAGGTTTTCCGTTCTCGATCACCCTCGCGCATCACGACATCGGCGCACAGAAGACGAAGCAGAAACGCGGGCCTAAGCCGCAGCCAGATCGGCCGCGCAAGTCAGCAGCGGAACGCTGCAAGGCCTACCGAGAGCGTAAGAAAGCGGAGGCAGCGTGACGGAGACCCGCTACATCCACCCCAACGCCGTTCTCGACATCGCCGACCAGTCATACTTCGCCGACATCGCAGTCGATTTGGTCGATTGTTTCATCAGAAACGAGATGCGATCCGCCGTCTCTGGTCATCGTTTGCTATTCGCTCCGCTCGATGTCGCCTCCGTCCGCCTGACATTCCCGGACGAAAAGTCACTGGTGGCGTTCGAGCTATCGTTCGCGGGACCGGTCACTTGCGAACCGCCATCGGCTTTCGAACCACGGAACCACGCGCCTTTAGTGCTGGAATCCAAAGCTATCGTCCGCAGCCATATCGCCCAGCTTCAAGCCGAGGCCCGTCGCGCGAAGATAAATACCACTGAAGAAGAACTGTCCGCCCCTAACGGGCGTCATGAAGGAGACTGATGAAAACCACATTGAATGCGGCCGACGAATTGATCGCGGCCTTCGACACCATGATGGAAGCCTGCACCACCTACCTCGTGCGGCAATACGAATGCATAGCAGACGCTGATCTCGCCGCTTCGATTGAAGCACGGGCCAATGCTTTCCGCGCAGAGCAAATCTACCGAAATGTCAGCCCGTTGGCCGAAAAGGTGCGCGAGCGATATCGCAACTATCGCACCAGCCTGCTGGAAGCCCCGGTATCTGCCGAGACTCTGATCGCAGCGCTGAAGGCGCTGAAGGACGGCGAATGACTGCCGTCCAAATCTGTGCGTGAGACCTCGATAATGCGAAGCGAGTCCTGTGACTGCTCAGATTGGACATGGTGTATCTGGGGTTGCGACGCGGCAGCGCTTGCGGCATCACAAGCGTGTAGGGGAAATCATGAAACTCGCACTTATCGCAGCAGTCAGCCTATTCGCCACGCCGACTATTGCAGGGGAATGGGCATGGGTGGCGTCCGGCGAGGTCATCAACGTTGGCATGGACCGGGCCACGGTTCGCAAGGTTGGCAATCGATCCACTGCGTGGGTCGCAACGGTTTATCCGACACCCCAGACAGTCGCCGGAATGCAATACACCTTCAGGGTGGAACGCCGGGTCTTCGATTGCGCCGAGGAGACACAGGCCGTGAACTACGTCGCGATCTACATGGACAACAGGCAGGTAGACGCGCGCACTCTTCCCGGTGAGCCAAGTCCGATGATCCCAGACACGACGGGCTATGGCGTTATGACTGCGGCATGCAGCCCGGCCAACATCACGGGGCCGTTCTATGGCTCTTCCTTTGACTTTGCCGAGGCCTACTCAAAGTAGGCGCGCATAAATAGGCGTGATGCCTATTGCCCCATACGTCATTGAGTTCGCCCCGCTCCACGGTTCGACCGTCAAACTCCACGTCCTGTTCCCGACATCGGATCTGATCGAACTGGCGACCGCTCTCGGCACCACTGTCACGGCGCACGACTACGCCGACGCCCCTACGATCCCGGCGATCTGCGTTTGGATCGAGCCTGAAGCGCTAGCGGTATTCCAGACCGCCTATCCCGCCGACCATGTCCGCCCAAACTTTTTGAAAAAATATTTGGAGAAAAATTTCTGCGACGCGGACGGGTCGTTCGACGATCTGGCGGCGCGGGCGGTGGCCGCGTGGGAGGCCGCTACGCCACCATCGGGAGATCATCCGGCTGAATGTCCGACCGCCGATTAAGCGCGTTAGAGAGAGTGACAATCTGACATTCAGGCTTTGGCTTTGCCTTCGCCCTAGCCGCTCTTAACGCCGCACGTCTCTCATCCCAAACAGCCTGTTCCGCAGGCGTCCAGATCGACTCCGCCTCAACCGCAACCGACGCCTGCGGCGCCGCAATCCCGGCCGTGCCTCCGATCCGCTTCTCAGCGATCTCGAAGAACTTAGCCTCGCGCTCGATACCGATGAACCGGCGCCCAGAAGACAAAGCGGCGACGCCGGTCGTCCCACTTCCCATGCACGGATCAAACACCACATCACCGGGGTTCGAGTAGGTCCGAACGATCCAATCAAACAGTTCGACCGGTTTTTGCGTGTGATGCAGCGGCTTCGCCACGGAGGCGAACTTCAGGATCGAGCGCGGATAATTCGTGTGGGTCTGTTTCCGATCAAACGTGTATTTCAACGGGGCCGTCCGGTAGACCGCCGCGCCCTTCCCGCCGTTGCGCGACACCTTGGGCGCGGCAAGCTCCTGAAGGTTCTGCGGATTATAGGTCATGCGGTGGGTAGCGCGGATGCCGACACCGCCCTTGCTGAAGACGAGAACATCTTCATGGGCGGACAAAGGCCGGTGCGACGCGTGGATGAAGCACGTCGGGCGGTTCTTCTCCCAGACAAGCGACTGTTTGTAGAGGTCGCCGCCAGCGATCATTTGCTTCGCAGAAAAGAGGCCTGCCGTTGTCATCACGACCGTGCCGTTCGGCTTCAAGATGCGTCGGAACTCCGACCACAACTGCTCCGAGGGAAGCTCGCGGTCCCACGCGCACTTGGTTTGGCCGTAGGGAAGATCGGTCGCGATCAGGTTGACAGAACCGTCCGGGATTTCCCGCATACGTTCCAGCGCGTCACCCAGCCAAAGGGTCGCCGCGCGGGGGTCGGCGCACCCCAGACGTTTCGCAGCCCGGCTGTTGTAGCCCTCGTTGATCTCGATACCGATGTAGTCGTGGCCAGTCGCACGCGCCGCGACACCCGTCGTGCCGCTCCCACTGAAGATGTCGCACACCACGCCATGCTCCGCGCCAAGCTGTTCAAAAATGCGCTGCGGAAGCTCGACGGGCATGGGAGCAGGATGATCGCTGTCGATTTTCGCGGTCGGCCGGATGGGGAGCACGTCACAGATTTTGCCAGCGGTCGCGAACTTGAATCCGGGTTTCGCCAGCAGATGGATGAACTCAAACGACGGGTTCAGGAAGTTGCGGTTTGGGCAGTGCGCGGCCTGCCTATGCCAGATGATACGCTGACGGAGGTGGGCGTAGACCTCGGCAGGGATCAACTCGTCCGGCGTAAGCAAACGTGCGAGGTGCGGTTGATCCTTGTGTTGGAAGAAGATCGCGCCGTCATGGCGGAGCACGCGCCAGCATTCGGTCAGAAGCTCGTGCATCCAACTGACGTAATCATCGTGGGACTTGGCGTCGTGATAGGTCGCGTAGCCATCGGCGAGTTTGGAGGGCCAGATTTTGCCGGTCGGCGTGGCATTGGCCCGGCGTTTGTTGAAGGGCGGAGAGAAAAAGAAAATAGGAATCGAAGCGTCAGGTTGATCCTTCAGCCAAGTCAGACAGTCTGCCGTCACCAGCGTAGCGCTGCTGCCCTCGACGGGCGCCGGGTCAACCACATGCGGCATGCCGCGCTTAGACTTCGATTGTTCCATCTTCTTCTCAGTGACACCAAACAAGCTGGCTCCTTCCATTCCATTTACGACCAGATATACTGGACACCTAACGCCTTATAGCACATCTTGACTTGTTTTGTCAAGTGTAGGGCGTTCGGCTGTCTCGATGGCGGTGTGGTCTCCGGAAATTTTTCCAAAAACTTTTTGAAGTTTTTTCTCGAAGCCGCGCCCGCCAGTGATAGCCCCCTTGCATAATCGATGCATCGGCGCCAATACTGCATTAATGCAGCTATGGAGGTTGAGGTGGAAATCGGACACGTGGTCGGCCTGTTCATCATCTGGGTTTTCTGGTCGGCCATCAAAGATAGCGACTACAGATCGTGAACCTCGATCTCTTCATTGATGCACCCACTGCATCAGCGCATTCTTCTCCCTCAATACGGAGAAGAATCATGGCCCGTCGCACCGCGCCCGTCCCGACAACGATCAAGCCGAAGGCGAGCTTGCTGCGCGATTCGTGGACCTACACGCGTATGGCGCAGGCGATGATCGTGCTGGCGCGTGAAATCCCCCTACGGACCAGCCTGCGTCAGGTGCTCGCCTTCGTGTTGATCGCGGAAAAGGTCAGCTTGGGACACGAGGTGATTGTGGCCGATCTGGCTGGGCTGGCGGGCGACGACAGCAGCGGCCAGCCGATCTTCGGCCCCAGCATCAACCGCAGCTATCAAGTTCTACTCGCACCGACCGACAAAGAGCCGGATGCATTGGATTGGATCGTGCAACTGCCCCACCCCACTGACGCCCGCCGCAAGGTGCTGCGTCTGACGCCGTCGGGAGAAGCGGTCGCGAGAAAGCTCGCCGCCGCTCTCAACGAGACAGAATGAAGGTCAGCGATCTCCTCGACAGGTGCGAGAAGGAAGAATGGCGCGGACATCGCAGCCTCGACACCCTTCGCAGCAACCTCCGCATCCTGCGCCGCCTGATTGGTGACGAGGATATCGCGACTCTTCACTACACCCGTCTGAAGCAACTCGCCGACGACATGAGCCGGGGGCGTGGCGGCAAGACGCTCGCACCCGCGACCGTAAAGCGGCGCATGGAGACGCTGAGCGCGGCTCTCCTTCTCGCGACCAAGATGACGGACGATCAGGGCCAACCGCTGCTGTTGGCGAAGCCGACCTTCCCCACTTTCGTGATCCAAAACATTCAGGACCGCGTGATCAGCGATGAAGAAGCCGCAGCCCTATTTGAGGTGATCGCCAAGCGGCGGGAGGAAGAACCGCAGCGAGACTGGCGCCGGTTCGACGCCCTGATCCGCTTCCTGCTCGCTACTGCCTGCCGCAGAGGTGAAGCGCTGCGCATCCATCCCGGCCACATAGACCGGCGAGGCGACCGACACTTCGTTATCTTCGAGCGCTACACGACAAAATCGACCAAGCCCCGTATCGTGCCGCTCACAGCCGAGATCGCGGCGCTGTTGCCCGAACTGCGGATGCAGGCTGGAAATGGCCCGTTGTTTCCGTTCACACCCAGCCAGCTATGGCAGATGTGGAAGGCGATCCGATCGGATATGGCAAGGCGCGGTCATGACTTCAGCCTCGTGCGCTATCACTCCTGCCGCCACACCACCCTGACGAAGGCGATGAAGCGGTTTCCGCTGGCGAAGGTGAGCAAGCTCGCCGGTCACGCCTCTATCCAGATCACCGCCGACCGCTACGGACACCTCACGGCTGATGATCTGGTCGATATGGTGGATGCGGTCGCGGCTTAGCGGATGCGGCGTCCGAGCCATTCGCGATAATCCCGGACCCCCTTGCCGTCGAGATGTGCGCGATCCGTATTCGTCAGGGCAGAACCAGCAGTTTTTAGTAGTCGCTCCCGCAAAGTCTCAGCGGTCTCGTCGCGCCAGACCGGCTTCGAAAGTGTGTCTAGTAGTTCGATCAAAGCATGCTCTTCCACGACGTGCTTCGCAGCAGACTCTACGCGAGCTTCGAAGACTTGCATGAAACATCCAGCGCCAACGAAAGCCGCCAGTCCTCGGGCTGATGGAGCCAGCGCTTGCCACTCGCCGTCCTCATCAAGACTCCCCCAAGAGTAAGGAATCCACGACAGAAGCGCGCCGGATGCGTGGTAAAACAGGATCAGTAGCCCAATGAAGACGCATCCCCAACGAAGGTAGTGTCGCCATCGCTCGGCGCGGCTCATCGCATCCTCGCGTTTGTAATAGAACTCGTAATTTTGGCGAGGATTTGCGATCAGCGGACATACCCAGAGCAGGGCCACCAAAGCGAACGCCGCCTGAACTAATCCTAGAACGACATACATATCGCCTCCCGGTATATTACCGCACCAACCTAGACTGGACTTACTTCAGGTCAAAGTTTGAAGCTTGGAAAATCGATCTGATCCATCGCAGCCTTCAGCGTCTTCAGATCAACGCCTCGACCATAGCCCCGCGCTACGGAGTTGCCATCAGTGTGGCCGCTGATCAGATCGTGGATTTCCTCCTTGGCGTCTGACATTCGAGCCGTGCGTTTCCATGCGTGGCGGAACGAGTGAAAGACCTTCGCAGGGTCGTCGATCCCCTGCCCTTTCACCGGAGCGTTGACCTCGCACCACCGCCCCCACCACTTGGTGAATGCAGCGCTGACCTTATCGTCGGTCATGTCGAGTTCGCTGAACAGCGGCCCGCCCTTTGCCGCCGCCACATGCTTCAGGAACCCCAACTGAACGAGGCAGTCATGCACGGGGATAACCCGCCGCGCCGACCTGTTTTTGACCCGTCGCGGTCCCTTCAGCGGGCGCTCTGTCAAGTCGATGAAGCTGACGCCATCCTGCGTTTTGATCTCGCTCGCATCGAGCGTCGCGAGTTCATCCACCCGGCCACCCGTCCAAAGAGCGAGGATCGGAAGCCAGTATTTGTGATCGCGGATGACTGTCGAGCCGGGTTTCTCGCGATAGCCATTGCCGCTGAAGCCGGTGAACAGCGGTGCGGAGAAGATCGTGGCGATGTCGTCGGCTTCATATGGCGACCTCTCCTCCGATTCCTCTGCCGATGGCTTACGCATCGTCTTTGCAGCCGGGTTCTTACGGATCAGATCGCGGTCTACGGCGAACTCGAACATCGACTTGTAGACGACGATCCAGTTCCAAACCGTCTTCACATGCAGCGTCCGATAGTCATCCCACTTCTCCGCCCGTTCGATCAGGGTGAGGAACGGCACATCATCGACAGGTCGCTTCGTGTTTGGAAACCGGCGCAACTCCACGAGGAATGCATCCATTTGCAGCGGCGTGATGGCGTCGATGTCAGGATCACCGAGATATTCCGACAGCCGCTGCACATAGCCGCGATGGCGCTTCTCGCTCCTGCCCTTGCTCGATTCCCATAGATCGAACAGCGCCAGCAGTTTCATCCCGGCCGGTCTAGCCGGGGCCGTCGCGACGACCGGCGCTGGTGCTGGCGCTTCAGGCACGGGAACATCAAACAGGCCTGAGCGGAATCGCTCGGTATTGGCCTCGACGTTCAGCCACGCGGCGCCGAACTCCCTCTGCATCTTTGGCAAGGCGGGATGCCCGGCATCGGCCGCAACACCGCCAGACCGCAGGGCATCCGCGAAGCGGTCATAGAAATCAGTGATCTCATCGAACCGATGGAAGGTCAGCCGTTCTCGCAGATCGGATAGGGCGATCCGTTTGGGCGTCAGCGGCGCAGGTATCTCGACCAAGTCATTGAAGTGGTCGTCGTAGGCCTGCCGGATCGTGGCGATGCGCCAACGCTCAATAGCGCGCAGCGCTTCGTCACGCTGGATGATCGCACGGCTACCCGAAGCAGGCACCAGCACATTGCGCGAAGCCCTCGCGCGGTCGATCTGACCGGCCCAATCCGACAGCAGCGGAGCGCCCCGCGCGATGGCCGTGTTCTCGTCCGTGGTCCCGAGACTCGCCCAGAATTCCTTCTTGCCGAAGTGGCCCTGAAGGTCCGCAGGAATGACCTTTCGAGCGATCCAGTTGCCTTGCGGCCCTGACCGACGAATGCCTTTGAGCTTGGTGGAATTTGACCGCAGCTTCCGACCCATTTTGTAGCGACCTTTTGTAGTGAGGTCGGGCGTGAAACCCTTGTATGGCGGGGTTTCTGAAGCTTTTAAAGGGGTTAGGAGCGGATGGCTGGGGAACTAGGACTCGAACCTAGAATGACGGTACCAAAAACCGTAGTGTTACCATTACACCATTCCCCAGCAGGACCGGCGTTTCCGAAGCACTCTGTGCGGCGGAGGCGGTCAGATACGCCAAGCCGTTTTGGGATGCAACACCCTCTTTCAGGACTATTTTCGCTTACCGTGAAGATGGGTCGAAATGGGCGCTTGCGGCCTATCGAACCCATGGCTATAAGCCGCGTCCTCACTTCGGGGCGACGCCGCCAGGCCAGCCCCCACGGTCGGAGTGTGGCTCAGCCTGGTAGAGCACTGCGTTCGGGACGCAGGGGTCGGAGGTTCGAATCCTCTCACTCCGACCATCTTCTCTTCAGAATATTTGACGATGCGACAGCGGGTCTTCGCCCGCTGCCAGAGCCGCGTCAGTCGTCGTTCGCCGCCGTCTCCATCGCCTGGCGCGCGACCGCATTCAAATGCGCTCCAACCGACTCGATGGTTCTTGAGCCCAGCGCCTTTCGGCGCGCGGTCAGATCGAGCGATCCGGCGTCGTAGTCGGCCATTAGACGCCGCACGAACGCCCCGCCTTGAACCTCCGCCAACACCTGATCCATTGCCTGGCGAGCCTCGGCTCCGATGATGCGCGGTCCGGTCAGATAGGCCCCGTATTCCGCGGTGTTCGAAATCTTGGCGAATGCGCCCGCGATGCCGCGTTCGTACATCAGGTCGGTCACCAGCTTGGTCTCATAGAAGCATTCGAACCACGCAACCTCGGGCGGATAGCCGGCGTTGACCAGCTTCGTGAAGGCCGCGTCGATCAGTTCGGCGATGCCGCCGCATAGAACCACCTGTTCGCCAAACAGGTCGCTTTCGCACTCGTCCCGCATCGTCGTTTCCAGAATGCCTTTTCGCCCGCATCCTAGCGCCGCCGCATAGGACAGGCCCAAGGCATGCGCACCGGCGGTTGCGTCCTGCTGCACACCGAACAGGCAGAAGACCCCCTCTCCGGCTTCGTACAGATCGCGGATACGCGGCCCGATCCCCTTGGGCGAGGCCAGGATGACGTCCAGATCCGCGCGCGGTTCGACCAGCCCGAATCGCACCGACAGGCCGTGGGCGAAGACCAGGGCCGCGCCCGGCCGCACGTTCGGCTCCAGTTCGTCGCGCCACAGATCGCGATGCGCCTCGTCAGACGTCATGACGGCGACCACGTCGGCGCCCGACGCGGCCTGCGCGGCCGTCATCACCACGAATCCGTCGGCGCGCGCCAGGTCGCGTGTTCTGGAGTCGGCCTTCAGACCCACCACGATGTCGGTCACGCCCGAATCGCGCAGATTTAGCGCATGGGTGCGGCCCTGGCTGCCGTAACCGATCATGGCCACGCGCTTGCCGCGGATGATCGAAAGGTCGCAGTCGCGGTCATGGAAGACGGGCAGCGGATTAGGTAGGGTCTGGGTCATGGCCATCTTCATAACCCCTTCCTCCGTCGTCGCCTTCTGGAAAGAGGCTGGGCTCGAAAAGTGGTTCGCCAAGGACGAGGCGTTCGACGCCGATTTCCGGGATCGCGGTCGCGCGGTCCACTGGGCCGCCGCGCGCCGCGAACTGGACGGTTGGATGGACACGGCCGAGGGCGCCCTGGCGCTGCTGATCCTGCTGGACCAGTATCCCCGAAACAGTTTTCGCGGCACGGCGCACCAGTTCGCCACCGACCCGCTCGCCCTGATGTTTGCAAACCAAGCCGTGGCCCGCGATCTGCATCTGGCGGTCGAGCCGGCGCTGAAGAACTTCCTGCTGCTGCCCTTCGAACATTCCGAACGGATCGAGGATCAGGACCGCTACATGACCTTGGTCGCCGGCGATGAAGAGCTGGAGAAATGGGGCAAGCTGCACCGCGACATCATCGTCCGCTTCGGCCGCTTCCCCCACCGCAACGCCGCACTAGGCCGCCAGACGACGCCTGAAGAACAGGCCTTCCTCGACGAAGGCGGTTTCGGCGGCGGCTGATTCGATCCACAACGATCAGATAGCGAGCGGCGACGGCCGATTGGCGAAAGACCGATTCGGGTGGAAGCTGATGCCATGAACGCTCAGGTCGCCATCGCTGAACTTCAGGCTCACATCGCCGCGGCGCCGGCCGATCATCCCGAGCGGCAGTATCTGAACCTGCTGCGAGACATCCTCGACAATGGCGTCCGTCGCGACGATCGCACCGGCACCGGCACCCTGGGCGTCTTCGGCCGCCAGATGCGGTTCGATCTGTCCAAGGGCTTTCCGGTCCTGACGACCAAGAAGCTGCATCTGCGGTCGATCATCGTCGAACTGCTGTGGTTCCTGCGTGGCGAGACCAACATCGCCTATCTGAAGGACAATGGCGTTCGCATCTGGGACGAATGGGCCGACGCCGAGGGCGAGTTGGGTCCGGTCTATGGCAAGCAATGGCGGTCCTGGACTGCGCCGGATGGCCGCGTGATCGACCAGATCGAGAAGCTGGTTCATGGGCTGAAAACCAATCCCAACAGCCGTCGCCACATCGTCACCGCCTGGAATCCCGCCGATGTCGACGACATGGCCCTGCCGCCTTGCCACTGCCTATTCCAGTTCTTCGTCGCCGACGGCAAACTGAGCTGCCAGTTGTATCAGCGCAGCGCCGACGTCTTCCTGGGCGTGCCGTTCAACATCGCCTCCTACGCCCTGCTGACGATGATGCTGGCCCAGGTTGTGGGGCTGGAGCCGGGCGACTTTGTCCACACCTTCGGCGACGCCCACCTGTATCTGAACCATCTCGAACAGGCCGAGCTTCAGCTGACCCGCGAGCCCCTGCCCCTGCCCGTCATGCAGATCGCGCCCAAGACCGACCTGTTCGCCTTTGACCTCTCGGACTTCACCCTCGAGGGCTATGAAGCCTGGCCGCACATCAAGGCCGCCGTCGCCGTTTAAGGTCATTCACGATGATCCGCGCTTTCTCTCTTGGTCTCATTCTGCTCGCGACGCCGGCAGCGTCAGCCATCGCTCAGCCGATCTCATCCGCTGTTGAAGCCGCCGAGATCACACCGGTACAAATCAGCGTGCCGGCGCCAGACGGTCGGGCCATCCCGATCAGCATCTGGACCGCCCCGGTCGAACGCGGCGTGGTGGTGTTCAGCCACGGCTATAACGGCTCGCCGACGGCCTATGCCCGCATTTTGTCGGCCTGGGCGACGCATGGATTCACGGTAATCGCACCGCTGCACGTCGACTCTCTGCGCCATCCCGAACATGAAAAATATGACAATCGCGCCGCCTTCACGACCAGGCTGATCGACCTGGGCGTCGCACGCGGCATCGCCGCTCATGCGCATTCGGACAAGCCGCTGATCGTGGCGGGGCATTCGTTCGGCTCTCTGATGTCCGTGATCGAGGGCGGCGCCGTCACGGCTGCCGGGCCCGCAGGCGACCCGGCGATAAAAGGCGTAATCGCCTTTTCCTCGACCGGCTCCATCCCCGGCCTCGTCACCTCCGACAGCTACCGCACGCTTGACCGTCCGCTGTTGCTGATCACCGGCGATCAGGATCTGGTGCCCGGCTTCGTCAGCGATTGGCGCGATCATCGCGCGCCGTTCGACAACAGTCCTGCCGGCGACAAAACTCTCATGATCTTCGCGGGCGCAGACCACCAGCTGCCGGGGACAGCGCAAGGCGAGCAGTTTGATCAGATCATCCGGACGTCGGAGAATTTCCTCGACGCCTATGCGCTGAACGACGCCGAGGCCCGGTCGCGCCTTCAGGCCTTCGCGGCGGATGGCGTCAGCGTCGAGCGTCGCTGAACGGATGGATTTGCGCGATCTGTCCGCGTCGGTGATTCGCATCTCCGACATCTACGCCGCCGAACACAATATCGACCGCGACCGCGACTGGGCCCTGCTCAAGCTTCAGGAAGAGCTTGGCGAACTGACCGCCGAGCATTTGCGTCTGACCAGCCGCGCACGAGGCGCGCCTGACGCCCTGGCGCTGGGTGACGAGGCGGCGGATGTGCTGGGGATGCTGCTGATCTACTGCGCGCGGGCGGGTGTCGATCTGGATCAGGCCATGCAGCGCAAATGGCTGAAGTGGCTGGAGCCGAATGTATGACCGTTCCTATCATCGCATTGGTCGTCGCCCGCGGTCACAACGGCGTCATCGGCCGCGACGGCGACCTGCCCTGGCGGCTGCGCTCGGACCTGCAAAGGTTCAAGGCCATCACCGTGGGCAAGCCCTGCCTGATGGGTCGAAAGACCTGGGAGAGCCTGCCGTTGAAGCCTCTGCCGGGTCGGCTGAACATCGTGCTGACGCGTGACGAGTCCTACGAAAGCGACGGCATGTCGAAGGGAGCGCTGGTCTGCGCCACCCTGGACGAGGCCATCGAGATCGGGCGCGAAACGGCCGAGGACGATGGTGCCGAGGAGATCTGCATAATCGGCGGCACAGCCCTGTTTGAGGCGGCCCTGCCCCGCGCCAAACGCCTCTACATCACCGAGGTCGAGGCCTCGCCCGAAGGCGACGCCGTCTTTCCGCCATTCGACGAAACCGTATGGGTCGAGGTATCTTCAGAATCGCACCCGGCGGGCGAGAAGGACGACCACGCCTTCACCTTTCGCGTGCTGGAACGCCGCTAGGAGACACTGATGTACGTCACGACGACCAACGACCTGCCCGGCTTTCGCGTCACCCGCCACATCGGCCTGGTGCGCGGCGTCACGGTCCGCTCTCGCAACGCCATTTCCGACGCCATAGGCGGGGTCCAGTCCATGCTGGGCGGCCGCGTCGGCGCCTATGTTAAGCTGGCTGAGGCCGGGCGTCAGGAAGCCTATGACGAACTGGTCAAACACGCCCAGGCCCACGGCGCCAACGCCATCCTGGCCGTCCGCTATGACGCGACGGAGATCATGCCGGGCGTGACCGAGGTGTTGTGCTACGGCACGGGCGTGATCGTCGAGCCGGCGTAACCGGCTCGACGTTTCCCGATCAGGACAGGGTCATCAGGTCCGAACGCTCGAAGTTGCGCAGTTCATCTTCGCGGCCGTCGCGGATCTTGGCGACCCACTGAGGGTCGGCCAGCAGCGCCCGGCCGACGGCGACCAGATCGAACTCCTCGTTCTCCAGACGGCGCAACAAACCGTCCAGCGAAGCGGGCTTTGAACCTTCCCCGCCGAAGGCCGCGATGAACTCGCCGTCCAGGCCCACGGACCCAACGGTGATCGTGGGCTTGCCCATCAACTTCTTGGTCCAGCCGGCGAAGTTCAGGTCCGAGCCTTCGAACTCAGGCTCCCAGAAACGGCGCTGCGAGCAGTGGAAGACGTCGACGCCGGCGTCGGACAGCGGGGTCAGCCACTCGACCATCTGTTCCGGCGTCTCGGCGATGCGGGCCGTGTAATCCTGAAGCTTCCATTGCGACAGGCGCAGGATGACGGGAATGTCGTCGCCGACGCCCTCACGCACCGCCTTCACGACCTCGGCGCCGAAGCGGGCGCGGTCGGCGATGGTCGGTCCGCCCCAGCGGTCCTCGCGCGCATTAAGGCCGCTCCAGAAAAACTGGTCGATCAGATAGCCATGGGCGCCATGGATTTCGACGGCGTCGAAGCCGAGCTCGCGAGCCGCGCGGGCCGACCGGCCGAAAGCGGCGATGGTGTCGGCGACATCCTCCTCCGTCATCGGCTCCAGTTTGGTCTTGCCCGGCATGGTCATGCCCGACGGGCTGTCCACCTTGCCCAGCGGCGCCCAGTCATCGCCGCGTCCCCGCGCCGAGCCCACGTGCCAGATCTGCGGCGCGATCAGGCCGCCAGCGGCATGAACCTCTTCCACCACGGACTTCCACTCCGGCAGCGCTTCGCCGTGGAAGACGGGAACATTGGCGTCGTTGCGCGCCGCCGGCCGCTCGACAACCGTGCCCTCGGTCACGATCAGTCCCACCCCGCCCTCGGCGCGACGACGATAATAGGCGGCGACATCGGAGGTCGGGATGCCATTCGGCGAGAAGGACCGCGTCATGGGCGCCATGACGATGCGGTTCGGCAGGGTCAACCCCTTGATCGTGAAAGGACTGAACAGGGCATCGAGGCTCATGGGATCTCCTTGGGTATCTGTAGCACCCAAGGTGGCGAACAGAGTTGCGTTTGAAAACCCCTTGGCCCCGCTTTTTCTAAAGCCCAAGCGCCGCCGAGACGCGCGCGGCGATTTCGGCGAAGCGGCCGGCGATATCGCCCTGCGGATCGGTTGCGACAGGCGGTCGTCCGGCATCGCCGCCCTCTCTTAAGGCGGCGTCCAGCGGCAAGGCCCCCAAAAACGGGATGGATAGACGCTCAGCCTCGGCCCTCCCCCCGCCGTCACCAAAGACGGGTCCGCTCATGTTCTCGATCAGGCCAAACGTCGGGACATTGACACGCTGGAACAGGGTGTGGGCACGTCGCGCATCGGCCAGAGCGACTTCCTGCGGCGTCGAAACGATTACCGCTCCATCCAGCGGCGTCTTCTGGATCAGGGTCAGCTGGACGTCGCCCGTGCCCGGCGGCAGATCGACCACCAACACGTCCAGCGACGCAACAGCAGTCCCCCAACGCGTCTGGGTCAGCATCTGTGTGATGGCCTGCGACGCCATGGGTCCGCGCCAGATCATGGCGTCGTCCATCTTGGTCAACAGGCCGACCGACATGGCCTTCAGCCCGTAGGCGACGTGCGGCACGATGGCGCCGTCCTCGTAGGCGGGTTGGCCGCTGATGCCCAGCATGGTCGGCAGCGACGGCCCATACACATCGGCGTCGAGAATGCCGACCGAAAGCCCGCGCGACGAAAGCGCAGCGGCCAAGTTTACGGCGACCGTGGACTTGCCCACTCCGCCCTTGCCGCTGGCGACGGCCAGGACGCGGCGGACATGGGGGGGACGATCTGTGGGGACCGGCGCCTTGGCGCGGCCCTGATCAACCGCCGCCTTGGAAAGGCCCACCGTGCGCGGCGCAGCAGCAGGCTTGGTCTCGGCAGTCAGAATGACCGAGACGCGCACCATGCCGGGAATGGCCTTCAGCGCGGCCTCCGCTGCGTCACGAACCGGCGCGTAGGCGGCCGCCTGGCTGCTATCGACTTCCAGAGCAAACCCCGCGCGATCCTCAGTCACGACCAGACCCTGAATCAGACCGGCGGCGACCAGCCCCTGGCCGGAAACCGGATCGATGACGGCGTCGAGGGCGGCGATGACGGCGGTGCGTTCGACCAAGGCGGTCTCCAAGGGACTTGCAGGCGATGATGCGCGCGTTCTATCGCCCTCGAACCCGTCCCGCGAGCCACGATTTGTCCCAGCCGCCCCCAATCACCCTGATCGCCGGCCCGACCGCCTCGGGCAAATCGGCGCTGGCGTTGAAGATGGCGCGCGAAACGGGCGCGGTGATCATCAACGCCGACAGCCAGCAGCTTTACGCCGACCTGCGCATCCTGACGGCCCGCCCGTCGATTGAAGATGAAGCGCAGGCCGATCATCGACTGTATGGCGTCGCCGACGCGGGGGACGCCTGGTCCGTGGGACGCTGGAGCCGCGCTGTCATGGCGTTGCTCGACGACATCCGTGACCAAGGCCGGCCTGCCATTCTGGTGGGCGGGACCGGCCTCTATTTCACCAGCCTGACACGCGGCCTGGCCAATATTCCTGCGGTGCCAAGCGCGGTGCGCGATCAGATGGATGCCGACTTCACGGCGCTCGGCGAGTCAGCTTTCCGCACGCGCCTAGCTCAGGTCGATCCCGAGGCGGCGCAAGCCATCGAACAGGGAGACCGCCAGCGACTGGTGCGAGCCATGAGCGTCTTCATCGCCAGCGGCCGCGCGTTGAGCGCCTGGAAGGCCAACACTCAACCCTTGTTGGCGCCGGGGTCATGGACCGGGTGGGTCAGGGAGCCCGAGCGTCAGCAACTCTATGCAAACTGCGACCAGCGCGTGGACCTGATGATCGATCAGGGAGCGATAGATGAAGTTCAAGCGCTTGTGGACCGTGGCTTGAGCCCCGCCCTGCCCGCCATGAAGGCGGTCGGAGTCAGAGAACTGGCCGCCTATCTGTCCGGTGATCTGGCGCGCGACGACGCGATCGCCGCTCTGAAACAAGCCACCCGCAACTACGCCAAACGTCAGTTGACGTGGTTTCGAAACCAGACGCCGGACTGGCGCCGCGCCTGAGTGCAATCCGGCGCTTGGAATGCCTCACAGCTGCGCCTATATTCGTCATGTCCGGTTTCGGCCGGACTATGGCGATAAACGCGCTTGTAATAAGCGGACCGGACCCGGGTGCGATTCCCGGCGGCTCCACCAACTCTCTCCCCGCGTTATCGGCGGAGGCAGCATGGGGCCGACTAGCATCGACGGACGTGTAAAGAGGATTGCTTTCGCTCGTCCTGGCCCACCGTATCGGGCCATTTTCTAACTGCGAACGATAACTTCGCTGGAGAAGTCGCTCTCGCCGCGTAATGCGGTTCGGGTGATTTCGAATCTTAAGTCCTAGGGGTTCAGATCCTTGGGCGGGGCCTGTCGGGAGCCTGGCAACAGAATCCCGGCGCTTTCCAAAAGATGATCGGGAGCCCGGCGTCAGAATCCCGGCGCTTTACCCTCATGACACCTTTCGCCTGCGGCCCCGCGCCGCTATCAGTCGCGCTCTGATGTGAGGTGACGATGAGCGACCAGGCCCCTCCGGTCGATGAGATGCGGTACGAACAGCTGGCGCAGGAAGCCCTGCGCGGCGTGATGCGCGCCGCGCTGGAACGCGTGCTGGCCGAGGGCCTGCCCGGCGCCCACCACTTCTACATCACCTTCAAGACACGCGCCGTCGGCGTCAGCGTGGCCCCTGACATTCTGGCGAAATATCCGGAAGAGATGACGGTCGTTCTGCAGCACCAGTATGACGACCTGCGCGTCGAGCCTGAGCGTTTCTCGGTCAAGCTGCGCTTCGGCGGCATGCCCAAGAGCCTTGTCATCCCCTATTCCGCGATCACGCGCTTCTACGATCCCAGCGTCCAATTCCTACTGCAGTTCGAAGACCCGCAGCTTCTGGACGAGGTCGAAGACGAGCCGCCCCCGCCCCAGGACATGCCGCCGATTTCGGACGGCCCGAAGGTCGTTTCGCTGGACCAGTTCCGCAAGAAATAAGCCGCAGTCAGTCCTTGCGCGGATAGGAGCGGATCAGAATCCGCTCCCTCTCGCCCTCGCGTCTTTCGACCAGCAGCCGCGCGACCTGGGCGTCGTCGTGGAACAGATAGCCCTTGATGGAATCGAGCAAGGCCTTGGCCAGGTTGTCGAGGTCCATCCACGGCGGCTCGCCGACATGCTCCATGCGGATTTCTACCACATGGTCGCCCCATGATGGTCTGGCTCCGCGCCATTCCTTGCGCATGAACTCATAGACCAGCGGCTTGTAGTATTTGGCCTGGGTCGTCAGGCCGTCGATAACGATCTCGACCGCATCGCCATCCTCGCGCGCCCTGACCTTGCCGGTCCCGATCCAGCCGGCGGTCAAGGTCGCATCGCTTTTATGCAGACGGTGGGCGCAGCATTCAGCAAGCGCGCGGAGCGGATCGCTACGGGCGGCGTAAGCTGCTCCTCCGAATTCGCGGGCATCCGCTGGATTCTGCGCGCGACATCCAGCCCTTCGACCACAGCGCCGAATGCGGCGAAGCCCTGCCCGTCAGGATTCCGCCCTCCGCCATAGTTCAGGCTCGGCGTATCTTGTGTGACGATGAAGAAGCTCGATGTGGCGCTGTCCGGTCCGTCCCGCGCCATGGACACCGCGCCGGCCGTATGGCGCAGGCCAGTGTCTCGTGTCCGTTCAAGAGTGATCGGCGGTCGCGACGCGTCGTCGCTGCCCCGTGGGGTCGCCGCCTGGATCACGTCGATGGGATAGCGGCTGGCGGTATTGGTTTCGCGGCTGACGGTTCTGAAGAACGTGCCCCCATCGTAATCACCCGTCACGACGTAACTGATGAAGTTGCATGTCGTGATCGGCGCAGAGGCCGCATCCAGCGCCAGCACGATCGTGCCGGCTGTCGTGTCGAGCGCCACGCGGGGCATTGTCGGTTCAGGCTGAACAGTCGCGCAGCCACCCAGCGCCGACAGCGTCGCCACGGCGATCAACCCTCGTCTCATATCCGCGCTCTTCTTGCCCTGCATAGCTCTCGTGCTACACCGCCGCGCAACCCATCGCCACGCCTGAGAGACGAGATTTACGCGCATGAGCAACGTCCGCACAGAGACCGACACCTTCGGCCCGATCGAAGTCGCCGCCGACCGCTACTGGGGCGCTCAGGCGCAGCGATCGCTGGGCAACTTCAAGATCGGCTGGGAGAAGCAGCCCCTGCCGGTCGTGCGCGCCCTGGGCATCGTCAAGCGTGCGGCCGCCGAGACTAATCGTGACCTGGGCAAGCTGGATCCGGCCCTGGCCGACGCTATCATCGAGGCCGCCAATGAGGTTATCGAAGGCAAGCTGAACGACCACTTCCCGCTGGTGGTCTGGCAGACGGGTTCGGGCACCCAGTCAAACATGAACGCCAATGAGGTGATCTCCAACCGCGCGATCGAGATTCTGGGCGGAGAGATGGGCTCCAAAAAGCCGGTCCACCCCAACGACCACGTCAACATGAGCCAGTCGTCCAACGACACCTATCCCACGGCCATGCACGTCGCCTGCGCCGAACAGGTGGTCAATGACCTGATCCCGGCGTTGAAACATCTGCACGCCGCCCTGGACGCCAAGGCCAAGGCCTGGGCCCACATCATCAAGATCGGCCGCACCCATACCCAGGACGCCACGCCCCTGACGCTGGGTCAGGAGTTCGGCGGCTATGCGCAGCAGGTCGAGAACGGCATCAAGCGCATCGAACAGACACTGCCGGCCCTGATGGAGCTGGCGCAGGGCGGCACCGCCGTCGGCACCGGCCTGAACGCGCCCATCGGCTTCGCCGAGAAGGTTGCGGCCCAGATCGCCGAGATCACCGGCCTGCCCTTCACCACGGCGCCGAACAAGTTCGAGGCCCTGGCTGCCCACGATGCCATGGTCTTCAGCCACGGCGCCATCAATACGGTCGCCGCCAGCCTGTTCAAAATCGCCAACGACATCCGATTCCTGGGTTCCGGCCCGCGTTCGGGTCTGGGCGAACTGGCGCTGCCGGAAAACGAGCCGGGCTCGTCGATCATGCCGGGCAAGGTCAATCCGACACAGTGCGAAGCGCTGACGCAGGTCTGCGTCCAGGTGTTTGGCAACAACGCCGCCCTGACCTTCGCCGGATCGCAAGGTCATTTCGAGCTGAACGTCTACAATCCCGTGATGGCCTACAACTTCCTGCAGTCGGTGCGCCTGGTCGCCGACGCGGCTATCAGCTTCACCGACAACTGCGTCGTCGGCATCGAGGCGCGCGAGGACAATATCGCGCGCGGCCTGAACAACTCGCTAATGCTGGTCACCGCCCTGAACGGCAAGCTGGGCTATGACCTGTGCGCCAAGATCGCCAAGACCGCGCACAAGAACGGCACCACCCTGCGCGAAGAAGCTGTCGGCGGCGGCTATTTGACGGACGCCGAGTTCGATGAAGCCGTGCGGCCGGAAAAGATGATCTCGCCGGACTGATCCCATCCAAGATCGGGGCTTTCGAAACGCCGACGTCGTCTGACGTCGGCGTTTTAGTTTGGGTCAGGCCTTGTCGCGGATGGTGCGCCCGACCGGCGCCAGCGCCAGCTTGGCCAGTTCGAGATCCTTCAGCGCGAACGGAATGCCGATGATGGAGATGAACTCCGCCACGGCGATGATCAAATGTGTCAGGGCGATGTACCAGCCGGCCACGACGAACCAGACGATGTTCAACATAACGCCGACACAGCCAGCGACAGGATGCGTGTCCTGCCACACGATCTCGCGGCCGAAGGGCCAGAACGAATAACTGGCGATGCGCCACGCCGCGAACGTCCATGGCAGGCCGACGACGGTCAGCGCCAGGATCGCGCCGCCCAGCAGCCACAGCAGGCCGGAAATCCAGCCGCCGAAGATGAGCCAAAGGATATTCAGGATCAGGCGTATCAAGACAGGCTCCAATGTCGCCCAATGCGACCTACCTCAGATAAGCAAAAGGCCCCGCCTGTGCAGCGGGGCCTTTATTAAATCGGCGTCAGGTCGGCCTTAGTGCGGCTTCTCGGTCCAGCGCGCCTTGGCGTCGTCTTGGGTCAGGCTCAGATGCACGTGCTTGTCATCGACCCGTTCGACCCAGCTGACCGGGATCATGTGGTGCTTGAAGCCGCCGGCGAAATCCAGCTTCGCCAGTTCGATCTGGTCGCCCAGGACGTGATCGACCCGACCCACGTGACCGCCGTCCGAGCCTACGACTTCGAGGTGTTCCTTGATGAGCGAAACGTCGACCATGTGTATCTCCAGCAGTTGGTTTGTCCTGCCGATGAGAACACCCCCGGCCTGCGACGGTTTCAAACGGCGACGCTTGTTCATCGCCTTGATGACAGGATTGGCTAGGACGCGGTAAAAGCCGGCGTTCACACTGAACCGGAACTCAAGACATGCGGCGGATTGGATCAGGCCTGTTAGGCGTCCTCATGGCCTTGGCCTTGTCGGCGTGTGGAACCCTAGATCGCCCGACTGGCCCTCTTCGGATTACCGACGGCACGCTCGTCAAGGCGGAAGATCCTCGCATCCGCGCCAGTGACAGTGCGCGTTTGCAGGCCTTCACCCAGGAAATTGGTCAGCGACTTCGGCCCGACAAACCAACCTCGATCCTGGCGCTGTCCGGCGGCGGCGCAAACGGAGCCTACGGGGCCGGGCTTCTGGTCGGCTGGACCGAACAGGGCGATCGCCCTGCGTTCGACGTGGTCACCGGCGTCAGCACCGGGGCGCTTGCCGCGCCGTTCGCCTTTCTGGGATCGGATTGGGACGACGAACTTCAGCACGCCTACACCAGCGGCGCCGCCAGCAATTTGCTGAGCTGGCGCAGTTTCGCCGCCTTCCTGAACCCGAGCCTGTTCTCGTCACAGGTCCTGCGCAATCTGGTGGACGAGAACGTCACCCCTGAACTGATGCAGGCCGTCGCGCGCGAGCACGCCAAGGGCAGACGCCTGCTGGTGGCGACGACCGATCTGGACAGCGAGGAAACCGTCATTTGGGACATGGGCCTTTTGGCGACCCAGGGCGACGAGAATGCCCGAGAGCTGTTCAAGGAGGTGCTGGTCGCCTCGGCCAGTATTCCCGGCGTCTTTCCTCCGGTTCTGATCGCCGGGCTTCAGGACGACGACAAGCTGGTTCTGGAAATGCACGTCGATGGCGGCGTCAACACGCCGTTCCTGGCCATCCCTGAGGACCTGATGCTCTGGACGCGCCCAAAGGAAGAAGGCCGCGTCGGCGCCCTCTATGTCATCGTCAACGGTCAGGTTGGCCGCAACGACGGGGTCACGCCCGGCCGGCTGTCGGGGATCCTGGCGCGGACCTATGACAGCATGAGCAAATCGTCGCTGCGCATCCATTTGGCGGTGACGGCGGCGTTTGCACGGCGCAATGGGCTGGACATGGCGCTGTCGGCCATTCCAGACAATGTCGCCGCCTCCAGCCTGAAGTTCGATCAGGAGACGATGAGCGCCATGTTCGAACTGGGTCGCCAGCGCGGACGCGGCGCCGATGCCTGGACACGGCTGGGCGAGCGCCCGGCGGACCAGCCCTTCATCCCCCAGACGACGATTTCGGATTCTCAAGTGCCGGCGGTGCTGGCGCCTGAGCCCTCGGCCAAACCGTCGGCCGATGCGCCCCCCGCTGACAAGCCCACGTCGTAGTCATGGGCGAGATCATCAATCTGAACCGGGCGCGAAAGGCCCGCGCCAAGGCCGAGGACAAGGCGCTGGCTGCCGCCAACCGCGCGGCGCACGGACGCTCCAAGGCCGAAAAGACCCTGTCCGCTCTTGAGCGTCATCGCGCTGAGAAGCAGTTGGACGGTCAGCAGCTGGAGCCGAAATCCGACGACTGACGGCTCAGGACTTGGGCGCGCGGATCAGCATGACCTGCCCCGCCAGCACGAGCGCCAGCCCGACCAGGGCGCTCCAGCCGAACCGCGCGCCCTCGAACATCACCGACACCAGCATGGCGATGGGCGGCGTCAGAGCCGAGATGTAGCTGGCCAGGGCATAGCCGCGTTGACGCGCGATTGTGAAATATAGCCCGAACGCGATCACCGACCCGAACAGCGACAGATAGAGCAGCGACAGGACATAATGCGGCGTCGGCTCGATCCGCCACGTCACGCCGGTCGCCATGCCGTACAGCGCCAACATGCCTGTGCCATAAGCCATCGCCCAGGAGGTGGCGGCCATGACGGGCGCGCCCGCCTGCTGGCCTTTCCAGGCGAACCAGTTGCCGAGCGCCGAAGCCAGTACAGCGGTCAGGGCGAAGATGACGCCCAGCCCCGGATTGAGGCCGGCGCCCGCCGCCGTGATCTGGCCGTAGGACAAGACCCCGACGCCCATGACGCCCAGAACTGCGCCGATCCAAGCGGCCGGGGCCGCCTTCTGTCCGCCCAGCAGCCGAAACAGGATCAGGTTCACAAAGGCCAGGGCGGCGAAGATCACCGCGACAACAGCCGACGCCACCTGCCCCTCCGCCGCATAGACGAAGCCATAGCTGACCGCGAAAACGAAGGCGCCCTGTCCGATGGCGGCCAGATGCTGGCTGCGCGTCAGATGCAGCGGCCGTCGCGTCACGGCGCAGAAGACAAAGAGGACCGCCGACGCCAGACCAAACCGCCAGACGATGGAGACGATGGAATCAACTGGCCCCAGCTGCAGGGTGATCGCGTACCAGGTCGTGCCCCAGATCAGGGCGCAGATGGCGATCGCGACGATCGCAAAGGGGCGGCTCAAGGGTTGACCTCCGGCGGTGGATGGCCCGCATAACATGCTCTGACGCCACGCGCCCTCACGTCTTGCGCCTGACTGTGACACACTGGGCGCCGCGAAGGAGATCGCCATGCGAAACGCCCCCCTCATCCTGCCCGCCGCCCTGGTCCTGGCGGCCTGCGCCGCCACGCCGGACATGACGACCGGAACGACGGTCGTAACCGTGACCGCCACCTATCGCGAACGGATCATGCTGCCGCCCGGCCATGTCCTGACTGTCAGGGTTGAGGATGTCAGTCTGGCCGACGCGCCTGCCAAGGTGCTCGCCGAGACCAGCGAGCCGCTGACCGGCGCCCCGCCCTATCGCGTCACTCTGGGCTTTCCCACGTCTCAGATCGATCCGCAGCACACCTACGCCGAGCGCGCCGAGGTTCGCGACGCGACCGGCGCCTTGGTCTTTGTCACAGACACTCGCCAAGCGATCCTGACAAACGGCGCGCCGGCGTCGGCCGAGATCGTGCTGAAGTCCGCGCGTTGAGCAGCCTTACCAAACGTTCGGTCGCGCTCGCCGGCCATGCCACTTCGGTGGCGCTGGAGCCGGAGTTCTGGGCCGTGCTGGACAGAATCGCGGCTGCCCGCAGCCTCAGCAAGGCGCAGCTTCTGGCTGAAATCGACGCCGGTCGCGGCCGACGTCCGCTCGCCTCCGCCTGTCGCCTGTTGGCGCTGGACTGGGTGGCGGATCATGGACGTCAAACGTGAGCGGCGCCTGGAAGATCGGCTAGTCGCCGCGGCCGCGCCTGCCTTGGTCGTCTATTGCTTCCGATCGACTGATCAACTGCACCTCATCTGATGGGGCGTCGCCCGTTTCGACGACCGCCACCCATATCGCCATGATGGCGAACATCGCGGTCATGCCCAAGGCAAAGGCGATCCAGCCCGCCCGTCCGTTCGGCTTGCGGCGCGTCGGCCCTTGCTGGTGATCGTCGTGCTGCATTGCAGCTAGGAACCGACCCTCGCCCGCACGGTTCCGTGCATTCGTCATACGCGGCCCTGACTTTGTCGCGCGGTCACCTTATGTTCCGGTTCGATTCTGACTGACGGATAGTTTTGCGCCTGTGACTGATCTTCCCGCCCCCCGCATTTCCGACCTCGCGCGCGCTCGTGCGCCCGAGGGCGAGGCGCCGCGCGATTATCTAAAGGGGCTGAACCCGGAGCAGCGCGAGGCGGTCGAGACGACCGAGGGCCCCGTGCTTGTGCTGGCGGGCGCGGGCACGGGCAAGACCCGCGTCCTGACGACACGACTGGCGCACATTCTGGCGACAGGCCAAGCCAAGCCGTGGGAGCTGCTGGCTGTCACATTCACCAACAAGGCTGCGCGCGAAATGCGCGAGCGCATCACCCATTTGATCGGGCCCTCGGCTGAAGGGCTTCGCTGGCTCGGCACCTTCCACTCGATCGCCGCCCAGATCCTGCGTCGCCACGCCGAACTGGTCGGGCTGAAATCCAGCTTCACCATCCTGGACACCGATGACCAGGAGCGGGTGCTGAAACAGCTGCTGGAAGCGGCCAACATCGACACCAAACGCTGGACGCCCAAGTCGCTGTCCGGCCTGATCGACCATTGGAAAAACCGGGGCTGGACGCCGGACAAGCTGCCGCCGGGCGAGGACTTCGCCAACGGCAAGGGCCAGGGTCTGTACGCCGCCTATCAGGCGCGCTTGCGCAGCCTGAACGCCTGCGACTTCGGCGACCTGTTGCTGCACAACATCACCATTCTGTCGCAGCATGCGGACCTGGCTGAGGAATATCGCCGTCGCTTTCGCTACATCCTGGTGGACGAATATCAGGACACCAACGTCGCCCAGTATCTGTGGCTGCGGTTGTTGACGGCCTCGACCGGCAACGTCTGCTGCGTCGGCGACGACGACCAATCGATCTATGGCTGGCGCGGGGCCGAGGTGGACAACATCCTGCGCTTCGAGCGGGATTTCCCCGGCGCCAAGATCGTAAAGCTGGAGCGCAACTACCGCTCGACCAGTCATATCCTGGGCGCGGCGTCCGGCCTGATCGCCGCCAACCGCGACCGTCTGGGCAAGACCCTGTGGACCGAGGACGACAGCGGCGACAAGGTGCGCGTGCGCGGCGTCTGGGACGGCGAGGCCGAGGCCCGGCTGATCGCCGACGAGATCGAGACCGCGCGGCGTCCCCACGCTGGCGAGCCGGGCCTGAAATATAAAGACATGGCCATTCTGGTCCGCGCCTCGTTCCAGATGCGGGCATTTGAGGAACGGCTGGTCATGCTGGCCATTCCCTACACCGTCATCGGCGGGCCGCGCTTCTTCGAGCGCGCCGAGATTCGCGACGCCCACGCCTATCTGCGCCTGATCCTGTCGGAAGACGACGACCTCGCCTTCGAGCGGATCGTCAATGTGCCCAAACGCGGCATAGGCGACACCAGCGTGCAGAAGATCCTGCACCTGGCCCGCCAGCACGACCTGTCGGCCCTGACGGCTGTGCGGGGCCTGATCAATACCGACGAGCTTCAGGCCCGCACCCGCACCGCCCTGTCCAACTTCGTGCGCGACATCGACCGCTGGCGCCAACTATCCGAGACCACGCCCCACTGGCAGGTCATGGAGACGGTGCTGGAGGAGAGCGGCTATACCGACATGCAGAAGGCCGACCGCACCAGCGGCCAGACGCGGTTGGAGAACCTGCGGGAACTGACCCAGTCGATGCAGCAGTTCGAGACGCTGCAAGCCTATCTGGAGCACGTCTCTCTGGTGATGGATCTGGAGCGCGCGACCAGCGATGATCTCAATGGCGACGGCGCGGTGCAGATCATGACCCTGCACGGCGCCAAGGGGCTGGAGTTCCCGCTGGTCTTCCTGCCGGGTTGGGAGGAAGGCGTCTTCCCCAGCCAGCGCAGCATTGATGAGAAGGGCGAAAAAGGCCTCGAGGAGGAACGCCGCCTGGCCTATGTCGGCGTCACACGCGCCAAGCAGGACGCGCGTATCTCCTTCGCCGCCAATCGTTTGGTCTATGGACGTTGGACTTCGCAACTGCCCAGCCGCTTCGTCGACGAACTGCCCATCGCTCACGTCGATCCCCAATCGGACACCGGCTATTACGGCGCTTCGACCGGCATGAAGGAGGCCAAGAGCCGCTGGGACGACGCGCCATCGTTCGGCAGCGGCTATTCCTCCCCCGGCTGGAAACGCGCCCAATCCTTCACCGCCGCCCAGACCCCGGCCAAGATTCCGGCGCGCAAGGCCGTCATCGAGGGCGACGGCCGCCTGATCGCCACCGCCGACCCCAAATCCAGCTCAGGCTGGAAAAAGGGCGAACGCGTCTTCCACCAGAAGTTCGGCTACGGAAACGTGCGCGTCATCGAGGGCAACAAACTGCTGGTCGAGTTTGAAAAGGCCGGGGAGAAGCGTGTGATCGACAGCTTTGTCGAGAAGGCCTAATTCGGCGCTTTAACACAACAAACGGAGCCGACCATGGCGGGCCTCAAGGACAAGCGCGGCTTCATCGACAAGGACCGGATCGACCTGACCGAGCGTCAGTCTGTCGAATACTGGATGAAGCGCTGGGGCGTCACCAAGGATCAGATCACCGCCGCCCACCGCAAGGTCGGTCGCATGACCAAAGATATCGCGGCGGAATTGGGCAAGAAGCGCTGACGCCGCCTGCCTGAAACGAGAAACGGCCCCGGAGCACCCCGGGGCCGTTTCGGTCTCTGGCTTAGATGTGGATTACCCGCCCATAGGCGTCCAGCGCCGCCTCGTGCATGGCCTCCGACATGGTCGGGTGCGGATAGACGATCCCGTGGATGTCTTCCTCAGTCGCCTCCATGGTGATGGCGGTGACATAGCCCTGAATCATCTCGGTCACTTCATGACCGATCATGTGCGCCCCGATCAGGGCGCCGGTCTTGGCGTCGAAGATCACCTTGACGAAGCCGTCGGTGTCGCCCGAGGCGATCGCCTTTCCGTTCACGCGGAACGGGAAGCGGCCGATTTTCACTTCGCGCTTCTCGGCGCGCGCAGCCTGTTCGGTAACGCCGACCGAGGCCACCTGCGGCTGGGCATAGGTGCAGCCGGCGATGGGCGAATGGACGTTGGTGGTCTTGTAGCCGGCGATATGTTCGGCGGCGTGGATGCCTTCGTGCGACGCCTTATGCGCCAGCCAGGGCGCGCCGGCGCAGTCGCCGATGGCGTACAGACCCTTGACGTTGGTCTGGCAGTGGCCGTCGATCTTGACGTGGCCGCGGTCCATTTCCAAACCCAGGTCTTCCAGGCCGATGCCGTCGGTGTTGGCGGTGATGCCGACGGCCGAAATGCAGACCTCGGCCTCCAGGGTCTCGGCCTTGCCGCCAATCTCCACCGCGACCTTCACCCCTTTGGCGTCCTTGCTCACCTTGGTGACCTTGGCGCCCAGCTTGAACTTCATGCCGCGCTTTTCGAACGACTTCTGAGCGGCCTTAGAGACCTCTTCGTCCTCGACCGGCATGATGCGATCCACTGCCTCGACCACGATCACGTCACAGCCCAAGGCGCGATAGAAGCTGCCGAACTCGATGCCGATAGCGCCCGAACCGATCACGACGATCGACTTGGGCAGGAATTTCGGCGCCATGGCCTCGCGATAGGCCCAGATGCGATCGCCATCGGCTTCCAGTCCGATCTGCGGCAGGGCGCGGGCGCGGGCGCCGACGGCCAGCATAACCGACTTGGCCTCCAAGGCGCGCAAACCGCCCGCTTTCAGAGCGACCACGACCTTCGGCGCGGCGGCGCCCTTCTCCAGCTTGGCCGAACCCTCGATCACCTCGATCTTGTTCTTCTTCATCAGGAAGCCGACGCCCTGATTCAGCTGTTTGGCCACGCCGCGCGAGCGCTGGATGATGGCGTCGAAATCGAACGACGCGCCGGACGCCGACAGCCCGTAGTCCTTTAGATGGCTCAGGCTCTCGAACTTCTCGCCCGACTTCAGCAGGGCCTTGGTGGGGATGCAGCCCCAGTTCAGGCAGATGCCGCCCAGGTTCTCGCGCTCGACGATGGCGACCTTCAGGCCCAACTGGCTGGCGCGAATGGCCGCGACATAACCGCCGGGGCCCGAGCCGATAACGACGAGATCGAATTCAGCAGCCATTAGATCAACTTCTCGATGTCGGCCTTGATGGCCTCGGGTTCAGTCTGCGGGACGTAGCGGGCAACCACCCTGCCCTCGCGGTCGGTCAGGAACTTGGTGAAGTTCCACTTGATGGCTTTGGAGCCCAGGAAGCCGCGCTTCTGTTCGGTCAACCAGGCGTAAAGCGGATGTCGGTTCGGTCCGTTGACCTCCACCTTATCGAACAGGGGAAAGGTCACGTCGAAACTGGTGGCGCAGAAGGCGGCGATTTCCGCCGCCTTGCCCGGCTCCTGCTCTCCGAACTGGTTGCAGGGAAAGCCCAACACCTCGAAGGGCTGATCAGCAAACGCGCGGTGCAGCTTTTCCAGACCGTCGTATTGGCCGGTGAAGCCGCACTTGGACGCCGTATTGACGATCAGCAACGCCTGACCGCGAAAGCGATCGAGCGAAACGTCCGTGCCGTCGATGGCGCGGGCGGAGAAGTCATAGACCGAGGTCATGACCTCACCCTCCCCTTAGGCCAGCATCGCGACGGGATCTTCGATCAGCGGCTTGAACGCCTGCAGGAAGCGGGCGCCGGTCGCGCCGTCCACCACGCGGTGATCGCAGGTCAGGGTCACGGTCATGACGGTGGCCGGCACGACCTGGCCGTTCTTGACGACCGCGCGTTGCTCGCCCGCGCCCACGCTCATGATGCAGCCCTGCGGCTCATTGATGATCGAGGTGAACTGCTTGATGCCGAACATCCCCAGGTTGGACACCGAGAAGGTGCCGCCCTGGAACTCTTCGGGCTTCAGCTTGCGGTCGCGGGCGCGCTTGGCCAGATCCTTGGACTCGGTCGCGATCTGCGCCAGACCCTTGGTTTCGGCCTTCTTGATGATCGGGGTGATGAGGCCGCCGTCGATCGCCACCGCCATGGAGACATCGGCGTTATGGTGCATGGCGATGCCTTCGGGCGTGTAGGAGGCGTTGGCCTCCGGCACCATCTTCAGGGCCAGGGCGGCGGCCTTGATGACGAAGTCATTGACCGAGACCTTGATCCCTTGCGGCTCCAGCATCTTGTTGACCTTGGCGCGCACGGCCATCAGCTGGTCGATCTCGCAATCGATGAACAGCGGGAAGTGAGGCACGTTCTGAACGCTGTCGACCATGCGACGCGCCACCGCCTTCTTCATGCCGTCCAGCGGGATCAGGTCGTAGCTGCCGTCCGGAATGCCCATCTGCGCCAGCGACTGCGCCTTGCGCGGCTCGGCTGCGGTCGCGGCGGGCGACGCGGATGCGGTCGCAGGTTGGGCCGACGCCTTGCCGGCGGCCTCGACGTCGCGCTTGACGATGCGACCATGCGGACCGGTGCCCTTGATCGACTTCAGATCGACGCCGTTCTGGGCGGCGATACGTCGAGCGAGCGGTGACGAGAAGATGCGATCTCCGCTGTCCGACTCCGGCGCGGCGGGCGCCGGAGCGGCAGGCGTGGCGGCCTTGGGCGCCTCGACCGCAGCCGGAGCGACCTCGGCCTTGGGGGCCTCTTCCGTCTTGGCGGCGGATTTTTCAGCCGGCTTGGGTGCGGCCGCGCCGCCCTCGTCCTTCAGGCGGGCGATGGGCGTATTGACCTTCACGCCTTCCGTGCCTTCAGCGACCAGGATGTCGGTGACTTCGCCCTCGTCCACGGCCTCGACTTCCATCGTCGCCTTGTCGGTTTCGATCTCGGCGATCACGTCTCCGGCGGAGACGACGTCCCCCACCTTGACGTGCCACTTGGCCAGAACGCCCTCCTCCATGGTCGGAGACAGGGCCGGCATCAGGATGTCAGTCATCAGGCGGTCCCCCCGGTTGGCGTAATCGGTTCGGCGACAGTGCGGACGTCGTTCGCCTTCACCACTTCGCTGAGACCTTCGAGGATGCGGTGGTAGGCCGCAGTTTCATCGTGTTGATGCCGCACGGCATAACCATGCGCCATATGTCGAGCCGCATAGGCCAGCAGCCGGCCGAACTGTATGGGATCGTTGAAGGCCGGTTTGACGGACATCACCGGCTCGTCCTTCGACCACCACATCCGAAGGACTTCGATGGCCTTAGGATCAGCAGCGACACTGTCTGGCGTCGTCAGCATGAACTCCGATGCCTCGGTCATGCGACCACCTGCTTCACGGCCGCAATGATCTTGTCCACGCCTGGCAGCGACAGCACTTCCAGGTTGGCGGCATAGGGCAGCGGCACGTCTTCCTGATGCACGCGCAGCGGCGGAGCATCCAGATAGTCGAAGGCGTGTTCGATGACGCGGGCCACGACCTCGGCGCCGACGCCCATCGGCCCCCAACCCTCTTCGGCCGAGACCAGACGGTTGGTCTTCTTGACGCTCTCGACGATGGTCTCGTGATCCAGCGGACGCAGGGTGCGCAAATCGATCACCTCGGCCTCGATACCCTCCTCCGCCAGCTTCTCGGCAGCCTGCAGGGCGAAGCCGACCATGCGGCTGTGGGCGGTGATGGTGACGTCCTTGCCTTCGCGACGGACCTTGGCCTTGCCGATCGGCAGGACGTAGTCCTCGACCTCCGGCACGTCGAACTCCAGCCCGTACATCATCTCGTGCTCGAGGAAGACGACGGGATTCGGGTCGCGGATGGCGGCTTTCAGCAGGCCTTTGGCGTCGGCCGCGTCATAGGGCGCGATGACCTTCAGACCCGGCACCTGAGCATACCAGGCCGAATAATCCTGGCTGTGCTGGGCGCCGACGCGCGAGGCGGCGCCGTTCGGACCGCGGAAGACGATAGGCGCGCGAATCTGACCGCCCGACATATAGAGCGTCTTGGCGGCCGAGTTGATGATGTGGTCGATCGCCTGCATGGCGAAGTTGAACGTCATGAACTCGACGATCGGCTTCAGGCCCGACATGGCCGCGCCCACGCCCAGGCCGGCGAAGCCGTGCTCGGTGATCGGGGTATCGACGACGCGCTGGTCGCCGAATTCCTGCAGCAGGTCGCGGCTGACCTTGTAGGCGCCCTGATACTGGGCGACTTCCTCGCCGATCAGGAAGACGCGGTCGTCGCGACGCATCTCTTCGGCCATGGCGTCACGCAGGGCGTCGCGCACGGTCGTCTTGACCAGTTTGGCGTCGGCCGGGATTTCCGGGTCCCGCAGCTCGACCTTGGGTGTCGCGGTCTGGGCCGGGGCCTTTTCGGGATCGCCGGTCTTGCCTTCGGTCGTCGCCTTGGGCGCCTCAGCTTCGCCCTTTGCGGATTCCGCCTTGGGCGCAGGCGTCGCTGCGCCGTCTTCGCCGGCCAGACGCGCGATCGGCGTGTTCACCTTCACGTTCTCGGAGCCCTCGGCGACCAGGATTTCCAGCACTTCGCCTTCATCCACGGCCTCGACTTCCATCGTCGCCTTGTCGGTTTCGATCTCGGCGATCACCTGGCCGGCCGACACGGTGTCGCCCGCCTTGATGTGCCATTTGGTCAGCGTGCCCTCTTCCATCGTGGGGGACAGCGCCGGCATCAGAATGTCGGTCACGGATCAGGCCTCCACGTAGACGTCGGTATAGAGCTCGGACGGATCGGGTTCCGGGCTCTCTTGGGCGAATTGAACAGCTTCGGCGACGATCGCCTTGATCTCGTTGTCGATGGCCTTGAGTTCGTCCTCGGTCGCATTGGCGGCCGACAGCAGCGTCTTCAGGTGATCGATCGGGTCGCGGGTCTTCTTGACCTCGTCGACCTCTTCCTTGGTCCGGTATTTGGCCGGGTCGGACATCGAGTGACCGCGATAGCGATAGGTCTTCACTTCAAGGATGAAGGGGCCGCCGCCTTCGCGAGCGCGCTTCACCGCTCGGGCCGTCGCGTCGCGCACGGCCAGCACGTCCATGCCGTCGACCTGTTCGCCCGGAATGCCGAAGCTGGCGCCGCGCTGATACAGTTCGGTCGTGGAGGACGAGCGCTCGATGCTCGTGCCCATGGCGTACTGGTTGTTCTCGATGATGTAGATGGCGGGCAGCTTCCACAGCTGCGCCATGTTGAAGCTTTCGTACACCTGCCCCTGGTTCGAGGCGCCGTCGCCGAAATAGACGAAGGCCACCGAATCGTCGCCGCGATACTTGCCGGCGAAGGCCAGGCCGGTGCCCAGAGCCACCTGGGCGCCGACGATGCCGTGACCGCCGTAGAAGCCGGTCGGCACATCGAACATGTGCATCGAGCCGCCCTTACCCTTGGACGAACCGCCGCTGCGGCCGGTCAGCTCGGCCATGACTTCCTTGGGATCCATACCGGCGGCCAGCATGTGGCCGTGGTCGCGATAGCCGGTGATGATCTTGTCGTGACCCTGTTTGACGCTCTCCTGAACGCCGACCGCCACGGCTTCCTGTCCGATGTACAGGTGGCAGAAGCCGCCGATCAGACCCATGCCGTAGAGCTGGCCCGCACGCTCTTCGAAGCGGCGGATCAGAACCATCTCGCGATAGAAGCGGAGAAGGTCTTCCTTGGACGCCGTCGGCGTGTTGGGCAGTTTGTCAGGCGTGGTCGTCTGAGCGGATTTGGCTGGGGCTCTCGCCATCCGGTATCTCCCGGCTAGGCGCCGAGAACCGACGCCTTCTTATCGTTACGGAAAGGGGCTTTAGCAGCCTTCCTTCCGGTAACGCAAAGGGGTGCGGGTCGCCCTGTAACAATAGTTCAAGTGGTGAAGGTCGCTCAGCCTTGGGCGGCTGGGGCCGAGACGCGGATCACATAGTCGCGCGGGTCGGAGAAACCCAGGACGGCGCGTGCACGCTCTTCCAGAAGGTCGCGAGACAGACTGTCGGTGCGTAAATAGCGAACTCGCGTCTCAAGGTCGCGGCGCTGCTCGGTCAGATGCGCCAGTTGGTCCTCGCGTTGCCCCAGCAGTGCGTCGCGAGACGATCCGCTCAACAGTCCGCGCTCGCCCGTAAGCGCCTGCACCCCGAGATAGGCCAGAAGCAGCAACAGGGCGAGGGCCAGGCGGTAAGGTTTCATCCGTTCGAGCACTTGAGACGCTCCTTCTGAGCGCGAAAACACAGTTCAGAAACCGTGCCCGAAAATGCCTAACGAAATGTAGCTTGACCGTAAGATTGTCGGCGGAAAACGCCGATTCTCCGCCGACAATTCTGATGCTTATTTCAACAACATGCCGTCGCCGAAATAGACCCCCTGATCGCCCAACATTTCCTCAATGCGGAGCAACTGATTGTACTTCGCTACCCGGTCGGAGCGGGCCAACGAGCCGGTCTTGATCTGCCCGCAGTTCGTCGCCACGGCCAGGTCGGCGATGGTGTAGTCCTCGGTCTCGCCCGACCGATGGCTCATCACGGCGGTGTAGCCTGCGCGGTGGGCCATATCGACGGCGTCCAGCGTCTCGGACAGGGTGCCGATCTGGTTGACCTTGATCAGGATCGAGTTCGCCAGACCTTCGCCGATACCGGCGGCCAGACGCGCTGGATTGGTCACGAACAGATCGTCCCCGACCAGTTGGACGCGGTCGCCCAGACGCTCGGTCAGCAGACGCCAGCCATCGAAGTCATCCTCGGCCATGCCGTCCTCGATCGACACGATCGGGAAGCGTTCGCACAGGTCGACCAGATAGGCGGCCATGCCTTCGGAATCGACGGTCTTGCCCTCGCCGGCCATGACGTATTTGCCGTCCTTGAAGAACTCGGTCGAGGCGACGTCGAGGCCCAGGTGGAAGTCCTCGCCCGCGAGGTAGCCCGCCGCCTGGCCCGCCTTGGTGATGAAGCTCAGCGCCTCATCGGCCGATGCCAGATTGGGCGCAAAGCCGCCCTCGTCGCCGACGTTGGTGTTGTGGCCGGCGTCCTTCAATTGCTTCTTCAGGGCGTGGAAGATTTCGGCACCCATGCGCACCGCGTTCGAAAACGTCTCGGCACCGGTGGGCAGGATCATGAACTCCTGGATGTCGATCGGATTGTCGGCGTGGGCGCCGCCGTTGATGATGTTCATCATCGGGGTCGGCAGGACGCGGGCCGAGACGCCGCCCAGATAACGATACAGCTCCTGATTGGCCGACAGGGCGCTGGCCTTGGCGACGGCCAGAGACACCCCCAGGATCGCATTGGCGCCCAGACGGCCCTTGTTGGGCGTGCCGTCCAGTTCGATCATCGCCTCGTCGATCCGGCGCTGCTGCTCGGCGTCCATGCCGGACAGGGCGTCGAAGATTTCGCCGTTGACGGCGTCGACCGCCTTTTGGACGCCCTTGCCGCCCCACATGTCCTTGTCGCCGTCACGCAGCTCGACCGCTTCGTGCGCGCCTGTAGACGCGCCGGACGGAACGGCGGCGCGGCCGAACGAACCGTCTTCCAGCGTGACATCGACCTCGACCGTCGGATTGCCCCGGCTGTCGAGTATCTGGCGGGCGACGATGTCGGCGATGTCGGTCATGGCTCGGCTCTTTGGCTCAAGGGGCAAGGAAGGTCAGACGGTTTAGCCGCCTACCCGCCAAACGCCAATGCCGACATCGTCGCCGTGCGTCAGGAACAGCCCTCGACCAATTGGATCGAAGGATCGCCCGCATGGACCATCATCACCTTGCCGTCGCTGCCGATCTCATATCGAACGCCGCGCGCCGTCGGATCGGTGACATAGGTCGTCGATCCGCCTTTCGACCAGACGAACAGATCCTCGGCTGGCGCTTCCTGGTATTTATGCGGCTGGGCGAAGACCGCGCCGCCATAGGCTTGCTTGATTGCCATAGCCGTATCGCCCACCCCGAATCCGCGATCGGTCTTGGTCGTCGCACCGCGCGCCAGGGTGATTCGCGTCAGCACGCCGTTCTGGACCATCACTTGAACATCTGCGGGCGCCTTGGCCGGATGGAACTGGTCACAGACTTCGGGCTCGGCGCCGCCAGGGGCGTTCGGTTGGGAGTCCTCGCCCCAGACCTTCACCAGTTCGGCGCGCGTCATGCCGATTCGCACCGGCCCCAGCCCTTCGGCCGTCAAAGCATTGGGATCGGCGGCGGGCGTTGCGGGCGTCTCACTCGCCGAGGCGACCGGCGCTGCGGGCTCCGAGACGCGCTCTTCCGCGCGATTGCAGGCGGCAAGGGTCAGCAGCGCGCAGGCGCTGACGGCGGTGAAACGAATCATCATGCGGCGTCTCCAATGGAAGCTTCACCGGACTGAACGCACGAAAACGGCGCGCGGGTCACCGCGCGCCGTCGAAATCGTCATCCGACCGAAGTCGGGATCGCCTGAAAGACTAGTCTTCCTTGGGCGTGATGACCTGACGACCGCGATAGGTGCCGGTCTTCAGGTCGATGTGGTGCGGGCGCTTCAGCTCGCCGGTGTCCTTGTCCTCGACGTAGACGTTCGAGGTCAGGGCGTCGTGGGCGCGGCGCATGTTGCGACGCGAGGGAGATACTTTGCGCTTCGGAACGGCCATGTCCGTCTCAATCTTCTAAGTCGGGCGCCGCCCAGAGCCGAGCTCCGTCTAGCGCGAAAACAATAGCGGCGGCCCGAAAGAGCCGCCACGCGAGGCGCGGCTTATGCATGAACCGCGCGACGATTTCAAGGCGTTTAAGCAGGCGTCAGACGCCGGACGATCTTCGCAGGATTGCCGACCACCACCACGTCGGACGGCACGTCCTTCGTCACGACCGTTCCCGCGCCGATCACCGAACGATCGCCGATGGTGACGCCCGCCAGAACGATGGCGCCGCCGCCGATCCAGACGTCGTCCCCGATGACGATCGGCCGCGCCGTTTCCTCGCCCCGGCGGGCGACCGCATCCAACGGATGTTCCGGTGTCAAAAGCTGGACGCCTGGCCCAGCCTGGAAGTTGTCGCCGATACGGATTTCGGCGCAGTCCAGGAACACGCAGTTGGCGTTCGCAAAGGCCCGCGCGCCCAGATGAATGTTGATGCCATAATCGCAGAAGAAGCCCGGCATGATGATCGCCTTACCATCGGCAGCATTGACCAGTTCGTTGACCAGGGCGCCGCGCCGGTCGCGATCCGGCTCGGCGTTGATGGCCACGGTCAGGGCCACGGCGCGCGCCCGGCCATCGCGCAATTCGGGATCGCCCGGATCATAGGGCAAGCCCGCCAGCATCTTTTCGCGCTCGGTCATGCGGCCTCCATCAGGGCGTCAGCCACCGCTTCACCGATGGCCAGCGAACTGGTCAGGCCCGGGCTTTCGATGCCGAACAGGGCCATCAGACCATCGATGCCGTGATGCTCGCGGCCATGAAGCTGGAAGTCCGGTTGCGGCTCGCCTGGCCCATGCAGTTTGGGCCGAATGCCGGCGTAGTCCGGTGTCAGGGCGCCGTCGGGCAATCCCGGCCAAAAGCGGCGGATGTAAGTGGCGAACTCCTCCGCCTTGGCGGGATCGACAGAATAGTCCTCGGTGTCGACATAGGCCAGATCGGGGCCGAACACGGCCTGACCGCCCAAATCCTTGCGATAGTGGGTGCCCAGCGCGCCGGGGATGGGCGGCGGATAGATCAGGCGGTCGAACGGCGCCTTGCCCGTCAGCCGGAAATAGACGCCCTTGCCGAAATGTCCGGCGGGAATGTCGCCGGGCGGATAGCCTTGGATCAACGCCGCCACCGCCTGGGCCGACAGTCCTGGCGCGGTGACCAAAAGGCGGCTGGTGACCTGCATCGCCCCCTCCCCGCCGACACGGATCGTGAAGCCGCCGCCCGCCAGCGGCTCTGCGCCCTCGAACGGCGCTGAGACCACGACCGACCCGCCCGCATCCTCGATTTCGCCCTGCAGGGCCAGCATATAGCCGTGACTGTCGAACAGGCCGCTCTCGGGCGACAGGATGGCGGCTTGGGCGTTCAGCTCCGGCTCCAGCGCCCGCGCCTGGGCGCAGGTCAGATGCGCCAGCCCCTCGACGCCGTTCGCCGTCGCCTGTTCGAAGATGGCCTCGATCCGCTCGACCTCTGATTCTTGCGTCGCCACGACCAGCTTGCCGCATTTCCAATGGTGGATCTTGCGGCTGGCCAGGAAGTCATAAAGGGCGCGCCGCCCCTCGACGCAGAAGCGCGCCTTCAACGACCCGGTCGGGTAATAGAGGCCGCCGTGGATCACCTCGGAATTACGAGAGGAGACGCCCTGCCCGATGTGGCCTTCTTTCTCCAGCACCAACACCGTCAGGCCCCGTTTCGAGAGCGCCCGACCGCAGGCCAGGCCCACAGCCCCGGCGCCCACGACGGCCGCGTCGAAATCGAAACTCATCGGCCGCCGTACCTCCGTTTCGCCTCGGCCTCGAAACAGCCGATCAGCTTTTCCACGGCCCGGTCGAAATTCGCCGACAGCATCATGTCCAGCATCCGGGATTTGAAGGCGAAGTCGATCATGAACTCCAGCCGCGTGCCGTCCGGATGGGGAAAGAACTCCCAACGGTTCTTCAAGTGCTTGAAAGGGCCGCGTAGCAAGCCGACCTCGACCTTGGGCGCATTGCGATCATGCCGGACCCAGGTGGAGAATCGCTCCTTCAGGAAGGAGAACCCGACGCTGGCCTCCGCATCCTGCAAGCCGACGCCCTCGCCTTCCTCGCGCCCGTTCCAGACGCGCATCGACGTCACCCACGGTACGAAGTCGGGATAGGCGCGCACGTCGGCGACCAGATCGGCAAGCTGTTCGGGCGCATAGGGAAGAATGCGCGTGACGCGGTGGACGGCCATGCGGGATTTAGCGGCGCAGCTGCGCCTCGCGCGCCGCCTTCAGCCGGGCGAAGTCGTCGCCAGCGTGGTGCGACGAACGCGTCAGCGGGCTGGACGACACCATCAGGAAGCCCTTGGCCCTCGCGATCGCCTCATAGGCCTTGAACTCTTCCGGCGTCACGAAGCGGTCGATGGCGGCATGTTTGCGCGTTGGCTGCAGATACTGGCCGATGGTGATGAAGTCGACGCCGGCGGACCGCATATCGTCCATCACCTGCATGACCTCTTCCTTCGTCTCGCCCAGGCCGACCATGATGCCGGACTTGGTGAATTGGTTCGGGTCCCGCTCCTTGACCATCTGCAACAGGCGCAGGCTGTGGAAGTAGCGCGCGCCCGGCCGGATCTTCAGATACAGGCGCGGCACGGTCTCGAGGTTGTGATTGAAGACGTCGGGCTTGGCGTCGATCATCACGGCCGCCGCCCCGTCCTTTCGCAGGAAGTCGGGCGTCAGGATCTCGATGGTGGTGTCCGGCGCCTGGATGCGGATCTGGCGCACCACCTCGGCGAAGTGGGCTGCGCCGCCGTCGGCCACATCGTCGCGATCGACCGAGGTGATGACGACGTGGTTCAGGCCCATCTGCTGGACGGCCAGGCCCACCTTGCCCGGTTCTTCCGGATCCAGCGGCTGGGGCAAGCCCGTCTTGACGTTGCAGAAGGCGCAGGCCCGCGTGCAGGTGTCGCCCATGATCATCAGGGTGGCGTGCTTTTGGCTCCAGCACTCGCCGATGTTCGGGCAGGCCGCTTCTTCACACACCGTCACCAGTCCCTTGGAGCGAACGATCTCCTTGGTGGCGTTATATTGACCAGAGCCCGGCGCCTTGACCCGCAGCCAGTCGGGCTTCTTCAGCACGACCGACTCGGGCCGGTTCTGCTTTTCGGGGTGACGCAGCTCGGACGGCTTGCGCTGAAGGGTGTCGATCAGGGTGACCATGGCCGGTATTTCGGACTTTGAGGCCGTTTAGGCAAGGCACACCGGGTAACAGACTTGCCGCAGGCGTGATCGCGCATTGGAACTCACGCGACGTTACGCATCTTTTCAAGATGACGCGGCGTCATTAATGACAGTCGCCCGAACAACAGGGAGGGCCGCCCGCGTCCTCCGTAGGAGACGCGCTTGCGCCAGGCCCTGGATCCCTCGCTTTACGACTCGACCCTGATCGACGCCCTGATCGATGCGCGGTCGCGGTTCGGCGACAAGGAAATCCTTGAGGATCAGGACCGGCATCCGCTGACCTACACCGGCCTGATCCGCGCCGCCTTCGTGCTGGGCCGCAAGATCGCCAATCTGACCGACAAGGGCGAGCGGGTCGCCATCCTGCTGCCGTCGTCCATGGGCGTCGTCGTCACCTTCTTCGGTCTGCACGCCCACGGTCGTGTGCCGGTGATGCTGAACTTCACCGCCGGCGAAGCCAATCTGAATGCGGCCATCAAGGCCTCGGGCGTCAAGAAGGTGCTGACCGCCAAACGCTTCATCGACCAGGCCAAGCTGGACGACCTGATCGTCGAATTGAAGACGGTGGCCGAGGTCGTCTGGCTGGACGACGTGCGCAAGACCATCGGCCTGGCCGACAAGCTCTATGGTCTCGCCGCCGGCGCGGCGCCCAAGCGGTTCCGCGTAAAGACGGACCCCGACGCGCCTGGCGTCGTCCTGTTCACCTCCGGCAGCTTCGGCACGCCCAAGGGCGTGGTGCTGAGCCAGAAGAACCTCGTCGCCAATGCGCGTCAGGTGGCGGCCCATATCGACCTGTCGCCGGACTGGGTGATGTTCAATCCCCTGCCGACCTTCCACTGTTTCGGGCTGACCGGCGGGGTCATCCTGCCGCTGCTCCAAGGGTTGAAGGCCTTCCAGTATCCGTCGCCGCTGCACGCCAAACAGATCACCGACCTGCTGCCCCAGGTGAACGCCTCGATCCTGTTCGCGACCGACACCTTCCTGAACCAGTACGGCCGCGTCGCCGAACCGAACGACTTCTCGACGCTGAAGTTCGTCGTCGCCGGCGCCGAGAAGGTGCGCGAGGAAACCCGCACCCTGTTCAACACCAAGTTCGGCGGCGTCGAACTGCTGGAAGGCTATGGCGCGACCGAGGCCTCGCCCGTCATCGCCGTCAACCATCCTGACCGCAACGCGCCCGGCACGGTCGGCCAGGTGCTGCCTGGCATCGACTGGAAGCTGGAACCGGTCGAGGGCATCGACGCCGGCGGTCGCCTGATGCTGCGAGGGCCCAATGTCATGAGCGGCTATGTCACTTCGGCCGAGCCCCTGCAGTGGGATCCCATTGGCGACGACTGGCTGGACACCGGCGACATCGTCGATGTGACGGACGACGGCTATGTCACCATCCGCGGCCGCGCCAAGCGTTTCGCCAAGATCGGCGGCGAGATGGTCTCGCTGACCGCCGTCGAAGGGATCGCCGGCGCCGTCTGGCCTGATCAGCGCCACGCCGTCGTGTCGATCCCGGACAGCCGCAAGGGCGAGAAGCTGGTGCTCGTCACTGACCACGCAGACGCTGAGGTCGCTCCACTGGCTGAATGGGCGCGGACCAACGGTGCGCCCGAACTGATCGTGCCCAAAAAGATCGTCAAGGTCGTCGAGGTCCCCGTCCTGGGCACCGGCAAGACCGACTACGTGTCGATCCAGAAGATGGTCGAGGCCGAGAAGGCGGCCTGATCAGCCGATCCGGACGCCCGTCATGGAGATCGAGCCGCCGTCGATACGGTCGTTGAAGAAGCTGACCGCCTCGCCCGGCTCCTGCTGGGCGGCGATATAAAGCACCGGCAGGAAATGTTCGTCGGTCGGCACGCTCAGTTGCGCGTCCTCGGCCAAGCCCACCCAGTCGATCAGGGCCTCATGGTCGCCCCGTTCGAACGCCGCCTTGACCGCTTCGTTGAAGCCGGTCGCCCAGGCATAGGGCTCTGCGCCGTCCTCGCGTTTCCACGTCCGCAGATTGTGGACGAAATCGCCCGAGCCGGCGATGACGATCCCCTCGTCGCGCAGCGGTTTCAGCGCCTTGGCCAGGTCGTAATGCTGGCGCGCCGTCAGCTCGCGGTTCAGCGACAACTGCACCACAGGCACGTCCGCTTCTGGCCACACATGGCACAGCACCGACCAGGTCCCGTGATCCAGGCCCCACGCTTGCGTCTGGACGGCCCCGGTCAGCGCCGACACCCGCGCCGCCAAGGCAGGCGACCCGGGCGCCGGATACTGCATCTCATGAAGTTCGCGCGGGAAGTTGCCGAAGTCATGAATGGTCTCGGGCCTCTCCTGCGCGGTGACGCCCAGCCCGCGCGTCTCCCAGTGGGCGGAGATCATCACCGCACCCTTGGGCCTGCCGATCGCTTCGCCCAGCGCACGCCAGGCGGCCCCATAGGGACCGCCGAGCGCGTTCATGGGCGAACCATGGCCGAAGAAGACGGCGGGCTGACGCATCAGATTAACCGTGCAGCTTCTTGGCCAGCTCGGCGATATGCTTGCCCTGGAACCGGGCGCCGTCCAGCTCGACGTCGCTGGGCTGACGCGAGCCGTCGCCGCCCGTGATCGTCGACGCGCCATAGGGCGAGCCGCCGTGGATGGCGTCCAGCGTCATCTGTCCCTGGAAGGAATAGGGCAGACCCACGACCGGCATGCCGTGGTGCATGAAGAAGTTGTGCAGGCCTTGGAACGTCGTCTCCTGACCGCCGTGCTGTGTCGCCGTCGCGGTGAAGGCCCCGCCCAACTTGCCGATCAAGGCGCCCGAGAACCACAGGCCGCCGGCCTGATCCAGGAACGCGCGCATCTGCGACGCGGCCGAACCGAAGCGGGTGCCGGCGCCGATGATGATGGCGTCGTAGTCCTTCAGATCGTCGATCTTGGCGATCGGCGCCTTCTGATCCAGCTTGTAGTGCGAGGCCTTGGCCAGTTCTTCCGGCACGGTTTCCGGCACGCGCTTGATGTCCACGACGGCGCCTTCGACCTCGCGCGCGCCTTCGGCGACCGCCTCCGCCATGGTTTCCAGGTGACCATAGGTCGAATGATAGAGGACGAGGATTTTCGGCATCGAGGAGGCTCCGTTGAATGACAAGGGTCGTCATTCGCAACAACGACCGTTGCTAACTTGGCGCGCTGCTGAGGCTTCCGCAAGTCCCCGACATCAAATCACGTCTTGAAGGGACAGACGGTATCGTAAAAGGCCTCGTCGCCCGGCGTGGAGCGACCGCGGCGACAGTGGAAACGATGCTCCATCACCATCGCCTGCTGCTCAATGTTCAACGCGTCCCACCGGCAGGTCGGTTCCACGCGATAGGCGTAGGAGGCGGAGGTGTCCCCAGCCTTCAGCTTGGCGAACAGCAGATTGACACCCTGCTGGGCCTGCCAGACGTGCGTCAGTTCATGGATCAGGACGCCCTGCATTCGCTCGGACGCCAAAGTGAAGTCTGCGACGAGCTGCGCTTGCGGCCACACGACCCAATCTCGCCCGAACCAGCGTCCAGCGACGAAGGCGCGGCGGAACGGCCAGCCGATCAAACGGACGGGCGCAAGGTCGATGGCGGCGCCGAACGCCTCTCGCGCCAGGCCCTTTTCAGCTTCGGTCAGGGCGCGAACGAAGGATCCCAAGGCTTCACATACTCCCAGTGCCAAGGCTCATAGACATAGGGCACAAAGCCGAAACGCCCAGCGTTCGCCACTAGCCATCGATACGTCGCCGACCGCGCCATATATTCGCGGCTGGCCGGAGTGGTTGAATCGACGCCCAGACCGGGTGCCTGGCCGACATACAGATCGACCGCCGTCCCCGTCCGGTGTGGCGAACAGACCGCGCGGCGCAGCCCATCGCAGTTGCCCTGCTGCGCACAGCGCGCCGCGTCCGCCTCGGGATCGCGGAAGCCGGAGAAGATCTGCAGCAGTTCGGGATCGGCGCCCACCTCAGGAACCTCCGCCCGCGCGGCCGCGACCAGCCGGCGATAGGCGTCCAGCACGTCCCGGCGCAGCAGACGTGTCAGACGGTCTGCATGTTCCTCGGACGCGACCAGATAGCCGAGCTGATTGATCGGCGGCGGCTCGGGACAGGCTCCGCCGACGCGCGCCATGACGAACGGCCGCCGCTCCTGCCAAAGGCCGCGAAACACCTGGAATGTCGCCGCATCGAATAGACCGGTCGGCGTGAGGCCATAGGTCTGCTGGAACCCCGCCAGTTGCGACGCAAAGATCGGCGTGCCGGGTCCGCACGTCGTATGCAGTTCGCGCTGGATCAGCGGCAGATAGGCCCGCCACCCCCACTCCGCCGCTCCGAACGGCGCCCATTCCATGCCGTAGGCCGACGCCGCGTTCGCCAGTCCCTGCGCCTGCCATCCGTCGGCATTGGTGTGGCATGGGCCGGCCGCCCGCGCGCCGCCGGCGAACGTCAGAACGCAGCAAACGGACAGGAACGCAAAAAGGCTTCGCCACATGTCCCACAGGAAGCCCCAAGCCGGTCGATCTCACAAGTGCATGCGTCACCGATCGCTGGCATGGTGACGCGCGGCCGACTCGCGCCGCGCCTTTCGGACCGACGCATGTCCACCGCCGCGCCGACCGCGCCCCGCCGTTCCAACGCCGTGCTTGCGGCCTTTTCCGGGCCGTGCCTGCCGCTGGCGGCCTTCGGCGTCGCCCTGCCCGTCACCCTGCCGGAGTTCTACGCCACTCATGTGGGCCTGGAGCTGGGAGTCGTGGCGGCCGTGTTCATGGCCGTGCGCCTGATCGACATCGTCTTCGACCCCTTCATCGGCTGGGGCATGGACAAGACCAAGACGCGGTTCGGCCGCTATCGCCCCTGGATGGCGATTTCGACGCCGATCCTGATGCTGTCGGCCTTCATGATGTTCGTCGTGGTCCAGCCCGGCGCCGGACCGGCCTATCTGTTTGGCTGGCTGCTGGTCCTCTATCTCGGCTTTTCGATCGGCACCCTGGGCCAACTCGGCTGGGCCGCCGTGCTTGCCCCGCAGTATGACCAGCGCAGCCGCGTCTATGGCTGGTGGCAGGTGTTCAACATCATCGGCGTCATTCTGATCCTGGTGCTGCCGACCGTGGTGGTTCAGACGGGCATTGGTAACTATGCCGACGGCGTGCGCATCATGGGCTGGGCCATCCTGATCGCCCTGCCCGTCACCATCGGCCTGGCCATGGTCGCCGTGCCGGAGCCCGTCAACGCGGGCGACCAGCCGCACGGCGGCGCCGGCGCCTATCTGGCGCTGTTGAAGATGCCGACGGTCAGAAAACTGTTGATCGCCGATCTTCTGCTGGGCGTTGCGCCGGGCATCACGGGTTCGCTGCTTTTCTTCTTCTTTGGACAGATCAAGGGCTACGACCACAGTCAGGCCGGCCTATTCATGCTGTTCTATTTCATCGCCGGTCTGTGCGGCGCGCCCATCTGGGCCTGGCTGGCCACGCGGATCGGCAAGGACAAGGCCCTGGCCGTCGCCAGCCTGATCTTCGCGGCCCTGTATATCGCCGCCACCCTGGTTCCCGGCGGCAACTTCATGCTGACGGCAGCCGCCATGTTCATCGCCGGCCTGCCCTATGCGGCCGGCCTGTTCCTGTTGCGCGCCATGATGGCGGACGCCGGCGACGAGGTGCGGCTGGAGACCGGCGTGGATCGCACCGGACTGATGTTCTCCATCCTGTCCGCGACGACCAAGATCGGCCATGTGGTCGCGCTGATCCCCTACCTGATCCTGCAGGGCGTGGGCTTCAAGGCTGTGCCAGGACCGACGGGCAACAGCGATTTTTCCCTGCTGACGCTCCAGATCCTGTTCATTCTGGTCCCCGGCCTGTTGCTGGCCGCCGCCGCCTGGGTGCTGAAGGGCTATCCCCTGACGCCGAAGCGGCACGATGAAATCCGCCTCGCCCTGGAAGCTCGCGACGGAGCCCGCCGTTGAGACCGATCGACCGCCTGCTCGACGTCATGGAACGGTTGCGCGATCCTGACGGCGGCTGCCCCTGGGACGTGGAGCAGAGCTTCGCCACCATAGCCCCCTACACGATCGAGGAGGCCTATGAGGTCGCTGACGCCATCGAGCGCAACGATCTGGTCGAACTTAAGGGCGAACTGGGCGACCTGCTGTTTCAGGTCGTCTTCCATGCCCGCATGGCCGAGGAACAGGGGCTGTTCGCTTTCGACGACGTGGTCACGGCCATCGCCGACAAGCTGGAGCGCCGGCACCCCCACGTCTTCGGTGACGCGGCGCATCGCTCCTCGAAGGAACAGGCCATCGCCTGGGAAGTCATCAAGGCCGCCGAGCGCAAGGACCGCAAAAAACCCGGGGTTCTGGATGATGTGCCCGTTGGCCTGCCCGCCCTGACCCGCGCCGCCAAACTGACCAAGCGCGCCGGCCGCGTGGGCTTCGACTGGCCCTCCACCGACGAGGTCTTCGACAAGCTGGCCGAAGAGGTCGAGGAATTGCGCGTCGAGATCGCCGCCGGCGACAAGGCCAAGGCGCGCGAAGAGCTGGGCGACCTTCTGTTCGTCGTCGCCAACCTGGCGCGCAAGCTGGATGTCGAGCCCGAAGACGCCCTGCGCGCCGCCAACGCCAAGTTCGTGCGTCGCTTCGGCTTCATCGAGGCCGAACTGGCCAAGGACGGCCGTACGCCCGACCAATCGGACCTGGCAGAGATGGATCGCCTCTGGGACGCCGCAAAGGTCGCGGAAAAGGCCGCGCCTCAAGCCTGAGCGATCCCGCGTGACCTACGACCTGATCATATTCGACTACGACGGCGTGGTCGCCGACAGCGAGGTGCTGAACAGCACTGTCATGGCCGAGCAACTGACCGCCATTGGCCTGCCGACCTCGCTCGACGACGTCTTGGCCTCCTATACGGGCAAGCGCTGGCGCGACAATCGGCCGGTCGTCGAGGCGGCCTTAGGTCGTGCCTGCCCTGACGACTTCCACACCACATGGTTTGCGACCTGTCGCCAGCGCGCGCCACAGCAGCTTGAACCCGTGCCCGGTTTGCTGGACTTCGTCGCCGCCAGACCTGAGCCCCGCTGTATCGCCTCGTCAAGCGGACCAGACTGGATCGGCGTCGGCCTGAACCTGTTCGGCCTGACGGACCATTTCGACGGCGCGGTCTTCACCGGCCTGGTGGTCGAGCGCGGCAAGCCCCACCCCGACATCTTCCTGCACGCTGCCCAGAAGATGGGCGTCGATCCGGCGCGCGTCCTGGTGATCGAAGACAGCGAGGCGGGCGTCACCGCAGGCGTCGCGGCAGGCATGACAGTCGTGGGGCTGATGGCGGGCGGCCATGTCCGTGACGGCCATGCCGAACGCCTGACGGCCCGTGGCGCCCACCACATCGCCGACAGCTATGCAGCTGTCTCCGCCTTCATGGATCGCTGAGCGTCAGAGGTAGCGCAGTTCCTGTAGATCGACGTCACGGAACAGCTTCTTCGCCGTCACCTCGTCCAGCTGACGCGCCCTCAGCAACCGACGTAACTCTTCTCGCTCGGCGGCCAGTCCTGCCAGCCACAGACGACGCTCGATATCGTCCATCTTGCGCGTCAGGGCGGCGTCTTCCTGGTCCGTGCGGGTGTGGGTCTCGATCCGCTGGCGATAGGTTTCCATGATCCGGCCTGCGATGTCGGAATAGAGGTCGGGGTTGGACTTGCCCTCCGCCATGGCGTGCGAGGCGTCCTCAATGGCGCGGATGGCGGCCGAGGCGGCGGCGACCCGGCCCCGATCCTCTTCCTGCTCATGCGAAGGCTCCGGCGGCAGTTCGACGTTCTTCAGCAACCGGGGCAAGGCGAAGGTCGCCAGCACCAGCGACACCACGATCACGCCCGCCGCCAGGAAGATCGCCAGGTTCCGCGACGGCATCGGCGACCCGTCGCCCAAGGCGAACGGCAGGGTCAGAATACCCGCCAGAGTGATCGCACCCCGCACGCCCGCCAGAGACATCACCATGGTCAGCCGCAAACCGACCTTGGCCGGCGGCCCGCGATGGCGTCGGCGAAACAGGGTCAGCTTCAGCGAGGTCCACACCCAGACGAACCGCAGCGCCGCCAGGGTGGCGACGATGCCGAACACATAGACCGCCAGCCACCAGACCTCGGGCCGGCTGGTGCCCGCCACCACCTCGGCCGCCCGCGACATGATCGAGGGCATCTGTTCACCCAGGATCACGAAGATGATGCCGTTGGCGACGAACTGAACCGTGTCCCACACGACGCTGCGCCGGATTCGCGTCATCGCCATCGACTGGCCGGCGATGCCGCCGCGTTCGGTGAAACTCATCGTCACCCCGGCCGCCACCGCCGCCAGGATGCCTGACGCATGCAGTTCTTCTGCGACCAGATAGGCCGCAAACGGGATCAACAGGCTGATGAGAATCTGCGCGCCCACGTCCTCGCCCCAGCGTCGGCTGACGAAGCTCTTGGCGTAGCTGATGGCCATGGTGACCAGAACGCCGACAGCGACCCCGACCAGCGCCAGCCAAGCGAATGTTCCGATTGCATGGCCGATCGAAAACGCGCCCGTCGTCGCGGCGGCGACCGCGATCCGCATGCAGGTCAGGCCCGTCGCATCGTTCAACAGCGACTCGCCTTCCAGAATGTGCATCAGGCGCTTCGGGATAGGCGCCCGCGCCGCGATCGCCTGAACCGCGATGGGATCGGTCGGCGACAGGATGGCGGCCAAGGCGAAGGCCACCGGCAGCGGCATCTCCGGGATCATCCACCAGATCAGGAAACCCAGACCGACGACGGTGAACAGCACCAGCCCCAGCGCCAGCTCGAGGATAACCGCGCGGTCGCGAAACAGGTCTTCCTTGGGAATTCGCCAGCCGTCCAGAAACAGCAGCGGCGGCAGGAACAGCAGAAAGAAGATGTCCGGCTCAAGATCGACCGTCTTGCCCGTGATCAGCACGATGGCGGCGCCCAGCCCGATCTGAACCAGAGGCAAGGCGATGCGCGTGATCCGCGCGATCGAACCCGACACCACCACGGCCAACAGCAGAAGCAGGACGGTTTCGATCAGATGCATGAAAACTCAGTCGGTCAGGTCGGGATACAGGCGCTCGAATCGCCCGAGCGCCGCAGGATGCAGCCGCACCGTGACGTGAGTACGGCCAAGCTCGTCCGCATCGCGCGCCGTGACCCGCCCATGCTCGTACAGCCACGCCAGGGCGTCGCCCTGATGAGGCTCCAGCGTCAGCCGGGTCTCGGGATCATCGTCGATCAGGCCGGCGATGATCTGGCGCAGAGGCTCGATCCCCTCGCCCGTCCAGGCTGAGACGGCGACCGCCTCACCGTCCTTCGCCAGACGTTCGGCCTGACCCAGCACGGTCTCGCGCGCTTCGTCGTCCAGCAGGTCGATCTTGTTCCAAACGTCCAGCACCCGGCGCGTCTTGCCCTCTGGCGTCTCGATCTGTTTCAGCACAGCCTCGACGTCCTTGGCCTGGGCGGCGCTGTCGGGCGAGGCGATGTCGCGGACATGCAGGATCAGATCGGCCTCGCCGACTTCCTCCAGCGTGGCGCGGAAGCTCTCGACCAGTTCGTGCGGCAGGTCGGAGATGAAGCCGACGGTGTCCGCCACGATGGCGGGCCGCCCCTGCGGCAGGCGGATGGTGCGCTGGGTCGTATCTAGCGTCGCGAACAGCAGATCCTTGGCGAAGACCTCTGATCCCGTCAGCCGGTTGAACAGCGTCGACTTGCCGGCGTTGGTGTAGCCGACCAGGGCGATCGTCGGGAACGGCGCCTTCTGACGCTGTTTGCGGTGCAGGCCGCGCGTGCGACGCACCTCTTCCAACTCGGCCTTCAGCCTGACGATCCGGTCGGCGATCAGTCGCCGGTCCAGTTCAATCTGGGTTTCGCCGGGCCCGCCGGTCGAACCGGTGCCGCCACGTTGCCGCTCGAGGTGGGTCCAGGTGCGCACCAGACGCGACCGCTCATAATCCAGCCGCGCCAGCTCGACCTGAAGCCGCCCCTCCTTGGTCCGCGCGCGACGGCCGAAGATTTCCAGGATCAGGCCGGTGCGGTCGATGACCTTCACCTCCCACGCCTTTTCCAGATTGCGCTGCTGCACCGGCGTCAGGGCGTCGTCGATGATGACGGCCTCGGCGTCTGCGGCGCGCACAAGCGCGGCCAATTCCTCGACCTTGCCCGTGCCGAACAGGGTCGCGGGCGTGGTGCTGCGCAGCCGCACGATCTCTTCGGCGCGCACGTCGAGGTCCAGCGCGCGGGCTAGGCCCGCCGCCTCCTCAAGCCGTTCGCTCGCCAGCCGAGGACTGTCCGAGCGTCGGTCGGGGTGAATGACGACCGCCCGGATCAGCGGGACGGTGTGGTCGATCAGTTTTTGGGTCAATCAGTCTTCTTCGGCGTCGGGCTCGTACAGCTGCACGGGCGCGGACGGCATGATGGTTGAAATGGCGTGCTTGTACACCAGCTGGGACTGGCCATCGCGGCGCAGCAGGACACAGAAGTTGTCGAACCAAGTCACAATGCCCTGCAACTTGACCCCGTTGACCAGGAAGATGGTCAGCGGCGTCTTGGTCTTGCGGACCGAGTTGAGGAAGGTGTCCTGAAGGTTCTGACGTTTGTCTTGCGACATGGCAGGTTTTTCCTGTTCTTCGTTGTTTGTCGCCGTGGGAGCGGCGGGGCCGATGCAGCCGACGGCGACCTTAACCGCCGCCCGGCCGCTCGGGCAACGCCCTAAATGGCCCCTCGACGCGCCTGTTCAAGATAGAGTTCCCGCAGGCGGGTCGCGATGGGCCCGGGCTGGCCGTCGCCGATCTTCACGCCGTCCAGCGAAACCAGCGGCATGACGAAGGCGCTAGCGGCGGTGACGAACACCTCGCGCGCCCGTTTCGCTTCATCGACCGAGAAGGCGCGTTCTTCCAGTTCGACACCCTCGGCGGCGGCGAGATTGAGGACCGCCGCTCGCGTTACGCCCCGCAGGATATTGGCCTGGATGTCCCGTGTTCTCAGCCTGCCGTCCTCATCCACGATCCACGCATTGGTCGATGCGCCTTCGGTGATCAGACCCATGTCGTCATACATCAGGCACTCATAGGCGCCGCGCTCGCGCGCCGCCTGTTTGGCCAGCACGTTCGGCAAGAGACCGACGGTCTTGATGTCGCAACGCCCCCAACGAACATCGGGCTGGGTGACGCCGGCTGCGCCGTTTTTCGCCAGTCGCTGATTTCGCGCCGGATCCATCGACTTGGCCGTCACGATCACGCTGGGCGCGACATCGACCGGAAAACCATGATCGCGCGGCGCCGTGCCGCGTGTGACCTGCAGATAGACCATGCCGTGACGTACGCGATTTCGCCGCACGGTCTCGCGCAGAACGACGCCCAAGGCGCCGGCGCTCATCGGAATGTCGATCTTCAGTTCGCTCAGGCTGCGATGAAGGCGGCTCATATGACCTTCGAAATCGGCCAGCCGCCCGTCAAAGACGGACCAGACCTCATAGACGCCATCTGCAAACTGGAAACCGCGATCCTCGATATGGACCACGGCCTCACCATGCGCGCTGTAGGCGCCATTCACATAGGCGACGCGTGACATCAGGCCGGTTCTTCCTCATCGCCGCCGCGCGCAGGCGACACGCCCAGCGACTTCAGCTTCCTGTGCAGGGCCGATCGCTCCATGCCGATGAAGGCGGCGGTGCGCGAGATATTGCCGCCGAACCGCATGATCTGCGCCGCCAGATATTCCCGTTCGAAGACCTCGCGCGCCTCGCGCAGCGGCAGGGCGATGGTGCGCTCGCCGCCCAGGTTCGCCGTCCCGCCGTTCGAGGTCGCCACCTCCTGCGGCAGCATGTCGGCGGTGATCGTCTCGGCCGGATCACCGGTCGCCAGGATCAGCAGACGCTCGATATTGTTGCGCAGCTGGCGGATGTTGCCGGGCCACGGATGAACCTGCAGCACCGCCACCGCGTCGTCCCCGACGATGCGTTTAGGCAGTCCCTGCGAAGCGCTGATCGTGTCGACGAAATATTCGACCAGCTCGGCGATGTCCTCGCGCCGTTCCGACAGCGGCGGGACACGGATCGGCACCACGTTCAAACGGTGGAACAGGTCTTCGCGGAAACGCCCGTCTGCGATCTCGGCCTTCAGATCGCGCGAGGTGGAGGTCACGACCCGCACATCGACCTGAACGTCCTGCTCTCCGCCGACCCGACGGAAACGCTGATCGACCAAGACGCGCAGAATACGGCTCTGGCTCTCGCGCGGCATGTCGCTGATTTCGTCCAGATATAGCGTGCCGTTGTGGGCGCGTTCGAACACGCCGATCTTGCGGGGGCGGCCGTCTTGGCCCTCTTCGCCGAACAGTTCGACGTCCAGACGTTCCGGCGTCATGCCGGCGGCCGAAATCGCGACGAACTCGGCGCGGGCGCGAGGGCTGGCTTCGTGGATCTGCCGCGCCACCAGCTCCTTGCCCGAGCCGGCCGGTCCAGCGATCAGGACCCGGCTGTTGGCCTGGGCCACCTTGGCGATGGTGCTGCGCAAGGCCTGCGCGGCCTGCGATCGGCCGATCAGACCTGACGGCGTCATGGTCGCCGCGCGCAGGCGGCGGTTCTCACGCTTCAGCGTCGCCGCCTCGATGGCGCGTTCGACCACGACGACCAGCCGATCCGACTTGAACGGCTTTTCAATGAAGTCATAGGCGCCGCGTTTCAGCGCCGTCACCGCCGTCTCGATGTTGCCGTGACCGGAAATCATCACCACCGGCAGGTCAGGATCCAGCTCCTTGACGACCTCCAGCAACTCCAGCCCGTCCAGCCCGCCGCCCTGCATCCAGATGTCCAGGATCGCCAGCGACGGCTTCCTGGCCCGGATCGCGGCGAGGGCTTCGTCGGAGTTGGCGGCGACGCGCACGGCATGGCCCTCGTCCTCCAGCAGGCCGGACACCAGGTCGCGGATGTCGGCCTCGTCATCGACAACGAGAATGTCGGAACCGGTTGGTCGCATCTTGCCTCGCTATTCGGCGGCCAGGGTCTGGAGCTTGCGCTCCACGCCCTCGCCGCCTTTGCCGTGGGGTTTCAGGGGGAAGATCATGCACACGCGTGCGCCGCGCAGGGTCTGGGCGTCGGCCAGCTTCAGCTCGCCGCCGTGGTCCTCGCAAATACGTTTGACGATGGCCAGTCCCAGGCCCGTGCCCTTCTCGCGCGTGGTCACATAGGGTTCGGTCAGGCGATCGCGGTCGCGCGCCGGCAGCCCCACGCCGTCGTCCTCGATCACGAAGGTCGCGACGCCGTCTTCGACTGTCAGCGACGCGATCACGCCCGCACGATCCGACGCCGCCGCCTCACCCGCCGCAAGCCGTTGCGCCGCAACCGACTCGCCCGCGTTCTTGAGGATGTTGATCAGCGCCTGCCCCACCATGCGGCCGTCGGCCTGCATCGTCGCCTTGGGCAGGGGCTCGATGATGTCGACGACGATGTCCGGCGCGGCGACCCGCTGAGCGAAAACCGCCTCGCGCAGCATTTCGGCCGGGTTCTCGGGCGCGAACCGCGGCGCCGGCATGCGGGCGAAGGACGAGAACTCATCGACCATGCGGCCGATGTCTCCGACCTGGCGGATGATGGTGTCGGTGCAGCGGTCGAAGATCTCGACATCCTCGCCGATCCGCGCGCGATATTTCCGCTTCAGCCGCTCGGCCGACAGCTGGATCGGCGTCAGCGGATTCTTGATCTCATGGGCGATGCGACGGGCCACATCGCGCCAAGCGGCGTTTCGCTGCGCCGTCACAAGGCGAGTGATATCGTCGAAGGTCAGGACCATCTCGCCGCCCAGCCCGCCCTCGATCCGAACGCGCAGCCGCCGCGTGTCCCCGCCCCGGCTGACGTCGATGTCTTCCTCAATATGGGCCTCGGCGCGCCGCACCAAATCGCTAAGTTCCGGCGACAGCGCCGCGAGTTCGTGACCCAGAACCTCTGCCTCGTTGATGTGAAGCAGTTGCAGGGCGCTGTCGTTAATCGCCGACACCCGCCCGCGCTTGTCCAGACCAATGACGCCGGCGCTGACGCCCGACAGCACCGTTTCGATGAAGCGGCTGCGGTCATGCGCCTCGTCGCTCGCGGCCTTCAGCGCCGCCTGCTGCGCCTGCAGATCGCCGGTCATGCGGTTGAAGGCGTCCGACAGGGTTGCGATTTCGGCAGGCGCGCCGTCGCTGTCGACCCGTGCGGTGAAGTCGCCGCCTGCGACCTGTCCCGCGGCTTTCACCAGTCGACCAATAGGCGCGGAGATGCTGCTGGCCGCCGACATCCCCAGCCAAACCGCCCCGACCAGCACCAGCAGCGCCGTCTCCAGATAGCTGAGAATAAAGGCCGACTGGATCCGAGCGCGGCTCTCCTGAGCCTCTCGGTAAGCCTGGATCGACTGAACCGACGTGTTCATTCGCGCCACAAGGCCGTCCTGCAGCGGGCGCACCAGATAAAGATAGGCGTCGCCATAGGCTGGCAGGGCGATGATCGACCTGACGGCGTCTGGATGCTGCGTGACGGTTTGCGGAGGCTGCCCGCCTTCAGCTGCGGCCGCGAGTTCATCGCGCGGCGGCGCAAGATAGGGAGGCGCGCCTGTCTTTTCAGCACCAGCCAGCACCTCGCCCTTGCCATCCAGAATGTAGATGGCGGGGTAGCCGAAGATGTCTCCAACTTGGCCTAGGGCGTCGTTGAATTGAATGCGATCAGCAAACAGGCTTCGCGCACTTCCCAACTGATCCGAAATCGTGACCAAGTCAGCATCCATCGCAGCCGACACGTCCTGGATATAGGCGCGTCCCACGATCGCCCCGTTCTCGACCGAGGCCTGGACGTTTTGGCTGAACCACTGATCCACGCCCCGATTGACCAGAACGCCGAACACCAGCGCGATCAGCACCGACGGGACCAGGGCCACCATCGAAAACAAGGCGACGAACCTCAGGTGAAGGCGCGATCCGGCTTCGTCGGTGCTACGCACCAGGGTCAGCACGCGCCGGCCGACGATGATGGCCAGGCCGGAAATTAGAAGCAGATTGGCCGCCAGAACGATCAGGGCGATCTGGCTGCTCGATCCGCGCGCCGACCCCGATGTGGCCCCCGGCGCGACCGCCACCAGCCAGATGGCCGCCGCCGTGATCGCGACCGCTAAAAAGAAGGCCAGTCCGAAGCCGGTCCGCGACCGTTCGCTATCGACCCACCCCCAGAACGACCCGTCGTCCGACGCGAGGTCGGGCGAAGCGGTGCGTGCTGAAGGCGTATCCGTCATGCCACAGCAGTCTCCAACACCTGTGGCCCATTTTCAACAGCAGACTTATCCAACTGAGGCAAATCCGGCCGCCACAGTTCGCGCATGGCGGCTTCGACGGCCATCGGATCGTCGAGGCGGCAAATTCTTGCCTTGGCCTCGCGACGGTGTTGCGGATCGGCCGGCCACGGCGCCTGTTCGATGTACCAGCCCAGATGTTTGCGGACCATCTTCAAACCCAGCGGCAGGCCGTAGAACTCTGCCGACGCCCGCAAGTGCTCGGTCACGATCGCCAGACGCTCTTCCGGTCCAGGCTCCTCCAGCGCCACACCGTCGATCAGCGCCCGTTCAAGGTGCGCCGCTAGCCATGGCCGGCCGTAAACGCCGCGTCCCAGCATCAATCCGTCCGCCCCCGACTTCGCCAAGGCCTGGCGCGCTTCCTCGGCGGTGATGATGTCGCCATTGACGATGACGGGAATGCCGACCGCCGCCTTCACCGTCCCGACCGCGTCCCAATCCGCCTGCCCGGTGTAGAACTGCTTTCGTGTCCGGCCATGCACCGTGACGGCCTTGACGCCGATCGCTTCCGCACGGCGGGCCAGTTCGGCGGCGTTGCGGCTCTCGTCGTCCCAGCCCAGCCGCATCTTGACCGTGACAGGCCGATTAGTCGCCTTGACCGCCGCCTCCATGATCCGACACGCCAGATCGGGCGTCCGCATCAGGGCCGAACCGGCGGCCGAGCCCGTGACCTCCTTGGCAGGACAGCCGAAGTTTAGATCCACGATGTCCGCCCCAGCCTCTTCCGCCATCCTCCCCCCCTCGCCCATCTGCTCGGGATCGCGCCCGACAAGCTGGATGACGGTCAGCGGCAGACCCGCCCCCACGGCGGCGCGCCGCACAACGTCCGGCCGCGCCCGCGCCAGTTCCTTAGCCGCCACCATCTCCGTGGCGACATAGGCGGCGCCCAGCTTGGAGGCCAGCACGCGGAACGGCAGGTCGGTCACGCCGGTCATCGGCGCCATCAGCACTTGGCCGGGCACGGTCACATCGCCGATTTGCAGAGTCTTGGCCATTTCCGTCTTTCGCCGCATCGCGACCGCCCTCGTCAAGCACGACCGCGGCGCTTTGATGGTTTCGCCCCGTCGCCGCGCGCACTATCAAGGCCGCCATGACATTCTCGGGCATCATCGTCGCAGCCGGTTCCGGCTCGCGCGCCGGCGGCGACAAACAGTGGCGGGATCTGGCTGGAAAGCCCGTGCTGCGTTGGTCAGCCGAGGCCATGCTGAACGCCGGCGCCGACGAACTGATCGTCGTGATCGCGCCTGACGCCCTTGAGCGTGTGGCGGAGGTGATGTCCGGTTTGCCGCGTTGGAAAGCCGTCGTCGGTGGAGCCGCCCGCGCCGATTCGGTTCGCGCCGGGCTTGCGGCCCTGACCTGTCCGGCAGATCAGCCTGTGTTGATCCATGACGCCGCCCGCCCCCTGCTGGATCGCGCCGTCGTCGATCGTCTGCTGTCGGCCCTTGGAACTTCGGACGGCGCCCTGCCCGCCCTGCCTGTCGCCGACAGCCTTCGGCGGGGCGAGGCGGACGTCATGACCGACGTGGTTGATCGCGACGGTCTGTGGCGCGCCCAGACGCCTCAAGCCTTTCGCCGCGGCGTGATCGAGACCGCATACGCCGCCTGGTCGGACGCCGAAGTCCCGACCGACGAAGCCGTCGTCGTCCAGCGCAACGGCGGCGCGGTGGCCCTGGTTCAGGGCGATGCGCGTCTGATGAAACTGACCTATCCCGAGGATTTCGCCATGGCCGAAGCTCTGCTGCCCCAAGTGCAGCGTTATCAGACCCGCATCGGCTCCGGCTACGACGTGCATCGTTGGGGACCGGGCGGGTCCGTCTGGCTGTGCGGGATCGAGGTGCCGCACGATCAGACGCTGATCGGCCACTCCGACGCCGACGCCGGTCTCCACGCCCTGACCGACGCCATCCTTGGCGCCATCGCGGCGGGCGACATCGGCGACCATTTCCCTCCAACCGATCCGAAATGGAAGGGCGCCGCCTCGGACCAGTTTCTGATCCATGCCGCCGAACTGGTCGCGGCGCGCGGCGGCCGCATCGTCAATGTCGATGTCACCCTGATCTGCGAACGCCCCAAGGTGAAACCGCACCGCCAGGCAATGCGCGACCGCATCGCCGGGCTGCTGGGGCTTCCGCTCGACGCCGTCAGCGTCAAGGCGACCACGACCGAAGGGCTTGGCTTCACCGGACGCGGCGAGGGTCTGGCCGCCCAGGCGGTGGCGACCGTGGAAACGCCAGTCGCCTAGCGCGCCGCCATCTTCATCTGACGCACCAGCGATCCGAACAGATTGACATAGTCGTCCGTCCACGGACGCACCGTCGTCGGCGTCAGCTTGCGCCAACGCGCATCGTCCCTGAATCCTTCCAGCGCCGCCGGACTCTTGCCGATTAGCAGGGCCTCGGTCGAGGCCTCGGCCATGTCGCCCTGGCCCGACTGCTCGATATAGACCTGGTGCAAATGCGGGACCTTCAGCGCCTGCGCCGCCGCCTCGGCCGGCAGGGTGATCTCCAGGTTCCGGTTCGACAGATGCAGCACCACGACGCCGTCGGGCGCCAGCAGCCGCAGATAGCCGCGGATCGCCTCGACCGTCAGTAAGTGCGTCGGCACAGCGTCGGACGAGAAGGCGTCGATGACCAACAGGTCGTAGGATCCTGCCGGCTCACGATCCATCGTCAGGCGCGCATCCCCCAGAACCGTCCGCACCGGCCCGTCGGCGCAGCCGTTGATGAAGCTGAACCATTGGGGGTCGCGCGACAGCCGATCCACCATCGGATCGATCTCGAAGAAGGTCAGTTGGTCCTGGGCGCGCTTGTAGGCGGCCATGGCGCCCGAGCCCTGCCCCACCACGCCGACGCGCGCGCCGTCCAGCCGTCTCGTCTGCATCTGCAGCATCGCCTGCCCCAGTGGCGTCGAGGTCGCATAATAGAGCGTCGGCTGACAGCGGTTCGACTGCGCCTGGGCCTGGGCGCCGTGCAGGGTCGTGCCGTGCATCAGCACATGGACCGGCCCGCCCATCAGCGGATCCTCGATCTTGGCCACCCGCATCACGCCAAAGAAGCTGCGCTCCGACAGGGCCCAGTCATAACCGCGCGCCAGATGATAGCCGGACCAGACGATGGCGGCCAAAACGATCGTGAACATCACCGCCCGATCGCGCACCAAGAAGGCGAACAGGGTCGCGATCCCCAGGATGGCTTGCGCGATCCGCACCAGTTCGGCGTCGGGGATGGCCGCGCGAATGTCCGGCGCATAACGGACCGCCTCCATCGACAGCGGGCCCAAAAGGGCGATGACCACGCCGGCGACGCAGCAGATGATCTCCCACGGCCTGATCTCGCGACGGCTCCACGGCCGCAGCAATCCGGCCGCCACCAGCACCAGCGGATATTCCCACACCATGTCGAAAACGGCCGGCGCGATCAGGCCGTTGAACAGCCCGCCGACCACGCCGCCCAGCGAAAGCAACAGATAGAATTCGGTCAGCCGATCCGGCGCCGGCCGCCGCGCCGCCAGCCGCTGGTGACACATCAGAGCGGTGAAGAAGAAGGCCGCCAGATTGACGGTGAACACCAGCAGCCATTCGCCCGTCCGGAAGGCGATCAGGGCGGCGCAGGCCGCGCCCATCGCCGCCTGCAGCCCAAGGCCGATGACTGGCGGGATCGCTGGCCGGGTCTGGAACGCTATGACGAACGTGAGCAGATAGAGCGCGAGCGGTATAACCCACAGAAAGGGCGCCGAAGCCACATCGGTCGTCAGATGCGCCGTCACCCCCAGCATCAGACTGGATGGCGCGGCGGCCAGCAGAACCAACATCCCTTTTTCGCGCCAGGCGATCGGCGGGCTGGCCTCAAGCGGCGCGGGCTCCGCCGTCCCGATCTCGCGTCGTCGCCAGACCTGAACGCCCAGCCCCACGACCATCACCACGAACAGCCCATAGCCGACGCTCCAGCCCAGACGCTGATCCGACAGGCTGGCCAGCGGCTCGATCACGACCGGATAAGCCAGCAGGGCCAGGAAACTGCCGAGGTTCGAGGCGGCGTAGAGAACATAGGGATTCTGGCCGTCTGCATGTCCGGCCCGCACACGCGCATACCAGGCCTGAAGCAGCGGCGCGGTCGCCGACAGAACCGCAAACGGCGCGCCGATCGATACCGCCAGTGTCGCCAGCAGCCACATCGCCGGTTGTGACGGATCGGGATCTCCCAGCAGGCCGCTGATCTGCAAGGGCAGGAAAAACGCCGCGACGATCAGCAGGCCCAAGTGAACCCCGACCTGCGCCCGCATGGTCGCCAGACGTTGCAGCAGGTGCGCATAGCCATATCCGGCGAGCAGCGCGGTCTGGAAGAACACCATCGACGCGTTCCACACCGAAGGCGATCCGCCCAGCGTCGGCAACAGCAGCTTTGCCGCCATCGGTTGAACGACGAAGACCAGACAGGCCGATGTGAAGATGGCGACGGCGAACAAGATCGGCGCGATGCGATCCGATGTCGGGGCGGCGGGGCTTAACGGATCGACAGCCTCAGTCATAGCTCTGGTTAGAGCGGGGTTCGCGGCCTATGAAAAGACCATGTTTTCCCAAGATATCGCGCACCTGGCGCAACAGATTGTCGCAACGGCCAGTGAGCGCGGCCTGATGCTGGCGACGGCCGAAAGCTGCACGGGCGGGCTGGTGTCCGCTGCGATCACGGCCATTCCCGGTTCATCAGCGGTCCTGGATCGCGGGTTCGTCACCTACAGCAACGAGGCCAAGGCCGAGATGCTGGGCGTGTCTCTGGAAAGCCTGTCCGCCCACGGCGCCGTGTCGCAAGCGGTTGCTCTGGCCATGGCTGAGGGCGCCGTGGCGCACTCGCGCGCCTCCGTGTCGGTGTCCGTGACAGGCGTGGCCGGACCAGGCGGCGGGTCGGCGGATAAACCCGTGGGTCTGGTCCACTTCGCGGCGTGCGGACCGCAGGGCGTCGTTCACCGCGTCGAGCGATTCGGCGACCTCGGCCGCGACGAGATCCGCCAAGCCAGCGTTCGTGTGGCGCTGGAACTGCTGGCGGATCGGCTCGCGTGAGCGACCCCGTCGTCATCGACGCCAGGGGTTATCGCTGCCCTGTTCCCAGTCTAAAGCTGATGATGGCGATGGAATCCGCCTCGTCCGGCGCGCGGATTGTGCTGCTGGCCACCGATCCGATGGCCCGGATCGATGTGCCGTTTCTGATGTCTCAGAAAGGTGGGCGCGTCCTCGAGATCGATGATGCCGACGGCCTTCTTCGCATTACGATCGAGACCGGCGCCCGGCCCGACGCTCCGACAGATTGACGACATCGGCCGGCGGCGCATCGACGACCGCGCGCGCCTTGGCCGCCAACTCCATCTCGGTAGCAAAGGCGCCGCCGTAGAAGATGGCGTTGACGTTCCACGACAGCCAGATCAGCAGCACCACCACGGCGCCGACCGATCCATAGGTGGCCCCCAGCGGCGCGATCTGCTCGACATAGATGGCGCACAGCCACGACGACACGACCGACATCAAGGTCGCCACCAGACCGCCCGCCGTCGCCGGCAGCCAGGCGACCGGCGCCCTGTGGCTCATGGCGTAGCGGTAAAGGAGCGTCAGCCCGATCACCAGGCCAATGGCGGGCAGGAAGGCGTCCAGCGGCGCCATGCCGCTTCGCCCGGGGAGGCCGGCGGCCGACGACGACGCATGCGCCATGATGCGAACAGTCACGACCGCGCCCGACACCACAGTGAACAGCGCAAAGGCGAAGATGGCCACGAAGAAGGCCAGCAGATTGAACTTGAAGAAGCCGTGCGGCTCGGTCTCATCATGGATCAGGTTCAATCCCGCCAACAAGGCCTTAAAACCTCGATGCGCGGCATAGGCGCCGACGAACAGGGCGAAGGCGCTCTGAGCGGAAACCGTCCGCGCCGATGCATTGCTTAAACGCGTGATTTCGCCCTGAAAAATTGTCTGCGCCGCCTTGGGCAACAGGTCCGATAGCGCGGTCGCCTGGGCGCTGACCTCGCTGATCGACAGACCCAGCTTGTAGAAGCCGATCAGGATGGCAATCGCCGGAAACACGGCCAACAGGGCGAAGAAGGACACGCCGCCCGTGTAGAGCATGACGTCGCGCCCCCAACTGCGGGTAAACGCTCGCACGGCCAGCCCACCCCAGAACCCGGGCGCTTTCAGGACCGACCGTGTCAGTTGCTCACTCAAATCGGTCCCCACAACCGTTGCACAAGCGGCGGAACCTAGCGGAATTCGTCTGTGGCGAAAGTCTCATCCGCGTGAGGACGATCATTCGCGATCCGGCCGCATCCCTTTGGCCCGACGACATTGCATCCTTAACACGCTCGTCGCTATGGTCCGCGCGTTTCCCGCCGGCTATTGGCGCGGCGACCTTTGGAGACGATCGGCTTGGCTTTCGACGCGCGCGTATTGATCCTGGCGGCTGACGATGGCCGGATCGGGCCGCTCGCTGCGGGTCTGGATGCGCTGGGCTGGACGACGGTGACCGCCCGCGACGTCGTCTCCGCCGAGATGACGCTTCAGGACTTTCCGCTCGAAGCCGCCGTCATCGACATCAACACCTTCGACGCCGATGTGGCGTCTCGCCTTCGCGCCGCCGCCGAGCCGCGTCGCCTGCCCATCGTGGTCATCGGCGCCCGCCCCGATTCGGTGAAGGGCGCGGATTTGACCATGTCCACGCCGCCGCATCCGGCCCAGGCCGCCTTGCGTCTGGAGCAGCTGGGCCGGGCCGCCATCGCCGAGGAAGAATATCGGCTGCGCGTCACCACTTTTGCCACGCGCGGGGTCGGTCTGGACAAGCGGACGGACGACGACGGTCCCTTGCGTGTTCTGGCCGCCGGCGTAGCCGACCGGCGCTTTCTCGCCCTGTCGAACGCCCTGACTGCGGCCGGGGTCGAGGTGGTGGCGGCGCCGACGCCCTACACCGCCTTCGACTATCTGCACGAAAGCCCGTTCGACGCCGCCGTTCTGTGGGGCGCCGAAGACCATGCGCCGGCCCTGTCGATCGCGGCGGGCATGAAGCGCAACACTCGTCTCTATCACATCCCGCTGATGCTTTATCTGCGCGGCAGGAACGAGATCAGCCTGGCCGAATTGTTCAATCGCGGCTTCGCCGACGTCGCCTCCGCCGACACGCCCGAGGGCGAAACGGCCGAGCGAATCCTGTCCCTGGCCGGCGCGCACCGCATCCACCTGGGCATTCGCAAGACGCTGGACTCGGTGCGCAGCCTGGACGTGATGGACCCGGAAACAGGCCTGTTCACGCCCGAACTGTTCGCCAGCCACCTGGGCCGTGTCGCCGAGGCCTCGCGCGCGCGCAAGCGCCCGCTATCCGTCTGCGTTCTGAGAGTGCGCGAAACCGAATCCGTCACCTGGGCGCGTCAGGGTGGTTGGCTGGATCGCGCCATGCCGCAGATCGGGGCCATGGTTTCGCGCCTGGTCCGCGTCGAGGACACCCCTGCCCGCCTGGCCAAGGAGGTCTTCGCCTTGGCCCTGCCCGCGACCCACGCCGAACCGGCGCGCCTGGCCGCCGAACGGATCGCCGCCGTAATCGGCTGCACCGCCTTCGACGCCGGCCCGGACCGGTCGCCCTTCGTCGCCGAGTTTGACGTCGGCGCCGCCGAGATGCGCCCCGACGAAAGCGCCGCCGCCCTGCTTGAACGCGCCTCCGCCGACCTGTTCGAAAAGACGCGCTGAGGGGCTCTACGCCCCCGCCACCCGCGCCAGATCGGCGGTGATCCGCTCGGCCACCTTCAGACGCTCTTCCGCCGTCGGCCAATCGCCTGAAACGACGATCTTCTGATCCGGCCGAATTTTCCAGAAGGCGTGGTTTTTCTGGATCAGCCCGACCAGTCCCGCCGGATTGGGGAAGCTGTTGTCGCGTAACGTCAGCACCGCGCCGCGCGGCCCGATGTCGATCTTCTCGATGCAGGCCTTGCGGCAGTTTGACTTGATGCCCACGATCTTCAGCAACTGCTGCGCCTCATCCGGCAAGGGCCCGAAACGGTCGATCAGTTCGGCGGCCAGGGCTTCACGATCCTCGGCCTGTTCGGCGTCGGAAAGACGACGATACAGGCTCAGACGCACGTTCAGGTCCGGCACGTAATCTTCTGGAATCAAGACAGAAGCGCCGACATTGATCGAAGGCGACCAACCGCGATCCACCGCCTGTCCCTCGCCCTTCTCGCGCAGCTCCGCAACGGCGTCTTCCAGCATCTGCTGGTACAGTTCGACGCCGACCTCGCGGATGTGGCCCGACTGTTCGTCGCCCAGTAGATTGCCGCCGCCGCGCTGGTCCAGGTCGTGGCTGGCCAGCTGGAAGCCGGCGCCCAGATTGTCGAGCGACTGCAGAACCTGCAACCGCCGCTCGGCCGATAGCGTCATCGGCTTGACCGCATCGGTGGTCAGATAGGCGAAGGCGCGCGCCTTGGACCGGCCGACCCGCCCCCGAATTTGATACAGCTGCGCCAGGCCGAACATGTCGGCGCGGTGCACGATCAGCGTATTCGCCGTCGGGATATCCAGCCCGCTCTCGACGATCGTGGTGGAGACCAGGACGTCATATTCCCCGTCGTAGAAGGCGCTCATCACCTCTTCGAGCTGGGTCGCGCTCATCTGGCCGTGGCCCACGACGAACTTCACCTCGGGCACCTGTTCGCGCAGGAATTTCTCGATGGCGGGCAGGTCCTTCAGGCGCGGCGCGACATAGTAGGCCTGACCCCCGCGATACTTCTCACGCAGCAGGGCCTCACGCACCAGGACCGGATCCCACGGCGTGACGTACGTCCGCACCGCCAGACGATCGACCGGCGGTGTGGCGATGATCGACATCTCGCGGATGCCCGACAGCGCCATCTGAAGCGTGCGCGGGATCGGCGTGGCGGTCAGGGTCAACAGATGCACGTCGGCGCGCAGCGTCTTCAGCTTCTCCTTGTGCTTGACGCCGAAGTGCTGCTCTTCATCGACGATGACCAGGCCCAGATCGCGGAAGCCGACCTGTTCGCTGAGCACCGCGTGGGTGCCGACGACGATCTCGACCGAGCCGTCCTTCAGCCCGGCCCGCGTCTCCGCCGCCTCCTTGGCGCCCACCATCCGCGACAACTGACGCACCTTGACCGGCCAGCCCGCGAATCGTTCGGAGAAGGTCTTGTAATGTTGGCGCGCCAACAGGGTCGTCGGCGCAACGATCGCCACCTGCTGCCCCGTCATGGCGACGACGAAGGCGGCCCTCAGCGCCACCTCGGTCTTGCCGAAGCCGACATCGCCGCAGATCAGGCGATCCATCGGCGTGCCCTTGCCCAGATCCTCCAGCACGTCGCCGATGGCGTTCAGCTGATCGTCGGTTTCCTCGTAGGGGAAGCGCGCGCAAAACTCGGCGAACAGACCCGGCGGCGGCGTGACCGCATCGGTCTCGCGCAGCGCCCGTTTGGCGGCCAGAGCGATCAGCCCCTCGGCCATGGCGCGCAGACGTTCCTTGGCCTTGGCCTTTCTCGCCTGCCAGCCTGCGCCGCCTAACTTGTCCAGTTGAACGCCTTCAGAATCCGAACCGTATCGGGTCAGAAGGTCAATGTTTTCAACCGGCAAATAAAGTTTGCTCTCACCGGCGTAGAACAGCTCCAGACAGTCGTGAGGAGCCTGTTGGATTTCCAGCGTCTTGAGCCCTTCATACCGGCCGATGCCGTGATCCAGGTGAACCACCAGATCGCCCGTCGTCAGGGCCGACGCCTCCGCCAGGAAGTTGGAGGCGCGGCGCTTCTTGCGCGGTCGCGCCAGACGGTCACCCAGGACGTCGGTCTCGGAAATGACCGCCACCTCGTCGGTGACAAAGCCATGCTCGACCGGCAGAACGCCGCGCAGATAGAGGTCTTTCGGCGCCGCCTGAACGTCGGCCCAGTCGCGCACGGCGACGATGTGATCCAGCCCGTGGTCGGCCAGCATGGTCGCCAGCCGCTCCGACGACCCTTCCGTCCAGGAGGCGAACAGCACCCGCTGGCCCTCGGCCTTCAGCCCCGCCGCGTGGGCCGCCACCGCCTCGAACAGATTCACGCTGTCCTGCGCCCGCTCGGCGGCGAAGGTCCGGCCCAAACGTCCGCCGGCATCCTCGCCACCCGTGGAGAAGGGCGTGAAGCGCCGCACGGTGCGACCCGCCAGCGCCTGATTCCAGTCTCCGGCGTCCAGATAGAGCCGCTTGGGCGGCAAGGCGCGATTGGCGCTGGCCTGTCCTCTAGCCTTGGCCGCTTCGGCACGCGCGTCATAGGCGTCCGCGACCAGATCCCATCGCTCGGCGCGGGCCGTCTCGACCTGATTGTCGAGGAAGATCGCCGCGTCGTCCGACAGATAGTCGAACAGGCTGTCCAAGGTCTCATAAAACAGCGGCAGCCACTGCTCCATGCCCTGACGCCGCGCGCCCGCGCTGATCGTCGCATACAGCGGGTCGTCGCCCGGCGCACCGAACAGGTTCAGATAGCCGGTGCGGAAGCGGGAGATGGCCGCCGCATCCAGCAGCGCCTCCGAAACGGGCGCCAGGGACACGGACGTCATCTGGCCGGTCGACCGCTGCGTTTCGGGATCGAAGGTGCGGATCGATTCCAGCTCGGATCCGAACATGTCCAGCCGGACCGGCTCCTCGAAGCCAGGCGGATAGACGTCGACGACCCCGCCGCGCACCGCGAACTCGCCGCGCTCCGACACGGTCGAGGCCCGGACATAGCCGTTGGCCGCGAAATAGCGCTCCAGCGCCTGAATATCGAGATCGCGTCCGACCTTGGTTTCGAACCCGGCCTGTGTCGTGACCGACTTGGGCGGGGTACGCTGCATGGCCGCCGACACCGTCGTCACGACCAGAACCGGCGCATCGCCGGGCTTGCGCAGCGCCAGGCGCGTCAGCGTCGCCATGCGCTGCGCCGCGATCCCCGCCGTGGGGCTCAGACGGTCATAGGGCAGACAGTCCCAGGCCGGATAATCCAGAACTTCAATATCTTTCGAGAAGAACTGAAACGCCTGAACGAAACTGCCCGACCTTTGAAAGTCGCGTGCGACGAACAGGCCGACGCCGCCGCCGGCCTTAATCCGTTCTGCGACGATCAGCGCGTCCAACCCCTCGGGCGCGCCGCCCAGATCGGCGTCGGTCCGATGTTCGACCTTGGCGTCCATCAGCCGATTCCCTTGCCGACTTCGGCCGCGACGTGGGCGCGCATGAAGGCGCGCACCTTGGCCATCACCGGGGTTTCGAACTCGGGCGGCGTCGGATCACGCTCGATGATCCAGCCGTAAAGCCACTGGTCTTCCTCGTCGATCAGTCGTTCGAACTGGTCCAGTTCCGCATCGGTCAGGGTCGGCGCGACCTGATCGGAAAACGGCCCCAGCACCATATCGGCCTCGCGAAAGCCCCGCCGCCAGGCGCGGAACTGGATGCGGCCTAGCCGCTGCCTGCGCTCAGGCGTCATCTGTTCAGAGGTCATTTCGCTTTCGGGACGCGCGTCGATTTCGGCCACAAGAATCCTTGCCCGTTAAAATGCTGATGCGCATGCAGCGATCCGCCGCGCGGAGAGCGATAGCGCATCAGGAATGTGAGAAGCGCAGATAGCGCTCCTGAACGCACTTCGCCACCCGTGATGGTCACGCTATGTTCACGGCGATGCGCCCGCAGATTCTCTTTCCCCTGTTCGCCGAGGTCTCGACCCTCAAAGGCGTGGGCCCTCGCGTCCTGCCTCTGGTGCAAAAGGTGGCGGGCCCGCTGGTCCGAGATCTGCTGTTCCTCAGCCCGTACGGCGTCATCGTCCGCCGCCCCGCAGAGGCCGCCACCGCCGTCGATGGCGAGGTGGGCGTCTTCACCGTGACCATCGACCGCCTGTTCACGCCCAGCCGTCCCGGCGCACCGCTGAAGGTCCGCGCCAGCGATCCCACCGGCTTCGTTCACCTGGTCTGGTTCGGCGGTTCGCCCCAGCACATCGACCGGCTGTTGCCGCGCGGCGAGACGCGGTTGGTCGCCGGCAAGGTCGAAAGGTTCAATGGCGAGGTCCAGATCGTCCATCCGGACATCGTGACACTCGAAAAGGCCGCCGATATTCCGACTTCCGAGCCCGTGTATCCGGCGACGCAGGGCCTCAGCTCGCGCCAGTTGCGTAAACTGGTCCAGGCCGCCCTGCCCGCCGCGCCCGACCTTCCGGAATGGCAGGATCCCGCCTGGCTGAAGAAGCAGAACTGGCTGGGTTGGCGCGCCGCTCTGGACGCCCTGCACGCCCCCACAGGCGAGATCGACCTGTCGCCAGACGCCCCCGTCCGCCAGCGCCTGGCGTATGACGAGTTCCTGGCCCATCAGTTGGCTTTGGCCCGTCGTCGCCGCGCCCGCGAGATCAGGCCCGCCCCCGTCATCGCCCCCGGCACTGCGTCCGAACACCTGTTGCAGGCGCTGCCCTTCCAGCTGACAAACGCCCAGGCCCAGGCCGTCGCCGAAATCCGTCGCGATCTGGCCTCGCGCCAGCAGATGGGCCGATTGCTGCAAGGCGATGTCGGCTCCGGCAAGACCGCCGTCGCCGCTCTTGCTCTGGCCGACGCCGCTGCCAGCGGCTTCCAGTCCGCGCTCATGGCTCCGACCGAGATCCTGGCGCGCCAGCATTACGAAAAACTCGGCCCCATGCTGGACACGGCCGGCGTCGCCGCGGTCCTGCTGACCGGCCGGGACACCCCGTCCCAGCGCCGCGAGAAACTGGCTGCCTTGGCCTCTGGTCAGGCCCAGGTCGCTATCGGCACCCATGCCCTGTTCCAGGACGCCGTTCGCTTTGACCGACTTGCCCTGGCCGTCATCGACGAACAGCACCGGTTCGGCGTCAACGAGCGCCAGCGATTGCAGGCCAAGGGCGACCCGCGCCTGGGCGCCGTGCACCTGCTGACCATGTCGGCCACCCCCATCCCCCGCACGCTTGAGCTGACGCAGTACGGCGAGTTGGAGGTCAGTCGCCTGATGGAAAAACCGCCCGGCCGCACGCCCGTCACGACCGCCGTCTTGCCCTTGGCCCGCATCGGCGAGGTCGCCGCCCGTCTGAAGACCGCCGTCGAAAGCGGCGCCCAGGCCTATTGGATCTGTCCTCTGGTTGAGGAATCCGAAGCCATCGACCTGGCGGCCGCCGTTGATCGCGCCGACGATCTGCGACGTCTGCTGGGCGTCGAGGTCGGCCTGGCGCACGGCCAGATGCCGGGCGCCGAACGCGAGGCCGTCATGGCCGACTTCGCCGACGGCCGACTGCCGGTTCTGGTCGCCACCACGGTGGTCGAAGTCGGCGTGGACGTGCCCAACGCCTCGATCATGGTCATCGAACACGCCGACCGCTTCGGTCTGGCCCAGTTGCACCAGTTGCGCGGGCGCGTCGGTCGCGGCGCCAAGGCCAGTTCCTGCATCCTGCTGTATGGAGGTCAGGACGGCGCCTTGGGCGAGACGGCGAAAGAGCGGCTCGAAACCCTGCGTCGCACCGAGGACGGATTCGAGATCGCAGAGGAAGACTTCCGCCTGCGCGGCGGCGGCGATCCGCTGGGCCTGAAACAGAGCGGTTTTCCCGCCTACCGCTTCGCCGACCCGATCCGCCACCGCAGCCTGATGCTAGCCGCCGCCGACGATGCGCGACTGATCATGAACCGCGATCCTGATCTGACGTCGGAACGCGGCCAGGCGGTGCAGGTGCTGGAAGAGCTATTCGACTGGAAAAACCACAAGGCCAGCGCGAGCTAGCCGATCACTCGGCTCCAGCCATCGAATCCGACCTCGACGTTTTCGGGAACAAGCGCCGACAAGGTCTTGTAATCCATGTCGATGTGCAGGTTCGTCAGCACGGCGTGTTCGACATCGGCTGCGGCGATCCACGCCAGGGACTGGTCCAGATGGGCATGGGTCGGATGCGGCGCATAACGCAGCGCATCGACGATCCAGAGCTTGCACCCCGCCACCGCCGCCAGGGCCGCCTTGTCCAGATCGGACACATCGCTGGAATAGGCGACGTCGCCCAATCGATAGCCGACCGAGCGGATCGGCCCGTGCGCCTGATCAAAGGTCGTGACCGGGATCGCCCCACCCGCGCCCTCGACCGACCAGGCCGTGCCATGCGGCGGAATGATCCGTCCGTCCAGCAGCGGCGGATAACCGAACTTGCTCTCGAAGATGTAGTCGAACCGATGCGTCAGCGAGCCATGCGTCGCCGCATCCATCCACGCCGGAATGCGCTTTCTCGCCCGCGCGGCAAAGGTGCGCAGATCGTCGATGCCGTGGGTCTGATCCGCATGATCGTGGGTGTAGAGAACCGCGTCCGCATGCTTCGTGCCGCTGGCCAGCATCTGTTCGCGCAGGTCCGGCGAGGTGTCGATCAGGACATTGGTCACCCCCTCCGGCCCGGTCTTCCTCGCCAGCATCGAACAGCGCGTGCGCCGGTTCTTCGGCTCGGTCGGGTCGCAGGCGCCCCAGTCGCCGTCCACGCGCGGCACCCCGCCCGACGATCCGCTGCCCAGAATGACGACTTCGAAGCTCATGTGGGCCTGGGCATCCGGTCAAAGAGGCCGAAGAAGGCCTCTGTCGTAATGCGATCCGCCTCCTCGGCGCTCCAGCCACGGATTTCGCCCAGCTTGTCCAGCACATGACCAATATAGGCCGGCTCATTGCGCCGCCCCCGATGCGGAATGGGGGCCAGATAGGGGCAGTCGGTCTCGACGATGATCCGGTCGCCCGGCATATCGCGGATCACCGACCGCACGTCCTCGGCCGCCTTGAAGGTCGCAATGCCGGACACGGAAAACCAGGCGCCCATTTCGGCAGCGATTTTCGCCAGTTCCGCGCCACTCGTATAGCAGTGCATCAACATCTTGAACGGCCCGGCGGCATATTCCTCGCGCAGGATCGACGCCATTACGTCGTCCGCCTCACGCGTGTGGATCACCAGCGGCAGACCGGTTTCGCGCGCCGCCGCCACATGCTGGCGAAACACCGCCGCCTGCACCTCGCGCGGGCTGAAGTCGTAGTGGAAATCCAGACCGCATTCGCCAATGCCCACAACCTTGGGCCGCTGCGCCAGTTCGATCAGGGTCGCCGCCGTCAGGTCCGCCGCATCCTTGGCCTCATGCGGATGGACCCCGACCGTGCACCAGATGTCGTCATTGGCCATGGCGATGCCGTGCGTCGCCTCGAAGGTTGTCAGCTTGTCCGAAATCTCGACCATCAGCCCGACGCCCGCCTCGCGCGCGCGCGCGATCACGGCGTCCCGGTCCTCGTCGAACTGCGGCGCGTGCAGATTCACATGACTGTCGATCAGCATCAGCCCATCCGTTCCTGCTGGGCCTGGACCCGCTTCAGGTCCGCCAGCGCGCCGGCAAGCACATCGGCCTTGTCCAGGTTCAGTCCCGCCGCCCGTTCCGGCAACGGCTGCAGCCGCTCCCATAGTTCGGCCCATCGATTGCCTGCGGCCGGCGCGCTCTGCAAAGCGCGCATCCGCACCGCCGCGACCAGCCGATCCATCAGGATCTCGAACCGTTCCTGCCCCTCGGCGCCGCGGAACCGGTCGGCGATGGCCAGGGCTTCGGCCCGGTCCACGTCGCCCTCGACCCATCGCCGCGCCAGCTGGTCCATCTCGAACGTCGCGCCGGACGCCAGGGCCAGGGCCGCGCCCGGCGATCCGCCCGCCATGATCGCCGCGTGTTCGGCATCCTCACGCTCGGCGCCCGTCCGGTTACCCACCAGACTCTCCAGCCGATCCGGCGTCCAGATCGGAAAGCTCAGCCGCCGGCACCGCGACCGAATCGTCGCCAGCAACCGTCCCGGCGCATGGGTCACCAGAAAAAGCACGCCACGCTCAGGCGGCTCCTCAAGAACCTTCAGCAAGGCGTTGGCGGCATTCAGATTCAGGTCATCCGCCGCATCGATGATCGCCACCCGGAACTGGGCTTGAGACGGGCTCTTTGAAAAGAACTCCGGCAGTTCGCGCGACTGATCGACCGAGATCGACTTCCTGGTCTTGCCCCCCTCCACCAGGCGTTCCAGCACCAGCAGGTCCGGATGCGACTGGGCCGAAATCAGCCGGCTGACCGGATCGTCGCGCCGGGCGCCCAGCGGCCCGGACGCCGGATCGGCCGCCGCGCCCAGCAGCCGTCGCGCCGCGCGATAGGCGAACGTCGCCTTGCCCGTCCCCTCGACCCCGCACAGCAGCCAGGCGTGGTGCAACCGCCCCCGCTCCCACGCATCCAGAAACGCCGTCTCCGCCGCCGCATCAGGAACCAGGTCGAACCGGTCGCGCGGGTGGTCGCTCACAGCAGCCTGTCCTGAACCGCCTGCCAAACCCGCGCCTCAACCTCATCCGGCGATCCGACCGCGTCGATCAGCACGCAACGCTGCGGATTGGCCTCGACGATGCGCAGGAAGCCCTCGCGCAGCCGCTGATGGAACTCCAGACCCTTGGATTCGAACCGCGTCTCGAACAGGCCGCGCCCGAACGCCCGCTCCAGTCCGACCTCGACCGGCAGGTCGAACACCAGGGTCAGGTCCGGCTGATCGTCCCCGACCACGCCGGCGTCGATCTGTTCGATGAAGCTTTGCGCCACGCCGCCGCCTGCCCCCTGATAGGCCCGGCTCGAGTCGGCGAACCGGTCGCACACCACCCAGTCGCCGGCCGCCAGCGCCGGGCGGATGGTCCGCTCCAGATGGTCCGAGCGCGAGGCGTACATCAGTAGAGTCTCGGTCATGGCCGACCACGGCTCGGCGTCCGTGGCCACCACCAGATTGCGGATCACCTCCGCGCCTTTGGAGCCGCCCGGCTCACGCGTGCGCACGACCTTGCGCTCGCCCAGGACCGCCTGCAGCCGCGCGACCAGCCGCCCGACCTGGGTCGATTTGCCGGCGCCCTCGCCGCCTTCGAAGCTTATGAATTGTCCACGGGTCACGCGCCTTCATGGCGCGCCGACGCCGCCCGGCGCAAGCCCGCCCGCGCGATCAGCTGCCGGATATCAACAGGGCGCCCGCATAACCGCGCGCCACGACCGACTGACGCGCCGCTTCGGCGGCATTGGCGCTGTCCCACGGTCCCACCACGACGTTGAACCGTCCCGCGCCCCGATCAGCCCGCACCCAGCCGCTAAGGCTGTCGGCGATTCGCCCGGCCTCAACCTGGTCCGAGAAACTGCCTGCCTGAACCCAGAAGGTTGTCACCTCCGCCACAACGACCGGCGCAGGCGCAACGACGGGTGTGTTGGCCGGAACCGCGCTTCGCGGCGCGGGCGCCGACGCCCGCAACAAGGCGCCCCCGCCCTGCTGCGGCGCCTGGCCGAGGTAGCGCACCCGCACCCGCCCCACGCCCTGCGACAGCATTCCCAGTTCGCTCGCCGCCTCGCGCGACAGGTCGATGATCCGGCTGTCCACGAACGGCCCACGATCGTTGATCCGCACCACCAGCCGCCGCCCGTTCTCCAGGTTGGTCACCTCGACCAGACCGGGCAGAGGCAGGGTCTTGTGCGCCGCCGTCAGGGCATGCATGTCGAACCGCTCGCCGGTCGAGGTCGGACGCCCGTTGAAGGCGTCGCCGTACCAGGACGCCATCCCGACCTCTTCGTAATCCGGCTGCTCCTTGGGCGTGTACCAGCGCCCGCGCACCTGATAGGGCCGCATCGTCCCGGACACGATCGGCGCAGGGTCCTTGACGACGGGCAGGCGGTCCTCGCCGCGCCCCGCGACCGTCCCGCGCACGCCCGCGCCGCCGACGGTGGAACAGGCGGCCAGCAGCGAAAACAGCCCCAGGATCAGCGCGCCGCGCACTCCCTGTCCAAACGTCATCGACCCGCCTCGCAAAAAATACGAAAACAGGATGACCGAAGACATTTCCGCTTTGGTTAATGACCCGTTCGCCTGCTATGGCGTCCGCCTCCGCTGCGGCGGCAAGGAAGTGTGGCCGAGTGGTTTAAGGCACTGGTCTTGAAAACCAGCGACGGTGAGAGCCGTCCGTGGGTTCGAATCCCACCGCTTCCGCCACTTATGCTCGGTGCTATAAAGCAGCGGATCACAACCCAAAGCACTTGACTACAAAACCTCAAGGTTGAATGACGAAGGTCATCACGGGGGTGACCATGTCAAATCAATCGACCGGCCTGAGCGCCGATACGCAGGCGCTGATGGCGTTCGAGTCGAACAAGAAGTCAGCGGGTGTCGCTTACTTGCTTTGGTTCTTCACGGGTGGAGTCGGCGGACATCGCTTCTACGCGGGCCGCACGGGTTCCGCCGTGGCCCAACTGATGCTTACGATCCTGGGCTGGGCGACCATTTGGTTTGGCCTTGGCTTCGTCTTTCTGAGCGCGCTCGGCATTTGGTTGTTGGTTGATGTCTTCCTTCTGGGCGGCATCATCCGCGCCTACAATGCCGACCTGATGGTTCGGCTGAACGCGGCGCCTCGTCGGGAAACCGCATCGGTGGACGACCTGGCCAAGTTCGCGGCTCTGCGCGATAGCGGTGCGATTTCCAGCGACGAGTACGAAGCCCAGAAGCGGCGCATTTTGGGTGTGCCCGGCAACGCCGTGGTCTGAGGCGACCGCGCGCCCGCATTAACGCTTGCTATTGCCCCGTCTGCCGTTAGGAACCCGGCTCCCCTGCCTGGAGCCCTGCCATGACGGCGACGAAACCGATGACGATCGGGATCGATTTCGGCACGACCAATACGGTCGTGGCCCTGACCGATGCGGACGGCCTCGCCCATCTCGTGACCTTCGACGCGGTCGAGGGTCAGACGACCACCTTCCGCTCGGCGCTCAGCTTCCAGACCCATCCGGGCGTGGACGGCCAGTCGCCCGAGCGCGTGGTCGAGGCCGGGCCCTGGGCCATCGCCGCCTATGTCGAGGACCCGCTGGAGACCCGCTTCATCCAGTCGTTCAAGACCTTCGCCGCCAGCGCCGCCTTCACCGAAACCCGGATCGACAACAAGCGCTACGCCTTCGAGGATCTGCTGGCCGCCTTCCTCTTGCGCCTGCGCCACCATGCGGGTGACGAACTCACCGACACTCCGCCCGCCGTCATTGTCGGCCGTCCCGTCACCTTTGCGGGCGGCAACCCGGACGAGACCCTGGCCTTGTCGCGCTATCAGACGGCGTTTCAGCGGCTGGGCTTCACCGACATCCGATATGCGCACGAGCCGGTCGGCGCCGCCTTCTATTTCGCACGCCAGCTGAAGGCGGACGCCACGGTCCTGGTCGCCGACTTCGGCGGCGGCACCAGCGACTTCTCGATCATCCGATTCGAACATACGCCCGACGGTCTGCGTTCGACGCCGCTGGCCCGCTCGGGCGTAGGCGTGGCGGGCGACGCCTTCGACTACCGGATCATCGACCAGCTGGTGTCGCCCGAACTGGGCAAGGGCGGTCTGTACAGCTCGGTCGGCAAGCAACTGCCGATCCCGCAACGGTACTATTCCGCCTTCGCCCGCTGGGATCAGCTGGCCCTGCTGCGCGCCTCGCGTGACATGCGCGACATCCGGGCGCTGGCCCGCACTGCGCTGGAACCGGAAAAGATCGAGCGCCTGATCGAGGTGCTGGACGACAACCACGGCCATGACCTGTACCGCGCCGTCTCCACGCTGAAGATGGCCCTTTCGGCTGACGACCAGGCGACCTTCCTGTTCCAGGCCGGCGGCGTCCATATCGAAAAGCCGGTCGCCCGCGCCGATTTCGAACGCTGGATCGCGCCGGAACTGGCCGCCATCGAGGGCGCGGTGGATCAGGCGATGGCCCGCAGCGGCCTGGCGCCCGATGCCATCGACCGTGTCTTCCTGACCGGAGGCACCTCCTTCGTGCCGGCCGTGCGGGCGCTTTTCCAGAACCGCTTCGGCGCCGAACGGATCGAGACGGGCGGCGAGTTCGAATCCATCGCCGCCGGCCTGGCCCTGATCGGCCGCGAGGCGGATCTGGACCTGTGGAGCGAAAAGGCGGTCTAGAATCCCGACCCTAGAACCCTTGCGCCCGCGCCACTCGTTCGGCGTGGAATCCGGCGTCGCCCAGCAGTTCGTTCAGCACCCGCACTCGCTTCATGAACAGGCCGACGTCGAACTCGTCGGTCATGCCGACGCCGCCGTGCATCTGGACCGCCTCCTGCACCGCCAGCTCGGCGACGCGCCCTGCCTTGGCCTTGGCGATGGAAGCTGCCAGCGGCGCGTCCTCGCGCCCCTCGTCGAGGGCGATCTGGGCGCCGATCGTCGCCGCGCGCGCCAGTTCCAGTTCCGAAAACAGATGCGCGGCCCGGTGTTGCAGCGCCTGAAACTCGCCGATTAGCCTTCCGAACTGTTTGCGGGTCCGCAGATACTCCATCGTCGTCTTGAACGCCTGATCGCCGGCGCCGGTCAGACTGGAGGCTGCACACGCCCGCCCAAGGTTCAGCGCGCCGTCCAGCAGCGCCTCCCCGCCCCCGACCGCGCCGATCACGGCGTCTGCGTCGACCGCGACCTCGTTCAGGGTGATCCGCGCGGCATTGTGCGCATCCACCATCACCGTGCGCTCGATCTCGACGCCCGCCGTCGCCGGATCGACCAGGAACAGCGTCGTGCCCTCGTCCGCCGTGGCGACCACGATCAGGGCGTCTGCCACATGGCCGTCCAGCACAAAGGCCTTGGCCCCGTTCAGCTTGAAGCCGTTGCCCGCCCGTTCGGCCCGCGTGGTGATCCGAGACGGCGCGTGTTTCGCGCCCTCGTCCACCGCCAGCGACAGGATCGCATCACCGGCTGCGATCCTGGGCAGCCAGGCCTGCTGCGCCTGCGATCCGCCGTCGATCAGCACCTTGGCCGACAGGATCGACGATCCCAAATAGGGCGACGGCGTCAGGGTGCGCCCCAGGCTCTCGGCGATCACCCCGGCCTCGACGGCACCCAGCCCCATGCCGCCCAGCGCCTCGGGGATGATGACGCCGGCGAAACCCATCTCGCCAAAGGCCCGCCACAGGTCGCGCGACACGCCGTCGGCGTCCCGCTCGTCCCGCAGCTTTCTCAGATGCGCGATCGGCGCCTGTTCGTTCAGGAAGCCGTCGGCGGCGTCCTGCAACATCGTCTGTTCTTCGGTCAGGATCAGCGGCATCGTCTCACGCTCCCGGCAACTGCAGCAGGTGTTTGGCGATGATGTTCAGCTGAACCTCGCTGGTGCCGCCCTCGATGGAGTTGGCCTTGGTCCGCAGCCAGTCGCGCGCCGTCTTGCCGTCGTGCGACCGCTCGCCCTCCCATTCCAGCGCATCGGCCCCGCCCGCCGCCATCAGGAGCTCATGGCGCCGCTTGTTCAGCTCGGAGCCATAGTATTTCAGCATGGAGGCGATGGCCGGATGCGCCTGTTTGGCCTTCACCTGATCGCCCACCCGCTCCATCGCCAGACGGAAGGCGGCGGCGTCGATCTCCAGGTCCGCGATCCGGGCGCGCAGCATCGGCTCATCCAGTCGTCCGGCCTCGTCGGCGCCGATGGCGTCCATCGCCACCTGCCCTACAGGCCGCCCGCCGCCGACCTCGCCCATCGCGCCGATCATGGTCCGCTCGTGCGCCAGCAGGTATTTGGCCACGTCCCAGCCCCGGTTCAGCGTCCCGACCAAGTTTTCCTTCTCCACCCGCACATCGTCGAAGAAGGTCTCGCAGAAGGGGGATTTCCCGGAAATCAGGGTGATCGGCCGCGTCGTCACGCCCGGCGTCTTCATGTCGAACAGCACGAAGCTGATGCCCAGATGTTTGGGCGCCTCCGGGTCCGTGCGCACCAGGCAGAAGATCCAGTCGGCCTTGTCGGCGTAGGAGGTCCAGATTTTCTGGCCGTTGACGATCCAGTGGTCGCCCCGATCCTCGGCCCGCGTCTGGATGGACGCCAGATCGGACCCAGCGCCCGGCTCGGAATAGCCCTGGCACCAGCGGATCTCGCCGCGCACGATCTCGGGCAGGAAGCGCTTTTTCTGCTCTTCGGTCCCAAAGGCCAGCAGCGCCGGGCCCAGCATCCAGACGCCAAAACTGGCCAGGGCCGGCTGCGCCTTGATGCGGCGCAGTTCGGAGGCCAGCACCTTGGCCTCCTCGCGGCTGAGGCCGCCTCCGCCGTATGCCTTGGGCCATTCCGGCGCTGTCCAGCCCCGTGCCCCCATCCGCTCCAGCCACAGCTTATGCGCCGGGGTCTTGAACGTGGGATTTCGGCCGCCCCAGATCATTTCGTCGTCGGCCATCGGCCCGCGACATTCGGCCGGGCAGTTCGCCTCCAGCCAGGCGCGCGTCTCGGCGCGGAATTGCTCCAGATCGGTCATTCCTCGTCTCCCATGGCGTGCGTCGCTGACCGGCCGAAACCGATGCGAGACATCGTTGGGAATGACCTTATCCAGGAAATCCCCGCCTTAGAAAGCGAAACCTGAATGCTGATTACTTAGCTGACGTAACGTCAGATCAGACCGTGGCCCTTGGGCAGTTCGGCATAGCGGTGAACCCGCGTCGCCATAACCAGACCGAAGCCGATCATGACGGTCAGCATCACCGTGCCGCCATAGGACAAGAGCGGCATCGGCACGCCCACGACTGGCGCCAGTCCCATCACCATCGCCCCGTTGATCAGCACATAGAGCGCGAATGTCGCCGTCACGCCCGACGCCGCCAATCGCCCGAAGTGACTGTGCGACAGCGAGGCGATCCTCAGCGAGATCAGAATGATGGCGGCATAGGAGGCCAGAAGCGTGAAGGTGCCCACGAAACCGAACTCCTCGGCGAAGGCGGCGAAGATGAAGTCGGTCTGGCGTTCAGGCAGGAACTCCAGCTGGCTCTGGCTGCCCAGGCCGAACCCGCGTCCCAGCGGCCCGCCCGAGCCCATGGCAATCTTGGACTGCACGATCTGATAGCCCTTGTCCGACATGTCGGCCTCGGGGTTCAGGAAGGTCAGCACCCGGTGACGCTGATAGTCATGCATGCCGAACATCACATAGGGCGGCACCAGCACGGCGGCGGCGATGATCAGCGGCAGGATGATCCGCCAGCTCAGCCCGGCGACGAACATAATCGCCGCGCCCGTCAAGCCGATCAGCATGGCCGATCCCAGGTCCGGCTGGTGCGCGACCAGCAGGAACGGCAGGCCGATGATCCCGACCGGGAAGATCAGCTTCCAATGGAAGCTCGCCTCCTTGGCCGAGGCGCCGTGATACCAGCGCGCCAGGGCCAGTACGACGCCGATCTTCATGATCTCGGACGGCTGGATGCGGGTGAAGCCCAGGTCCAGCCATCGCGTGGCCCCTAGCGCCGTATAGCCCAGCGGCGTCTCCACCAGCGCCAGCATAAACAGCGCCATCCCGTAGATGGGATAGGCCAGGGCGAACCAGTAGCGGATGCTGATCAGCGACAGCATCAGCATCAGCGCCAGACAAAGGCCGAACCGGATCAGGTGTTTCATCGCCCACGGCGACCAGGATCCGCCCGCCACCGAATACAGCATCAGGGCGCCGGTGCCGGACACCACGCACAGCAAGGCCGTCAGCCGCCAGTCGATCTGGCCCAGCTTGGTCGAGACGCGTTCGCGCTCGCCGGGACGTGACAGGGCCGAGGCGGTCATCGGCCGGGCTCGGACAGATAGGGACGCGGCCCGCTGGTCGCAGACGGCGCAGGGCGGCTCGGTTGCGGCGGGGCCACGACATCGGGCTCGGGCGCGGCGCCGACCACCCCGTCCTCGACGATGGCGTCGCCGGTCGGTTCGGGCGGCAGCGGCCGTTCGATGCGGGCTCGCATGTCCGGATCCTTGAGCAGCACGGTGCGCATCACCTCGCGCGCACGCGGCGCGCCGGCGGTCGCCCCGCCCTTGCCCCCGTGTTCGACGATGACGGCGACCGCGTATCGCGGCGCATCCACCGGCGCGAAGGCCACGAACAGGTTGTGGTCCTTCAGCGCCCAGATATTGCTCTTGCGCGAGCCGGAGCCGTAGTTCCGGACCTGCGCCGTGCCGGTCTTGCCGGCCATCTGGATGTCGCCCAGGCCCAACTGGCTCTGGCGATAGGCGGTGCCGGATCGATCGTTGGCCACGGCGATCATGCCCTGACGCACATATTCGACGTGGGACGGATCGAACGGCAGGTCCGGCGCCTCGGCCCCGCTGGGCTGTTCGACGCCGCCGATGGACTTGATCAGGCGCGGCTGAAGCTGCTTTTTCCCGTTCGCCAGACGCGAGGTCATGACCGCCAGCTGCAGGGCGTTCACCGTGATCGCGCCTTGGCCAATAGCGACCGAGGTCGTCTCTCCGGGATGCCAGACCGGATCGCGCGGGAAGGTTCGCGCCTTCCATTCCGTGGACGGCAACAGACCCTTGCGCTGGTTGCCGACGCCGATGTCAAACTCGTGCTCGAAGCCCAGCGCCAGCCCAGCCTTGCGGATATTGTCCACGCCCGCGCGGTTGCACATGGCGTAGAAATAGACGTCGCAAGAGTTCTTGATCGCGTCGTGCATATTCTGGGTGCCATGCCGCCCCCAGCAACGTTGCACGCGGTTGCCGGTGCGATAGGCGCCGCTGCAAAAGACGCTGATGTTGGGATCGACGCCGGCTTCCAGCAGGGCCAGGGCCGTGGTCGGCTTGAAGGTCGAGCCCGGCGGGAAGGTGCCGTTCAGCGTCTTGTCCAGCAGCGGCTTGCGTTCATAGTCGGCCAGCGCGCGATAGGTCTTGGTCGGCACCCCGCCGACGAACAGGTTCGGGTCGAACGACGGCGCCGAGACCATGCACAGGATGTCGCCGTTGCGCACGTCCATGACGACGCAGGCGCCCGACTCGTCGCCGAACACTTCCAGCGCCCGGTTCTGAACGTCGGCGTCCAGCGTCAGGACGACTTCCTTGCCCGGCACGGCCGGCCGCGAACCGCCAATATCCTCGGCGACCACCCGTCCGCGCGCATCCACCTCGACGCGGTTGCCGCCCGGCTCGCCGCGCAGCGACATATCCAGCGCCTTTTCGACGCCCTGGCGGCCGATGCGGAAGCTGGGGTTGAACAGCAGGGCGGGCGGCTGCTCGCCCTTGTCGCGGATCGCCTTGACGTCCCGATCTGAAACCTTGGCCACATAGCCGATGACGTGGGCGAACGATCCGCCGAACGGATAGTAGCGCGCCTCGTTCATATCGACCATCACGCCGGGCAGTTCGTTGGCGTACTGATTGACCTTGGCGAACTCCTCCCAGGTCAGGTCGCTCTTGACCGGCACCGGGTTGAACTTGGACGCCGCATTGACGTCGCGGATGATGGCGCGACGGCGCTCCAGCGTGTCGGGCAACAGCCGTCCCAGAAGGTCCAGAGTCTGGTCCAGGTCCTTGGTTTCGTCGCGCACCACCAGCACACGGAAGCTCGGTCGGTTGCCGGCGATGACGACGCCGTTGCGGTCCTTAATCAGGCCGCGCGGCGGCGGGACCATGCGAAAGTTGAACTGGTTCTGCGACGACAGGGTCGCATATTCCTGAGCCTGCACCACCTGCAGCTGCCCCAGGCGCCCGATCAAGGCCGTGATCCCCAACGCCGTCGCCCCGCCGAACACGAAGGTGCGCCGCAGGAAGGACCCCTGACGCTCGTTCACATCGGCAAAGAAGATGGAGGGCTCGCCGCTCATCGGAACCGAATATCCCCGTCGTCGAATCGCTCAAGCATCCAGTTGGCGATCGGATACAGCAGCAGCGTCGGCGCGACCTGTCCGACCAGCGGCAAAATCGCCGGCGCGTTCGTCGCTCGCATGGTAACCACAAGATAGGCCAGAAAGAAGGCGCCCAGCGTACAGGCGGCATAGGCTCCGAAGCGGATCAGCCCCTCATGCCCCGCCAGCAGATTGCGCGACAGCAGCACCGTTCCATAGACGCCCATCAGGCACAGCGCCCAAAGGCCCAGCGGCGTATTCCAGAACAGATCCAGGAACAGGCCAATCAGAAACAAGACGGCCGGCGCCAGCATCGACGGCCGGATCAACGGCCAAGCGAAGGCCAGGATCATCGGAATGACCGGCTCGGGCAGATACAGACCGAACAGTTGGAGCGGCGTTCCCAGAATGACCGTCGCGGCGAGAACAAGCAGGGCCGGATAGACGATCCACTGAAGAGGTCCGACAACGCGAACCGCGACGGGCCGTCTCACGCCGCGCCTCCCGGAGCGGGCGTGGGCGCAGGGCTGGGCGCCGTCGGTGCAGGCGACGGGGTCGAACCCGCAGGCCTTGGAGACGTCGCAGCCGGACGAGCCGCCGTCGGCGCAGCGGCGGGCGCAGTCGTTGGCGCTGGCGTCGCGGCCGCAGCACGCGCCCGTTCGGCCTGGGCCTGCTGCGCCGCCGCGCGACGGGCGGCGGCGTCACGGATAGCCCCGACCTCGGTCGCGCTCGGCTCCGGCGCCGTCGTCAGGCCTGCGAGCGGCGGCGCGTTCAAGGCGTTCGGGCTGACCAGTTGTCCAAAGCTCTGGAACAGCAGCACGCGGACATAGTCGATCGCGCCGTGATCGCTGAACAGTTTGACCCGCCAGGCGCCGTCCACGCCCTTGGCGGCGACCCCGATCGGCAGCCCACGCGGCAGACCGCCGCCGTCGCCCGAACTCAGGATGCGGTCACCCGCCTTGATCGAACCGGATCCGCGAATGAACTCCAGACGCGGGCTGTCGCCGCCGTCGCCGGTCAGCATGGCGCGCGCATCGGTCCGCTCGATCATCACTGGGGTGCGCGACGCCACATCCGTCAGCAGCACGACGCGGCTGACGCCGCCCGTCACGCCGGTTATCCGCCCGACCAGACCGTGTTCCGTCACGACCGGGTTGCCGATCCGCACGCCCTTGGCCGAACCGACGTCGATCAGCTTGGCGTTGGAGAAGGGACCGCGCGATTCCGAAATCGCTCGCCCCGTGGCCATGGGCACCGGCGGCTCGGTACGCAGACCCAGCAGGGCCTCATAGCGGCCGTTGATGTTCTTTTGTGCGATCGCTTCGTCGCGCCAGCCGCGCAGTTCGGCGATCTCGGCCTTCAGGCGGCGGTTCTCGCCGATGGCGAAGAAATAGCCGCCGACATAGTCGCGCGCGGCCCCAGCCCAACGCACCGGCGCGGCGAAGACCCCGCCGACAGGCCCGGCCGCCGCTTCGAATCCGCCACGCGCCGCGCCCATGGTCGAGCCGCCCTCGGACGTCGTCCGGTCGCCAAGCAACAGGACGATCGCGCCGATGACAGCCACGACGACGACGACCGCGGCGGTCCACGCCAGCGGCACCTTGATGTTTTCAAAAGGGCCGTCGCGAAACGCCACGGGCGACCTTCCACTCAAAGGGGTTGGAATCGGCAGGACGCCCCCTGCCGCTGAACCTGCCTATCGCAAAATCAAGGCCGGAATGGAACCGTGATCACGCAGGCTAGACAAGGATTTGCAGCCAAGCTTTCACCCGGCCGCAACGGGCGGATCAGAGCGCGGAGTCGAGCACGCCCTTCATCCAGCGCGGGTGCTCCAGCACGCGGCCGCAGCCGATGGCCACGCACGACAGCGGATCGTCGGCGACCGAAACCGGCAGGCCGGTGTGATCGCGAATCTCGACGTCCAGACCGCGCAACAGGGCGCCGCCGCCCGTCAGCATGATGCCCTTGTCGGCGATGTCGGCGGCCAGTTCCGGCGGGGTGGCTTCGAGCGCGACCTTCACGGCCTCGATGATCTGGGTGACCGGCTCGGCCAGGGCTTCCGCCGCCTGACGCTCAGAGATGCGCACTTCGCGAGGCACGCCCTGCATCAGGTCGCGGCCCTTGACCTCGATCGACAGGCCTTCGCCGTCGGCCGGGATGCGGGCGGTGCCGATGTCCTTCTTGATGCGTTCGGCGGTCGTTTCGCCGATCAGCAGGTTATGGTTGCGGCGCATGTAGCTGATGATGCTGTCGTCCATCTTGTCGCCGCCGACGCGGACCGAACGCGAATAGACGATGCCCGACAGCGACAGGACGGCGACTTCGGTCGTACCGCCGCCGATGTCGACGACCATCGAGCCGGTCGGCTCGTGGATCGGCAGACCGGCGCCGATCGCGGCGGCCATCGGCTCGTCGATCAGGCCCACGCGGCGCGCCGAGGCGTTCAGGCAGCTGTCGTTGATCGCGCGACGCTCGACCGCCGTGGCGCCCGAGGGCACGCAGACGATGATCTTCGGGTTCACGAAGCCCTTACGGTTATGAACCTTGCGGATGAAGTGCTTGATCATCTCTTCGGCGACTTCGAAGTCGGCGATGACGCCGTCGCGCATGGGGCGGATCGCCTCCATGTGGCCCGGCGTGCGGCCCAGCATCTGCTTGGCTTCGATGCCCACGGCGTGGACGACCTTGCGCCCCCCGACGTTTCTCAGCGCCACGACCGACGGCTCATTCAGGACGATGCCCTTGCCCTTCATGTAGATCAGGGTGTTGGCGGTGCCCAGGTCCATCGCGATGTCGTTGGAGATCGCGCCGAAAAGGGAGAAGCTCATGGGAATCGATACCGTTGTTAGCTGGCAGGGCGTCTTGATGTCTCAGTCGACCTGGCGACGCCCCAACTGCCCTGACATCCCCACGCCGGACAGTTCCTGATCGTCTTCGCCACGCCTACTAGCGGCGGGTTTGCCCGTATGAAACCGGGATTACAAGCCCCGATGACAGTGTCGTCATATGCAGAGGGCTATCGAGGCGCGACGCCTGTGGACGCCATGACTAGAAGGCCGCCCTGCTCCGCCCATGTGCGCCGACGTCGAAATTCGTGGCGGCCAGCATCGTCGGATACAGCGTGTCTTCCTCGCGCGCGACCCTGTGCGCCAGCGCGCCGATCAACCCCTTGGTCACACCGGCGAACCGGTCACGCTCCGCTAGAATCCGGGCCTGCGTCCATTCCATGAAATAGTGCGCCCAAACCCCGCTGAGCGCGCCCATGTCCTCGACATAGTGCTGCGCAAGGTCGCGAACCGACACATCGTCGGACTGCATCAGGACAGGGTAGAGTTCACCGTCCTCAATCGCGAGATGCTCGGTAAGGGCGACGTTCAGCGCGCTCATCAACTCGCGGGCGCGTGTCGCATCATCCGATGTTTTTAGAACAGCGGCGATCCCGCCCAAGGCGCTGGCCAATCGTATGATCCGGCCGTGCTGCGTTTTTAGAACCTCGACATCCATAGCGATGCCTCCCACAAGCCATAATGCAACCTGTGGGTGAAGAGACTCTAAATAGCAGGCTAAGCAAATTCCCTCAGTCGCCGCGCGCGATCTCGCGCCGCTTGACCAGTTCACGCACCACCAGCATCAGCGCCAGCCAGGCCAGCGCCACGCCAGCCAGTATGGCCGAGGTCCAGATGCCGTCACCGCTGACCGCCGTCATGAACGATCCGCCAAAGAAGGCGACCAGAGCTGTCTTCGGCAATACGCCCAGCGCGCACCCCGCCAGAAAGCCCGGGAAAGACGCCCTCGCCGCCCCGAACGCCATGTTGACGACGATGAACGGCGCAGAGGGCACGTTGCGGATCATGAAGCTGGCGTAGAAGGCGTTCTTGCCGACGAACCGCGTCAGCCGTCCGACCGTCTTGCCGCCGTGCCGCGCCAGCAGCCGCGCCGTGGGTCCGCGTCCCAGCCAATAGGTCACGCCCGCCGACACGACCGTCGCGATCCAGCTGTAGAGGAAGCCAAACCACGGCCCGAACGCCACGACGCAGGCGGCGATCAAGATGAACTGCGGCGCCCCAAAGAAAGCCGAGACCGTGAACACCACGATGGCGGCGACCAGGCCCCAAGGCCCTTGGCGGAATCCGGCCAGCCAGTCTTCCAGCCGCCCTTCGGCCTCCAGCCCCAGTTGGCTCTTGCCCACAGCGAACAGGGCGATCATCGCGCCCAGCAGCAGGGCCGTCGCCAGCACGGCGCGCCAGCGACGCGCCTCCATGTTCGACAGGAAATCGAAAAACCGACTCATGACGTCAGTCCGTGACGGAGAACGGCTCCACGGTCCAGCGTTCCAACATCCATTCCGATAGATTGGGGTCCCAGACCCAGATCTGGCGATAGGGCGCAGTACGACCGCCTTCCGCTTCTACTGCGCCTTCGATCTCCGCTCGTGTTCGACTCAGCCCGCGGAATTTTGTCGGCCGAAACGACATCGGTGTTTGGCCCAGTCGCGCCACAATCGCCTCAGCCACCCGGTTGTCGCGTCCCCGATCCGTCGTTGTCACCTCGCCTTGCCAGTCCAGCGTCGGCGATCCGTTTGTGCCGAGATAGGCACGCCAGACACCGGGGTCTTTGGGATCGAGCCCATAGCGCGGTCGCCCCTCGGATTGCCGGTTCCAGAGTGTGGCCGCCGCGAAGCGATCCCCTTCTAGTCCGAGGCAAGTCTCCAGAATGGTCACGCTGTTTCGCTGATTTTTTCGTCAAGCAGTTGGCACGGCCCCAAGGCTTCAACTGCCCGCTTCGCCAGATCAAAGGCGTAATCCACGGTCAGTTCGCCGTCACAACCGCTTTGTGTCGCCCTTCGAACCGGTTCGGTCTTGTGGCGCGCGACCTGGCTATTGGCCATTTCGACCGAAACGACCCAGGCATGCAGACAAATGCTCGCCATGGACGGCGGCGAACCTGCAGCATTTGGCTGTGACGGCAATGGCGCCAAAACACGATCCGCGAAGCGAGACCCTGCGACGATCGCGTCCCAGCTTTCAGGACCGACCGGCGCCGTCAGCTTGCGGTCGTTCGTGCCGGAAACCTCAACCGTTGGATCCTGTCCTGGCCGTCTCACGAAAGCAACAACAGGCAAATCGCGCCCGTATCCGTCCACATAACGAGCGCGGTAGACTTCTGACTCGCTTCGCGCCTCCTCTTCTATCGAAGCTATGCTGAGCAGGTTCTCGACCCGAGCTCGATCCTCCGCCGCGCAACGGTCACGCCAGTTGTCGTCGCGGCAGGCCCGAGGCGGCTCGGCTTGGCTCGTAAACAAGGCGGCAAGAAAAGTCGCGATCAGCATTCTTCATCTCCGACACGTCGGATCATTTGCGCATGCAGTTCTGCGCACGTAAACAACCCCGCCTCCCCGGCAAAAACTTCCAAAACCACGGGATAGTTCATGTCCAGCCTGCAATCTTCCGCCCTCGCCCGCGTCAAGCCCTCGGCCACCATCGCCGTCACCGCGCAGGCCCGGAAGCTTAAAGCCGAAGGTCGCGACGTGATCGGCCTGGGCGCCGGCGAACCGGACTTCGACACCCCCGAAAATATCAAACAGGCCGCGATCGACGCGATCAACCGCGGCGAGACGAAATACACCGACGCCGACGGCATGCCCGAACTGAAGGCGGCCATCGTGGCCAAGTTCAAGCGCGAAAACGCTCTCGACTATACGGCGGCCCACATCCACGTCGCGCCGGGCGGCAAACCCGTCATCTTCAACGCCCTGGTCGCCACGCTGAACCCCGGCGACGAAGTCATCGTGCCCGCCCCCTACTGGGTCAGCTATCCCGACATGGTGCTGCTGGCCGGCGGGGAGCCCGTGACCGTGGTTGGCGAGGAGAAGGACGGTTTCAAGCTGCTGCCGGCCGTGCTGGAGGCCGCGATCACGCCCCGCACCAAGTGGCTGATCCTGAACAGCCCGTCCAACCCCACCGGCGCCGCCTACACCCGCGCCGAACTGGAAGCCTTGGCCGAGGTCCTGCGTCGCCACCCCCACGTTTGGGTGCTGACGGACGACATGTACGAGCACCTCGTCTATGGCGACTTCGAGTACACCACCATCGCCCAGGTGGCGCCGGACCTAATCGATCGCACCCTGACGGTCAACGGCGTCTCCAAGGCATATGCCATGACTGGCTGGCGCATCGGCTACGCCGGCGGGCCCAAGCCGCTAATCGATCTCATGCGCAAGGTGGCCAGCCAGACCACGTCCAATCCGTCCAGCATCAGCCAGTGGGCGGCCGTCGAGGCGCTGAACGGCCCGCAGGACTTCATTCCCGAGCGCAAGGCCGCATTCGAGAAGCGCCGCGATCTGGTCGTGTCGATGCTCAACCAGGCGGCTGGCGTCACCTGCGCCACGCCCGAGGGCGCGTTCTACGTCTATCCGTCGATCGCCGCACTGATCGGCAAGACCACGGAAACGGGCGTGGTCATCGACGGCGATTCCACCTTCGCCGCCGAACTGCTGAACGCCGAGGGCGTCGCCGTCGTCCAGGGCGAGGCTTTTGGCCTCAGCCCCTATTTCCGCATCAGCTACGCCACCTCGGACGCCGTGCTGGAAGAAGCCTGCACCCGCATCCAGCGCTTCACCGCCTCGCTGCGCTGATCGACGAAGGGCGGAGGCTCCGGCCTCCGCCCGCCTGCCCTATTTGACCGGCTGGCTGTAAACCACCCGGCAGTCGCCATCGATGGTCGTGTAGCGGTTGTTCGATGCGTCCACGAAGGCGATCCGGCCGCCGTCGTTGTACTCAACCTTGCCCGTCGATCGTCCCTTGAAGTTCTCCACCCCATAGGTCCAGCAAGTGATATCCGCCGGCTTGTCGCCCCAGGTGGCGTCATTGCGCGCCCGCTTGCTGTCGGTGCAGGCGGACAGTCCGCCGGTCAGGGTGCCAGTCAGGGCGAGGGCGGCGGCGGTATAGACGAATGCTTTCATAGGCTCAGCCTTGCACGGACGCCGACCAAGGAAAAGGCCGCCCCGGCGATGCCGGGACGGCCCAACTTTCGACGATAGCGCTCGACCTACGGCCGGCTGGCCATGCCCAGCTTCACAGGCTTGGCTTCGTCAGCCAGGGCACCGCGCTTGACGCCCCACAGCAGGATGATCGGCGCGCCGACATAGATCGACGAATAGGTGCCGATGATGATGCCGAACATCAGGGCGATGGAGAAGCCGAACAGGGCCTCGCCGCCGAAGATGGCCAAGGCCGCCAGCACCATGACGGCGGTCACGCCGGTGATGATGGTCCGCGACAAGGTCTCGTTCAGCGACAGGTCGATCACGTCGCGCAGCGGCATGGTCTTGTACTTGCGCAGGTTCTCGCGAAGGCGGTCGAACACGACGACGGTGTCGTTCATCGAATAGCCGATGACGGTCAGGACGGCGGCGACCATGTTCAGGCTGAACTCCAGCTTGAACAGCACGATCAGCCCGAACGTCAGGATCACGTCGTGCAGCAGACCAACCACGGCGCCGAAACCGAACTGCGGCTCGAACCGGAACCAGATGTACAGGAACATCAGGCCGATCGCGACGCCCAGAGCCAACAGGCCCGAGGTGAACAGCTCGCCCGACACCTTGGAGCCGACGACGCTGACGCCCGAATAGTTGACCTGACCGACCGCGCCGCTGATGGCGCCCTCGACCTGGTTGACCACCTGGGTCTGATCGCGGCCTTCCGGCACCTGGAAGCGAAGAATGGCGGTCGAGCCGTCATCGACATTGGTGTCGCGGCGCGCGATGCCCTGAACCTGGACGTCGCCCAGGTTCAGGCCGTTCACGGCCTCGCGGACCCGATCCAGCTCGATCGTCTGGCCCGCCGGCTTGGACACTTCCATCGAGGCGCCGCCCCGGAAGTCGATGCCCATGTTCAGGCCGGGATAGAAGCAGGACACGATCGCCGCGACGCACAGGATCACCGACAGAACGCCGGCGAACCGCGCATATTTGACGAAGTGAAAATTCGTCTTCTGCGGCAGCAGTTTGATGAGGGGCCATCCACGCATCGCCATCACTCCGCGATCGGCAGTTTTTTGGGCTTGGCCGTCTTGAGCCAGTAGCCGAGCAGGACCTGGGCGACCAGGACCGACGAGAAGACCGAGGTGAACACACCGATGGTCAGGGTCCAGGCGAACCCGCGAACCGGGCCTTCGCCGAACACGAACATGATGCCCGCCGCGACCAGGGTGGTCAGGTTGGCGTCGATGATGGTGCCCATGGCCTTGTTGAAGCCGGCGTCCATCGAGGCGATGACGCTGCGGCCCGCCCGGGCCTCGTCACGCATCCGCTCGTAGATCAGGACGTTGGCGTCCACCGCGACCGCGAAGGTCAGGATCAGACCGGCGATGCCGGGCAGGGTCAGTGTCGCCTGGGTCAACGACATGGCCGCTACGATCAGCACGCCGTTCAGCACCAGGCCAACCACAGACACGCCGCCAAACAGCAAGCCGTAGGCCAGGATCATGAACAGCACGATGATGGCGAAGCCGACGGCGGTTGACAGGGCGCCGGCCGCGACCGCGTCCGCACCCAGTTCGGCCGTCACGGTGCGGCGCTCCTCGACGTTCAGCGGCGCCGGCAGGGCGCCCCCGTTCAGCAGGTTCACCAGCGTCGCCGCTTCCTGGATCGAGAAGTTGCCGGTGATCTGACCCGAGCCCGAGGTGATCGCGCTCTGGATCGTCGGGGCCGAGATGACCTTGCCGTCAAGGATGATGGCGAAGGGCTTTTGAAGGTTGGCGGCGGTGGCTTCACCAAAGCGACGCGCGCCGGCGCCGTCGAAGCGGAAGTCGATGGCCGGGCGGCCGCTCTGGTCCGAACCGACGCCGGCGCGGGTCAGGTTCTCGCCCGACACCAGCACGCGCTTCTTGACCAGATAGGGCGTGCCGTCCTCGCCTTGCAGCAGTTCGGAATCGGGCGGCACACGGCCGGCCAGGGCGTCCTGGACCGAATTCTCGACGTCCACCATCTGGAAGGTCAGCTGCGCCGTCTGGCCGATGACTTCTTCCAGCTTGCTCGGATCGCTCTCGCCCGGCGCCTGGACCACGATCCGGTCGGCGCCCTGGCGGGTGATGGAGGGTTCGCGCGTGCCCAGGCTGTCGATCCGGCGGCGCACCACCTCGATCGACTGGTCCACGGCCGTCGCGCCCATGCCGTTCAGCGCGGCGTCGGTATAGGCGAACCGGATGCGGTTATCGCCCAGACGCGTCGCGGTGCGTTCCGCTTGGCCGCCCGGTCCGACCTGACCGCCCAGTTGCTGCAGCGCCTTGAACGCGGCATCGCCCTGAGCCGGATTGGCCAGGGTGACGACCACGCCGCCGGCTTCACGCTGGAAGCCGTTGGTGGCGACGCCCGCACCGTTCAGCGTGACCCGAACGTCTTCGATCAGGTTGGTGACGCGCTTCTCGCGCATCGCCGGCACATCGACTTCCAGCAGCAGATACGAACCGCCCTGAAGGTCCAGCCCCAGGTTCAGCTTGTTCTTGGGCATGAAGCCGGGCAGCGCCTCGCGCTGCTGATCCGACAACAGGTTCGGGAACGCCAGCAGACAGCCGAGAACGGCCGCGACGACGACGAGAATGACTTTCCAGCGCGACAGCTGAATCATGAGGGCGGTCCAGGTATCGGCGGATACGCGAGCGTATCAGGCCTTGGAATCGTTGGCGGCGATGGCGGTGCGGTTGCGCACCTCGGCGATCATGGCCTTGACCACGCGCACGTTGACGCTGGGCGCGATCTCGACGTTGACCTCGGCCTCTTCGACGCGGGTGACCTTGCCGATCATGCCGCTGCCCAGGACGACGGTGTCGCCACGCTTGACGGCGGCGATGGCGGTCGCGTGTTCCTTGGCGCGCTTCTGCTGCGGACGGATCAGCAGGAAGTAGAACAGGATGAAAATACCGATGATGGGCGCAAACCCGATCAACTGCGCCGTCAAGCCGCCTTCAGCGCCCATGGGTCGTCTCCGAACATAGAAGGGTAGCCCTCGTCGGAGCCCCCATTAAAACGAGGCGCGGAACCTAGGGCCGCGCCTCGCAGATTGCAACGCGGCGAAAGCGCTACCTGGGCAACACTGTCAAAGGATCGACGGCGACCGGATCGTCGCCGCGCATCTGACGGGTCTCGAAGTGGATCGAGGGGCGTCCGTCACCGGCCGTCAGCCCCACGGTGCCGATCTGCTGGCCCGCGCGCACGTCGTCGCCATCCTTGACCGTCGCCGAACCCAGATGGCCATAGACCGTGCGCCAGCCGTTGGCGTGCACGATCAGCACCGTCAGCCCCTGCCCCACCAGATCGCTGCCGACATAGGCCACGCGCCCGGCCGCAGAGGCGCTGACCGTCGCGCCGGCCGAGGCGCCGATATTGATGCCGTTGTTCCGCTCGCCCATGCCGACCGGGCCGAAACGCCGCACGATGTCGCCGCGCACGGGCCACAGCAGGTTCGGCTGACCGGCAGCGGCGCCGGCGGCGTTGGTCTGTTCGACAGGTCGCGTCTGGACCGGCAGCGCCGCATTGCCCGAGGGCGGCGGCGGGGGCGGCGGCACGGCGCCGTTGTTGGGCACCAGCACGCCGACGGGCGAGGCGCCGGTCGCATAAGGATCGCGGCCGGTATCCACCGCCGCTTCAGGCAGGATGATTCGCTGGCCCGTCGTGATCGCCCCGCGCGGGCCCAGGCCGTTCAGGTCGATCAGCGTCTGCACCGGGGTCTGGAAGCGGCGCCCCACGCCCGAGATCGTGTCGCCCGGTTGGATCACATAGGCCGCGCCCGGCCGCACCGGGGCCGACGACGACGGATAGGACGGCGGCGTATAGGCGGGCGGCTGCGACGCCGGCGGCTGATAGGTCGGTTGGCTCGGACCGACATTGACCGTAGGCGGCAAGGCTCCGCCGTCCACCTGACCGATCGGCGCCGTCGCGGGCGGCGGCGATTCATAGGGGGCCGGCCGATAGGGCTGGTTCGAATTCTGGCCGGCGTTCGGATAGGCCGGCTGCTGAGTATAGACGCCCTGCCCCGGACCATAGGCCGGCGCCGGGTTCGCATGCGTCGAATAGCGCGGCTCCGAAGGATAGCTGATGCAGGCCGCCGTGCTCAACGCCGCCCCCGCGACCAGAACCGCTCTCATCCAGCCCGAAATCATCGCCACCGGCTGCTCCCATTCGTGGTTAAACTCGCCCGCCCGGTGTGCCCGCTCGCGCCCCATAAGCCAACCCCGCAAACCGCACGGAATTGGGGCGCGAAGGTTAACGAGCGGAACCAGGGGTGATTAGTGAGTGGTGATTCGTGAGCAGTCGCCCTCTGGCACCCTAGTCACCACTCACTATTCACGAGTGACCCTTCACCCCTCCTTCGCCGTCCCCTCGACCAGGGGCACGAAACGCACTTCCGTCAGGCTTTCGCGGTGGAAGGACCCGTCGCCCTGTCCGACGTAGCGATGCAGCATCTGCACCGACGTGCGTCCCACAGGCGCGACCAGCACCCCGTTCGGCTTCAGCTGTTTCAGCAGTTCGGTCGGCTCGGTCGGCGAGGCGGCCGTGACCATGATCCGGTCGAAGGGCGCCTGTTCGGCCCAACCCAGGCCGCCGTCGCCGTGCTTGGTGATGACGTTCTCGATCTTCAGCACCCGCAATCGGGTTTCCGCCTCGACCAGCAGACTGCGATACCGCTCCACCGAATAGACATACCGCGCCAATCGGCTCAGCACCGCGCACTGGTATCCGCTGCCCGTGCCGATCTCCAAAACCCGATGACGCGCCTGCACCTCCAGCGCCTGAGTCATCAGTCCGACGATATAGGGCTGGCTGATCGTCTGGGCACAGTCGATCGGCAGGGCCTGATCCTCCCACGCCTGATCCAGAAACTTCTCATGCACGAAGACCGCGCGGTCGATGCTCTCCATCGCCTTCAGCACGCGCGGATCCGTGACCCCCTGCTGCCGCAGCGACAGGATCAGCCGCCCGGCCCGGTCGTCGTGCAGGTTCATGCGGCGGTCGCCACAGTCTTGGGCGGCGCTCCGCCCAGCACCTTCTTCAGGTCATGCACGCTGGTCATGTGCGTCAGGTCGATATGCAGCGGCGTGACCGAAATCCGCCCCTCCTCGATGGCCCGCAAATCCGTGCCCTCGGCATGCTCCTGCTTTTCGTCCCGGAAGCTCATCCAGTAATAGTCCCGTCCGCGCAGGTCCGTGCGCCGCACCGCGTGCATCTCGCCGACGTTGCGGAAGCCTTGGGTCGTCACCTCGACCTGATCGACGGCTTCGGGCGGCCGGTTGGGGAAGTTCAGGTTCATCACCACCCCGTTCGCCCATTTCTGGTCCAGCAGCCTGCTGATGATCGCAGGCGCGAAGGCTTCCGCCGTCTCCCAGTGCGCGACCACCTCGTCGTGGAACCGCTCCAGGCTCTGGCTCAGGGCGATGGAGCGGATGCCGAACGCCATCCCCTGCAAGGCGCCCGCCACCGTGCCGGAATAGCTGACGTCCTCGCCGATATTGTGCCCGCGATTGACGCCAGACAGCACCAGATCGGGCTTCTCCGGCATCAGATCGTTGACCGCCAGCACGACGCAGTCGGTCGGCGTCCCCGTCACCGCGAACCGCTTCTCGCCCAGGTTCAGCACCCGCAGCGGTTCGGTCAGGGTGATCCCGCGCCCCTTGCCCGACTGCTCGACCGCGGGCGCACACACCCACACGTCGTCGCTCAGGGTCCGCGCGATCCGCTCTAGGCACTCCAGGCCTTCGGCCTCGATCCCGTCGTCGTTGGTCAGAAGAATTCGCATCAGCCGCCCACGAACTCCACACCGCCCATATAGGGCTGCAACACCTTCGGCACGGCGATCCGTCCGTCGTCCTGCTGATAGTTTTCCATGATCGCCACCAGCGTCCGGCCGACCGCCAGGCCCGAGCCGTTCAGCGTATGGACGAACTCGGTCTTCTTCTCGCCGGCCCGCTTGAACCGCGCATCCATGCGCCGCGCCTGGAAGTCGCCGCAGTTCGAGCAGCTGCTGATCTCGCGATAGGTCCCCTGGCTGGGCAGCCAGACCTCCAGGTCGAAGGTCTTCTGCGCCGAAAAGCCCATGTCGCCCCTGCACAGCAGCATCCGCCGGAACGGCAGCTCCAGCGCCTTCAGCACGGCCTCTGCACATTTCGTCATCCGCTCATGCTCGGCGTCTGAGTCCTCCGGCCGTGCAATCGACACCATCTCGACCTTGGAGAACTGGTGCTGACGGATCAGCCCGCGCGTATCGCGCCCCGCCGACCCCGCCTCGGCCCGGAAGCACGGCGTCAACGCCGTCATCCGCACCGGCGTGGCGAGGTCGTCCTCGGACAGGATGGTCTCGCGCACGAGGTTGGTAAGGGAGACTTCGGCTGTGGGGATAAGCCAATGATGAGTGCGATTTCTCAGTTGCTCGAGGATAAATTCCAGCTGCCCCTGCACGACGCCAAGATTGTCGCTGCTGCCTTGAGGCGCAGCTTTCAGCCAAACATCTTCTTCAATCACACTCGAGGCATTGAATAGGTCGTCAGCAAACTTCGGCAACTGCCCGGTCCCGAACATCGCCTCGTCCCGAACCAGCAGCGGCGGGTTCACTTCCAGATACCCATGCTGGTCCGTCTGCATATCCAGCATGAACTGCCCCACGGCCCGTTCCAGCCGCGCGAGTTGCCCCTTCAGCACTGCGAACCGCGCGCCCGACATCTTCGCCGCCGCCTCAAAGTCCAGCATCCCCAGGGCCTCGCCCAGGTCGGCATGATCCTTGGACGGCCCCGTCCGACGCGGCTCGCCCCAGGTCGAGACCTCGACATTGCCCGCCTCGTCCTCGCCGTCCGGCACATCCTCGGCCGCCAGGTTCTTCTGCGCCGACAGCAGGTCGCGCAGTTCCTTGCCAACCCGCGCCTCGACCTCGGCCGCCGCCGCGATATCGCCTTTCAGCGCCTCGACCTCGGCCTTCAGCCGGTCGGCCTCGGCCATGTCCTTGCGCCCCATGGCGGCGCCGATCAGCTTGGAGGCCGCGTTGCGCTTGGCCAGGGCGTCCTGACCCGTCGTCTGGGCGTGGCGCAGTTCGCCGTCCAGCCGCAGGATGTCCGCCACCAGCCCGTCTGCCTCATCCACCCCGCGCGACGACCAGCCCGCCACGTAAACCTGGGGGTTCTCGCGAATGGCTCTGATGTCGTGCATGGTCTGAAACTTCGGCTAGGCGGGAGAAGCCGAACGCTCTACCCGCCCACGCGGAATCGGGCAACGCGGGAAGCTCGCATCATCGTCTCCTCCCCGCTCTGCGGGGAGGGGGACCGCGAAGCGGTGGAGGGGCTCTTAACGTCTCACGGGCGCCTGCGATGCAGTGAAGAGCCCCTCCGTCTCTCCGCTATGCTTCGAGCCACCTCCCCATGAATGGGGAGGAGACGATGCTCCGCCATCGCAATGTCGCTGGTCCATCCGAAGCGATTTCAACCGCTTGCCGATTTATGTCCCCCGTCTCCCGTCCACGAGGTCAAACGACCCCATAATAGCCCCGTCTCGTCGCATGGAGGGCTCGCCTGGCCTGCGACCTTGCGGCGGCGAGAGCGGATGGAACGGGGGCGATGGTGAAATCCCATCGCGGCGCCGGGGCTGATCGGCCGGGGAATCGCCCCGGCGTCCGCAGTCGCGTCGCAGGGTCGAGGGGCATACTCGCCCAAACGGGGATCGGGGATCGCTGCTCCGACCCGCCCGTCGCAGGCTTATGGGGTTAGGCGATGAGACCGCCACCGCTCGGCGCCCCGAGCTTGCAGGCCAACCTTCCGCGCGGAGCGTCATACCCTTCGTCGAAACGGTAACACCACAACAGAACTCCGGGCGAAGGCCCGGTGCTCCGCCCAGCCCTCTTTCAACCTCGTGGCGAATGCCCGAGGGCGCCTTCGCACGTCCAAACATCCCATTCACCCGCCCTAGAATCGCGCCTACAACCGAACCATGGCCACGCTTCGCCCCGACACGCTGGCGACCTCGCTCGCGCGCATCTTCGAAGGTCGCATGGTCGACCGGGCCAGCTGGTTCGCGCTGACCGGCGGCGAGCCCCTGTTCACCGAGGGCGATCCGGCCGACACCCTGTATCTGGTGCGCTCCGGCCGTCTGGGCGTGTTTCGGATGGAAGCGGATCAACCGCCGCACATGCTGGGCGTGGTCAAGGCGGGCGAGCCGGTGGGTGAGATGGCCATGCTGGCCGGCACGCCGCACACCGCCACCGTCGTCGCCCTGAGGGACAGCGAGATTCTGGCCCTGCCGCGCGAAGCCTTCTTCGAGGCCGCCCGCACCGAGCCGGACCTGATGGTCGAACTGTCGCGGCTGATGATCCACCGCGCCCGCGAACGCACGGCCGGCGCGTCCGAGCCCAGCGTCTTCGGCTTCGTCTCGGCCCGCCCACGCCCCATCCGCGCCTTCGTCGAACGCATCGCCGCCGCCATCCAGGCCATGGGTTTCACCTGTCAGGTCATCGACCAGTCGGCCCTGGCCTCGGCGTCCGAGTGGTTCAGCCGGGTGGAGGGCGACCACGACTATGTCCTTTATGTCGCCGAACAGGATCAGCCCGCCTGGGCCAGTTTGTGCGCGCGTCAGGTGGACCGGATGTTCATCGTCGGCAGCGGCCTTCTGGCGCCGCCGTCCGCCGTGCCGCGCCGGGCGGGCTTCGGCGACGGCCGCCGCCTGACCGACCTGATCCTGCTGCGCGATCCGCGCATGCATCATCCGGCCAACACCCGCGTCTGGCTGGATGCGCTACAGCCCGATCGCTGGTTCCATTGCGTCGAAGGACTGGCCAAGGACGCCGAGCGGATCGCCCGCGTCGTCACCGGCACGGCGGTCGGCCTCGTCTTGTCCGGCGGCGGCGCGCGGGCCTATTGCCACATCGGCGCGATCAGGGCCCTGGAAGAGGCCAAGGTCCCCATCGACTTCGCGGGCGGCGCCTCCATGGGCGCGGTCGTCGCGGCCGGCCCGGCCCTGGGCTGGTCCTTCGAACGGCTGGATTTCGAGATTCGGCGCGCCTTCGTCGAGTCCGATCCGCTGTCGGACCTCGCCGTGCCGATCATCGCCATGTCCCGCGCCCGCAAGGTCGCCCGTTTGCTGGAGCAGGCTTACGGCGACATCGATCTGGCGGACCTGGCCCTGCCCTTCTTCGCCGTCTCTTCGAACCTGACCTCGGGCCGAATCGAGGCCCATCGCACGGGCCTGATGCGGCGGGCCATGCGCGCCTCCATCGCCATTCCCGGCGTCCTGCCGCCGGTCGTGATGGACGGTCAGGTGTTGGTGGACGGCGCCGTTTTGAAGAACTTCCCCACCAGCGTCATGCGTCAACTGAACAGCGGCCCGATCATCGGCGTCGACATGTCCCAGACGCGCGGCGTCGATCCCCAGGCGCTGGAGAATCCGCCGTCCTGGTGGAAATGGGTCCTGTCCGGCGCCTGGAAGGCCGGCCCGCCCATCGTTTCCATCCTGATGCGCTCGGCGACCATCACCACCGACGCCGAGATGACCCAGTCGCGCGCCGACGCCGACATTCTGGTCCTGCCTCATGTCGCCGGCAGCGACATTCGCGACTGGAAGACCTACGACGGCCCCGTCGCCACAGGCTATGAGGCGATGAAGGCGGCGCTTGCCGAACTGACCGTCCCCGTCACCCACCTGCGGCGACGGGTTCCGGTCCTTTAGGTCACAGCGGCGCGCAGGCCCGCTTTAGCCAGTCCAGCGCCTCGCCGTCGATCAACGGCCCGACCTTGGCCAGCGTTTCGGCGTGATAGGCGTCGATATAGGCCCGCTCGTCCGGCGTCAGCATCTCGACCGCGATCAGCTTGCGATCGATGGGCGCGAACGTCAGCTGCTCGAACCCGTGCATCGGTCGCTCGCCGCCCTCGGGGACCACCGCCGGCGTCACCACCTGCAGGGTCTCGATGCGGATGCCCCAGTGGCCTTCGCGGTAATAGCCGGGCTCGTTGGACAGGATCATCCCTTCCAACAGCGGCTGGGACGTGCCCCATTTCGCGATCCGCTGCGGCCCCTCGTGGACCCCCAGATAGCTGCCGACGCCGTGACCGGTGCCGTGATCGTAATCCAGCCCCGCCGCCCACATCGGCGCCCTGGCGATAGCGTCCAGCGCCATGCCGCTGGTCCCGGCCGGGAAGCGGATCGTCGCCATGGCGATATGCGCTTTCAACACCAGCGTGAACTTGTGGCGCTGGTCCTCGCTCGGCTCGCCCACCGCCATGGTGCGGGTCACGTCGGTCGTGCCGTCCAGATACTGGCCGCCGCCGTCCACCAGCAGCAGCGAGCCCTTCTCGACCTTGCGAATGCTGGCGCCGACCGGCTTGTAATGCGGCAAGGCCCCGTTCGGCCCAGCCCCGGCGATGGTGTCGAAGCTCAGGTCTTTCAGCGCGCCGGTCTCCTCGCGGAATCGCTCCAGCGCCTCGACCACTTCGCGCTCGTCCGGCAGGGTCTCCTGCACCACGGTGTCGACCCAGTGCAGGAACCGGCTCAGCGCCGCGCCGTCGCGGATATGCGCCTGACGGCTGCCCTCAATCTCCACCGCATTCTTGGCGGCTCGAGGAATGGCGCAGGGGTCCATAGCCCGCACCACCGTCGCGCCCGCCGCGTCCAGCCGGTCGAAATACCAGGCCGAGGACAGAGACGGATCGATCATGACCTTTTGGCCCGACAGCCCGTCCAGCGTCGCAGGCAGCTGCTCGGTCGCCTCGATGCGAACATCGTCGCCCAGCCAGCCCGGCAAAGCATTCGTCACCTTGGCCGGGTCCAGGAACAGCCGCGCCTTGCCGTCCGCCGCCAGAATGGCCTGACCGATCGGCAGAGGCGAACGGATCACGTCCCCGCCGCGCACATTGAACAGCCAGGCGATCGACATCGGCGCCGTCAGCACCACCGCATCTGCGCCGGCGTCCGCCACGGCCTTGCCGATCCGCGCCCGCTTCGTTGCATGGCTCTCTCCGGAATAGGCGTCCTCATGCGGCACGACCGGCGCCGTCGGCTGGGCCGGACGATCGGCGCCCCAGGCCAAATCCAGCGGATTGGCCTCCACGGCGCGCAACTCGGCCCCCGCCTTCTGCGCCGCCGCCTTCAATGCCACGAGCGCGTCGGGGCTGTGCAGACGCGGATCGTAACCGATCACCGCCCCCTTCGCCGCCGTCTCCAGATAGGCGGCGACCTCGGTCAGATCGCGCTGCTCGAAAAGCGCCGGATCGGTCTGGGCCTTCACCTGAACGGTGTAGCGGCCGTCGGTGAACATGCTGGCCCGATCCTGGAACACCACCGCCGCCCCGGCCGAGCCGGTGAAGCCGGTCGCCCAGGCCAGGCGCTCGTTCGCGTCCGGCAGATATTCGTTCTGATGCTCGTCCTCATGCGGGATCAGAAACCCGTCCAGCCCCTGCTTGGCCATTTCGGCGCGCAGCAGCGGCAGGTGCTTGGCCCCAAAGGACGGGTCGGTCGTCTCGTCAAAAGTCTGGCGCATGATCGATCCTCAGCCCTTGCGCAGTTGCAGGGCGCTCCAGGCGTCGTGATGGATGGTCTGCTCGACCGTAAAGCCCAGCGGCAGATAGGCCTCCAGCACACGCTCTTCCTGCGTGCGCAGCAGGCCGGACAGAATCGCGACCCCGCCGCTCTTCAGCGCAGCCCCGATCTCGGGCGCCAGATGCACCAGCGGCGCGGCCAGGATGTTGGCGAACACCAGGTCATAAGGCTGATGCTGGGCGATGCGCGGATCGCTGAGACCATCGGCGAAATAGAAGTCGCACTTGGCCTCATTGATCTCGGCGTTCTCGTTGGCGATCCGGGCCGAGGGCTCGTCGATGTCGGTGCCGACGGCGATGGGCGTGCCCGTCTTGGCCGCCGCGATCGCCAGCACGCCCGTGCCGCAGCCCACGTCCAGCACCTTATCGAAGCTTTCGGTCTCCAGCAGCTTGTCGAACGCCTCCAGGCAGCCGACCGTCGTGCCATGGTGACCCGTGCCGAAGGCGGCGCCGGCGTCGATCTTCAGCGTGACGCGGCCTTCGGGCACCTTGCCCTGATCGTGCGCGCCATAGACGAAGAACCGTCCGGCCTCGACCGGCGGCAGGCCCGACAGCGACATGGCCAGCCAGTCAGCGTCTGCCAGCTTCTCCACCAGCACCGTCACCGGATAGCCCGCCAGCACCGCCTTCAGCCCCTCGACCTCGTCATCGGTCGTGGGGAAGGCGTCGATGCGCCAGACGTCATTGTCCTCGTCCTCTTCCAGGATCGAATAGGTCGCGCCTTCCAGTCGCGGATCGGCGTCTACGGCCTCTGCGGCGGCCTCGGCGGCGGCGCGCGGGCCGCGTGCGATTATCTGAAGTGCGGACTCGGACATTTTTCAAACACCGGTAATATGGCGAATCGTAGCGATCCGGTGCTGAACGCCCGTCGCCGCCGCGTTTTTATCAAACCGAGGGGTCGGGGAATACATGGCCAAGTCACCGTCTACGTCTAAACCTGCGTCGCCAAAGCCGGCGACCGCCGCTTCCAAGCCTAAAGCCGCGCCGAAGTCGAGCGCCGTGAAGATCGCCGCCGAGAAAACCGCTGCGCCCAAGGCCGTGGCAAAGCCGGCGGCCGCTGCGCCGAAGCCCGCCGCCGCCAAGGCTGTCGCACCCAAGGCTGCGGCGCCCAAAACCGCCGCCCCCAAGGCTGCCGCTAAGCCGGTCGCCGCCAAGGCCGCAACCAAGCCGAAAACCGCCCCTGCCCCCAAGGCGGCTCCAAAAGCCGCGTCCAAAGCCGCCGCCCCCAAGCCCGCCGCCGCCAAGACCCCAGTGAAGGCTGCGGCTCCGAAAGCGGCCGCCGCGAAGGCGACGACGGCGAAGCCCGCAGCGACCAAAACCGCTGCGCCCAAGGCCGCCGCTTCGAAACCCGCCGCCGCCCCGAAGGCTGCGCCTGTCGCCAAGCCGGCCGCAGCAGCGCCCAAGCCTGCGGACCCCGTCGCCGCGCCCAAGCCCGCCGCTGCGCCCGCACCCGCTGCTGCGCCCGCCGCTGCGGCGCCCGCGCCGATGCCGGCTTCCGCTGCCAAGCCGGTCGAAGCCCCCAAGCCGGCGCCGGCGCCCGCCGCCAAGCCCGAGGAAAAGGGCTTCTTCGCCAAACTGGGCGACATGATCTTCGGCAAGCGCTGATCGCACTTTCTCTCTGATCCAGCAGATCGCCGGACGGCTCGCCCGTCCGGCGATTTTCGTTTGCGGGCCGCATTTTACGGCCGGCGACCTGCTGAGCGAAAAACCAGGAATACTTGACTTCTGCGCAGGGGCTTCTATATGCCCCCCCCAGCCTCGGGACAGGTCTGCGATACGCGCCGCCCGCTCGCCCGAAGAGGGGCGGTTCCGTCGCTGCTATGCACGCAGACGCTTTCTCTCCCAAGGATTCATGACCGAATTTTCCCAACTGGGCCTTTCGCCCACGACCCTTCAGGCCGTCGCCGACACCGGCTACACGACCGCCACGCCCATTCAGGAACAGGCGATCCCCGTCGCCCTCGCCGGCCGCGACGTCCTGGGCATCGCCCAGACCGGCACCGGCAAGACCGCCGCCTTCACCCTGCCCCTGGTCGATCGCCTGTCCACCGGCCGCGCCCGCGCCCGCATGCCGCGCGCCATCGTCCTGGCGCCGACCCGCGAACTGGCCGATCAGGTCGCCGAGAGCTTCGCCAAATACGCCAAGGGCACCAAGCTGAGCTGGGTCCTGCTGATCGGCGGCGTCTCCATGGGCGACCAGGTCGCGGCGCTGAACAAGGGTGTCGACGTCCTGATCGCCACGCCCGGCCGGCTGCTCGACCTGTTCGAACGCGGCAAGATGCTGCTGACCGGCGTCGAGATCATGGTCGTCGACGAGGCCGACCGGATGCTGGACATGGGCTTCATCCCCGACATCGAACGCATCTTCAAACTGACGCCGCCGCGTCGCCAGACCCTGTTCTTCTCGGCCACCATGCCGCCGGAGATCACGCGCCTGACGACCGCCTTCCTCAAGGATCCGACCCGGATCGAGGCCTCGCGTCCGGCGATGACCGCCGACACCATCACCCAGTACATCGTCCGCATCCCGACCTCGGACCCCAAGGCCAAGCGGACCGCCCTGCGCGCCCTGGTCGGTCGCGAGGACGTGCGCAACGGCATCGTCTTCTGCAATCGCAAATCCGAAGTCGATATCGTCGCCAAGTCGCTTAAGACCCACGGCTTCGACGCTGCCCCGATCCACGGCGACCTGGATCAGTCGCACCGGATGAAGACCCTGGCGGACTTCCGCTCGGGCGCGCTGAAGATTCTGGTGGCCTCGGACGTCGCCGCGCGTGGCCTGGATATCCCGGACGTCAGCCACGTCTTCAACTACGACGTCTCGCACCACGCCGACGACTACGTCCACCGCATCGGCCGCACCGGCCGCGCCGGCAAGCTGGGCCAGGCCTTCATGATCGTGACCCCGGCCGACGACAAGTCGCTGGATAAGGTGCTGAAGCTGATCAAGAAGGACCCGGAAGAGCTGGTTCTTGAAGGCATCGACTTCGCCGCCATTAAAGACGGCCCGCGCCGCGACGACAAACGCTCGGGCGAACGCGGTCGCAGCCGGTCGCGCACCAGCAGCGCGCCCACCCCGTCCGCCGAGCCTGTCGACACCGCCCCGGTCACCGCCGCGCCATCGTCTGAAGAGGCTGCGGCGCCCCGCAGCCGCAGCCGCCGCAAGGCCCGCCCCGAGGCGCCGGTCGAAGTTGCGGCCCCCGTCGCCGCCGCAGTCGAGGCGGATGCGATCGTCGAACCCGTCGAAACGGCCCGCGCCCCGCGTACCGAGCGCGCAGACCGCGAGCCGCACCTGCTGCAATCCGATCGCCGCGGTGACCGCAAGGCCGACAAGAGCGATACTCAGCGCCAGGGCGTGCGTGGCTTCGGCGACGACATCCCCGCCTTCCTGCGCCGGCCCGTCGTCATCCGCGCCTGAACTCGTACACAACGGCGCGGTGAAACGCCGCGTCGTTTACCCTGCATTACGGAACATCCCGTAGTGTGCGCCCCGACACAGCTCCAGAACAGGAGCTCGGGGGAACAAGAATGTCAAAAAAGGTCGAGACGGCGCTAAGAGCTCCTCAAGCCTATGCTTTGGCGCGCAACGTCATCGGCGAAATGGAAAAAGCCGGCGTGTGGCCCACGCCGCTGAACTTCGAGCTTTGGCTGCACTACATCAGCGATCCCGACGGCCCCCTTGCCCAGGAAATCCGCCGTCTGCTGGCGCAGTCCGCCGTCATCACTGACAAGACGTCCGAAATGCTGGCCGCCGAGTTCCTGCCGCGCGGTCGCCTGCCGGATCAGATCCGCGACGTCGGCGCCGTGCTGGACCGCGAATTGGCCAGCGTCGCCAGCGCCATCGCCATGGCGCACAAGACCCAGCACGACTATGGCGAGACCCTCGCCGACGCCTCCCAGTGCATGGAAACCGTCGATGATCCGTCCTCGCTGAAGGATCTGGTCGGCGGCCTGTCGACCGCAACCAACCGCGTGCGCCGCGAAACGGCGATCCTCGAAAAACGTCTGGAAAAGTCCAACAAGGAAGTCATCCGCCTGCGCGAAAACCTGGAACAGGTGCGCCGCGACGCCATGACCGACGCCCTGACCAATCTGGCCAACCGCAAGGCCTTCGACGAACGGCTCGAGGCCGCCTGCGCCGAGGATGACGGCGCGCCGCTCAGCCTGGCCATCCTGGACATCGACCATTTCAAACGGTTCAACGACACCTGGGGCCACCAGACCGGCGACCAGGTGCTGCGCTATGTCTCCACCGTCCTGTCCAACATCTGCGGCAAGACCCGATTCGCCGCACGGTTCGGCGGCGAGGAGTTCGCGATCATCTTCCCGGGTGAAGGCGCTGGGGTCGTCATGGCCGCGTTGGAGAGCATCCGCAACGACGTGGCGTCACGCGCGCTGCGCCGTCGTTCGACCAATGATGACCTGGGCTCGGTGACTGTCTCCGCCGGCTTCGCCCAGCGCCGCAAGGGCGAAACCGCCGCCAGCCTGCTGGAACGCGCCGACGCCGCCTTGTACGAATCCAAGCGTGCGGGCCGTAACTGCGTAACGCCGGCCTCCTCGCTCGAAAAGGCGGCTTAGGGTCTGACAAGGCCAAGCTTTCTGCCATAGTCGTCCCATGCGCAGCTTTGCCTTCAATGTCGCCTACTGGATCCTGTCGATCAGCTATGGGCTGACCGCCGCCTTCGCCGCGCTCGCCCCCGGTCGCGGTCCGGCCAGCTGGGTCATCCGTCGCTATGTGAAGCGCATGGTCCAGGCCATGGCTATCTTCGCCGGCATCAAGCTGGACGTTCGCGGCAAGGATCGGCTGCCCGAGGGCGCCTTCATCATCGCCTCAAAACATCAAAGCTGGGGCGACGGCTTTGCGACCTACGATCAGTTCGACGACATCGCCTTCGTCACCGGCGATCACCTGGAAAAGTTTCCCCTGCTGGGCGGTGTGCTGAAGAAGCTGGGCGCCATCGTCGTCAACTCCTGCGGCGGCCACGAAGCGCGCAAAGCTCTGGCCATGCGGGCCGCCGAGGCTCGCGCCGAGAACCGCAAGATCCTGATCTATCCCGAGGGGCACCTCGCGCCCGTCGGTCAGAAGTTCAAATACCGCTCCGGCGTCTGGCACATGTATCGCGACTTCGACGTGCCGGTCGTGCCGCTCGCCACCAACCTCGGCCTCTTCTGGCCCGAGGAGAAATACGAAAAACACCCCGGCACGGCGACGCTGGAGTTCCTCGACCCGATCCCCGTCGGCTTGCCCAAAGAAGAGTTCCTGGCTCGCCTGGACGCTGTGATCGAAAACCGCACCGCCGAACTCGTCGCTCAAGCCACGGGTCAACCTGTAACGCCGGCCGTGCTGATCGACACACCGACTAAGTAACGGGCTTCGGCTTCTTCCCCGACGCCTTCTTCACCGCCAAGTCCAGCGAACGCCTCGCCCAGGCGACGGCTTCGTCGGGATCGTCCAGGGCCGTTTCGGGCAGGGTCCAATAGCCCATGCTCATCGTGCGGCCGTCCTTGGTCGGATAGGTGAACTGACGCGAACCAGCCTCGACGAAGGCCTCGCCCAGGGCCTCGTCGCCCTTCAGCCAGACCACGCCGTCGTCCAGCAGGGCGAACATGACGCCGGCGGCATAGACCCCGGCCCCGCCGAACATGCGCTTGATCTCCAGGCGGCCGAGCGCATGGAAATGCTCGCGCACCCATTCGCCGAAGTCCGCGTCATAAGCCATTTCAGTCGGCGGCGACCGGCACGATGGTCACGCTCTCGCCGCAGCCGCAGGCGTCGGTCTGGTTCGGATTGTTGAACACGAACTTGGACGCCAGAGGCGTCGTTTCATAGTCGATCTCGGTGCCGATCAGGAACAGCACAGCCCGGGGCTCGATCAGGATGGTGACGCCCTTGTCCTCGACCACCTCGTCCATCGGCCCGATCTCGTCGGCATAGGCGAAGGTGTATTCCTGCCCCGCGCAACCGCCATTCTTGACGCCGATGCGCAGGCCGATGTGATCGTTCTCGGCATTGTCCAGGATCTCACGCACCCGCTCGGCGGCCGCGTCCGTCAGGGTGACGGCCTTGGGGCGCGGGCGACGTGGACGGGATGTGGCTTGAAGCTCGCTCATCAGAACATGCCCATCAGAACATATTCAGGGCCAGCTTGGCCTCGTCGCTCATCTTGGAGGCGTCCCACGGCGGATCGAACACCAGATTGGCCTTGGCGCTGCGCACGCCCTCGACCTTCTCCACCGCCGTCTCGACCCAGCCCGGCATTTCGCCGGCGACCGGACAGCCCGGCGCCGTCAGGGTCATGTCGACCACCACGTCGCGATCGTCGTTGACGTCCACGCGGTAGATCAGGCCTAGTTCATAGATGTCGACCGGGATTTCCGGGTCATAGACCGTCTTCAGCGCCTCGATCAGCTGATCGGTCAGGGTGTCCAGCTCGGCCTGCGAAAGGGCGCTCTTCTGGGGCTCGTCCCAGGCGTCCCTGAAGGCGTCGCTGTCTTGAATCGGTTGATCTGTCATCGGCTTATACGAAGAAGTTCCGCGCCTTGATCAGCGCATCCACGAAGGCGTCGGCATCCTCCATGGTGTTATATAGGGCGAAGGAGGCGCGGGTGCTCGACGTCACGCCCATTCTTTTCGCCAGCGGCTCGGCGCAATGCAGACCGGCCCGCACAGCGACCCCGTAACGATCCATGATCTGCGCCACGTCATGGGCGTGCGCGCCCTCGACGGCGAAGGTCAGGATCGCGCCCTTGCCTTCGGCCTGCCCCAGAATCCGCAGCCAAGTCTGCCCCTGAAGTCGGTCGACAGCGTGCTGATAAAGGGCGTGCTCATGCGCCTGCACGGCCGCCCGGTCGTATTGCGCCAGCCAGTCCAACGCGGCGCCCAAGCCGATGGCCTCCAGGATCGGGGGCGTTCCCGCCTCGAACCGGTGCGGCGGCCGGGCATAGGTCACGCGGTCCTGCTCGACCGTCTCGATCATCTCGCCCCCGCCCTGATAGGGCGGCAGCGCCTCCAGCGCCTCGGCCTTGCCATACAGGGCGCCGATGCCGGTCGGGGCGAACAGCTTGTGCCCGGTCAGGACGTAGAAGTCGCAGCCGATGGCCTGAACGTCCGGCGTCGCATGAACCGCCCCCTGGCACCCGTCGATCAGCACCTGCGCCCCCGCCGCTTGGGCCAGTCGCGTGATCTCGGCGACCGGATTGATCGTCCCCAGCACGTTCGACATGTGGGTGACCGCAACCATCCGCGTCCTGGGCCCCAGCAGGTCGGCATAGGCCGCCATGTCCAGAGACCCGTCGTCCTTGACCGGAATCCACTTGATCTCCGCCCCGCGCCGTTCACGCAGCAGATGCCACGGCACGATGTTGGAGTGATGCTCCATCTCCGAGACGATGATCTCGTCGCCCGGCTCGATGCTCAGCCCCAGCCCGTTGGCCACCAGGTTGATCGCCTCCGTCCCGCCCTTGGTCCAGACCACCTGTTCGGCGCTCTCGGCATTCAGGAAGCGGGCGACGATCTCGCGCGCCTTCTCGAAGGCCTCGGTCGCCTCGTTCGACAGGGTGTGCAGCCCCCGGTGGACGTTGGCGTAACCGCCCTCCATCGTCGCCACCAGGGCGTCGATCACCGCACGCGGCTTCTGGGCCGAGGCCGCATTGTCCAGATAGACCAGCGGCTTGCCGTTCACCTGTCGCGACAGGATCGGGAACTGCGCCCGCACGGCATAGGGATCGAAGGTGTTCACAACCGCGCCGTCAGCCATTCCCGCGCCACCTCTCTCGCGCCCTCATGCTCGATCCGGTCGATGACCTCGATCAGGAAGGCCTGGGTCAGCAGGGCGCGCGCTTCGTCGGCCGGAATGCCGCGCTGCTGCATGTAGAACAGGGCGCTTTCGTCCAGCGTCCCCACCGTATTGCCGTGCGCGCACTGGACGTCGTCGGCATAGATGATCAGTTCCGGCTTGGCGTCGATCTCGGCCCGCTCGGAGGCGATCAGAGCATGGTGGCCCATCCGCGCATCGGTGCCGTCCGCGCCGCGCTCGACCACGATCTTGCCCTGGAAGACGCCGCGCGTCGTATCGCGGGCCACGCCCTTGATCAACTGGCTGGTTGCGCCGTCGTGTTCCACATGACGCACCACGCTGGTCAGATCCGCATGGCGCGCTCCGTTCAGCAGATAAAGGCCGTCGGCCTGGACCTGAGCACCTTGCGCATAGTGGGTGATGCGCGTTTCGATCCGCTGCAGCTTGGCGCCGGTCGTGACGATGGTCTGGCGATAGACGCCGCCCGCCTCGACCTTCACATGGGCCTCGGCGATGGAGATGGCGTCCTCCGGCTCCTCGACCAGGACGACGCGCGTCACCTCGGCGCCGGCCGCCACGTCCAGCTCCAGCGTATTGTGCGCGACGTAGGCCGAGCCTGCGCCCTCGTGCGTTTCCAGCAGCAGCAGCTTGGCGCCCGCGCGCGCCGAAACCCGCGCGCTGGCCGTGTGGCCCGTGCCGACGGCGTCCGACACATAGCGCAGCCGCAGGGTCCGCTCGCCCGAGGCGATGAAGTCGGTCACGCCCACGGCGCGTCCGTTGGCGAAGACGATCGCCTCGCCGCCCAGATCATAAAACGGTCCCGGCGGCCCGACCTCGGCCGTGCCTGACGGCTCCGGCGCGGCGCGAAGATAGCGCTTCAGGTCGCTGTATTTCCACGCTTCCGTCCGTCGGGACGGATAGGTTTCGGCGTCGGTCAGGTCGATGGCGAAGGCCGCGCTCATGCCGCCCCCTCTAGGACTGGCGGCAGATATTTGTCGTAGCCTTCCGCCTCCAGCTCCAACGCCAACTCCGGCCCGCCCGAGGCGACGATCCGACCGCCGGCCAGCACATGCACCCGGTCCGGTTTGATGTAGTCGAGCAGGCGCTGATAGTGGGTGATCACCAGCATGGCGCGGTCGGGACGACGCAGCGCGTTGACCCCTTCCGACACGATGCGCAGGGCGTCGATGTCCAGGCCGGAATCGGTTTCGTCCAGGATCAGCAGCGACGGCTCCAGCAGGGCCATCTGCAGGATCTCCATCCGCTTCTTCTCACCGCCGGAGAAGCCGACGTTCAACGGCCGCTTCAGCATGTCGAAGTCCATCTTCAGCGCCTTGGACGCTTCCCGCACCAGCTTCAGGAAGGCCGGCGCCGCCACCTCCTCCTCGCCCCGCGCGCGTTTCTGGGCGTTCAGCGCCGTCCGCACGAAGGTCAGAGCCGGCACGCCGGGGATCTCGATCGGATACTGGAACGACAGGAAGACGCCCTTGGCCGCCCGCTCAGCCGGGTCCAGCGCCAGCAGGTCCTCGCCCGACCATTCGACAGACCCTTCAGTCGCCTCATAGCCCGGCCGTCCCGAGAGGGCGTAGCCCAGCGTCGATTTCCCGGCCCCGTTCGGCCCCATGATGGCGTGCACCTCGCCCGCGGGAACGTCGAGCGTCAGCCCCTTGAGGATCGGCTTTTCGCCGACAGAGACATGAAGGTTGTTGATATTAAGCATTGTTTCTTCTTGATTATCCAACCGAGCCTTCAAGGCTGATCGCCACCAGCTTCTGCGCCTCGACGGCGAACTCCATCGGCAGTTTCTGCATCACGTCGCGCACGAAGCCGTTGACCAGCAGGGCCACCGCCTCCTCCTGCGACAGCCCGCGCTGCTGGGCGTAGAACAGCTGGTCGTCAGACAGGCGCGTCGTCGTCGCCTCGTGTTCCAGCTGGGCCGAGCCGTTGCGCGCCTCGATATAGGGAATGGTGTGCGAGCCGCAGTCCTTGCCGATCAGCAGGCTGTCGCACTGGGTGAAGTTGCGCACGCCCGTCGCCTTCGGATGCACCGAGACGAGACCGCGATAGGTCGAATCCGACCGACCCGCCGACACCGCCTTGGCGATGATCCGCGACTTCGAATTCTTGCCCAGATGGATCATCTTGGTGCCGGTGTCGGCCTGCTGATGCCCGTTGGTGATGGCGATGGAATAGAACTCGCCCGAGCTCTCCTCGCCCTTCAGGATGCAGGATGGATATTTCCAGGTCACGGCCGAGCCGGTCTCGACCTGGGTCCACGACACCTTGGACCGATCGCCCCGACAGTCGGCGCGCTTGGTGACGAAGTTGTAGATGCCGCCCTTGCCCTCGGCGTCGCCCGGATACCAGTTCTGGACCGTCGAATATTTCACCTCGGCGTCGTCCAGCGCCACGATCTCGACCACGGCCGCATGCAGCTGGTTCTCGTCGCGCATCGGCGCGGTGCAGCCTTCCAGATAGGAGACGTAGGCCCCCTTGTCGGCGATGATCAGAGTGCGTTCGAACTGGCCCGTCTGGCTCGCATTGATGCGGAAATAGGTCGACAGCTCCATCGGACATTTCACGCCCGGCGGGATGTAGACGAACGACCCGTCCGAAAAGACCGCGCTGTTCAGCGCTGCGAAATAGTTGTCAGAGACCGGCACCACCGACCCCAGGTATTGCCGCACCAGATCAGGATATTCGCGCAAGGCCTCTGAAATCGGCATGAAAATCACGCCGACCTTGGCCAGTTCTTCCTTGAAGGTCGTGACCACCGACACGCTGTCGAACACGGCGTCCACGGCGACCTTGGGCGCGCCCTGCACCCCGGCCAGCACCTCCTGCTCCTTCAGCGGGATGCCCAGCTTCTTGTAGATTTCCAGGATCTCGGGATCGACCTCGTCCAGCGACTTGGGCCCGTCCTTCTTCTTGGGCGCGGCATAGTAGAACAGGTCCTGATAATCGACGGGCTCGTAACGGACCGCCGCCCAGGTCGGCTCCTCCATCGCCAGCCAGCGCTCATAGGCGGCCAGACGCCATTCCAGCATCCATTCCGGCTCGCCCTTCTTTTCGGAAATGAAGCGCACGATCTCGGCGCTCAATCCCTTGGGCGCATACTCCGTCTCGATGTCGGACGTGAAACCGTGCTCGTACTTCTCCAGCGCGGCGACGGCGTCGATCGTTTCCTTGACGGCGGCCATCAGGCGACCTCTCTCACGCGCTCGGCGGCGCGCGTCTTGTGCTTGTTGTAGGCGGCGACCCAGGCGTCGGCGAACCGCGCCCAGTCGCCCTCGACCGTGCCCCATCCGCCGGAGACGCGTACGCCCCCGGTCGCCAGCGCATTCAGGCCCATGGCGCTGATGGTCTTGGACGGCTTCACCTTGCCCGACGAGCAGGCCGAGCCGGCGGACACCATGACGCCCGTCAGATCCAGGGTGATCAGCTGCTGCGGACTGTCCCAGCCCTCGACCGCCATGAACAGGGTGTTGGGCAGCCGCGCCACGCCTCCGCCGATGATCGTCGCGCCCGCGGCCTTGACCTTGGCTTCGGCCGCATCGCGCCAGGCGACGTGCGCGGCCATCGTCTCCAGATCCCGCGCGGCGCAATCGGCCGCGACCCCGAACCCGGCGATGCCCGGCACATTCTCGGTCCCGGCGCGCAGGCCCCGCTCCTGCCCCGCGCCGTGCAAAATCCGCACGCCCGACAGGCCTTCCTTGAAGATCAGGGCGCCGACGCCCTGCGCCCCGCCCAGCTTGTGCGCCGACAGGGTCAGGGTGTCCGCGTCCAGCGCGCGCATGTCGACCGCGATCTTGCCCGCCGACTGGATGGCGTCGACATGCAGCCAGCCGCCCGCCGCCCGTACCAGCGCCGCCGCCTCGGCGATCGGCTGGATGACGCCGCTTTCGTTGTTCGCGTGATGGATGGCGACCACGGCCCGACCCGGACGGCGCAGCGCGTCGGCCAGCCAGTCCAGATCCACCACCCCGTTCGCATCGACCGGCAGGACCTCTACGGCTACGCCCGCATTCGCGGCCGCTTCGGCCACGCACGGATGCTCGGTCGCCGACACGATCAGCCGTTCGCAACCGGCCGCCAGCGCGCTGGCGATGCCCTGGGCATTGGCTTCAGTGCCGCCTGAGTTGAACACCACCGCCGTCGGATCGGCCCCGACCAGGTCCGCGACCTGCGCCCGCGCGGTCTCGACCCGCGCCCGCGCCCGCCGGCCCGCCGCATGGACCGCCGACGGATTGCCGTTGTCGGCCAGCGCCCGCGCCATGACGTCCAGCACTTCCGGCCGCACCAGGCCCGAGGCGTTGTAGTCCAGATAGACGCCGCTCATGCCGCCACCCCCACGGCAGAGGGCTCGACGTTGCGCCGACGCTGGCCCGTGCGGTTCATCACCACATCTTCCAGCGACACGCCCGCCAGATAGCGATGGATTTCGTCGCCCAGGTCTTCCCAGAGATTGTGGGTGATGCAGCGCTCGCCGGCCAGCATGCAGCCCTTGGGCGAGCCATGCGCCACGCACCGCGTCGCCCGGATCGGTTCATCCACCGCCAGCACGATCTCGGCGACCACCGTTTCATGCGCCGCCTTGGCCAGACGGTATCCGCCGCCCGGCCCGCGCACGCTCTTGACCAGTTCGCTCTTCCTCAGACGAGCGAACAACTGCTCCAGATAGCTCAGCGAAATCTCCTGGCGCGCGGCGATCTCGGCCAGCGAAACCGCCCGGATTTCACCGCTCTCGCCGCGTCCGTTCTTCGCCAGATCGGCCATCGCCATCACGGCGTATCGTCCCTTGGTCGACAGACGCATTTCGCACCTTCAAAAATTGCGCGCTTTTCGGGGCTCCTGTGCTAGAACCCGCGCCTTCGCAAAGGCGGCGCGCTTGCGGAGGGACTTAGAAAGTCCCACCTCTGCGGTCAAGTATTACGCATTCGCGAAATGACAGTTGAACGGATTCCAGAGCCCCTATGCCTGAAGTCATCCTGCCCGGCGCCTCCGGTCGCATCGAAGGCCGCTATTCCCCGGGCAAGCGCCCGAATGCGCCGATCGCGCTGATCCTGCACCCGCACCCCAAGGCGGGCGGGCATATGAACAACCCGGTCGCGGTCACCCTGCACCAGCTGTTCCAGCAGCGCGGCTTTGCGACCCTGCGCTACAACTCGCGCGGCGTCGGCAAGTCGCAGGGCGAGTTCGATTCGGGCATCGGGGAGCTGGCCGACGCGGCCACCGCCCTCGATTGGCTCCAGGCCAACAATCCCGGCGCCAGCCAGACCTGGGTCGCCGGCTATCAGTTCGGCGCCTACATCGGCATGCAGCTTCTGATGCGTCGCCCCGAGACGGACGGCTTCATCTCGGTCTCGCCGCCGTCGAACATGTACGACTTCAGCTTCCTGGCGCCCTGCCCGGCGTCCGGCCTGTTCCTGCACGGCACGGCCGACACCATCGTCCCGCCGGTCGAGGTCGAGCGCGTGGTCAACAAGCTGCGCACCCAAAAGGGCATCATCATCGACTACGAACTGGAAGAGGGCGCCAGCCACTTCTGGCAGGACCATATGAGCGCGGTCGAAACCCGCGTCGGCGCCTATCTGGACAAGCGTCTGGAAGAAAAGCCGGCCTGACATCCGGCTTGTTGTTCGGCTCGGCGTCACGGCTGATTAAGGCGCGGGCGGCATGATCGGGCGAGACATCGCTGCGAGATCCGCCATGCGCCCGCCCCTTCTAATTGCCCTGATCGCCTGCCTGGCCTCACCCACGGCGGTGGCGGCTCAGTCTGCGCCAGAGCGCGATTTCTGCGCCGATCGCCCCGGCAAGGGCACGCCGACCTGCATCCTCGACAAGGGCCGCTGGCAGGTCGAACTCGGCCTGTTCGACGGCGCGCGTCAGACGGACGACACCACACGGACCGACACCTGGGACGCTGGCGATCTCTTCGTGCGCTATGGCCTGACGGGCCTGACCGAGCTTCAACTCGGGCTCACGACGTGGAACCGCGAACGAAGCCTCGACCGCGCGACTGGCGACCGTGATGTGGCCGAAGGCGTCGGCGATCTCAGTATCGGCCTGCGCCACTCGCTGAAGAACCCTGACGGCTCGGGCCTGTCCGTTGCGATTTCCGGCTTCATCACTGCGCCGACGGGTGCGCGCGATATTCGCGCCGACGGTTTCGAGGGCGGCGTCATCTTGCCGGTCTCCATCCCGCTGAACGACGACTGGAGCCTGAGCCTGTCGCCCCAGATCGACTGGGTCTCGGATGCGGACGGCGACGGCCGCCACGGCGCCTATACGATGGTCGCCGGCGTCGGACGCGGTTTCGGCCAATGGGACCTGGGCGCCGAGGTCTGGATCAGCCGCGACGATGATCCCGTCGCGCCGACCACGCCGTCCACCTTCGACCTGACCGCCGTCTGGTCGCCCCCGGCCCTGCCCGACGCCCAGCTGGATTTCGGCCTCAACTTCGGCCTGAACGACGACAGCCCGGATGTTGAGTTCGGCGTCGGTCTCGCACGGCGCTTCTAGGCGAGATGGCGCGGCGGAAAAGAAAGGCCGAGCCGGCGGAAGCGAAACCCACGACAGTCTGGGCGTGGTTGCGGCCCAGGATCACCTTGGTCAACTATCTGCTGCTGTCGTTACCGATGTGGGCGCTCGCGCTGGTCGTGGGCAAGCTTACCCACTCCTCGCTGCCTTACAATGTCTGGGCTTTGCTGTGGGCGGCGCCGATGGGCCTGTATCTCGCCGCCCGCTGGATTTACTTCCTCGTCACCCTGATCTGGGCGATCCTGGTCGAGATCGTGAAGGCCGTGCGATAACGGATCGCACGGCCCGATTAGATCACGCCGGTTCGACCACCGCCTCTTTCGCCGGCTCGGTGCGGATCATGTAGTCGAAGGCCGACAGACCCGCCTTGGACCCCTCGCCCATGGCGATGACGATCTGCTTGTAGGGCACGGTCGTCGCGTCGCCCGCCGCAAAGATGCCCGGCTGCGAGGTCTCGCCGCGGTGATCCACCTCGATCTCGCCGCGAGGGGTCAGGCCCACCGCGCCGTGCAGCCATTCGGTGTTCGGGACCAGACCGATCTGCACGAAGATGCCTTCCAGATCGACGTCGTGATGGGCGTCGGAGTTGCGGTCCTTGTAGGACAAACCCGTCACCTTCTCGCCGTCGCCATGCACCTGGGTCGTCAGGGCCGAGGTCACGATCCGCACGTTCGGCAGGGTCGCCAGCTTGCGCTGCAGCACCGCATCGGCCCGCAGCTCGCTGTCGTATTCGATCAGGGTCACATGGGCCACGATGCCCGCCAGGTCGATCGCCGCCTCGACGCCGGAGTTACCGCCGCCGATCACCGCCACCCGCTTGCCCTTGAACAGCGGCCCGTCGCAGTGCGGGCAATAGGCCACGCCCTTGTTCTTGTACTGCTCCTCGCCCGGCACGTTCATCTGGCGCCAGCGCGCGCCGGTCGACAGGATGACGGTCCGCGATTTCAGCGATGCGCCGTTCTCCAGCACCACCTCGTGCAGGCCGCCTGGAACCTTGGCCGGGATCAGCTTGGCCGCCTTCTGCAGGTTCATCAGGTCCACTTCATACTCGCGGACGTGCTGCTCCAGATGGGCCGCCAGCTTGGGTCCTTCGGTGTAGGGGACCGAGACGAAGTTCTCGATGGCCATCGTGTCCAGCACCTGGCCGCCGAAGCGTTCGGCGACGACGCCCGTGCGAATGCCCTTGCGCGCGGTATAGATGGCGGCCGCCGCTCCGGCCGGCCCGCCGCCGACCACCAGAACCTCGAACGGATCCTTGGACTTCAGACGCTCGGCCGCGCGGGCTTCGGCGCCGGAATCCAGCTTGGCGACGATCTGCTCCATCTCCATCCGCCCCTGACCGAACAGATCGCCGTTCAGGAAGACCGTCGGCACGGCCATGATCTTGCGTTCCTCGACCTCGTCCTTGAACAGGCCGCCCTCGATGGCGACGTGTTTGATGCGCGGATTGATCACGCTCATCAGGTTCAGCGCCTGCACCACGTCCGGGCAGTTCTGGCACGACAGCGAGAAATAGGTCTCGAACACATAGTCGCCGTCCAGGTCCCTGACCTGCTGGATCACCTCCTGCGCCGCCTTGGACGGATGGCCGCCGACGTGCAGCAGGGCCAGCACCAGCGAGGTGAACTCGTGGCCCAGCGGAATGCCCGCGAACCGCACGCCGATGTCCGTGCCCTTCCTGCGGATCAGGAAGCTGGGCTGGCGCTCGTCGTCATAGTCGCGGCCCATCTCGACCTTGCCGTGCGAGACCGAGACGATCTCCTCCAGCAGGGTCTTCAACTCGATCGACTTGGGCCCCGCACCCAGCGAGGCGACCAGTTCGACGGGGTGGACGATGTTCTTGAGGTAGGCTTCGAGCTGGGATTTCAAATTGGCGTCTAGCATCGGATGCTCCTCGGAATTCAATAGGTTGAGCGCCGTCCTCAAGCCGCTTCAGGCGAGGACAGGACGCAAAAAGGCCGCGGGGCTGGAAAGACTACGCACCCCGCGGCCTCTGCGAACGCCCGAAAGGAACGGGCGTCCAGGCCGGCGACATCGAAACGCCGCCGGCCGAACTTGGGGTCTTAGATCTTGCCGACGAGATCGAGCGACGGGGCCAGAGTGGCTTCGCCTTCTTCCCACTTGGCCGGGCAGACTTCACCGGGGTGCGAGCGCACATACTGGGCGGCCTTGACCTTGCGCAGCAGTTCGGCGGCGTTGCGGCCGATGCCTTCCGAGGTCGTCTCGGTGAACTGGATCACGCCGTCCGGATCGACCAGGAAGGTCGCGCGGTCGGCCAGGCCCACGCCCGGACGCATCGCGTCGAAGTTGTTGGTCACCACGCCCGACGGATCGCCCAGCATCGTGTATTCGATCTTGCCGATCGCCGGGGACGAGTCGTGCCAGGCCTTGTGCGAGAAGTGGGTGTCGGTCGACACCGAATAGATCTCGACGCCCAGCTTCTGGAACTCGGCATAGTGGTCGGCCAGGTCTTCCAGCTCGGTCGGGCACACGAAGGTGAAGTCGGCCGGATAGAAGAAGAAGATCGCCCACTTGCCCGCCACGTCGGCGTCCGTGACCGTCAGGAATTTGCCGCCCTTATAGGCTTCGGCCGTAAAGGGTTTGATCGTCGTGTTGATGAGGGCCATGCGCAAAATCCAATGCAAGGTGGTTGGGAGGCGCCCTCCCTACCGCACCGCACCAAATAAACCCAATCACTTATTTGCAGATGCGCAATAGATTTTTGTTATAGGTCAGGGCGTCATAACCGGCACAGCCCCGGCTTTGATCGCTTCTTGAATGCAGTCGGTATGTTCCTCAGCGAAACCGTCGGCATCCCGTATCCTGCGCTGCATCACCGCCGTCTTGACCCTCGCTTCCCGGTCGTCCGTGGATTGCTCATCTGTCAGCCTGGCGCCCCACCATTCGCGGATGAACCAGCTCGGTCCCGCCACCCTACCGGTCTCGCGCGCAGCGTCCTCGATCAGGATCATGACGTGGGCGTAGCAGATCTCGGCGCGCTGCATGTCCGCAGGATAGGGCGTCTCCACATGCGCTCCCGCCACCTGAAGCGCCGTCGCCGCCAGCATCGAAACGATCATGATCTCATCCTCTCCCTCGGCCTCTTCCTCGGCCCGATGTGATCAATACAGCAGGAACGGCCGCCGCGCCTCTTCCCACGCCGCCTCGTCCGGCTGCGTCGCGGCATCCAGATCGCTTGGCGTCGCGCCTGCGTCGTCCACCCATTCCCGCAGGCCCGGCCCGCTGTTGATCACGTCGATGGGCAGTTTGCCGAACGCATACTCGTACGGAAAATCCCGCCACAGGTCGTAGTCGGGATATAGCCGCCGGATCGCCTTGAAGCCCAAGGCCTGAACCCGCCACGGCTTGAAGGCCGCGTGGTCATAGCCGGGGTGATCGACGTGGATCTGCACCCCGCTGCACAGCTTTCCGACGTGCTTGTGGAAGGTCGGCTCGAACCACATGTCGCGCAAGACGCAGCCGCCCAGCCATTCCGGCGCCAGCGCCTGCATTTCCGCGATGACCGCCCGCGCGTCGATGTCCGGCGCCCCGAACAGCTCCAATGGCCGTGTCGTCCCCCGCCCTTCCGACAGGGTCGCCCCTTCCAGCATCACCGTGCCCGCATAGGCGCGCGCCATCGACAGGTTCGGCGCATTGGGGCTGGGATTGACCCATGACCGGTCCAGCAGCGGCCAGCCGAAGCCCGGCCCCGCCTCGGGCGCCCAACCCTGCATCTCCACGACCTGGTAATCCACATCCAGCTTGAACTGGTCGATGAACCACCGACCCAGTTCGCCCATGGTCATCCCGTGCCGCATCGGCATCGGCCCGGCCCCGACGAAACTCTCCCAGCCGGGCTTCAACGTCATCCCCTCGACGGGCCGCCCCGCCGGATTGGGCCGGTCCAGCACCCACACCGACTTTCCGTGTTTCGCCGCCGCCTCCAGCACGTACAGAAGCGTCGTCACATAGGTGTAGATACGGCAGCCCAGGTCCTGCAGATCGACCAGCAGCACGTCGAACTCGGCCATCCATTCGTCGCGCGGCCGCCGCACCTCGCCGTACAGGCTGAATACCGGGAAGCCGTGGACCGGATCGCGATAATCCGGGCTTTCCATCATATTGTCCTGAAGATCGCCCTTCATCCCGTGCTGCGGGCCAAAGGCGGCGGTCAGCCGGATTTCGGGACAGGCGGCCAGCGCGTCCACCGCATGGGTCAGATCCTTCGTCACCGACGCCGGATGCGCCAGCAAGGCCACGCGTCGCCCCTTCAGCTGCGCCCTGAGAGCGTCGTCGGACAAAAGGCGGTCGAGGCCGAAGTTCATGTCAGGTCCAGCGCGAACGAGTCGGGATGATGAAAGTCCGGCTTATCCGAAGGATGCGCCAGCGCCCAATAGCCGATCGCCCCGTCCATGCCCCGGATCACCGCCGCCAAGCCCGTCCTCAGGCCCGCCGCCCCGACCGCATCCTCCGGCAAGGTCACGTCCGCCGTCAGCACGAACTGTCCGGACGCCGACCGCGTCACGATGAAGGGCGCGGGCATCTCCAGATCCCGCATCCCCTCGCGATAGCCGTCGAACCGATAGGCCGCCCACGCCCCCGACGGCGACAGATTGTATTCGATATAGCCGCCCGCCGTCCGCACGAACGCCTCGAAACAGGTCGCCTGCCACAGCCCGTCCGTCCGCACCCGCGCCGCCGCCTCCGGCCGCCACATACTCTCCACCGCTCCGGCCAGCACATACTCCAAGCTCAGCACCCGCCCGGCCCGTCGCGCCTCGACCTCCAGCGTCAGCCCGGCCGGGCTGGATGTCGGATGCGGGATCAGGGGCAGGCGCATCCCGCCTTCGTATCGCAGGCCGGCCAACTCGTCGATTGCATCGACCGAGGCGGCGCATCTACAATCTGGAGATGAAGCCCCTCGCCCTTTTTGCGCTGACATTGGCCTACATCTTTGCGCTGTTGCTCTTGAGCGAGGCCGCGCCCCCGCCTTTGCCGCACATGATGACGGTGGCGCTTTGCGGCGCCATCGGGGCGTCTTTGGCGAACGCCACCTGGTGGCTGGTCGCGCGAAAGCTCCTTCGCAAGCCCACGCGCTAGACCGAGAGCCGGCTTCCGACTTCCTCCCCAACGCCTCATCAACCCTTGCGGGCGTCGGACCTCCGTGAAAACATCACAGCATGCCCAAGCGCTCCCCCTACGGTCCGCAGATGACCTTCTCTGAGAAGCGTCAGATGCTGAAGGATCGCTTCCACCTCCTGCTCGGACCGCTCGTTCTCTGCCTGGCTGTCAGCGGCGCTTCTTCCGAACCGTCCTCTGTGTTTCTGGCGTGGACAGTGGGCACCGCTCTGGTCGCGCTAGTCCTCAACCGGCTGATTCCGTGAAGGTGAAATCGCCGGTCTAAAGGTCGCCAGCCATCGCATCTTCTCGGGATGTCGGCTGGCTTTACAACGCTCTATGGCCAAGCAGCGTCATCCAACCCATCGCGGCCTGAAACGGCGCTAAAATGGGCGCGCCATGCCCAAAGCCGCTCCACCTGAAATTGCACCACCTTGCATTTTGCACGCGTTTTCGCGTTGCCGTGCAATTTCGCGCCGATCGAGATTAGACGAATTAGACACTTCAGACGGTGTTTTTCATCCGCGCGGTCTGAACAGCCGACGCCGCCTCGACTAGGGGAAGACGACCCTCGTCATCCCTGCTAACCCAGCCTCACCATGACCGAACACGCCTTCAAATCCGACTTCCTGCGCACGCTCCAAGCGCGCGGCTACATCCATCAGATCACCCACCCCGCCGAACTGGACGAGGCGGCCGCCGCGGGCGTGGTGCCGGGCTATATCGGCTTCGACGCCACTGCGCCGTCATTGCACGTCGGAAGCCTGATCCAGATCATGATGCTGCGCCGGCTTCAGCAGGCGGGCGGCAAGCCCATCGTCCTGATGGGCGGCGGCACGACCAAGGTCGGCGACCCCACCGGCAAGGACACGTCGCGTCCGCAGCTGACCGAAGAGACGATCCAGTCGAACATCGACACCATCAAGACGGTCTTCGCCAAGTTCCTGACGTTCGGCGACGGCCCGACCGACGCGGTCATGGTCAACAATGACGACTGGCTGTCCGGCTACGGCTACATCCAGTTCCTGAGAGATTTCGGCACCCACTTCACCGTCAACCGGATGCTGGCCTTCGACTCGGTCAAGCTGCGCCTTGAGCGTGAGCAGCCGATGACCTTCCTAGAGTTCAACTACATGCTGATGCAGTCGGTGGACTTCCTGGAGCTCAACCGCAGCCACAAGGTCACCCTGCAAATGGGCGGCTCGGACCAGTGGGGCAACATCACTTCGGGCGTGGATCTGGTGCGCCGCGTGGATCAGAAGGCCGCCTTCGGCCTGACCACGCCGCTGCTGACCACGGCGTCGGGCGGCAAGATGGGCAAGACCGCTCAGGGCGCCGTCTGGCTGAACGCCGAACAACTCAGCCCCTACGACTACTGGCAGTTCTGGCGTAACGCCGAGGACGCCGACGTCGGCCGCTTCATGCGCCTGTTCACCGACCTGAGCCTGGAACAGATCGCGCAATACGAAGCGCTGGAAGGCGCGGCGATCAACGACGCCAAAAAGGCCCTCGCCGATGCAGCGACCACCCTGCTGCATGGCGCGGACGAGGCTGCAAAGGCGCGCGCCGCCGCCGAAAGCAACTTCGAAAAAGGCCAGTTGTCCGCCGACCTGCCGACCGTCGAACTGCCGTCGGCCGAGATTTACGGCGCCATGATCGCCGCTGTCGTGACGAAGGCCGGCCTGACGGCCTCCAACGGTGAGGCCCGTCGCCTGGCCCAGGGCGGCGGTCTTCGCCTCAACGATGCCGCCGTGGCCGACGGCGCCCAGCTGTTGACCGAGGCCGACCTCAAGGACGGCGTCATCAAACTGGCGGCCGGCAAGAAAAAGATCGTTCTGGTGAGGCCTGTTTGATGTCCGCAACCGAAGGCCAACCCGCGCCCGCCCTCGACCTGCCCACGGACGGCGGCGGCCGCGTCACCCTCGCCGCCCTGAAGGGCAAGCCCGCCGTCGTCTATTTCTACCCCAAGGACGACACGACCGGCTGCACCCGCGAGGCCCAGGACTTCACCGCCCTCGCCACCGACTTCGCCGCGCTCGGCGTGCCGGTCATCGGCGTGTCCAAGGACACGGTGAAGAAGCACGACAGGTTCAAGGCCAAATACGATCTCGCCGTCACCCTGGCCTCCGACGAGGACGGCGCCGCCTGCGAGGCCTGGGGCGTCTGGGTGCAGAAAAAGCTTTATGGCCGCGAATATATGGGCATCGAGCGGGCCACCTTCCTGATCGACGCCGAGGGCCGGGTCGCCAAGGCCTGGCGCAATGTGAAGGTCGCCGACCACGCCGCAGCCGTCCTGGAGTCCGCCAGGGCCCTGTGATCGGCGAGCGCCGTTCGGAAGCGATGCTTGACCTTGGCCCCTCCTCCACGGCCTAGTGGGCGTCGGGGCTAATAGGGGCTTGGCCGGCCTTGGCTGGCAGATGCGGAGCGCACCATGTTCACCAAGAGCAAATCCTACGACAGCGGATCGAACGGCTTGGGCATCCCCCCGGCGCCCGAACCGACCACGCCCACGCCGACGGCTGCGAGCACGCCGTCCCTGCCCGCCACGACGCCTGCGCCGCGCGCGCCCGAACCGGCCCGTCCGGCAGCCCGGTCCAGCAATCTGTCGACCCTGTCGGCCGGCGTGAAATACGAAGGCAACATCTCCGGCGCCGGCGAGCTTCAGGTCGACGGCTCGCTGAAGGGCGATGTTCGCGTCTCGCGCGTCGTGATCGGCGAAGGCGGCTCGGTCGAGGGCACGGTCCATGCCGACGTCCTTGACGTGCGCGGTCGCGTCTCGGGCGCCATCGTCGCCAAACAGGTCAAGCTTCACGCCACCGCCCGCGTCGAGGGCGACATCACGCAAGAGCAACTCGCCATCGACCAAGGCGCCTGGTTCCAGGGCCGCTGCAACCAGGCCAAGCGCGACACCCCCGGCGCCGCCATGCTGGAAGCCCCCGCGCCGAAGGCCGACAAGGCGGACAAGACCGCCGCCTGACCGCAGCGAATGCGAACGGGTTCAAGTCGGCCGAAAGGCCGATAGCCCAAACAAAAAAGGGCGGCTCGTCGGAGCCGCCCTTTTCCGTCAGTCCACGCTCGATCCTCGGGTCTCGCCGACCCGCTGGGCCAGGGCCGCGCCCATGAAGGCGTCCAGGTCGCCGTCCAGCACCCCCTGGGTGTCCGAGGTCTCAACCTCGGTCCGCAGGTCCTTCACCATCTGATAGGGCTGCAGGACATAGGAGCGGATCTGGTGGCCCCACCCGATGTCGGTCTTGGCGTCGGCCAGCGCCTGAGCCGCCGCCTCGCGCTTCTGCAGTTCCAGCTCGTACAGGCGCGCGCGCAGCATCTTCCACGCCATCTCGCGGTTCTGGTGCTGCGACCGGCCGGCCTGGCAGGCCACGACGGTGTTGGTCGGGGTGTGCGTCAGGCGCACGGCCGAGTCGGTCTTGTTGATGTGCTGACCGCCGGCGCCCGAGGCGCGATAGGTGTCGGTGCGCACGTCCGAGGGGTTGATGTCGATCTCGATCGCGTCGTCCACGACCGGCGACACCCCGATTGAGGCGAAGCTGGTGTGGCGCTTGGCCGCCGCGTCATAGGGGCTGATGCGGACCAGGCGGTGCACGCCCGATTCCGACTTCAGCCAGCCATAGGCGTTGGGCCCCTCGATCAGGATGGTGGCCGACTTGACCCCCGCCTGCTCGCCCTCTTCGTGCGCTTCGATCGTGACCTCGTAGCCGTGCGCCTTGGCCCAGCGGGAATACATGCGCAGCAGCATGCCGGCCCAGTCGTTCGACTCGGTGCCGCCGGCGCCGGAGTTGACTTCAAGATAGGCGTCGTTGCCGTCGGCCTCGCCGGACAACAGGGCTTCCAGCTCGGCGCGGGCGGCGCGTTCCTTGATGCCGCGCAGCGACGCGCGAGCGTCTTCCAGCGCGCCCTCGTCGCCTTCCTCGTCCGCCATCTCGGCCAGCATCACCCCGTCTTCGAGGTCCTGCTCCATCGCCTTGACGGTGTTGATCTTACCTTCCAGCTGCGAGCGTTCGCGGCTGACGGCCTGGGCCTCGTCGGGCTTGTCCCACAGCGTAGGATCCTCGACCCGCGCATTCAGCTCATCGAGCTTTCTTAGAGCGACATCCCAGTCAAAGACGCCTCCTGAGCAGAGCGACGCTCTGCTCGATGTCGGCCTTCATGGCCTCGACATCCGGTCTCATCGCAAACTCCGCGACACAACGCCCTCAGCAGCGCGGCCCTTAGGCCGCGCGACAGGGCAGGATTAATGGAAAACGGCGCGCCACGAGGACGCGCCGTTCGAAAGGCCTACCTAGAGCCTCAGTACAATCCGCTCAAGTCCTCCGCCGGCGCCTTCTTGGGCGGCGGCGGCGCGGTGGGCGCCGGCGACGAGGCGGGCGCGCCGCTGGCGGCCTCCTGCTCGCGACGGATCACCTCATAGTAGTTCTGCGGTCCGACGGGCTGGGCCGGGCCGGTCGGGCGCGGCGGCGGGGCCTGGCGCTCGGTGCCGGGACGGAAGGCCTCCTCGATGCCGTTGACGGTGCGGAAGATGGCGTTCTTGGGCCGCACGAACGGGCGAGCCGGCCTTTCCTTCAACGCCGTCTGCATGAACTCCGTGAAGACCGGCACGGCGGCCGAGGCGCCGGCTTCTCCGGATCCCAGCGAGCGGTTGTCATCAAAGCCGATGAAGACGCCGACCACGATGTCGGTGGTGAAGCCGACGAACCAGGCCGAGCGATATTCGTTGGTGGTGCCCGTCTTGCCCGCGACCCAGGGGCCGAGACCGCGCGCGCTGGCGGCGGTGCCGCGCTGAACCACGCCCTCCAGCATGGAGCTCATCTGATAGGCGGTGATCGGGTCGATGACCTGGGTTCCGCGTTGCTGCAGGCGCGGCGACTCTTGGCCCGAGAAGCCGCGTCCGCATTCGCGGCAGCTGCGGTTGTCGGCGCGGAAAATGGTCTCGCCGTCGCGGTCTTGAACATAGTCGATCAGATAGGGCGTCACCCGCCGCCCGCCGTTGGCGAAGGCGGAATAGGCGGCCGTGATCTCCAGCGGCGTGACCTCGCCGGCGCCCAGCGACACCGACAGGTTCGGCGTCATGCCTGGCAGACCCATCTTGGCCGACTGATCGACGATCTTCTTCATGCCGACCGACTGGGCCAGCCGCACCGTCATGACGTTGCGCGACAGCTCCAGCCCGCGACGCAGCGTCTGAGGGCCATAGTATTGGCGGCTGTAGTTCTCGGGCGTCCAGCGCGTGCCGTTGGGACCGCCGGCGAAGCTTATCGGCGCATCCAGGACGATCGAGGCCGGGGTGAAGTCGCCCTCCAGCGCCGTCGCATAGACGAAGGGTTTGAAGGCCGAACCCGGTTGACGGCGCGCCTGGGTCGCCCGGTTGAAGCTGGACAACGCGTAGGAATAGCCGCCGACCATCGCCAGCACGCGTCCGGACTGCGGCTCGATGGCGACCAGCGCCCCGTTGACGCGCGGCACCTGCTTCAGGGCGAACTGGCCGCCCTGCGGCTCCACGAAGATCAGTTCGCCGCGCTTCAGCTGACGATTGGCGTTGGCCCAGGCGGCGTCCGACGCCAGCAGCGTGCCGGACTTGTCGTCGCGGGCGGTGCGGATGCGAACCGTGTTGCCGCTGACGCTTTCGATGGCGGCGGCCTGCCAGCTGCGGCGCTCGGGCGGCGCCTGCTCCTTCAACGCGACCGCCTGCCAGCCGTCGGCGAAGTCGGTCGTGCCCCACCCGCCGCGCCAGCCATGACGACGGTCGTAGTTCTCAAGCCCCTGCATCAGGGCCCGGCGCGCCGCCGTCTGCAGCGTGGGGTCCAGGGTCGTGCGCATATAGAAGCCGCCGGCGCGCAGCTGCTCGCCGAACTGAGGGTTGGCGGCGGCTTGGCGGCGCGCCTCCTCGACGAAGAAGTCGGCGTCCTTGTAATCCGACCGTTGCGGCGCATCGCGCGTGACCAGAGGCTTGGCGCGGGCCTCGACCAGTTGTTCAGGCGTCAGCCAGCCGCTCTGCACCATCTCGCCCAGCACCCAGTCACGGCGGCCCTTGGCCGCCCCGGGGTGACGCTTGGGGTGATAGTTGTTCGGCCCCTTGGGCAGGGACGCCAGGAAGGCGGCTTCGTCGGGCGTCAGCTGCGCCAGCGACTTGCCGAAATAGTTGTAGGCCGCCGAAGCGATGCCGAACGAGCGATAGCCCAGGAAAATCTCGTTCAGATACAGCTCGAGGATCTGTTCCTTGGACAGGGTCGCCTCCAGGCGATTGGCAAGGATGGCCTCCTTCAGCTTGCGGTTCAGGCTGGATTCGTTGGTCAGCAGGACGTTCTTGGCCACCTGCTGGGTGATGGTCGAACCGCCTTCCAGCCGACGTCCCGACGCCAGGTTGAAGACGTTCTTCAGCGACGCGCGGCCGATGCCGCCCACGTCGATGCCGCCATGCTGGAAGAAGTTGCGATCTTCAGCCGCCAGGAAGGCGTGGATCACCGGCTGGGGAATCTGGTCGTAGGAGACATAGATTCGGCGCTCGTCCGAAAACTCGCCGATAAGGGTGCCGTCGCCGGCATAGACGCGCGTTGCGGTCGGCGGGCGATAGTCCGCCAGCTCCGACGCATCGGGCAGGTCGTGGAACAGCCACGCCGCATAGACGGCGACGACCAACCCCGCCAGGGCGATGCCGCCCAGCAGAACCATGCCCGCCCACACGAACCAGCGTTCGGCAATCTTCACTGCGTACTCCGACGACGCGCCCCAGCAGGTGCTTTAGCCCGCGTCGCCGGTCGATGGCTAGACCTTGATCGGCTGGAGAGGAATCGCTCCGCGATTCCGCTGAAGCCGTGAATCAAGGTCTCGCTTGAAGCTGGAGCCTGATTCACCGCTACGTCGAAGCGCGAAGCGCTTCAACTCAAGCGGACCAGGCTCTAGCCGCGATGCAACGCCCCTTCCCGTCCGCCGTTAAGCTCCCATCTCAAGCATCCCAACCCAAGGAGCCTGCCATGGAAGTTCTGTATCGCGCCCAATCGACGGCATCGGGCGGAGGCCGTGAGGACGGCCGTTCGGCCACCGACGACGGTAAGATCGACGTCAAACTGTCGACGCCGACCGAGATGGGCGGCAAGGGCGGCGACGGCACCAATCCGGAGCAGCTCTTCGCCACCGGATACGCCGCCTGTTATCTCGGCGCGCTGCGTCTGGTCAGCGGCAAGGCCGGCACGCCCGTGAGCCCCGACACCAAGGTCACGGCCGGCGTCGGCTTTGGCAAGAACACCAAGGGCGAAGGCTTCAATCTGGATGTCGACCTGACCGTGACCGACCACGGCCTGGACCAGGCCGTTATCGACGACCTGATCGAGAAGGCGCACCAGGTCTGCCCCTACTCCAACGCCACCCGCAACAACGTCGATGTTCGGCTGAGCGCGAAATAACCGACGCCGAGGGCCGCGCGCGTGTTGAGCCGCGCGCGCGGCGCCTCTAGATGAGGTCCATGACCTCCCCGCTCGACGCCTCCCCCGATCCCCTGCTGACGCTCGAACCGCATCGCCGCGTGACCCTGCGCGAAGTCTTTGGCGTGGACAGCGACATGACCGTGCCCGCCTTCGACGAGCGCGACAGCCATGTGCCCGAGATCGACGAGGCCTATCGCTTCGATCCCCAGACGACGATCGCCATCTGCGCCGGCTTCGCCTTCGACCGACGCGTCATGGTCCAGGGCTATCACGGCACCGGCAAGTCGACCCACATCGAACAGGTCGCCGCCCGCCTGAACTGGCCGCTGGTGCGGGTGAACCTGGACAGCCACGTCAGCCGGATCGACCTGATCGGCAAGGACGCGATCGTCCTGAAGGACGGCAAGCAGATCACCGAGTTCCGCGAGGGCATCCTGCCCTGGTCGCTGCAACGCCCCATCGCCCTGGTCTTCGACGAATACGACGCCGGCCGGCCCGACGTGATGTTCGTGATCCAGCGCGTGCTCGAGGCTCAAGGCCGCCTGACCCTGCTGGACCAGAACCGCGTCATTCGCCCGAACCGCTATTTCCGTTTGTTCGCCACAACCAACACCATCGGCCTGGGCGACACCACAGGCCTGTATCACGGCGCGCAACAGATCAATCAGGCCCAGCTGGACCGCTGGAACATCGTCACCACGCTGAACTATCTGGATCACGACGTGGAAGCCGAGATCGTCGCCGCCAAGGTGCCCGAGTGGAGGGACGCCGAGGGCCGCCGCCGGATCGCCGCCATGGTCCGCGTCGCCGACATGACCCGCAACGCCTTCATGAACGGCGACATCTCGACCGTCATGTCGCCCCGCACCGTCATCACCTGGGCCCAGAACGCCCAGATCTTCAACGACGACCTGGGCCTCAGCTTCCGCCTGACCTTCCTAAACAAGTGCGACGAGCTGGAACGCCCGACCATCGCCGAGTTCTACCAGCGCGCCTTCGGCGAAGACCTGCCCGAGGCGGCGACGCGGGTGAAGGTGGGGTAAGGCTCAGCCCCGCGCTTCTTCGCCGCCGCCGATGAAGGCGCCGGCGATCCAGCTGACGACGCCGGTCACGATGGCGGCGCCGATGCCGGCCCACAGGCCGTCGACCCGGAAGCCGTCTAGGAAGACCGACGTCAGCCCGATCATGGCGGCGTTCACGACCAGCAGGAACAGTCCCAAGGTCACTACGGTGATCGGGAAGGTCAGCACGACCAGGATCGGCCGCACAAAGGCGTTGACCAGCCCCAGAATGATGGCCGCCGCGATCAGCGACCCGGTGCTTGTGAAATCGACGCCCGGCACGACCTGGGCGGACAGCCACAGGCCCGCCATCGTGATCAGCGCCTGGATGATGAAACGGATCATGACGGCCCTCGTGACGTTCAAGCGTGACCATAATGCACGAGGTGGACGAAGGCTCCCCCTTCGCAGACGGCGCTGCTATCGAAGATTCGAACCGCACGGAGACCCCCCATGAGCCTGCACGGCGCCTATGACACCAACAACATCTTCGCCAAGATTCTGCGCGGCGACATTCCGTCGGTGAAGGTGTGGGAGGACGACCACGTCCTGGCCTTCATGGACGTGTTTCCCCAGTCGGAAGGCCACGTCCTGATCATCGCCAAACAGTCCCAGGCGCGTAATCTATTGGAGATTGAGCCGGAAGTTCTGGCCCACGTGACCGCCGCCCTGCAACGCACGGCCAAGGCGGTCGAGAAAGCGCTGAAGCCCGAAGGCCTGTCGATCCTGCAGTTCAATGGCGAGGCGGGCGGACAGACGGTCTTCCACCTGCATTTCCACATCGTGCCGCGTTGGGCCGATCGCGAGATGAAGGGTCACGGCCATGCGCCGATGGCGGATACGGCGACCTTGCGGGCGCTGGCCGACCGGATCGCGGCCGAACTGGACTAGGTGACGCGGCGCTTTTCCAGCTTTCGCGCCAGGGTGCGGCGGTGCATGCCCAACCGCCGCGCCGCCTCCGAGATGTTGAAGTCGGTCTCAACCAGCGTCTCGTGGATCCGCTCCCATTCCAGCGTCTTGATCGAGGTGGGGCGCGTGCCCAGGGGCGTCTCGGCGTCGCCGCCGGCCCGGCCGAAGGCGGCTTCGATGTCATCGGTGCTGGCGGGCTTGGCCAGATAGTGCCGGGCGCCCAGCTTGATCGCCTCGACCGCCGTGGCGATGCTGGCGAAGCCGGTCAGGACGACGATGTTCATGTCGGGGTCGAAGGCGTGAAGAGCCTCGACACAGGTCAGGCCGGAATGTCCGCCCAGCTTCAGATCGACAACCGCATAGCCGGGGCGATGCGTCTTCAGCACCTCGGTCATCTGGTCCGGACTGGCGGCGCTGACGACCTTATAGCCGCGCCGCTCGAACGAGCGTCGCAGGGTGGTTGAAAACGACTCGTCGTCCTCGACGATCAGCAACAATCTGGCGTCATCGGTCATGGAGGGTCTCGTCCGTCGGAGCCAAGGCCGAAAGCGGCAGGGTCAGACGCACCTCTGCGCCACCCGCCGGGGGATTGGAGGCTTCTACCCGTCCGCCAAGCGACCGGATCACATTCATTAGCAGAAAGAGGCCAAGGCCCGCCCCGGGCCTGGGCTTGGTGGAGTTGTAGGGCTTGCCCCAGGCCTGAAGGATCGCCGGAGGAAAGCCCGGTCCGTCGTCGCGGACCGCAATGCCGAAATCCTCGTCCGTGCGTGTCGTGGTCACGGTGATGCGGCTCGCTCCGGCCTCGACCGCATTGTCGAACAGCACGCCCAGCACCTGACGCAGGGCCGGGTCGGCGATGATTGACGGGTTCTGGGCCAGCTCGTCGCGGATCTGCACCGCCACGCCGTCGCCGCTCCAGCTGGCCACCACATCGGCGACGAAGGCCCGCAGGGTCGTGCGCTCGGGCGCCTGTCCCCTCGCCTCGCCGGCCGACATCAGGATGCCGGTGACGATCGCCTTGCAGCGTTCGACCTCGGCCCGCATCACCGTCATGTCCTGGGCCAGGTCGGCATCCTGGGTCAGGGCCGGCATCCGCTTCCAGTCGCTGAGGATCACCGACAGCGAAGCAAGCGGCGTTCCCAGCTCGTGCGCCGCGCCCGAAGCCAAGAGGCCCATGCGGACGATATGATCATGCTCTGCCGTCTGCTGGCGCAGGGCGGCCATGGAGGCGTCACGCTCACGCAGGTTCTGGCTGATCCGGGTGACGAACAGCACCAGCAGCACGGCCATCAGCACGAAACAGATCAGACTGCCCTGAAGATAAAGGCTGAGCAGCGAATCCTCGCGCGCGGGCGGCAGGTTCAGCGGCCGGGAATGCAGGCCCAGCCCGGCGAAACACAGGCTGGTGACGGCGATCAGCGCCCAGGCATAGACCGGCGCCAGCAGCACCGCTCCCAAGACCACTTGTAGAAGATATAGCGCCACGAAAGGATTGGCCGCGCCGCCGGTCAGGAACAGCAGCCAGGTCAGGGCCGCCACATCCGCCAACAGGGCGATCATCAGCGCCTGATCCTCAACCTCCTGCCGGCGCACGGTCAAAGGCGCGCTGACCAGATTGACCAGCACCAGGCCCGCCGGCGCCGCCAGCAGCCACAGAACCGGCAGCGGGATCCGCATCACATATTGGACCAGCAGAATCGTCGCCACCTGCCCGGCGACCGCCAGCCAGCGCAACTGGATCAGCAGCAGCATGTTGCGGCGGTTGGCGCCGCCGTGGGTCGCGACCCCGCCTCTGAACCCCAGACCGAGCAGTCTTTGCAAAGTTGTCGTCGTCACGACCTGTTGCGCCTGCCTTCGCGCAGGAACAGCCAAAGACCGACCACGGTCAGCAACGCCATGCCGAACCACGTCAGGGCATAGACCAAATGGCTGTTGGCGAACCGGATCACCGTCAGCCCTCCGCGCGGCCATCCGCCCGGATCCGGACTGGCGTCCGCATCGATGAAATAGGGCGCGACATTCGTCAGGCCCCGCCGCGCAGCGATCGCCCCGACGTCGCGAGAGCGCCAGCGATCACCTGCGGGATCATTGGCGCGCAGGAAGCCGCCCTTCGGCTCAGTGATCCGGAGCAGGCCCGTCACCGTCTGCGGCCCCTCGACCTGACCATGGGCGCGGACGGCCGGATCGCGTCGGCCTGACGGCACGAAACCGCGATTGATCAGGACGGTGAAGCCCCGGTCGTCAACCAGTGGCGTCATGACCCAGAAGCCGCCGCCGGCGTCGGTCACCGCCTGAACCAGGGTTTCCTTGTCGTGCAGGAATCGACCGTGAACCGTGACGCGGCGGTACTGATCCTTGTCGCGCGTCACGCCGGCCCATTGGGTCGGGCCAGGCGCTGCAACGGCGGCCGCATGAACGCGAGCATCGACCTGGGCGATCAGATGGGTCTTCCAGGCCAGGCGCTGAACCTGCCACCCGCCCAGCGCCAGAAAGCCGACGAACAACGCCAGGCCCGCGACCACGACCGCCATGCGGAAGGATCGCGAACTTCTGGCCTTGCCGCCGGCCGGGGCTGAGGACGGGTCCGTGATTTCGACCTCAGCCGCCCATCTGCGCCATGTCGTGCGTCATGGGCATCATATTGGTGTTCAGGTGGTACATGACCCACAGCGAACCCGACAGGGCGATGACCACCACGATGATGGTGAAGATCAGCGCCAGCATGATCCAGCCGCCCTCGGACTTGGAGTTCATGTGCAGGAAGAAGATCATGTGGACCACGATCTGCACCACGGCGAAGCCCATGACGATCAGGGCCGTCGCCTGGGTCGGCAGGACGCCGGTCATGACCAGGGCGAACGGGATGGCCGTCAGGATCACCGACAGCACGAAACCGATCATATAGCTCTTGAAGGAGCCGTGATTGTGCCCCTCGTGACCCAGGTGGTCGGTCTCGTGAGACTCAGGGCTGTGGTCGTTCTTGTCGGCGCTCATCGCAGCATGCCCAGCAGATAGACGAAGGTGAAGACGCCGATCCAGATGACGTCCAGGAAGTGCCAGAACATCGACAGGCACATCAGGCGGCGTTTGTTGGCGGGGATCAGGCCCTTCATGCTGACCTGAACCATCAGCGTCACCAGCCAGATGATGCCGAAGGTGACGTGCAGGCCGTGGGTGCCCACCAGGGTGAAGAAGGCCGACAGGAATGCGCTGCGTTGCGGCGTCGCGCCCTCATGGATCAGGTGCGCGAACTCGTAGAGTTCGATCCCCAGGAAGGCCAGGCCGAACAGGCCGGTGATCGCCAGCCAGACCAGCGTCTGACGCTGGTTGTTCCGATCCATCGCCAGCATGGCGAAGCCATAGGTGATCGACGAGAACAGCAGCATGGCGGTGTTGATCGCCACCAGCTCCAGATCGAACAGCTCCTTGGGTCCCGGCCCGGCGGCATAGTTGCCGCCCAGCACGCCGAACACGGCGAACAGCATCGCAAAGATGAGGCAGTCGCTCATCAGATAGAGCCAGAACCCCAGCATGGTGCTGGAGCCTTCCTCGTGATGCGGCTCCTCTTCCAGGTGGAAGACGGTCCGGTCGATCTCGGTCGCAGTCGCGCTCATGATCAGGCCTCCGTTCCGGCCAGGGCGCGGGTGCGCGCCTCTTCTGTCGCGCGGACCTCATCCTCGGGGATGTAATAGTCGCGCTTGTAGTTGAAGGTATGGCCGATCGAGACGGCCAACACCCCGATGAAGCTGATGGCGGCCAGCCACCAGATGTACCAGATCAAGGCCAAACCCATCACCAGGCACAGGCCCGAGATGATGATCCCCGCCCCGGTGTTCGAGGGCATGTGGATCGCCTTGTAGCCGTTCAGCGGACGCTGATAGCCCTGCTTTTTCATATCCCACCAGGCGTCGGCGTCATGGACGTAGGGCGTGGCGGCGAAGTTGTAGGCCGGCGGCGGCGACGACGTCGCCCACTCCAGCGTGCGGCCGCCCCACGGGTCGCCCGTCGTGTCGCGCAGCTTGTCGCGGTTGATGATCGACACGGCGAACTGGATGAACATGGCCGCGATGCCCAGGGCGATGACGCCGGCGCCGATGGCGGCGATGACGAACCAGATCTGCAGCGAGGGATCGTCGAACACCCGCATCCGGCGCGTCACGCCCATCAGGCCCAGCACGTACAGCGGCAGGAAGGCCAGCCAGAAACCGGGCACCCAGCACCAGAAGCTGATCAGGCCCCACTTCTTGTCCAGCTTGAAGCCGAAGGCCTTGGGCCACCAGAAGTTGATCGCCGCGAACAGGCCGAACAGCACGCCGCCGATGATGACGTTGTGGAAGTGGGCCACCAGGAACAGCGAGTTGTGCAGCACAAAGTCGGCCGGCGGCACCGCCAGCAGCACGCCCGTCATCCCGCCGATCACGAAGGTCAGCATGAAGGCGACCAGCCACATCATCGGCAGCTCGAACCGGATGCGCCCGCGGTACATCGTGAACAGCCAGTTGAAGATCTTCGCGCCCGTCGGGATCGAGATGATCATCGTCGTGATGCCGAAGAAGCTGTTCACCGACGCGCCCGAGCCCATGGTGAAGAAGTGGTGCAGCCAGACCAGGTAGGACAGGATCGTGATGACGACCGTGGCGTAGACCATGGAGGTATAGCCGAACAGCTTCTTGCCCGAGAAGGTCGAGGCGATCTCCGAGAAGACGCCGAACAGCGGCAGGATCAGGATGTAGACCTCGGGGTGACCCCAGATCCAGATCAGGTTCACGTACATCATCGGATTGCCGCCGAAGTCGTTCGTGAAGAAGTTGGTGCCGACGTAACGGTCCAGCGTCAGCAGGGCCAGGACGGCGGTCAGGACCGGGAAGGACGCCACGATCAGCACGTTGGTGCACAGCGAGGTCCAGGTGAAGACCGGCATCTTCATCATGCCCATGCCGGGCGCGCGCATCTTCACGATGGTCGCGATCAGGTTGATGCCGGACAGCGTCGTGCCCACCCCCGCGATCTGCAACGCCCATATGTAATAGTCGACCCCGACGCCGGGGCTGTAGCCGATGCCCGACAGCGGCGGATAGGCCAGCCAGCCTGTGCGCGCGAACTCGCCCACGAACAGCGAGGCCATGACGATGACGGCGCCGGCCGTGGTCATCCAGAAGCTGAAGTTGTTCAGGAAGGGGAAGGACACGTCGCGCGCGCCGATCTGCAGCGGCACGACATAGTTCATGATGCCCGTCACCAGCGGCATGGCCACGAAGAAGATCATGATCACGCCGTGGGCGGTGAATATCTGATCATAGTGGTGCGCGTTTAGGTAGCCCTCGGACCCGCCGAAGGCCATCGCCTGTTGCAGGCGCATCATGATGGCGTCGGCGAAGCCGCGCACGAACATGATCAGACCCAGGATCATGTACATGATCCCGATCTTCTTGTGGTCCACGGTGGTGAACCACTCCTTCCAGAGATAGCCCCACAGCTTGAAATAGGTCAGGGCGCCGAACAGGGCGAGACCGCCCAACAGCACGACCGACATGGTCACGACCAGGATCGGCTCGTGCAGCGGCAGAGCCTCAAGCGTGAGGCGCCCGAAGATTAGCGGAATGAGTTGATCAGCGTTCATCGACTGTTTTCGCTCAGGCGTTGGGGGCGGAACGGACGTCGGTCGGAACCGGCCCCGTGGCGAAGGGATTGCGGGCCAGCGTCGTCAGCGAGGCCATCGGAGTTTGGGCCGGCGACAACCCTTGTCCGCTCAGGCGCTCCAGGCTGGTCGGTCCGGCGACCGTATCCAGTTCGGCGCGGCGCATGCGGTCGGCGGCGGCGGCCTCGGCCTGCAACGGGGTGCAGATCGTCATGACGTAGCTGTCGTTGGAGCCGAAGTAGGCGGGCGATTTTCCGCGGCCGGCGTATTTGTCATATACCAGCGGCATGGTGTTGCGCACCGACGCCATGGACAGACCGCCCTGTTTGTCGATGGCCATCATCTCGCCCATGCACATCTTGCCCGGCTCGACGCACATGTTGAGGATCGCGTCCCACAGCATGCCGTCCACGGCGCCAAAGCGCATGACGGGCACCTTCTCGCTGGGCTTTTCCAGCTCCAGATAGCGGTCGCGGTCCAGCGTCTGGCCGCCCTGGCGCACGCCGGCGATCCATTGGTCGAACCCGGACTGATCCAGACCGTGGAAGGCGAAGCGCATGTGCGAGAAGCCGTCGCCGGAATAGTTGGCCGAGAAGCCTTCGTATTCGCCCGGACGGTTGATGACGGCATGCAGCTTCGTCTCCATGCCCGGCATGGCGTAGATCTGGCCGGCCAGGGCGGGAATGTAGAAGCTGTTCATCACCGAGGACGAGGTGATGTGGAAACGGATCGGACGGTCGACCGGCGCGGCCAGCTCATTGACCGTGGCGACGCCGTACTGCGGGTAGATGAACATCCACTTCCAGTCGAGCGCGACGACATTGACCTGCAACGGCTCGACGCTTTCCTCGACGGCCTGGCCCGGCTTGATCCGGTCGATAGGACGGTAGGGGTCCAGCAGGTGGGTGCCGGCCCAGGTCAGGGCGCCCAGGCAGATGATGATCATCAGCGGCGCGGCCCAGATGACCAGCTCCAGCGAGGTGGAGTGATCCCAATCGGGACGGTAGTCGGCCTCTGACTCCTTGTTCGACGCCCGATACTTCCAGGCGAAGAAGACGATCAGACCCATCACCGGCACGATGATGATCAGCATCAACAGGGTCGAGATCATCAGCAGATCGCCCTGCTGGGACGCGACGTCGCCGGCAGGGTTGAGGACGACCAGGTTGCAGGCCGACAGCAGGGCCACGACGGGCGCGAGCAAAAGTAGGCGCAGACGGCGCAAGGCGGATCCAATCGAAAAGCGTCGGGCGAGGGGGAGGCGCCGCGACGGTTGGCGTTCGTAGGCGGCGGGATACTCAAGCTCAATCAGGAACGACATTGGGCAATATGTCCTATCCTCACGAGGCCGCTTTCATCGCAAAGGGCGCCCGGTCATAATGCGGCGACCTGCCGTACGGCCGATAATTCAGTCTCACACGGAGCGACCAAGCCCATGTCCGCCTCGACGACCCCTTCGTCAGAGTCGCTGGAACGCGACGCCGCCGCCCTTCACACGGGTCATGGCAAGGTTGACGCCGGCGAGATCGCCATCGGCGTCATTATCGGCCGAACTTCCGAGTTTTTCGACTTCTTTGTTTACGCCATCGCTTCGGTGGTCGTTTTCCCGCAGTTGATCTTCCCCTATGCCGGCGCGGTGGGCGGCACCCTGCTCTCCTTCGCCGTCTTCGCCCTGGCTTTCCTGGCCCGGCCGCTGGGCACCGTCCTGTTCATCGCCATCGACCGCAAGTTCGGACGCGGCGCCAAGCTGACGACCGCCCTGCTGCTGCTGGGCACCTCCACCGTGTCGGTGGCCTTCATCCCCGGATATGAGAGCATCGGCATGTGGGCGCCGGTGCTGCTGGCCCTGACCCGTATCGGCCAGGGCGTCGCTCTGGGCGGCACCTGGGACGGTCTGGCCTCGCTGCTGGCGCTGAACGCGCCCGAGAAGAAGCGCGGCTGGTACGCCATGATCCCGCAACTCGGCGCGCCCATCGGCCTGCTGGTGGCCTCGGCCCTGTTCGCCTTCTTCCTGAACACGCTGTCGGCCCCTGACTTCCTGGATTGGGGCTGGCGCTATCCGTTCTTCGTGGCCTTCGCCATCAACGTCGTGGCCCTGTTCGCGCGCCTGCGCATCGTGGTGACGCCAGCCTTCCAGAAGCTGTTCGAGACGCGCGAGCTGCAACCCACGCCGATCAGCCAGGCCCTGCGCGACGAAGGCCCCAAGATCGCTATCGGCGCCTTCGCGCCGCTCGCCAGCTTCGCCATGTTCCACATGGTCACCGTCTTCCCCCTGTCGTGGGTGTTTCTGTTCACCAAGGAAACTCCGGTCCGATTCCTGCTGATCGAGATGGTGGGCGCCGTCTTCGGCCTGCTGGCCATCCTCGCATCGGGCATTCTGGCCGACCGCTACGGCCGCCGGACCTTGCTGGCGATCACGGCCGCCGGCATCGCCGCCTTCTCCGGCTTTGCGCCGCAACTGCTGAACGGCGGCCCGGTCGGCGAGCTGACCTTTATGATCTCCGGCTTCATCCTGCTGGGCCTATCGTTCGGCCAGGCCTCTGGCCCGGTGGCCTCCAGCTTCAGCCTGACGAACCGCTACACTTCGTCCGCGCTGACCTCGGACTTGGCCTGGCTGTTCGGCGCGGGCTTTGCGCCCCTCGCGGCCCTGTGGATCTCCAGCCAGTTCGGCCTGATCGCCGCCGGCGCCTATCTGCTGTCGGGCGCGATCTGCACGCTGCTGGCCCTGTGGCTGAACCGCGAACTGGCCCGCAGCTCCTCCGACAAGGACCGCGCCAAGACGGCCTGATCTTTCAGGTCACGCACAAACAGACACGGCCCGCAGTCGCCTGCGGGCCGTGTTGCGTTTGGAGCAGATCGTTGTGAGCCGCAGCGGCAGCTTCAGTTGGCGCGGCTGTCCGTCGACGGCTTGAAGGTGGTGTCGAAATGACAGCCGTCCTCGTAGCGTGAAGCCGCCACCTGACACAGCGTGGCAACGTCAGCGGGCGTCGGCTTCACGCCCTCGTCCAGCCAGCGCATCATCGCCTGGAAAAGACCGACGTACTCTGGCGGCGATAGGCGGCTATGTTCGGACTCGTCTGTGAACGTCTGGACCAATAAGTCCGATCGTCCCGCCGCGGCGACCGTTTCCCTGTAAAGCGCGTCGTTGGAGACAAAGGCCGTAGCATCATTCTTGGCGTGAATTGTCAGCGTCGGCGCCACGATCAGACCGCTGAGATCCGCGTCGTAGGCCAAGCGCGCCACACCCATCGGATCAGCCGCGAACCGCTGAACGCCAGCGTTCAACGCCTCGTCGTCGTGCGAACCCTGATAGACCGTATGGCTGTTGTCGAAGGGGTTCAGCCCGTCAAGACGGCGCAAAACCATGTCGCGGAACAGGAAGGTCGCCCAGGCCAGATGCGGAACCAACTGTTCCTCGTTCACGCCCGTCACGGCCAGGATATCCGCCAGATTGCGCTTCTGCTCAGCCGACCTCTCGGCAAGCGGCAGGCCCACGCCCGTGCAGGTTTTGACCCGCTCGGCCAGCTGCGCCCGGTTCAGATCGCTGTCTAGCGGCAGCCCCTGCCACAGCGGATACTGAGTCTCGTTCGGGAGTGGATGGTTGTTGCAGTAGAACTGATAGACCGCTCTCAAATCTGCGCGAAAGCGGTAGGTGCGGGTTCCGCCGCCAATTACGCCGTTGGTCAAGACGACGCCATCCCACACCACCTGTCCCTCGGCATCGCGTGCGTAGAGCTCAGCCGTCTTGGCCGCGACATTTCCGCCCCAGGACTGGCCATGCACCAGAGTTCGACGTGGCTTGCCGAAGGCGTTCCAGAAAATCTGGCGCAGATCGTCCGTATCTTCCGCGGCCATCCGTACGCCATAGCCGCCACGGCGATAGGTCGAGCCCGCCCAGGCGAAGCCTTCCTTCACCGTCATGGAGAAACGCTCCATGTCTTCCAGCGGATCGTTCAGTTCTGGTGCGCTGGTGCGGGGTCCGCCATGCGCGTGAACGATCAGGGCGCCGTTCCAGTCCTTAGGGACGGCGATCCAATAATAGCCGCCTTTGACCGCCCTGCCCGACCAGCACCGCGTCTGTTGCGGCACGAAGTCCGGGCAATCGGCTGGTGCAGGCGCAGAATCGACAGCCGCCGCGACGGCCGTCTGCGTTTCCTGCGCCTGCGTCATCGGCGCGATGCCGGCCCAGGCGACGACCAGCGCCCCCAGAGATCGAACGAGACGGTCGGTCATCGCATCTCTCCCTCTTAGAACGTCTTGGAGATGTTGGCGTACCAGTAGCGGCCGTAGGGATTGTAGAGCGCACCCAGATAGCCCGACGAAGTCAACGGCGGCTGCTCGTCAGTGATGTTGCGCGCCCCCAGTCGAACCGTTGTGCCGGACGCAAAGCCGGCGTTGTCGCCGAACTCATACTGACCATACAGATTGCCAGTGATCTGGCTATCGACCTGCCAGGGATCGCCTTGGGCGCTGAGGAAGCCGGTTTCGGTGACGGCGCTGTTGTATTGGGTGAATGCGCCCACCTGCCATGGCCCTTGCGACCAGGTGAACGAGCCCGTCACCCGCCATTCCGGCCGGCCGTTGCGAGCCAACAGGGTCTGAGAGATCGGCAGCGGCGTGTTCGCATTGATCTGGCCGGCTTCACGCGCTGCGAACAGCGACTCGACCAAGGGGCCGGGAGAACGATCGAACTTCGTCAGGTGCGCCGCATTCACGCTGGCGCGGAAGTTGCCCCACGGCGTGCCGCGCAGCCGCCACTGAAGACCGATGTCGAGCCCCTCCACCGTCTGTGGCAGCAGATTGATGAACTGATCTTCGACCGAAACGATCTGTCCGACAGGGCTAATCCCGCTGCCTTGGAAGAAGGCGATGTCGTCGGCCGTCACCGCCGCACGGTTGACGTTGTCGTTCCGCGTGCCGTTCAAGATGTTCAGATAGTCCAGCACGACGTTCGACTGCGCGCCCAGCAGACCGACGATCTTCTCCTGCTCGATCTTCCAGCGGTCCAGCGTGAAGGTGAACCGGCCGAACTGCTCGGGAATGAACCAGGGCTGCAAAACCAGGCCGATGGACTGATTGGTGCTTTCCTCGGGCTGAAGCTCGGGATTGCCCGACACCAGCAGCGAGGCGCTGGCGGGTTGCGAACATTGGTTGAAGTTGGTGATCCGACCCAGGCGCAGATCGGCCTCACAGCGGATGTAATCGTTATTGGTCGACAGACGCCCGTATTGCGCCGCGTTGGTCTGTTCCAGGTTCGGGGCGCGGAAACCCTCGGAATACGAGCCCCGGACGCGCACGCCTTCGACCAGGTCCCAGGCCATGGCGATCTTGGGCTTGGCCACATCGCCGAAGTCGGAATAGTGCTCGTATCGGCCGGCCAGTTGGAAATCGAGACTGCGAACCATCGGAATGTTCATCTCGGGCGAAACGACAGGCACAGCGAACTCGACATAGGCCGAATAGACCTCGCGCTTGCCGTAGGTATCGGGGTTTGAGCTGACCGCCGCAATGTTGGACTGGCTGATCTCGCCCGACACGCTGTCGCGGAAGACGTTGGTGCCGTCCAGATCGGCGTCGCGGTCGTCACGCTGAATTTCCCGACGCGCCTCGACGCCCAGGGCCATACCGACAGGTCCGGCCGGTAACGCGAAGACATCCGCACGACTGAGCTTGAAGTCCCACAGCGCCAGCGTTGTCTTGGAGACCCGCGTCAGGTCGGTCGTGATGGCGTCGATCGCGGCCTGAGAACTGGGCGTGCAATCGCCGAAGCTGGTATCGTTCACACAGCCGCCGCTGAACGGATTGTAGGCGTCGGGCGTCGACAGGGCGAGATTGGCCTGAAGCGCGGTCAGATTGACAGCGTTCGAGCTGTCGGTGGCCTCGGCTTCCGAATACAACAGCGCGCTTTCCCAATCGAAGCCGCGCCATTCGCCCCGCAGGCCGCCCAGGAATCGGGACTGCCAGTTGTCGACATCCACCACTTGGGCGCCCAGATCATTGAAGCGATACCGAACCAGCTTAACGGCCGTCCCGGCTGTGGGGACGTTTGTCAGGCCAGCGAGACGATTGGGATTGCGCGTGCCGTCGGCAAAGGTGACGGGGCCAAACGGATTCCAGTAGTTGCTGGCTGGGATCCAGAGCGGGTTCAGCAGGATGGTCGGCGGCTGAATGTTTTGGGTCGATGCCGTGTAATAGCCGAGTTCGCCAAAGGCCGTGACGCCGTTGTCGAGATCGTAGTGACCCGACACGAACAGGTTCAACCGTTCGATATCCGGCGATTGGGTGGTGCCCCGCGCCCCGTCATAGCGCAACTCGCGGCCAGCGCCGCTGTAGCTGATATTGCCGCTGGCCAGGCAAACATCACCCCCAACCGGCGCGGTGCAGCCGAAGCTGGAAGGCTGATTGTGGAAGGCGCCGGCGCCGGTCGTCAGAGCAGTCGTGCCCCGTCGGACCTGGAATGGTGTCTGGAAGTTGGCCCAGGCTGTATAGGAAGAGCGCCCATCGGTGTCGGTCGAATTCTCATAGCCCGGTACGTTGGCGAACAGGCTGCGGCGGTCGTCAGAGGCGGTATAGGGTTCGTCGCTGGCCTGCTGGGCGGTGCGGTTGATGTAGTCGAGGAAGCCCGACAGATTGCCCCGCTCGAAATCCTTGCCTGCGAACATACCGAAGGTGAATTCTCGGCGATGCGTGCCCTCGGCGCCGCCGTACTGGGCCTTCATCTCCAAGCCATCGAAATCCTGCTGAAGCACAGTGTTCACGACGCCCGCGACCGCATCCGCGCCATAGATGGCGGCGGCGCCGTCCAGCAGAACCTCCAACCGCTCCAGCCCTGAGACGGGAATGGCGTTGGAGTTGTAGCTGAGCACCGGCACCGTGCCGGTGTCTGACGTCCCCTGGCTGGTGGGGTGCTGAACGATCCGACGCCCGTTCAAGAGCACCAGGGTGTTACCGACCCCGAGAGAGCGCAGATTGACCGAGTTGACGTCGCCTCGCGCGGCGTTCGAGGTTTGAGGATTGTTGGCGCTGGAGAACAGCACATCGCCCATCTGGGGAATGGACCGCAGCAGATCATCACCGCTGACGGCCCCGGTCGCGATGATTTCTTCCTGCGTGACGACGGTCACCGGCAGAGCCGCCGTGGTGGAGGCGCCGCGAATCTGGGAGCCGACGACGACGATGTCCTCGACCTGCGCCGCCTCAGCCTCCTGCGCTGGAGTGGATTGAGGCGGGGCCTCCTGAGCCAGAGCCGCTCCCGCCGAGATCAGCAGGACAGCCGAGGCCGCGCCCGCCATCAGTGCGAACTTGGATTGCATCTTCATGTTTCCTCCTCCCGGGCCGTCGTTATGTCGGCGATCCCGTCATTCAAAAGTCGTTCTCGCCGTCAGTCCTTGGCGAGAACCAGATCGTCTCCAGGCCCCGCCGCAGGGTCAGGCAGCGCCGCCACCGGCAAGGGATGTCCGTCCAGCGCGGCCTTCAGGGCGTCGCGATCCAGCGCGTTTTCCCAGCGGGCCACGACGATGGTGGCCACGGCGTTGCCGATGAAGTTGGTCAGGGCCCGGCATTCGCTCATGAAGCGATCGATGCCCAGGATCAGCGCCATGCCGGCGACTGGCACATCCGGCACGACCGACAGGGTCGCCGCCAGGGTGATGAAGCCCGCGCCCGTGATGCCCGCTGCGCCTTTTGAGCTGAGCATGGCGACCAGCAGAAGCGTGATCTGCTGCCAAATGGTGAGTTCGATGTTCAGCGCCTGAGCAATGAACAGAGCCGCCATCGTCATATAGATGTTGGTGCCGTCCAGATTGAACGAATAGCCGGTCGGCACGACCAGGCCTACGACCGACTTGGCGGCGCCCGCGCGTTCCATCTTGGAGATCAGGCTGGGCAGGGCCGCCTCTGAACTGGAAGTGCCCAGCACCAGCAGAAGCTCTTCCTTGAGGTAACGGATCAGCTTGAGAATGTTGAAGCCGTTGGCGACGCCCACCAGACCCAGCACGCCCACGACGAAGATGATCGCGGTGACGTAGAAGGTCACGATCAAGGCGGCCAGATTGGCGATCGATGCGATGCCATAGGCGCCGATCGTAAAGGCGAAGGCCCCGAAGGCGCCGATGGGCGCAGCCTTCATCACGATAGCGACCAGCTTGAACACGGCAAGGCTGAGGGTCTCGAACAGGTCGACCACCGGCCGGGCCCGCTCTCCCACCAACGCCAGGGCGAGGCCAAACAGGATCGACACGAACAGAACCTGCAGGATGTTGCCGGTCGAGAAGGCGCTGACCAGCGTGTCGGGAATGACGCCCATCAGGAAGCCGACGATCGTGCTCTCGTGCGCGGCCGCCGCATACTGCTCGACCGCGCCGGCGTTCAACGTCGCCGGGTCGATGTTCAAGCCATGGCCCGGACGCACTAGATTGGCGATGATCAGGCCCACGATCAGAGCCAGAGTCGAGAAGACCAGGAAGTAGGCGAAAGCCTTGGCGGCGACGCGACCGACGCTGCCAAGATCACGCATGCCGGCGATGCCGGTCACGATGGTCAGGAAAATCACCGGCGCGATCACCATCTTCACCAGTTTGATGAATCCGTCGCCCAGCGGCTTCAGGCTTTCGCCGAATGTCGGCCAGAAGTGCCCGATAAGTGCGCCGAGCGCGATGGCGATCAGCACCTGGAAATACAGGTGGCGATAGAACGGCCGGCGAACGACCGGCGCGGCCTCTGACGGGACTGAGATCACGAAGGGCTCCTGATGTGCGGGGGGTGATCCCGCAGTCTCCTCGATGGGCGCGATCTTCGCCACGCTCCGTTGGATAGAGCTTCCAACGAGAACCCTCATCGCGAAAGCAATTGATCCAACCTCTCGATGTTTATGAAAATTCGGCACTTTCCGGAGAGTCGTGAGGATCGGTTGAGATATCTGTGCGGTTTTTCACCCAGCAGGCTGGCCCTGTCGTGCGATTATCCGCACACTGCGAACATGCAGGATGCACCGGTCACAGACTCGGCTCGAAAACCTTGGCGCTCCCGTTGGCTGGTAACGACAGTGTGCTGGTTCATGATCGCAGCCTTGGCGGCTTTCGGCGCAGGCGAGGTCGCTCGGCGTGACGCTAAGATCGAACTGGCTCGGCAGACAGAGGCCGCCGCCGCCCTGCACGCGGCCGTGCTACGCAGCGAACTGGAGAAGCACCGCTCCCTACCGCTGGCGTTGGCGAGCGATCCCGACATCGCCGCCCTGCTGAGCGCCCCGCAGACTGCCAAAGGCGATGCTGTCAGCCTTAAACTAGAGACTTTGGCGCGTCAGACACGAGCGGCCGCCATCTATATCATCGACGCCAGCGGACGAACCCGCGCTGCCAGCAACTGGCGCCTGCCGACCAGTTTCGTCGGCGCCGACTATGGGTTTCGCCCCTATTTCATCAACGCCATGCGCCAGGGCCAGGCGGAATTCTTCGCCTTGGGCACCGTGTCCGGCCGACCCGGACTCTATCTGGCGCGGCGTGTTCACGGGTCGAGCGGCTCCGCCGTGGGCGTCGTCGTGGTCAAGGTCGAGTTCGCCGCTCTCGAGGCCGAATGGCGCGCGTCTGGTGAGCCGGCCTATGTTGTCGACCCCGGCGGCGTCGTGCTGATCACCAGCGTGCCGGCATGGCGTTTCCGCACCACAGAAGCGCTGGACGAACGTCGGCGGAGGCTGACATTGACCGATCAGACGCTTCAACCCGAGGCGTTGCGCCCCCTCCCCTTCGTAACGCCGCCCAACGATCGGCCGCGTCTGATCCAGGCTCCAGTCGACGGCCGCGAGCAGCGCTGGATGCATGCGGCGATCCCAACGGAAACGCCCGGCTGGACTCTGCACCTGCTGTCGCCGGATCGTGGATCCATTGGGACGGCCGTCGCAACCGCGCGGGCGCTTGCGGCCCTGATCGTCACCCTGCTGGCAGGCGTCATCGTCGTGCTCCTGCGTCGTCGCCATCAGGCCCTTGTCCGCGCCCGTGCCGAGGAAGAGGCGCGGCTGGAACTGGAGAGGCTGATCAACGAACGCACCCACGAGCTTCGTAACGCCAACGCCGCCCTAAATCGCCAGATCGAGGAACGCCGCCAAGCCGAGACCGCACGCGAACTGTTGCGTGACGAGTTGGTTCAAGCCAGCAAACTCGCCGCACTGGGGCAGATCGTCGCCAGCGTGGCGCACGAGATCAATCAACCGGTCGCCGCCATCCAGACCCAGGCAGAGACCGCCGGCGTTTTGCTTGACCGCGACGATCCCGCCAAGGCGCGAGGGGCGCTGATGCGGATCAGCGACCTGACCCAGCGCATCGGCGCCATCACCGAAGGCCTGAGGGTCTTTTCTAGAAAGTCAGATCCCAAACTCGGCATCGTCCGTCTGGAGGACGCGATCCACGGCGCTCTGCTGTTAACGCGCGGCCGATTGGACGAGGGCGGCGTCGAACTGATCCGCGAAGGCGACGCAGACGTCACAGTACGCGCCGATCGCTTTCGTCTGGAACAGGTGATCGTCAATCTGGTCAAGAACGCCTCAGAAGCGCTGGAAGGCTGCGATCGGCCACGACTAACGCTGAAGGTCTCGCGCGATAAGGACCGTGTTCGATTGAGCATTACCGACAATGGTCCAGGCGTCCCGCCCGCTGTGCGCGCCCAACTGTTCACGCCCTTTGTCACCACACGCGCAAATGGGCTCGGCCTGGGTCTGGTCATCTGTCGAGATCTGATCGCCGGGTTCGGTGGCGAGCTCGACTTGGTCGACGAGGACATCGGAGCGACCTTTGTCGCCACGTTGAGGATCGCATGATGGAGTTTGCCCGCCCCACTGCCGTCGCCCTGATCGAGGATGACGCCGATTTCCGCCATGCCTTGGTCGAGCGCCTGATCCTAGAAGGTTATGACGTTCGCGCTTTCTCAGGGGCGGAACCCGCGCTGAGAGCGATCGACGCCGATTTTCCGGGCGTCGTGATCACCGACCTGCGGATGCCTGGCCTTGATGGCCGTCAGTTGCTCAGCCGCCTGCAAGCGTTGGACGCCGCCCTGCCGATCATCATGATCACTGGCCATGGCGACATCACCGACGCCGTCGCAGCGATGAAGGACGGCGTCTACGACTTCGTCGCTAAGCCTTTTCCGTTTGAGCGCCTTCAAGACAGCTTGAACCGCGCTCTGGAAAAACGCGGTCTGGTCCTGGAAAACCGTCGCTTGCTGGCGATGGCCTCGGACAGCGGACAGGAGTTGCCCCTGGCCGGATCGTCTCGCGCCATCACCGCCCTCCGCGCCACCATCGCTCAGATCGCCGACGCCCGAATGGACGTGCTGATCGAAGGCGAAACCGGCACAGGAAAGGAGGCCGTTGCGCGCGCCCTGCACAACGGCGGCCGGCGACGATTGGCGCCGTTCGTCGCCGTCAACTCCGGTGCCCTGCCTGACGGGCTGATCGAGAGCGAACTGTTCGGACACGAACTCGGCGCCTTCGCCGGAGCCTTGCGCCGCCGGGTCGGGCACGTCGAACGCGCCCACAACGGCTCATTGTTTCTGGACGAGGTCGAGAGCATGCCTCTGGCCGTTCAGGTCAAGATTTTGCGTGTCCTGGAAGAACGCGAGGTCCATCCCATCGGTGCCAACGAGCCCCGCGCCTTAGATTTGCGTGTACTGGCCTCGTCAAAGATCGATCTGGGCGAGGCCGCGCGCGGGGGCGCCTTTCGCGAAGACCTCTATTACCGTTTGAACGTGGTGAGACTCCGCGTACCGCCCCTGCGCGAACGGCGAGAAGACATTCCCCTGCTGTTCGCCCACTTCCTGCGTCGCGCGGCGGACCGCCACGGCGTCGATATTCCCTCTATAAGCGACAGCGTAAGACGCCTGCTGGTCGAGGCCGACTGGCCCGGCAATATCCGCGAACTGGCGCATTTTGCGGAACGCGTCGCCTTGTCACTCGATGACAACACCCGCGCGCCCGATCACGGCCTAAGTCTTCCCGACCGCGTCAACAGGTTCGAAGGCGAACTGCTGCGCGACGCGCTCCAGTCCCATCGTGGGGACATATCCGCAGTGCTGGCCGAAATGCAGGTTCCGAGGAAGACGCTGTACGACAAGCTGCAGCGGCATGGCCTAAAGCCCGCCGATTTCCGCTGAGAACGCCCCACCATCCTGGATCAAAGCGGTCGAGTCTCCTCGTTTTTTCGCCGAGCGGAAGAAATCTCGCTGCCTGCCCATCGGTCCCACATCTGGAAATACAGGCCGTAATTGCCGTTGAAGCGTTTGTGGTGCGCGTCGTGGTGGGTGGCGGTGATTATCCAGCGCAGGGGCGCGCGTTTCAGCCAGGACGCGGGCCAGACTTCTCGGCCGGCGTGGTTCAGCACGGCGGTGGCGGTCATCAGGGTCAGCAGCGCCAGCGCCACGCCCCAGTGAATCGGGATGAAGAGGGTCAGGGCCGGCAGGAACCAGGCCGTGGCGATCGCCTCGGCCGGATCGAAGGCGAAGGAGGCGAAGGCGCTGGGGTCGCGCGACCGATGATGTTCGGCGTGGGCCCAGGGGAAGATGCGCGGGTGATGCAGCCCGCGGTGGATCCAATAGTAGAAGGCGTCGTGGGCCAGCATGTAGACGATGAAACTGACGGGCAGCCACCACAGCGGCCAAGCATGGATATTGTCGTAGATCGCCGTCCCGCCGCGCTTCCAGAGTTCGATGACGAGTGCGGCCGGCAGGGCGTAGATCGGGCAGGCGATCAGGGACGCAATGACTTCGGCGCGGATGCGTTTCGCCGCCGGCGGCCTGTGATTCAGCTGACACCCCCGTCCCGCTCCGCCCCATAGCAAGCCATGGGTCACGACACCGACCAGCAGATAGCGCACGCCGATGATCAGGCTGAGTGCAAGGGTGGTGACGAACAGGTCCTTCAACATGGGCGCACAGACGGCGAAACGTCGCGCCGGGTCAAGTCGTGACGCGCGGTCCCCAAAGCGCCTATGATGCGGTCATGTCTTGGCCGACGATGATCCTGCTGTTCCTCGCCACCTTCCTGGGGATGGAGGTCTTCGCCTGGGCGATGCATCGCTATGTCATGCACGGCCTTCTGTGGACCTGGCACCGCAGCCATCATGAGCCGCACGACGACGTGCTGGAAAAGAACGACCTGTTCGCGGTGGTGTTCGCCGCCCCGGCCATCATCCTCGTCGCCTTGGGTCTGCATCTGTGGCCTTGGTTGCTGCCGATCGGCCTGGGTGTCACAGCCTATGGACTGATCTATTTCTTCTTCCACGACGGGCTGGTGCATCGCCGGTTCCCGACGGGGATTGCGGGGCGATCGGGGTTCTGGACGCGGCGGATTCAGGCCCACCGGCTGCATCACGCGGTGCGGACGCGCGAGGGCTGCGTATCGTTCGGTTTTCTCTGGGTGCGCTCGGCGCGGGCGCTGAAGGCCGAACTGTCTCAGAAACGCGGCGCTTCCAGCAACGGCGCCTGAGCCAGGGCGGTAAGGTCCGCCGACCCGGTGCAGAAACAGGCCAGTCTCAGCTGAGCGGCCATCAAGTCCAGATGATCGACCACCGCCTCGGTCGAGGTCAGCGCCGCTTCGAGCACGCCCGCCGCCTGGCCGACCAGACAGGCGCCCAGCCGGATCGCACGCGCCGCATCAAGCCCGTCGCGGATGCCGCCCGATCCGATCAGATCCAGTTCCGGCGCGGCTTGGGCGCAGTCTGCCAGGCTGCGGGCCGTCGGTACGCCCCAGCCGGCGAAGGGCGCGGCCAGCGCTTCCGCCCGACCGCCCGTCGCTCGTGCGCCTTCGATCAGGCCCCAGTTGGTGCCGCCCGCCCCGGCCACGTCCAGCGCGGCGACGCCCATATCCGCCAAACGGCGCGCCACCGCGCCCGACAGGCCGGCGCCGGTCTCCTTGACGATCAGACGAGCCGGGAAGGCCTCCGCGACCCGTTCGATGCCTCGCGCCACGCCACGCCAGTCGCGATCGCCCTCGGGCTGAACGCCTTCTTGCAACGGATTGAGATGCAGGATCAGGGCGTCGGCGCCGATCATTTCCATGGCCCGCCGCGCCTCGTCAACGCCATAACCCAGGGCGAACTGCACGGCGCCCAGGTTGGCCAGGATCATCGCATCGGGGGCCCGGCGACGCAGATCCAGCCCCAGGCCCAAACCGCCCTTCGTCTCCAGCGCCACGCGCTGCGAGCCAACCGCCAGAACGACGCCTAACGCCTGGGCGGCCTCGGCCAGCCGTGCATTGATCGCCTCGGCCCGCGACGGCCCGCCGGTCATCGAACTGATCAGGAACGGCAAGGCGACCCGGCGCCCTAGAAAGCGCGTGGCCAGATCGATCGCGTCGTGATCGATATCCGGCAGGGCGTCGTGAACAAAACGGATGGCGTCCAGACCCGATGTCGTCTGGCTGACGCCTCGCCCGGCCCGCACGTGGTCGATGTGTTCGTCCTTGCGCCGGATCAAGGCATCGGCGTCGGTGGACATCGCAAACGGCTCCTGGCGGGTTGCATCCGACGCAGTCGTGATGCCGTATGGCATCATAAGGGTTCGGCGCGTGGTCGCAACGCGACGTCGGCGACAATGGGAGATCTGTATGGCCATCGTCGGCATCCGGCGCCAACCGCATCTGGCGGGCGCATCCTGCGACCCCGACGATCTGCGTCTGCAGGTCCAGGCGCGTCTGGCCGAGGTCGCCCCGGCGCATGACGGCCTGTTGTCGACGGCGGCCCGCGAGGCCTTGCTGGGACAGGGAAAACGCTTCCGGCCGGTGCTGGCCATGCTGGCAGCGGCGCATGTCGGCGGCGAGCCGGAAGACGCCTTGGACTACGCCTGCGCGCTGGAAATGGTCCATGCCGCGTCGCTGGTTCTGGACGATCTGCCGTGCATGGACGACGCCTCCCTGCGTCGCGGCCAGCCGACCCTGCACCGTCGCCACGGCGAGGATACGGCGGTTCTGGCGGCCGTGGCTCTGTTGAACCAGGCCACGCGTCTGGTGCTGCGGACTCCGGCGCCGGCGGAAACGCGTCTGGCGGCCCTGGACCTTTTGACGCAGGCGATCGGCTTCGATGGTCTGTCCGAGGGTCAGATGCGCGATCTGCGCGACGACGCAAGGGATCGCGACGAAACCGCCCTGCGCCAGATCAACGATCTGAAAACCGGCGCCCTGGTCGTCGCCACCGTGCGCGGCGGCGGTCTGCTCGGCGGCGGCGACGTGCAGGATCTGGCGCGGCTGTCGATTTTCGGCGAGGCGATCGGCTTTGCCTTCCAGCTTTGCGACGATCTGCTGGATGTCTGTTCAACCGTCGATGCGGTCGGCAAGGACGTGGGTCAGGACGACGACACCACCACCTTCGTTGATCTGTGGGGCGAATGCCGGACTCGCGCGGCGGTGCGGCAATCCTTGGCCAAGGCGGTCGAGGCGGTCGGCCATGACAGTCCCTTGGCCCTCTACGTCCTGGACCTATTCCAGCAGGCCGAACTTGGGGTCTGACGTCGCGCCGGCCCTGTCGCTGAGCGGGATCGATGCGGGCTACGACGGCCGATCCGTGCTGACCGACTTCAGCCTGAGCATCGCTGCGGGTGAGGTCTATGCCCTGCTCGGGGCGAATGGTGCGGGCAAGTCCACGGTGGCGCGTGTCGCCTCGGGTCTGCTGCCCGCGCGGCGCGGGCGTGTCGTCCTGGGCGAAGGCGGCGGACCACGCGGGCGCATCGGGCTGGCGCCGCAGGACAGCGCCCTTTTCCCAGCCCTGTCGCCACGCGAGAACGTCGATGTCACGGCGCGCCTGTGCGGCGTACCCAAGCGGGATCGCGGCGCGGCGGTGAACCGCGCGCTCGACCTGACCGGGTGCGGCCCGCGCGCGGACCAGCCGGTGCGCACCCTGTCCGGCGGCTGGAAACGGCGCGCCAACCTCAGCGCCGCCCTGGTCGGGCGCCCGCGGCTGCTGATCGCCGACGAACCGACGGAAGGGGTGGATGCGGCGACCCGCGGCGTCCTGTCCGTTGCCCTGCGCGAAACCGCAAAGGCCGGCGCCGGCTGCCTTCTGATCAGTCACGACGCCGTCTTCGTCGCCGATACGGCCGACCGGATCGGTGTCCTGGCGCAGGGACGACTTCTGGCGGAAGGCGCGCCGAACGCCCTACTTCATCGCGCCTTCGGCTCAGCCCGGCTGCTCAGCATTCGCCTGACCCGACCGGCGTCGGACCCTGCTGCCCAATGGTTCGCCCAGGCGGGGCTGACCGCGTCCGAAGACGGGCTGGAGTGGCGTCGGCTCTGCGAGGACGCGTTGGCCATCGCCCAGATGCTGGCCGCCGTCGTCGATGGCGAGGATGGCGAGGTCGCCGTGCGCCGCCCCGGCCTGGACGATCTGGTCGCACAGCTGTCGCAGGCTCCGTCATGATGGCGGTGGCGGCCGCCTGGGCGAGAGGGTTTTGGCGCGACCGGGCAGGCGTGATCCTGACCCTGCTGCTGCCGCCCCTGGTCTATCTTTTGTTCGCGGCGATCTTCGGCGCGGGCGCGCGGGGCGACATAGACACCACCGTCGTCCTGCATGACGCGTCGCGCACGCCCGCGACGGCGGCGGTCCGCGAGGCGGTGTCGAAGGACATGGGCGCGCGTCTTCGCGTCGCCGAAGATCGCGAGGCCTTCGACCGCGCCGTCATCGACGGTCGCGCCGACGCGGGCATACTGATCCGTCCCTCGACGCAGGGACCGCCAAAACTGGTGATCGTTTCCGCCGCCGGCCGGGACGTGGCGGCATCGGCGCTTCAGGCGCGGCTGGAGCCGATGGCCGCCGCGCTGTCGGGTCAGGTCGCACGACCCGCACCGCGCGTTCAGACGCTGCAGATCGGTCCCCAGGGTGATGTGCAGGCGACCTATTATGCGGGCGCGGTCAGCGTCATGTTCGTCTTCTTCGCCGCCATGCACGGGGCCATGGGCGGGCTGGACGAGCGGCGATCCGGTCTTCAGTCACGTTTGGCCCTGGCGCGCGGCGGCCTTGCGCCCATCCTGGCTGGACGCGCCGTCTGGCTGACGGCGGTGGGCGTGATGCAGTCGGCGACGGTCTTCGTCGCGGCCTGGGTCAAGCTGCCCGCCCTGGAGCCCTGGCAGATGGCGGCGGCGGCGGTCACCGCGTTAGCGGTCGGTTTCTGCGCCGCCGGCCTGGCCCTGGCCCTGACGTCGGCATGTCGGTCGCGCGAACAGGCTCAGCCGCTGACGACCTTCGTGGTCCTGTTGCTGGCCGCTCTTGGCGGATCGATGGCGCCGCGCTTTTTGATGCCCGAGGCCTTCCGCGACCTCGGCTGGATCACGCCCCACGCCTGGGCCATCGAGGCCTATCAGGCCGTGATCTGGCGCGGTGAGTTCACCTCGACCGTCATCGCCGCCTGGGCGGTCATGGCCGGTCTGGGCGCAGGGGGCCTTGCGGTCGCCCTGATGTTGGAGAGGCGGCGCGCGGCTCGCTGATCATCAGACGTGCGTCCACAACGCCGGGCGCGGCGGCGGCTCGCGCCAGGCGTCCAGCGTCTTGCACCACAGGGCGATCAGGCCACCCCGCCCCAACAGCATCAGCTTGCCCGCCTTGTCGACCGACGTCCGCCCGTCCCAGGCGCTCACGCCGGCGCGCGACACATGGCGGCCGATCGAACGATAGACGCCGCGCGCCGTGGCGATGGCCCAGGCCGAGCGCGGGTTCAGATCGCGCAAACCCCACCGGGCCGAGGCGTAGAAGGGCTCGGCCGCCGCCACTAGGCGCTGCGCGGTCCGAGCCACAGCAGCGCGGTGCTGGGGCTGATCGACCTGATCGCGCGGCACGCCCGCCTCATCCAACCAGGCGCCGGGCAGATAGACGCGCCCGCCCTTCGCGTCCTCGACCACGTCGCGGGCGATGTTCGTCAGCTGGAACGCCAGCCCCAGGTCCTGGGCGCGTCGCAGGGTAGGCGCATCGTCCACCCCCATGATCCGCGCCATCATCACCCCGACGACGCCGGCGACGTGATAGGCATAGTCCAGCGTGTCCTCCAGCGTATCGTAACGTCGGCCAACCACGTCCATCTCGAACCCCTGCAACAGGTCCATCGCCTCGTCAGCCGGAATGCCGTGACGCATGGCGACGCGCTGGAAGGCGGTGAAGACCGGGTCCGTCTGCGGCTCTCCGGCCAGGGCGGCGGCGGTGCGAAGACGCAATTCGTCTAGTCTCTCACCAGCCAGCACCGGATCGATGCCGACCGCGCCGTGGCCCAGCACCTGGCCGTCGATCTCGTCGTCGCAATGCCGGCACCAGGAATACAGCATCCAGGCGTCGTCCCGGATCGCCGCCGGAAACAGGCGCGCGGCGGCGGCGAAGCTCTTGGACCCCTGCTCCATCGACTGGCGGCTGTGATCCAGGACGGCGTCGGTCATGCCGGCTGCCTCGCGTCCTCGATCATCAGGGCGGCGGTGGCCTTGGCCGATCCGACCACGCCCGGCACGCCCGCGCCGGGATGGGTGCCGGCGCCCACGAAATAAAGGTTCGGGATCTGGTCGTCGCGGTTATGCACCCGGAACCAGGCGCTCTGGGTCAGGATCGGCTCCAGCGAGAAGGCCGAACCCTGGTGAGCGTTCAGCTGGTCGCGGAAATCGACCGGCGTGAAGATGCGGCAGGTATCCAGATCGGCCGTCAGGCCGGGGATGTAGCGTTCTTCCAGATAGGCCAGTATCCGGTCGCGATAGCGCGGCCCTTCGACCTCCCAGTCGATGTCCGCCGAGGCCAGGTGCGGCACGGGCGCCAGCACATAGAAGGCGTCGCAGCCTTCCGGGGCCAGTGACGGATCGGTCCGCGTCGGCGCATGCAGATACAGCGAGAAGTCGTCGGGCAGATCCGGCCCCTTGAAGATTTCGGCGATCAGTTCGCGATAGCGCGGCCCGAACAGCACCGTGTGGTGGCGCACCTCCGGGTGGACGCGTTTCAGGCCGAAATAGATGACGAACAGCGACATGGAGTGACGTCGCGACGCCAGCTTGGCGCCTTCCTTCTTACCACGGGGCTCCTGACCCAGCAGGCGCTGATAGGTGTGAACCACGTCCGCGTTGGAGGCGACCATGTCGAAGGCCAGCGTCTCGCCGTTCACCACCACGCCGGTCGCGCGACCGTTCGCCATGATGATGCGCTCGACCGGACTGTTTAGCCGCACCTCACCGCCCAGATCCTTGAGCAGACGCACCATGGCCTGAATCAGGGCTCCGGTGCCGCCACGCGGGAACCACACGCCCCAGCGCCGCTCCAGCGCATGGATCAAGGCATAGATCGACGAGGTCGCAAACGGATTCCCGCCGACCAGCAGGGAGTGGAAGCTGAACGCCTGACGCAGATGCTCGTCCTGAATATAGCTGGCGACCTTGTCATAGACCGACCGCCAGGCCTGAAGCCGCATCAGCTCCGGCGCCGCCTTGACCATACTGGCGAAGTCCAGGAACGGCACGGCTCCCAGCTTCAGATAGCCTTCCTTCAGCAGGTCCTGCGAATAGGCCAGGAACTTGCGATAGCCTTCCTTGTCGGCCGGATTGCGCGCCACGATCTGGCGGTCCAGCTCATCTTGATCGTTGACGTAGTCGAAGACGTCGCCGTCTTCCCAGCACAGTCGGTAGAAGGGCGCGACCGGCAGCAGTTCGACATAGTCCGACAGCTTGCGCCCGCTGGCCTCGAACAGTTCCTCCAGCGCCGACGGGTCGGTGATGACGGTGGGACCCGCGTCAAAGGTGTAGCCCTTGTCCTTGAACACATAGGCCCGGCCGCCCTCCAGATCGCGGGCCTCGAACACCGTGGTCTGAATGCCCGCCGACTGCAGCCGTATGGCCAGCGACAAGCCTCCGAAGCCCGATCCGATTACAGCAGCCCGCATCACGCACGTCCTCTTTCGACCAGACAGGTCAGCGCGGCGCCGATCGGCACCGGGGGTTTTCCGCTCAGGATCCGCGCCTTGTCGGCAAGGGTGGATCCAGCGGCGTAGAAGCGTTCGACCAAAGGCTGGGGCAGACGATAAAACCGCTCCAGCACCTTGTATCGTTCATCGGGCCGCGCCGCACGAAATAGCATCCGGTTCAGCAACCGATAAAAGCCTCGTCCGGCCCATACGTCATGCGCATGGCGACGGATGTCTTCGGCGACCGTCGCCGGCTCGAAATCCCGCGCCAACCGGTCGGCCAGGCGCACGGCGTCCGGCAGGGAATAGCCGGTGGTCGGGTGAAACAGCCCGGCGCGCAGACCGCTGAGCGCCGTCGGCCCCATCCGCGACAAATGCGCGCCAATGTCCCCATCGAGCGCCACGGGCAAGACGCCGTCCTCCTCGCGCAAGACAGTCTCGATCTCCCAGCCCTGCGCGCGGGCGTAATCCAGCACACCCTGACGGAACGCCTCGCGATCCAGCGCATCCCCGTCGGTATAGCGCGTATCCTCGATCAGCAGCGTCCGCTCATCGAACGGCAGGGTGTAGAGAAACCGATAGCCCCCGGCCTGGTCGACACAGGCGTCCATGACGATGGGCGTTGTCAGACCGTGCGGCGCCGCCAGCCGCACCTCCAGTCCGACGAACTTCTGGAAACCCAGCGCCAGATCCGGCGTCGCGGTCGGCCCGCGCCCATCGATCACCGCCTTGGCGCTCAAACGCCGTCCATCAGCCAGAACCGCTTCGGTCGGCGACACTGAGGCGACTGGCGCACCCAGCATGATCCGTCCGGGCAAGGCCGCCTCGACCACCGCCGCGAACCCTTCGGCCGTGACACTGCAATAAGGCGTCGACAGCGCGCGTTCGAACTGGGGAAAACGGACGCTGTATCCCGGCCAGCGATGCACCACCAAGGGCGCGATCCAGTCGCGCTGAGCCTGCGTCAGGTCGCTGTCGAAGAAGGACCAGGTGTGGACCCCGCCCAGGGTCTGCGCCGTCTCAACGATTCGCACATCCAGATCGGGCCGCAGCTGTGACAGCCGCAGCGCCAGCAGGCCATTGGCCAGGCCGCCGCCGACCAGCAGAAGGTCCGGCGCGGAAGTGTCAAAGGCGTCGACCTGCATTCCAGACAGGTGGCACGCGCGGACGCATGCGGCAAGCGAACAGGATGCTTACCGGGCCGCGATGCGCTAAGTGTCGCGCCATGTCCGCCGTCACGCCAATGTCACGGGTCGTCCCAAACCAGGCCCTGATCGGCCTGACGCTGGCTGGCCTGATCGCGGCGGCCTGGCTGAGCCTGCATATCTACGGCGTCTATTTTCATCGCTGGACGATCTGGAGCGTCCTGACCGTTCCGCTGATCGTCGCCGTCCAGACGTGGCTGTCCGTCGGCCTGTTCATCGTCGCCCACGACGCCATGCACGGCTCTCTGGCGCCGGGCCGCCCCCGGCTGAACACCGCGATCGGCAGCCTGGCGCTGGCCCTCTACGCCGGTTTTCGGTTCGCGCCCTTGAAGACGGCCCACCACGCCCATCACGCGGCGCCCGGCACGGCGGACGATCCCGATTTTCACGCCGACGCCCCCCGCGCCTTCCTGCCCTGGTTCTACGGCTTCTTCCGCACCTATTTCGGCTGGCGAGAACTGGCCGTTCTGACGGTGCTCGTGGCCGTTGCGGTGCTCATCCTCGGCGCCCGCATACCCAATCTTCTAGTCTTCTGGGCCGCGCCCGCGCTGCTCTCGGCGCTACAGCTCTTCACCTTCGGCACCTGGCTGCCGCACCGGCATACCGACGACGCCTTCCCCGACCACCACAACGCCCGCACCAGTCCCTTCGGCCCGGTCCTGTCCTTGCTGACCTGCTTCCACTTCGGCCGTCACCACGAACACCACCTGACCCCCTGGAAACCCTGGTGGCGTCTGTTCAGCTAGTCGTCCACGGTGGTCGTTTTCAACGGCGACATGACGCGCGGAGCCAACTGACCCTTTGCGCAGCGGGTGGCTGCTGTCGGCCCATATTCTAAGAGGAATGGCGGAGACGGAGGGATTCGAACCCTCGGTACCCCTTACGGGGTACGACGATTTAGCAAACCGTTGCCTTCAGCCACTCGGCCACGTCTCCTGCGAGGGCGTCGATAGCGGAGGCTGATGCGTCGCGCAATCCGGTTCGAGAGAAAGCGTCCACGTTAACGCGACATAGAGGCCAAAGCGGCAGTATCGCGGCCATCATTCGCCCCCCCGGATCGCTGCTGGATCACCTGTTGCTCGACCGTCCCGCCAATCTCGCCGCCGACACGCCGCTGAAAGGCCGGCCTTCGCGCGGGCCGTTCCGGCCGGAGATCTGGCTGAATGCGCGCGAGCGGTCGTCCGTGCGTCTGTCGGCGCATTATTTCCGGCTGATCGACGTGCTGATGGTGTGCGGGCTGGCGTTCAGCGCGATCGTGGCCATCCAGCCGACGGGACTGGGGTCGATCACGGTCGGCGACGCCGCGCCCGTGGTCGTCGGCGCCGTTTTGGTGCTCGTGCTGATGCGCGCGCTTCAGCTTTATCGATTCGGACGCGACACGCCCTGGCCTCTGCATATGGCTGGCGTTGTAGGCGTGGGCGTCGTCTCGGCCGGTATTGCGCTCGTCCTGGGTTGGCTGCTGGACCGGCCGGCGCTGGACGTCATTGCGCCCTGGGCGCTGACGACGACGGCCGCCCTGGCGCTGTTGCACGGCCTGTGGCTGGTCGTCATTGCGCGGTGGCGTCGGCTGGGTGTGCTGTCACCCAACATCGTCATCGTCGGCGCGACCCGAAACGCACGACGTCTGATCGAACAGGCGCTGGAGCGGCGTGACATGAATGTGCTGGGCGTGTTCGACGACCGGCTGGCCCGCTCGCCCGACAGCGTCGCCGGCGTGCCGGTGCTGGGGACCGCCAAGGCTCTGCTCACCCACCGGCTGACGCCCTATATCGACCGCATCGTCCTGGCTATCGATCCGGAGGCGGGCCAGCGCGTGCGCGACCTGACGCAAACCTTGAACGCCCTGCCCAATCCGCTGACGGTCCTGGTCGATTCGGAGTTGGGACGCGACGGGGTACTAAACAGGCTGGCCAATGCGCCTCTGGCGTCCCTGGACGGTCCCGTCGATCCCGACAGGCGAGCTTTCAACAAGCGGATGCAGGATTTGCTGATCGGCGCCGTTGCCTTGGTCGTCGCTGCGCCCATCATGGCCCTGGTCGCCTTGGCGGTGAAGCTGGACAGCCCAGGCCCCGTCTTCTTCCGCCAGCGCCGCCATGGCTTCAATCACGAGACCATCGTGGTGTGGAAGTTCCGCTCGATGCGCCACGCCGCCGCTGATGCGACCGCCAGCCGCCAGGTCTGCATCGACGACGACCGCGTGACCCGCGTAGGCCGTTTCATTCGCGCCACCAGCCTGGATGAACTGCCCCAGATCTTCAACGTCCTGTCGGGCGAGATGTCCCTGGTCGGCCCCCGCCCCCACGCCATCGGCATGAAGACCGGCGAGACCGAATCCGCCCTGCTGGTCGCCGAATACGCCCATCGCCACCGCATCAAGCCCGGCATGACCGGCTGGGCCGCCATCAAGGGTTCGCGCGGGCCCGTGGACACCGAGGCCCAGGTGCGCGAGCGCATTCAGCTCGACATCGAATATATCGAGCGCCAGTCCTTCTGGCTGGACCTGTGGGTCATCGCCGTCACAATCCCCGTTCTGCTGGGCGACCGGGCGGCCCTGCGTTGAGCGAGAAGCGCATGTTCTGGCGCGGCGTCTGGGGCTATTTGCCGGCCCAGATCGTCCAGGGGGTCGTCGGTTTTCTGACGATCTTCGTCTTCACGCGCCTGCTCAGCGCCGAAGACTTCGGCCATTACGCCCTGGCGTTTTCGGTGACGACCCTGGCCCACACCGTCACCTTCACCTGGCTGGAGGCGTCGATGGCGCGGTTCTGGGCGGCCGAGCGCACGCCCGAGGGCATGGCGACCCATTTCGCCAGCCTGTACCGCACCTCCTTCACCATCATCGCCGTCTTCACCCCCATCGCGGCGCTGATCGTCTGGCTGGCGCCGCTGACGCCGGCGTTCAAGATCGCCGTCGCCTTCGGCCTGGCCGGCGCGCCCGTGCGCAACCTCGCGAAGCTGGCGCAGGAGCGGTATCGCGCTGCGGGCGAGGTGTCGAAATCCGCCGCCGTGGACATCGGCGTGGCCATCCTGGGCTTTCTGGTCGGGGCCGGGTTCGCGCTGGCCGGCGCCGGCGCGGCCTCACCCCTGCTGGGCCTGGCCATAGCCCCCCTGTTCGCCCTGCCCTTCATCCTGCCGGGCGAGTTGCGACAGGCGACGGGCGGAACCGTGGATCGCACGCGGCTGAAAGCCTACGCCCTCTATGGCTATCCCATCGCGGCGTCTCTGACGCTGGCGCTGGTGCTGGCCTCGACGGACCGGTTTCTGCTGGCCGCCTTCATGGATGCGGCGGCGGTCGGCGCCTATCACGCCAGCTACAGCCTGGCGAACCGGACGCTGGACGTCATCTTCATCTGGCTGGGGGCGGCGGGCGCGCCGGCCATGGTCATGGCGCTGGAGCGCGGCGGGCGCGAGGCGCTGCGTCAGACGGCTATCGAGCAGGGTTCGACCTTGATCCTGATCGGCCTGCCCGCCGCCGTCGGCCTGTCGCTGGTCGCGCGACCGCTGGCGGAGCTGATGATCGGCCAGGATCTGCGCGCCGCCGCTGCGCTTGTGACGCCGTGGATCGCCGCCTCCTCCTTCCTGTCGGGCATGATCGCCTATTATTTCGGTTTCGGCTTCACCCTGGGCAAGAAGACCGGCCTGTTGCTGGTGACCATGGCGATCCCGGCCCTGTGCAACGTCGCGCTGAACCTGATGCTGATCGCGCGCATGGGCGTCACCGGCGCCGCCGTCTCGACCACAGCCAGCTTCGCCATCGGCCTGATCGCCTGCATCCTGCTCAGCCGCCGCGCCATCGCTCTGCCCATGCCGTGGGAGGCGCTGATCCGTTGCGGAATCGCCTCCACCGTCATGGCCGGGGTCGTCTGGATGCTGCCCCCCATCGGCGGGTTCCTGGAACTGATGCTGGACGCGAGTGTGGGCGGCCTCGTCTATGCCATCGTGGCCCTGACGCTGAACGCCGCCGGGGTGCGTGACGTGCTCATGCGCCTGATCCGCGCGCGCCGGAGCGTGACGGCATGAGCGCCCAGATCCACGACAACGCCGCCTGGTCGCAGGCGATGCCGACGATCTCGGTCCTGATCCCCTTCCTGCGTGACGATCCGCAAGGCCTGTTGCGCCAACTGGACACCGAGGCCATCGCCCTGTCCGGCGCGGTCGAGCTGATCCTGCTCGACGACGGCACAGCCGACGCTGATCTGACGACCCGGCTTCAGGCGACCATCGACGCCCTGCATCTGCCCGCCCGCCTGATCACCCTGACGACCAACGAGGGCCGCGCAAGGGGCCGCAACCGGCTGACCACCGCCGCGCGGGGCGAGGCCTATCTGTTCCTCGACAGCGACATGCGGCCCGACACGGCGGTCTTTCTGCAAAACTGGCTGCGACTGGTCACCGACAGCGCGCCCGCCGTCGCCTTTGGCGGCTTCTCGCTGGATCAGGCGCCGACCGACGCGCGGTTCGCCGTCCACCGCGCCCTGTCCGGCGCCTCGGAGTGCCTGCCCGCGTCCCAGCGCGCCTTGACGCCCGAGAAATACGTCTACACCTCCAACCTGCTGGTGCGCCGCGACGTGTTCGCTGCCGAGGCCTTCGATCCCGGTTTCAGCGGCTGGGGCTGGGAGGACGTGGAGTGGGCCATGCGCGTCTCGCGCCGCTTTCCCGTCGTCCACATCGACAATCCCGCCACCCATATGGGCCTGGACACGGTCGAGGATCTGGCGCGAAAGTTCGATCAGGGCGCCGGCAACTTCGCCCGCGTCGTCGCCCTGCATCCCGCCATCGTCCAGACCTATCCCAGCTACAAGGCCGCGCGCGCCCTGAAACGCCTGCCCGCCCTGCCCCTGGCGCGCCGCCTGATGAAACAGGCCGCCCTGACCACGGCCCTGCCGATCAAGGCGCGCGCGTTCGCGCTCAGGCTCTACCGCGCCGCCGTCTATGCGGACGCCGTCTGACCATGCGCGATGTCGCCGTCATCATCCCGACCCTGCGCAGGCCGGACAGTCTGGAGCGGTCCCTGCGGTCGGTCTTCACTCAGACCGGATCGCTGCAGCGCGTCGCCGCCATCGTCGTCGCCGATAACGACCCCGACGGATCAGCCGCGCCCCTGATCGAGCACCTGCGCGCCCAGGCGCCCGTGCCCCTGATCTACGCCCACGCCCCCGTCCCCGGCGTGGCGACCGCGCGCAATGTCGGCCTGTCCGCCACCGACGCGACCCTGATCGCCTTTCTGGACGACGACGAAGCCGCCTCTCCCGGCTGGCTCGCCGCCCTGCTGAGCGCCCAAACCCAGACCGGCGCCGATGTTGTCTTCGGCCCCATTCGCGGACGGGTGCCGGAAAACACCGGCTGGACCACCGCCTATCTGGAGCGGTTCTTTGGACGCGACGGCCCGCGCGAGACCGGACTGACCGACGACATCCACGGCTGCGGAAACAGTCTTATGGTGCGGGCGACCGCCCTGCTCGGCGAGGCCCCGTTCGACGTCGCCATGAACGAGACGGGCGGCGAGGACGACCGGCTGTTCACCGCCCTGTCGTCGCGCGGCGGCCGGTTCGGCTGGGCCGCCGAGGCCTGGGTGGACGAGTTCGCACCGCCCCACCGCGCGACGCTGACCTACGCTCTGACCCGCGCCTTCGCCTATGGCCAGAGCCCGATCCAGATGGCCGCCGACCGCCGCGACTGGCCGGGCGTCGTCAAATGGATGCTGGTAGGCCTAGTCCAGACCGGGATTTGGGGTGCCGCATCGCTTCTGGCCGCCGTCCTTCGCCGTCCCGACCGCGCCCACACCTACGACCGCTGCGCGCGTGGTCTCGGCAAGGTCTTCTGGACCAAAGGCTTCGAGCCGAAACTCTACGGCGCGGCAATGCTGAGGCGCCCCCCGGCCTGATCAGCGGATCGGCATGTAGCGGCAGGTGAAGTCCGGATCGCCGCTCATCAGGCTGGGCTTGAGGTGGATGTACAGACGTTCAGCGCCTGCAACGTCGTCCAGCGCAAACGCCTGTTCGGCCTCATACATCTCGTCCCGATGCGCGTCCGTCCAATCGTGGGCCAGTTTGATGGCGCGCGCCTTGGCTGCCGGCAGGCCGTCGGCGACGACAAAGACATTGCGGTGCTGCTCGGCGAACCCCACCCCGTCGTAGCCGCCCAGGTTCACGTAGTAGAGCTTTTCCTTGCCCTCATAAGGCGTCGGCGACAGGCTGACCTCATAGCCGTCCGCCTGCGAAATCTCCGACCAGCAATCGATGTGCAACGTCCCTTCACGTCCCCACCACTGCGCCAGCAAGGCGTCTTTCGTCGCTTCGATCGTGGGGGCGACGAGGAAGCGCATATCGTGGACCTCGATATTCGCGCCGGGGTGTTCCCCGCCGATGTAGATCGCAAACAGTTTCATTCGTCCTCGCGTCAGGCCGCTGTATCGGCGTGGTCGACCGCAGGCTTTGCGGTATTCAGGATCAACGCCAGTCGCCGACCGACGATCCCGCCCATTTCGTGCGAACTGGTGATGCCTTGCGCGAAGGGATGCCGCCCCATGATGAACGGCAGGCTGAGACAGAACAGCCGATCCATCGGCAGGGGCGCATCGACCGGCCGGAACAGGTCATCGACAGCAATCCCCCGGACCACGTCGGGCGCATCGTTGGCGACCTGATCTCGAACGATACCCTGCTCCAGCAGCGACAGGAACGGAAACTGGATGCCGCTCAGGGCCGCCTGACCCGTCGCCTCGATGAAGATCGGGAAATGACGCGTTTCACCATTGATCGTGACGCGAGCCCCGCCTTCGGGACAACGCGTATCGACGTCGTGATCGTCGCCCAAGGCGATGACGTCCAGCCGCCCGGCGGCGTGCAGCGCCAGCATACGCTCGATCGATTCGTGCGGCACGCCGGCGTAGATATCGACGAAGATCGGCTTGAAGGCGCGGCTGAACCGCTCGAACTCGGCGCTGTCCAGATGCGACACGATGACGGCGACGATCTCGTGCATGCGAAGGATGCCGTCGCGCCAGGCCACGGTCACCTGTGCGGCATGGTTCGCCTGCGCCTCCTTCAGGTTCGCGGCGGCCCAAACAAACGGATCGACCGCCGCGCGGCGAGCGAAATAGGCCTCGGCGAAGGTTTCCAGCGTCGCATCATGCAGTCCCGTCTCGGCGGCGTAGTCAGGGTCCAGATGGATCAGCTCGGTTCGAAACAGGTCGAACACGGCGTCCAGCAGCCCGTCAGGGCCGCGTGCCACAGCCGCAGCGACAGCCTCGGGCGTGCAATAGGTCAGCGGGCCATGCGGCAGCGGAAAATAGAAGTCCGCCTCGGGCAGCAGCCCCTTTCGCGACATCATGGCGATGTGAAAATCCTCGGTATCCGGTGCCGGCTGATAGATCAGCCGATCGTCCCGCCGAACGAAGTCGCCGTGCGACGTGGCCAGGGCGACGGCCGCATCGATGGCCGTCAACGACGACCCCCGAATGCCGATGCGTGTCGCCGGAACATCCGCGAGGTCAGACGCAGGCCATGGGCTCAGGAAATATCCGGGCTGGGCGTCCGGCCGCGACGGCCACTGGTGACCCGTCGCCAGAACCGCGTGGTCGAATACAGCCTTGGCGACCTTCCACGACGGCGGCGACGTGAAGGTCAGCTCGATGCCGTCCTTGCGATTTGCCGCGTCGATGACCCGACATCCCGTCCGCACATCGATGAGAACGCCCTTGGCGCGGGCCTGCTGGACCAGGGTGGCGAACTGACTTTCGAAATATCGCCCCAAGGCGACACGCGGGACGAAGGTGCGCTCATCGAGAGACGCCCCATCCACGTCCAGCTCGGCCAACTCGGCGGGCGTTCGTGCCGACAGCCAGTCGGCCAGCGTGTCCTGCAATGGCGGGATTTCGATGCTGGCGATGTTGGACAGCATCGCCGGGTCGTTCCAGTCCGGGCTGTAGGGACTACCGCAGCCAGCCGTCTCGCGCGCCTCGAACACTGTGACCCGCGCCGAAACAACACCTTGGGACAGCAGGGCATGCAGGGCGTAGAGCGTCGTCGGCCCCGCTCCGACGAATGCGACGGACTTTGTCATGGCCACACAATGCGCGACGCACGCAAAGGCGCCGCATCCGCGCTCGATTTCAGCGCAACCGCTTCATCTTCTTGCCGAATGTGCGGAATCGGACGTCTGAAACGTCTACTAGGAAAGGCTTCAGCCCATCAGCCGCTGCAAGAACCCCGGCGCCTTGTAGGTCGAGCGGTTCATGACCACGCCGGCGATCTTTCCCCCTACAGCCTCAATCTCGTCGCGCAAGATGACCGGCGCATGGGCGGCCGTGCTTTCGGCGGCGATCACCAGAACTGTCATGTCCACAAAAGGCGCCAGGATGATCGCCATGTCGTTGCGGTCAGCGGCAGGCGCGTCGATGACGATGGTGTCGGCGTGGGGCCGCAGCGCCTCCCAATAGCGGGGCTCTCCGACCGCCTCGACCCGGTGCCCGGACCGCAGCGCTTCCATGTGGAAATGCGTGACCCACAACCGGCCGCCCAGGCAGGACCGCGCCGTCAGCAGCCGCGAATCCGGCACCGGCTTGCCGTCGCGCCCGGTCACGCGCGGCGTCACGGCGTAGAAGCTTGAGCCGTCGGGCGAGCCCTGCGCCGCCTTGCCGACCTGGCCGAAACGATCCGGCTCGGCTGACACTGTCTCCAACTGCCTCTGCTGCGCCAGATCGCCGTCAATCAGCCAGACGGGCTTGCGCGCCCGCACCGCCGCCAGCCGCGCGAACTCGCGCGCCACGGTCGAGACGCCCTCTCCGGTGACGGCGGAGGCAAACTGGATCACGCGCGCGCGGTGCGCCGGCGCCGGTCCCAACGTCGCCCAAAGGCCCGCCATTTCTGAAGTCAGATCGACCATCGAATCGCCAAGGCGCTCCCTAAGCCCTCAGCCTAGCACGAGTTTCGCTAAGCCGCCTTGGCCGGCGCGACGGCGAGAACCGGCATGTCCAGCGTGCGGCTGACCGAGGCCGGGGTCGTGAAGCCGCGACGCGTGAACACCCGCAACAGGCCGACGCACAGGGCCGTGAAACCCGCGAACAGGAAGACCGCCGCCAGCAGCGGGATCTTCAGGCTCTTTCCGGTCGCCGGCGGCTGGGCGCGTTCGATGACGGTGACGTTGTCGGCGCCGGCGGCGACCAGCGCGTTGTCGGCGCGGCTCTGGGTTTCGCGCTGCTGGAACTCCCGGATGGAGGCGCTCAGCACTTCGCGATTGCCGGCCAGGGTCGTGTTCTCGGATTCCAGCGCCGTCAGCCGCGTCTGCCGCGAACGGATGTCGGCCAGCTGCCGATCCAGCACCGCCAGACGCGCCGCCAGCGAGTCCCGCTCGGCCCGGGTGTTGATCCGCGTGGTTTCCAGCTCGGTCCAGACGGGGTTCGGTCCGGTGCGGACCTCCTTGGCTCCGACGGCTGTGCCGGTCGCAACATAGGCTTGCAGTTGGTTGATCCGCGCTTCGATGTCCTTCACCGGCTGGGCGTCGGGCTGATAGCGTGACAACAGTTGCTCGCGCTCGGTGCGCAGTTGCAGCACCTGGTCCTGGGCCGAAATGTTCAGATCCTGCTGCAGCGCCACCTCCGCCGGGGTTCCCGCCTGCTGCGCGATCAGGGTGTTCAGCCGCTGGGCGGTCTGGTTCAGCTGGCTCTGCGTCGACATCCGGTCGGTGAAGACCGTCTGATAGGTCGCCGCCAACGTCGCCTTGGCCGCCGTGAAGTCGCCGATGTCGTTGGACGCCAGGAAGGCCTCGTAGGCGCGGTCCGCATTGCCGAGCTCATCCTCGAAGGCGATGCGCTGGCTGGCGATGGCCGGCGTCTTGTCCTGGAAGACTTCGCGGCGGTAGATCAGATATTGCTCGATGATTGTGTTCAGGACCCGGGCCGCGCGTTCGGGATCGTCGGCCTTGTAGGTCAGATGGATGACCGCGCTGCCCGGCGCCGTGGCGACGCCCAGGCCGCCGCCGACGGCCTTCAGCGCAGCGGACCGCGCGGCCTGCGGACTGCCCTTGTGCGGCTCGCCCAGGATGGCGGCCGGGCCCAGGGCATCGACCACCTTCTGGCGAACAGCGCTTGAACCCAGGATGGCGGCTTCGGAGTTGGCGACCTCGTCGCCCTGCGGCGCTTGGCCCCGCTCGGCCGTGCCGACGCGCGGTTGATAGACGTATTCCTGACCCACGCCTGCGAACACCGAGCCGGTGGCGGTGTAGCTCTTCTTCAGCGTCATGGCGGCGGCGAACCCCAGCCCCAGGATCACCACGAAGACGACGATCATCAGCAGCAATTCGCGGAACAACAGGCCGATCACGTCCAGAACGCCGTAGCGCGGCCTTGTGGTGACGTGGGCGGTGGAGCGCATCGGGCGGGCCGAATCCCTTGAAAGGCGTGTTGTCTTCACCCTTCGCCCACCGGCGTTAACTGATGGTTACCCATAACCGGCGAGGTTGGCTCAAATCCCTCGTCGAGGCCGACCGATTCCCATGCTGACCGATCGCCGCCTGTTTCTGCTGACCCTGGGTTCAGCCTCCATCGCCGCCTCGCTGGCGGCCTGCGGCGGGGCCGGCGGCGTTCGCGATCCCCGGCGCGTCGATCGGTCGCCCTACGACGACCTCGCCGGCCTGGCCTTCGCCCCCTGGACGGATCAGGAACCGGAATATCTGCTGTATCCTGGCGACGAAATCGAGGTGGCGACGCCGACGGCCTCGGAGTTGACCCGGACCCTCAAGGTCAGTCCCGATGGTCGTATCGCCCTGCCCCTGATCGGATCGGTCATGGCGGCGGATCGCACCCTGCCCCAGCTTCAGCAGGTCGTCTCTGCGGCCTATGCGACCCAGTTGGTGCGCCCTGTTGTCGAGGTCACCCTGCGTCAGGCCGGGCCGATCCGCGTCTGGGTCGACGGCGAGGTGCGCAACCCGGGGGTCTTCGAAATGATCGGCGATCTGGACGCCTATCAGGCGGTGATCCAGGCCGGCGGCTTCGCCCCGACGTCGCGTCAGGACAGCGTGGCCCTGATCCGTCGAGGGCCCGGCGGATCACGCATGATGCGGGTGGTGGACCTGCGTCCCCGTCGCGGCGAGGTCGTGGCCTTGCGGCGCGGCGACATCGTCTTCGTACCGCGTTCGACACTGGGCGAGCTGGCGGCCTTCTTCACCCAGGTGCGCGCCGCGCTGCCGATCGGCTTCAGCTATTCGATCAACGGATCGAACGGCAACGGCTACGCCCAGTTCTGAGCCAGCCGCTTAGGCGACCAGCTGAACCACGCCCTGGTCGATGTAGCGCCGCGCGGCCTTCTGGGCTTCGGCGATCTCCTCGCGTTCCATCTCCAGGCTCATCTCGCGGCGGTAGACGCGCGCCTCGATCGAACCCTTCATGGCCGCCAGGTTGAAGATCATGTGGGCCGACACCCGGTCCATCGGGCAACCGCCCGATCCGGCCGAGTACATCATGCCCAATTTGAACAAGTCGTCGCCGGACATGTCCGGGGTCGGCAGGGGCAGACCGTCGTCGTGGGCCTGCAGGTCGTGCGCCATTTCTTGCGCGTTCATCACCGTATCTCCTCAACGGGCGCCCTTCTGGACCCGCCTCTGAGACGCCATCAAATACCGGTGGTTTGAAGTTAAAGTTAACGGCGAGAGGCCTTCCACGCACTTTTCAGTAAAGCAGAAATGAATACTTCCGACGCGATTCAGATCTCGGAAATCTCTGATAAATCTCTCGTTTACGCCTCGCAGGCGCGGCCTACGCGCGCTGCAAACCTGACGGGATCGTTCAGCGGGCATTCAGGCGCGAAATCCGACCTTGCTCATCATTAACGGGTCGGATCGGCACATCCGTCGGCGGCCCAGAATGGAGCACGAAGATGAACCGCCTCACCAAGGCCGCCGTCGTCGCCCTCGCCCTGTCGACCACGGCCGTGCCGATGCTCGTCCAGGCCCAGGACCGCGACCGCCGCGAGTATCGTCAGGATCGTCGTGACGACCGCCGCGACTTCCGTCAGGAACGCCGTGAAGATCGCCGCGACTGGCGCGACGGTCGCTATGACAGCCGCCAGGACTATCGCCGGGACCGCCGCGACGACCGTCGTGACTATCGCGACGAACGCCGGGACGACCGTCGCGATTGGCGCAACGACCGCTGGGACCGCAATAACAGCAACTGGTGGCGCGGGCGCTCGGACTTCCGTGGCTACAACGGTCCGCGCGCAGGCTACTGGTACGCCCCCAGCTATGGCTACTATCGGGTCGAGCCGCGCTACAGCAACTATCGCTGGCGCACCGGCGGTTATCTGCCCTACCAGTATCGCAACTACTATGTCCGCGACCCCTATGTTTACGGTCTTCGCGAAGCGCCGCGCGGCTATCGCTACGTCCACGCCGGCAACGATATCCTGTTGATCGCTGTGGCCAGCGGCCTGATCGCCAGCGTCCTCTCGGGCGTCTATTAAGCCTCGCCATAACCGGACGATCGAACCCCGCAGGTCTTGCCTGCGGGGTTCTGCTTTTTCGGACAGTCCCTTGATTGCGAACGGTGTTCAGCCTGGGTTCATCGCCACGGATCGATGATCGTCTCAAGCCGCCGGAGACCCGGCGTGCAGGAACGAAAGACCATGAAACGCCTCCTGATGGCTTTCACCGCCATCGCCGCCGTCGCCGGCCCGCTTGCAGCTCCGATGCAGGCCCTCGCCCAAGAACAGGAACAGGCTCAACAGGGTCAGGCTCAGCAGGAACGACCGCAGCGCGAAGGGCGGGCCCGCGGCATGAACCGGCCCGAGCGTCCGCAGATGGGTCGTGAAGACGGACCGCGCGAGCCTCGCCCCGAACGTCCCAGCCGCCCCGCAAACGATACGCCCCGTGCCGAGCGCCCGTCGGGTGGCGAACGGCCCAATGCGGCCGGCCAGCGTCCGGATCGTCCCGAAGGCGGTTGGAACCGGCCCGATCGTCCGAACACCGGCGGCCAGCGTCCGGATCGTCCCGTAGGCGGTTGGAACCGTCCCGATCGTCCGAACACCGGCGGCCAACGCCCAGACCGGCCCGAAGGCGGCTGGAACCGTCCTGATCGTCCGAACACCGGCGGCCAACGTCCAGACCGACCCGAAGGCGGTTGGAACCGACCCGATCGCCCGAACACCGGCGGCCAACGTCCAGACCGCCCCGAAGGCGGCTGGAACCGACCCGACCGGCCCGACCGCCCAAATACGGGCGGCCAACGTCCAGACCGTCCCGGTAACGGCTGGAACCGTCCCGACCGTCCGGGCTCGGGCTGGAACAACGGTCGTGACCGCGACCGTCAGCACCGTGAGTTCCGCCAGCGCTTCAACGGCGATCAGTGGCGGCGCGACTTCTATCGCAACCACCGCTCGGACTGGTGGCGCAACGATCGGCGCTTCAGGGGATACAACGGCGTGCGCGTCGGCTTCTACTTCGCGCCGGGCTGGGGCTACTACAGCGTGCCACGCTCCTACTGGGGCCGGTCGTGGTCGGTCGGCCAGTACCTGCCGGAAGCCTTCTGGCGCTATCAGTTGAACGACTGGCGCACCTACGGCCTGGGCTATCCGCCGGAGGGCACACGCTGGGTCTCGGTCGACAACACCCTGTATCTGATCGACGAATACGACGGCTACATCATCGACGTCATCCGCGACGCCTGGCGCTGGTAAGAACAAAGGCCCGGAGAGCAATCTCCGGGCCTTTATCGTGCAGTTTGTCGCTCAAGCAGCGAGGACCGCGTCGCGAGCGTTAGCGACAAGCCGGGGTTTGGGGGCCGCAGCCCCAAGCATCAGAGCCCCAGCTTGGCCTTCAGGATGTCGTTGACCGCCGCCGGGTTGGCCTTGCCGCCCGTGGCCTTCATGACCTGACCGACGAACCAGCCGATGGCCTGGGGCTTTTCAGCCACCGCCGCCGCCTTGTCCGGATTGGCGGCGATGATCTCGTCCACGGCCTTTTCGATGGCGCCGGTGTCCGTGACCTGTTTCAGGCCGTGCTTCTCGACCACCTCGGCCGGCGAGCCTTCGCCGTTCCAGACGTGATCGAAGACCTCCTTGGCGATCTTGGACGAGATGACGTTCGTCTCGATCAACTCCACCAGCTGCGCGACGTGCGCCGCCGGCAGCGGGTTCTCGCTGAAGTCCTTGCCCTCGGCCGCCAGGCGCGCCGACACCTCGTTGGTGACCCAGTTCGACACCAGTTTGGCGTCCCGCCCCTTGGCGGCGGCTTCGAAATAGTCGGCCTTGGCCTGTTCCGAGATCAGCACGATGGCGTCGTATTGCGACAGGCCATAGTCGGCCATCAGACGCTTGCGCTTGTCGTCCGGCAGCTCGGGCAGCAACGCCTTGATCTCGGCGATCCACGCCTCTTCCAGATCCAGCGGCAGCAGGTCGGGATCGGGGAAGTAGCGATAGTCCTGCGCCTCCTCCTTGGACCGCATCGAGCGCGTCTCGCCGGCCGTCGGGTCGTAAAGGCGCGTCTCCTGGGTGATCGAACCGCCGTCTTCCAGGATCTCGATCTGGCGGCGCGCCTCATACTGGATCGCCTGAGAAATGAAGCGGAAGCTGTTGACGTTCTTGATCTCGCAGCGCGTGCCGAGATAGCTGAAGTCGCCCGTTTCCTTGAACTTGTCGTAGTTCCCGGCCCGGCAGACAGACACGTTTACGTCGGCTCGTAGATTGCCCTTCTCCATGTCGCCGTCGCAGGTGCCCAGATAGATCAGGATGGTCCGGATCTTCTTCACATAGGCCACCGCCTCGTCCGGCGTGCGCAGGTCGGGACGAGAAACAATCTCCATCAGCGCCGTGCCGGCCCGGTTCAGGTCGACGTAGCTTTCGGTCGGCGACAGGTCGTGGATCAGCTTGCCCGCATCCTGCTCCAGGTGCAGCCGCTCGATGCCGACGTTGAAGAAGCTGCCGTCCTCGGCCTCCACCTCGACCACGCCCTCGCCCACGATGGGGTAATAGAGCTGGCTGATCTGATAGCCGGTCGGCAGGTCGGGATAGAAGTAGTTCTTGCGGTCGAACTGGCTGCGGCGGTTGATCTGCGCGCGCAGGCCCAGGCCCGTCTTCACCGCCTGTTCGACGCAGTGTTTGTTCAGCGTCGGCAGCATGCCGGGAAAGCCCGCATCGACCAGCGACACCTGCTCGTTCGGTCCCGCGCCGAAGCCGACGGCGGCGCCGGAGAACAGCTTGGCCTTCGACGCCACCTGGGCGTGGATTTCCAGGCCCATGACGATTTCCCAATCGCCGGTGCGGCCTTTGATGGTCTTGGTATTGTCGCTCATGCTCACCACCACTTGCCCGGCTTGGCCGTGAAGCCCGCCGCCCGTTCCAACGCGGCGCCGACCTGGAAGACCGTCGCCTCGTCCAGCGCCTTGCCGATGACCTGCAGCCCCAGCGGCAGGCCGCCGGCGTCCACGCCCGCCGGGACCGAAATGCCCGGCAGGCCGGCCAGATTGGTCGTCACCGTGAAGACGTCGTTCAGATACATGGTCAGCGGGTCGATCTGCTTGTCGCCCAGCGCGAACGCAGCCGACGGCGTCGACGGCGTCAGGATGGCGTCCACCTGGCCCCAGACGTTGTCGAAGTCCTCGGCGATGCGGCGACGCACCTTCAGCGCCTTGACGTAGTAGGCGTCGTAGAAGCCGGCCGACAGCACATAGGCGCCGATGGTCAGGCGACGTTGGACCTCCTTGCCGAAGCCCTCGGCGCGCGAGGTCGCATACAGGTCGTCCAGCGACTTGAAGTCCTCCGCCCGATGCCCGAACCGCATCCCGTCGTAGCGGGCCAGGTTCGACGAGGCCTCGGCCGGCGCCACGATATAGTAGGTCGGCAGGGCGTAGTTGGTGTGCGGCAGGCTGATCTCGACGATCTCGCAGCCGGCGTCCTTCAGCCAGGCCACGCCCTGATCCCACAGGGCCTGAATCTCGGCCGGCATCCCGTCCACGACATATTCGCGCGGCACGCCGATGCGCAGACCCTTGACCGATTGGCCGACCGATTGGGTCCAGTCGGGCGTCGGGATGTCCAGGCTGGTCGAATCCTTGGCGTCGAACGAGCACATGGATTGCAGCAGCAAGGCCGCGTCCTCGACCGTCTTGGTGATCGGCCCGGCCTGGTCCAGCGATGAGGCGAAGGCCACCATGCCGAAGCGGCTGGCGCGGCCATAGGTGGGCTTGATCCCGACCGTGCCGGTGAAGGCGGCGGGCTGGCGGATCGAACCGCCGGTGTCCGATGCGGTGGCGGCCAGGCACAGGTCGGCCGCCACGGCCGAGGCCGAACCGCCCGACGAACCGCCCGGCGTCAGCTCGGCGTTCGAGCCGGTTGATTTCCACGGGTTCTTCACCGGACCAAAGGCCGAGGTCTCGTTGGACGAGCCCATGGCGAACTCGTCCATGTTCAGCTTGCCCAGCATGACTGCCCCGTCGCGCCACAGGTTGGCGGTGACGGTCGATTCATAGGGGGGCGTGAAGCCGCGCAGCATGTTGGACCCGGCCGTCGTCTGCACGCCCTCGGTGCAGAACAGGTCCTTGATCCCCAACGGCGCGCCTTCCAGCGCCCCGGCCTGGCCGGAGGCGATACGGGCGTCCGACGCGCGCGCCATGTCCATGGCCTTGTCCGCCGTCACCTCGACATAGGCGTTCAGGGTCGGATTGGCGGCCTCGATCGTGGTCAGAAAGGCCTGGGTGATTTCGGCCGAGGTGAAGTCCTTGGCCTTTAGTCCGTCGACGGCGCCCTTCAGGGTCAGTTTGGTCAGGTCGCTCATGACTATTCGACCACCTTGGGCACGACGAAGAAGCCGTCCGCCGACTTGGGCGCATTCGACAGGACCGCATCGACCTTCGCGCCATCGGTGACGACGTCGTCGCGCAGGCGTAGCGGCTGGGCGACGTTCGAGGTCATCGGCTCCACGCCTTCGACATCCACCTGATCCAACTGCTCGATCCAGGCCAGGATGCCGTTCAGCTCCTGCGCCAGCGGCTCCAGCCGGTCCTCGGGGGTCTTGATGCGGGCGAGATGCGCAACCTTGCGCACCGTCGCAGCGTCGATGGCCATGCGGCCCTCCAACACACAAAATGAAAACGAAGCGGTCGGATTAGCCGCACGCTTTGGGATTCACAAGGATCAGCCACCCGTCGTCAGGCGTGATCTCACTGCGACGTGCTGACGGACACCGCGTCGGGCGGGGTCTCGCCGCTCGGGGGGAAGTCGATCTGAACCGTCCGCTCCACCTTCAGGATGTCGCCGTTCGGCCCCGCCGTGTCCTGACGCACCGACAGGACCACGCGACCGGCCCTTGCCTCAACGACCTTCCATTCGGCGTAGTCGCCTAAAGGATAGGCGCGCCAGCCCTCTGCCGGGCCGCCAAACAGGGCGAAATAGGTCACCAGGCCATTCACCGCCGGATCGCCGCCCGACAGGCTGAAGACCTTGGCGCTCTGGTCCGGCAGAGCCAGCAACTGCGACACGTCGGCCGCCGTGCCGATCTCTTCGCGTGCAGCAGCCGCGCGCCGTTCGGCAGGCCCGACCGGCTTGGTGGTCGGGGGCGTGACCGCGCGTGTGATGGCGGCCGGCGTCGGCGCGGCTGCCGCAGTCTGGGTATCCTGTGCGGTCGGGGTCCTGGCCGGCGTATCGGACTGTCCGCAACCACTCAGCACAAGCCCGAAAGCCGTCATCGCTGCTGTCGCTATGCGCATATCATCGTCCTTCCTGTCCATCATCGTCACCATCGCCTTTGACTTCGGCCCGCGCCAGTCCTAACCGCAGGCCGTGCCCGTCCTCGACCTCCTCGACCTGCCCGCCGCCTGCCCGCCCGACACGCCGTGGATGGGGCTGGATTTGGGCGAAAAAACTATCGGCGTCGCCGTGTCGGATTCCACCCGCCTGATCGCCTCGCCCCTGGAGCTGGTCCGCAAGTCAAAGTTCACGCTTGAAGCCGAACACCTGTTCAAACTGATGGCGCATCGCAAGGTTTCGGCCCTGGTCATCGGCCTGCCCGCCAACATGGACGGCACGGAAGGCCCGCGCGCCCAGTCGTGCCGCGCCTTCGCCCGCAATCTGGAGCGGCTGCGGCCCGTCAACATCGCCTTCTGGGACGAGCGGCTGTCCACCAGCGCCGTCGAGCGTTTCCTGATCGAGGATCTGGACCTGAACCGCAAACGCCGCGCCCAGGTCGTGGACCGCACCGCCGCCGCCTGGATTCTGCAAGGGGCGCTTGATCGGGTTCGGGATCAGGCGACCTGGGTTTGACGGCCCTGATCGCCGGCGTCCTGCCGGTCTTTCTGATGATCGCCCTGGGCTACGGCTTGCGAAAGTCCGGCTTCCTGCCCGACGAGGCGTGGCGGCCGATCGAGAAGCTGTCGATCAACATCTTCTACCCCAGCTTCCTGATCCCCGCGATCTGGCACGCCGACCTCGCCGGCGGCGGCGCGACCGTGGCGGGCGCGGCGGCGGTCGGGGCGACCCTGATCGTGGCGGCGGCGACCCTGGCGGCCAAGCCCCTGATCACACTGGACGGCCCGGCCTACACCAGCGTCTTTCAGGGCGTGATCCGCTGGAACAGCTTCGTCTTCGTGCCGGTGATCCAGTCGGTCTATGGCTCGGAAGGCACGGCGCTGGCCGCGGTCGCCATCGCCTTCATCATTCCCGTCACCAACATCGCCTGCGTCGCCGTGCTGGCGAAATGGGGTTCGCTGCGCCGCGAGCCGTCGGTGGTCGGGCTGATCAAGTCGATGCTGGCCAATCCGATTCTGCTGGCCTGCCTGATCGGCCTGGCGCTGAACCTGTTGCGCGTCCCGCTGATCCCGGGCCTGTCGGATGCGATGGACCTGCTGGGCGCCGCCGCCCTGCCGCTGGGCCTGATCGTCGCCGGGGCGGGTCTGTCCTTCGCCGAGGTCAAACGCCGCCGCACCACCATCGCCGCTGTCAGCCTGGTCAAGCTGGGCGTCATGCCGCCGCTGATGTGGTTCATCGCCTGGGCCCTGGGCGGCGACAGTCTGGCGCAGGGCATCGCCCTGATCTGCGGCGCGGCTCCCGGATCGGCCGCCTCCTACATCCTGGCGCGTCAGATGGGCGGCGACGCCCCCCTGATCGCCGGCGTCATCGCCCTGACCACCGTGGGCAGCGCCGTGGTCATTCCCATTCTGCTGGCCCTGTTCCACTTCACCTGACTGGCGTTCAGACCGAGTCGCGCCTATAGCCGCGTCTCGATGACCCAGCCCGCTCAAGTCACCGATCAGACCATCCGCGACCGGCTGGTTCCGTTCCCAAAACCGCACTTCCTGGCCGCATCGGACCTCGATCCGTATGTGACGCCGCAGTTGCTGGACCTGGGCGACGCCTTCGTCGACTTCAATCGCCAGTCGTCCAAGGCCCTGGACCTGCTGCACGGCCGCACGGTCGTGAACCTGTTCTTCGAGAACTCAACCCGCACCAGTTCCTCTTTCGAAATCGCCGCCAAGCGGTTGGGCGCCGACGTCGTGACCATGCCGGTCGCCGCCTCTTCGGTGAAGAAGGGCGAAACCCTAATCGACACGGCGGTCACCCTGAACGCCATGAAGCCCGACATCCTGGTCATCCGCCACTCGGCCTCGGGCGCGGCCGAACTGTTGAGCCAGAAGGTGGGCTGCGCCGTCGTCAACGCCGGGGACGGCCGCCACGAACACCCGACCCAAGCCCTGCTTGATTTGCTGTCCATGCGCCGCGCTTTCGGCGATGTGACCAGCCTGACCGTCGCCATCTGCGGCGACATCACCCACAGCCGCGTGGCGCGGTCGAACGTCGCCCTGCTGCAGATGATGGGCGCGCGGGTCCGCCTGATCGGCCCGCCGACTTTGGTGCCCGGCGACGCCGATCGCTGGGGCTGCGAAGTCTTCCATGACATGCGTGAGGGTCTGAAGGGCTGCGACGTGGTCATGATGCTGCGGCTTCAACTGGAGCGGATGGCCGGCGCCCTGGTCCCCTCGACCCGTGAATATTTCCGCTTCTGGGGCCTGGATCGCGAGAAGCTGGCCTGGGCCAATCCGGGCGCGCGGGTCATGCACCCCGGCCCGATGAACCGTGGCGTCGAAATCGATTCCGACGTGGCTGACGACCTGGATGTCTCTCTGATCCAGGATCAGGTCGAGATGGGCGTCGCCGCCCGCATGGCCGTGCTGGCCTCCCTCTCCGCCCGTTGGGGAGACGCCCGATGACCACCGTCGCCATCATCAACGCCCGTTTGCTGGACCCCGCGTCCGACTATGACGGCCCAGGCGGCCTGTTGATCCAGGACGGCCGCATCAGCCGCGTCATCCATGGCCCGACGCCGGACCTGGCGGCGGATCAGATCATCGACGCCGACGGCTTCTGCCTCGCGCCCGGCCTGATCGACATCCGGGTCAAGACCGGCGAACCCGGCGCCGAGCCGAAGGAGACGCTGAAGTCCGCCAGCCTGGCCGCCGCCGCCGGGGGCGTGACGACCATCGTCGTCCAGCCCGACACCGACCCCGCCGTCGACGACCCCGCCATGATCGATTTCATCCAGCGGCGCGGCGCGGCGCTGAACCTCGTCAACGTCCGCGCCGCCGGCGCCGCGACCAAGGCTCTGGACGGTCAGCGCATGGCCGAGATCGGCCTGATGGACGAGGCCGGCGCCCTGTATTTCACCGACGGCGACAAAGTCATCGTCAACAGCCGCACCTTGCAACGGGTGATGAGCTACGCCGCCGCCTTTAACGCCCTGATCGCCTGCCGCCCGGCCGATCCCTGGCTGACGGAAGGCGCGGTCGCCGCCTCCGGCGAACTGGCCACGCGCCTGGGCCTTTCCGGCAGCCCCGCCATCGCCGAGCGGATCGGGCTGGAGCGCGATCTGGCCCTGGTCGAACAGACCGGCGCGCGGTTCCTGGTGGATCAGATTTCGACCGAGGGCGCGCTGGACACCCTGGCCCGCGCCCGCGCGAAGGGGCTGGAGGTCGCCGTCAGCGTCTCGATCAACCACCTGTGCTTCAACGAGGTGGACATCGGCGATTATCGCACCTTCTACCGGCTGGACCCGCCGCTGCGCTCCGAAGCCGACCGCCAGGCCCTGATCGAGGCCGTGCGGGAGGGCCTGATCGACGTCATCACCTCCGCCCACGCTCCCGCCCCGGCCGAGGACAAGCGCCGCCCGTTCGCCGAGGCCGCGCCCGGCGCGATCGGCCTGGAGACCCTGCTGCCCGCCGCCCTGACCCTGCATCACGAAGATGGTCTGGACCTGCTCGACGTGTTGCGTCCGCTGACCCAGGGCCCCGCCGCCCTGCTCGGCCTCGACGCCGGCGTCCTGGCCGAGGGCGCCCCTGCTGACATCATCCTGTTCGACGCCGGCGCCCCCGTCATCATCGACGCGGACGCCCTTCACTCCAAGTCCAAGAACTCGCCCTTCGACGGCCGCCGGCTTCAGGGCAAGCTGATCGGAACCTGGGTGAACGGTCGCAAGGTCTTCTGAAGATCAGCTCAGCGCGGCCGCGCGCACGTCGCGGCCTTGGCCACCTCGGCGCCCAGCACCGACTTGACGGCCAGCGGCGTGTCGGTGGCGATGACGGTCACGCCCTGGCGCACCAGATCGCGGTATTCCGAAACGTCGCCATCGGCGGCGTAGCGGTCGTCGCGGCGCATGCCCTCGGCGCCCAATGTGCCGAACTGAACCTCGACCCCGGCCTCACGCAGGGCGCGCCACAGCGCCGGACGCTCCTCGCGCGTGCCGGTCCAGGCCAGGATCTGCGCCGGGTTCAGCCCGCTCAGGTTATCCACGCCGCTTAACCCGGCCGAGATCATCATCTCCGGCGCCATAGCCGCCACCGCCCGCGCATCGGCGTCATTATAGGTGATCAGGATCACCCGGTTTCCGGCCCGCGACTGGCGCACCTGATCGATCACGGCTCGCGCCAGATCGACCGTGGTTTCGCCGTCGGCAGGCTTCAGGTCGATGCTGGCGATGGCGCCCACGCGTCCGGCGGCGTCCAGCGCCTCGCCCAGCGTCGGCGGCGCGGCGCGCGTCAAGGCGCCGTTCGACGCCTTCAGCCGCGCCTGTTTCACCTGGGCCAGCGTCAGGTCCGCGACCCGCCCGCGCCCCGTGGTCGTCCGGTCCATGGTGTCGTCATGCATCAGAACCAGCTGACGGTCCTTGGTCAGGACCGCGTCCAGCTCCAGGATCGCATTGGGGATCGCCCGGCCTGTCGCCTCGATGGCGGCGATGGAGTTCTCTGGCTGGTCCAGCGCCGAAACCGCCCGGTGCGCCGAAATCGCCACGCCGCCGTCCCGCACGCAGTCGAAATAGGCCGCCATCGCCGGACCCGAGGGCGGCGCAGACGCCACCGGCGGAGCGCCCACGCAACCTGTCGTCGAAAGCAGCAGCAGGGTCGCGGCGGCGGCGGAAATACGGGTCATGGATCGGCTCCGGAAAGACGCGCGGACCAAACGCTGCGCCGATCATCGGGTCAAGAGGTCGGATCGCCCTTGCTCCCGACCGCCCCGCGACGCATTTTGCCGCAACGACACGCGGGGAGCGAATCAACGTGCAGGATCTAGTGGCCCCAGCTTTCGGGACCTTGGCGCTGGTGGCGCTGGGCGGCTATCTGCTCGGCTCGGTTCCGTTCGGCGTGGTGATCACGCGTGCAGCCGGCGCCGGCGACGTGCGCAATATCGGCTCGGGCAATATCGGCGCGACCAATGTCCTTCGCACCGGCCGCAAGGATCTTGCCCTGGCCACCCTGCTTCTGGACGCCGGCAAGGGCGCGGTCGCCCTGCTGATCGCCCGTCATCTATTCGGCAGCGAACTGGCCGGCGCCATCGCCGGCGGCGCGGCCTTCCTGGGCCACCTCTTTCCCGTCTGGCTGGGCTTCAAGGGCGGCAAGGGCGTCGCCACCTTCTATGGCCTGCTGCTGGCCGCCGCCTGGCCGCTGGGCCTGATGGCGGGGGCGGTCTGGCTGCTCTGCGCCTTCCTGTTCCGCTATTCGTCGCTGGCGGCGCTCATTTCATCGGCGACCGCGCCGCTGCTGGCCCTTCTGCCGCTCGCTGTCGTCGGCCTGCCGGTCAGCCTGCCCATCCTCACCCTGACCGTCTTCGCCGCTATCCTGATCTGGGTTCGACATCACCAGAACATCGCCCGGCTGCTTAAGGGCGAGGAACCGCGCATCGGGGCCAAGAAGGCGTGAGCCTGGACCCGGCCGAACGCCTCGCCCGGCTGCGGCTCGCCCGCACCGACCGCATCGGCCCCGTCGCCTTCACCCAACTGATCGGCCGCTACGGCTCGGCCCTCAGTGCGCTGGACACCCTGCCCGATCTGGTGCGCAAGTTCGGCGCCGCCTCCGTTCCGCCGCCCGTCGAGACGGTCGAACGCGAAATCGCCGCCGGCGACGCCATCGGAGCCCGCCTGCTGGTGCTGGGCGATCCCGAATATCCCGAGATGCTCGCCGCGCTCGATCCGCCGCCGCCGATTTTGTGGACGCGCGGTCGCGTCGATCTGCTGAACCAGCCCAGCGTCGCCATCGTCGGCGCCCGCATCGCCTCGGCGGGCGGCCAGCGGATCGCACGCGGTCTGGCGCAGCAACTCGGTCAGGCCGGCCATATCGTCGTCTCGGGCATGGCGCGCGGCATCGACGCCGCCGCCCACGAAGGCGCCCTGGCGACCGGGACCGTCGCGGTCCTGGGGGGCGGGGTGAACGACATCTATCCGTCCGAACACGCCGACCTCTACGCCCGCCTGACGGAACAAGGCTGCGTCGTCTCCGAAAGCCCGGTCGGCGCTCGCGCCCAGGCGCGCGATTTCCCGCGCCGCAACCGCATCATCTCGGGCCTGTCGCGCGGGGTTGTGGTCGTTGAAGCCGAGGTCCGGTCCGGTTCCCTGATCACCGCTCGTCTCGCCGCCGAACAGGGCCGCGATGTCTTCGCCGTGCCCGGATCGCCGCTGGATCCCCGCGCGCGCGGTCCGAACGAACTGCTGCGTCAGGGCGCCATCCTGTGCGAGGGGATCGAGGACATCGACCGCGCCTTCAACACCCTGCGCACCCTTCGCGAGCCGCCTGCCGATCCGTTGCGATTCGACGGCGACCTCGACGACGCCTTACTCGACCGCGTCGCCGCCCTGCTGTCGCCAACCCCGACGCCGCGCGACGAGATCGCCCGCGCCCTGAACGCCCCGGTGTCCCAGGTCGCCGCCGCCCTGCTGGAGCTCAGCCTGACCGGCCGCGCCGACCTGCTGGCCGGAGGTCTCGCTTCGCTCTAGGCCGGCGGATGACCCGCCACGGCCGCCGCCTGTTCCAGCAAGACGGCCAGCCGCACGTCGCCTTCTTCCCGCGCCAGCCGCGCCATTTCCAGCGCCATGGTGCCGATGTATTCCCTTACAGCAAAAAGCTTCATGTCGGCCTCACCGTGAACGTCGTGGTTAGGTTGCGTCTTACCCAATGTCGCACCTCCTCTGAGAGACGGATCAATCTCAGCGAGAAAGTAGCACAACTATTTAGCATCGAAAGCACTATCTAGAGATGTAAGACGGCAGGTGCGATTGACTCACGGCTCCGCTCCAACCACGTTCGCGCCCCTTCCCGAGACCGGACCGTTATGAACCTCGTCATCGTCGAGAGCCCCGCAAAGGCCAAGACCATCAATAAGTATTTGGGCTCGGACTATGAGGTCCTGGCCTCGTACGGCCACGTGCGCGATCTGCCGTCCAAGGATGGCTCGGTCCTGCCCGACGACGACTTCTCCATGCATTGGGAAGCCGACGCCAAGGGCGCCAAACGCCTGTCCGAAATCGCCGAGGCAGCCAAGCGCGCCGACCGCGTCATCCTGGCGACCGACCCCGACCGCGAAGGGGAGGCCATCAGCTGGCACGTGCTGGAAGTGCTGAACAAGAAGAAGGCGCTGAAGGACACCCACGTCGAACGCGTCACCTTCAACGCCATCACCAAGTCCGCCGTGCTCGACGCCATGGCCAATCCGCGTCAGATCGACATGGAGCTGGTCGAAGCCTATCTGGCCCGCCGCGCGCTGGACTACCTCGTCGGCTTCACCCTCTCGCCAGTCCTGTGGCGCAAGCTGCCGGGCGCCCGCTCGGCCGGCCGCGTCCAATCCGTGGCGCTGCGCATCGTCGTCGATCGCGAGATGGAGATCGAGAAGTTCAAGGCTCAGGAATACTGGTCTATCGAGGCCGACCTGAACGCCGACAGCCCGCCCTTCACCGCTCGCCTGGTCAAGCACGCCGGCAAGCGCATCCAGCGTCTGGACATCAAGGACGAGGCGACGGCTTCCGCCGCCCGCGCGGCCATCGCCGCCGGCGACTTCACCATCAATGCGGTCGAAAAGAAGCCCGTTCGCCGCAATCCGGCCCCGCCCTTCACCACCTCGACCCTGCAGCAGGAAGCGGCGCGCAAGCTCGGCTTCTCGGCCCAGCGCACCATGCAGGCGGCGCAGAAACTGTATGAAGGCGTCGACGAGACCGGCGGCCTGATCACCTATATGCGGACCGACGGCGTCCAGACCACGCCGGAGGGCATCGCCCAGGCGCGCGAGGTCATCAGCCAAGCGTTCGGCCCGGCCTTCGTCCCGCAAGAACCGCGCTACTACAAGACCAAGGCCAAGAATGCTCAGGAAGCGCACGAAGCGATCCGGCCGACCAACATCGCCCGCCATCCCGACAGCCTGCGCCTCGAATCCGATCTTCAGCGCCTCTATGAACTGATCTGGAAACGGATGGTCGCCTCGCAGATGGAGGCGGCCCGGATGGACCGCACCACCGTCGACATCGAGACCGCCGACGGCCAGACGGGTCTGCGCGCCACCGGCCAGGTCGTCACCTTCGACGGCTTCCTCGCCGTCTATGAGGAAGGCCGCGACGAAAAGCAGAAGGGCGCCGAAGACGACGAGAGCGACGACACCAGCCGCCTGCCGTCTCTGAAGGAAGGCGCCAAGGCCAAGGTCGACGCCATCCGCACCGACCAGCATTTCACCGAACCGCCCCCGCGCTATTCGGAAGCCACCCTGGTCAAGAAGCTGGAAGAGCTGGGCATCGGCCGACCCTCGACCTACGCCTCGACCCTGTCGACCCTGCGCGACCGCGAATACGTCCGCGTCGACAAGAACCGCTTCTATCCCGAGGACAAGGGACGGCTGGTCACGGCCTTCCTGGAGCAGTTCTTCAGGAAGTGGGTCGAATACGACTTCACCGCCGCGCTGGAGACCCAGCTCGACGAGGTCTCGGCCGGTCAGCTGGACTGGAAGGTGCTGCTGCGCAACTTCTGGCAGGACTTCCACGCCGCGACCCAAGCCGCCGGCGAACTGCGCACCACCGCCATTCTGGACGCCCTGAACGAAAGCTTGGGCGCCCACATCTTCCCGGACAAGGGCGACGGGACTGATCCGCGCGAGTGCCCCCTGTGCCACCAGGGTCAGCTTAGCCTGAAGACCAGCCGCTTCGGCGCCTTCATCGGCTGCGATCGCTATCCCGAGTGCAAATACACCCGTCCCGTCGCCAGTCCGTCGGCTGAGGACGGCTCGGCCGAGAGCGGTGATCGCGAACTGGGCGTCGATCCGGAGACGGGCCAGCCGGTCCAGCTGAAGATCGGCCGCTTCGGCCCCTATGTCGAAATCACGCCGCCCGAGGGCGACAAGCCCAAACGCTCGTCCCTGCCCAAGGGCTGGTCGCCGGCCTCCCTGACTCTGGACCAGGCCCTGCGCCTGCTGGCCCTGCCGCGCGAGGTCGGGGTCCACCCCGAGGACGGCAAGATGATCACGGCGGGCCTGGGCCGTTACGGACCCTTCGTCCTGCACGCCGGCACCTACGCCAATGTGTCTGACATCGACGAGGTGTTCGAAGTCGGCCTGAACCGCGCCGTCGCCCTGCTGGCGGAAAAGCGCGCCGGTCGTCCCGGCCGCGGCGCGGCTGCGGCTCCGCTCAAGGACCTGGGCGCCCACCCGGAAACGGGCGAGCCGATCCACGTCATGGCCGGCCGCTTCGGCCCTTACGTCAAGTCCGGCAAGATCAACGCCACCCTGCCGAAGGGCACGGCGCCCGAAGACCTGACCCTGGAAGACGCCCTGCCTCTTCTGGCCGCCAAGGCCGGCGCCGCGCCCAAGAAGAAGGCGCCCGCCAAGAAGGCCGCCGCTCCGAAAAAGGCCGCCGCCAAGAAACCAGCCGCCAAGAAGGCTCCGGCGAAGAAGGCCGCCAAGTCCAAGACCGAAGACTGATCCCCCTCCCGTTGGGAGAGGGCTTGAGCGCCCGAGAGCGTCAGCGATCGGCCTGCGCGCGAAAGGGTGAGGGTCGCGGTGTTGCGAACTGGCCCACCGCCCGACCCTCACCCGGCCCTTCGGGCCACCCTCTCCCAACGGGAGAGGGAAAGGATCGTGCATGGCGCGAATCCCCCCCGCGCCCTATCTTCACCTGCTCATGCCCATCCGCCGCCTTTCCCCCGAAACCGTCAACCGCATCGCCGCCGGCGAGGTGGTCGAGCGGCCGGCCAGCGCCATCAAGGAACTGGTCGAGAACGCCCTGGACGCCGGCGGCCGCAACATCGAGATCCAGGCCGACGGCGGCGGCCTGTCGCGCATCCTGATCGCCGACGACGGCAAGGGCATTCCGCGCGAGGAACTGCCGCTGGCCATCGAGCGCCACGCCACCTCCAAGCTTGAGCCGGACGACGCCGGCGACGTCGACCTGCTGCGCATCCACACCCTGGGCTTCCGGGGCGAGGCCCTGCCTTCGATTGGCTCGGTCGCCCGCCTGTCGATCACCACCCGATCCCGCGACGAAACCGACGCCTGGGCCATCACGGTCGAGGGCGGCGAGACCCGTCCCCTGGCCCCCGCCCCCTTCCCCGGCCCGCACGGCGCGCGGGTCGAGGTGCGCGACCTCTTCTACGCCACCCCCGCCCGGCTCAAGTTCATGAAGTCCGAGCGGTCCGAGGCCATGGCCATCTCAGAGGAGATCAAGCGCCAGGCCATGGCGCACGAGGCCGTCGCCTTCACCCTGTCGCTGGACGGCAAGGTCACCCTGCGCCTGCCCGCCGAACACCCCGGCGACGAAGGCCGGCTGAAGCGGCTGTCCGCCCTGCTGGGCCGCGACTTCGAGGCCAACGCCCTGTTGATCGATCAGGAACGCGACGGCGTGCGCCTGTCGGGCTATGCGGGCCTGCCCACCTATTCGCGCGGCAATGCGGCGCATCAGTATCTGTTCGTCAACGGCCGCCCGGTGAAGGACCGGCTGCTGCAAGGCGCCCTGCGCGGGGCCTACGCCGACTTTCTGGCGCGCGACCGGCATCCGGCCGCCGTCCTGTTTCTCGACATCGATCCGCTCTATGTCGACGTCAACGTCCACCCCGCCAAGGCCGAGGTCCGGTTCCGCGATCCGGCCCTGGTGCGCGGCCTGATCGTCGGCGCCCTGCGGCACGCGCTCCACGCCGCCGGCCATCGCGCCTCGACAACCGTCGCGGCCGACGCCCTGTCGGGTTTTCAGCCCCACACCGGTGTCGCATCCGGCCCCGCCTACAGCCCCAGCGCCCCGTCGGCGCAAGGCTTCAGCGGCTGGACCGGCTGGTCCCAGCCCGCTGCGGCCGCGCAAGTTCTCCCCGGCCTCAACGAACGCAGCGCCCGCGTCGAACCCAGCTGGGACGGCCCCGCATGGCCGTCGCCATCCGCCGATGCCTCCCCGATCAGTCACGAGCCACGATTCACCGCTCACGCTCCGGCCGACCCCCTTGACTACCCCCTGGGCGCCGCGCGGGGGCAGCTCCACGCCAACTACATCGTCGCCCAGACCCGCGACGGCCTGGTCATCGTCGATCAGCACGCGGCGCATGAGCGGCTGGTCTATGAACGGATGAAGGCCCAGATGGCCGAGGGGTCCGTGACCCGCCAGGCCCTGCTGACGCCCGAGGTGGTCGATCTGGACCCCGCCGAGGCCGAGCGCGTCGCCGGGCGGGCCGAGGAACTGGCCGAGATGGGCCTGATCGTCGAGGCCTTCGGCGCCGGCGCCGTCCTGGTGCGCGAGACCCCGGCCATGCTGGGCGATACGGATGTTCAGGGCCTGATCCGCGACATCGCCGACGACCTGTCCGAACACGGCCAGGCCCTGTCGCTCAAGGAACGTCTCGCCGCCATCTGCGGAACCATGGCCTGCCACGGCAGCGTCCGCTCAGGCCGCGTCCTCTCGGCGCCGGAGATGAACGCCCTGCTCCGCCAGATGGAAGCCACCCCCCACTCCGGCCAATGCAACCACGGCCGCCCGACCTATGTGGAGCTGAAGCTGCACGATCTGGAGAAGCTGTTCGGGAGACGGTGAGGAAATTCGACACATTTTTAAGCTCGATCAGGAATCCACTTGACGCGAGATACCATTTTCGGGAATTCCCTTGCACAGCGAAGCAGAGGAGCACTCGTGTCAGTCTTCCAATCTCAACTTGAAGACGCCTTTCCCGCATCGACTGATGCGGCTGTCATTCTAGGAGTTAAACAGGGCGTCCTTCTGGCAAACGCTGCACTTGAGAATGAACTGTTTCTCGCGACGCCTGTGGGACGTGATTTGCGCGGCCATCTCAGACGTGCGGCGGTCCTTTTCCGCATCCATGAACTCTGCAAAAATGGAGATCTCCCTTTCAATTCGTCGATTGACCGAATGCCTCGGGGGGGCGGCCATTGGGTCGAACTTCATTCTGGCAATTTCCGTGCTCACATTTGCCGAGCCGATGGACCAGCCGCCTTCCCTGAGGACACTCCCACTCGACAAGATCAGCGACATTCAAACCAGTTGGACTTGTTTGCTGACAACGTTGTTCTGTTGCCAGGCACGGAAAATCTAGCGAACTGCTACGCTTGGTTGACCTTCGGCGTTGAAGGCTCCTCTTTGGGTCACGTTTGTTGGGCAATGCCAAAAGCGACGCGCGATGAATGGTTGGCTCGGATCAATGTAATCGAGCGGGCGGCACGCAACTCGGCAACAGCAAAAGAGCCGGAAGCCCCTACCAAGGCTATGCGCCTTCGTTTCCGCGAGCACATTGAGGAATCGCTTCAGAAAAGCGAGGACAGCGATAACGCTAAGAAGACTGAGTGATTTTCATGAGTGTCGGTGCTGGGACCGAAAGGCAGACAGCCAAGCCTATCCCGGAGCGTATCCGAGAGGCGCGGGAAGCGCGCGGCTATAGCGCAGAGATTTTCGCTGAACGGTTGGGCGTCACGCGCCAAGCTGTCGCTCAATATGAAACAGGCCAAGCCTCTCCAAGCGGAGAGGTTATGAGAAAGATTGTGGTTGAGACTGCCCAACCTGTGGCATTCTTTACCACAATGCCCTCGCGTGCCGGAGAACCTAAGTCACCCTTCTTCCGCAGCCTGAAGCGAATGGAGCAGCAGCAGCGCAAGCGTATCATTCGTCGCCTGCAATGGGCTGGCGACATTACAACTATGATAAGCCGGTTCATAGACTTGCCACAGCTTAGCTTACCGACCGTATGGTTCGACGCTGATCGAGACGACGTTGAAGAAATCGAAGCTGCTGCCGAAGCCCTTAGAGATCATTGGAATTTGGGAAGAGGCCCCATCCGCGATCTTGCAGAAGTTCTCGAACGACATGGCGTGATTTTAGTTCGAGAACGCGTTGACTGCTTAGATATGGATGCCGTTAGTTGCTGGATCGGGGGCCGAGCCTTTATTCTCCTATCAGCCGAAGTCACAAGCGGGCCAAGAGACAAGTTCAATCTCGCACACGAGCTTGGACACTTGGTTATGCACTCTGATGTCGAGATCAACTCTGACAATCTAGATCGAATCGAGCGACAAGCTAACCGGTTCGCGAGTGCATTCCTCATGCCATCAGAGTCGTTTAGCCGAGAGGTACTTGGAACTTCGATTGACTATTTCTTAGCTCTCAAAGAGCGCTGGGGAGTATCTATCGTCGCAATGGCTTATCGATGCCGCGACCTGAACATCCTCTCAGAAAATCAGTTCTCGTACATATTTAGGCAGATGAACGCCCGAAAGATTAGAAAAGTAGAACCTCTTGACGATTATTTCCCCGTAGCCAAACCCAACGTCTTGCAACAGGGAATTGAGATGCTTGTTGAGCATGGCGTTTTCACGAGAGAGCAGATTGAAAGCTCTCTCTCCATGAACATGGCGGATGTAGAGTCTTTATCCGGCGTGAATTCGGGATATTTGGACCGACGGATTGTAAAATTACAATTCGCCAACCAAAACTGATGAGCAGCCACCGGGGACCGCCCTCCATCCTCTTCGTCTGCCTCGGCAACATCTGTCGCTCTCCCCTCGCCGAGGCCGCCCTGCGCGCCGAGGCTGAGCGGCTCCGGCTCGACCTGATCGTCGATTCCGCCGGGACCGGGGACTGGCATGCGGGCGAGGCGCCGGACCCGCGGGCGCAGGCGACGGCGCGACGTCATGGGGTCGAGATTTCGGGGTTGAAGGCGCGGCAGGTGACGCAGGCGGACTTTCGCCGCTTCACCCACGTCATCGCCCTGGACCACGACAATCTGAAAAACCTGCGCCGCCTGCGTCCCGCCGATGCGACCGCCGAGCTCAGCCTGCTGCTCGACCACGTCCCCCGCCGCGAGGGTCAGGCCGTCGCCGACCCCTATTTTGGCGACGACGACGGTTTCGAAATCACCTGGGCCGAGGTGACGGCGGCGGCGAAAGCTTTGGTCGCCAAGCTGTAACCCCCACCCGTTGAGAGACGGGCAGCGTCGCCAATCACTCGGCTGTCGGCGAAACCTTCAGGAACAGCACCCTGGCTGCGCCATAGTCACGCGCGTCCAGCCGCTGATAGCCGGGGGTGTCGATCTCCGGCTCGTCGGAACCGCGCTCGAACACCACCAGGGCGCCGGGCTTGAGCCAGCTTCCCTCGATCAGCCGCGCCAGCGTTTGTTCCCCCAACCCCTTGGCATAGGGCGGGTCCAGAAACGCCAGGTCGAACGCCTCGGCGATCGGGCCGGGCCGCACGCCCAGGTCCGTCGCGCTTCGGCGATGCACCCGCGTGCATCCCATCAGCCCATAGGCGTCGGCGTTCTCACGGATCGCGCCGCGCGCCCCGTCGTCCGTCTCGACGAACAGGCAGAAGCCCGCGCCCCGGCTGACCGCCTCGAACCCCAGGGCGCCCGAACCGGCGTACAGGTCGATGACCCGCAAGCCTTGCAGGCTCTCGCCCCAGGCGGCGTGTTCCAGCACGTTGAACACGGCCTGGCGCGCGCGGTCCGAGGTCGGACGCGTGCCCTGCCCCTCCGGCGCGACGATGGCCCGGCCCTTCAGACTTCCGGCGACGATCCGCATCAGGCCGTTCCGCCAAAACGGCGTCCGACCCAGACCCGGCCGGCGATCAACAGACCCAGCGCCAGCGCCGTCATGGCCGCCAGCAGCCCCACGCCCCGCGCCATCAGAAAGAAGCTCAGCGCGCAGGCCAGCCCGGGCATCAGGGCATGGGTCACGACCACCGTGGCGCGCACCGCCCAATGCGGCCGCGGCCGGATCGCATCGGTCACGAAGGCGGCCCAGCCATAGGCGCCGGCATGCATCACGCCGACCAGCGCCACCAGGCTCAAATAGATCCAGGCCCCCTCGCCGTTGCGCGGCTGTTCGTAGAGCAGGGTCGTGGCGAACGGCATCAGCACCACCCCCGCCAGGGCCAGCATGTTGAACAGCATCACCCCGTTGCTGAACCCGGTCATGCGGGCGAACACTCGCCGGTGCGTGTTCCAGAACACGCCGATGATGGCGAAGCTCAGCGCGAAGGCCGTGAACATCGGCCACCGCTCGGCCCACAGGCTGGCCCACTGTCCGTTCCAGCCTTCGGGCACATGCAGTTCGATGGCCAGCAGGGTGATGGCGATGGCGAACACCCCGTCCGAGAACAGCAGCAGCCGGTCCAGGCTGTGATCCTTTTGCGGAACAACGTCCGCCGTCTGGTCGGTCATGTCCCCCTCGCTCGCTAAGGCCTCAGCGCGGCGAACGGGGCTTGCCGCCGGGTCCGCGTCCGCTCGTTCCCGATGGACCGGCCGGCTTGCCGCCGCCGCCCGTGCGAGGCTTGAAGTCGCGGCCGCCGCTCGGCTTTCCGCCAGGACCACCTGCGCGAGGGCCGGAACCGGCGCGTCCCGTCGGCTTGCCGCCGGGCTTGCCGCGCCGATCGTCGATGAACTGGTCGTCGCGCGGCTTGAAGGCGCGCTTGGGCCGATCTCCATCCTCACGCGCCGGGCGGTCCCCGGCCGGGGCCGTGCGCTCGCGCGGCTTGAAGCTCTTGGAGTGCTCGAACTTGGGCGCGGCCTTGGCCCAGCCTTCCTTCTTGGGCGGACGCTCGCGGCGCTCGACCGCATCCGCCTGGGCCGTCTCGGCGGCGCGGACGCGGCTGGGTTTGCGCGACGGGTCCGACATGGCCGAACCCGACCGGCCCTTGACGATGGGCGTCGACACCCGACGGCCGGGGATGGGCGCGGGCGTCTCGACCGTATTGCCGGTCGGCAGGTTCTCGGGCCGGATGTAGTCGGCCAGCAGCTCGCGGATCACGCGCGGCCCGACCTCTTCCACCGACCCGACCGGCAGCACGTCCAGGCGGAACGGGCCGTAAGCCAGGCGGATCAGCCGGTTGACCGTCAGGCCGACGGACTCCAGCACCTTTCTGACTTCGCGGTTCTTGCCCTCGGTGATCGAGACCGAGATCCACAGGTTCGCCGGCGCCTTGCCGTCCTCCGACTTGGACTCCTTGGCCTTGTCCAGCTTGGCCTCGATGGGACCATAGGACACGCCGTCCACGACCACGCCGTCCTTCAGCGCGTCCAGCTGTTCCTGGGTGATCTTGCCCCGCGCCCGCGCCCGGTATTGACGCACAAGCGAGGTCGAGGGCAGCTCCAGCGCCCGGCTCAGCTCGCCGTCGTTGGTAAGCAGCAGCAGGCCTTCGGTCGCTAGGTCGAGCCGTCCGACCGAGATCACGCGCGGCAGACCGGCCGGCAGGGCGTCGAACACCGTCGGGCGACCCGTCGGATCGCTATGGCTGGTCAACAGACCCGCCGGCTTGTGATAGCGCCAGACGCGCGTCGCCTGGGTCGAACCAATGGGCTTGCCGTCCACCGTGATCACGTCGTCGCGCGTCACCAGCGTCGCTGGCGTATCCAGGATGCGGCCGTTGACCGCCACCTTGCCCAGACCGATCAGCCGCTCGACCTCGCGGCGCGAGGCGATGCCGGCGCGGGCCATGGTCTTGGCGATTCGCTCGGCGCGCAGGGGCGTTTCCGGCGTCTTGGACTTGCCGTCCTTGCCGCCGGCACGGTCGCTGCGGGGCCGATCAGGCTTGTCGCCGAAACGCTTGGCGCCGTCTTCGCGAGGGCCGCGCGGCTTGTCGCCGAATGATCTCGTCCCGTCGCCGCTCTTGCGGGGACCGGAGGATTTAAAGGGCCGGGGCGACCGTTCGTCTTGACGGGCGCGGGGCTTCTTGTCGTTGTCGTCTGTATGGCGGACCATGATGAGCGGTTCATGCGCATGGCGCTGGACCAAGCGCAAGCGGCGGCGGACGCAGGAGAGGTGCCCGTGGGCGCAATTCTTGTCGATCCTGCTTCAGGTGAGGTAATTTCGACCGGCGCCAACGGTCCGATTGCGGCCCACGACCCCACCGCCCACGCCGAGATCGTCGCCATGCGGCGCGCGGCGACGGCGCTGGACAACTATCGCCTGACCGGCCTGACCCTCTATGTGACGCTAGAGCCCTGCGCCATGTGCGCCGGCGCCATCAGCCATGCCCGCATCGGCCGCGTCGTGTGGGCCGCCGACGATGCCAAAGGCGGCGCTGTCATCCACGGTCCACGCCTGTTCGAACAACCAACCTGCCACTGGCGCCCGACGACGGACTCAGGCCTTCTGGCAGACGAGGCGTCGTCGCTGCTCAAATCCTTCTTCCGTCAAAGACGGGGAACGGCGACAGGCGGCGCACGTTAGAACGCCGCGAAAAGCTGCGCCGTTGGGCGGGGCCGTGGAGGGAAAAGACCTTGTTCAAGCCGGATCTGCCGCAGTCGATCGTGTTCAGCGGCCTCGCCGCCCTGGCCCTCCTCACCGCCTGCGGCGCCGATCCCGACAAGGCGCCGCGCACTGGCGACGAGGTCAAGGAACGCGCCATCGAGGCCCAGACCGCCCGCCAGCGCACCGGCGCGGAAATCCAGGACCGCACCCTGAACCGCGTCGTGCACACCGTCTATCTTTGCGACAACGGCGAGCGCCTGTCGGTCGATTTCGACAACCCGCGCCAGATGGCCACCATCCGCAACTCTTCCGGCGAGGCCATCGACCTGTATCAGGAGCGCGCCGCCGACGGCATCTGGTACCGCGCCTCCAACGTCGAACTGCGCGGCAAAGGCGTCCTCGCCACCTGGTCGGTCGAAGGCCGCCAGCCGACGGAATGCCGGGCGGTGGACTAAGCGAACGCCGCTAAGCGCCGGTCCAGCGTCTGGCGCACCTCGGGCCAGTCGTCGTCGATGACAGCGAACATGGCGGTGTCGCGGGCCCGGCCGGTCCAGGTGATCTTGTGCTTCCTTAGCACGCCTTCGGCCTTGGCGCCCAGCTTCAGGATGGCGGCCTGGCTGTGGGCGTTGACGGCGTCGGTGATGATTTCGACCCGAACCGCGCCCGCATCGAAGGCATGACCGAGTAACAGCCGCTTGCAGGCCGGGTTGATCGCCCCGCCCCGCGCCTCGGGCCGATAGAAGGTCGAGCCGATCTCGCAGCGGCGATAGGCGGGGTTGATCTCGTACAGGCTGGTCGTCCCGACCACCGCCCCGTTCGAGCGCCGCCGCACCGCATAGGCGATCCGCGTCTGCGCCTGCATCGCCGCCAGCGCGGCATTCCACCAGACCTCGAAATGATCGCCATAGGCCGGCGCGACCATGATGTCCCAGGCCTCAGGATCGCAATCCAGCGCGGCCTTGACCTCGGCTTTCAGTCCTTCCTCGAACGGCTCCAGCCGCACGAAGCGGTCCTCCAGCGGGACCCCGGCGATCCGCATCACGCGGTCGCGCCTTCCTCGATCAGGAAGGCCTGTACCTTGGCCGCATCCACGCCCTTGGCGACAAAGGCCTGGCCGATGCCGCGCGCCAGGATCAGGGTCAGCGCCCCGCCCTCGGCCTTCTTGTCGCCCGCCATCAGGGCAAGCAGACGGTCGGCCGCGAACGATCCCGCCTGATCCAGCCGCGTCGGCAGCCCAGCCGCCGCGACCACCGTTTCGACCCGTTCGACATCGGCGGCCGAAGACAGTCCTTCGCGCGCCGAATAGCGGAAGGCCATGCAGCAGCCCAAGGCGACCGCCTCGCCGTGCGCCAGCGCCCCTTCGTCGAAGCCGACCTCGGTCTCGATCGCATGGCCGAAAGTGTGGCCCAGATTCAGCAGGGCGCGCCGCCCCGCCTCCTTCTCGTCCTCGCCGACCACCGCGCTCTTGATCTCGACCGAGCGGATCACCGCCCGTTCCAGCGCCGCCGGATCGCCCTTGGCGCCCGCAGCCCCCTCGCCTGCCAGCCAGTCGAAGAACGACGCGTCGCAGATCAGTCCGTGCTTCAGCACCTCGGCCCAGCCGGACCTCACCTGGCGTTCCGGAAGCGTCGCCAGCACGTCGATGTCCGCCAGCACCAGACGCGGCTGATGAAAGGCGCCGACCAGGTTCTTGCCGCGCGGCGTATCGATGGCCGTCTTGCCGCCGACGGAGGAATCGACCTGGGCCAGCAGGGTCGTCGGGATCTGCACGAAGTCGATGCCGCGCATGAACAGCGCCGCCGCCAGGCCAGCCAGATCGCCCACGACCCCGCCGCCCAGGGCGATGACCACATCCTTGCGGTCCAGCCCGATCTCCAGCAGCCGGTCCAGCACGCGCTCCAGCTCGGCGAAGGACTTGGAGCCCTCGCCTGCCGGCACCGCCACGATCTCGCTGGTCACGCCCGCCGCCGTCAGCGACGCGGTCAGGGTCTGGGCGTGGATGCCCGCAACCGTCTCGTCGGTGACGATGACCGTCCGCCCCTTGGCCAACGGTGCGATGTGTGCGCCGGCCTGCGCCAGCAGCCCGCGCCCCACCACGACGTCATAGGCGGCAAAGGCCCCGCCGCTGACCGGAATGATCGTCATTGCGGGGTCTCCGTGCGTCGTCTCTGGCGCCAGTGTCGGCGCAGGTTCTTGTGAATGGCGTCCACCGCCTGGCCGTGCGAGCCCTGCCCGACGTCCACGGTCACATCGGCCTCGCCGTAGATGGGATAGCGGGCTTCGGCCAGGCCGGTCAGCACCTCCAGCGGGTCCTTGCCGCGCAACAGGGGCCGGGTGTCGCGGCGCGCCACCCGTTCCGCGATGACCGCCAGATCGGCCCTCAGCCAGACCGTGTCGGCCTTGGCCTTCAGCAGCGCCCGCGTCTCCGGGTTCATCATCGCCCCGCCGCCGGTCGCCAGCACGATGGGCGGCCCCTCCAGCAGGCGGCGGATCACCCGCGCCTCGCCCGCGCGGAACTCAGCCTCGCCCAGGGCGGCGAAGATTTCCGAAACCGTCATTCCGGCCGCCGCCTCGATCTCTACATCCCCGTCCGCAAACGGCAGTCGCAGCCGATTGGCCAGCCGACGACCGACCGACGATTTGCCCACCCCCATCAGGCCGACCAGGGCTATGGTGCGGGTCGGACCCGGATTCGCGCGCCGCCTCATCCGGCGGCTCCGGCGGAACGGTCGGTCGAGAGGAAGGCGAAGGCGGCGGCGCGGGCAGGCATGATCCAGAAAACCTCTACACCAAGCCTGACCCTGCGCCAGTCGTTCAGGCCGAGGATCGCCGCATGACGCCCCAGATCGAGGCCTTTCTGGAGATGATGGCGGTCGAACGCGACGCATCGCCCCATACGTTGTCCGCCTATGGCCGCGATCTGGCGGACGCGGAGATGGCGCTGTCGGACGCCGGCGGGCTGATGAAGGCCGACGCCGAGGCCGTCGAGACCTGGTTCGCGGACCTGTCGCGGCGCGGCCTGTCCGCAGCCACCGCCGCCCGTCGTCGCTCCTCCGCGCGCCAGTTCTACCGCTTCGCCCTGGCCGAGGGTTGGCGCACCGACGATCCCTCGCGCCGCCTCGACGCGCCCAAACAGGGGCGGCCCCTGCCCAAGGTCTTGAGCCGCGTCGAGATCGACGCCCTGCTGGCCGCCTCGGCCGCCCGCGATGCGGCGGCGGGCCTGCGCCTGGTCGCCCTGGTCGAGATGGCCTACGCGTCCGGCCTGCGCGTGTCCGAACTGCTGGGGCTCAAAGTCGAGGCCGTTCGGCGCGACCCCGCCTATCTGATCGTGCGCGGCAAGGGCGGCAAGGAACGGCTCGCCCCCCTCAATGCCGCCGCCCGCGAAGCGATCAAGGCCTGGCTCATCGCGCGTGACGCCAAGCGAAAGCCTGATGCGCCCGACAGTCCCTGGCTCTTCCCCTCCTCCGGCCGCACCGGCCACCTGACCCCGCGCCGCTTCGCCCAGCTGCTGGACGAGGCCGCGATCACGGCCGGCATCGACCCCGCCCGCGTCAGCCCCCACGTCCTGCGCCACGCCTTCGCCACCCACCTGCTGGAAGGCGGCGCGGACCTGCGCGTCGTCCAGACCCTGCTGGGCCACGTCGATATCGCCACGACCCAGATCTACACCCACGTCGCCACCGATCGCCTGGCCCAGGTCGTCCACCAAAACCACCCCTTGGCGCGCGACGACTGAACCCCCGCTTGCCCGGCGGCGTTGACCTCTCTAGGTTCGCGCGCCTTCCCCAAGGGCGCTTTCGCCCGTTTACAGTTCCCGGACGCCTTGATGGCCACGCACTATCTCGACTTCGAAAAGCCGATCGCCGATCTGGAAGCCAAGATCGAGGAGCTGTCGCTGCTGGCCGACACCTCGGGCGACATCGACCATGAGATCGAGGGCCTGCGCAAAAAGGCCGAACAGCTGCGCAAGAAGACCTACGCCGGCCTCGACCCCTGGATGAAGACCCAGGTCGCGCGTCATCCGCAGCGCCCACACTTCATCGATTACGTCCAGAGCCTGTTCACCGACTGGAACGAGCTGCACGGTGACCGTCAGTTCGGCGACGACCAGGCCATCCTGGGCGGTCTGGCCCGGTTCCGCGGCCGGCCCGTCGTCATCATGGGCCACGAAAAGGGTCACGACACCGCGACCCGCATCACCCACAACTTCGGCATGGCGCGGCCCGAGGGCTATCGCAAGGCTGTGCGCCTGATGGATATGGCCGAGCAGTTCGGCCTGCCGGTCCTCAGCTTCATCGACACCGCCGGTGCCTATCCAGGCCTGGGCGCCGAGGAGCGCGGCCAGGCCGAGGCCATCGCCCGCTCGACCGAGCGCTGCCTGACCCTGGGCGTGCCCTCCATCGCCACCATTACGGGCGAAGGCGGTTCGGGCGGCGCCATCGCCATCGCCGCGGCCAGCCGTGTGCTGATGCTGGAGCACTCGATCTATTCGGTCATCTCGCCCGAGGGCGCCGCCGGCATCCTGTGGCGCGACGGCGCGCGGGCCAAGGACGCGGCCATGGCGATGAAGATCACCGGGCCGGACCTGATGCAGCTGAAGATCGTCGACCGCCTGATCGACGAGCCTGTCGGCGGCGCCCATACCGATCGCGACACGGCCATGGCCAATGTCGGCGACGTGCTGGCCGAAGAGCTGAAGGGCTTCGACGGCCTGACGCCGCAGCAGATCAAGAAGCGTCGCGCGGATCGATTCTACGCCATCGGCGCCCTCTGACGCCCGGTCGCTCTGGCCGACCAGCGTTAACGCAGCATCCACCCTCGTCTGCCAAGCTCGGCGCTTCGTTCAGGGGCATCGGGGTTTGCGACCGGCCATGAGTTCAGCGGCGGCAAAGACCGGGGCCTTCGCGCCATGAGCGGCGGCGAGTCCTTGCGTGAAAGCGCCGTCTTCAACCTGGCCGGGGCGATCACGATGATCGTCGATGATTCGCCTTTCTCCCTGACCCTGACGTCTAACGCCCTGACCGGTTTCGGCATCCGGCCGACCTATGCGTGCGGCACGGGCATGGAAGCCAAGAAGCTGCTGACCGACAAGCCCGTCGATCTGCTGGTCGTCGATACCGACATGCCCGACATCGACGGGTTCGAACTGGTGCGCTGGCTGCGTCGCTCCGGCCCCAATCCCAACGCCTTCACCCCCGTCATCATGACCGCCAGCCACATTCGTCGCGGGCGCGTCGCCGAGGCGCGGGACTGCGGCGCCAACTTCGTCGTCACCAAGCCCTTCAGCCCGGCCCTTCTGCTGGAGCGCATCCTTTGGGTGGCGCGCGACAGCCGGCCCTTCTTGGAGGTCGGCGACTACCTGGGGCCGGATCGCCGGTTCCGGCACACCGGCTATGAAGGCGTGGAACGTCGCGCCGACATGATCCGCAAGGCGAAGGGGATGGAGAGTCTGGCCCTATGACCGTCATCACCCACACTCAGCGCAAGTCGCGTCTGGCAGAGATGCTGGATCGCCCCGGCGGCGTCAGCGTCGGGGTCGCCCTGGCCCAGGCCCGCGCCAATCTGGACGGACTTCAGGAACAGGCCCGCGCCATCATCGGCGACAATATCGCGGCTCTGCTGGCCAAGCCCGATCCAAACCTGATCGAGCCGATGCGGCTGGATCAGGCCTATTCCGCCTCCAGCCAGATCATCGATGCGGCCAGCCCGTTCGAGATGGACGACCTGTGCACGGCGGCCAAGGGCCTGTGCGACCTGCTGGACGCCGCGCCGCGTCAGGGCGGTTTCGACTGGCGCATCGCCACGGTCCACGCCCAGGCGATGAAGCTGTTGCTGGCGCTGCCGCCGCAAGAGCAGGCCGCGCGGACCGCCATCCTGACGAACCTGCATGAGGTTCTGAGAAAGAAGCTGCCGACCCCCGATCAGTCGGCCATCTGAGGCGTCTTGCCGCCACGCGTCTGTTTGCGCCACAGCGCCGCATATTCCCCGCCCTGTCGGGCCACCAGTTCGTGGTGCCCGCCGCGTTCGACGATCCGCCCGGCCTTCAGCACCAGAATCTGGTCCGCATCCGCAACGGTCGACAGCCGGTGTGCGACCACCAGGGTCGTGCGGCCGGTCCTGGCCTTGCGCAGCGTCTTCTGGATCGCGGCCTCGGTGCGGCTGTCCAGCGCGCTGGTCGCCTCGTCCAGGATCAGGATGCACGGATCGGCCAGCAGAGCGCGGGCGATGCCCACCCGCTGACGTTCGCCGCCCGACAGTTTCAGCCCCCGTTCGCCGACCTTGGTCTGCATCCCATCCGGCAAGCCGCGAATGAAGTCGGCCAGTTCCGCCGCCTCGGCCGCCGCCCACACCTGCGCCTCATCCGCCTCGGGCCGGGCGAAGGCGATATTGGCGGCCAGGGTATCGTTGAACAGCGCCACATCCTGAGGCACCAGCGCCACCGCCGAACGCAGCGAGGCCTGGGTCACTTCGCGCGCATCATGGCCGTCGATCAGCACGCGCCCCTCCTGTGGATCAAGCAGACGCAGCGCCAGTTTGACGATGGTGGACTTGCCCGCGCCGGAGGGCCCGACCAGCGCCGTCGTCGTGCCCGGCGCGGCGTAAAAGCTGACGTCCTCCAGCCCATTGGCCCGCGCGTCGTGGCGGAACCCGACGCCCTCGAACGCCACCGACGCCCCGCGCGCATCAACCGGCCGCGGCAGGGCGACGGCGTTCGGCGCATCGGCGACCTGCGGCGTCTGTCGCGTCACCTTCAGCATCTCCTCCATGTCGATGAAGGACTGACGGATTTCCCGATAGGCGAAGCCCAGGATGTTCAGCGGCGCGTAAAGCGAGATCATGATCAGCACCGCGGCCGTCACGTCGCCCGGCCCCATCCGACCGGCCGCCGCCTCGAACCCGGCCATCACCGCCATGACGCCCAGGCCCAGGTTCATCACCAGGGCCTGCATCCCGTTCAGCATGTTCAGCGAACTGTTGGCCTTCAGCGACGCCTCGGCATAGTCACCCAGCGCCCGGTCATAGGTCTGGGCCGCGCGCGTCTCGGCCCCGAACGACTTGACCGTCTCATAGTTCAGCAAGGCGTCGACCGAGACGCCGGCGGCCTCGGAATCGGCCGCATTCATGATCCGGCGATGCTCCAGCCGCCAGTTGGACATGGCGAAGGTGGCGGTGGTGTAGATGACGACCACGACCACCGCGACGGCGGCGAAACGCCAGTCGTATTTGGCCCCCAGCACCCCGGCCGCCAGCACCAGCTCCACCCCCGTCGGAACCAGGTTGAAGGCCAGGATGCGCAGCAGGAAGTCCACCGCGCGCGATCCCCGGTCCATCGTCCGCGACAGGGCGCCCGAGCGTTTGGTCTGATGGAAGTCCAGCGACAGGCTCAGCGCATGGGCGAAGGCCTCGGCCGCCGTCGCGCGCTGGGCGGCGGCGCGCACCGGCGCGAAGACGACGTCGGAGACCAGGGGCGACGCCGCCGACAGGAACCGCACGATCGTCCACCCGATGGCAAAGGCGGCGAATCCCCAGCCGACGGCCGCCGCCGCACCCTGCCCCGCCGCCAGCCGATTGACCGCCGCGCCCAGCACCAGCGGCGCCAGAACGCCCAGCCCCTTGCCCGCCAGCGTCAGCAGGATGGCCGAAATCAGCCGCAGTTTCAGGTGCGGCGCGCCCGATCGGGCCACCAGCCGCGCAAGGTCCGCCAGCGCCGTCAGCGTCGGAGGGCCGTCCGTCTTGTCCTCTGGGCTCCCTGCCTGCTGCGCCTTGACCATCGGGTCACGCCTGCCGCCGGAGCGTTCGCCTCGCATCGCCATGATCCGCATATGGAAAGCCAATGCGACCGGGGAAAGGCCACGCTGGCGCGCAAGCGGGGATTCGTCGCTCAGCCCAGACCGGCCACCGCCTCGATCAACTCGTCCACGGCCGCTTCCTGCGTCGCCCACGAACAGACGAAGCGCACCGAACCGTCATCGAAGGCGTAGCAGGCCCAGCCCATTTCGTTCAGGCGGGCGTGCGCCTCTGGCGGCATCCGCACGAAGACGGCGTTCGCCTCCACCGGGTGGGCCAGGACGAAGGGCGACCGCCCCGCAATGCCGGCCGCCAAGCGCTGCGCCATCAGATTGGCGTGGGCGCCGCCCGATTCCCAATCGCCGCTTTCCAGCAAGCCCAGCATCGGACCCGACAGCAGACGCGTCTTGGACGACGTCTGGCCCGCCTGTTTCAAACGGTTGTCCAGTCGCCGCGCCAGGCTCTTCTCGAACAGCACGATCGCCTCGGCGCAGTTGGCGCCCGCCTTGGCCCCGCCGAACACCAATACGTCCACGCCCAGGCGCGGAATGTCCTTCAGGTCGAAACCGGCGGCGACCGCATTGGTCAGGCGCGCTCCGTCCATGTGAACGCCGTAGCCCAGCGCCTTGGCCGGTTCGATCAGGTGGCGCAGTTCTTCCTCGGTATAGACCGAGCCGTACTCCGTGGCCTGAGTCAGCGACAGGGCGGCGGGCGGCTGACGATGCCCGACTTCGGGTTCGCCCAATTGCGCCTGCAGGGCCAATGGATCGATTTTGCCCGAGAAGCCCGGCAGCCCGATCAGGCCGACGCCGTGACCGAAGAAGCCCGGCGCCCCCGTCTCGTCGGTGCAGATGTGCGCCGCATGGTGAGCCAGCACCGCCTCATAGGGTTGGGCCAGCATCGACAGGGCGATGGCATTGGCCGCCGTCCCGCTGAAAACAAACCGCACCTCGGCGTCGGCATCCAGACGCTGACGAATCTGGTCGGCGGCCCGGGCTGTGACCTCGTCTGCGCCATAGGCGCGGGCGAATCCCTTGTTGGCGCGCACCAGGCCTTCGATGGCGCTCAGCGCCATGCCGGCGGTGTTGTCGGAGCCGAAATCGTAACGCATCAACGGTTCGTCGCCTTCAGATCGGCAGTATCGTCATCGACCGTGCGGACGCGCACGACCGGTACCACATCCTCATCGCCATAGGGCACGGCGACCTGATGCGGGAACGGAATCTCGATCCCGGCGGCGTCTAGCGCCTCCTTGCCGCCCTGCATCAGATCGGCCTGGGTCTGCCACCAGTCGCCGACCTTGACCCAGGCGTGCAGCGTCACTTGGACCGAACTGTCCAGCAGGCCCGTCACCCCCGTCCAGGGATGGGGATCGTGCAGCACTTTGTCGTGTGCTGCGGCCATATCCGCCAGCACGCAGCGCGCCTTGTTCAGATCGTCGCCATAGCCGACCGTGAAGTTGATCTCGATCCGGCGGGTCTGCTGCCCGGTCAGATTGGTCAGCGGGTCGCTCAGGACCTTGGAGTTCGGAATGACGATCTTGTGGTTGTTGGCGTTGGACAGTTGGGTCGTGAACAGGTCCAGCCGCTGGACCGTGCCGCTCATCCCGCCGACATCGACCACGTCGCCGACGCGATAGGGTCGCAGCACCAGCAGCATTATCCCCGACGCCACGTTCGACAACGTGCCCTGCAAAGCCAGGCCCACCGCCAAGGACGCCGCACCCAGCACGGCGATGATCGAAGTGGTCTGAACGCCCAGGCGTTGAAGCACGGCGATCATGCCGATGATGAACACCACCACCCGCACGACCTGAACCGCAAAGCTCAGGACCGTCGGATCGTGGCGGAATCCCTTGACCCGCGACAGGGTATTGCGCGCCGCCCGCGCCGCCCATTTCGCCGCAAAGACCGTCAGGACGAAGATCAGGATGGCGATCGTCAGATTGATCGCGAAATCACCCGCCATGTCGGTCAGCTTGGCGATCACGGCGGCGTCGATCGAAACGGCCTTGCGCCCTGCGGCGACCGCTTGGGCGACATCGGTTGGAAGAGGCGAAGACATGGGTCGGGTCTAACGCCTGGTGCGCCGATTGGAACCCCCGAAAGCCGGATTTCAGGCCTTTGCGATCCGTCCGCCGCCGCTTTCGATGGCGTCCAGCAGGTCCATCACATCGTCTATAGTGTTGGCCTCTCGCGCCGGCTTGTCCCAGCGAATGCGGCTGACGCGCGGGAAACGCATGGCCACGCCCGACTTGTGCCGCGTCGAGCGATTCAGCCCCTCGAAAGCGATCTCCAGCACCAGGCCGAAATCCCGCTCGGCCCGCACCGACCGCACCGGCCCGAACCGGTCGATGGTGTGATCGCGCACGAACTTGTCGAGCTGTTTCAACTCCTCGTCGGTGAAGCCGAAATAAGCCTTGCCCACCGGCGTCAGCGCCCCTTCAGGCGTCCAGACGCCGAAGGTGTAGTCGGAATAGAAACTGGAGCGTTTGCCGTGGCCGCGCTGGGCGTACATCAGGACGGCGTCGATGACGTGCGGGTCGCGCTTCCACTTGAACCACGGCCCTTTGGGTCGCCCCGCCAGATAGGGACTGTCCCAGCGTTTCAGCATCAGTCCCTCGGCCGCCGCCCCGACCGGCGGATCGGTCCGCAACCGCGCCAGCTGATCCCAATCGGCGTAATCGACCACCGGCGACAGGTGAAGCCGCTCGCCGGTATGATCATTGACCAGGGCCTCCAGGCGTGCCCGCCGTTCGCGCAGCGGCAGGCCGCGCAGATCCTCGCCGTCTTGGGCCAGCAGGTCATAGGCGACGACCGCCGCTGGAAAGGCCTGCATCGCCTTGGCGTCCACCGACTTGCGGTTCAGCCGCTGCTGCAGATCCCCGAACGGCGCCACCGCCCCGTCGCGCCAGACGATCAGCTCGCCATCGATCGCGCCTTCGAACGCCAGCGCCTCCATCACATCGGGAAAGGCGGCCGAAATCTCGTCGCCGGTTCGGGAATAGAGTTTGCGCACCTCACCCTCCAGCACCGCCTGAACCCGGATGCCGTCCCACTTCCATTCGGCCGCATAGTCGGCTGGCGACAGTTTGGGCAGATCGACCGCTTCATCGATGGCGACGGCCAGCATGACGGGCCGGAACCGGCCGGGCGCATCCGGGCTGGGCCGCTCCGCCCTGCCCTCCAGCCAGGCGAACAAATCGGCGTAGGGCGGCTCGACCGCGTGCCAGACTTCCTCGATGGCCGAGGCGTCGAGGGCTTCCAGCGTCATCTGCGCCTCGTCGCCCTCCGGCGAAGGCGGCGCCATCACCGCGTCCGGGCGCATCATGGCCGCCGCCGTCTTGGCCAGCCGCGCCGACAGCCCCACCCGCAAGGCCCCGGTCATAAGCTTCAGCAGCGCCCAGCGCCCTTTCGGCTCCAACGCATCCAGCCAGCCTTCCAGAAGACCGCGCACCTCCGTCCGCGTGGCGGTTCTCAACGCCTCGACGACCTCGGCCAGCTCGGGCTCGCGGTTCGGCCGGTGGTCCGGCGTCACGGGCCAGATCAGAGCCACGGTCTCTGCCAGATCGCCCACATAGTCGTAGGACCAGCCGAACAGCACGCTGTCGACCCGGCCCTCGACCGCCTTTCGGATCATGGCCGGCTTGGCCGCGTCGAACGTCAGGTCGCCGGTCAGGGCCGCCAGCGCCCATCCCCTGTCGGGATCAGGCGTCGCCCTCAGATAGTCGCGCACCAGCACCAGCTTTGCGTTGCGCGAGGCCGTCAGGGACAGGCGATCCAGAAGCTCGGCGAAGGCGCGCATCGTCATCCATCTTGGGCGCCGGAAGCGTCGCCGTCCTCTTCAAAACGAAAAACGCCCCGGAGGTTTCCCTCCGGGGCGCATCTCAAATCCTTGACGGATCAGTTGAACAGGCCGGCGATCACGGCGGTGATCAGGCCGCCGGCGACGGCGGCGAGCACCACGTCATTGCCGCTGCGGACATATTGGTAGCCACGAGGCGGCGCGCGCAGGCCATAGCGGTTATAGTCGTTCACCACATAGGCGTTGGTGCGGTAGTAGGACGGCATCCGTTGACCATAGCTCCAGGTCCGGACCGCGTAGCCGCGCGGCGGGACATAGCGCGGGGCGTTGTAACGACGTTCCGCACGCTGCCAGCGTTCATAGGCCCGTTGCTGCTGGCGATAGTCGCGACGATCCTCGCGCAGCTCGCGGCGGTAATCGCGGCGATCCTGGCGATAGTCCCGACGATCGTAGTGGTCAGGACCCGGACCGTGGCGTGCGGCGGGACCATGCGGACCGTGGGGCGGTACGGGCTGAGCCGAGGCTGCGCCAGCGGCGCCCAGCGCGCCGGCGGCCATGACCGAAGCGATTGCGGTGGTCAGGATCTTTTTCATGATCGTGTCTCCATCTGCGCCGAAGACCATCGGCTTGCGTGCACTTATGGAGCACGGCGACTGAGGCGCGCCTGAACCGGCGTCCCCTTGCTAGGTTCATGTCGGGAACACAGGATCGCCGCAATCAGGCGGCGACGGAGGCCTCTGATGACGGCAGCGCCATTTGCGCGACCGCGTCGCGACCGCCGCTGACACGTCCCATCAGGGCGGCCAGGGCGCCGAAATCGATCGGCTTGTTCAGATAGGCGTCGGCGCCCGCCTGAAGACCGGCTTCGTGATCCTCATGACGCGCCGAGGCCGAGAGAACCACGATCGGCGTATTCGCATTCTGGCCGCCTTCGCGGATGATGCGAGTCGCGGTCAGTCCGTCCATGACCGGCATGTTCACGTCCATGATGATCAGGTCGAACGGCTGATCCTTGGCGATATCGACCGCGACCTGACCGTTCTCGGCCGTCGAAGTGACGTGGCTGGCCGAGCTCATCCAGGCCTCCAGGATCATGCGGTTCACCGGATGATCCTCGACCACCAGGACGCGCAGCGATTCGCCGCCTTCGATCTCGGCATGAACCTCGGCCGCCGCGACGGGCTTGGCCCATTCCACGACCTCGGCCTCGATTTCCAGGGTGAAGCACGAGCCCTCTGCGAGCTTGGACGTCACGGTAATGTCGCCGCCCATGATGTTGGCCATGCGCCGTGCGATCGTCAGGCCCAGACCCGTTCCGCCAAATCGCCGCGTGGACGAGGTATCGACCTGGGTGAAGGGCATGAACAGCCGCTCCAGATCGGCGGCTGCAATCCCTGCGCCGCTATCCTGGACGACGAATTCGAACCGCACGCGCTGATCCGAAATGCGGTGCCCCCGCACGAGATAGTGGATTTCGCCGGTCTCGGTGAACTTGACCGCATTGGACAACAGATTCTGCACCACCTGACAGACGCGCAGCGGATCGCCGCGCACCACTGTCGGAATCTCGCCCTCCACGGTCGTAACGAACGTCAGGCCCTTGGCTTCGGCCTGCGCTTCGAAGGGGCCCGTGATGCGCTTGTTCAGGCCGTCGATGACGATATCGACGACCTCGAAGTTCATCTTGCCGGCCTCGATCTTGGTCATATCGAGAATGTCGTTCAGCAACGACAACAGATTGTCGCCGGAGTTGCGGATGATCGACAGATACTCTCGCTGCGTCGTCTCCAGTCGCGTCGCGCTAAGCAGTTGGGCCGCGCCCAATACGCCGTTCATGGGCGTGCGCAGTTCGTGCGAGATCACGCCCAGGAAGTTCGACTTGGCGTCATTGGCGGCGTTGGCCTTGTCGCGGGCCGCTTCCAGTTCCTCGATCAAATGCGCCTGATGCGACTGGAAGGCCCGAATGCGGTCTTCGCGCAGCAGGGTCATGGTCACCAGCACGAACAGACCCGCCGCTGTGAACGGCAGGACCGCCAGCATCGACCAGAAGGCGTTGGTGCCCCACAGGCTGAACAGAATGATCGTCGCGGCCGCGCCGTAGGGCGAAGAGATGATCAGGGCCTGACGCGGCGAGCTGCGAAGCTGGGCGAAGACCAGAACATAGCCGGAAATCAGCAGGGCGAGCGCCAGGGGCCGTCCGAAATCGGTGGGCGAGAACCAGGCCATCAAAGGCGCGATGGCCCAGGCGCCGGTCGTCACCGTCGCCACGATCGGGAAGATCACGCCCCAGTTGGTGCCGACGCGATGGCTCAGGCGATGTTCGACGATTCCCCGCAGCGACCCGGCCGCCAGCGTGCCGCCGAACCACAGAAGCGCGGGCCATAAGCCGACGGTGCCCAGAAGACCCACGCCCCACGAGGCGATGATCATGTAGCGGAGATACTGCGTCTGCAGGATGGCGGTCAGCGCCTGGGCCGCGTCTCCGGCGCGTTGCTCGCCTTCGAGCGCCTTCGCGACGCCGTCTGATTCCACCATAAGCCCAGATCCCCACGTTCTGTTTGGTCGGATGACGCTAAGACGAAGGTTCTAAGACGATGTGAACGCAGTTCTTTCGCTCAGCCAGCCTCCTCCGGCGTCAGCGCCTTGATCGAAAGTGCGTGGACCGGTCCGGCCATCTCGTCCTTCAGCAGGGCGTTGACCGCGCGCTGTCGCGCCAGCCGCGATTGCCCCTGGAAAGCGGCGGACACGATCACCAGATTGAAGTGGCTTTCGCCGCCAGGCTTGGCGTCCATTCCGCCTTCATGATGATGACCGGCGTGGCGCCAGCTGTCGTCCTCGACCTCCAGACGCAGGGGCGACAGCCCTGCCGTCAGTTTTGCACGAATAATCGTCGCCACCGGGCCTTCAGACATGATCGATTCCTTGATGCTGTCCCAATCGGGCTTACACTTCGGCTGATGTCCGCCTCCTTTCAATACAAGCCGCGCTTCACCGACATTCGGGTGAAGCCGCCCAAGCCCGAGGAAGAGGCGGCGAAGGCCGACGTCCTGCACCTCAAGCCGGGAGAAAAGCCGTGCCAGTGGCCCGACTGCCGCCGGGCCGCTGCGGCCAAGGCTCCCAAGTCGCGCGAGCGGCTGAACGACTTCTACGAATTCTGCCAGCCGCACGCCGGCGAATACAACAAGGGCTGGAACTTCTACGCCGGCATGACCGAGGGCGAGATTCGCGCCGCCCAGGAAAACGAGGCCATGACCGGCGGGCGCCCGACCTGGGAGATGCAGGCCGGCAAGTTCACGCGCGAGGCCGCCGCCTTCGCCGCCAAGATGGGCACCTCGAACACCACCGGCGCCGGCTCATGGCGCGACAGCTTCGGCCTGTTCGGGCGCAAGGGCGATCAGGCGCCGCAGTCCGCGACAGAGGATCGCCGCATCGGCAAGCTGGAACGCGCCGCCCTCGCCGACCTCGATCTGGATCCGGGTGCCGACAAGGCGAAGATCAAGGCTCAGTATCACGAGCTGCTGAAGCGGTTTCACCCCGACACCAACAGCGGCGACCGCAGCGCCGAGGCCAAGCTGCAACGCGTGATCAAGGCCTGGAAGACGCTAAAGAAGGCCGGCCTGGCCTGACCGCCTAATCGGCGTAGATCATCTTGCGCGTCATGCCGCCGTCCACGGTCAGCACCTGGCCCGTGACGAAGCCCGCTTCGGCAAGATAGAGTACGGCCCCTGCGATATCCTCAGCGCGGCCGACGCGGCCGACCGGATGCTGTTTGTGATCGACAGGACGCAAATCCTCGCCGTCCGAAATCCAGCCGGGCGCGATGGCGTTGACGCGGATTCGAGGGCCTTCGCTGATCGCCAGGGCGTGGGTCAGGGCGAACAGCGCACCCTTGGACGCCGCATAGGCCTCGGTGTGCGGCTCGGACATGAAGGCGCGTGTCGAGATCATGTTCACGATAGCGCCGCCCTCGTTCAGCATCGGAATGGCGGCGCGGCTCATCAGAAAAGCGCCGGTCAAATGGCTGTCGATCGTCTTGCGCCAGTCCGCCAGCGACAGTTCAGCCAGCGGGCCGTTCACAGGATCGGCAATGCCCCCGTTGTTGACCAGCAGGTCCAGCGACGACCAGCCCAGGGTCTCGAACGCCTGTTTGACCGAGTCCTCATCACCCAGATCGCAGTCGATATGACGGGCCTCGCCATCGCCCGGCTTCAGGTCGAAGGCGGCGACTTTCCATCCGTTGGCCAGCAGGGCCTTACAGACGCCCGTTCCGATCAGGCCTGATCCGCCTGTGACAATTGCTTTTTTCATGGTGCCGAAACCGGCGACGGCCAGCTTGGTTGCGCCGGATCAGGGCTGACCGGCGGCCTGGCTGTCCGCGGAGGCCATCATAGGCGTGGACGGCTCGCGGAAATAGCGATCGATCCCGTCCGCCACCGACTTCATCAGGCGACGGCGCGCGCGCTCGTCAGTCAGAAGCCGCTCGTCCTCGGGATTGGTGATGAAGCCCATTTCCAGCAGCACGGCCGGCACGTCGGGCGCCAGGAGAACAGCCAGACCCGCATCGCGATGACTGCGGCGAAGAAGGGGATGGTCCGACCCTTCCAGATGCGTCAGCAAGACGCGCGCGAACTGGGCGGAGCGGTTCTGGGTCGCGCGCTGGGTCATGTCGAGCAGGATGCGATCCACCGACGGGTCGCGGCCCGGCAGATGCAGCTCACGATGCCAGTTGTCGGCGCGCGTGAACTCGCGCACCGCCCGGCCTGCCCCCTGTTCCGACAAGGTGTAGACGCTGGCCCCGCGCAGCGCCGGATCGGCGCCGGCGTCGGCGTGCAAGGAAATGAACAGATCGGCGTCGGCCTGACGCGCGATGGAGACGCGGCGATAAAGGTCGACATAGCGGTCGTCGGTCCGTGTCAGGCGCACGCGATAACGGCCGTTCTTCTCGAGCTCGGCCTTCAAAGCCAGGGCGGCGGCCAAAGTGACCTGCTTTTCCTGGGCGCTTGCGCCGCTGGCCCCCGGATCATTGCCGCCATGGCCGGCGTCGATGACGATCAGGGGGCGTTCGGCGCGACGTGGCGGCGCGCTGGCGCGCGGCGCCGGCGTGGTCGAGGCGCGCGCGGCGGCTCCCGTCGCCTTCAGATCCACGACATAACGATAATGGCTGACGCCGTCGCCGGGCGGCAGCAGGAAGCGCCGTTCGATCTCGCTGCCGCGCGCCAGTTCCAGCTGAACCCGCGACGAACCGCCAGAAGACGTGACCTCATAGGAGCGCACCAGCCCCGAACCGCCGCCGTTCAGACCGCGCCCTGGCGCAACACCGCTCAGAGCCAGCACCACCCGGCCTTCGCCGCCCGCGTCGATGACGCGTCCCTGCGCCGTCTTGTCCAGATCGATGACGACGCGGGTCCGATCGCCGTCGGCGCCGAAGCGCACGCTGAGGACATCGCCCTGCGCGCCCCAGGCGAAACCGCGCGTGCCGAACAGGCCGACGATGCAGATGACCACGAAGGCCAGGGCGGTCATCGCCCATTCCTTCGCGCCCCAGCGCATCAGACCTGTCAAAACGCGACCGCTCATGTGCGCCGGCGAACCTACTGAAAGCCTACTCCGACGCCAGAATGCCAGACGGTCGTATTCATGGGGTTAAGGCCAACGCCTTTTAATTCGCGAATTGCGTGACTATGCTGTGACCGCTCGCGAACCGATCGCGCCGATTTCGCCCCTGCGAAGCCTGGCGCGCCCTCCTCGCGGCGCTGACTTTCACCAATCCTAGAATCTCCCGGCATCGTCGAGGATTCGAAGAGCGGACCAGAGACGCGGCCTTCCCAAGGGATTGGCGCGCCCGGTTCAGGACCGACGACTTCCATGGGCCTTAACGCCTGCGCACCCCAACGGCTTGATCAAGCCCGCTTCGCCGTTTTCGGCGAGGGGATGTCGCGCGCGCCGGCCCCTAGCTTCATTCGGCGAGCCGCCATGATCCGACCCGGTGTTCCGGGCCGGTCGGCCAGTGCGCGCCAGAGAGAGATACTCCATGTCAAAGACAATGCTGATCGACGCGGCCCACCCGGAGGAAACCCGGGTCGCCATCGTGGACGGACGCCAGATTGAGGAATTCGATTTCGAATCCCGTGCGAAGCGCCAGCTTCGCGGCAACATCTACCTCGCCAAAGTCACGCGCGTAGAGCCCAGCCTGCAGGCCGCCTTCGTCGAATACGGCGGCAATCGCCACGGCTTCCTGGCCTTCAACGAAATCCACCCCGACTACTACCAGATCCCCGTCGCTGACCGCGAAGCTATCATGGCCGAGGCGCACGACGACGAGGACGAGGACGATCTCGACCGCGAATCGACCGGCGACGACGTCGATCCCGAATCGGCCCTGGCCGACGAGGAGCGTCTGAAGCGCCGCCTGATGCGTCGCTACAAGATCCAGGACGTCATCAAGCGCCGCCAGATCCTGCTGGTTCAGGTCGTCAAGGACGAGCGCGGCGCCAAGGGCGCGGCCCTGACCACCTGGCTGTCGCTGGCCGGCCGCTACTGCGTCCTGATGCCCAACACCGGCAAGGGCGGCGGCATTTCGCGCAAGATCACCAACACCTCGGACCGTCGTCGCCTGAAGAGCGCCGTCTCGGCCCTGGAAGTGCCCAAGGGCATGGGTCTGATCATCCGCACGGCGGGCGCCAAGCGCACCAAGGCCGAGATCAAGCGCGACTATCAATATCTGCTGCGCCTGTGGGAGACGATCCGCGAGACCACCCTCGCCTCTCACGCCCCCTCGGTGATCTACGAGGAAGAGAACCTGGTCCGCCGCGCCGTGCGCGACATGTTCGACAAGGACTTCGACGGCATTCAGGTCGAGGGCGTCGAGGGCTTCAAGGAAGCGCGCGACTTCATGCGCGTGCTGATGCCGGCCCAGGCCAAGAAGGTTCACCTGTATCGCGGCTCGCGTCCCCTGTTCGCGGCCAACGGCATCGAAGAGCTGCTGACGCAGATCCACCAGCCGGTCGTGCCGCTGAAATCCGGCGGCTATCTGGTCATCAACCAGACCGAGGCATTGGTGGCCATCGACGTCAACTCGGGCCGCGCCACCAAGGAACGCAACGTCGAGCAGACAGCGTTCAAGACCAATATGGAAGCGGCCGAGGAAGCCGCGCGCCAGCTGCGCCTGCGCGACCTCGCCGGCCTGGTCGTCATCGACTTCATCGACATGGATGAAGGCAAGAACAACCGCGCCGTCGAGCGCGTGCTGAAGGAGGCCCTGTCCTCCGACCGCGCTCGCATCCAGATGGGCCGCATCTCGCCCTTCGGCCTGATGGAGATCAGCCGCCAGCGTCGCCGCCTGGGCGTGATCGAGGGCGCGACCGAAGCCTGCCCCCACTGCCAGGGCACCGGCCGCATCCGCTCGGCCGAATCCGCCGCCCTGATGACCCTGCGCGCGGTCGACATCGAGGCCGGCAAGAACGGCGCGGGCGTCGTGGTGCTGAAGGTCTGCACCGCCGTCGGCCTGTATATCCTGAACCACAAGCGCGCCTATCTGCAGTCGCTGCTGGAACGTCGCGGCCTGAACGTCATCGTCCAGATCGACGACAGCCTGGGTCAAGGCGAACACACGATCGAGCGCACCGAGACCAACGAGGACTTCGTCGCGCCCGAGATCGAGATGCCCAACCTCGACGACGACTTCGACGCCTCGCTGTACGAAGACGAGGATGAGGACGACGACGAGGAGATCATCGCCGACGACGATGACGACACGGTCGAATCCTTGGATCGCGAAGACAGCGACGACGACGAACCGCGCGAACGCTCGGAGCGTCACGAAGGCGGTCGCGATCGGGGTCGTGGGCGCAACCGTCGCCGTCGCGGCGGTCGTCGCGACGAGGAAACCTCCGACGTCGAGGCCGTCGATACGGTCAACGCCGACGACGCCTCGGACGATGAGGAAGACGAAAACGGCCGCCGCCGTCGCCGTGGTCGCCGCGGCGGTCGCCGCGTCCGCGAGGATGGCGAGCGCGACGTCTACACCTGGGTTCGTGGCCGCACGCCGTCGCTGGACGACCCCTATGTCTGGTTCGACCCGCTGAACCCCGGCCGCTCGGAAGGTCGCCCGGAACGCGGCGAGCGCCATGAGCGGTCTGAACGCCCCGTTGCCGCTCAGTCCGAGGTCGAAGGCCTGGATGTGGTCGCCATTAATGGGGCCGGTGAAGGCTCCGTCGAGGAAGGCGGCCGTTCGCGCCGTCGCCGTCGTCGGGGTCGCGGTCGTGGCGACGGTCCCGTCAGCCACGAGATCAAGGTCGAGAACCGCGCCACCAACGAAGGCATGCCGCCCGACGGCTCGCCCGAGACGCCGATGGCCGTCATGGTCGAGCCGACCGAGGCCGTCGAAATGGCTGCCCCTGCCATCGCGCCTGAGCCTCAGCGTCGTCGCGTGCGCCGCAAGTCGGCTAGCGCCAACGTCGAGATCGCGACCGAACCGCATCCCGACACCGCCATCGAGCCGAACGAGGCCACGGTCCAAGGCGCGCCGGTCGAGTTGGACGTGACCCCGCACGAGGCGCTGGCCGCCGAACCGGCCGAGGTCGCCCCGGTCGCCGCCCCGACGGCGGTTCCGGTGACCGAGGCCGTGCTGGCCGAGCCGTTCGTGGCTCCCACGCCGGAGATCGACGTTCAGGCCATCATCGCCGAAGACCCGAACCAGATCGTCGCACCGCCCGAAAAGCCCAAGCGCGGGTGGTGGCGCCGCTGATCGGTCACGATTAGACTGTCTGGATACAGGCGGGGGCCGGTCGTTGTTGGAGTATAGCCATGAGATGGCTTCCCCGATCTGCATCCCGCGTTCTGGCGGCGGCGGCGACGGCCTTGATGGCTGTTTCCGTCGCCGGCCAGGCCTCCGCGCAAAGCCTGATCCGCGACACCGAGGTCGAGGGCATCGTGCGCGAATGGGCCGACCCGGTCTTCGTGGCCATGGGGCTGAACCCGAACGACATCGAAGTCCTGCTGGTCAACGACAACGACCTGAACGCCTTTGCGACCCGTGGGCGGATCATGGGCGTCAACACCGGCCTGATCCTGCGCACCAAGACGCCTGGCGAGCTGCTGGGCGTGATGGCGCACGAGGCGGGCCACATCAAGAACCGGCACACCCTGCGAGACGGGGCCGAGAACGCCGGCAAACAGCCGATGTTCATGACGATGGCGCTGGGCGCCCTGGCGATCGCCGCCGGCGCGCCGGACGCAGGCGTGGCCCTGCTGGGCTCCAGCCAGTATTTCGGCGCTCTTGGCGCGCTGCATTATATGCAGAGCCAGGAAGGCGAGGCCGACATCTCGGGGGCGCGGGCGCTGGAGGCCGCCGGCGAATCGGGCGCCGGACTGGTGTCCTTCTTCGAGAACTTCCGCTCGCAGGAGGTCTTCTCCGACGCCCGCCGCTATCCCTATTTCCGCAGCCACCCCCTGTCGTCGAACCGAATCGAGAGCCTGCGCCGCTACGTGCAGGAACAGCCGCACTACGACCATCGCGACAGCCCCGAACGTATGGCGCAGCACGCGCTGATTCTGGCCAAGATTCACGCCTTCATGGATGCGCCGAACGCCACCCTGCGCGACTATCCATCGACCGACACCTCCCTGCCCGGCCGCTATGCGCGGGCCATCGCCTGGTATCGCGACGGCCAGACGGACAAGGCGCTGACGGCGGTGGACGCGCTGATCGCCGGCGACATGAACAACCCCTATTTCCAGGAACTGAAGGGCCAGATCCTGTTCGAGGAAGGCCGCCCGTCCGAGGCCGTCGCCGCCCACCGCGAGGCGGTCCGCCTGAAGCCCGACGCCCCCCTCCTGCGCGTCAACCTGGCCCATGCCCTGATCGAGACCAACGACAAGGCCAAGCTGGACGAGGCCATAGACCAGCTGAAACACGCCGTCGTCGCCGAGAAGGACAACACCATGGCATGGCGCCTTCTGGCCCAGGCCTATGCCTCCCAGGGCAAGGAGGGCGAGGCGCGACTGGCCTCGGCGGAATACTATTTCGCCGGCGGGGATGAGAAGCAGGCCACCCAGTTCGCCCTGCGCGCCCGCTCCATGCTGAATCCCGGCTCGATCGAATGGCGCCGCGCCGTCGATATCGTCCTGGCCTCGGGCGCCACGCCTGACGATCTGAACGACCTGGACCGCCGCGACGCCGCGCGCCGGCCCGCCACCCTCAACTGATCCCTCACTGCCGACTGCGAGCCTGAATGACCGACGACGCACCCACGCCTGCGCCCGAACCCAAGACCGCCAAGCCGGGATGGCTCAGCGGCGGCCGCGCCGGCTATCTGGCCCTGGGCCTGTCAGTCATCGCGCTGGGCTTTTCAGCGGCGCCCTATCTGACCGGCGGATCGAACGTGCGCGCCTATCTGCTGGAGCATCCCGAGGTCTTGCAGGAGGCGCAGATGGCGCTCCAGACCAAGGACGCAGAGGCCGCCGTCGAGGAGACGAACCAGGCCGCCGCCGCCAACGCCGGCCTCCTGGCGCCCGACGCCCGCGATCCGGCCTTCGGTCCGGCGAACGCCAAGGTCACGGTGATCGAATTCTTCGACTTCCGCTGCCCCGGCTGCAAGGCCGTGGCCCACGACTATCGCGCCGTGATGGCCGCCCATCCGGAGGTCCGCTTCGTCTTCAAGGACTGGCCCATCCTGGACCGCGGCGACGACATCACCTCGCAATACGCCGCCCGCGCCGCCTTGGCCGCGCACCAGCAGGGCAAGTATCTGGAGGTATATGACGCGCTGATGACCGAGCGGGCGCTGTCGATCGAAGCGATCGACGCCATCCTGGCGGCGCATGGCGTGGACATGGCCCGCGCCAAGGCCGCCATCGCCGCGCCCGAAACCACCCGCCACATCGCCGACATCCACACCACGGCAGCCGCCCTGCGTCTGCGCGGCACGCCGACCTTCTTCGTCAACGGCAAGGCCAGCCCCGGCATCGACCCCGCCGAAATCGGCAAACTGATCGAAGCGGCGAAGAAATAGGCATCCCTCTCCCATTGGGAGAGGGCCTGAGCGCACGGCGGCGATAGCCGTCGTTCTGGCGCGAAAGGGTGAGGGTCGGGTGTGCGAACTGGCCCACCGGCCGACCCTCATCCGGCCCTCCGGGCCACCTTCTCCCAACGGGAGAAGGAAAGATATTAAGCCTCACCCAGCGTCATCTGTCCGCCGATCCATTCGACGCCGGCATGGCGCAGGGCGTCATTGGCCGCCGTCTCGTCGCCCAGCGCCTGTTCGGCGCGGTAGAGGACGTAGTAGCTGTAGGGATCGTTCGGCCAATCCTTCAGCAGTTCGCCGATCTTGACCTTGGCCCCCGCCGCATCGCCGGACGCCAGCAGGGCGGCGGCCAGGCTGCGGCGCGTCGGATACCAGATCATGGGCGGATCGCCGCCCTCGGGCGCCATGGCCTGGATCGCCGCCGCCCGGCCATAGGCGGCGATGGCGGCGGGATAGTCCTGATCAATCATGGCCGCACGGCCTTCCAGCACCTTCTGGAACAGTTCGGCGAAACCGGTCTGACGATCCGCCATCGGGCCCTTGAACGCCTGGTCCGCCAGCAGGGCGGCGATGGCCTGGGCCTCGATCCGAACCGCCGCCGCATCGCCGCGCCGCGCCGCCACCTCACCCCGCGCATAGCGCCAGCCGACCCGCATCAGCGGACGGCCTACGTCCGGCTCGGCCAGGGCTGCGACCTGGGCGTCCGATCCGAACCGGCCGTAAAGCGCATAGGCGTCGGCCGCCATCACCTGGCGATAGACGACATACCCGTCCTCTCCGGCCTCGGGCGGTCCCGCCAGCTGCGGATAGGTCGCCATATACCAGTCGGCCAGTTCCAGCCCCCGCTCGGCCCCGCCCGCCATCAGGGCGCCGCCCATGCCGAAATGGATGTTGTGGGCATGCAGCCGCATGCCGCGAATGCCGCCGGGCGGTCCGACCAGCTGGTCGTAACTCTTGTCCAGCGCCACGGCGTTGACGTTGGACATCATCGCGTCCTTGTAGCGCCCGACCCGATAGAAGGTGTGCGACGGCATATGCACCAGATGGCTGGCGCCCGGCGCCAGCAGGGCCAGCCGCTCGCCATAGGCCAGCGCCCGATGTGGATCGTCCGACCATTCGGTCAGATGAATGTACAGGTGAATGGCGCCCGGATCGTTCGGCTTGATCGTCAAGGCGTGCTCCAGGATCGCCATGGCGCGGGTGACAGCCGGATCGGTCGCCTTGCCGTCCTTGTCCCACCATTCGCCCTCGGGCTGGAGCATCCACGCGTCGGCGGTGATCGAGGCGACCGATACATCGTCGGCATGACGTTTGGCGATCCGGTCCATGGCGCGGGCGTAACGCAGGGCGCGGGTCTTCTCCTTGCCGGAATAGCGCTGGATCAGGGCGTCGATCATCTGGCGCTGCATCGGCGTGGCGTCGCGGGCCAGACGCCGTGCATCGCGTGCAACGCGCAGGCCGGTAGCGATCGATTCGGGATCGCCGCCGCCGCCATTCAGGTTCGGCCCGATTGCCCAGGCCTCGCCCCAGGCGCACATGCCGCACGACGGGTCCAACTGCCTCGCCTTCCTGAACGCCCGCACCGATTCCGAATGCTCGAACGCCCAGCGCAACCGCACCCCGTGGTCGAACCAGGCCTGGGCCTCGGGGTTCTTCGTATCGACCGCGAAACCCTCGTCGCCGAAGCCCGGAGCCATGACCATGTCGCGTGTCGGCTGGACATCGCCGACGGCCCCGACCCGGCCGCAGACCTGCGGATTGGTGATCAGGGCCAGGGTCGCCGCCGTCGCAGTGGCGTCAGCGACCGCCACGGGCGCAATCAGACAGGCGACTGAAACCGTCGCGACCCACAGACTCTTGCGCATCTTCGCCTCCCGCCTCTGGCGACCAGTGTGCGCCCAAATCGTCGGCTCGCCAATCACCCGGTCAGGGCATGGTGACGGACAAGGTGTCTTGCGCCCGCCCGTCGCCGGCCGGCGCCGTGATCCCGAGCATCCGCGCCAGGAAGGGCTGCACGTCGACACTGTCCAGATCGATCAGACGACGCCCGGCGACCACGCCCGGCCCATGGGCGATGAAGATCGCCGCCATCTCCGGCGCCTGGTTATCATAACCGTGGGCGCCGCCCGCGCGCGTCACCGGCCGATCCCGCGTCGCCGTCAGCCAGCCGGTTTCGACCAGACAAACGAACTGCGCCACGCGCGGGTTGGATCCATAGACCAGCCGCGCCGGCACGTCGGCCTTGTTCCAGCATTCCATATGGGGATGGCGCCCGACCAGCTTGGCCTGTACCTCGGCCTCGCGACCCGGCGCCGGATCGGCGGTCAGGACCGCCCCGCCATAGCCGATCTTCAGCGCCGCCGGATCGATGATGTCGTCGATCCATACGACCCGGTCCGGCGAAGTCGCGGCCATGCCGTGATCCGAGACCACAACCAGCATCGTGCGATCATAAAGCCCCCTCGCCTTCAGCCCCTCGATCAACCGTCCCATCGAGGCGTCGACCGACGCGGCGGCGGCGCGTGTTTCGGGCGCATCGGGGCCGTTGCGATGACCGGCGGTGTCGACGATGTCGAAGTACAGCGTCTCCAGCTTCGGTCGCTGATCCACCGGCAGGTCCAGCCACGACAGCAGACGATCCACGCGCGCATCGCCCGGCATTCCCTGGTCGAACGGCGCCCACTGGCTGGGCCGCACGCCGTGGATCTCGACCTCCGATCCCGGCCAGAACATGGTGCCGGTGCGCACGCCCGCCTTTTCGGCCGTGACCCAGATCGGCTCGCCCTGGTCCCAGAAGCCGCTTTCCTTGCTGGACATGGTGAAGGCGCCCAGTTGCGCGTCGGTGAACCGGTTGCCGACCACGCCGTGGTGGTCCGGGTGCAGCCCCGTGACCAGCGTATAGTGATTGGGGAAGGTCACGCTGGGGAACGACGGCCGCATCGGTCCGAACGCGCCGCCGGCGATCAGTCCATCCAGCACAGGCGTCTGCCCCTTGCCCAGATAATCCGGCGAGAAGCCGTCGATCGACACCAGGATGACCAGATCGGGACGGGTCGTCTGCGCGGCCTGCTCGACAACCGGCGATGTACGGGCGGATTGCGGGGCCCCGGCGCACGACGCGACGGCGAAGGCGGCGGCCACGGCCAGGCTGGCGGCGACGAAACGAGACATGAACTTACTCCAAGGCGACACTGAACCATTGCCTAAACTTAATGGACGACAGCCACGCGACGGCTTGTGCGACCGGCGTTCACTCGCCAAGCTTGGCGTATGGAAACCGTCATCGACATTCGCGGCCTGACCAAGACCTACGGGACGGTAAAGGCCTTGGACGGCCTGACCTTGTCGATCCCGCGCGGCGGGGTCTACGGCATTCTGGGTCCCAATGGGGCGGGCAAATCGACGCTGTTTCGCACCCTGCTGGGTCTGATTCGGCCGACCGAGGGCGAGGCTGTGGTGATGGGCGGTCGGATCGGCGATCCGGCCTCGATGCGTCGCATGGGCTCGATGATCGAGACGCCGCGCTTTCCGCCCTTCATGACGGCCCGCCAGGTGCTGGAATGGCTGGCCCGCGCCCATGGCGGCGTGTCGTCGGCCGAGATCGACAATTGGCTGCAACGCGTCGGCCTGACCGAGGCCGCCAATCGCCGCGTGAAGGGCTTTTCGGTCGGCATGCTGCAACGCCTGGGTGTCGCCGCCGCCCTGATGACCAAGCCGGACCTGGTCATTCTGGATGAACCGACCAGCGGCATGGATCCGCCCGGCATCCAGGAGATGCGCGCCCTGATCCGCAGCCTGGCCGACCACGACGGCGTCACCGTCATCCTGGCCAGCCACCAGCTTCAGGAGGTCCAGCGCGTCTGCGACCGCGTCGCCATCTTCAACAAGGGCAAGGTCATCACCGAGGGCCGGGTCTCCGACCTGACCGCCTCGGGCGAGCGTTTGCGCCTGTCGGTCACGCCTCTGGCCAAGGCCATGTCCGTTCTGGGCGACCGCGCGACGCTTGAGGGCGACGCGGTGGTGGCCGCCGTGCCGCGTAGCGAAGCCGCCGCCGCCATCAAGGCTCTGATCGAGGGCGGCGTCGATATCGAAGAGGCGCGCTGGATCGGCGCGGACCTGGAAGACGTCTTCATGAGCGAAACCGGCTGGACCGGCGTGCAGGAGCAAAACCGTGCTGGCTGACGCGATCCGTTCCGAAACCTACCGCCTGTCCAAGAACCTCACCGCCCTGTTCTGGAGCGTGCTGTTCATCCCGATCATGGGCGTGATCCTGGCCACCCTGGGCTTCGTGGTCGCCAAGGCCAATGAGGCCAAACTGGCGGGCAAGCTGCCGCCGGACATGATGAAGGGCGGCCCGCTCGATCTGGGGATGACCCTGGTCAAGAGCGCGGGCGACTTCGCCAATCCCGCGATCCTGATGTTCGTCCTGATCGGCGCGGCGACCATCTACGCCGGCGACTATCGCTGGGAGACCTGGCGCCTGATCAGCGCGCGCAACACCCGGCCGAACCTGCTGACCGGCAAGGTCGCGGTCGTGGGTCTGGTGATCGTGCTGGCGACTTTCGCCGCCCTGATCTCCGACGTGATCGCCAGTGTGATCCAGGCGGCGGTGTTCGGCCGCCCCCTCACCTTCTCGATGACCGGCGCAGCGGCGGCGGACTTCGGCCTGCTGACCCTGACCTCCTGGGCGCGCATCCTGCAGTTCACCATGCTCGGCCTCCTGGCCGCCGTGGTGACGCGCTCGCTGCTGGCGGCCCTGTTCGCGCCGCTGGTGATCGGCGTGGCCCAGTTCTTCCTGCCGCAACTGCTGCTGCCGATGGGCGTGGCGCCGGACGGCTGGCTTCTGCCTCTGCTGTCGCCCGGCATGGCCACCGACCTGCTGAAGGCCGCCATCGCGGGCGGCGCTTCGGCGGCGCAACTGCCTGATCATGCCGTGCTGAAAGGCGTCCTCAGCCTGGCCCTGTGGATCGGCGTTCCCTTCGCCGCCGCCGTCGCCTGGTTCAACCGCCAGGACCTGTCGAAGGAATAGGCGGCGACGGACTACGCGCGCCTTCCGCAACCAGCCAGTCGCGGAAGGCGTTCACCGCCGCATCCTGGGCGGCTAAAGCCGTTTCTCCATGAAGACGTCCGCGCGCACATAGGGCGTGGGACGTGGCGGCAGGTGAAAGAAACCGGCGCTTTCATACAAGGCGATCGCGGGCTTCAGGGCGCTGTTCGTTTCCAGATAGAGAAGGTCAGAGCCCGCTTGCCGCGCCGCCGCTTCACAGGCCTCCAGCAGGCGTCGCGCCAGCCCCAGGCCGCGCGCGGCGGGCGTGACCGTCATCTTGCAGACCTCCACCCCGTCATCGATCGGGACCATGGCGCAGCAGCCCACGGCCTCCCCATCCCTCTGCGCGATGAAGATGCGCCCGCCCATGTCCAGGAACACGCCCTGCGGATCATCGATCGCCAGCCGATCCTTCGCTTCGATGGCGAAGCCGCCCTCGATCAGCCAGGCAGTGTTCAACTGCGCCCAGGCGGCGGCGTGATCGGGACGGAAATCGACGATGGCGACGGTCATTCAACCGTCATGACTGGTTTGCACGCAAAGCAAAAGGGCGGTCGGATCGCTCCGACCGCCCTTCCGGCGTTTGGTCAAACGACCAAATCTTAGTCTTCGTCGTTGCCTTCGAAGGCCAGGACCGGACCGGAGTCCTTGCCCTTGGCTTCGACGTCGCGATCGACGAACTCAATGACGGCCATCGGGGCGTTGTCGCCGTGGCGGAAGCCGGCCTTCATGATGCGGATATAGCCGCCGTTACGCTCGCTGTAGCGCGGGCCCAGCGTTTCGAACAGCTTGCCGACTTGCGGCACGTCGCGAACCTGACTGATGGCCTGACGACGCGCGTGCAGGTCGCCCTTCTTGGCGAGGGTGACCAGCTTCTCGACGAAGGGACGCAGTTCCTTCGCCTTGGGCAGGGTCGTGGTGATCTGCTCGTGCTTGATCAGCGAGGCGGCCATGTTGGCGAACATGGCGGTGCGGTGGCTGGTCGTGCGACCGAGTTTACGATGGGCGGCGCCGTGGCGCATCTGGGTCTCTCCTACTCCGGAACCGGTATCCCAACAGGGACCTGGACCCGTAATCTTCTAACCGCCCCGACATTCTCCCGAAGGAGACGGGCGGAGGGTTGAACTTAGATCTGGTCGTCGAACTTCTTGGCCAGATCTTCGATGTTTTCGGGCGGCCAGTTCGGCACGTCCATGCCGAGGCTGAGGCCCATCGTCGTGAGAACTTCCTTGATCTCGTTCAACGACTTGCGGCCGAAGTTCGGGGTGCGAAGCATTTCGCCCTCGGTCTTCTGGATCAGGTCGCCGATGTAGACGATGTTGTCATTCTTCAGGCAGTTGGCCGAACGAACCGACAGTTCCAGCTCGTCCACCTTCTTCAGCAGCGCCGGGTTGAAGGGCAGGTCGGGCTTGCCGTCCGACTGCTCGACAGCCTTCTTGGGCTCTTCGAAGGTGATGAAGATCTGGAGCTGATCCTGCAGGATGCGCGCGGCGTAGGCCACGGCGTCCACAGGCGTCACCGCGCCGTTGGTTTCGACTTCCAGCAGCAGCTTGTCGTAGTCCAGCGACTGACCCTGACGGGTCGGCTCGACGCGGTAAGCCACCTTCTTGACCGGCGAATACAGGGCGTCGACGGCGATCAAGCCGATCGGCGCGTCTTCCGGACGGTTCAGCTCGGCGGCGACATAGCCCTTGCCGTTCTGGACGGTCAGTTCCATGCGCACCGATGCGCCGTCGTCCAGCGTGCAGATGACGTGGTCGGGGTTCAGAACCTCGATGTCCGCCGGCACGTCGATCTGGCCGGCCGTCACCGGGCCAGGACCCGTGGCGCGTAGCGTCATGCGCTTGGGGCCTTCGGCATGCATGCGCAGCGCCAGTTGCTTAATGTTCAGGACGATATCGACCACGTCTTCGCGCACGCCTTCCAGCGACGAGAACTCATGGACGACGCCGTCGATCTGGATGGCCGTGACGGCCGCGCCTTGCAGCGAAGACAGCAGAACGCGACGAAGCGCGTTGCCGAGCGTCACGCCGAAGCCACGCTCGAGGGGTTCGGCGACCAGGCGCGCCTTGCGCTGGGCATCGGAACCGGTCTCGATCTGAGGCTTCTCGGGACGGATCAGCTCTTGCCAGTTTCTTTCGATCATTTTGTCCCTCGAACGGGTTTCGCCTGCTCCGGCCTTGTCGACGAGGCCATGATGGAGCGGACGGAGATGGGGGTGCTTTGGGCGGTGTCGCTTAGACGCGACGACGCTTGGGCGGACGGCAACCGTTGTGCGGCATCGGGGTGACGTCGCGGATCGTCGTGATCGTCAGACCGACCGACTGCAGCGCGCGCAGGGCCGATTCACGGCCGGAACCCGGACCCGAGACGTTCACTTCCAGCGTCTTCACGCCGTGTTCCTGGGCCTTCTTGCCGGCGTCTTCCGCAGCCATCTGAGCGGCGTAAGGGGTCGACTTACGCGAACCCTTGAAGCCCATGTGACCCGCCGACGACCACGAGATCGCGTTGCCCTGGGCATCGGTGATCGTGATCATGGTGTTGTTGAACGAAGCATTCACGTGGGCGACGCCCGAGGTGATGTTCTTGCGCTCGCGCTTCTTTACGCGACCCGGTTCCTTGGCCATGTGTCTGTCTTACTTCTTCTTGCCGGCGATCGGCTTGGCGGGACCCTTGCGGGTGCGGGCGTTCGTGTGGGTGCGCTGACCGCGGACCGGCAGGCCCTTGCGGTGACGCAGGCCGCGGTAGCAGGCCAGATCCATCAGACGCTTGATGTTCATCGACGTCTCGCGGCGCAGGTCGCCCTCGACGGTGTGATCCTTGTCGATCGTTTCGCGGATCGACAGGACTTCGGCGTCCGTCAGCTGGTTCACCCGGCGGGCGGGCTCGATGCCCACCTTCTCGGTGATGTCCTTGGCGGCGGCCGGGCCGATGCCATGGATATACTGAAGCGCGATCTCTACGCGCTTGTTGGTCGGGATGTTGACGCCAGCAATACGGGCCACGAAATTCTCCAGATACGCGTTAGTCAGACGCAACAAACGCTCCGGTTAACAAACCAGGAGCGTGGCGCCCTTCGCGGGAAGGCGCCCTTATACAGATGATTCACCGGGCGTCAACCAGAGGGCTTATCGGCGTCCTTTGGCGGCGCGGGGAAAGCCAAGGCGATCGTCATTGCTTGTCGATCCAAGGCGCGCCCTCTGCTCGTGGGAGGCTTGATCCGGAACTCGCGCGCCCGCGCTAACGCCTCACGTCGATAGCCGGATGGACGGGGGTGCTCCCCCACGACGCGGCACCGCTCTAATCTCTCCGTCAGCCTTAGCTGGCAGCGTAGCACCACATGAGCCCCGGTCGAGTCGTAAAGCGATGCTCGCGATACAGCCTCCGATATCGCAGCGTTGGCGGGGCCTTGGATCAAGATTGGAGCGGTGCGGCCTCCGCCGCCGTCACCGTCACCTGCGCCTCTGCCATTACCGGTTCCGCCCTGACCCAGCCCCGGCTGCTCGCTTTCAATATCGGCCAAACCGATCACATGCGGTCGCTCGTCGGCTTGGATACGAGGCTGTTCCAGCTCTTGCTCAACTTTGCGCGGGATTGGCGGCTTGTGCGTGCGAGACGGCGCCGCCGCAGCGCCGCCCGTCTTGGCAACTTCTGGCTGGCTGCCGAGATCGACACGCGGCGACAGAACGACGTCAAAGATGGGAGGCGCGACCGGGATGCTGACTTCAGTCCTCGTCAGCGCCAACAACCACAAAGCGGCAATGTGCACTGCCGTCACCAGGACGATCGCCATCCGCCGGCTGCGCCGAGCTTGGAACACAGACGGCGTGACGAACATGACCTTCCCTCCAGGTCACCAACATGAAATCCACAGTTGCGGCCGTCAACCTCTGTTCGGCGGGCGGCCGAAATCGACGCCGACGGTGACCCGCTGGCCCTCGACCGGTCGACCGTCTTCGGTCGGCGGCTGGAAGCGGAAATAGCCGGACACCTGCAAGCCGGCCGCGCCGAAGCCCAGACCGGGGGGCGTCTCTTGAACGACGCGGCAACCGTCCAGCCGGCTGTCCAAACGAATGACGCAGGACAGTTCGACACGACCGTAACGGCTGCGGGCGCCGGGCGGGTGGTTGGCGCGAATCTGGCCGATGGTGGGCCCGTTGACCAGACGCGGTCCGGTCGAGCCGCTACCGGGGCCGGATCCAGAGCCGACGCCGGATCCGCTGCCTGTCCCCTGCCCGCCCTGGCCAAAGCCGGGTTGCGGCGACGGCGCCGGCGCGACCCCGACGACGGGGGCGGGTTCCGGCGCCTTGACGGGCGGCGCCGGAACTTCGCGCGGGCGTTCCTTGGGCGGAGGCGGCGGCGTGTGAATGACGGATGGCGCAGCGGGCGCGCCGCCGCCGGTCTCGGGCGCCGGTGGTTCGTTGGAAATGAGCGGCGGCGGATCGTAGAGCACGACCTCGAACGGCGGCGGCTCTAACACAGGCGTCGGGGACGGTCCCCTCACCTGCCCCAGAAACAGGAACAGGCCGATCTCGGCGACCGCAACGGCGACGAATATGCCCGCCATGCGCCAGCGACGCAGGCGGGTCTTCTGGGGCTTGGGATCATCCAACTCAGTCATCAGGCGATCAACGCCCGAAAACGCAAATCAGGCCAAGGCCTCGTCGATCGCCTTGGCGACGGATTCGATCGAGCCCATGCCGTCGGCCTCGGTCAACTTGCCCTGGGCTTCGTAGTAGGGAAGCAGAGGCGCGGTGTTGCGGTTGTAGGCCTCGAGCCGGACCTTAAACGATTCCGGATTGTCGTCCGGACGGCCCTGTTCGGCGAAGCGCTTGGCGATCCGTTCGGTCAGGGCGGCGTCGTCAACCTTCAGGCGGACGACGGCGTCGATCTGAACACCGCGCTTGGCCAGCATCTCGTCCAGCGCCTCGGCCTGGGCCACGGTGCGGGGGAAGCCGTCGAAGATGGCGCCGCCGGCGGCCTCGGCCTCCGTCAGGCGATCCTCGATCAGAGCGATGACGATCTCGTCGGTGACCAGATCGCCGCGCGCCAGCACATCCTTGACCTTCAGTCCCAGCTCCGACCCCGAGGCGATCGCGGCGCGAAGCATGTCGCCGGTGGAGAGCTGGACCATGCCCTTCTCTTCCACCAGCCGCTTGGCCTGGGTGCCCTTGCCCGCCGCCGGCGGTCCGAACAGGATCAAGTTCATGCTTCAGCCCTCCCCTGGGCGTCTGACAACCTAAGACTTAGCGGCGAACCGGCGTGGGAGCGCCGCGACCGCCACGACCACGCAGCTTGGCCTTCTTGATCAGGCCTTCGTACTGGTGCGCCAGCAGTTGGGACTGGATCTGGGCCACAGTGTCCATGGTGACCGAGACGACGATCAAGATAGACGTTCCGCCAAAGTACAGGCTGTTGCCGAACTGGCTGACGATAAACTCGGGCAGCAGGCAGACCGCAGTGATGTAGGCGGCGCCGATCACGGTCAGGCGGGTCAGGACATAGTCCAGATATTCCGCCGTGCGCTTGCCCGGACGGATGCCCGGCAGGAAGCCGCCATATTTGCGCAGGTTCTCGGCTGTGTCCTCGGGATTGAAGGTGATCGAGGTGTAGAAGAAGCAGAAGAAGACGATCAGGGCGGCATACAGCGCCATGAACAGCGGCTGGCCGTGCGTCAGCTGCGCCGTCACCAGCGGCAGCCAGCTCATCCAGCTGGGCAGGTCGGCGTTGGCCGTCATGGTCGCAACCGTCGTCGGCAGCATCAGCAGCGAAGAGGCGAAGATCGGCGGGATCACGCCGGCGGTGTTGACCTTCAGCGGCAGGAACGAACGCTCGCCGCCAGCCATGCGGTTGCCTTCCTGGCGCTTCGGATACTGGATCAGAAGACGGCGCTGGGCGCGCTCCATGAAGACGATGAAGACCACGGTGGCCACGGCCAGGATGGCGATGAACAGCAGGGCGAAGGCCGACATCTGGCCCTGCTGGGCCAGGCCCAGCAGGCGGGCGATGGTGGACGGCAAGACCGCCACGATGCCGGCGAAGATGATCAGCGAGATGCCGTTGCCGACGCCGCGCGCCGTCACCTGCTCGCCCAGCCACATCAGGAACATGGTGCCGCCGGTCAGGGTCACGACTGTCGAGATGATGAAGAAGATGCCGGGGTTGTCGACCAGGCCGGCCGTGCTGTTCAAGCCCGCCGCGATGCCGAAGGACTGCGCCAACGCCAGGAACACCGTCAGATAACGGGTGTATTGGTTCAGCTGCTTGCGGCCGCTTTCGCCGCCTTCCTTCTTCAGCTTCTCCCAGGGCGGATACACCGTGCCCATCAGCTGCACGATGATCGAGGCCGAGATGTAGGGCATCACGTTCAGCGCGAAGATGGCCATACGCTCGACCGCGCCGCCCGAGAACATGTTGAACATGTCCAGGATGCCGCGCTGACCGTCCGGGTTCTGGAAGAACTGCAGGAAGGCCTGCGAGTTGATGCCCGGGATCGGCACATAGGTGCCGATGCGATAGACCAGAAGCGCGCCCAGCGTGAACAGCAGGCGTTTATGCAGCTCGGTCGCTTTCGCGAACGAGCCCATGTTCATATTGGCGGCGAGTTGTTCTGCGGCCGAAGCCATTATGCGTCCCCACGACTGATTGAGTCGTCAGATAGGCGGAAAGCGGCCCTCATGCGAGGGCCGCTTCCGTTCTTTCGTCGTCGCAGATGTAATCAGGTCACGACCTAATCGCCGCGACGACGCGTGACTTAGGCTTTGGCGGCGGTGCGCTTGGTGCGGGCCGAGATCTTGTTCTCGTCGCCGCGCGGCGCCTTGGCGGCCGGAGCCTTGCCCTTGGCGGCGTTGCGCTTCTCGACGCGCGCGGCGGCCTTGGCTTCCGCTTCGATGCGTTGCTCGACGACCGAGCCGCCAGCGGCTTCGATGGCCTTCTTGGCGCCGGCGGTGGCCGACCAGACGACCAGATTCAGCGCTTGCTTCAGCTCACCGGTGCCCAGCAGACGCACGCCATCCTTGACGCGACGGATCACGCCGGCGGCGACTAGGGCGTCGCCCTTCAGTTCGGACTTGGCGTCCAGCTTGCCGGCGTCCACGGCGTCCTGGAGGCGCCACAGGTTCACTTCAGCCAGCTTCAGAGCATTGGCGTTGTTGAACCCGCGCTTGGGCATACGCATGTACAGGGGCATTTGGCCGCCTTCGAAGCCGCCGATGGCGACGCCCGAACGCGACTTCTGACCCTTGACACCACGACCAGCGGTCTTGCCTTTGCCCGAACCGGGGCCACGGCCGACGCGCATGCGCTTCTTGTGGGCGCCTTCGTTGTCGCGGATTTCGTTCAGTTTCATGTGCCTGATCCTTTCGGGTGCTAGCGCCCGGACATCATCCGGACTCGGCTTGGAAAAAATGAAGGGCCGCTGATAGGCGACCCTCTGGGTATTCGCAAGTGCAGAAACGCCCTCCCCCGGGTGCGGGAGAGGGCGAAACGGCTTACTTTTCGACGATCTCGGTCAGGTGGGCGACCTTGGCGATCATCCCGCGAACCGAAGGCGTGTCTTCCAGAGTGGATTCACGACCCAGGCGGTTCAGACCCAGGCCCACCAGGGTGGCGCGCTGGTCGTTCTTGCGGCGGATCGGCGAACCGGTCTGCTTGACGGTGACGGTTTTCTTCTCAGCCATGACTTAGGACTCCACGGCTTCGGGCGCCGAGGCGCCGTCGTTGCGGCGGCCCATCAGATCCGCGACCTTCTTGCCGCGCTTGGACGCGACTTGACGGGGCGAGGACTGGACCTTCAGCGCTTCGAACGTCGCGCGGATCATGTTGTAGGGGTTCGACGAACCGGTCGACTTGCCCACGACGTCCTGGACGCCGAGGGTTTCGAGCACGGCGCGCATCGGACCGCCCGCGATGACGCCGGTCCCGGGAGGGGCGGCGCGCATCATGATCTTGCCGGCGCCCCAACGGCCGTTGCCGTCGTGGTGCAGGGTGCGGTTCTCGCGCAGCGGAACGCGGATCATCGTCTTCTTGGCTTCTTCAGTCGCCTTGCGGATGGCTTCCGGCACTTCTCGCGCCTTGCCGTGACCGAAGCCGACGCGACCCTTGCCGTCGCCGACGACCATCAGGGCTGCAAAGCTGAAGCGACGGCCGCCTTTGACGGTGGCGGCGACGCGGTTGATGTGCACCAGCTTCTCGACGATGTCGGAATCCGGACCATCAGCAGCGGGACCGTTGCGGTTGTCACGACGGTTGCGATCGTTGCCGCCGCCGCCGCGTTGGGGTTGTTGCGCCATCTGTCGCGTCCCTTAGAAGTTCAGGCCGGCTTCACGCGCGGCTTCCGCCAGCGCCTTCACCCGTCCATGATAGATGTACTCGCCACGGTCGAAGACGACGTCCTTGACGCCCTTCTCGATGGCGCGTTCGGCGATCAGCTTGCCGATCGCGGCGGCCGCAGCCGTGTCCGAACCGCGCTTGCCCTTGCCGCCTTCCAGCGACGAGGCAGCCACGACCGTCACGCCCTGGGCGTCGTCGATGATCTGGGCCGAGATGTTCTTGTCCGAACGGTAGACCGACAGACGCAGACGACCGTTGGCGACAGCCTTCAGGCGGCGACGCGTGCGCTCCGAGCGACGCTTGGCTTGTTGTCGAAGAGAAAGAGCCATGACTTACTTCTTCTTGCCTTCCTTGCGACGGACCTTCTCGCCCGCGTAACGGACGCCCTTGCCCTTATAGGGCTCCGGCGGACGCAGCTTGCGGATGACCGAGGCGATCTGACCGACGGCTTGCTTGTCAGCGCCCGAGATCTTGATCTCGGTCTGCTTCGGCACAGCGAAGCTGACGCCGGCCGGCGGAGCGATATCGACTTCGTGCGAGAAGCCGAGTTGCAGCGAAAGGGCGTCGCCCTTCATCGCGGCGCGGTAACCCACGCCGACCAGCTCCAGCGACTTTTCAAAGCCCGTGGTGACGCCGACGACCATGTTGTCGACCAGGGTGCGCGACAGACCCCACATCGCGCGAGCGCGAGGCGTGTCCGAACGCGGCGTCAGCGACAGTTCGTCGCCTTCCTGCTTAACTTCGATCTCGTCGGCGACGGTCCAGGCGCTCTCGCCCTTGGGTCCCTTGACGGTGACGTTCTGGCCGTCGAGCGTGACAGTCACGCCCTTCGGCACGGCGATGGTTTTCTTGCCAATACGGGACATATCAGTAGACCCTGCAGAGGACTTCGCCGCCGACGTTAGCGTCGCGGGCGGAAGCGTCAGACATGACGCCCTTCGAAGTCGAGAGGATCGAGATGCCGAGGCCGTTCTTGACGGGCTTCAGATCGCCGATCGCCGAATAGACGCGGCGGCCCGGCTTGGACACGCGCGCGATCTCGGCGATGACGGGCTGACCGTCGAAGTACTTCAGCTCGATCTCGAACTGCGGAAACTCACCCGGGTTCTGAACCAGGTTGTAGCCGCGGATGTAGCCTTCGTCCTGCAGCACGTCGAGGACGCGCTGGCGCAGACGCGAGGCCGGGGTCAGCACCTTGGAACGCTTGCGGGTCGCCGCGTTCTTGATGCGAGCGATCATGTCGCTCAGGGGATCGTTGATCATCATGTCTGTTCGCTCCCCTTACCAGCTCGACTTCGTCAGGCCGGGAATCTGGCCCAGGTTGCCCAGTTCACGCAGCGCAATCCGGCTCATCTTGAGCTTGCGGTAGAACGCCCGCGGACGACCCGTCACTTCGCAGCGGTTGCGAATGCGGCTCGGCGCGGAGTTGCGCGGCAGGGCGGCCAGTTGCAGGCGCGCCTCGAAGCGCTCCTCCAGCGGCAGGTTTTCGTCGTTGGCGGTCGCCTTCAGGGCGGCCCGCTTCGCGGCATACTTCGCAACCAGGGCCTTTACGGCTTCGTTGCGGTTTACGGCGCTTTTCTTAGCCATTGTGCTCTTCCCTTCCCGCTCAGTTCTTCACGAACGGGAACTTGAACTCGGTGAGGAGAGCCTTGGCTTCCTCATCGGTCTTGGCCGTGGTGCAGACGACAATGTCCATGCCCCACATCTGATCGATCTGGTCGTAGTTGATCTCCGGGAACACGATGTGCTCCTTCAGACCCGTGGCGTAGTTGCCGCGACCATCGAAGGACGTGCCCTTCAGACCACGGAAATCTTTCACGCGCGGCAGCGCGATCGTGATGAACCGGTCCAGGAACTCGTACATCTGGTCGCCGCGCAGGGTGACCTTGCCGCCGATAACCATGCCTTCGCGCAGCTTGAAGCCGGCGATGGAGTTACGGGCCTTGGTGGCGACGGCCTTCTGACCGGCGATGGCGGTCAGATCCTTGAGGGCGGTGTTCGCCTTCTTGGAGTCCGCGACGGCTTCGCCGATGCCCATGTTCAGGACGATCTTGTCCAGCTTGGGCACCTGCATTTCGTTCGTGTAGCCGAACTTTTCCTTCATCACCTGGCGGATGCGAGCGTGATACTCGTCCTTGAGGCGCGGGGTGTACTTCTCGGTAGCCATCAGATGACGTCTCCCGTCGTCTTGGCGATGCGGACCTTCTTGTCCCCATCGATCTTGAAGCCGACGCGGGTCGCCTTGCCGTTGGCGTCGGCGATCGCGACGTTCGACAGGTGAAGCGAGGCTTCCTTGTTCTTGATGCCGCCCTGCGGGTCAGCCTGGCTCGGGCGCGTGTGGCGCTGAACCATGTTGACGCCTTCGACGAGGACGCGGTTTTCGGTGGGCAGGACCTTCAGCACGTTTCCCGTGCGGCCCTTGTCCTTGCCGGTGAGGACGACGACGCGGTCGCCCTTCTTGATCTTGGCGGCCATGTTACAGGACCTCCGGAGCCAGCGAGATGATCTTCATGTGGTTCTTGGCGCGCAGTTCGCGAGGAACCGGGCCGAAGATCCGCGTGCCGACAGGCTCGTTCTGCTTGTTGACGATGACGGCGGCCGACTTGTCAAAGCGGATGACCGAGCCGTCCTTGCGTTGGATGTCCTTGGCGGTGCGCACGACGATGGCGCGAACGACGTCGCCCTTCTTCACACGGCCGCGCGGAATGGCTTCCTTCACGGAGGCGACGATTGTGTCGCCGATCGAGGCGTAGCGGCGCTTGGAGCCGCCCAACACCTTGATGCACATGACCCGGCGGGCGCCCGAATTATCGGCCACTTCCAGGTTAGTTTGCATCTGGATCATAAGATCAGATCCTTCTGATTACGAGGCGGAGGCGTTGGAAAGAACTTCCCAGCGCTTCAGTTTGGACTTGGGGGCGCACTCGACGATGCGAGCGATGTCGCCGACCTTGAGCGCGTTGGCTTCGTCGTGCGCGTGGTACTTCTTGGACGACCGGACGGTCTTCTTCAGAAGCGGGTGAAGCAGGGTGCGCTCCACCTTCACAACGACAGTCTTCTCGCCCTTGTCGGACACGACCACGCCTTCAAGAATTCGCTTGGGCATATTCGTTTCCTTACGAGGCCGCACGCTTCTCGCGCAGAAGCGTCGAGATGCGAGCGATGTCTTTGCGGACTTCACCGACGCGGTGAGTCTTTTCCATTTGGCCGGTGGCCGCCTGGAAGCGCAGGTTGAACTGTTCCTTCTTGAGCTTCAGCAGCTCGTCGGACAGTTGGTCGGTCGTTTGCGACCGCAGATCGGCGATCTTGGTCATTAGGCGGCAGCCTCCACATGCGCGACGCCGGCGTCGATACGGGTCACGACCTTGGTGCGGACCGGCAGCTTGGCGGCGCCGAGACGGAGTGCTTCGCGGGCGACATCGTCCGGCACGCCGTCGATTTCAAACAGGATGCGGCCAGGGTGGCAACGCGCGGCCCAGTGGTCCACGGCGCCCTTGCCCTTACCCATCCGGACTTCGGCTGGCTTGCCCGTGACAGGCAGGTCGGGGAAGACGCGGATCCAGACGCGGCCCTGACGCTTCATCTGACGAGTGATCGCGCGGCGAGCCGCTTCGATCTGACGCGCGGTGATGCGTTCCGGCTCCAGCGTCTTCAGGCCATACGACCCGAAGTTCAGCGAGAAACCGCCCTTGGCCGAGCCATGGATCCGGCCCTTGAAGGCCTTGCGGTATTTGGTCTTCTTCGGTTGCAACATGACTTAGTTCTCACGTCCCCGGTCGCGACGCGGACCGCGGTCGCCACGGGGGCCGCCGCGTTCGCGGCCTTCGTTCGAGGAAGGACCCGACGCTTCCTGGGCCCAACGCTTGTCCTGCGCCATGGGATCGTGCTCCAGCACTTCACCCTTAAAGACCCAGACCTTCACGCCGATGATGCCGTAGGTCGTCTTGGCTTCGTAGAAGCCATAGTCGATGTCGGCGCGCAGCGTGTGAAGCGGCACGCGACCTTCGCGGTACCATTCCATACGTGCGATTTCCGCGCCGCCCAGACGACCCGAGACATTCATACGAATGCCCTTGGCGCCCAGACGCATGGCCGACTGCATCGAACGCTTCATGGCGCGACGGAAGGCCACGCGGCGCTCCAGCTGCTGCGCGATGTTCTCGGCGATCAGCTGCGCATCGGTTTCCGGCTTGCGGACTTCGATGATGTTCAGGTGAACTTCACCCTCGGTGCGCGCCGAGATATCCTTGCGGAGCTTCTCGATGTCAGCGCCCTTCTTGCCGATCACGACGCCCGGACGGGCGGCGTAGATGGTGATGCGGCACTTCTTGTGCGGGCGCTCGATGATGATGCGCGACACGCCGGCGGCGGCCAGGCGTTCCCGCAGCCACTCGCGCAGCTTCAGGTCCTGGTGCAGCAGGCGGGAATAGTCGGCGCCGGCGGCGAACCAGCGGCTGTCCCACGTGCGGTTCACGCCGAGGCGCAGACCGACCGGATTGATTTTCTGTCCCATCAGGCGGCCTCGCCGGCTTCACGGACCACGATGGTGATCTCGCTGAACGGTTTCAGGATGCGCGACGAACGACCGCGAGCACGGCTCGCGAAACGCTTCATCACCAGGTTCTTGCCCACGAAGGCCTCGGCGACGACCAGATTGTCGATGTCGAGGTTGTGGTTGTTCTCGGCGTTCGAGATCGCCGAATACAGGACCTTGCGGACGTCGCCGGCGATGCGCTTACGGCTGAATTCCAGCTCGTTCAGCGCCTTCTGGACCGGCATGCCGCGGATCGAAGCGGCGACCAGGTTCAGCTTTTGCGGGCTGATGCGCACGTTGACCAGCTTGGCGCGGGCCTCGGTCGGGGCGACCCGACGCTCGTTTTTTGTCTGGGCCATCGGTTACTTCCTTTTGGCCTTCTTGTCCGCCGCGTGACCCGGGAAGTTCCGGGTCGGGGCGAACTCGCCGAGCTTCATGCCGACCATCTCTTCCGAGACCGACACGGGCACGTGCTTCTGACCGTTATGGACGCCGAACGTCAGACCGACGAACTGCGGCAGGATGGTGGAGCGGCGCGACCAGGTCTTGATCACGTCCTTGCGGCCCGACGATTGAACGGCGTCGGCCTTCTTGAGCAGATACCCGTCGACAAACGGGCCTTTCCAGGAGGAGCGGGCCATTCTTAGCGAGCCTTCTTAACGTGGCGGGTACGGATGATGTACTTGTCCGTAGCCTTGTTCTTGCGGGTACGAGTGCCCTTGGTGTCCTTACCCCACGGCGTGACGGGGGTACGACCACCAGAGGTCCGGCCTTCACCACCACCATGCGGGTGGTCGATCGGGTTCATGGCGACGCCGCGAACGTGCGGACGCCAGCCCATGTGACGCTTACGACCGGCCTTGCCCAGGTTCTGGTTCATGTGGTCGGGGTTCGAAACCGCGCCCACCGTGGCGATGCAGCCGTCCAGGACCATGCGCAGTTCGCCCGAGCCGAGACGGATCTGGGCGTAGCCCTGATCGCGACCGACCAGCTGGGCGTAGGCGCCGGCCGAACGGGCCAGCTGGGCGCCCTTGCCCGGCTTCATTTCGATGTTGTGGATGATCGTACCCACCGGCATCGAACGAAGCGGCATGGCGTTGCCCGGCTTCACGTCGGTCTTTTCGCCCGCGACGATCGTGTCGCCCGCCTTAAGGCGTTGCGGCGCGATGATGTAGGTCTTCTCGCCGTCCTCGTAGGTCACGAGAGCGATGAAGGCCGTGCGGTTCGGATCGTATTCCAGACGCTCGACCGTGCCGACCATGTCCCACTTGCGACGCTTGAAGTCGATCTTGCGGTACAGGGTCTTGGCGCCGCCGCCACGGAAGCGGACCGCGATGCGACCGCCCTGCCCGCGTCCGCCCGACTTGGTCAGGCCTTCGGTCAGCGACTTTTCCGGACGGCCCTTGTGGAGTTCCGAACGGTCGACCAGCACGAGGGCGCGACGGCCCGGCGAAGTCGGATTGTAGGTTTTCAAGGCCATCTGATCAGAGCCCCGTGGTGACGTCGATCGACTGGCCGTCGGCCAGCGTCACGATCGCTTTTTTGATGTCGACGCGACGACCCAGGATGCCCCGGAAGCGCTTGGTCTTGCCCTTTTGAACCAGGGTGTTGACCTTGACGACGTTGACTTTGAACAGGCTTTCGACCGCAGCGGCGATCTCGTCCTTGGACGCCGTGTCGGCGACGCGGAAGACGACCTTGTTCTGCTCGGACAGGATCGTGGCCTTTTCGGTGATCACCGGGGCCAGGATGGTGTCGTAGTGCTTGGCGGTAGGTTGAGCGGCCATTACGCGGCTTCCTTATCGCTGAAGCGGGCTTCGATGGCCTCGATGGCGGCCTTCGTCAGCACCAGCTTGTCAGCCCGCAGGATGTCATAGACGTTCAGGCCGGCGTTCGGCAGCACGTCGATGTGCGGGATGTTGCGTGCGGCCAGGCCGAAGTTCGTGTCGACTTCGGGACCCGCGATGATGAGCGCCTTGGTCCAGCCCAGCTTGCCGAGCGTTTCGCGCAGCGAAGCGGTCTTGGCTTCCTTGACCGAGACGGTGTCGACCACGATCAGGTCGCCCGACTTGGCCTTGGAGGACAGGGCGTGACGCAGAGCCAGCGCGCGGATCTTCTTCGGCAGCGAGAAGCCGTGATCGCGAACGATCGGACCGAAGGCGCGCGAACCGCCGACGAACTGCGGTGCACGGCGCGAACCGTGACGAGCGCCGCCGGTGCCCTTTTGCTTGTACATCTTCTTACCCGTACGAGAGTTCTCGTTGCGGGTTTGAACCTTGTGCGTACCGGCGCGGCGCTTGGCCAGTTGCCAGTTGACGGTGCGGGCCAGGATGTCGCCGCGGATGTCGGAGATGCCGAAGACGGCGTCCGACAGTTCCACGTCGCCAGCAGCCTTGCCGTCGAGTTGGATGACAGAGAGTTTCATTACGCTTCACCGCCTTCGGTCGCTTCGACGGGGGCTTCTTCAGCCGAGGTCGAGGCGGATTGAGCAGCAGACTTGCTCGACTTCAGCGCGCCGGGGAACGGAGCGTCGGCCGGGCGAGCCTTCTTGATGGCGTCGCGAACCTTGACGTAGCTGCCGTCGTGACCGGGGACAGCGCCCTTGATCAGGATCAGGCCACGCTCGGCGTCCACGCGGACGACGGTCAGGTTCTGGGTGGTGACGGTTTCGGCGCCGTAGTGGCCGGCCATCTTCTTGCCGGGGAACGTGCGACCCGGGTCCTGACGGTTACCCGTCGAACCGTGCGAACGGTGCGAGACCGAAACGCCGTGGGTGGCGCGAAGGCCGCCGAAGTTCCAGCGTTTCATGGCGCCGGCGAAACCCTTACCGATGGTCTCGCCCTGGATGTCGACCTTCTGGCCCACCAGGAAGTGTTCGGCCGACAGTTCGGCGCCCACGTCCAGCAGACCGTCCGCATCGACGCGGAACTCGGTCACATAGGCTTTCGGTTCGACTTCCGCCTTGGCGAAGGTCTCGCGTTGAGCCTTGTTGGTGTTCTTAGCCTTCTTCGTGCCAGCGCCCAGCTGGAGAGCGACGTAGCCGTCACGCTCCTGGGTACGTTGGCCGACGACTTGGCAGCCGTCGAGCTGCAGCACAGTGACCGGTACGTGCGCGCCGTCATCGGCGAACACGCGGGTCATGCCCAGCTTCTTGGCGATCACGCCCGTGCGCATCGGATCCCGCCTCTTTCTACTTTAAATCTTGATCTCGACGTCCACGCCGGCGGACAGGTCGAGCTTCATGAGCGCGTCCACGGTCTGCGGGGTGGGGTCGACGATGTCGAGCACGCGTTTGTGCGTGCGGATTTCAAACTGCTCACGCGACTTCTTATCGACGTGCGGAGAGCGGTTCACGGTGAACTTCTCGATCAGGGTCGGCAGCGGAATCGGACCGCGAACGGTCGCGCCGGTGCGCTTGGCGGTATTAACGATCTCGCGCGTCGAAAAATCGAGGACGCGGTGATCAAAGGCCTTGAGCCTGATGCGGATGCTTTGATCCATATCGGTGCTTACTTCCAATGCGGTCGGAGGACCGCGTCCCTGTGAACCATTTCAAAGACCGAAGGCCTTCGGGCAAAAAGCCCTCAGGGAACGCAAATCCGCAAAAACGATCGGCCCACGCAGTTGCCCGCGAAGGCCGTTGATATCCCAAGAAGCTGCAAAGAACAGTGACTTAGGTCGTTCTTGCGAACCGCGTTTGCAGCGAACTGCACAGCCGGTCCAACAAGAGTGGTGGCTTATGCCTATCGATTCTGATTTCGTCAAGCGCGCAAACCCGGGCTGACACAGGATTTCGACGCGGTCTCCGTCGAGGGCTCTCCACGGCGCGACGATACATTCGGCGGCGACGTCGGCGGCGTTGGACGCCTCTTTATAATAGATGAGCGCGACTGCGGCGCGCGGTTAACGACTTGCCCCACAGATCGCCAAGTCGTGACACATTCTGGCCGCAACGCGTGGCTGCTGCGCAACAACCTTGCCATACTAGGCCAATCGAACGTCGGTTTATTGCTCCGCTTCGTCTTAGCCTGATAGCAGCGCCCATCCCCGGACCCCCATCCGGGTGCAGACTGCTAAGGACAAAAGAAAAATGAAGACGATCCTCCTCGCCACGGCCGCCGCCGCCCTGTTCGCCGCCCCGGCCTTCGCCCAAGACGCCATCGGTTCGGTCGGCGTGACCTATTCCAATCCGTCGATCGAAGTCGCCGGCGACGACGTCGACGCCGACGTCTGGACCGTTGACGGTTCGGTCGCCCTGCCGGCCCAGGACTGGACCGTGACCCTGAACGGCGCGATCGACTACACCAAGGCCTTTGGCGAAGAAGACGTCACTGGCGCCGCCGCCGCTCACCTGACCAAGATGTGGTCCTCCGACGTCCGCGCCGGCGCCTTCGTCGCCGCCAACGGCATCGGCAGCGGCAACGAGCCGATCTGGACCGTCGGCGCCGAAGCGCAGAAGTATCTGTCGAACGCCACCCTGACCGGCCAAGTCGCCTACACGACCGCCGACAACGTGGACGCCGACATCTGGACCGTCGGCGCCGACGCCGCCTTCTACGTCATGCCGAACCTGCGCCTGAACGCCGGCGTCGCCTACAACAACGTCGACTTCTCGGGCGGCGACACCGACGCCTGGACCTACGGCGTGGGCGCCGAATACGAGTTCGAGAACACCCCGTTCTCGGTGGGCGCCGCCTACACCCGCGCCGACATCGATTCGCTGGACGTCGACACCTGGTCGGTCGGCCTGCGCTATTCGTTCGGCGGCGGTCTGCAAGCGCGTGACCGCGCTGGCGCCAACCTGGGCGTCTCGGCCATCTCCAGCGTCCTGAGCGTCTTCTAAGCGTCTCGGACCTGATCCATGCGAAGAGCCCCGGCGGAGCGATCCGCCGGGGCTTTTTGTTTGGCCGGAAAAGACCCCCGGGGTTCCACGACCGGGGGCCTTCTCGTCGCTCGGGTCTTATCGCCCGATCTGCAGGGTTCCCGATCCGACGACGGAGCGAGAGACCGATCCCGTGGCCGAGGCGACGCGGACGCTGCCCGATCCGGCGATCGCCACGTCAAGGTCGCGCGTGGCGCCGCCGTAGCGAACATCGCCCGAGCCGCCGATGGCGACCGACAGCTTGTCCATTCGGCCCTGCCGCACGTTCACACCGCCCGAGCCGCCGATGGACAGTTCGCTGCGTCCGCCGGCGCTGGCCACCTCGACATTGCCCGATCCACCGACGGCCGCCTTCAGGGCTCCGGTCGCTCCGGCCGAGATGGAGCCCGATCCGCCGACGCTGGCGTTCAGCGATCGCGACGTGCCCGCGCGGATCGCGCCCGAGCCGCCGAGTCCCAGTTCCAGATCGCCGTCCACATTGGCCACGTTCCAGTTGCCGCAGCCGCCGTTGTCCAACTCGACCGATCGCGCGCCGCGTCCGACCGAGCCGAAGACCGCGCCGCTGGCGCTGACATCCACCGCGCGCGGCGTGCGCACGACGATCAAGGGCGCGTCTTCCAGACGGATGCGGCCCAGGTCGCGCACCTCGACCGTCGCGCCCTGCCCCGGCTGGCTCGCATCGCTGCGACCGGAGTTGCAGCCACGAATGGCGCTGTTGCCGCCCCACATGCCGTTACGGCGCAGGCCGCCGTCGATCTTGACGTCATTGCCGTCGCGGCGGACCTGGATGGCCGGCAAGCGCGTCTGGCCTTGCGTGACCTCGACGCCGATATCCTGACGATCCTCGACGATGACCACCACGCGGGCGACGGCGTTGCGGATCTCGACCTCGGCGGCCGAAGCGGGCGCGGCGACGAACCCGGTCAGGGTGGCGACGGCGGCGGCGGCGATCAGTGCGGTTTTCATAGCGGTGTTCCCTTCCCGAATGTGAGCAGAAGGTGCGCGCCGCCCGCGCCCAAGTCATTTTAACTCGAGGTCATGAACTCGAATTAACGCCCAGAGCTTACGACGTCGCGTTGAGCGCGCCCGCGCCGTCCGCCGCGCCGATCTCCGGCTCGAAGTCGCGCTCGAAGTTCGCGATCTTGCTCTTCATCGCGCCCGCCTTCTTCAGCGCCAGCGACGCGGCCCAGCGCGCCGCCAGCTCCGGCGTCGTCATGCCGTCCGTGAAGCGCGGCCGCCCTCCCCGGCTGCGGATCACCGCATTGGTGAACAGCGCCCCGTTGCGGAACCGCGACGGCCAGGTCTGGAAATCCATCGACAGGCTGACGCAGAAGCGATCCAGATTCTCCACCCGGTGCGGTGCATAGAGCGGCCAGGTCAGGGCGCGACCCGGCTCCAGATCCATGACCTGCGCGTCCTGTTCGAACGCCAGCGTGTAAGGCAGTTCCTCGGTCGTCTGACGCGCGACCACCTGTTCCATGTTCCGCTCGGGCAGATGCCCCTCGTCGCCGGGATAGACGAACAGCCGCTTGCGCCCACGCAGGTGAAACAGCACCACGCCTGCCGCGTCGAAATGATAGGGCACGCGCGCCTTGGGCGATGACAGGATCAGTTGCCCCGCGTTCCGCACTGCCCGCATTCCCGGATAGGTCGCCTGGATTGCGGCGAAATCCTTCATCGCCGCCGCCCACAGCTCGGGCCAACCCGTCTCGACACCACGCAGATTGACCCAAAGCCGACCCTGTTTGATCGCCTCAAGCAGTTCCTCGCCTGACAGCCGCCCACGTGCGCCGGTGCGCAACGACACCTGACCCTCATCGTCGTAGTCATACAGGTTGATGTCGAACAGTTCAGCCGGATAGCGATCCAGCACCGCGGCCAGCGCCGCATCCTCGGCGAACCCTTGCTCGATCAGGGTGTGGGCATGGGTCTTGGCCTCGGCGATCGGGCCCGGATAGCGTGTGCGACGTTGGGTCATGCCGATATCCTCAAACGTGGGCGACGCGCGCCGGCGTCTTCTTCTTGGCGGTCGCTTTCTGGACAGCCGACCGTGCGGCGACCGCCGCGCCCCTCAGCCGCCCGACCGGCGTCGCCTCGCAGGCTTCGATGGTGGCCCAGCGCCGACGCAGGGACGCCCGCACCGCCTCGCCACGTCCGCCCGCCCTGTTCAACGCCGCCACCGTGATGTCGCCCAGCGCCTGGGTCACGCCCGGCTGCATCACCACGGCCTCGCGCACCGTCTGGCGCGCGTTGACGAAATACTTCTTATAGGTCTCGCCCTCGAAGCCGAAGTCGAACACCCGGAAGCCCTCGGCCGCCGCCAGCCGCATCGTATCCATGCTCAGCAGGATGCCCGGCGAGCACCGCGCCAGCGTCGGCTCATAGGCCGGGAACCAGAAATGGTAATGCCGCCCGGCGTGCAGCGAGAACTCGATCGCCACCAGCTTGTCGCCCGCGTGCATGGCCGCCATCGAGGCGCCGAAGCCTTCTCGCGGCTCGCTCATCAGCGCGTGCAGCAGATCCCGCGTCCAGCCGCAGGCGAAGATGTCGTGCAGGCCCGAGCGGCGATACTGCGCCGCCTTCAGGGCGATCAGATGATCCAGCAGCGCAGGATCTCTGAGACCCCGCTCCACCCGGATCGGCCCCAGTTCGGCCTCCAGGCTGCGGCGCGCCCGCTCCTTGTCCTTGAAGTATTTGGCGAAGGTCTTGCGCCGCTCGGCATACCAGTCGTCATAGCCGGTCTCGGGCATCGCGACCTGCACCGTCTCGCGCGGCTGCCCCGTCTCGCCCGCGCCGATCCAGCCGGGCACGTTCAGCCGCTTGGCTTTCAACAGCCGCGCCACATCTTCCAGCGTGATCGTCTCGTCCGCCGGGGCGATGACGCCATGATAGTCGTTCATGGGCGCGCCCAGCGGCTGCACCGCTCCGCCGCGTCGCTGATGCGGGAAGAAGCCGACGATCTTGTCATCTCGCCGGAAGACGGCGATCGCCGCGCCGGGGCAGACCCGCGAGGCGATCTCGGCATAATCCCAGCGGAAATAAGGGCTGGCCAGGTGGGGATTGCCAGCGGTCCACGCACGCCACAGGGCGACGGCGGCGGCGTCCATCGCCGCCGCGTCCATGATCTCGACCTGCAGCATTCCGGCCATACGCATCCTCTTAGGGCCCTGCGCAGCAAGGTCCATTCCAGACCGCACCCTGCCCCATGCGCGTTTCATCAGGGTTCACCGGCATGGTGAACGCGCGTTGACGGAGCCGCGGTCGTCCTGGCGCGTTTGAATGACCCAAGGAGAAGACCATGACCGATCAACGCCCTGACAGCAAAGCCGTCGAAAACGAAAACCTGCGGCCGGACGCTGACGGCCAGCCGCCGCGCCCGGCGACCGAGCCCAAGGGTTCGAAGGATTCGTCCAACTCCGGCGAAACCGAAACCGACCCCGCGACCGGCGAACCCAACTGAATAACGACCGCCTGCACTCACCGTCTCGAAAGTCTCTTATGAACCGTCCCGCCTACCTCGCCGCACTCGCTGTTCTCACTCTGGGCGCCTGTTCGCCGAAGGAAGACAAAACAGCCGCCCCAGCGGCGCAGACGGCCGAGGCCGCGCAAGTGGGCCAGACCGGCCCGCTCTCTCGAGACGCCATCGAAAACACCGCCTATGCGCCGCCGCCTAGCGCGCAAGAGGGCCAGCCCGCCGCCCCGAATGCCGCCCAGCAGCAGCCGCAGCCTGCCCTGATCCGCGCCCAGGTTCTTCTGGAGCGCGCCCGCTTCTCACCCGGCGCGATCGACGGCCTGGCGGGGTCGAACATGCGTCAGGCGATCTCGGCATTTCAGGAGGCCAACGGCATGACGGTGAATGGCGAGTTGAACGCCGACGTGATGGGCCGACTGCGCGCCGCCGCCGGACCAGGCGCGGTGACCACCACCTACACCATCACCCAGCAGGACATGGCCGGACCTTACCTCGGCGTCGTTCCCACAGAGTTGGAAGCTCAGGGTCAGGCGGCCCACATGGGCTACGCCAATATCGTCGAGGCTTTGGCCGAGCGCTTCCACGTCACCGAGGCCTTGCTGCGCGCCATGAACCCCGGCGCCGACTTCAATCGCGTCGGCCAGGGCCTGCTTGTCCCCGCCGTCAACACCGCCCCCCTGCCCGCCGACGTGGACCACATCGACGTCGACAAGAGCGAAGGCTCGGTCAAGGCGTTCGACGCCGACGGCAAGCTGATCGCCTACTTCCCCGCCACCATCGGCAGCGGCGACAATCCCACCCCGACCGGCACGGTCAAGGTCAACGGCGTGGCGCGAAATCCGGACTACACCTACGACCCGTCGAAACTCAGCTATGGCGACGGCAAGAAGAAGGTCGTCGTCAAACCCGGCCCGAACAATCCGGTGGGGGTCGTTTGGATCGATCTGAACAAACCCAGCTACGGCATCCACGGCACGCCGGATCCGCATCTGGTCGGCAAGACGGCCTCGCACGGCTGCGTGCGCCTGACCAACTGGGACGCCTGGATGCTGGCCGACAAGGTCAAGCCGGGCGTCACCGTCCGCTTTATCTAGTGGACGGCGCCGAACGGCGTCCCATCCCAGAAGTCGCAGTGGTGACGCTCAAAGAAGCCGTCGTCCATGACATCGCCCTCCGGCTTGAAAACCCGCACCGGCCCCGCACCCTCGACGCGGGGCCATTCGGCGGCGAAGGCCGAACGGCCGAACGTCGCCCACAGCCTTTGCATCCGCTCCGACAGCGCCTTCTGCTCAGGCGTGAACCGTTTGGGATCTGCGAACACCCAGCGCGTTCCGAACACATAGGCCAGTTCGCTGGCGTGATAGGCGCCCAGGTCCAGACCGACGATCCAGTCGGGCAGCACGAACGGCGCCCCGCGATCCGCGAACTCATAGCCCCACACCGGCACATGCTGGGCCAAAAGGCGTCGCAAGGCCTGTGAAGGACAGGCGAACCTCTGGTCCGTGAAGTTGGCAGCGATGGCATAGGCGGGCCCGTCCTCACCCACCGGATAGCGCGCCAACACTCGCTCGCCCTGGTCGCCATACATCCAGATCGTCTCCTTCTGATAGCGATCCATGTCCTGCACCTCGTTGGCGAACAGCCGCCCCTCATCGAGGTTCGTCCCGACGAGGACGGGCACGCGCGTGAACCGCCCTTCGCGGATCGCGACGGCCGGGTTCTCCGGCACAGTGGCGTCCGTGTGCACCGGTCCCCATGACCCCGGCCCGTTGATGCCCGCCCTCAATGACGCCGCCCGCGACAGCCGCCAGGCCGACAGGGCCTTCAGGCAAGCGATCTGATCCTCGGCGGTGCAGCCCAGCCTTTCGGCGAACATCGGCCCAGACTGGGCCGCGTCCTGCGCCCGGACCAGGGACGACGGCTCAAGACATCCGCCGCTCTGCATGATGACCCTCTGATACAGGCCTTCCGACTGCGGCGACGCCATCAGGTAACAAGCCGTCCACGCGCCCGCGCTCTCGGCAAAAAGGGTGACGTCGCCCGGATCGCCGCCGAAGGCCGCAATGTTTCGATGCACCCACTTTAGCGCCGCCTGCTGATCCCTCAGGCCGAAGTTGCCGCCGAAGCCTTCGCCAGTCGCCTGAAACCCCGGATGCGCCAGCCAGCCCAGCGCGCCGAGCCGATAGTTCATCGTCACGACCACCCGCCCCTGCTCGCGCGCCAGTTTCGACGGATCGTAGTTGGCGCCCGCCCCCACGGTGAAGGCGCCGCCCGGAATATAGACCATCACCGGCCGCGCCTCGGCCGCGTCTCCGCCCGGCGCATAGATGTTCAGATACAGACAGTCCTCTGACCCGACGACGATCCCGCCGCCGCCGCCCAGGATCGAACGACGCCCGATCGCCTGGGTGCAGTCCGCACCGATCCGCGTCGCATCCCGCACGCCCTGCCAGGCCTGAACCGGCTGCGGCGCGCGCCAGCGCCGCTCGCCGACCGGCGGCGCCGCGAACGGCACGCCCAGAAACGCTCGCGTCCCCGCCCCCTCGACGCCACGCACCGTCCCGGCTTCGGTCACCGCCAACACGGGTTCGGCGTCCTTGGCGAACCGGACCTGATCGACCTTGCCGGGATGGGTGGCGCAGGCCGACAGGGCGACAAGGCACGCAAGCAACGAGATCAGACGCATCGTGAACCTTGGCTGTTGGGCAGACGATCTCAACGCCCGAGCGTCCGGCCCGTTGCGGGCGTGTATGGTTTCCCAAACAGCAAAACGGCCCCCGGATTGCTCCGGGGGCCGTTCTGTTACGCTACTTTGTCTTTGGCCTATGCGCGCCTCGCGGAGGCGCGCGGCTTGAGGCCGTTTAGCTTAGGCGATGATCTTGGCCACGACGCCGGCGCCGACGGTGCGGCCGCCTTCACGGATGGCGAAGCGCAGGCCCTGGTCCATCGCGATCGGGGTGATCAGTTCGACGTTCAGCTCGGCGTTGTCGCCCGGCATGATCATCTCGACGCCTTCCTTCAGCTGAACGATGCCGGTCACGTCCGTCGTGCGGAAGTAGAACTGCGGGCGATAGTTCGTGAAGAACGGGGTGTGACGACCGCCTTCTTCCTTGGTCAGGATGTAGGCTTCGGCCAGGAACTTGGTGTGCGGGGTGATGGAGCCCGGCTTGCACAGCACCTGGCCGCGCTCGACGTCTTCACGCTTGGTGCCGCGCAGCAGCACGCCGACGTTGTCGCCCGCTTGACCTTGGTCCAGCAGCTTGCGGAACATTTCCACGCCCGTGCAGGTCGTCTTCTGGACCGGACGGATGCCGACGATCTCGACTTCCTCACCGACCTTGATGATGCCCTTCTCGACGCGGCCCGTGACCACGGTGCCGCGGCCCGAGATCGAGAACACGTCTTCGACCGGCATCAGGAACGGCAGGTCGACCGGACGCTCCGGCTGCGGGATGTAGGCGTCGACGGTTTCCATCAGGGCCAGAACGCGCTGTTCGCCGATTTCCGGGTTCACGCCGTCGGTCGCGGCCTTGGCCGAACCCTTGGTGATCGGAATGTCGTCGCCGGGGAACTGGTAGCTGCTCAGCAGCTCGCGCACTTCCATCTCGACCAGTTCCAGCAGTTCTTCGTCGTCGACCAGGTCGACCTTGTTCATGAAGACCACCAGGGCCGGCACGCCGACCTGACGGGCCAGCAGGATGTGCTCGCGGGTCTGCGGCATCGGGCCGTCAGCGGCCGACACCACCAGGATCGCGCCGTCCATCTGCGCGGCGCCGGTGATCATGTTCTTCACATAGTCGGCGTGGCCGGGGCAGTCGACGTGGGCGTAGTGACGGTTGGCCGTCTCATATTCCACGTGCGCGGTGTTGATCGTGATGCCGCGCGCCTTCTCTTCCGGCGCAGCGTCGATGTCGGCGTAGTTCATCGCCTTCGCGCCGCCGGCCTTCGCCAGCGTCATCGTGATCGCAGCCGTCAACGTCGTCTTGCCGTGGTCAACGTGACCAATCGTGCCGATGTTGCAGTGCGGCTTCGTCCGTTCGAACTTTTCCTTGGCCATGGCCAAACTCCTGATGGCCCGGGTCCGTCAGCGGAGGGGCGCGATGCTGATCTTTTTAAAAACCTGGAGCGGGTAGACGGGATCGAACCGACATCCTCAGCTTGGAAGGCTGCTGCACTACCATTGTGCTATACCCGCGCGGAGACTGCGGAAGTTCTTTCGGAACGCCGCAGCCGGTTCCTCTCCGTCGTCCTGATCCGTCGTATCCGTCAAGGCGCGTGGTGGGGGAAGAAGGACTCGAACCTTCGAAGCTTACGCAGGGGATTTACAGTCCCCCCCCTTTGCCACTCGGGACATTCCCCCAGCGCGCCTTGTCGAACCGTCGGACCCCTCGTTTCCGCCCATAAAGAAGCGGGACGAAACAAAAGCCTTCGGCTTGTCGCCTCCTCTAGGATAGAGGAGGCGCCCAGACCCGAAAGCCCTTGGGGCTCCAAATCGGAGGGCGTCTTATAGTGTCGTCGAAATCAGAACGCAACGACCGTAAAAGCGGTAAAAAACCGGTCTTCGGAAACCGTCCCGACGGCCCCCGCGACAAGGGCCAAAGGCCCGCTGCGCAAGGGTTTGGCCGGCGCGAGGAAACCCCTCGTCAGCCCCGTTCGCCCGATCGGGGCAAGTCGGACGCCGATAATTTTCTGTGGGGGCGCCACCCGGTTCTGGCCGCTCTGGCGAATCCCGCCCGTCGCGGCATGGGTCGTCTGCTGGCCACGGCCGAGCGCGCCGCCGAGATCGAGAACAATGCTCTCGCAAACGGCCACAGGATCGAGGTGGTCGAAATCCAGGCCCTGACCCGTATGCTGCCCCCCGGCGCCGTGCATCAGGGACTGGCCTTCAAGGTCCAGCCGCTGGAAGGCGTGTCGCTGGAAGAGCTGGCCGAGCCGGCTGAGGGCGTCATCGTCATGCTGGATCAGCTGACCGACCCGCAGAACGTCGGCGCCATCTTCCGATCGGCCCTGGCGTTCGGCGCGCGGGGCATCATCGTTCAGGACCGTCACGCTCCGGCCCTCGCCGGCGCCCTGGCCAAGGCGGCCGTCGGCGCCACCGAACGCCTGCCCCATGCGCGCGTCACGAATCTGTCCCGTGCGCTGGAGCGGCTGGCCGATCTGGGCTGGCGCGCGGTCGGCCTGGACGGAACGGGCGAACAGACGCTGGAGGAGGCGCTTGATCATCAGCCGACCGTTCTGGTCATGGGGTCCGAAGGCGATGGCATCCGTCGCCTGGTCGCCGAACATTGCGACGTCCTGGCCAAGATCCCCATGCCGGGCGGATTCGAGAGCCTGAACGTGTCCAATGCGGCGGCGGTCGCGCTTTATGAAGCGGCGCGCGCGCAACGCGGCTGACAGAACGCCGCACCGAGGCTAAGGAGCGGAAATGGAATTCCTCTCGTCTCCCGAACTCGCCAGCCAGGCCACGGCTCTGGGCCAGGTCCTGCTGATGGATCTGGTCCTGGCCGGCGACAACGCCGTCGCCGTGGGCTTGGCCGCCGCCGCCCTGCCCCAGGACCAGCGCAAGAAGGCCATTCTGATCGGCCTGGCCGCCGCCGTCGTCATGCGAATCGGCTTTGCGCTGATCACCGTGCAACTGCTGGCCCTGGTCGGCCTGCTGCTGGCCGGCGGCCTGCTGCTGCTTTGGGTGTGCTGGAAGATGTGGCGTGAACTGCGCGAGCAGGCGACGCACGACCAGGCCGAGGCCGAAAAGGAACTCGAACTGGCCATGAGCATCGAGCACGGCTCTGGTCCGTCGCCCGAGGAACTGGGCATCAAGCGCAAGAGCTTCGGCGCCGCCCTGATTCAGATCATGGTCGCCGACATCACCATGTCGCTGGACAATGTGCTGGCCGTCGCCGGCGCCGCGCACGAACACCCTTGGATCATGGTCTTCGGCCTGGTGCTGTCGATCGCCCTGATGGGCGTCGCCGCCACCTATATCGCCAAGCTGCTGCACCGCTTCAGCTGGATCGGCTATATCGGCCTGGTCGTCGTTCTATATGTCGCCCTGCATATGATCTGGGACGGCGCCCGTCAGGTGGTGGTCCGCACCGGCCATATGGACGAGTTCAACGCCTCGGCCCCGGCCTTCCTTGAGATCGGTCCCGAGGAAGCGGCAAAGCACCTGGGCCAGAAGCGCACCGAGGACAGCCCGACGCCGGCGCCCGCCGAACCGACGGTCGCGCCATGACCGTCGCCACGGTCACCGTCGAAGAGGCCGCCGCCTGGCTGCAGGCCGGCGAAGCGGTGCTGATCGATGTGCGCGAGCCGGACGAATTCGCCGCCGCCCGCATCGACGGCGCGATCCTGGCGCCGCTCAGCCAGATGCCCGCCGCCTGGGAGGCGCTGGACCTTCCGGCAGACAAGAAGATCATCGTCCAATGCCTGAAGGGCGGCCGCAGCCATCAGGTCTGCGCCTTCGTCGGCCCGACGGGTCCTCAGGGCCAGCCGCTGTTCAACCTGACCGGCGGCATCCAGGCCTGGAATGCGGCGGGGCTTCCCGTCGTGTTCGCCGAGCAGGACTGATCAGCGACCGCGCAGCCAACCGGTGACCGAAATCCGGTCCGCCGCCGCCGACAGGGCGACCTGCGTCACCGAATGGGGCGTCGGCACCTTCAGCAGATTCAGGGTGTTGAAGCGCGGCGTGAAGGCCTCCGCCACATTGCCGTCGGCGCCATGGAAGGCCAGCAGGCCGCCCCACTCGATTCGCCAGGCCGGCGTCAGGTTCAGCACATAGGCGAAGAAGCGATTCTTGCCCTCGGCGTGATCGTCATGCTCAGTCAGAAAATGGCCGGCGCGATAGCGGGTCAGTTGCGCATCGGCCAAGGCGAGCCGAGGCTCGCCGGTCACGTCCCGCATCAGACCCAGGAACGCCTCGCCGTTCAGGAAGGCCGACAGATCGGACCATATCGGCGCCGCCTGCCCCGCCTGGACCAGATCGTAGATCGGGTGATTGTCATACAGATACTGGAAGTCGGTCTGGGCCGAGACCTGCACCGCCTGACCCAGCGCCTGTTTCTGATCCGGCGTCAGAGAAGCCAGCCAGGCGGCGGGCAGATCGACATGACCGGTCCCGCGTCGCGTCACGACATTGTAGTCGGCGCGCGTCGCCGCGTCGTAGAGCGCCTGCGCGTCCGCCGGGGCCAGGACGCCGTCGATCTGCGCCCGCCCCGTGTGCGCCAACCGTTCGCGAATGGCGGCGCGCGCTGCCTCGGTCAGGGGCGTCAGGGTCGGCGTCATCGCTTATCCCCTTCGGATCAGGCGTCCGCGCCGCCGAAGCGTTCGGACCATTCGGCGACCTGGGCGTCCTCGATCTTGGCGAACAATACGCCCTGAGCTTCCACCTTGCCGCCCACAGGCAGACTGTTCAGCAAATCCTCGTCGGCGCCAGGCCAGCTCAGGTCCTCCACCCCAACCGACGCCGCGATCTTGGGCGCAGTGAAGGGCAGGATCGGCGCAGCAAGACGCGCAAACAGGGCCACCAGGTTCAGCCCCGTGCGCACCCCCACCGCCGCGCGGTCGCGATCGGTCTTCAGCGCCGTCCAGGGCGCGGCGACCTGAAGATATTCGTTGCCCAGGACCCAGGCGGCGCGGATGGCGACGGCGGCCTTTCTGAACTCCATCGCCTCCAGCTGTTCGGTCGCCTCGGCGACGGCGGCCTTGATGTCGGCCTCCAGCTGGATCTCCACCGGACCGGGTTCGCCGCCCTCCGGCACGACGCCGTCGAACTTCGACTCGGCGAACTTGACGATGCGGTTGACGAAGTTCCCCAGCACATCGGCCAGGTCCTTGTTGGTCGAAGCCTGGAAGTCCTCCCAGGTGAAGGCCGAATCCGCGTGCTCCGGCCCGTAGGCCGTCAGGCGCCAGCGCCAGTAATCGGCCGGCAGAAGCTCGAGTGCCTGATCCATGAAGACGCCGCGCTTCTGGCTGGTGGAGAACTTGCCCCCGTACCAGTTCAGCCAGTTGAAGGCCTTCAGCTGGTCCACCGTCTTCCACGGCTCGCCCGAGCCGATGATGGTCGCGGGGAAGCTGACGGTGTGGAAGGCGACGTTGTCCTTGCCCATGAACTGGACATAGCGAACGTCCTCAGCCCCCTCGTCCAGACGCCACCAGTCACGCCATGACCCGCCCGTCGCCTCGGCCCATTCCTCGGTCGCGGCGATGTATTCGATGGGGGCGTCGAACCAGACGTAGAAGACCTTGTCCTCCATGCCCGGGCGCGGGAAGCCGTCCTTGGTCACCGGCACGCCCCAGGCCAGGTCGCGGGTGATGCCCCGGTCGATCAGCCCCTCGTCCAGATGTTTGTAGGCGATGGACTTGGCCAGCTGTTGCCAGCCGGTCTTGCCGTCGACCCAGGCGCGGATCTCCGGCTCGATCTTGGTCTGGAGCAGATAGAGGTGACGCGTGTCGCGCACCTCCAGGTTCTTGGAGCCCGACACCGACGAATAGGGATCGATCAGGTCGGTCGGATCCAGCAGGCGTCCGCAGTTGTCGCACTGATCGCCGCGCGCGCCGACATGGCCGCAGTGGGGGCAGGTTCCCTCGACATAGCGGTCAGGCAGGAAGCGGGCGTCGTCGATCGAATAGATCATCCGATCTACCCGCTCCTCGATCAGGCCGTTCTTCTCCAGCGCCTCGGCGAAATGCTGGGTCAACCGATGGTTCTGCGGGTTAGACGACCGGCCGAACCAGTCGTAGCTGAGGCCGAACGCCTGACCGGCGGCCTTCTGGATCTCGTGCTGCTCGTCGCAATAGGTCCGCACATCCTGGCCGGCCGCGGCGGCGGCCAGCTCGGCTGGGGTGCCGTGTTCGTCGGTGGCGCAGATATAGAGGACCTCATGCCCCTGGGCCCGCTTGAACCGCGCCCAGACGTCGGCCGGTAACATCGAGCCCGCCAGATTCCCCAGGTGCTTGATGCCGTTGATGTAGGGCAGCGCCGAGGTGATGAGGATGCGGGCCATGATCGTCCAGGTGTTCGGGGAAGCGCAGGGATATAGAGCGGCGGCGCGGTTTCCTCAAACGCCTTGCGGCAGACGGCGCGCAATACGGATGAAACGCCCGGTCAGCAGGGTCGAGGACGCCAGGCTGGCGATCACCACCGCCCAGACAAGGCCGTTGACGCCCATCTGATGCGCCAGCACCCAGCCCAGCGGCATCATCACCGCCCCATAGGCGGCGAAATGCATGATGGTGGGCCACCAGACGTCGCCCGCCGCGCGGTTGGCCTGGGCCGCAACAACCTGAATGCCGTCCGCCACAAAGAAAAGAGTCGCCAGCACCAGGGCCGGCGCAGCGATGGCCAGCAGCGCCGGATCGCGATTATAGGCCCCGACGATCAGATGGGCGCTGGGCCATACCAGCAGGGCGACCACCAGCGTCAAAGCCGTGACGACGCCCAGCCCGACCAGCCCGGCGCGCAACACCCCTCGCCCGTCGCCGGCGCCGTAGCTGCGGCCCACCAGCACCGCCGTCGCCGACGACAGACCCATGGGCAGCATGAACACGATCGCCGAGACGTTCAGCACCACCGCCCAGGCCGCCGTCTCCGCCGTGCCGATCTGACCGGCGAAGAAGGTGAAGCCCGAGAAGGCCCCGACCTCGATGAAGTAGGAGGCCCCGGCGCCCAGGCCGACCTTGACCTGCTCGCGCGCGGCCTCGGGATCGCGCTCGGGCTTGTCGAAGATGCCCAGCACCCGCGCCTCGGGCAGACGCAGGATGTAGATCACCAGAAAGATCGCCAGCGCCGCCCGCGCCCCGAACGTCGCCCAGGCCGAGGCGAAGGCGCCGTCGAAGCCAAAGCCGAGCAGGTCCGGCACCAGCACGATGTTCAGCACCAGATTGACCCCGTTCGCCACCCACATGGCGACCATGCCGGGCTTGGGCCGGCCCAGAGCCTCCAGGAAGAACTGGCCCGTCACCGAGATCAGATAGAAGGGCATGGACAGGGCGAAGACGATCAGGGCAGGCCCGGCGCCCTCCGCCAGACCATCCTCCAGCCCCAGCTTGCCAAGCCCCCACGGGCCGATGGCGATCAGGGCGATCATCGACACCACGCCGATCTGCAACGAATAGGTCAGGCCGCGACGCAGCACCGAGCCGACAGCGTGCCGACGCCCCTCGCCCAGCATCCGCGCCGTCATCACCTGCACGCCCAGCATCAGGCCCACCGCCGTCGTCACCACGATGGACGTCGGCGCCCAGGCCAACGAATGGAACGCCAGCTCCTGGCTGGAATAGTTGCCCACCACGATGGCGTCGGTCAGGCCCATGGTCATGATGCCGATACGCGCCAGGATGACCGGCCATGCCAGGTTCAGCAGGTCGCGGAAGGCGGTACGGGTCTGGGGGCTGAGCGCGATCATCGGACGCGGCACAGGCCACGCCGACCCGCCGGGGTCAACTCCCAAAAACTTTGAGGGCTTGGGCTACCAGGCGCCCAGTTCGCGAAGCTGACGCACCAGTTCCTCCGGGGCCTCGCCGGCGTCGAGGTCGGTCAGATCGACCGGCGCATCCTTGGGCTCGAAATAGCGCCAGCCCTGGAAGGGTCGCCGGGCCATGGGCGCCGTGCGGATGACCTTGGGCTCGAGCGTGATCTCGCATCGGCTCTGCTTGCCCTCGCCCAAGGTGGCGATGTCCAGCACCGGTTGGCGACAGACGATCGTCCCCTTCACCACCCAGTAAAGCGAGCCGCCGTCCTCGATCTCGGGCGCCCGTTTCGGCGTCATGCGTGTGTGGACGACGAGCGCCCCGCCCCGGGCGGCGCGGGCCTCCAGCCATTCGACGTCCGGCACCCCGACGCCCAGCTTGATCATGTGAAGCGGCATGGCGCCCACGTAGTGCCCCTTAGGCGCATTGGCCAGATTCTTAATCTAAAGGGGTTAGTCATGATCGCGCGCCGCTCAGTTCGCCCAGCGCGTTTAGGACCAGTATGTACGGATTGATTACCCGCTTGACGGCCCATCCCGGCCGCCGCGACGAACTGGGCCTCTGCCTGTTGGACCCCAATGTGAAGCGACCAGGCTGCCACAGCTACGTCGTGGCGCACGACGTGAATGACGCCGACGCCCTGCTCGTCACAGAGGTCTGGATGAGCAAGGCCTCACACGACGCCTGGTTCAACACGATCCGCGAATCCAGAGTGATGCGTCCGGCGCTCGGCCTGATCGCGCTATGGGGCGATACGGTCGTGACACGCCCGATCGGCGGCGTGGGGCTTTAGTCCGCCTTCACCACCGCCAGCACGGCCGCCTCGACGACCTGATCGCCAAGAGACGCGACGCTTTCCACCACGCCGTCGAACGGCGCGGTCAGGGCGTGTTCCATCTTCATAGCTTCCAGCACCACGACCGGCTGGCCTTTCGTCACGGCATCGCCGGCCTTGACCGGCGTAGCCACGATCTTGCCCGGCATGGGCGCGCGCAGCGAACCGTCCGACACCGCGCCCGCGCCCGACCCCACGGCAGCGCGATAAGGCGTGACGCGACGCGCCTCGCCATCGACGAACAGGACGAAACTGTCGTCGACGGCCTGATAGCCGAACAGGCGATCCCCGGCCTGAACCTGGTCAAACCCGACGTGAGCCAGTTCGCCTTGAGAACCGCGCCAGCCAGTTTCGACCGGCGTCACCGCAGCGGACACGCCCTGACCGTCGACATGGGCCCAGACGGTCGTCTGCGCCGGCGCATTCAGGCGCACGCCATAGGACAAACCCGGCTGACCGCCCCAGGGGCTGAACCGGTCCGAACGCGCCTCGACCGCATCCGCCGCTGCTTCTGCAATCAGGGTCAGGGCCGCCAGCGTTGCTTCGTCGGACGGCTGCGGCTGCAACGCCGCCTCCTCCGCCGCGATGAAGCCCGTGTCCACGTCGCCGGCGACGAAGCGTGGGTGCTCCAGGCACCGTTTCAGGAAGCCGGCGTTCGCCTTGACCGGCCAGACCTCGACCTCGCCCGCCGCCTCGGCCAGACGCGCCGCCGCCGCCTCGCGCGTGTCCTCGTGCACGATCAGCTTGGCGATCATCGGATCGTAGAACTGGCTGACCTCGCCGCCCTGCTCCACGCCGGTATCGACGCGGATCCCGTCCGGCATGACGAAGTGCTCCAGCTTGCCGATGGAGGGCAGGAAGCCATTGGCGGGATCCTCGGCATACAGCCGCGCCTCCATGGCCCAGCCGTTCAGCTCGATCTCATCCTGCTTCAGCGGCAGCGGCTCGCCCGCCGCGACGCGGAACTGCCATTCGACCAGATCGACGCCCGTCACGCTCTCGGTCACGGGATGTTCGACCTGCAGCCGGGTGTTCATCTCCATGAACCAGACGCCGTCCGCCTTCAGCCCGTCCGAGGCGTCGGCGATGAACTCGATCGTGCCGGCCCCGACGTAGTTGACCGCCCGGGCCGCCTTGATCGCGGCCCCGGTCACGGCGGCGCGCACGTCATCGCTCATGCCGGGCGCGGGCGCCTCTTCGATCACCTTCTGGTGGCGGCGTTGCAGCGAACAGTCACGCTCATAAAGGTGGACGACCTCGCCGTGCTTGTCGCCAAACACCTGCACCTCGATATGGCGCGGACGGGTGATGTAGCGTTCGATCAGAACCCGGTCGTCGCCGAAGGCCGCAGCCCCTTCCCGCTTGGCGCTGGCCAGACCGGCGGCGAAATCGGCCGGATCATCGACCCGTTTCATCCCCTTGCCGCCGCCGCCCGCGACCGCCTTGATCAGCACCGGATAACCGATCCGCGCCGCCTCGGCCGTCAGGGTTTCCTCCGACTGATCTGCGCCCTGATAGCCCGGCGTCACCGGCACCCCGGCCTGGATCATCAGCGCCTTGGCCGCGTCCTTCAGGCCCATGGCGCGAATCGAGGACGGGTCCGGCCCGATCCAGATCAGGCCCGCCGCCGCGACGGCCTCGGCGAAGTCGGCGTTCTCGCTCAGGAAGCCATATCCGGGATGGATCGCCTCTGCGCCGGTCGCCTTGGCCGCCGCCAGCACCTTGGCGCCGTCCAGATAGCTTTCGCGCGCCGCCGCCGGACCGATCAGCACCGCCTCGTCGGCTTCGCGCACATGCAGGGCGTCGGCGTCCGCCTCGGAATAGACGGCGATGGTGCGAATCCCCATCCGCTTGGCGGTGCGGAAGACACGGCAGGCGATTTCGCCGCGATTGGCGACAAGGACGGACTTGAACATGAAGCGGTCTTAGCCGGATCGTGCGCATCAGGCGAGAGGCAGAGCACGACCCTTCTCACGCGACGCGGCAGGCGTTAAGCCCCTTCCATGTCCCTGCGCCCCCTCTTCGTCACCCAGGTCTATGAAGCCTCCCTCGCCGAAGGGCGTGGCTGGTCCGACTTTAACGCACAGCTGATCGACGTTATCCGGATGATGGCCGAGGAGGACGAGGCCGGCCGCCGCTGGTGCAAGGCCAACGCCTATCGCGGCTACACCTCCTACGGATCACTGAACGACCTGCCCCAACGCTTCCCGGAGTTCGCCGAGCTGAAGCGCCACCTGGATCGCCATGCCGTCGCCTACGCCAAGGCTCTGAACTTCGACCTGGCGCGCAAACCCCGCCTCGACAATCTGTGGGTCAACATCCTGAAGCCGGGCGGCGGCCATACGGGTCACATCCACCCGCACGCCTTCCTGTCGGGCACCGTCTATATCGACGTGCCAGACGGGGCCTCATCGCTGAAGCTGGAAGACCCCCGCTTGCCCTTCATGATGGCCCGCCCGTCGGTGACGGATGAGGCGAGCGAGGCCGAGCGGCCGTTCGTCTATCTGCAGCCTCAGGCCGGCACGGTGCTGATGTGGGAAAGCTGGCTGCGGCACGAAGTGCCGACCAATCTGGCCAAGGCCGACCGGATTTCGATCAGCTTCAACTACGCCTGAAATCGGCCGCCGTTTCCGGCGACCGATCAGCGCAATCAAACCGTCCAGCTGGCCTTGCGCTTTTCCAGGAAGGCGGCGACGCCCTCGCGGCCCTCGTCCGACACGCGGGCGCGGGCGATGCGTTTGGCGGTTTCGTCCATCAGACCGTTGTCGATCTTGTGGTGGGCGATGTCGTTGACCAGACGCTTGGCCTTGCCCATCGCGCCCGGCGCATTGTTGGTCAGACTGTCGCTCAGCATCGAGATGAACTCGTCCACCGATCCCTCGGGCAGGACCAGATCGATCAGGCCGGCATGGGCGGCGTAGTCGGCGTCGAAGGCGTTGGCGGTCAGGAACAGCTGGCGGGCGCGGCGCGCGCCGACGGCCTCGATCACATAGGGGGCGATGGTCGCCGGGATCAGACCCAGCTTGACCTCGGAGAAGGCGAAGCGCGCCCCCTCGACCGCCACGGCCATGTCGCAGGCGGCGACGATGCCCGCTCCGCCGCCCATGGCGTTGCCCTCGACCACCGCCACCGTCAGGGCGGGAATGTCGTGCAGGGCCTTCAGCATTTTCGCCAGTCCCATGGCGTCGTCGCGGTTGTCGCTCTCGGACCAGCCGGCGGCGTCGCGCATCCAGTTCAGATCGGCCCCGGCGCTGAAGGTGCCGCCCGCCCCCCGAATGAAGACGGCCCGCACCCGGTCCGCGCCATGCAGCGTTTCGAACGCCTCATGCAGGGCCGCGATGGTCGCGCCGTCGAAAGCATTCTTCTTGGCCGGACGGTTGATGGTGACGAAGACGACGCCGTCGGTGGTCGAATCGATCTGCACCAGATCGTCGTCGGCGTCCGGCGCCGCATCGGGCACCAGCGGCTGGGCGATGCTGTTGATCTCGGCCGCCTCGGCGTCGGTGACGTCCAGGGCGTTCAGGTCGGCTTCGGTCGGTTGATCGGCCATGGGGGTCTCCAAACTGCGTGTCCGCTCACAACGAGGCGCGGACCAATAGGTTACATCCGGAACAGGCCGAACGTCGTCTCCGGGATCGGGGCGTTCAGGCTGGCGCTGATGGCCAGGCCCAGCACGTCGCGCGTCTGGGCCGGATCGATGACGCCGTCGTCCCACAGGCGGGCGGTGGCGTAATAGGGATTGCCCTCGTCCTCATACTTCTGACGGATCGGCGCCTTGAAGGCCTCGGCGTCGTCTGCGCTCCAGGTGTCGGCGTCGCGGTGCACGGTGGCCAGCACGCTGGCGGCCTGCTCGCCGCCCATGACCCCGATCCGGCTGTTGGGCCAGGTGAACAGGAAGCGCGGCGAATAGGCCCGACCGCACATGCCGTAGTTTCCAGCCCCGAAACTGCCGCCGATCAGGACGGTGAACTTGGGCACTTCGGCCGAGGCCACGGCCGTGACCAGCTTGGCGCCGTCCTTGGCGATGCCGCCCGCCTCATATTTACCGCCGACCATGAAGCCCGAGATGTTCTGCAGGAACAGCAGCGGAATCTTGCGCTTGCAGGCCAGTTCGATGAAGTGCGCGCCCTTCTGGGCGCTCTCGGAAAAGATCACGCCGTTGTTGGCCAGGATGGCGACCGGATAGCCCCAGATGCGCGCGAACCCGCACACCAGTGTCGAGCCGTACAGGCTCTTGAACTCGACGAACTCCGACCCGTCCACCAGCCGGCCGATGATCTCGCGCACATCATAGGGCGCGCGGACGTCGTCCGGGATCAGGCCGTACAGTTCCTCCGCGTCGAAGGCCGGCGCGCGCGGTTCGCGCACATCCATCTCGACGGTCTTGGTCGTGTTCAGATTGGCGACGATGGAGCGCACGATTTCCAGCGCGTGCTCATCGTTCTCGGCGACGTGGTCCACCACGCCCGAGCGACGGCCGTGGGTTTCGGCCCCGCCCAGTTCCTCCGCCGAAATGACCTCGCCGGTTGCGGCCTTCACCAGCGGCGGGCCGGCCAGGAAAATGGCCCCCTGGTTTCTGACGATGATCGTCTCGTCCGACATGGCCGGCACATAGGCCCCGCCGGCGGTGGACAGGCCCATGACGCAGGCGATCTGGGCGATGCCCTTGGCGCTCATCCGGGCCTGGTTGAAGAAGATGCGGCCGAAATGGTCGCGGTCGGGAAACACCTCGGCCTGGTGCGGCAGATTGGCCCCGCCGCTGTCGACCAGATAGACGCACGGCAGGCGGTTCTGCTCGGCGATCTCCTGCGCACGCAGGTGCTTCTTCACCGTCATGGGGAAATAGGCGCCGCCCTTCACCGTCGGATCGTTGCAGACGATCATGACCTCGCGGCCCGACACCCGACCGATGCCGGCGATGACGCCCGCCGCCGGGGCCTCGCCGTCATACATGTCGTGCGCGGCCAGTTGCCCGATCTCCAGGAAGGGCGAGCCGGGGTCCAGCAGGCGCTCGACCCGGTCGCGCGGCAACAGCTTGCCGCGAGCGACGTGGCGCTCGCGCGACTTGTCGGACCCGCCGCGCGCGGCCTTGGCCACATGGTCGCGCAACTCGGCGACCAGGGCGCTGTTGTGCGCGTGCAGGGACTTGTATTTTTGGCTTTGCGGATCGACCGCAGACGTCAGCTTCGGCATGGGGCTGGTGTAAGGGGGCTTGGTGAAAAGTGCTAGTGAGCGAGAAGTGAGCTGAAGCGCGCGGTCGCCGCTCACCCCTTGCTCACTAGCACTTTTCACCAAGCCGCCCCGCTATCCTTGCCAGTTCCCGCCTTTTCGCCTATACGCCCCGCCTTTCCAGGGCTTCGGTCCTGTCGCGGAGCACCAAAGGGTTGGACGTTCGGTCCGGCCGCCGCGCCAGGAGCCATCGTGGAGACCGACTTACCCGGTCGTTTCCGCGCCGACGCCCACAAGGGAGACTACCGCATGGCTCTTTACGAGCACACGGTCATGACGCGCCAAGATATCTCGGCGCAACAGGCCGAAGCGCTGAATGACACCATCAAGGATCTGATCGTCGCCGGTGGCGGCTCGGTCGCCAAGATCGAATACTGGGGTCTGCGCAACCTGACCTACCGCGTGAAGAAGAACCGCAAGGCTCACTATTCGCTGCTGGCCGTCGACGCCCCTCCGGCCGCCATGGCCGAAGTCGAGCGTCAGCTGTCGATCAACGAAGACGTGCTGCGCTGGCTGACCGTCCGCGTCGAGGAACTCGACCTGGAACTGTCGCCGCTGCTGGCCCGCCGCGAGCGTGAACGCGAGCGTGAGCGCGAGCGCACCCCGCGCGACGACGCCGCCGCCGACGCCGAATAAGGAACCCGGAACATGACCGATACCACCGCCCCGACCCCGGGCGCACCGGCGGGCTCCGGCGCCGCCGGCCGCCGCCCCTTCTATCGTCGCCGCAAGGTCTGCCCGTTCTCGGGCGCCAATGCGCCGAAGATCGACTACAAGGACGTCAAGCTGCTGCAGCGTTACGTCTCCGAACGCGGCAAGATCGTGCCTTCGCGCATCACCGCCGTCTCCCAGAAGAAGCAGCGTGAACTGGCCAAGGCCATCAAGCGCGCTCGCTATCTGGCCCTCCTGCCTTACGTGGTGAAGTGAGATGAAGGTCGTTCTGCTGGAACGCGTCGATAACCTCGGCGCCATCGGCGACGTCGTCACTGTCAAGGACGGCTTCGCTCGCAACTTCCTTCTGCCGCGCGACAAGGCCCGCCGGGCCACCGCCGCCAACCTGAAGGCGTTCGAACTCGACCGCGCCGCCATCGAGCAGCGCAACGAGAAGAACAAGGCCGACGCTCAGAAGGTCGCCGATAAGATCGACGGCCAGACCTACGTCATGATCCGTCAGGCCGGTGAAACCGGTCACCTGTACGGTTCGGTCGCCGGTCGCGACGTCGCCGAGGCCATCCAGGCCGAAGGCGGCAAGGTCGAGCGCTCGCAGGTCGTCCTGAACACGGCGATCAAGAGCCTGGGCGTCCACGAAGTGCCGGTTCGCCTGCACGCCGAGGTCCGCGCCACGGTCAAGATCAACATCGCCCGCTCGATGGACGAGGCCGAGCGCCAAGCCAAGGGCGAGGACGTGATCCGCAGCCAGTTCGACGATGAGCGCCAGGCCGCCGAGCAATCGGCCCAGGAACTGATCGAAGGCGGTGCCGGTCAACAAGAAGGCTTCGGCGACGAAGCCTGATCCGACCGGATCCCAAACGACATCAAGGGCGCGTCTCGCAAGGGACGCGCCCTTTTTGCTGCGCGGGAGGCGATCGCCAACCGCACGGCCGATCGTCACCCTGACCTATGACAAGATTACAACAAAGCCAGATCATTGATCTTCGAAACGGGCATCTAGACATTAAGCTTGCTTGACGCCGTCACATTGCGGTCACAGCCTGCAATTGCGGCTCGCGTTTCGATTGCATGCGCAAGATTATTGCGCCTTTCGAGACGCCAGCCGCGGGCGACGGCATGGCGGCCTGCCGAGCGCCGACATAGAGGGCTGTCGTGCATCGTCGGGGACTATCAATGAAACTCGGATACGGTCGTCAGGCCCTGTTGGCCTTTGCCTCCACCAGCGCGCTCTTCATCGCCTCATCGGCGTTCGCCCAGACCACCCCTCCGCCAAGCGAAGCCACCGATGTCGATGAGATCGTCGTCACCGGCACGCGCACCGTCGGGCGCAGCCGGCTCGACAGCGTCGCGCCCGTCGATGTCATCACCGGCGAAACTCTGGCGAAACAGGGCACCGGCACAGAGCTGGCCGCCGCCCTCGCCGCCACCGCCCCGTCCATCAACTTCCCTCGTCCCGCCATTTCCGACGGCTCGGATCACGTTCGTCCGGCAACCCTGCGCGGTCTGGCTCCTGACCAGACCCTGGTCCTGATCAACGGTCAGCGCGGCCATGTCGGCGCCCTGGTCAACGTCAACGGCGCGCTTGGCCGTGGCTCCACCGCCTTCGACCTGAATACGATTCCGTCGATCAGCCTCGGCTCGGTCGAAGTCCTGCGTGACGGCGCTTCGGCGCAGTACGGCGCCGACGCCATCGCCGGCGTCATCAATCTGCGTCTGCGCCAGGCGTCGAGCGGCGGCGGCATCACCGCCAACTACGGCATCTACGATACCGACTTCACGACCGCGCGCGGCGAGCACAGCCGCCGCGACGGCGAACAGACCTCGCTCGCCGGCTGGATCGGCCTGCCCCTGCTCGGCGACGGCTTTTTGACCCTTTCGGGCGAAGTCCAGAAACGCCAGCCCACCAATCGCTCCGACTACGCCGCGACCACCGCCGTCAACGGAGGCAGCGCGACCACCGTCATCGGTCGCTTCGGCGACCCCTATACCGAAGCCTACACCGGCTATTTCAACGCCGGCAAACCGCTCGACGGCGAATGGGAAGCCTACGCTTTTGGCGGCTATCAAAAGCGCAAGTCCGAGGCTGCGGCGACCGCCCGCGCCTTCAACAACTCCAACAACGTCACCGCCATCTATCCCAATGGCTTCCTGCCGATCATCGCCGCCGACATCGACGACTACAATATATACGGCGGCCTGAAGGGCCCCGCAGCCGGCTTCGACTGGGACATCTCGGTCGGCTATGGGCGTAATGAGCTGGACTATCGCGTCCTGAACTCACTGAACGCCTCCTACGGCGCCGCGTCTCAGACCCAGTTCGACGCCGGCGGCCTCAGCTACGGTCAACTGACCATCGGCGTGGATGCGGTCAAACAGATCGAAGCGAACCTGTATGAACCGCTCAACGTCGCCATCGGCGTCGAATACCGACGCGAGGACTTCAACGTCACCGCAGGCGAACCGACATCCTACAACAAGGGCCCCGTCACGGCCGGCGGCGCCGGATCGCAGGGCTTCCCCGGCTTTGCGCCATCCAATGCGGTCGATGTCGATCGCAACAACATCAGCGCCTACATCGATCTGGAGGGCAAGTTCTCCGAGCAGTTCAGCGTCGGCCTGGCCGGGCGCTATGAGGACTATTCCGATTTCGGCGATCAGTTCACGGGCAAGATTTCGGGCCGCTACGACTTCACCGAGGCCTTCGCCCTGCGTGGCGCCATTTCGACGGGCTTCAAATCACCAGCCCTTCAGCAACAGTACTTCAGCTACATCGCCACCAACCTTGTCGCCACAGCGGGCGGCGTGGTGCTCCAGCAGAACGGCTCGTACCGGGTCGATGATCCCATCGCGATCGCCCTGGGCTCAAAGCCGCTGGAGCCCGAGACCTCGACCAACTACTCGCTCGGCGCGGTCTTCCGACATGAAGGCTTTGAACTGACGGTGGACACCTACCGCATCGATGTCGCTGACCGGATCATCTATTCCGAGACGCTCGGCGTGTCGCGGCCCAGCCAGACGGCGCAATCCACGGCTGCCATTCAGGCGCTGCTCGCTCCGTTCGGCGTCACCGGCGCGCGGTTTTTCCTGAACGGTGTCGACACCTCGACCAGCGGTGTTGATGTCGTGGCGCGCTATCGGACACAACAGGATTTCGGGCGGTTCGATTTCACACTGGCGGGCAACTTCAACTCTACCGAAGTGACCAAGACGCCTGCCGTTCCCAGCAACCTGGCCATTGCCCCGTCCGACGCCTTCCTGTTCGACCGCTCTTCCAAACTCTCGTTTGAGCAGGGCACGCCGGAACAGAAGATCGTCGCCAGCGTGGACTGGTCGCTGGGCGACTTCGGGGCGACCTTGAAAGGCACCAGCTACGACAGCGTTCTGGTCGCCAACAACAACGCCACCCTGGACTACGAAACGGGCGACGCGCTGCTGGTGGATCTGGAGGGCCGCTACACCCTGCCATTCGGCGTCTCGCTCGCTGTCGGCGTGAACAACCTGACCGACGAATATCCAACCGCCACGCCGACCAACATCAACGGCGCGACCGGTTCGGTGGGCTATCCAAGCTACTCACCCTACGGCTTCAACGGCCGCTTCTTCTACGGCCGTCTGAGCTACAACTTCTAAGCCAAGCGATATCACAGCCGAACGGGGCGCTCCTTGGAGCGCCCCATTTTTGCTTGGCGATAGATTTCCTACTGACTACTGCCAAGAAACATGGCCGCCTGCGTCGATTGACCCGCCGCACCTTCGCCCTGATATGGCCATGACCGCCGGGACCTCCCCGACCTTGCGGTTGGAGAGGCCATGAAGATCACCACGCATATTACGGCGACGCCGCCCGCCATCGCGCGATGTTGCGGCTGAGACCGCAAGACATCTGAACTTCAGATCGACTTCAAAACCCGTCGCGGTCAGCGGCGGCGATGCGCGCTCGCGCCAAAATAAGACTTTAGGAAATCTCTCAATGCGCTCTCTTTCTCAACGGGCCGCCGCACCGGCCCTGCTCGCCACCGTCTCAACCTTCGCCCTGGTGAGCGCCGCCCCGGCCTTTGCTCAAAGCGCCGAACCCGTCGCCGGTGAGGCGGCGCAGGTGGACGACATCGTCGTGACCGGCACGCGGGTCCAGAACCGGTCGCGCCTCGACACCCTGGCGCCCGTCGATGTCGTGACGTCCGAGGCGTTGCAGACGCGCGGCACGACCGAGTTCGCCACCGCCCTGGCCCAGGCCGTGCCGTCGCTGACCTTCCAGCGGCCGTCGGCCAACGATGGCTCGGACTCAATCCGCCCGATCACCCTGCGTGGCCTGTCGCCGGATCAGACGCTGGTGCTGGTCAACGGCACGCGTCGCCATGCCTCGGCCCTGGTCAACGTCAACGGCGTGGTGGGGCGCGGGTCGGCCGCCGTTGATCTGAACACCATTCCGACCGGCGCTCTGGACCGGGTGGAGGTGCTGCGCGATGGCGCCTCGGCCCAGTACGGTTCGGACGCCATTGCCGGCGTGGTCAACCTGCGCCTGAAGGAGGCCTCCAGCGGCGGCGGCGCCAGCGTGACCTACGGCCAGTATTTCACCACGGTGAAGACCGCGCGCGGCGAACGTGACGAGACCGATGGCGGCACCGTCACGGCCTCGGCCTGGCAGGGCTTCTCTCTGGGCGACGACGGCTTTCTGACCCTGTCGGCGGAGTATCTGAACCGCGAGTCGACCAACCGTTCGGACTATGACCCCCGCGCGGCGGCGAACGGCGCGATCACCGCCCGCTTCGGCGACCCGGACGTGGAGCAATGGACCGTTTTCGCCAACGCCGGCAAGGGTTTGGGCAATGGTTGGGAGGCCTATGGCTGGGCCGGTTATCAGGACCGCGACAGCGAAGGCGCCGCCTTCCCTCGCCTGTCCGACAACGTCAACAATGTCGCCTCGATCTATCCGAACGGCTTCCTGCCGAAGGTCGCCATCAATTCGGAGGACGCCTCGCTGGCCGGCGGCCTGCGCGGCGAATTGGCGGGCTGGAATACGGACATCAGCCTGACCTATGGCCGCAACGCCCTGGACTTCCGCACCGAGGATTCGCTGAACTCCACCTACGGCGCGACTTCGCCGACCAGCTTCGATTCCGGCAGCCTGATCTATGACCAACTGGTGCTGGGCGCCGACTTCAGCCGTGAGTTCGAGGTCGGTCTGTCCGGCGGCCCGCTGAACTTCGCCTGGGGCCTGGAGCAGCGCTGGGAAAACTACAAGATCGAGGCCGGTCAGCCCGAGAGCTACAACCGCGGCCCCCTGGGCGCCAACACCGCCCTGACTGGCGGCGCCCAGGGATTCGTCGGCTTCCAGCCCTCGAACGCCGTCGATGTCGATCGCGACAACTTCGCCGCATACGCCGACGTTGAAATCCCCCTGACCGACAAGCTGCGTGTCGAGGGCGCCGTGCGGTTCGAGGACTATTCCGACTTCGGAGACACCCAGACGGGCAAGCTGTCGGCTCGCTATGACTTCACCCCCAGCTTCGCCCTGCGCGGTTCGGTCTCGACCGCCTTCCGCGCGCCGTCTTTGCAGCAATCCTTCTTCACCTCCACCGCCTCGGTGATCCAGAACGGCGCCGTGGTCGAGACCGGCACCTTCCCGGCCACCAGCACCGTCGCAGCGGCCCTTGGCGCGCGGCCGCTGAAGGCCGAGACCTCCACCAACTATTCGGTCGGCGCTGTAGTGCGACTGGGCCGTTTCGATCTGACAGTGGACGCCTACAAGATCGACATCGACGATCAGATCGTTCTGTCCGAACTGATCAACCGGACGTTCTCGGGCCAGGTCGCCGGCCTGCTGGATCCGCAAGGCGTCCAGGCCGCGCGCTTCTTCCTGAACGGCGTCTCGACCTCGACCGAAGGCGTGGACATCGTCGGACGTTATCGCCTGCCCACCGATACGCTCGGCGATTTCGACTTCACCGTCGCGGCCAACTTCAACGATGTGTCGGTCAACCGCGTGCCGACCTCCTCCTCGGTGCTGAACCCGGTCCCGACCCTGTTCGCCCGCCAACGCATCCTGACCATAGAAGACGGCACGCCCGACACCAAGGTCACGGCGTCGGCGGACTGGAGCCGGGACAAGTGGGGCGCCACGGTTCGCGCCACCTACTATGGCGACGTGCTGCAACCCGGATCCACGGCGGCGAACGACTACAGCACCGGGGCCAAGACGGTCGTGGATCTGGAAGGCCGGTTCCAGTTGACCGAACGCGTCGGGGTGGCGATCGGCGTGGACAATGTGTTCGATGAATATCCGGACTTCGTGCCGGCGTCGCTGAACTCCAACGGCGTTCTGGGCTTCCCCTACTATTCGCCCTTCGGTTTCAACGGCCGCTACGGCTATGCGCGTCTCAGCCTGAAATGGTGAGGTCGGGCTGAACGCCAGCCGGGCAAGGGCGCTCCTCGGAGCGCCCTTTTCCTTGTTTGCATTACGAAACCTTCAGCTTGACCGTTCCGCTTCGCCCCAGTTGCGACACATATCGCCGTTCAATCTGCGCGCTGCCAGAGGGGGCTTTGGAGGGGACCAGATGAAGACCAGATCAATCGCAGCCGGCGTCCTGGCGCTGTCGCTTTTCGCCGGCGCGGCCAACGCCATGACGGTTCAGGAGTTCCTGACAACCGCCAACGCCATTCCTCAGAATCCCACTGCCCTGCTGCGCTCGGACACCCGTCGCCTGATGGCCGAGTTCCGAACCGCCGTTCGCACCGTGCGCGCCGAACAGACCCAGGCCAAGGCGGCCGGCCGTCAGCCCGCGACCTGCATGCCGGACAAGGTCGGCTTTTCGCCCAACGCCATCCTGGGCCATCTCAACGCCGTCCCGCAAAGCCGTCGCAACATCAGCGTGACCCAGGCCGTCCGCGAATGGATGGCGCACGACTATCCGTGCGCCTGATCGCCGATGATCTGACCCCATCGGGCATCGGCCGCTCATTTGCGATATTCGCAGGCGGCAGCCTGCTGTTGATCTGCGGGGTTGTCGGGCTTAGCCTATTGGCTCCGGGCGACGGCGTCGTTCCTGACGCACTGGATCGCCTTTCCCCGCTCGTCCTGGCGGCGATTGGGTTAGCCCTGATGGCTGTTGAGGCGGGCGTCTTCACGCTGCTTCCGGCCGAACTTTCTAGGCGGTTCTTCAAATCAGTCTGGCCCGGCCTGGCGCTCGGCGGCGGCGCCTATATCGTCGGCATCCATTGGGACAACGGCTGGCTGGGACTGGCGACATCCGCCTGGATCTGGATGATCGTGACGATGGCGTATCTACTGGATCGGCCCCGATCCCTTTTTCGCGCCAGCGTTCAAGCCGTCGGGCTGAAGTGGGTCTTCTGGAGCTTTGCGCTGACCAGTCTTGTGTCGGCCTCCTGATGCGAGCCCATTGAGGAATTCCGGTTCGTCCCCAAGGCGGCGCGATCTGTCCACGGTCCAGGCGGCGTCCGCGTCTGACGCAAGGGCGTGAGAGGGCTAAAGCGTTAATCGATGAACGCCTTCGCCCCCATACCCTTCTCATCGTCTCCGCTGGACTCCGGCGGCGTCACTTCGATGCCGCACAATCTGGAGGCCGAACAGGCGCTGCTGGGCTCGCTGATGTTCGACAACGCCGTGTTCGAGCGGTTGAACGACCGGCTGCGTGGCTCGCACTTCTACGAACCGTTCCACCAGCGGCTGTTCGACGCGATCGAGGACCATATCCGCCAGGGCCTGCTGGCCGAGCCCACCATTCTGATGGAGCGGTTCAAGCAGGATCCGGCTTTCCAGGAGTTCGGCGGCCTGCGCTACCTCGCCGATCTGGTGGACCGCGCGCCGCCCGCCGCCAATGCGCCAGACTACGCCCGCGTCGTCTATGACCTGGCGCTGCGCCGCGATCTGATCCGCATCGGCGGCGACATGATCAAGGAGGCGCCCAATCCCGAGACGCCCGCCGACGAGCAGATCGAACAGGCCGAACAGACCCTGTATTCGCTGGCCGAGACGGGCAAGCCTTCTTCCGGTTTCGTCAGCTTCTCCAATGCCTTGTCCGGCGCCGTTCAGATGGCGGCCGAAGCGTATCAGCGCGAAGGCAAGTTGGCCGGTCTCGCCACCGGTTTGAACGATCTGGACCGCAAACTTGGGGGCCTGCACCCGTCCGACCTGCTGATCCTCGCCGGCCGTCCGTCGATGGGCAAGACGGCGCTGGCGACCAACATGGCCTTCAACGTGGCGCGCGCCTATCAGTGGGAGCCGACGCCGGAGGGCCGCAAGACGGTCAACGGCGGCGTCGTCGCCTTCTATTCGCTGGAAATGAGCGCCGAACAGCTGGCGATGCGTATCCTCGCCGATGCGTCTGGCGTCTCGTCGGACAAGCTGCGCAAGGGCGAGATCGACGCTACGGACTTCGGCAAGCTGCGCGACGCGGCGGTCGAGATCGGCGAAAGCCCCCTCTACATCGACGCCACCGGCGGCCTGTCCATCTCCAAGCTGGCGGCCCGCGCGCGCCGCCTGAAGCGCATGGAACATGGGCTGGACCTGATCATCGTCGACTATCTGCAGCTGGTCACGACCGGCAATAGCGGCGGCCAGAAGAACCGCGTGCAGGAAGTGTCCGAAATCACCGGCGGACTGAAGGCCCTGGCCAAGGAACTGTCGGTGCCGATCATCGCCCTGTCGCAGCTGTCGCGTCAGGTGGAACAGCGCGACGACAAACGCCCTCAACTATCGGACCTTCGGGAATCCGGCTCGATCGAGCAGGACGCCGACTGCGTGATGTTCGTCTATCGCGAGAGCTACTACCTGGGCCGCGCCGAGCCGCGCGAGGGGACCGAGGAACACCTGCAATGGCAGCAGGACATGGACCGCCTGCAAGGCCAGGCCGAGGTCGTCATCGGCAAGCAGCGCCACGGCCCCATCGGCATCGTCAAACTGGCCTTCGACGCCGACACCGTCCGCTTCGGCAACCTGGCGCACGGCTATGAGGAAGTCAGCTACGAGTAGCGCCTATCCGCCGCCCCGTCGATGCAGAGCGACAGACATTTCCTTGTCAGGAACCGTTACAGGCCGCGCGCATGTCGGCGATGCACTGTTGGCGTTCCGCTCCTGACGGATAGGTGGCCGTGCAATAGGCGATGCCGTCGCGAATGCATTGCTGAGCTGTCTGATAGTAGCTTGTCGGCTGACTTGTCTCGGCCCCGGCAGTCGATCAACCGATCAGGGCGGCTGCGGCGATCACCGAACCCGCAGCAAGACGCGCGGCCGCAGACAAAAACTTCCGCATGGCTTCGTCTCCAAAACCCTCACCGGATTGGCTGGAGCCAGCCGACGATATGCTCATCGCTCGGCGAAACAATCTGAATGATAATTAACGCGCCCTTGAGGTTGAACGCCCGTGAGCGCGCGTTTGACGCCATGAGTCGGTGATCGACGCTTCGGCTCGTCGGGTTTAAAGATGGGGACCGACAGGCGGGAGGGCGCGGGCGTGCGATCAGACGTTTCCAGACGATCGATGCTCGGCGGCGGGGTCGCCCTGACGGCCGCCGCGACAGTTCCCGCCACCGCCGCCGCCGACCTTCCTCCATTCCAGACAGCTGTCGATGCGGCGGTCGGCGCGGCCTTGACCGCCGGCGCCTGCCCCGGCGTCTGTGTGGCGATCTCGCGCGACGGCGCGCCGCCGATGGTGAAGGTCTACGGCCGCGCCAATCTGGAGCTGAACGCGGTGATGACGCCGGGTTCCGTCTTCCGCATCGGTTCGTTGACCAAACAGTTCGCGGCCGCTTGCGTCGTCAAACTGGCGTCCGAGGATAGGGTCGGCTTGGACGAACCTGTCTCCGCCTATTTGCCCATCTTCGCTGCCGCGCCGCGCTTTACACTACGGGAGTTGATGAACCACACCGCCGGCCTCAGCGACGACGCCCAGCCGGTCTGCGCCGCCGATGACGCTGAACCCCGCTCACAAATCGCCTTGGCCGAAAACATCGTCAGACAGAATCGTCTGTTCGACTTCGATCCGGGCTCGGCCTGGCTGTACAGCAACGCCAACTACATCGTTCTGGGGGCTGTGATCGAACAGGTCGTCGGTGCCCCTCTGGCCCAGGCCATGCGCACCCTCGTCCTTGACTCGGTGTCCCTGACGTCCGCCGCCGTGGACGCCGACCGCGACGTCGTGCCCGGCAGGGTCAACGGCTATACGCCGGGCGACACGGCCGGCGCCTTCACCAACGCCGCCCACATCGAGATTTCCGACACCGGCGCGGCCGGCGCCATGCGGGCGACCGCGCCGGATCTGGTGCGCTGGCACGAGGCCTTGCTGTCCGGGCGGATTTTTGAGCGCCGCTGGGTCGAGGAGATGCTTAAGCCCGGTCGGCTGCGCGACGGGCGTCTCAGCGGCGCCAATCGGTTCTCGCCCGCTGACGCCAGCTATGGCGATGTCCAATATGGACTGGGCCTGCTGCTTCCCACGGCCAATGCGCGGGGCCGGTCGATCCTGCACTATGGCTACGTCAACGGCTTTTCCGCCTTTCTGGAAACCTGGATTGACCGAAAGGTGACGGTCGCGGTGTTGTGCAACGGCGACGTCGGCCCTGCCCTGCCCTGCCGTTCCGCGCCGTCCGCGCCGCCGTCAACGCCTCGCTGGACGGATAGACGACCATTTTGCGCCCGGCTCCCTCTTCCATCGCGCCGAACTTGGATCATAAGGGCGGCATGACCGCCCCCGCCGTCCTCTCCGTCGATCTGAACGCCCTGGCGCGCAACTATCACACGCTGGAGGCCGTCAGCGGCCAGCCGGTGCATCCGGTGGTCAAGGCGGACGGCTATGGGCTGGGCGCGCAGGCCGTGGCGGCGCGGCTGATGGCCGAGGGGGCGCGGACCTTCTTCGTGGCGCGAGCGGCGGAGGGCGTGCGACTGCGCGCGGCCTTGGGCGCCGACGGTCCGGTGATCTATGTGCTCGACGGCTGTCACGGCGACGATGCGGCGATGCTAAAGGCGTCGGACCTGCGGCCCGTGCTGAACCATCCGGCGCAGATCCGGGCCTGGAGGTCGGCGGGCGGCGGGACCTGCGGGCTGCAGATCGACACCGGCATGAACCGGTTGGGTATTCGACCCGAGGACGCGCCCGAGGCGTTCGAAGGCCTGGCCTTGGTCCTGACCCACCTCGCCTGCGCCGACGAGCCGGCCAACCCGATGAACCGGCGCCAGCGCGACACCTTTGCGGGCGTGCTGGATCGCTATCCGGGCGTGATCCGGTCGTTCGCCAACTCCAGCGGCTGTTTCTTGGGCCCGGACTTCGCCTTCGACACGGTGCGACCCGGCATCTGTCTTTACGGCGGCGGACCGGAGGGGCGTCCCGATCCCCGCATCGCACCCGTGGCGACCCTGACGGCCGAGGTGCTTCAGGTTCGCGACGTGCCCGCCGGCGAGAGCGTCGGCTATTCACGCGGCTATATCGCCGAACGCCCGATCAAGGTCGCCACCGTGGCGGCCGGCTATGCGGATGGGTTGCTGCGCGCCTATTCGCCCAAGGGCGCGGTCTGGATCGCCAACGAGACCCGGCCGCTGCTGGGTCGGGTCTCGATGGATGTCTGCGCGGTGGACGTCACCGGCCTGGACGTCGCGGTCGGCGATCCAGTCGAACTGTTCGGCCCGAACCGCCTGTTGGACGACGCCGCAGCCGCGGCGGGGACCATCAGCTATGAGTTGCTGACCTCGATCACCCCCCGCGTGCCGCGCGTCTATTCTCAGTAGCCGGCGCCCATTCCCGCCAGGCCGGCCATGCCGACCGACGCAGCGACGAAGCTCATCGAAATGGCTCCCACGATCGCCGAGATGATGAAATACATCACGACGCCGGCGATCACCGTCACGATGAAATAGCCGACCTTCTTGTCTTCCGGCACTTTCATCAAAATTGGCAGGCCGACGAACAGCAGATAGAAGCTGTACAGGCCCAGGATGGCCAGGATGCCCAGCATCGGGATCAGGCCGAAGACGCCCGCCAGCCAGGCGGCGGTCCAGGAATAGACGGCCAGCTTCATGGCCTGGACCTTGTTGGCCGTCCCGCCGAAGTTCGGCGCCAGCGCATTGATGATCAGGCCCAGCAGGAAGACACCCAACAAGGACATGCCGTAGCTGACGAGCGCCACGACGATCGCGCCGACGATCGACAGCTTCATACCCATGATCGGCATCAACTGACCGCCGAGCAGCGAACAGACCGGACCGATCGCCGCCAGGATCATCGCATAGCGGGTGAACAAGCTTTTGGTCGTGGCGAACTCGCCGTCGATCTTCAGCCATTCGGTCTTGGGTTGCAGCAATATGCCCTTGACCCGCGCGACCAGGGCCGGATCGACAGCGGGTTGGGAGTGGGTCGTCGGATCGGTCATGACAGGCCTCAGCGAGAGATGATGGGCGGATGTTGACGTTGCGTCGCTTCAAGAAGCAAGGGTGTGCGACACATTCTCAATCCCTCAGTATGGCAAAGGTTGCGCCTGCGACCGAAACTGTCGTGAGCCGACGCCATGTCCGGCGCGACCGTTCGATCTGCTAAGGAAGCCCATGGCTCGCGATTCCGCCCTCTATGTCTGTCAGTCCTGCGGCTCGGTCCACAGCAAGTGGTCGGGCCAATGCGGCTCTTGCGGCCAGTGGAACACCTTGAGCGAAGAAAGCCGCTCTGCCCCGCCGGGCGCGATCAAGCCGTCGGCGGCGGCTTCGGCCCGCACGCGCGGCATCCAGTTCGAAACGCTTCAGTCCGACACGCCCGAGCCGCCGCGCATCACGACGGGCGTGGCCGAGTTCGACCGGGTCTGCGGGGGCGGCGTGGTGCCTGGTTCGGCCATCCTGCTCAGCGGCGATCCGGGCGTCGGCAAGTCCACCTTGTTGCTGGAGGTCGCAGCCAAGGCGGCGCTGCGCGGATCGCGCGTGGCCTACATCTCGGGCGAAGAAGCCGTCGAGCAGATCCGCGCCCGCGCCAAACGGATGGGCCTGGCCGACGCGCCGGTCAATCTGGCGGCGGCGACGGCGTTGCGCGACATCCTGGGCACGCTGAAGCGCGAGAAGTTCGACATCGTCATCATCGATTCGGTTCAGACCCTTTGGTCCGACGTGCATGACAGCGGCCCCGGTTCGATCACCCAGGTCCGGGCCTGCGCGGGCGAACTGGTGCGTCTGGCCAAGAGCGACGGCCCCGCCATCGTCCTAGTCGGCCACGTCACCAAGGACGGCCAGGTCGCCGGCCCCCGCGTCGTCGAACACCTGGTCGATGCGGTCATGACCTTCGAGGGCGAGCGCGGCTATCCGTTCCGCATCCTGCGCGCCGGCAAGAACCGCTTCGGCGCCACAGACGAGATCGGCGTATTCGAAATGGGCGACGCCGGCCTGCGCGAGGTGGCCAACCCCTCCGCCCTATTCCTGGGCGAGGGCAAGGAGCGCGCGCCGGGCGCCGCCGTCTTCGCCGGGATCGAGGGCTCGCGCCCCGTGCTGGTCGAGATGCAGGCCCTCGTGTCCAAGTCCGCCTATGGCACCCCGCGTCGCGCCGTGATCGGCTGGGAGACGGGACGTTTGGCCATGGTGCTGGCCGTGCTGGAGGCCCGCTGCGGCTTCGGCTTCGGCGATCAGGACGTCTATCTGAATGTCGCCGGGGGCCTGCGCATCAACGAACCAGCGGCCGACCTCGCGGCGGCGGCGGCCCTGATCAGTTCGGCGACCGGCGTGTCCCTGCCCCAGGGCTGCGTCGTCTTTGGCGAAATCGGCCTGTCGGGCGAGGTCCGCAGCGTCGGCCGCGCCGAGGCCCGTCTGCGCGAAGCGCAAAAACTGGGCTTCGATCAGGTGCTCGGCCCGACTTTGACCGCCAAGACCAAGGGGGTGAAGGTGACATCCGTGACGCGCCTGACGGATGTGGTCGAACGAATCTCGCAGAACCGCTATTAGACCCTGGTAGCAACCGCAGGATCCCGCACGCGTGACCGGATACGACGTCTTCGCCATCGTGGTGATCCTGTTTTCCGTCGCCGCCGGCTGGGTGCGCGGCGGGGTGCGCGAAGTCATCACCCTGCTCAGCGCGACCCTGGCGGCGCTGGTCGCCCTGATCACCCTGCCCTGGACCGCCGGCGTCACGCGCGCCTTCGTCGATCCCGAATGGGCCGGGTCGATCCTCGCCGCCGTCCTGACCTTCTTCGTCGTCTATTTCGGCCTGCGCCTGGTCGGCTCGATGATGTCCAAGAGCGCCAAGGACCATCCACATCTCGGCGTCATCGACCGCATCTTCGGCCTGTTCATCGGCGGCGTCCGCGCGCTGGTCCTGATCGGCGCGGTGCATCTGGTCATCGTCGCGGCCTTGCCGGGCGAGCGCACGCCGCTCTGGCTCGGAAAGGCGGCCCTCTATCCGGTCAGCGCCATGGGCGCGCGGATGATCCAGATCGTCCTGCCCAGCATCGGACGCGGCGCCGACGCCATCACGCCCGTCGTGGATTCGTCCGTACGCCGGGGGTTTTCGGACGACGAAGCCTTGCCCCCGACGCAATCAGAGCCTAACTCGCCGCGCGAAGCCGCCCGTTAAGTTCCCCCCGGTCATCGGAGCCCCACGATGCGCCACCATATCGCCGATCCCGTCGTTCACCGCGAGCACTGGCGCGAGCCGGAGGATGACCAGCTCCGTCTGGAATGCGGCGTCTGCGGCGTCTGGGGCGCGGACGAGGACGAAGGCTCTTCCGTCGTCGCGCTGGGCCTTCACGCCCTTCAGCATCGCGGCCAGGAAGCCTGCGGCATCGCCAGCGTCAAGGACGAGCGCTTCTACACCGAACGCCACCAGGGCCTGGTGGGCGAGGCCTTCGGCGGCGCCGACCTCATGACGCGGATGCCCGGCCGCGCGGCCGTGGGCCACACCCGCTACTCCACCGCCGGCGGCAGCTTCCTGCGCAACATCCAGCCGATGTTCGCCGATCTGGACCAGGGCGGCATCGCCATCGCCCACAACGGCAACCTGACCAACTTCAAATTCCTGCACGCCCAGCTGGTCAGCGAGGGCGCCATCTTCCAGTCGACTTCGGATTCCGAAGTCATCCTCCACCTGATTGCGCGCAGCCGCAAAGCCAAGATCGTCGATCGCTTCACCGACGCCCTGGCCCGGATCGAGGGCGGCTACGCCCTGGTGGCTCAGACGCGCACCAAGATGATCGGCGCCCGCGACCCGCTGGGCATCCGCCCGCTGGTCCTGGGCCAGTTGGGCGACGGTTGGGTTCTGGCCTCCGAGACCTGCGCCCTGGACATGATGGGCGCGACCTTTGTGCGCGATGTCGAACACGGCGAGATCGTCGTCATCGACGACAGCGGCCTGCGCTCGCTCAAGCCCTTCCCCGCCCGCGCGGCGCGTCCGTGCCTGTTCGAATACGTCTATTTCTCGCGCCCGGATTCGGTCGTGAACGGTCGCTCCGTCTATGAGGTCCGCAAGGAGATGGGGCGCGGCCTCGCCCGCGAACTGGGCGTCGAGGCCGACATCGTCGTGCCAGTGCCCGATTCCGGCGTACCCGCCGCTCTCGGCTACGCCCAGGAAAGCGGCATTCCCTACGAAATGGGCATCATCCGCAGCCACTACCTGGGCCGCACCTTCATCCAGCCCAGCCAAGGCGCCCGTCAAAAGGGCGTACGAATGAAGCACAGCCCCAACAAGTCGGCCCTGGCCGGCAAGCGCGTCGTGCTGATCGATGATTCCATCGTGCGCGGCACGACCTCGCTGAAGCTGGTCCGCGCCGTGCGCGCCGCTGGCGCGACCGAGGTCCATCTGCGTTCGGCCAGCCCGCAGATCCTGTTCCCCGACTTCTACGGCATCGACATGCCTGAGCGCGCCCAACTGTTGGCCGCCAACAAGACGCTGGAAGAGATGCGCGACATGCTGGAGGTCGATTCGCTGGGCTTCCTGTCCATCGACGGCCTGTATCGCGCGATGGGAGAGAGCGGCCGCGACGCCGCCGCCCCGCAGTTCACCGACCACTATTTCACCGGCGACTACCCCACCCGCCTCTTGGATCGCGAGATCGAGGAAGGCGGCCGCGAGTTCGGCGCCAAACAGCTGTCCTTGCTGGTCAGCGCCTGACGACCGTTAGTCGCGGTTCTGTGCCGTGTGGAACAGGCGTATGATCTGGACCTGCCCACCATCGGCATCGTCCGCTAGCGCATAGACGATCAGATACGGCGCTCCAGCGACCAGCTTTTCGTAGGTGTCCGGCTGTTTGCCCGGCCGACCGATCGGTCGTCGCGCCAGCTTTTCTGTCGTCTCGATGATGCGGGCTTCGATCTTCTGCGCTGCGGGCAGATTTCGCTGGGCCAGATAGTCGATGGCGTGGGTCAGTTCCAGCAGCGCACGCCGTGACCAGACGACGGAGCGCATCAGGACTCATATTTGGCGATGGTCTCGCGGATCTGCCGCATGGCCTCTTCGTGCGGGACCACATTGCCTGTTCGGAAATCTTCGAGACCTTCTTCGACGGCCGTCATCATTTCCAGTTCTCGTTCGACGTAGCCAGCGATAGCGCGTTCGGCGAGAAAGGATTGGGTGCGCTGGGTTTTCTCGGCAAGCAGCCCCAGCCGCTCTTTGAGTGTTTCACTCATGCGGACAGTGACGGTCGTGCTGGCAGCCATGCAGAATGCTCCTGTACACATCTGCTTACAGCTTAACACATTGACCGGCCGCGTCGCCACTCCTACCACCCGAACATGACCGACGCCCTCCCCCTGAAAGACCGTATCGCCCTCGTCGTCGGCGCCTCGCGCGGCATCGGTTATGAAAGCGCGCTGGCCCTGGCCAAGGCCGGCGCCCACGTCATCGCGACGGCGCGCACGCAGGGCGGTCTGGAAGAGCTGGACGACGCCATTTTCGCCGCCACCGGCCGCCATGCCACCCTGATCCCGTTCGATCTGGTGGACGGCGGGGCCATCGACCGGCTGGGCGGCGCCATCTTCGAACGGTTCAAGAAGCTGGACATCTGGGTCCACTGCGCCGCCACCATGGGCCCGTCGGGCCTGACGCCGGTGTCGCATGCCGACCCGCGCGAATTCGCCAAGGTCGAAAAGACCAACTTCACCGCCGTCTATCGCCTGATCCGCTCGCTGGAGCCACTGCTGCGCGCCTCCGACGCCGGCCGCGCCATCCACTTCACCACCAGCGTCGCCAGCGCGCCCAAGGCCTTCTGGGGCATGTACGCCGCGACCAAGGCCGGCGCCGAGGCCTTGGTGAAGGCCTGGGCCGACGAGATCGAGAGCACGCCCGTGCGCGTCAGCATCGTCGATCCCGGCCGCATGCGCACCGCCATGCGCGCCCAGGCCTATCCGGGCGAAGACCCGTCCGTCCTGCCCCCCCCCTCCGAAATCGGCCCGCTGGTCGTCGAACTGTCGAACGCCGCCGCCACGCCCCCGCTGACCATCAAGTTCCGCGACTGGATCGCCGGCCCCTCGGTCGACGCCTTGATCTAACGATCGCCGATCAGCGGCAGGCGGAGCGAAGTCAGAATTTCCGCTAGTTCCGCCGGCCAGATCGTCTCTTTGGAATCGCGGATGTCGTCGAGGCTCCACCAGCGGTGTTCGGTCAGAACCCGCTGCTCCTCGTCCGTCCAGCCCTTGGGCGACAGGACGAAGTCGTCGGTGCGCAGCAGGAAGAATCTCTGATCCACGTCCGCCATTCGGCCGTCAGGCAGACGGAAGCTGACACGGACCTGGGCGACCTGCGGGCCGGGGTCTTCGACGACCAGGCCCGTCTCTTCAAACAGTTCGCGGCGCGCGGCGTCTTCAAAGGTTTCGCCGGCCTCGCACCCGCCGCCGGGCGTCGCCCAGAAGGCCGTGCCGGCGAGCGGTCCTTCGGAAAACACGAAGTGGAACAGCAGCACCCGCCCCTGCCCGTCCAGGATCAGCCAACGCGAGGTGGGCCGGGCGGGAAGCGCGCTCTCGGCCTCGCTCATGCCGTCACTTCTTGGCGCCGCCCTTTTGGCCCGTGCGGATCCGGCCAGAGCGCGACACCTGGCGGGCGCCGCCGCGCGCGCCCTTCTGGACCGCCACGGACGAACCGGCCTTCTTCGACGCGCTGGACTTCAACCCGCCAAGAATCTTGGGCTGGGCCTTGCGGGTCTTCTTCTGCTCCAGCGCCTTGCCGGGCAGTTTGGACAGGGCCTCTTCCTTCTCGGCCTTCTTGACGCGGCGCGGCGCGGTCTTGGCGTCGCCCTTGTAGCGTTCGGGTCCCGACTTGGCGCCGCCCTCGGCATAGGGGTTCACGCCGCTGGACTTGACGTTAAGGCGGATTGGCGTGCCCGGCAGGTCGAAGCTCTCGCGGATCGAGTTGACCAGATAGCGCTTGTAATGCTCCGGCATCGACTCGGCGCGATTGGCCATCAGCACGAAGGTCGGCGGGCGGGCCTTGGTCTGGGCGATGTATTTCGGCTTGATCCGCTTGCCGTCCACGGCGGGGGGCGGGTGCCGCTGGGTGGCCATGGACAGCCAGGTGTTCAGGTCCTTGGTCTTCACCTTGACCGACCAGGTGTCATAGGCCTGAAGCACCGCCGGCATCAGCCGCTCGACGCCGCGTCCGCTGTGCGACGACAGGGCCACGAACGGCGAACCCTTCAGTTGCGGCAGCTTGTCCTCGGCCATGCCCTTCAGCTTGGCCATGCGGGACTGGGGCTCGTCCTCCAGGTCCCACTTCGACGCGACATAGACCAGGGCGCGACCCTCGCGCTCGACCAGATCGGCCAGCTGCAGGTCCTGGGTGTCGAAGGCGTCGTCCTTGTCCATCATCAGGATGACGACTTCGGCGAAGGTTATGGCCCGGATGGTGTCGGCGACCGACAGCTTCTCCAGCTTCTCCTGCACCCGCGCCTTGCGACGCATGCCGGCCGTATCGACCAGGCGGATGTTCTTGCCCTCGAACTGCCAGTCGACCGAGATGGAGTCGCGGGTGATGCCCGCTTCCGGTCCGGTCAGCAGCCGGTCGTCGCCGATCAGGCGGTTGATCAGCGTGGACTTGCCCGCATTGGGCCGGCCGATGACGGCGATGCGGATCGGCTTGTCCGGCTCGTCGATCTCCTCGACGAAGATGTCCTGCGAGGCCGCGACGATGGCGGCGTACAGATCGGCCATCCCCTCGCCGTGCTCGGCCGAGATGGCGACGGGTTCGCCGAAGCCCAGGGCGTGCGCCTCGCCGACGCCGCCGCCGCTCTCGCGGCTCTCGGACTTGTTGGCCAACAGGATGACCGGCTTGTGCACCCGGCGCAGGCGCTCGGCGAAGATCCGGTCCAGCGACGTCACGCCCTCGCGCGCATCCATCATGAACATGACCAGTTCGGCGTCATCCAGCGCGGCCTCAGTCTGCTCGCGCATCCGGGCTTCCAGGCTGTCGTCGGTGACGTCCTCGTACCCCGCCGTGTCGATCAGCGTCAGATCCATGTCGCCGATGTTGCCGTCGGCGTAGCGCCGGTCGCGGGTCACGCCGGGGCGATCGTCGACGAGCGCCAGGCGCTTGCCGACGAGGCGGTTGAACAGTGTCGATTTGCCCACATTGGGGCGGCCGACGATGGCGACCTTCAGAGCCATGTCGGCCTTCTAGCTTAGTTTGAGCTGAAAATCAGCGGATGCAGATCAGTTGGCCGTTGTCGGTCAGCACATACAGCGCGCCGTTATAGGCGGCCGGCGCAATATAGGCCGGCGCGCCCAGCTTCAGCGTCGTCTGCGCCACGCCGGTCTTCGGATCGAAGGCGACGGCCTCGCCGAACGAGTTGACCATCACCAGACGGTTGGAGGCCAGCAGCGGTCCCGACCATTGCGGGCGGATGGTGCGACGGCCGAAGGTTAGGAAGCCGCCCTCGCGGCGCTCGCGGCCCTCGTTCAGTTCGCGCGTCCAATAGATCTGGCCCGTGTCGCGGTTGGCCGTGATCAGCTGACCCGACTTGGACACCACGAAGACGGCGTCGCCCACCGGCAGGGGCGCGTTCACGCCCGTCACCGGCAGTTGCCACTTGGGCTGGCCCGAACGCAGGTCCAGCGCCGACATCACGCCCGAATGGCTGACGCCATAGACCATGCCGCGGCTGATGACCGGACGGCCCGCCACGTCGCGAACTTCCGACAGGGCGCTGGTGCGGCTGGTGCGCGACAGGGTTTCTTCCCACACGGCCTGGCCGTTCAGGGCGCTCAGCGCGACCAGCTGGCCCGAGGCGAACGGGGCGACGACGGTCGTTCCGCTGACGGCGGGGCTGGAGGCGCGCATGACGCGCGCCGGCTCGGCGATGCCGCGATAGGTCCAGTCCTGGGCGCCGGTGTTGGCGTCGAAAGCGAACAGCTGGCTGTCGACGTCCACGACGAAGACTCGATTGCCCGAAACGGTCGGGGCGCCGTGGATCGGGGCGTCCACCTGCTGGGTCCAGACCACCGCGCCGGTGTTGGCGTCCAGCGCCGTCATCGAGCGATAGCCGGACGAGACGAAGACCTTGCCGCCGCCGACGGCGACGCCGCCGCCGAAGCCGCCGTTGCGGTCACGATCGGCGTTCTTGACGTTGGCCTTCCACAGGATCGCGCCGGTGTCGGCCGAAACCGCCGAAACGGTCGATTCGCCGTCCAGCACGAAGATCTTGCCGTCGGCGGCCACGATCGGCGCCATGACGTTGCCGACGTGGGCCGATCCCGAGCCGACGCCCCGCTTCCAGGCGATCTGGAAGTTCGGCGCCGCGATGACGTGCTCGACCAGGTTCTCGGACGTGCCGCCCGGCTGCGTCCAGGCCGTCACGGCCTGCGGACCCGGCAGGAAGAAGTCGCGGCCCGACAGGGCGGCCGACGGCGACAGGCTCTGTTCGAACTCCAGCACCGAGATGCGTTGCCCGGCCGAGGCGGTCGCGCCGGCGTCTTCCTTGCCGCCGCCCAGACCGAACGGCAGGTTGCGGCGCACGGTGCCGCAGGACGCCATCGTTGCGGCGACGCCGCAGATCAGCGCGACTTTCAGAACTCGGTTCATCGGGGGCGTCCTGTAAGGGGTCGTCACTATTGGGCGGCCGGCGCGGCGGCGGGAGCCGCCTGGGCAGGTGCAGCTTGGGCCGGAGCAGCCTGAGCGGCCGAGGGCGTCATCGCGTTCGCAGCGCCTGCGGCCGGCGGCGTCGCCTTGGCGGCGGCGTCGATGATGGGCTTGATGGCGGCGGCGGTGCCGGCGTCGATGGATTCTACGGCGATCTGGGCGCGCTGACGGATCGAGTCCGGCACGTCCTGACCCAGTTGCAGCAACACGAAGGCCTCACGCGCTTCCTTGGTCTTGCCGTGTTGCAGGCGCGCCAGGGCCAGGGCTTCCTGGGCGAAGGCGTGCAGCGGGCGCTTGTCTTCGGCCAGCGGCGTCAGGCGCTTTTCGATCTCGGCCAGCGGCGCGGTGTCCATGACCAGGAAGGCGGCCTTCAGGGCGGGCGGGTCCGACAGGATCGGATCGCTGGACGCCTTGGCGGCTTCGTCGAACAGGCGGACAGCCTCTGGGAACTTGTTGGCGCTTACGGCTAGGCCGGCCTGCTGCTGCAGGGCCAGGACCTTGTAGGCGCCGTTGCCTTCCTTGATCGCTTCCTCGAAGGCGGCGCGGGCGTCCATCGGCTTGTCGGCGCGCAGGGCCTCCATGCCGCGATCATAGGCCTCGGCGGCCTTTGCGGCCTTGTTGGAGTTCAGGCTGTCCCAGCCCCACCAGCCCAGGGCGCCGATCAGGGCGACGACCAGCACCACGCCGAAAACGGGCAGCCAGGTCTTGGCCAGGCGCTTCAACTTGTCGGAGCGAAGCTCCTCCTCGACCTGCTCGAAGACATCAACCACTGAAACGTCGCCCCAAAATCGCGAAATGCAAACCGGCGCGGACCCTAGAAGGTCGGCTCCCCGCCCGCAACGTCGTCCGTTACTGCGAAGCCGGCTTTTTCGAGAAGTAGGTCTCGACTTCGGCAGGAAAACGGCGGGTTTTCACATCGCTGGCGAAAGCGGCCGCCGCGCGGTCGATCTCGATGCGCAGATCGGCGTATTTGCGCACGAACTTCGGGGTCCAGTCGAACATGCCCAGCATGTCGTTGACCACCAGCACCTGACCGTCGCAGGCGGCCGAGGCACCGATGCCGATGGTGGGAACGTCGATCGTCTCGGTGATCTCGCGCGCCAGCGATTCGGCGACGCCCTCGATGACGATGCAAAAGGCGCCGGCCTCCGCGACGGCCTTGGCCTCGGCCAGCACCCGGTCGCGCTCGCTCTCGGTCCGGCCCTTGGCCTTGAACCCGCCCTCGGCCAGGATCGCCTGGGGTCGCAGGCCGACATGGCCCATGACCGGAATGCCGCGCTTGACCAGGAAGGCGACGATCTCGGCCATTTCGATGCTGGTTTCCAGCTTCACCGCCTGGGCGCCCGTCTCCTTCATCACCCGCACGCAGTTGGCGTAGGCGACCTCCTTGCCGCCTTCATAAGAGCCGAACGGCATGTCCACGACCACCATGGCCCGCTTGGCGCCGCGCATGACGGCCTGCCCGTGCAGGATCATCATCTCCAGCGTCACGCCGACGGTATTGGGCAGGCCGTGAACCGCCATCCCCAGGCTGTCGCCGACCAGCAGCACGTCGCAGTGCGGATCCAGCAGGGCCGCCATCGGCGCGTCATAGGCCGTCAGGCAAACGATCGGCTCGCCGCCCTTGCGCCCTGCGATATCGGGCACGGTGATGCGTTTGACGCTCTCTTGGGTATGGACGGACATCGCCGGGCCTCCTGACGTGAAGGGGTCAGATAGGCCCCTGCCCCGCCGGTGTCACCCTTGCAGCCGCGCTCACACGTCCTGCGACAGCTTCGCCACGCCCGCCGCCATCAGGGCGACCAGGGCGCCGGCGACGATCCAGAAGGCCATCATGCCCGAGCCGTTCATCAGGTCCAGCGACCCGACACCCAGACCTTGCAGGCCCAATCCGTCCAGGCCCGACTGCGCTGCGCCCTGCGCCGTGGCGGCCGCCGCTCTCAGGCCTTGCGCCAGGGTCGTATCACCGTCGGCGGTGAAGTTGATGTTCACCCCCTCGCGCACCGCCAGCACGCCGCCGATCAGTCCGGCCGCCGTCAGGGTCAGGGCGCGCCAGCGCGACCGCGTCTCCATGCGCGCCTTGACCGTCGCCAGGAACAGGGCCTCGTCCGGCAGGCTCGGCGCCTGGGCGAACAGCCTTTCGATCATCGGATCGAATTCGTCAGCCGACATGGACCGACCTCCCGCCTGAGCCGTGCGCCGGTTGAAGCCGCGCACGGAGTTTATCCAGACCACGTTTGACATGCGATTTCACCGTGCCAAGCGGCAAATTCATGGCTGCCGCGATTTCCGGATGCGACATCCCCGCGCCGTGGCACAGGGAGACGCAGACACGCTCGGTCTCGCTGAGCGTCTTCAACGCCTCGTCCAGGTCCATCAGACCGCCGTGGTCGACAGCCACATCCGCCTGATCGGCCTCGATCTCGGCGACGTAGCGCGCCTCCTTGGCCACCCGCTTCAGATAGAGCCGCGCGGCGATCTTCTTGATCCAGCCCGCAAACGTCCCCTGTCCGCGAAACTCCGCGCACCGCTGGAACCCTTGCAGGAAGGCGTCCTGCGCCACGTCGTCGGACAGGGACGGCGTCGCCCCCATTCGGCGCAGCAGCCCCCGCACCGCCGACCCATGCCGACGCACCAGTTCGCCATACTCCCGCCGACCGCCGGCCGCCGCCTGGGCGGCCAGCTCCACATCGTGGAAGTCGCGTAGAGACTTGCTCATCAGAGCTTCCCCCGCCTGCCGTGGTCAGTCCGCGCCCTTGTTGAAGAAGCTCAGGACGATGAAGGCCAGGCCGATCGTGACGGGAATGCAGGAGATGCCCAGCAGGCCGCTGTCCAGGTTGCCGTTGAAGTTCCCGCCCAGTTCGCTGACGACCGAGAAGGCGGCGATGCCGATGCCGGACGCCAGCCAGATGACGCCGCGCCGGATGTCCTTGGTGCGCGACGGCAGGCTCTTCTGCACATCCTTGGTCATGACATCGATCAGTTCGGGCGGCAGCTGCTGGCCCTTGTCCACCGCATGGCGGATGGTTTCCTGCATGTCGCGCTTCTCGCGATATTTCAGCACCTGCGGGCCGAAGACGATGGCGGTGATCGAACCGAAGACGGCGAACATCGCGAAGATGGGAATGAAGTCTTCCATTTTGTGTACCCCTTGAACCGTTGCAGCAGCCTGATGCGGCGGCCTTCTGATCACAAGAGGCTGGCCGACGCCTCAACGGATGCGCGGCGTTACGTGAAATCTTCGTAAGGTCGCCGTTTCGGCCGCCGCCTGTTCGGTCTAGGGTCCGGTTTCATCAATCTCAGGAGCGCGTCCCATGGCCCATGTCACCTATCGCATCGTCGAACATGACGGCGGCTGGGCCTACAAGTCCGGCGACACCTATTCCGAAACCTTCGCCAGCCACGACGACGCCAAGGCCGCCGCCGTTCGCGCCGCGCGCGAGCAGCGCGTGCCGGACCAGACCGCCGCGATCGAATACGAGACCGCCGCCGGCAAATGGGTCACCGAAAGCGCCGACGGCCACGACCGCCCCTCGACGGACGTCGAGGACTGAGACCGAGATGATCCACCGTCGCACCCTGCTGGCCGCCGCCGCGCTGGCGCCGCTGGCAGGTTGCGCCACGGCCCCAAAGGCCAAGACGCCCGCCGAACTGAAGCTCGTCACCTTCAACATCTGGCACAACATGGGCGACTGGGCCGCCCGCCGCCCGCTGCTGATCGCCGCCCTGAAGGCCCAGGACGCCGACGTCATCGCCCTTCAGGAGGTGCTGGAGGACGCCAATGTCGGGCTGGAGAACCAGGCCCGGATGCTGGCGCGCGAGCTGGGCGGCTATCATGTCGCCTTCGTCTCGACCGACGCCGAGGGCGCCCCGCGTCGCTATGGCAACGCCCTGCTGACCCGCCTGCCGGTTCTGGCCGAGGCCTCGACCAAGCTTGAGCCGCTCGACGATTTCCGCACCGCGCTTCGGCTTCGCGTCGCGGTCCAGGGTCGCCCGGTCGATGTCGTCGTCACCCATCTGGCGTGGCAACAGGACGCCGGCCCGGTCCGCGCCCGCCAGATCGCCTCCCTGCTAGGCTGGCTGCCGCAGGACGGCACGCCCCTGATCGTCATGGGCGACTTCAATGCGACGCAGGAGGATTCCGGCCTGGCGACCCTGACGGGTCCCCGCTTCTTCAGCGCCCTGCCCCGCGGCGCGGTCACAACCACCCTGAACCCGGCCAAGGGTCACCCCGAGCGCGTCATCGACCACATCTTCGTCGAACAGGCCGCCTTCACGCCCGGCGAGGCCCGCCGCTTCGGCGATACGCCAACCAACGGCGAATATCCGTCCGACCACTTCGGCGTCGTCGCGACCGTCCGGCTCAGGTAAGTGCCGAGGCGTAGGTTTCGGGCTTGAATCCCACCAGCCGCCGATCCCCCAGATCCAGCACCGGCCGTTTGATCATCGACGGCTGGGCCGTCATCAGGGCGATCGCCTTCGACTTGTCGATGTCCGCCTTGTCGGCGTCCGGCAGCTTCTTGAACGTCGTCCCGGCCCGGTTCAGCACCGTCTCCCAACCGTGCTCGTCGACCCACTGGCCCAGCCGCCCCGCATCCACTCCGGCCTTCTTGTAGTCGTGGAAGACGTAGTCGACCCCCTGCTGTTCTAGCCAGACCCGGGCCTTCTTCACCGTGTCGCAGTTGGGAATGCCATAGAGGGTGTAGGTCATGGGGCTCTCGAAAGTCGTGGATCAAGCGGATCCAGCCGCTTTCGCCCCCTCGCAAGGCATCGTCAACTGTCGGTCAGACGCGACGCCGGCGCTGTGAACGTCGCCGAGAACCCCTCTACGCCGTAACGAAGATCCGCGCCGCCGCACCCCAGCAGGCCTCTTGCGAGCAGCTTGGCGCCAAATCCGGTCTTGAGCGGCGGATGGGCCGGCGCGCCCCCGCCTTCGATCCACGTCAGAACGAGTTCACCCTCATCAAGCCGCCAATCCACGGAAACGCGGCCGCCGGGCTTGGCGAGGGCGCCATGCTTGAACGCGTTCGTTGTCAGTTCGTGGATGATCAAGGCGACCGTCTGCGCCACACGCGGCGACAGGTGCACCGAGGGCCCCGAGATGGAAACCGGCCTGCGCACCAAATTACCCACCGCTTCGCGAACGATCTCACCGAGGTCGCCGCCATTCCACGCCTTTTCGTCCAGCGTCTGCTGGGTCCGGGCGATGGCGTTCAGTCGCTCGTCGAAACGCTCCAGCACGTCACGATCGACGCCCGACAAGGTGCTGCGGGCGACCGCTTGCACCAAGGCGAGGGTGTTCTTCACCCGGTGACCGCATTCGTCGACCAACATCTGCCGGTGTTGCTCGCCCCGCACCCGCTCGGTCGTTTCAATAGCGATATTCAGGATGCCGACGATCGCGTCGCCGTCCCGTACCGGGCTGTACGACAGTGTCCAGCTGGTGTCTTCCGCATAGCCGTTTCGAACCATCGTAAGCGGCAGGTCTTCCAGAAAAACGGTTTCGCCTGCCAGCGCCCGTTCCGTCAGGGGGCGCAACACGTCCCACACCTCATGCCAGACATGGTCCAGCGGACGGCCCAGGGCGCTCGGATGCTTTTGTCCGAGCAGCGGAATATAGGCGCCATTGTAGAGCAAGGTGCGCTCCGGGCCCCACATGACGCTGGCCGCAAAACCCATTCCCATCATCATGTCATAGGTAATGCTCAGCGCGGGCGACCAATCTCGCCTTGGCCCCAGGGGCGTCGTCGCCCAATCGAACGCGTCAATAAGGGCTGGCATCGGCGCGGCCCCTGTTGACGACGGCATTCGACGAGCAACCGACGAATGCAGCTCCAGCATCGATCTGTGATGCGAACCTCATCATCGTCGTTCAGAATAATCGGATGGTTTCGCTTGGCCGATCGACGATCACGCCCGCGACATAGAGTTTGCGCACCAGTTGCTGCGTGCCGAGGATCGTCCGGCTTTGGAAATCGAGCCAGTTCGCGATCAGGGTCTGATCCGGCAGATTGATGTCTCTCTTGCCCGCGACCCGGATCACCAGGCCTGCCTTTTCAAGCTGACCCAGGTGCCGGCGAACCGTTTCGTCGTCCATTCTGGCGGCCTTAGCGACCTCGATCACGCTCACTGGCCCGAACGGCGGGTTCAGGGGGCCGAGACGGTCGGCGTCCGGCTCGCCATGACCAACGCGCAAGGCGCTCCCGGTGAGATGCGACAGCCAGAGCAGGACGTAGTGCGTCGTCAGGCTGATTTCGGGCTTCAGCGACCGGGCGTGCTGGATGCCTTTCAGGACGTGGGCCGTCATCAGCCGCGTGGCCAAACCTGCGACTGGCCAGGCTGGCGTGACGACCCGGTCGCCGTCGCGGGCGCCGCATGCATTCAGCATCGCCAGCCCATCGACGAACTCCACCGTGGCCAAAAGGAAGGCTTCCATCGCGGACTTGAACGGTTTCGACTGCGACACCTCGGCGCGCAAGACGAAGCAGCCGTCCGTCCGGACCAAGATCCCCCGCTCCACCAGGCCCGCCAGTTTTGTGCGCGCGCTCTCGCGCGGCACGCCCAGGGACATGGCGATGCTGATTGCATTGACAGGCCGCCGCAGGACGTTCGGCAAAATGCCGGCTCCAATGGAAGGGTCGCGTACCGCACCTTCGTCGTCGGCGCCTCTGACGTTCGCATCCACGACGCCCGCGGTCAGCAGGGCGGATATTAGATCCTCGTCGATCCAGGTGCGGGATGCGGCAATGAAATCGAGCGTCAGCTTCGTATTCAGCCAAGCGACCTGAGCGGCTTGTAAACGCAGAGACATTGCAGACCATCAGAGGCTTCAGCGAACACTGTCGTCCTCGCTCGCGCCCCTGTCGACAAGACAACTACCGAAAATGAGGTTTCGGGACAGAGGCGGAGCGACGACCGATCCACGCTCAGCGGCGCCCCCGTTGCCGTCATTGTTCGCCAACAAATCCGCTTCAGTATCGGGCGTTTAGAGACGGCCTTCGTCAATCGACCGTACGCATCCCCGAACGGGATTATGATGTCGACGGGTCTTTGAAAACAGCAGCGCTCAGGAATTGCACCACCTTGCACTTTGCACGTCCTTTTTCGGCGCCGTGCAATTTGGCTCTTTCGCTGATTTCAGACGAATTAGACGAATTAGACGGTGTTTTTGTCAGGCGACCGTCTAGGCCGCGAACCCGGCGAAGACGCCGATGACCATTACGATGAAGGTCGCAACGACGCTGGACAGACCGATGGCCGTCATCACGATCAGGCCCTTGGCCAGGCCGGGAACCACGCCCCGATACCACCGTCCCCGCCCCATCCGCATGAAGGCCACGATGCCCAGCACCAGCGTCAAAAGGCTGCACGCCGCAGCCAGCGGGCCAGGGCTGAACATGAACCAGGCCAGCGGCAGCAACGGCACGGTCCAGGCGTTCAGATAGGCGAAGGCCGCGCGAAACCCGCATCTCAGGCCTAGGTCCTCGGCGTCCCACAGGCGAAACAGCGGCATGGCCGCCATGGCATAGAGGGGCGCCATGATCGGCACGGCCACCAGCGACATCCAGCCGTCCGCGTCCGACATGAAGGCGTCGCGCGACTTGCCCGCTTCCTGAAGCAGGGGGTTCAGAACATCGGCCGGGATGCCTTCCAGATAGAGGCTCAGTCCCCCGCGCAGAAAGACGATCAGCATCAGAATCGCGTTCAGCGCCAGATACAGCTTCAACGGCTTGGCGTAACGCCCGCCCCCCGTCGGCCCCTCGATCATCCAGGCCTGCAGCACCAACCGGGGCCGCATCAGCAGGTCGCGCGCGGTCCGCACCTCCGCGCCGCCAAAGCCCAGCGCGTCCTCGGACAGGTCCTTGAACGCCTGCTTGCGCGTCGTCTCGCCGTCGGTCATCGGATTCTCCCCTTGGGGATGCATACACCGCCCGGTTGACCGCGCAACCGCCGATCAGAACCACTTGGTCAGAACCTTTTGCTCAGGCCAATGCTGACCACCCGCCCGCGCGGATCGGCCACGACCGGGTCATAGCCCAGGGCGAACTGCGCCAGCGGCGGGGCCTTGTCGGCCACATTGACCACCCCGACCGACAGAGCAAGGTCGGCGCCGATCGTGCGGCTGTAGAGCAGATCGACCGTCGTCTGGCTGGCGATGCTGGCGTCGGTGATGCCGCTGCGGTCGTTGGCATATCCGTCGGTATAGTGGACCAAAGCCGTCACCGCATTCGCCCCGCCGCTCCAGCCCAGGGCGAACTCCCCGCGATTGCGCGGCAGGGACCGGCCGATGTTGTTCAGGTTGGTCGAACCGACGCCCGACACCTTTGCGGCCGACGCGTCCAGCCGGATGTCATAGGCGTCCACATAGGTCCAGGTCGCCGAGGCCGTCGCCTGCCCTCCCCACAGGCCGCGCCGATAGCGGGCCGACAGGTCGATCCCTTGGGTCTCGATGGACGAGGCGTTGATGAAATACAGCTGCACGAAGGTCAGGGCGCCGCTGGCCGAGCGGGTGATCCGGCTTTGGGCCTCCGTGCCGGTCCGCCCCGCCGCCGTGTCGGCCGCCGCCTGGTTGATGAGGGCCTGGGCCGACTCCTTGACCACCTGATCGGCATAGTCGAACCGCCAGGCGTCCACGCCCAGTTCCAGCCCGTCGATCGGCGTCCAGACTGCGCCCAGGTTCAGGCTCTCGGACTTCTCGGGCTTCAGGTCGGCCCGGCCCGAGGTCAGGGTGTTGACGAAGACGAACGCCCCCCGGTCGAACACCGACGGCTGCGATGCCTGCGCCCCAGACTGGGCATAGACCGACGGCGCCCGGAACCCCTGCCCCCACGACGCGCGCAGGGCCAGGGCATCGGTGACGTCCCACCGGATCGCGGCCTTCGGGCTGAACCGGCCCTCGTTGCCGTCGTAGGTTTCGTAGCGCCCGGCCAACTGCGCCTCGATCCGGTCGCCCAGATGGAGGCGGGCTTCGGCGAAGGCGGCCAAGGCTTCCTGATCGCCCTCGAAGTCCGGCGACACGCCCGCCGTCAGCAGATCGCCCCGGTTCACCAGACCGCTCCAGTCGTGGCGGAAGCCGCTGCGGCGATACTGGGCGCCGACGGCGAGATCGACCGACCCGCCGGCCCAGGCCAGGGCCTCGCCGCCGGTCGAGGCGTCCGCCGTCGTCAGGGTCGCCGCGCCCCGTAGGCCGGTCGAGCCGATCAGGCTGTCGATCAGGGCGGCGCTGTTCGCCGTCCCGGTCCCCAGATAGGCGCTGCCGAACGGGTTGAAATACTGACAGGCGCCGACGCCGGGCGCCCCCGTCGCGGGATTGCAGACTGCCCCGCCCAGGCCGCTCAGGGCGTTCTGCAAGGCGCTGCCGATGGTGTCCGGCTTGTCATAGGCGACGTGCTGGCGGCTGCTGGTCGCCGACAGGTTCCAGGCCCAGCCATTGCCGAAACGCCCATCCAGCCCGGCCGCCAGACGCCAGGTGCGATAGTCGAACTCCGCCTGCGACGCGCCGGCCTCCGCCCCCAGCAGCCGCCCCCGGAACAGCACCGCCTCGCCGAACGGATTGTCGGGATGGGTCGCCGGCACGGTCAGCGACCGCGCCAGGATCGGCAGCGACGGCGACTGGCGCGCGATGGTGTTCGTCGCCGACCACGCTCCTTGCAGCGACAGGGTCATGTCGCCGACCGGTCGACGATAATCGGCGAACAGCTGCGTGCGCGTCTCCTCCGGCGCCAGGTCGAAGAAGTCCGAATAGTCCAGCCGACAGAAGCTGTCGGTCGGCGTGTTCAGATAGGCGCTGCCGAACGCCGGATCGCCGCACGCCGGATCGGGCGAAAACCCATTGCGGCTGGGTCGGAAATAGGAACCCGGCTGGCCATAGCTGGTCACGGCGGTCCAGGCCGCGCGGCCGTAACGCTCGGCCTGGGTAAAGCCCCGCTCGTCCGACCCCAGGGCCGAGCGATGGAAATGCGAGGCCGCCAGCGTCAGGTCGCCGCCCAGCAAGCGAACCCCGCCGAGCGCCTCGATCACGCTCTCTTCCGACCCGTCGGCGACGGCATATTTGGCGCTGACCTCGGGGCGCTCCACGCCCCGCCGGGTGATGAAGTTGACCACCCCCGCCACCGCGTCCGAGCCATACACCGCCGAAGCCCCGTCCTTGACCACCTCGACCCGTTGCAGGGCGATCATCGGAACCAGCGAGTTGATGTCGACGAAGCCCGAGCCGTCCGTCGCCACCACGGCGCTGTTGGTCCAGCGCTGGCCGTCCACTAGGACCAGGGTCGAGCCGAGGCCGAGATTGCGCAGGTTGAACTGGGCCGTGCCCGAACTCTGCGGCTGGTTCAACTGATCGACCTGGGCCTCGGAGCCCGAGTTGGCCGTGACCACCCGGACCAGCTGAGAGGCATCGGCGATCCCGGCGGCGGCCAACGTCTCGCGGGCCACGGTCTCCACCGGCGCGATCCGCTCGCCGCCTGCAATCCGGGAGCCGGTGACGACCACATCGTCCACGCGCGACGCCTCCTGGGCCTGGGCGGCCGCAACCGTCGCCAACCAGGCGATCGAGGCTGTCGTCATCAAGAAGTTGCGCTTTGTCATTCGGATATTCCCCCGAGATTGGCAGCGGGCTTCTATCCAGCGCTTCGATTTTGCGAAAGCGTAATTTTGCAGTTTTGCAATTTCAATCGTCGGCGAGACATCGTCCGCCATTGATCCCGCCATGTAACCGGTTACGCTGCGGCAAAACAAAACGGGTCAGGAAAGCAGGAAGCATGGCGAACGTCCGTCTGGTCGACGTGAAGAAGGCGTTCGGCGCCGTCGAGGTGCTGAAGGGCGTCGATCTGGAGATTGCCGACGGCGAATTCGTCGTCTTCGTCGGCCCGTCGGGCTGCGGCAAGTCCACCCTGCTGCGCACCATCGCCGGTCTGGAAGAGGCGACGACGGGCCAGGTTCAGATCGGCGACCGCGTGGTCAACGACCTGTCGCCGTCGGACCGGGGCATCGCCATGGTGTTCCAGTCCTACGCGCTCTACCCGCACATGACGGCCTATGAGAACATGGCCTTCGGCCTGAAGCTGGCCAAGACGGACAAGGGCGAGATCGACCGCCGGGTCCGCGCCGCCGCCGAGGCGCTCAGCATCACCGACTATCTCGATCGCAAGCCCAAGGCGATGTCGGGTGGCCAGCGCCAGCGGGTCGCCATCGGCCGCGCCATTGTGCGCGAGCCCGAGGTCTTCCTGTTCGACGAGCCCCTGTCCAACCTGGACGCCGCCCTGCGCGTGCGGATGCGCTATGAGTTCGCGCGACTGCACGCCGAGCTGAAGACCACGATGATCTATGTCACCCACGACCAGGTCGAGGCCATGACCCTGGCCGACCGGATCGTGGTGCTGAACGCCGGTCGGATCGAACAGGTCGGCTCGCCCATGGACCTGTACGAAAACCCCGCCAACCTGTTCGTCGCCGGCTTCATCGGCAGTCCCAAGATGAACCTTCTGACCGCCGAGATCGTGGAGGCGTCGGCGACCGGCGCGACGGTGAAGACCACGGCCGGCGAGACGATCCGGATCGCCGTGAACGCCGCTTCGGCCAAGCCCGGCGACGCCGTCACCCTGGGCGTCCGCCCCGAGCATCTGACCCTCAACGACGCCGGCGACGCCCTGAGCGCCGAGGTCATGTTCGTCGAGACCCTGGGCGCCACGACCATGGCGCACCTGAAACATCCGGCGACGCCAGACACGCTGACGGTTCAGCTGGCGGGCGAACTGCGGGCCAGGGCGGGCGAGCGACTGACGCTGCACGTGCCCGCCGAACAGGCGCACCTGTTCGACGCGGACGGGAAAGCCTTCAAGCGCTTTTAAGCCCTTCCCCCCTCGGGGGAAAAGGTGGCTCGCGGAGCGAGACGTATGAGGAGTTTGCTTCCGCCGCCTCGCTCTCGCCATCCCGAAACCGATAGATACCCTCATCCGAGGCCTCCGGCCCCACCTTCTCCGCCAAGGGGAGAAGGGTCAGTTTAAAACGACCCGCCGCGCGTCTGCGGGAATGACCAACTCATCACCCGCCCACGCCGCCGCACGGCCGTCGATCCGAACGCGCTCGGGTCGCCCCTGCCCTGCCGGCCATTGCAGCACGAAGCCGCCCGGCGGCGTCGCGCCGTCGCCCAGCGTCAGAACATAGCCTTGCCGTTCTTTGCGATAAGCGTAGGTCAGAGGCCCATAGGCGGTGCGCAGATCCCGCACGCCGACCCCTTCCTTGGTATCCAGCCACACCTCCGGTACGCCGGCCGCCAGAACCAGGGCATGGTCGCGGTCCCGCTCATAGGCGAACAAATCCAGCGCCGAGCGGATATAGTCCGAGCTGATCCAGGCGTGCGGCATATCGCCGATGAAGCGCGGCTCGCGCTTTTCGCGGCCCACCACCTCGGCCCAGCCGTTCCAGGCCTCGGGCCGGCGGTCAGCCATCAGGAAGTCCAGCACCGCCAGCGCCCGGTCTTTCTGACCCAACCGCACATAGGCGCCGACCAGCCGCCATTCGTAGGGGGTGTAGTCCTTCCACGCCGTGCGGTTGGTCAGACGGTTCTGGAAGTTTTCCCAATAACGATCGAAGGTTTGGGCCAGAAGTTCGGGCGGCAGGTTATCCTGTTCGCCGGCCGGCGACAGGGCGATGGTGGTCGAGGTGGCGTCGAAATCGCCCCGGTCCGCAGCGCCCGCGATCCAGTCGATGCCATGATGGACCGCCGTCGCTGTAATCGACGCGCGGATGTCGGCGGCGAACTGATCCCGCGCCGCCGCATAGCGAGCGGCGGCGTCGACATCGCCCAGGGTTTCGGCGATGAAGACCGCGTCCTTGTAGCCCAGCAGGCCCCAGAAATCGTCCCAGTAGGAATAGGCCGCCTTGTCCGAATAGCCCTCGTGGCTGATCGTCGGCGGCAGCAGGCCGTAGAGGTGACGCTGGTCCGGCGCCTGGAAGGCCGTCGTGCGGGTCGAGGCGCGCAGTTCGTCCATATAGGCGATCGCCTTTTGCACCTGCGGCCAGACCTGGCGCAGCAGGGCCTCGTCCCTGGTGTAGCGATAGGTTTCGGCGGCCAGGAAGACGAACTCGCCTTGGCTGTCGTTCTCGGGCACCGGATCGGCGCCGCGCGCATCGACACAGCACGGCACCTTGCCGTTCTCGAACACATAGGGGGCGTACCAGCGCAGATAGTCGGCCGAATGCTCGGCCATGCCCAGCCTGTTCAGTCCCTCGGCCATCATGGCCCCGTCGCGGATCCAGGAGCGGTTGTAGCTGCGCGTGCCGGGTTGCAGGATCGGCCCCTGACGCGACATCAGCATATGGGCCAGCGAGGATTTCAGCGCCTCCTCGATCCGCTGGGCGGCGGGCGGCAGGGTCAGATCCACCCGATCCAGCTTCTCGCGCCATTCGGCGGCCAGCCGGGTCTCGACCGCGTTCAGCACTTCCGCCGCCTGCCCCATCGGCTCGGGCGCCAGCGCGTCGCCCGACAGTTGTGAGACCCAGCCGACCGTGCGCGTCTCGCCGGGCTGCAGCGTCACCTCGTAGGTCAGGGCGCCGGCGGCCAGACCTGTGGCGTCGGTCGTCGTCATGACCTCGGCGGCCGGTCGCCGGGCAGACGGGAGGATCAGGGACTGCGGATCGCTGCCGGCGTCGAAGGTCGCCAGCGCGACCTGATCCGGGGCCGCCAGCGGCTGCACCCGCACTGTATCATTCAGCTTGAGTTCGGCGCCGTCCCAGCCGATCGTCTCCACCGGACTGACCCCGCCGGGAATGGCCAGGAACTGACGCGGCGCATTGACCTGCATCGGGCGCGCCGCCAGGCCCAGCGTCAGGGTGCGGGGCCGGCTGGAGGTGTTGGTCAGGTCGTAACGGCCCCAGAGCTGCGCCTGATCGGCCGGTCCGTCGGCGAAGCTGGTGATCTTCAGCGTCCAGTCGTCGGCGGTCCAGGTCACGGACGGGATCGGCAGGTCGCCGTCCTTCAGCCCCTGCTCGATATTGACGTCGGCCCAAGTGATCAGCCGCCCGTTATCGACCACGAAGGGTTCGATACTGGGCCCGGCGCGACGCAGTTCGACGGCGCCATCCTCGCCGATCAGGCCGCTCTCGCCGCCCCCATCGACACCGACCAGGGTCCAGTAGGACTGCTCGCCGGAGAAGCCGCGTGGATAGAGGCCGCGCCGGTTTTCCTTGGCCACGGCTTCCAGAAACACCGTGGGGTCCGCGCCGAACGTCAGCGGTTCGACCTCGATCTCGTTTAAGGCATAGGTCGTGGCCTGACCCGCGTCCAGCCGCTGGCCCGCGCCGGACGAGCCGACCACATCGGAGGCGGGAACGGGCTTCAGCGGCTCAAGTCTCAGCCAGCGCGCCGTCGCCTCGGGCGTCCGCAGCCAATCGACGCCGCCGTTGCCGCCCGTAACCGTCGTCAGCGGCTGCCAATCGCGCCCGTCCATCGAGGCGGAAACGCGATAGTCACTCGCCGCGCCCCGCTCGCCCCAGCGCAGGGTCAGCCCGCCGAACTCGCGCTCGTAGCCCAAGTCCAGCGTCAAGGCCGACGCCTCGCCCACCGGCGGGGTCCAGGCGGTTTTCAAGTCGAGATCGACGGCGTTGGCGGCGGTCGACGCCGTTCGTCCATCGCTGGCGATCGGCTGGGGCGGAACCGGCGGATCGACCGGCAGGGCGCGCAGGGTCAGTTGATCGATCTCGACCGAGCCCTTGCCGCCCTCCGCCGCGACCACGACGAACTCGACCCGCTCCGCGCGACGCAGGATGGCTTCAGGGCTTGGCCCCCAAGCTTTGGAAACCTGACGGCGTTTGATGACGAACCTGGTCCAGCCGTCGGGGAAGTCGTAGCGCGCCGTCTGCTTCCACCAGACATTGTCCGCCGAGGCGTCGGTCAGCTTGACCTCGAAGGTGTTGGTCGGCCCGGCGCCCCGCACCCAGAAACTGATCTCGTAATTCTCGGGCAGGTCGAACGGCAGCGGCCTGCTGAGCACCGCATAACCCGCCTTGCCGTCGAAATCGTAGTCAAGCCGCACCGCCCGCCCGTCATGCCCCGCGACGGCGGAGACGGCGGCGTGAACGTCGGTCGAGGCGCTGGCCTCCCACCGCGTCGCGTCGTCCATGCTGTCGAGAACGCGCGTTTCCTGGGCGACGGCGGGCGCGGCCAGAGCAAGGGTCAGGACCGAGGCGGCGGCCAGCAGGAGATTACGCATCGAAACTCGCAGTTCTGGTCAACCCTTCACGCTGCCCGCGAGCATGCCGCGGATGTAGTAGCGTTGCAGGGCGAGGAAGAGGATCAGCACGGGCGCGACCGTGACGACGGCGCCGGCCATCATCAGTTCGATGTCCTGCACATGCTCGCGCGACAGGGCCGCGAGCGCCACCGGCAGGGTGTAGTTCGACTGGTCAGTGAGAATGATCAGGGGCCACAGGAAGTCGTTCCAGCTGCCCAGGAAGACGAACAGGCCCAGGGTCACGATGATCGGCTGCAAGGTCGGCAGGACGACGCGGCGGAAAATCTGGCCCTCGCTAGCCCCGTCGATCCGCGCGGCCTCCAGCATTTCGTCGGGAATGCTCAGCGCATATTGGCGCACCAGGAACAGGCCGAAGATGGACGCCAGCCAAGGCACCAGGGCGCCGGCATAGGTGTTCACCAGCCCCATCGACTTCAGCATCAGGAACAGCGGCAGGGTGCCGATCTGGGCCGGCACCACCAGGGCGGCGACCAGGAACTGGAACAGCCGCTCGCGTCCCGCGAACTTCAGCTTGGCGAAAGCGTAGCCGGCGGGAACCGTGAAACCCAGCGCAAGGATCGTTGCCAGGGTCGCCAAGGCGAAACTGTTCCACAGATTCCGCCCCATCCCTTGGTTCAGGAACAGGTCGCGATAATGCTCCAGCGTCCAGTGCGAGGGCAGCAGCGGCGGCGGAAAGACGGCCGCCTCGCCGGTCGCCATGAAGCTGACCGACACCATCCAGACCAGCGGAAACAGCACGATCAGGGCGATGAGCCCGACCGCGAGATTGAGCAGGATCGCGCGGATTTTCATTGATAGGCCCCCACCCGCTTGGCCACCGCCAACTGGACCAGGGTGATCGCCAGGATGCACAGGAACAGGACGAAAGCGACGGCGCTGGCGGAGCCCAGGTTCCACCATTTGAAGCCCTCTTCGTACATGAAGTAGAGCACCGTCACCGTGCTCTGGGCCGGTCCGCCTTGGGTCATCACATAGGGTTCGGCGAACAGCTGGAAGAAGCTGGCGACCGAGATGATCGACACCAGCAGCATGGTCGGCGCGATGGCCGGCAGGGTCACATGGCGGAACTGCTTCCACGGCCCGGCGCCGTCGATGCGAGCGGCCTCGTACAGGTCGTCCGGCACGGTCTGAAGCACCGCCAGGAAGATCAGCATATTGTAGCCAAAGATCTTCCACACCACGAACATCAGGATCGCCGGGATCGAGGTCGACGGGTCGCCCAGCCAATCCACGGCGGGCAGGCCGATGCTTTCCAGCCCCCAGTTGATGACGCCGTACCGGGTATGCAGCAGATAGCGCCAGACCACCGCCGTCGCGACCAGGGTCGTGACATAGGGGGCGAAGAACATCACTCGCCAGATCGGCCGCCACTTCACGACCCGCGCATTCAGGATCACCGCCGCCGCCAGGGACGCGGCGATGGACAGGGGCACGCCGAGGACCGCGAAGGTCAGGGTGTTCTTCATCGCCCCCCAGAACAGGGGGTTGGTCAGCAGCCGCTCATAGTTCTGCAAGCCGACGAAACGCAGATTGTCCAGGTTCGCCAAGGCGTAGATGTCGAAGTCGGTCAGGCTGAGCAGCAGGGCTGCGATCACCGGAATGGCGAAGAACAGGCCGATGGCGAGCATGGCCGGGGCGACGAAGGCCCAGGCGGCCCGTTCGCGCGCGCCGCGTCCGCGCGACGGCTTCACTTTGACCAGTGTCGGGTCGACGACGGTCATACGGCCCTGCCCTGTTCCATCATCCAGCGACGCTTCTCCAGCAGGCGGTCGGCGCGGCGGTCGATCTCGGCGGCGGCGGCCTCAGGCGTATATTCGCCGCGCACCATCCGTTCGGCGACGATCTGCATCTCGGTCACGATCCGCTCCCATTCCGGCACCTTGGGCACGGCCTTGGCCCGCGCCAGTTGCCCCCGGAACGGCGCCAGCATCGGATCACGCTCCACGCCAGCGATGTCCCAGGCGCTCTGGCGCGCGGGCAGGTCGCCGACGATGGTGTTGAACCGGGCCTGCACCGCCGGCTCGGACAGATAGCGGACCAGGGCCCAGGCCGCCTCCTGATGCGGGGAGGATTTGAAGACCGCCAGGCTGGACCCGCCCGGCGCCGAGGCGCCCAGGCCATTCGGTCCCGGCACGCCCGCCGTGGCCCAGTTCGGCTGGAACGACGCGGGCAGCTTGCTGCGGAAATCGCCGACGCTCCACGGGCCCGAAAAGTAGAAGCTGAAATAGCCCCTGGCGAACTCGGTCCAGACGTTGGAGATCTGGGTCGACGAGGCCAGCGGCGCCAACTGCTCGGCGAACAGACTGCGATAGAAGGCCAGGGCCGCGACGAAGCCGGGGTTGGAGAAGTTTCCGCGCGTATCCCGATCCCGCAGCAGCGGCTCATCGATCTGAAGCCCGAAGGTCAGAAGCTGCTCGAACTCGTTCAACGGCAGCAGGATGGCGTAGTTGTCGCCGCCGGCCACACGCTTGATCGCATGCATGGCCCGCTTCCATTCGGCCCAGTCCTCGGGCGGAGTGTCGAAGCCGGCCCGCGCCAGCAGATCCTTGCGATAGAACAGCAGCCGTGTGTCGACATACCAGGGCGTGGTCATGGCGCGGCCGGCGATCTCGTTGGTCTCCAGCACCGCTGGAAACTGATCGGTCAGCAGGTTGGCGGCTTCGGGCGGCGTCGGGGACAGGGCGCCGATGGCGGTCAGCTCCGCCACCCAGGTGTTGCCGATCTGGCTGACGTCCGGCAGCGAGGCCCCGGCGTATGCGGTCAGCAGCTTTTCGTGCGCCGCCGTCCACGGCAGGGGCTGGACCGAGACGCGGACGCCCGGATTGCGGCGCTCGAACTCGGGCATCAACTGGCCCACCGTTCCGCCCTCATTGCCCATGGCCCAGAAGCGCAGCACGGTCTCGCCGTCGCGGCGTGGGGTGCAGGCCGCAGCCGCTCCTCCCGCCATCAGGGCCAGCGCGGCACGTCTATGGGCCGTCAGACTCATCCGTTCATCCAGCCGCCGGTGAAGCCCGCGATGTCGAGCGCGCGACGGATATTGGGTTCGCCGCGCATATAGCGCCAGACGAACTCGGACCTGTGGTTCTCGGTCATGATGACGATCGGCCCCTGGTCGATGCCCAGATAGTCGCCGTCCACCCAACCCACGCCGTCCACGATCCTGCCGTGCTGCAGCGGCCCGTCGCGCACCGTCAGGGTCGGGTTGAAGCTGTCGAGGAAGCCCCACTCGGTATAGACGCCCGCACCATAGCGCGCCTTCATCGCCTTGACGCAGGGAACGACGATCTCGGGCGCGAAGGCGATGGAGCTGGCCGCCGCCGTCGGCGCGATGGTGCCGTCGTCCCGGTCGCCGGGCCCGCGCGCGGAATAGCTGAAGAACTCGCGCTCCTTGCCGTCGATGACCTGTTTGAAGTCGCCCGGCCCGTCGCACGCCGTCAGCCCCCAGACCTCGGACGAATAGCCGGTCCAGCCGCCGGGGTTGTCGTGGGCGTATTTCTGCTGGGCGTAGACGGCGCGGCGGCTGTTTTCAAAATAGTCGAGGTATTCCCCCAGTTGGGCCGACTGCCCGCGCATCCAGGCGTCCTGAATGCCGCGGAAGTCGATGAACATATGGCTGTACTGGTGCCCGAAGATGGGCGCGAAGTTGAGGTGCCAACTGCCCCAGCGATCGGTCCAGCTCTCGTCGTAACTGGCCGCCCATTCGTGCCAGACATTGACCGACACCGGATGGGTCGGGCTGCCGATGGCCAGCAGCAGAACCAGCATGCCCTCGTTATAGACGTGCCAGTCGGACGGAATGAAGCCGCTCTCGGGGTGCCAGCCCATGGTGATCCGGTTGTCGCGGATCACGGCCCACGGCCATTCGATCCGCTCATAAATGGCCTGGGCTTTCTGACGGATTTCCGCCTCGTCGGCATGACGGCCGTCGAAGTAGCGGGCGGCGAACAGCATGCCGCCGATCAGCAGCGCCGTATCGACCGTCGACAGTTCGTTGGCCCGGTAACGAAGCCCCGTCTCCATATCCAGGAAGTGGTAGAAGAAGCCCTTGTACCCCGCCCTGCCGCTGGCCTCCGGGCCCTGCGGCAAATCATGGAAGAAGCGTAGCGTCGTCAGGGTCCGCTCACGCGCCTCGGCCCGGCTCATCCAGCCGCGCTCGACGCCCACCGGCCAGCAGGTCAGGGCGAAGCCGACCGCCGCCACCGAACAGAAGGACGGCGTGGGCCAGCGATCCGGCGTCAGACCGGTCTTGCGATCCGTAACCTTCTCGAACCACCGGAACGTCCGCTCCTGAAGCTCCTCGACCTCCTGATCCAGCCGCATCGGCCGTCTCTGCGTCCCATTAACCGCCCCTGTCGCCGCCCCCTGCTGCGCCACCGCCATCACCGGAAATCCAACGGCCAGAGCCGCCGCGCCTGTGGTAGTCCGCATCAGGAAGTTTCGACGGTTCATGGGCACGCTCACTGGGTCTCAATCGAAAAAGAAAGGCCGCCTCGCGACAAGCACGAGGCGGCCCAGGCTCAGGATTTAGAAGGAGTAACGCAGGCCGACCTGGAAGCTGCGCGGGCGGGTGATCAGGTTGGTCGGCTGGCCGAAGCTGGCGTTCACTTCCGGGGTCGGCGGAATGAAGGCGTTGTAGCCGCCGAAATTCTTGTTGTTGAACAAGTTGAGAATATCGAGTTGCAGGCTGACCTTCTGGTTGCCGAACACGGACATTTCCTTCTCCAGCTTCACGTCCACATTGCAGGTGGCGAAGAAGCTGAGGCAATCAGTGTCCGGCTCGCCTTCGCCACGACGGAAATTCCGCTCATTGACACCGAACCCACGCGAGAAGTCATCGATGTTGTAGTAGGCGCCCGATCCAAGCTCGGCGATCGACGAGATGCGGAAGCCGTAGGGCAGATCCTTGATGCCCGACAGAACGATGCGGTGCCGCTCCGATCCAGGCTTGCGATAGAAGCCGTAATCGGCAGGACGACGAGCATCCAGGCTGAACAGGTCGTTGCCGTTCTGACGAGCGTCGGCCAGCGTATAGGCGAGGTTCACGCCCCAACCGGAATCGGCCGTGTAGTTCTTGTCCAGTGTGAAGTAGAGCGCCTTGTAGCGGGTCTCCAACTCATCGACGCCGAGCAGGATGTTGGCGTAGCCGAACGAGTTTGCGGTCGCCGTGTTGCAGCAGCCGCCATCGGCGTTCAGCGTGCCGAAGATGTGGGTGAAGCCGTTCTGGCCGCGGATATAGGTCGCGGTGACGCTGGCCTGCCAGTCTTCACCAATCTTCTGACGGAAGCCCAGGCTGAACTGGTCGGTCGAAGGCGGCTTGGCCTTGTTGGTATGGGCGAACAGTTCCGGTCGACCGGTCTGAGCCGAGGCCCGCAATGCCGCCAGACCTTCTGCCGTGCGATAGCTCTCGTTCCAAACGACCGTCGGATTGCCGTCCCTGTCCGGCAGTCCATCGCGCGAGAAATAGAAGGTGCCGATGGCGTATTGCAGCCGGAAGCTCTCGTCCAACAGATCGTTGAAGATGATCCGGTCGTAGTAACGGCCATAGCCGCCGAACACGACCGAGCGCTGATCCTCGAAGATGTCGTAGGAGAAGCCGATACGGGGCTGGAACGCCCCCTTGAAGGTCGGGCGGTCGCTACCGTCGGTGATGAAGTCGTCGGCATTGTACTGACCGGCCGCAGCGTTGGCGCGCAGGGCGTTGGCCGCGTTCGTCGGCGTGACGTATTTGTTGTTGTTCATGTTGGTTTCGTAATCCCAGCGGAGGCCGAGATTCAGTTCCAACTTCGGCGTCAGCTGCCAGTCATCCTGGATATAGGCGCCGAAGATCTTGTTGCTGCCTTCGATGTTCGGATTGCCCAGACCGAGACGTGCCTGTTGCGGATAGCTGAACGTCGGGTCGATATCGCTCTGATAGGTGAACTGGGGCGCCGTGAAGAACAGTTTGCGGAACGTATAGTCCTGATCGCTGTATTTCACGCCCATCTTGACAGTGTGATTGTCGAGCCCCGTCAAAGTCAGATCGTTACGAAGGGTGTAGCCCTTTTGCTGGATATATTGGGACGAATTCTTGCCGCCGATCGTAATAATGCCCTGATACTCTTCAGTCGCGACGCCTGGCGACAACGACGTCGGATTGAAAACGCTATCCAGATAGCTGATCGACGCTTCGTTCAGGAAGTTCGAACCGCGATAGGTGTGGCGCAGGTTGTATTCATCGGTTGTGCCGATCTTGTTTTCGGCGGCCGTGTAGGCAGTGGTGCCGCCAAAGCCTGAGATGTCCGTTTCGCGGCGACGGCTGTAGCTCAGATCGAACACTTGCAAATCGTCAGGCGAGAAGCTCAGCTTGCCGAAATATGTATCCTGCCGGAACGGGCTGACGAAGTTGCCTTCGTACTGGCCGAAACGAGCGAGATTTGCAGCCGAGCGATTGCCCAAGGTTACAGAACTGGCCCGGTCTTGATCGTTGCCCTCATAGGCGACGAAGAAGTGCAGACGGTCTTGGATGATCGGACCGCCCAGCGCAGCACCGTACTGCTGGCGCTTGTATTCTGGCTTCTCGCGGCCGGCCTGTTCGTCGAAGTAATTGTCCTCGATCATGCTTCGGTCTTGGTAGGCGCCGAAAATTTCGCCGTGGAACTCGTTGGTGCCCGACCGCGTCACGGCGGTGATGATGGCGGCTGACGCCTGCTCGTATTCGGCCTTGTAGTTCTGGGTCAGTACCTTGAACTCCTGCACCGCCAACTGGGCGAAGGGATTGCCCCGGCTGGAATCCTGGCCGGCGACGCCGTTCGGAAGCACCTGGCTTTTCAGGCTGGCGCCATCAATAAAGACGTTGACGCCCGATGCCGTCGAAGCACCCGACTGGAAGGTCCGGCTGTTCTCACCATCGTTATAGCGAACGCCTGGCGCCAGACGTGCGAACGACATGAAGTTGCGGTCGGTCTGCGGCAGGCTGTTGATCTGAACCTGAGAGACGTTCGTCGCGACTTCGGACGTCGTGACCTCGGTCAGGCGGCGTCCGGTCACCACGATGTCGCCCAATTCAGCGGCCTCAGTCGTCGCAGTTGCCGTCGGAGCAGCATCGACTTGAAGATCCAGACGATTCGTCGCAGCGACAGCGATGTTGACTGTTTCTGTGCTGGTTTCGCCATCTGGCGTCGTCGCGGTCACTCGATAGTTGCCGGGGCGCAGGCCCGAGATCACATAGGTGCCGTCAGCCCGAACAGTCGCCCGTGCCGAAAAGCCCGAACCGGCATCCACCGCTGTCACAACGGAACCTGGCGCAGGCTGACCCGCCTCAGTCACCGCCCCGCGAAGGGTCGAACTGGATGTCTGCGCCTGCGCGCCGCCGACGACCGCCATGCTGATGGCAAGCGCCGATGCGGCGGCCAAAGCGGCCTTACGCGTGTTGAACTGGGTCATCCTGAGCTCTCCCCTCCTGATGGGATCGGTTTTCAGCGACATGGCTGGCCTACCCTTTGTTGAACCTGGCGGACGAGGCCGCCGCGGTGGACTGGCGTTCGACCAGGATCGGCCGAACGATTTCGCAAGCGGTGTCCGTGGCGTCGGCGGTCGCGCCAGTCTGAACAAGGCCGATCAGGCGTTCGACGCCCCTTCGGCCGATTTCCGCAATATTGACGCGCATGGTGGTCAGCGCGGGCCGCATCAGGGCGGCGATGGGCACGTCATCGAAGCCGACGACGGCGATGTCTTCGGGGCAGCGCACGCCGGCTTCCTGGAAGGCCAACAGCGCGCCAACGGCCATCATGTCGTTGGCGGCGAAGACGGCGTCGGGCCGTTCCGTCATGGCCAGAAGCTGGGTCGCGGCACGGTGGCCCGACGCCTGAGAGAAGTCGCCCTCGACGATGATCGGGTCATGACCATCCAGCGCCGACGTGTATCCGGCCGCGCGCGTGTCCGCCTCGATGTTGCCGGCGGCGCCGCGAATGTGGGCGATCCGCCTGCGGCCGGTGGACAGCAGATGCTGGACCGCACCGACGGCGCCGCCGTGGTTGTCGATCATGATGGACGCCCGGCCGGCCTCGGCGGCGCCGCCGTTCATCAGCAGGACCGGCATCCGACCGGCGAACTCTGACGACAGGTTCGCCGCGCCCAGATGCGGGGACAGCACGATCATGCCGTCCACCCGCCCACGCATCGAACGCACGGCCGCTAGGGTGTCTTCCGCGCCGTCATGCGAACTGGAGACGATCAGATGCTTGCCGTGAGCGCGGGCAGCCAGGTCCATGCCCCGGATCAGCTCGGAGAAGAACTCGCCGAACAGGTCGGGCAGGATGACGCCGATGGTGTCGTTCTTGCTGGTCGACAAGCTGCGAGCGCCGAAGTGAGGGACATAGCGAAGGTCCTCAACCGCATCGAGCACGCGCTGGCGCGTCGCATCCGAGGTCACGCCCAAGCCGTTCAACACACGAGACACGGAAGCCACCGACACATTGGCGCGTTCGGCGACGTCGCGCATAGTGGCGGCCTTGGCAAAGGGCTGGCCCTCCTGCCGTGCAGACGCAGCGCTAGGCGCGGCCATGTCCAATCGAAATCTCCCTGCTCCCTATCATCCCGGCCCCTTTTCGAAGATCCGTCGATAGGCGATGTAAGCGGTTACATGACACAGGAGCGATGTGCGCCGCAAGCGCCGTTCGGCCACATTCCGGGCGATTTTCGATCTCTGCTCGAGCCGTCCGAACAAGCCACGAGAGCTAAGCCGCTGCTTTAGCTTCACTCTTCGCAGGCTCATTCCGGCGAACGGAATAAGGCGAACGCGCCGGGCGCGCGCCTTGGTCGCACCAGCCGTCAGCGATCCGGGTCGCGGCGGCGGCCTCATACGAAAAGGCCCGCGCCGCCGAAGCTGCACGGGCCGCAATCGCAATGCGAAAGACGAATCTATGCGAGGTTAAGCTCATCTAGCTTGCCGCGCAGCATCTGCAACATCGCGGAGAAATCGCGGCCGCCGTGCCCGATCCCGTCGAACAGGGCGTAAAGCGCCTCGGCCTGTGCGCCCAGCGGCGTCGAGGCGCCGGATTTCGCCGCTGCGTCCTGGGCCAGCTTCAGGTCCTTCAACATCATGGCCGTGGCGAACCCGCCCTGATAGTCGCGGTTGGACGGCGCGGTCGGCACCGGACCCGGCCAGGGATAGTAGCTGGTCACGCTCCAGCACTGACCCGACGACTTGGACGCGATCTCGAAGAATCGTTCGGGGTCCAGACCCAGCTTCTCGGCCAGGGCGATGGCCTCGCACGTGCCCAGCATGGAGATGCCCAGCAGCATGTTGTTGCAGATCTTGGCCGCCTGCCCCGCCCCATGATCGCCCGCGCGGATGGTAATGCGGCTCATGGGTTCCAGCGCCGCTTCGACGCGGGCGAAGTCGCCCTCGTCGCAGCCGACCATGAAGGCCAGCGTGCCCGCATCCGCCGCCGCCGTGCCGCCTGACACGGGCGCGTCGGCAAAAGCGTAGCCGGCCGATTTGGCAAGACCGGCGACCTTGCGCGCGGTTTCGACATCGATGGTCGAACAATCGAGCAGCAGGGCGGTCGACGGCGCCGCCCCGATGATCTGTTCGGAATAGACCTTCAGCACGTGTGGCCCGGCCGGCAGCATGGTGATCACGACCTCGGCGTCCTTGACCGCCTCAGCGACCGATCCGACCGCGACGCAACCTGCCGCTCCGGCCCGTTCCAGCGCCTGCGCCGACAGATCGAAGGCGGCGACCGCGTGGCCCGCCTTGGCCTGGTTCGCGGCCATGCCGCCGCCCATATTGCCCAGGCCGATGAAGGCGATCTTGGTCATGGTCTCTCTCCCTTTTTGTCGTCCGCTCATCCCCGCGAAAGCGGGGACGTGGTCAGGCCAGCGGCGTCCATTTTTCATTGTCCGGCGACGGCGCGAACAGCGCATCCAGCGTCTCGTTGGTAACGCCCGACAGGTCCGCCGGGGACCATTTCGGCGCATTGTCCTTGTCCACGATCACCGCCCGCACGCCTTCCTGGAAGTCGTGGGTGCGCACAACGCGGCCGCCCAGGGCGTATTCCATCGCCATATTATCGGCGAAGCTGTTCAGCGTTGCGCCCGTCCGGATCTGGCGCAGCGAGACCTTCAGCGACTGTGGCGATTTGGTCTTCAAGGTTTCCAGCTGCTGCAGCGCCCAGTCCGAGCCGTTCGCCTCAAGCGCCTTGAAAATCTCCTCGACTGTGTCGAAGGCGAACAGCCGGTCGATGGCCTCGCGGTGGGCCGACAGCGGTGCAGGCCCGGCGTCACCCGAGTGGCGCGTCACGACCGACGACGGGTCGGCGGCCTCGCGCATCAGATCGGCCTTCAACGCATCGACGCGATCCGCGGGCACGAAGTGCGTGTGGATGCCCAGGGCCACCGTATCCGCCGCCTTCAGCCGGGTGCCCGTCAGCGCCAGCCAGACGCCGGTCTGGCCCGGCAGGCGCGGCAGGAACCAGCCCCCACCCACATCGGGGAACAAGCCGATCCCGGTCTCGGGCATGGCGTAGGTGGTGCGCTCGGTCGCCACACGAATGTCCGCCGGCTCGGAAATGCCGACCCCGCCGCCCATGACGATGCCGTCCACGATGGCGATGATCGGCTTCGGATAATCGAACATCAGGTGGTTCAGCCGGTACTCGGCCAGGAAGAAGGCCTTGGCCTCTGACGCATCGCCCGCTCCGCTTTCGGCGATCATGCGAATGTCGCCGCCCGCGCAAAAACCCCGCTCGCCGGCATGGTCGATCAGGACGGACTGGACGGCCGCGTCGCCGCGCCAGGCCAGCAGCGCCTCGGTCATCGCCTCGCACATCGCCCGGTTCAGGGCATGGATCGCCTTGGGCCGGTTCAGGGTGATCCGACCGACGCCGTTTTCGATGCGCGTAACGACCTCGGCTTCGCTCACTTGGTCATCTCCCGCGCGATGATCACCCGCATGATCTCGTTGGTGCCTTCCAAGATGCGGTGGACCCGCAAGTCGCGCACGATCCGTTCCAGCGGGTAGTCCTTCAGATAGCCGTAGCCGCCGTGCAGTTGCAGGGCCTCGTCGGCGATCTGGAAACAGGCGTCCGTGGCCAGCCGCTTGGCCATGGCGCACCATTTCGTCTTTTCCGGGTGGTCGGTGTCGATGGCCCAGGCGCCGCGCAGCACCATCAGTCGCGCCGCCTCCAGGTCCGTGGCCATGTCCGCCAGCCGGAACTGCAGCGCCTGAAACTCGCCGATCGGACGGCCGAACTGTTTGCGGGTGGCGACGTACTCCTGCGCCGTCTCCAGCGCCAGCCGCGCCCCGCCCAGCGAACAGGCGGCGATATTCAGGCGCCCGCCGTCCAGACCGGCCATGGCGTAGCGGAAACCCGCCCCCTCGTCGCCCAGCAGGTTGGCCACCGGCACGCGACAGTCGTCGAACTGGACGATGGCAGTCGGCTGGGCGTTCCAGCCCATCTTCTTTTCCTGCGCGCCGAACGACAAGCCCGGAGTCCCGGCCTCGACGACGACAGCGCTGACGCCTTTCGCGCCCTCGCCGCCTGTGCGGACCATGACGACATAGACGTCCGATGTCCCTGCGCCGGAGATGAAGGCCTTGGACCCGTTCAGCACATAATGGTCGCCGTCGCGCACTGCCGTCGTCCGCAGCGCCGCCGCATCCGATCCCGAGCCCGGCTCGGTCAGGCAGTAGGAGGCGATCTTCTCCATCCCGACCAGCGACGGCACGAATCGTCCGCGCAGGTCGTCCGACCCGAACCGGTCGATCATCCACGTCGCCATATTGTGGATCGAGATGAAGGCCGCCGTCGCCACGTCGCCGCGCGACAGCTCTTCGAAAATCACCGCCGCCTCGACCCGGCCCAGGGCCATGCCGCCATGCTCCTCAGCCGTATAGATGCCGCAAAACCCCATCTCGGCCGCCTGTTTCATCACCTCGACGGGGAAATGCTTGTCCTCGTCCCAGCGCGCCGAATGGGGCGCCAGTTCAGCCTCGGCGAAGGCGCGGGCGGCGTCCTGAATGGCGCGCTGATCGTCGTTGAGAGCGAAATCCATGGCGGCCTCAGCGCATCGTCGGAATGACGAACGAACTGTCCGAATGCTCCAGCGCCGAGTCCGGCCAGCGGGCCGTCACGGTCTTGGTCTTGGTCCAGAAGCGGACGCCCTCCATGCCGTGCTGGTTGATGTCGCCGAAAGCCGAACGTTTCCAGCCGCCAAAGGTATGATAGGCGACCGGAACCGGGATCGGCACATTGATCCCGACCATGCCGACATTGACCCGGGCGGCGAAGTCGCGCGCCGCACGGCCGTTCTGGGTGAAGATGGCGACGCCGTTGCCGTATTGGTGGTTCGACGGCAGGGCCAGCGCCTCCTCGAACGTCTCGGCGCGCACGATCTGCAGCACCGGACCGAAAATTTCCTCCTGATAGGACGACATCTCGGGCTTCACATGGTCGAACAGCGACGGGCCGATGAAATAGCCCTTCTCGTGACCTTGCAGGCTGAAGTCGCGACCGTCGACGACCAGTTCGGCGCCTTCCTGCACGCCCTTCTCGATCCAACCCGCGACACGCTCGCGGTGCTGAGCCGTGACGACGGGGCCATAGTGGGCGCCCGCATCGGTCGAGACGCCGACCCGCATCGAGGGGATCTCGGCGACCATCCGCTCGCGCAGTTCGTCGGCGGTTTTCTTGCCGACCGGCACTACGACCGGCAGCGCCATGCAGCGTTCGCCCGCCGAACCATAGGCCGCGCCGGACAGGTCCTTGATCACCTGATCCATGTCCGCGTCGGGCAGGACGATGCCGTGGTTCTTGGCCCCGCCCATGGCCTGGACGCGCTTATGGTTGGCGGCGCCGGTCTGATAGACATAGTGGGCGATGTCGGACGAGCCGACGAAGCTGACGGCGTGAACCAACGGATGGGTCAGGATGGCGTCCACCGCCGTCTTGTCGCCATGCACCACGTTCAGCACGCCGTTCGGCGCTCCGGCTTCCAGCATCAGTTCGGCCAGACGCACCGGCACCGACGGATCGCGCTCGGACGGCTTCAGCACGAAGGTGTTGCCCACCGCGATGGCGACGCCGAACATCCACATCGGGATCATCGCCGGAAAGTTGAACGGGGTGATGCCCGCCACCACGCCCAGCGGCTGACGCATCGAATAGACGTCGATGCCGGGGCCGGCGCCTTGAGTATATTCACCCTTCAGCGCGTGCGGGATGCCGCAGGCGAACTCGATCACTTCCAGGCCGCGTTGGATGTCGCCCTTGGAGTCGGCGATGACCTTGCCGTGCTCGCTGGACAGCAGTTCGGCCAGTTCGTCCATCCGCGCCTCGACTAGGCGTTTGAAGTCGAACATGACGCGGGCGCGGCGCTGGGGATTGGTCGAAGCCCAACCATCAAAGGCGTTCTGCGCCGCCTGGACCGCACGATCGACCTCGCCCGTCGTCGCCAGTTGCACCCGCGCCTGCACATCGCCGGTGTTGGGATTGAACACGTCGCTGAAGCGTCCGGACGCGCCGTCGAAAGCCGCACCGTCGATGAAGTGGCGAATGTCGCGCATGGCCTGGGTGTTCCTGTTGGTTCTTTTGTTGGGGCTATGGCTATCACCCCTGCGCGCCTGTCGATAATGCAAAGTTGCAGGCAGCATTCTGCGTTTTTGCAAGACAGCTAGACGGCCATGTACGATTGGGACGACATGCGCATCTTCATCGCCGCCGCGCGCGCAGGCTCGCTGGGCGGTGCGGCGCAGCGGTTGGGCGTCGACGCCGCCACGGTCGGGCGTCGCGTCGCCCGACTGGAAAGCGCATTGAAATCCACCTTGGTCGTCCGCTCGACCACCGGCCTTCAGCTGACCGCCGCCGGCGCCCAACTGCTCGATATCGGGCTGGAGGCCGAAAGCGCGATGGAGGCCGCCGGCCGCGTGACCCAGCCCGACGCGCCCGCCGGCGTCGTGCGTGTCAGTGCATCCGAGGGCTTCGGCGTCACCCTGATGGCGCCCGCCCTGCCCGCGCTGCGTCTGGCGCATCCCGGCCTCCGGATCGAACTGGCGGCGACCTCCGGCTTTCTGTCGCCGACGCGCCGAGAGGTCGACATGGCGATCACCTTGGCCGCGCCACATGCTGCACGCCTGATCGTCGAGCCGCTGACGCCGTATCAGCTAGCCCTCTACGCTTCGCCTGACCATCTGCACCGCAACGGCGTTCCGAAGACCGTCGATGAGCTGAGCCGCTTCGACATCGTCGGCTATATCGACGATCTGATCTATGCGCCCGAACTCCGCTATCTCGACGAAGTCCAGCCGGGCCTCGCGCCCCACGTCGCCTCATCTTCGATCCGGGCGCAGCGGGAGATCATCGCCGCCGGGGGCGGCGTCGGCGTCCTGCCGTGCTTCCTGGCCGAGGGTCTGGTGCGCGTGCTGCCGTCGATCCTGATCGAGCGCCGCTTCTGGCTGGCCACCCATCGCGATGTCCACGACACCGCGCGTCTGCGCACGGTGCGTTCGTGGCTGAAGACCCTGTGCGAAGAACAACAGTCCAGCTTGAGGCCATTCTGACGTCAGCAGAGAAATCGAAGTGTGGTTCGCCGCACACACCCGCGCGTTTTTGAAAGTTCGGGGAACGGAGGTCTCGTTCAAATCTTAATAGAGGTCGAACGAGGCCTGCCATGACACTGACCTTCAGCCTGACATTGATGACGGCCCTGCTGGGCGCCCCGACCGGACCGCTGCTCAAGGACGCGGCCCTGTTCAGCGCGCCTCAGCCCGCCATCGAACGCACCGTCGCACCCAAGGCCGATAGCACCGATCGCTTCAGCGTGCGGCTGCGCTGCACTGCCTTGGCGTCGGGTCACGTCACCGACTGCGTCGTGCTGGAAGAAAGCCGTCCGGGCATGGGCTTTGGCGAAGCCGCCCTGGTCTTGATGAACGGCGCCGAAGTCACGCCGATCATGGACCGCGGCCGTCCTGTCGACGCGCCGTTTGAGCGGACCATCGACTTCACGCCGTAGGCCACAGCTCAGCCCCATACGAAAAAGTCCCCGGTTGCTCGCAGCCGGGGACTTTTTCGTATTCGACCATATCTAGAACGATAGCGATTTCCCTCGCCCTGGGAGGGCGAGGGAAAAGCCGGCTTATGGCGCAGGCGCGATGCGCCATACCGTGTTGGACAGGTCGTCGGCGACGAACAGCACGCGCTTGGCGCCATCGAACGCGACGCCGACGGGACGGCCGCGCGCCTTGCCGTCCTTAAGGAAGCCGGTGGCGAAATCGACGGGCTGACCCGCCGGACGGCCGGCGTTGAACGGCACCCAGACGACTTTGTAGCCGGACGGATCCTGGCGGTTCCAACTGCCGTGCATGCCGATGAATGCGCCGTTGGCGAACGACCCGCCGAAGCCGCCATTGCGGGCGAAATCCAAGCCCAGGGCGGCGACGTGCGATCCCAAGGCGTAGTCCGGCCGGATGGCCTTGGCGACCATCTCGGGGTTCTGCGGCATCACACGCGGATCGCGATTCTGGCCCCAATAGCTGTAGGGCCAGCCGTAAAAGGCCCCGTCCCGCACCTGGGTCAGATAATCCGGGACCAATTGCGGCCCCAGTTCGTCGCGCTCATTGACGACCGACCACAACAGATTGGTCGTGGGCTCGATGGCCAGGGCCGTCGGATTGCGAATGCCGGTGGCGATCGTGCGCCGTGCGCCGGTCGCCCGGTCGATCTCCCACACCGTGGCGCGTTCTTCCTCGACCGCCATGCCGCGCTCGCCGATATTGGAGTTCGAGCCGGTGCCGACATACAGCTTCGACCCGTCCGCGCTGGCGGTCAGGGACTTGGTCCAGTGGTGGTTGATGCGGGACGGCAGCTCCGTCACCCGCTCGGCGGGCGTGGCGATGCCAGTCTGGCCCGGCCGGAAGGCGAAGCGAACCAGCGCCCCCTGTTCGGCGACATAGAGATAGCCGTCGACATAGGCCAGGCCGTAAGGCGCATCGAGGTTGTCCACCAGAACGGTCCGCAGTTCGGGCGTGCCGTCGTTGTTCGCGTCGCGCACCAAGGTGATGCGGTTGCCGCCTTTGATCTTGGTGTTGCCCTGCTTCTTGATGACGCCGGCGATCACATCCTTGGGCCGCATGGCGGGCGCATGGCCGCCGCGCCCCTCTGCGATCAGCACGTCGCCATTGGGCAGGACCAGCATCTGACGCGGAATTTTGAGATCTGTGGCGAAGGCGCTGATCGTAAAGCCCTGCGGCACCGTCGGCGTCTCGCCGTTCCAACCTGCCGGCGGGCTGATCTTCATCGGCGGCACCAGCGTCTCGTTGACCTTGGGCAGGTCGGGCGTCGCGCCGGTCTGGTTCAGTTTCGGATCGCTGGCGTTGCCGCACGATGCGACCGTCAGGGCCATGGCCAGGGTGGCGGCGCTGGCGGCGAGCAGATTCTTGTTCATCGGACGCTCTCCCGCGCGGCATAGGCGGTCGAGCCGGCGACCAGGACCAGGATTGTGCAGAGGATGGACAGGATCAGACCGAAGGCTCCGACAGAGCTCCAGGCGTCCTGGCTATGTTTGAAGGCGTTCACCAGACCCAGCACCCAAGCCAGCGCGAGCGCGACCAGATGCACCGTCGCCCGTCGCGAACGTCCGTGGCGCAGACCGACGACGAAATCGAAGATCGAAAACAGCCCGGCGAACCCGCCGAACACCAGCGCTCCGGTGATCAGCCAGGCCGAGAAGTTCGTCCACTGGACCTCGGCCGTCTTCAGATAGGCGATGTCGGTGAACAGGGCGAAGGTGAACAGCGCGATCGGAAACGCCAGCAATAACCAATGCAACGGCCGAACGACCGCATCCTTCAATCCATGGGTGCTCATGCCAGCCCTCTCCGTAAAGTCTGGCTTGGCTAACCGTCTGAACGAGAAATGGTTCACATCGGCTTTTGCCGCGTCGATCTTGCAGGGCCGGAGCGAAGAAAGCGTTCTCGCTTGGCGCCGCACAAATTGCGTCGCGGATGAGCCGTCCGACCCCATCGACAATGCCGATCAGCGTCTCGGCTTTACCCGACCCGATTGGACCAATCGGCGTAAAGGTCCAGCGCTTTTTGCGGCGAAGATATCCACCAGGAATAGCCGTTGCGCCTCCCGACGGAGATTTCATTTACATCGTCATGGATGGTCTGATCCTTGTCGCCGAAGATCGGACGCCCGGTCACCAGATCGTAGTTGCGAGACCAGATCGGCCCCGCCCCGGCCTTGTCGATCAGCTTGCGTCCGTCGTCGGTCATTTCGAAAGACTTGTCATAGACACGCACCGCCTGAAGCCATTCGGCGGCGCCGCGGACGGCGGCCTTGATCTCCGGCGACGGGTTCTCCTCGCCCATGAGGAAGATCAGGATATCGGTTGTTTCGCCGCTTGCGATGGATCGCGGCTCGTAGTTCCGAGCGCTTGTTGGCACCAGCCGCATGGGCTCGACCTGCTGCGGCCAGCCCAACAGGCGATCCCCTTGACGCACCTGGGCCGCGAGGATCACCTCGATCGCCTTTTGGGTCGCCTCGGCCGCCTGTGTCTCCAAGTCAGCCGGCACGAAGTCGAAGCCCTCAGCGCCATGGGCGACATCACGAAGCAGCATGGCCGCGTTTGCCACCGCATTGTCATTGAATGTGATTGAGTCGTGGAAGCCGCCTTCAAGCGGCCAGATCTGAGGCCAGCCGCCATTGGGATACTGCGCGTTCAGAAGATACCGCACGCCTCGGATCACGCTGGCGCGCCATGCGTCGCCGTCGCGTCCCGGCGCGTAGGCGGCGACCTTGGCCAGGAAACGCATTTCCGACCACGTCGCCTCGTTGTCCAACGTGCCAACGAAGGTCCAGAAGCGATCCGCCGGCGCATCGAAGTTCGCCGGGTTCTGCTCCATGGTTTCGGCATCGTTGGAGAACCGCTGGCCCGGCAGGCGCGCAATGCTGCGATCCTGGTTTTTGCTCCATCCGCCGGCGGGGGTCTGGAAACTGACGATCGCATCCGCGACGGCCCGAGCGTCGGCTGTGGCGTACCATTCGGCAGGCCGGTCCAGCGGCATGTTGTAGTGGGCGGGTCCGACGGCCTTGGGCGGCGGCGGCGTAGCAACTCCGGCGGGAAGCTCGGCCGCGAGCGCAGCGCGGTCGGCCAGATGCTGGGCCTGGGAGCGTGCCAGATACTCGGCCCACGGACCGCGCTCCGCGTCGGGCAAGGCGCCGATCCTGTCGCTGGTCAGGCCCACCGCCGGCGTGTTCAGCCGCAGGACTTCTGCTTGGGCGGCGCCGGAGACGCCCCCCACAAGCGCGACCGCGCCAAATGCCAGCATCGAACAGGCGGAAAGGATTTTCATCGCGCTAACTCCCACAACTTTTTGGTTTTTCATGCTTGTCTGGATCGCAGGCCAGTGACGCCGGACGATTCGGTCACCTTGGGGCCTTGGCCGTCCAGGGTGTCGACTTTGCAGTCGCGGAAGCGCCAGTTCTCGGCATTGGCGATGGCGCCCGCATCCTGCACATCCCAGTCCAGCCGTTCGAAAGTGAAGTCTTTCAGCGGCGCTTCGGGATAGGCTGCGGCGGCGAAGCCGACCTTGCCGCCGACGGCCTTGATGTTCGACAGGCGAACATCGTGGATGCGGGGAATGCCCTGTTCACGCGGCACCGGCGTGGCGAGCGCGCGCCAGTAATCCGGCACGTCCGCGATGCCGTCCGGGATCTGGGCGTAGCTGTAGTTTGGGTACCAGTTCAGGTTCACCTGCATCAATGTGCGCACGTCCTGCAGATGGATGTCGCGCAGGCGGATGTTGGAGATCACGCCGCCGCGTGTGTGGCCTGATTTGAAGAAGATCCCCAGCGGCACCGGATACTCGATCCTCAGCCCAGAGACTTCGATGTCGTCAAATCCGCCAGATGTCTCCGATCCGAAGGTCATCCCGGCCAGGGCGTCACGGACGATGCAGTCGCGAATCTTCACCTGACGGCACGCCCGGGCTACCCGCAGCCCGTCCCAGTCGCGTCCGGCCTTGATGCAGATCGCGTCGTCGTTGACCGACAGGTCGCATCTCTCGACCAACACCCGCTCCGATGAGTCGATGTCGATGCCGTCCGTCGAAGGGCCGCGTCCGCCGATGTTATTCCTGATGATCAGGTCGGCGACCTTCACGTCCCGCGAGTAGCAGACGTGGACGGTCCAGAAGCCCGATCGCGCCAGATTCAGACCGGAAACCTCGACCTGCTGTGAATCGTAAACGTGGACCAACCGCGGACGGCGGCAGTCGTAGTCAGCCGCCCATCGCAGGTCGCGCGGATCATAATCGCGGCGCAGCGCCCAATAGGCGTCCCAGAAAACCTTGCCGTCACCATCGACCAGACCCTCGCCCGTGATCTTGGCGTTCTGTTGCTGATAGACATTCAGCAAGCCGGCGGGCCAGTCCATCTCAACGCCCGCAACACGCGTGCGAACCATCGGATAGGCGGCCAGATCCTGAACGCCGCGCAGAGTGGCACCGCGTTCAATCGACAGGGTCACCCCCGACTTCACGAATAGCGAACCTGACAGATACAGACCGGGCTTCACGACCACGACCCCTCCGCCCTGCCCTGCCGCTGCGTCGATGGCGGCCTGAATAGGACGCGTGTTGATGGTGATCCCGTCGCCCACCGCGCCATAGTCGGACGCGTCGAAGGTGCGCGAACGGCTCGACTGCGCAAACGCCGGCGTCGCTTGCGTGAAGGCGCTGACGACACCCAGTTGCAGAAGCGTGCGGCGATTGGCGCGCATCTAGATTTCCCACATTCTGTTCTTTCGTCTCACAATAGTGGACGATATAAGGCTGACAAGAGATACCGACAGCTGATCGTCAGAAATTGACACCGGTTACGTTGCGGCTCGCCGTCGAAGTGGGCCACCAACCATCATGCGCCGCCCGGAGCAGCGCCGGAGGAAAACATGGCCCTGCCAACCCGACCCTGCCTTGGCCTGATTGCAGTTCTGATGAGCTCGGCCGCCATGTCCGGCTCCGTTCTAGCGCAAACGGTCGCAGCCTTGCCGCCGGGCGTCGAGGCTGAATGGCTGGCTCAACGCGACCGCCCCGCCCTATACACCGACGTGGTAGGCGTGCCGTCTCGCGAGAGCACGATGGCGGCTGTCGAATATGTCGCCTCCTCGCAAATCGCAGCCATGGCCGCCGAGCCGCTCGCCTTATCGACGGGCAGCAACCTGACGCAGATGTCGTCGAACTGGGTCGCAGCCACCTTTTACGTCGGCGCTTCGCGGCTTGCGCGCGTGTCGGACGATACGCGGACGCTGCGTTTCTTGAGCGCCGTGGCCGATCACTACAACTACAGTGTACGTGGCGCGCGGTCGGGCAAGACGATGCTGAATGCCGACGATATCGCGATCGGCGATCTCTACGAAGAACTCTACGCCCGTCGCGCGCAGGAGGGCGTGCTGATGCCGCTGCGTCAGCGGCTGGACTGGCAGGTCCCCTATCTGGCCCGGGCGGAAGACACACCGGCGCTGGTCTGGTGGTGGGCCGACGCTCTCTATATGGCGCCCCCGGTCTTCGCCCGGATGACCGCAATCACGGGCGATCCAAAATATCTGAACGCCGCAGATAAGGAATGGCGACGCACAGCGGCGCGGCTGTGGGTCGAGGACGAAAAGCTGTTCCTGCGCGACGAACGGTTCAAGGACGAGAACCATCGTGACGCCGACGGCGACCGCATCTACTGGTCGCGGGCCAATGGGTGGGTCATGGGCGGTTTGGTAAGATGGCTGGAGTCCGTGCCGGCCGATTTCGCCGGCCGCGCCTTCTATGTCGATCACTTCCAGAAGATGGCCGGCAGGGTCTCAGGTCTCCAGCAAGAGGACGGACTGTGGCGCGCCAGCCTGCTGGATCCCGAAGCCTATCCCGAGGGTGAAACCTCAGGCTCGGTCTTCCATGTCTACGCCCTGGCCTGGGGGATCAATCACGGCCTTTTGGATCGCGACACCTACCTGCCGCATGTGTTGAAGGGGTGGGCCGGCCTGAACCGCCATGTCCTTGCGAACGGCCTGGTGGGCGCAGCGCAGAAGACCGGCGATCAGCCCGTGTCGACCGACCCTGAGGACGTCGGCCTCTATGCTTCAGGAACCTATATTTTGGCCGGGCTGGAAGTCGCGTCGCTGAATGACCCAGTTCGCTCTCTGCCATTAGCGGAACCCACGCGCGACACGGCCGAAGTGATCGCTGCGACCACGCCTGTCCCGCCCGCCCCCGTGACGGTCGTCGGCGCCGAAGAAATCCGCCGTAGAGACGCCGAGATGCGTGCGACCTCGGCCCTCTCCTACGATCCATCCGCTCTGAACCGACCCTCGACCATCGAACCGCTGGAGCCCCCGCCGGAAGATCAGCAGCGACCGCGCGCCGTCGCCCGCTTCGCGCCGGATCGTTTGGATGATCTGCTATGGGAAAACGATCGCGTCGCTCATCGCATTTACGGTCCCACGCTTGAAGCGCGTGAGGCGCCCTCTGGCTCGGGCATCGATGTGTGGGCCAAACGTGTCCGCTATCCCTTCATGGACCGCCAGTTGAAGTTCCCGAACTATCACGTCGATCGCGGTGAAGGCCTGGACTATTACGATGTGGGACGCGGCAGAGGCGCCGGGGGTCTGGGCATCTGGTACGACAACAAGCTCTGGACCAGTCGCAACTTCTCCACCTACCAGATCGACAAAACCGGCGGCGATGAGGCGCGGTTTAGCGTGACCTACCGTCCTTGGCCTGTCGACGTCGTGCGCACGGTTTCAGAAAGGCGTGAGTTCAGCCTTCCCTTAGGCTCCAACTTCACGCGAATGACTTCCACTCTGACCTCGAACTCCGACGCACCGCTGATCGTCGCGATCGGCATTTCGAAGCGCAGCAACGACAACGGACGGGGCTTCGTCACGCGCGACGCCGCACACGGGCGTCTGATGTTCTGGGAGCCTGAAAACCCCGAGCATGGCTCGCTCGGCATCGCTCTGGCGGTTGATCCCGCAACGGTCGAAGGCTTCACCGAAGACGCCGACAACTATCTGATCCTGGTGCGGGTCACGCCGGGTCAGTCGTTCACCTACTACATGGGATCGGCGTGGGATCGCGGCCTGGACTTCGCCACGCGCAGCGCCTGGGAAGATTTCGTCGCAAACCAAAGGTTCGACTTCCGCCAAGGCAACTAGCCGGCAGGCGAAAATTCTCCCGCCGCATCGCGCAGTTCGGCCGATGTCAAAAGAAGGGCGGCGCCGGTTATACCGACGCCGCCTGTCTTATCTCGCCGATCTATTGGGATCAGAAGCGATACCGCGCGCCAATGTAAACCTGGCGGCCAGTGTGGTGATAGACATAGGTGCTGTCACGCGGCAGGCCGATGTCGCCGTGGTTCTGACGATTGGCTTCGTCGGTCAGATTCAGCCCCTCGACAGAAACACTGAGGTTATCGGTCAGGTTATAGGATGCTGAAGCGTCGATCGTCGTGGTTTCGGTCTTGCCCTGATACGGGATCAGGCCCGTGGCGCCGTTTGAACCCGGCACGTTCTGGAAATAGGTGTCGCGATAGGCCGCCGACACACGCGCATTGAACTTGCCGTCGTCATAATACAGCGTCGCGTTCCAGGCGTTTGGCGACAGGTTGACTAGGTCCGCCGTCACGAAAGCCGCGCAGGTTGCGGTGACGCAATACTGAATCTCCGATTCAACGTGCGTGTAGTTCAGCTGCGTACCGATATTCGACAGCAGGCTGGGCAGGAAGGAGAACGTCTGCTGATAGCTGATCTCGAAGCCTTTCAGCGGGCCGCCCGGCGTGTTTGTGGGCGTGCTGAACTGATAGATGTCGCCGGCAGGACGACCGCCCGCCGGGAAGGCCACAGGGTTCAAGGCCGTCAGTTGGCTGTACGACAGCGGTTCGGTGGTCGTCTGCACATAGGTCGAGATGTCCTTGTAGAAGTAGGCGAAGGACAGCAGAGCTTCAGGCGCGAAGTAATATTCAACCGACAGGTCGTAGGTCGTCGCCCGATAGGGTTCCAGCTCGACATTGCCCAGCGATGCCGTATTGGTCGCCGCCCCGGCTGCGCTCAGCGTGAAGACCGGAACCAGACTCGTGACAGGCGGTCGCGCCATGACCTTGGCGGCGCCCAAACGCACGATCAGATCCTTCATCGGCTCGATCGACACGTTCAGCGACGGTAGGGTGTCGTCATATTCGTTCTCGCCCCGGACCGGCGTCGCAACACCACCGACGTTCGAATAACCCAAGGCGTCGACCTCGGTCTTGACCTGACGCACACCGACGTTGCCTCGGAAGGGCACACCCATGATTTCAGTGTCCCAGTCGGCCTGGACATAGGCGCCGGTGTCGGTCTCGGTCACGTCACGCCAGTTGCCATAGGTGGACGGATTGCCGTTAAGGCCGATCAGTCGGAAATCACCGCCTGCTACGCCCGTGTCGCAGTTGCAGTTGTAGTTCCAGACTGTTTGCAACGCAGCAAGATCCGGCCGAACCCAGCTGGTCGCAGCGCCTGACGGTAGATCGAGATTGCGACCGAACCCGGTAAGCAGATTGGTGACCGAAGCCATGCTCGCGCCCGCCGGCAGCGCTGGCGAACCGTTGGCGTTGTTTGGGCGCGCGAAGGCGCGGCTGCTCGACTCATATTCCTTGCGGCTGACGCCCGCTTTCAGTGTGAGCCAATCGCTTACGTCGAAGGCGAAGTTGGCCTCACCCGTCGTATAAACGTTCTCCTGGAAGTTGGAGCTGATGCGCAGCTCCGATCGGGGTTGCGCGCCCGTAGGCCCGACGACGCTCCACTGTGTGGGGTCGGCGACATTGAAGCCCCAGTTGATCGCCGGCAGATTGCGGTTCTGACGGAAGTCATAGGAATAGCCGTCGACGTTCTGGCGATCGATGATGGCGCTGACCTGGACCGGGTTGGCGAAGCTGGATTCCGCGCGACCGATCAAGCCGTCGAACCGCAGCCGATCCGAAAACTCGTGCTCGACCCCAAAGGTCATCTGCTTGAATTCGGTTTCCAGCTCGTCGAACCGCTGCTCGCTGCGGATGTCCATGTCGTCGAGCTGGGCATAGATCATCTCGCCCGTGTCGGGATCGATCTCAAAGCTCATGATGTCGACTTGCGGCTTGCCGCCCTGATCGGCGCCACGGCTGAGCGACCAGGCTTGCAGGAAGTTTTCGCTGCGCGTCGAATCCAGCTTCGAGTACAGCATGTCCATCGTGAACAGGGTCGGACCGTTGCCGGGCCGGGCTTGCACCGACAGCGTCGCGCCCAGACGTTCCTGGCTGTGCTCCAGGCTGCCATAGCGCGGGATGCGAGGATGGTAGGTGCGCGCGGCGTTCGGCAGGACAGCGCCATTCTGGAAGCCGCCGTCGGCGCTGGCAGGTCCCCATCGCACCGAGCTGAAACCCTCCTCTAGACTGTCACGCTCGCTGTAGGCGATCGAGAACAGAGCGCCGATCTGGTCATCCGCCCAGGTGTTCGAAATCAGACCGGCGAACCGCGGGCTCCAGTCCTGCGATAAGTCGTTGTAGCCATACTGGCCCGACAGCGCGCCTTGGAAGCCCATCTTGTCGAACGGACGGCTGGTGCGCAGATTGACGGTCGCCCCCAGCGACCCCTCTTCCGTCTCGGCCGAGGCGGTCTTGCGCACCGTGATATTGTTGAAGAGCTCTGAGGCGAAGACGTTGAAGTCGAAGCCACGACCGCGATTCACCCCGCCCGACGAATCGGTGGCGCCGGTCGATGCCTGGGCCTCGATGCCGTTGATCCGCGTGCGGGTAAATTCCGAGCTGAGCCCGCGGACGGTGATCGACCGGCCCTCGCCTGCATCGCGGTCGATCGAGACGCCGGGAATGCGCTGGATCGACTCGGCCAGATTGGTGTCGGGGAAATCCGCGATGTCTTCCGCCGAAATGGCGTCTACGACGCCGGCTTCACGGCGTTTGATGTTCAAGGAATTCTGAAGGCTGGCCCGGAATCCCGTGACGACGATGTCATCGACCTCGGCAGCGTCATCTGTCTGAGGCGCAGCGACCTCGGCCGTTTGGGCGGCGGCGTCATGCGCCATCATGGCGAGAGCTAGGGCTCCCAGCGACGCGGTGGCGATCAGGGCATGGCGCGCAAATTTGTGGCGTTGGATCATTCTAGTTTCTCCTCCCAAGTGTTGCGCTTCAAGGATCGAACGCCCTCGTTCACGCCTCCCGCTGCTGACGGGAGACACCGGTGTCAAAGCGAGTTGGCCGCGTGACTGCTACCGGTGTCATTCCTGTTTAGTCACATTCGGCCGCGACTCGCAAGCAGGCGACGATCCTGATGGCGGATTTGTAATCTCGTCTGAGAGCGTGGGTTAGGCGGGAAAGCAGTTGCAACCTGCACGCCGGCGCATTGTGCGGTTTCGAAAAATACCCGCCACTTAAAAGAACCGACGGACGCCCTGCCCTTATTCCCACTCGATTACACGAAGGCCGGTAGCGCGTTGATCGGCAAGGACTTTGCACCAGAGGTCACCTAAAGCGCCGTATCGTAGTCCGAATAGATCGTGGACTGTTGAAAACAGTGAAGAAATAATCGGATGTAAAAAGCGCGTGATCACGAGATCTTTCGGGGTGTATTGACAATGCCGCAGGCGTGGTGCGCGAGGGAATCGTACCGGTATACCTAGGCATAGGCGGATACCATAGCCTGACGTTTTGAAGAACAGGCGAGGCCTGGAGCTCATCGTCATCTATCGGCAGATCTCCTGCCCTTTCATTCCGCCTGGCTTCAAAGTCGCGCGCCGCCGCACGCCGACCGAGCGCGTGAGCGCTCGGTCGGCGTTGAACAACTATTCCCCGGCGCGCTCCGCTTCTCCGGCGTGCTGGCTTCGAGAACATCGATGCTGCCGTCCGCTCCCAAAGTTGCGATCCCCATGGCCGCCTGCCTTCCCACCGGGACGAGTGGCACGTCGGGGCCTCGGTGACCACTCCTGCCACCACAGCGAAGCGCAAAGCCAGCTTCGCGCCATGAGCGGACATGACAGTCACCGCGCAAAGGCGACATTCACCTGAGTTACCACGCCGAGCCGCCGCCATTTTATCGCGATCGCAATCGCGCGAAACCGGTGGAGGTGCAGACTGCGTCAGTCATGGTCAGAGACGTCGAACCCGTCTCCGGGCGCCATCGGCCGGTGCAGTTTGATCCCGGCCTTGTCCAGATAGGGCTCGTAGACGTCGTAACGCTGCCTGAGGAAATAGTCGCGAGCGTAGCCGTCATGGACCGGGACGACCGATTTTGGCTTCATCCGTTTGGCGAACGCATGGACAGTGAGCTCGGTCAGGTAAGGCGCCATCACCGGAAGGGCCAGCACCTCCACGCCCGCGAACCGATCCAGACGGCTGTCGAAACTGTCGCCCGGGTTGAGGAAAACGTCGTTGACGAGGAAGGCTGTCAGTTGCGGGCTCTCGTCCGACAGGATGGGCTCATGCGCGACCGGCTGAGCCTGCAGCCGGAACGCGCCGAAGGTCCGTTCGCCCTCCTCGAACACCGTGACCGACAGCCCCTTCTCGCCGAGCTTGTCGGCGACCTCGCCGTTGCCGACGAGTGTCGCGCCACTCGCCTGCACGATCCTGGCCAGAGCGTCAGGGTCGATGTGGTCGGGATGGCCATGCGTCAGGACGATCGTCGAGACATCCGAAAAGACAGCAGGATCGACCCGTCCGTCGACGAACGAAAACTTGCCCGGATCGAAGAGCAGTCGATCTGCACCGATCGTCAGGCGCAGGCAGCTATGGACGAACTTGTCGATCCGCATGGCGGCCGGTCCTATTCCGACTGTCTCTGGACGACCGCGCCGATCGCCTCGGGCGTGCCCGAGGCGATGACCAGCCAACGGCGGGGTGCGCCGGCGTCGGCGGCGACCACCTGACGGATCGGGCCCACGGCGTTGACGACCGCAGACCCAGCCGGATTGGTCATGAACTTCGTCAGAGGCTCGAGCGTCCCCGATCCGTCCGCCGCATTGGCGAAGGCGAGGACATAGGGCTTGCCGGGTTGGAGGCCTGCGGCGGCGATCTGCAGCATCTGGACCTGCCCCTGCTCGAACAAGGTCGCCTGGGACCGGGTGTCGCCCTCGCCCGTCAGAACGAGTTGATGCGAGGCGCGAGCTGCGCCCAGGGGCGTGAGGTTGGCCCTGCCGTCACCCTGAGTGACCGCACGCGGCACATAGGTGACCCCTTGCGGTCCCTGACCGATCGGCACGGTGGCGATCACGCGGTTGGCCAGGGTGTCGATGACCGCCACGCCGTCGCCATTCTCCAGCCCGACGTAAATCCGCGAGCCGTCGCCGGAGGGCCACAGACCGTGCGGCAGCGACCCCACCTCGATCTCCGTCACGAGCGTGAAGGTGTCGGTGCGATAGACCTTGACCCGGTTCTCGGTCCCGACGGTCACATAGGCGAACTGGCCCGCCGCGTTGCGCACGATGTTGACGTGGTTGGTCAAGGGGCCGGTGTCGAGCGTCTGTAGGACAGCGAACGGCGGACGGGCGTTGAAAACCATGGTCTTGCCCACGTCCTTCAGCGTCATCCAGACCTGGCTTCCATCGGGCGTGGCGGCGATGTCGGGGCAGAACGGACTGGCCTGGGCCACCCGACCGACGATCTGACGGGTCGCGGTCTCGACTACCACCGTCTCGGGACTGAAGCTGGAGCAGATGTAGGCGTAGCGGCCGTCCGGCGAGAAGATGGTCATGCCCGGCCCGTTGGGCGTCTCGACCCGGGCGGTCTCCTGATAGGTCGCGGCGTCCAGCACCGAAACATAGGCCTCGCCCCGCACCGTGACCCAGACCTCGCGGCCGTCCGGCGTGAAGAAGGCCTCGTGCGGAGAGCGCCCGACATAGGTGGTATGTTTGACGGTGTTGCTGGCCGTGTCGATGAAGCTGACCGAGTTGGACCCGATCGAGACCACGGCGATCGTCTTGCCGTCCGGCGCCGCGCCGATGCCGTGGACCAGCAACTGGCCCTTGTAGAGCGGGCTGAGGTTGGCCGGAGTCGGTTCGCCGAGGGAAATCACCCCCAGCAGGCCGTTGGTCGAGGGATCGACCACCGAGACGGTGTTGGAGAACTGGTCGGCCGAATAGAACCGATCCTGGCTGCTGATCGGGATGGCGGGCGCCGCCGCCGCGCCCGGAACCTGATCGGCCAAGGCGTGTCCGGCGGACAGGCTGAGAACAAGGGCGGCGATGGCGCGGGCTGTCAGGGTCATGATCCGTGTCCGTGATGGGTCGAGGTCGCGCCGCCGGTCGGCGTCGGCGCATCAGAATGGCGGGTCAGGTAGTCGCGCATCAGGGCGATTTCCTGGGTCTGTTCAATGATGATCCCCTGGGCCAGACGCTTCATGGTCTCGTCCTGCCCGTACAGAAGCTCGACGCGCGCCATGTCGATGGCGCCCTGATGATGCGGGATCATCATGGCGGCGAAGTCCACGTCTGGGTCGCCGGTGGATTCTACCGCCATGTCGCGGTGCATCCGCTCCATCGCCTCGGCCATCGCCGCATCGAAGTCCGAGCCGGGCATCTGTGCGAAGGCCATAACTGCGGCACCGGCAGTCGCCGAGCCAAGCGCCAGGACGCCGGTTCTGATCCATCGGGAGGGTGGGGCGTGGGTCATGATCCGATCCTGCAGGCGATCGTCCCGGACGACCAACGCGATGTTCCGCTCGGAACGTTCGCCGTCGCCGAACGTTCCCTGTCGAAGTCGCCGCTTCGTGGGTTAGGATTGTCCCATGACCCTGGACCAGCTCCGCATCTTCGTCGCCGTCGCCGAGCGCCAGCACGTAACCCGCGCCGCCGAGGCCCTGAACCTGACCCAGTCGGCGGTCAGCTCGGCGGTGACGACGCTGGAGGGCCGCCACGGCGTCGCCCTGTTCGACCGCGTTGGCCGCAACATCGTCCTGAACGAGGCGGGCGCAACCTTCCTCGTCGAGGCCAAGGCGATCCTCGCCCGTGTCGAGGCGGCGCAGGACGCGCTCGACGACCTGGGCGGCCTGAAACGCGGACGACTGTCGATCCACGCCAGCCAGACCATCGCCGGCTGGTGGCTTCCCGCCCGACTGACCCGGTTTCATCAGGCTCATCCCGGCATCCGCATCGAGGTCTCGATCGGCAATACGCGCGAGGTGGCCGACGCTGTCCTGGAGGGCTGCGCTGAACTGGGTCTGGTCGAGGGCGAACTGAACGAGCCGGCGTTGAGCCGTTCGGTTCTGGATCACGACGAACTGGTGCTGGTCGTGGCGGCCGACCACCCCGCCGCCCAGGACGGCGCCGGGCCGCCGGACCTGAAGCAAATGACCTGGGTGTTGCGCGAGCCCGGCTCCGGCACCCGGTCGGCTTTTGAGACGGCCCTCAATCAGCGCGGGCTGGCCATCGACGCTCTGGACGTGGCCATGACCTTGCCCGGGAATGAGGCGGTCGCCGCCGCCGTCGAGGCCGGTGCGGGAGCGACGGTCGTGTCGCGCAATGTCGTCGCCGCGCGCCTGCGCGCCGGCATCCTCGCCGCCCTGCCCCTGACCTTGCCCGACCGCCCGTTCTGGCTCCTGCGGCACAAGCAGCGCTATCGCTCAAAGGCGGGCGAGGTGTTCCTGGCGTCCCTGACGGCGTCACGCCATTGAGCGCGTCGGCTCGTCAAGGCGGTGTCTGGCCTTCACTGGTGAATGACCGCGCGCCGCCTCACACGCATCTCGAGGGACTGAACGGATTCCTGAGAGCTCTGGATAGGGGCGTGGGCGCTCAACAAGGTACGCCGAAGTTCGACCCCCTCGACGGTGGAGACGAGGCGGAAATCCTTGTGCTTCTGGAGACACCGGCCCCGGGACCGCAAGCGGATCGCCTCGTCTCCATCGACAATCCCACGGGCACCGCGCGCAACCTGAAGCGCGCGATGGAAGCAGCGGGGCTCGACCGCCGCCGCATCGTCCTTTGGAACACGGTCCCCTGGCTTCGCTCGGGGTCCGCGCGACCGCTGACAAGACAGGAGATCGCCTCCGGCCTGGCCACGCTAGAGGGACTGGTCACCCCGCTTCATCGCCTCAGGGCCGCGGTATTGTGCGGCCGCGTCGCCGCGATGGCGGCTCCGACGCTGACCCGCCTGCGGCCTGAAGTGGAGCTGTGTCTCGCGCCACACCCGAGCCCGACGTTCATCAACACCGCCCCCGAGCATCGTCTTGGCCTGCAGGCCGCCTTTGCGTGGGCAGCCGCGCTGATCACCCCCTAGGGCGTTCATTCGATCAAAGCGAACAAACCTATCTAAAACATCCGTTGGAGCTGATGATCCAAGAGGCGCATCCCGGATGTCGAGGAGCGCGCCGAAGACTGGCCTCCACTCCGAAAGGAGAGCCGCCATGACCACCCTTCTCGCCGCTCCGGCCATGCGCCAAGGCCGCAGGTCCGTCGCCAGGCGCCAGGCCATCGGTCCTGAGAATGTAAAACCGCAGACGCCTTTCATTCCGCCTTCTCCCATCGCCGCGACCCAATCCGGCGAGACCTTGCACCGGGTCCAGCCTGGCGTCGGCCTTGCCGGCGTTCACCCCGCAATGGTCAAGGCGGTCGCGGGTCTCTACGCCGCCATGGTGGCCGTGTTCTGGCTGGTGTTCGGTCACGGCGAGGCGATGCTCGCCCTGGGCTTCATCACCGTTCTCGGCCTGATGTTCTTCGGCCTTCTCACCGGGATGAGCCTGCTGGCCGATACGCCTGCGCCGGGCGAGCGCATCCGCTCCTTGAACGATTGCCTCGCCGGTCGCGTGATCATCGACACGGGCTGGATCAGCGGCCGCGAAGCCGCGTTGCAGATGCTGACCCTGCCCGCCTGCCTTCTGGTCACCGCCGTCGTGCTCGGCGCCGTCTATCGCTTCACCGCGGGCTGACCGCTCGTCTGGATAACCTCTCATGGCTCATGACATTCACGTTCGCGACGTCGCCTTCGGCCTTCGCCCGTTGGCGAGTCTGCAATCGCCCAGGGAGATCGTGCGGCAGTTCACGCCGAACTGGTTCGCCGCCACCATGGGAACCGGCATCCTCGCCCTGGCGCTGAACCAGCTTCCGGTCCCCATACCCGGCGTAAAAATCGTCGCCGAAGCCCTGTGGGTTTTCAACATCGGCCTGTTCGCCCTGTTCACCGTTCTCTACGCGGCGCGCTGGATCTTCTTCTTCGACGGCGCGCGACGAATCTTCGGCCATTCGGTCGTGTCGATGTTCTTCGGCTGCATCCCGATGGGGCTGGCGACCATCATCAACGGCCTGATGGCCTTCGGCCTGGCGCGCTGGGGCGAAGGCGTCGTGCCGGTCGCCGAAGCCCTGTGGTGGATCGACGTGGCCCTTGCCGTCGCCTGCGGCATCGGCATCCCCTTCATGATGTTCACCCGCCAGGAGCACGCCATCGACCAGATGACGGCCGTCTGGCTGCTGCCGGTCGTGGCGGCCGAGGTCGCGGCCGTCACCGGCGGCCTGATCGCGCCGCACCTCGCGGACCCGAACGCCGCCCTGTCGGTGCTGGTAGTCAGCTATGGCCTGTGGGCCCTGTCCGTGCCGCTGGCGATGAGCATCCTGGTCATCCTCGTGCTCCGCATGGCGATCCACAAACTGCCGCACGCCGGTATGGCGGCCTCCAGCTGGCTGTCGCTGGGCCCGATCGGCACGGGCGCGCTCGGCATGCTGGTGCTCGGCCAGGCCGCGCCCGCCATCTTCACCGCCGCCGGTCTGGGCCAGTACGGCGACGCCGCGCGCGGGATCGGCCTGATCGGCGGCCTGCTGCTGTGGGCCTACGGCCTGTGGTGGGCCGCGATGGCCGTGCTGATCACCCTGCGCTACTTGCGTCAGGGCCTGCCGTTCAATCTGGGCTGGTGGGGCTACACCTTCCCACTCGGCGTCTTCTCTGTCGCGACGCTGAAGCTGGGAACCCTGCTCCCCATCCCGGCCTTCAACCTGTTCGGCATGGCCCTGGTCGCCGCACTGCTGGTGCTGTGGCTGATCGTCGGCGCCCGTACGGTGCGCGGCGCCTGGCGCGGAGACCTGTTCGTCGCCCCCTGCCTCGCCGAGGCGGCCAAGCGCGACATCCCTTGCGCACGCTGATCCGCCTCCACTCCGTCCTTTCTGGAATCACCAATGCCTCATGACCTTTTCACGCCGTCACGCCGCGTCCTCATGGCGGGCGGCGTCGGCGCCTTGATCACCGCCTGTGCGCCGCGCGCGGCCGAAGCCGACGACATGGTGCTGGGCCAGGCTGACGCGCCCGTGACCCTGATCGAATACGCCTCGACCACCTGCGGCCCCTGCGCCCGCTTCGCCATCGAGGTGCTGCCCGAACTCCGGCGGCGCTACATCGACGCCGGGCGGGTCCGGCTGATCTATCGCGAATTCATCACCGGCCCCGCCAACCTCTCCGCCGCCGGCGTTCTGCTGGCGCGGTGCGCAGGCGAAGATCGCTATTTCGAGGTCATCGACGCCCTGATGCACGGCCAGTCCGAATGGGCGAACGGCGGCGGCCCGCGCGACGCCCTCCTGAGGATCGCGGCGCGGTTCGGCATCAGCGAGGCGCGGCTTCAATCCTGCATCACCGATCCCGAGGCCATCGCGGCCCTGGAGCGCCGTGTCGCCCGTGCCCGCGACGCCGGGGTGAATGGAACGCCGACGCTCTTCGTCCAGCACCGACGTCTGGACACCGCCCTGACCCTCGAAGCCGTCTCCGCCTCGATCGACCAAGCCCTTTCTCAAACCCCGCAATCCTGAGGTTCCGATGCCCAACGCCCCCGTCAAGGTCGCCGTCTCCGGCGCCGCCGGCCAGATCGCCTACGCCCTGCTGTTCCGCCTGGCCCAGGGCGATGTGTTCGGGCCCGACACCCCGATCGATCTTCGCCTCCTCGACCTGCCTCAGGCTCAGGCGGCGCTCCAGGGCGTGGTCATGGAGCTGGACGATTGCGCCTTTCCGCTACTAACCTCCATCCAGACCACCGACGACCCCATTATCGCCTTCGACGACATCGACGCCGCCTTTCTGGTCGGGTCGCGCCCCCGCGCCAAGGGCATGGAGCGCCGCGACCTGCTGGCGGCCAACGCCGCCATCTTCAAGACCCAGGGCGCGGCCCTGAACGCGGTCGCCAAACGCTCCGTCAAGGTTCTGGTGGTTGGCAATCCGGCGAACACCAATGCCTGGGTGGCGATCCAGTCCGCGCCGGATCTGCCGCCCGGCGCCATCACCTCGATGATCCGCCTCGACCACAACCGCGCCGCCGCCCAGTTCGCGCGCCGCGCGGGCGTCCCCGTCGATGCCGTGGAGAAGCTCGCGGTCTGGGGCAATCACTCCCCGACCATGTTCGCCGACTGGAGCCATGCGACCGTGGAGGGCCAGTCTCTGGCCGGGCTCATCAACGACGAGACCTGGTATCGCGACACCCTCATCCCTGAGGTGGCCCGTCGCGGCACGGCCGTGCTGGAAGCCCGCGGCGCCTCCTCGGCGGCCTCGGCCGCCAACGCCGCCATCAACCATATGCGCGACTGGGTGCAGGGCTCGAACGGCCGTTGGGTTTCGATGGGCGTCGCCTCGATCGGCCAGTACGACATTCCCGAAGGGCTGGTCTGCGGTGTGCCGACGACCTGCCGCGACGGCGTCTATGCGCCCGTCACGGGTCTGGAGCTCGACGCCTTCACGCGCGCCGGTCTGGCCGCTTCGGTGCAGGAGTTGATCGAGGAGCGCGACGCCGCGCTCGCGGTCCTGGCGGACGCCTGATCATCCGACGCCGTCGAACATGCTCATGTAGTCGCCGTCGCCAAGGCAGGCGACGGCGTCCCTGTTTTCCAAACTTCGCCGAAGGATTCCCATGACCGACGCAGCTTCCCGGCCCTCGATCGCGACCGACGCCGGTCTCGGCGGCCTACAACTGACGATCACCGCGGGCCCCGCCCGCTTCGTGGTCGACGAACCCGTCGCCCTGGGCGGGCTGGATCTCGGTCCGACCCCTCACGAGCTGGTGCAGGCGGCGCTCGCCTCCTGTACGGCCCAGACCCTGCGCCTGTACGCCAACCGGAAAGGCTGGACCTTGGGCGCCATGTCCGTCGAGGTCTTGTTGACCCGGGACTTGGGGGCGACACCGTCGGATCAGTTCACCCGAACAATCACTCTGCCGACTGGGCTACCGGAGGAACAGAGGATCCGGTTGCTGGAGATCGCCGACAAGTGCCCAATTCATCGGATGCTCGTAGGTACAGTTTCGATCGAAACGATCTGGTGCAAGGCGACCATCTAGCTGCGAGGCGAAGGCCATCGCCACGTCCCGCCCATCCCCCTCTTTCTCAGTGTTGGTCGCGACACGAAAAGTGTGGTCCCACTAGACACAAACTTCCATTCCGCCGGAAGCGGACCTTCGGAAGGTCAGCAATGAGTCAGAAGCGGACCCCAAATACCCACGAGAGATCGAGCATCTCCGGCACCCTTCACCACCGTAGATCTACGGGTTCGCGCTATCCCAACCCGACCGCTAATGTCGCCCTGGCGTCAACCAAATCGCCAGAGGCCGCACCCGCATGCCCGCCGCCCCTCACTCCCCACTCGATTACACGAACGCTGGTAATGATTTGATCCATATGGGCTTTATGCCAATGGGCGTCAACAGCGCCGTGTCGCAGTCCGAATAGATCGAGGAATGTTGAAAACAATGAAGAAATAGTCTGATGTAAAAAGCGCGTGATCACGACATCTTTCGAGATGTATTGACAATGCCGAAAGCTTGGTTTGCGAGAGAAGCGAGCCGATATACCTCGCTGACGCGGGATACCACAACCGAACGATCTGACGAACAGGCTGGATCTACAACCCGCTCCGGAGGCGGTCGCAGCGGCTGGCGTGACCCGTCGGCTCAAGGAAGCCTGACGGCCTTCAAACCCGTGCGACGATCGAGTCGTTGCGCGAGTCCGGGTCACCCAGTATGGGTCGAAGGTCAGGAAACCTGTATTGACGCGACTGCTCCGCCAATTCTGCGCCGGCCTCGCCGTGACCATCGTGGTCGCGCTGCAGTTCCAAGACGCGGCCCCTACCGGTTCACTCGTCACCCAAAATATGTGATCGCGTCCCTCGAAATCCTCGTCCTGCCGCTGGCGGTCGGCCAGGTCTGGATCGCCGTCGCGTGGAGCAGCGCGAACGCTATGCTTCTGGCGTGGCGTATTCGGGTGGAGGATGGGGCGCTTGCCGACCGCAGATAGTCCCTTAGGAACATGGCCGGACACCTTGATCCCGGCCCAGCTGCCCGCTCAGGGATGCACACCGTTCACGTTTCACAACGTACGCGGTCACCGGGGAACAGCGGCCGTTCCGGCGGGTTGACCAAGTCCGCCATCGGAGAATCCCATGCATATCCAGTCCATGATCAGCGCCCACCCTCACGTCAAAGGCTCGACCAACGACGCACTGATCCGCGCCGTCGAGGCGGCCTACGAGTGCGCCGCGACCTGCCGCATCTGCGCCGACGCCTGTCTCGGCGAAGCCATGGTCGCCGATCTCGTCCAATGCATTCGGCTCAACCTCGACTGCGCCGACGTCTGCGCGGCCGCCGGCGCGGTCGGCGCGCGCCGTACGGGGAGCAACGAGGCGGTCATCAAGGGCCAGCTCGAGGTTTGCGCCGACACCTGCGCGGCCTGCGCCGCGGAGTGCGACAAACACGCGGACATGCATGAACATTGCCGCATCTGCGCCGAGGCCTGCCGCCGCTGCGAAGAGGCGTGCCGGGAGGCGGTTGGCACGATCACTCCGTCGAGCCGTTGATGGAGCACCGCCTTCACCGTGCGTGCGCTGACAACGCCCCGCACGAACGGTGAAGGCGGGTCCGGCTATTCCGGGCGAATGGCGGTGACTTCACCCGCGTTGCCCTGAACGGTCAGGTCGAACTGGACGCGATCCCCGACAGCGGCTTGCTGTGCCACGGCGGGGTCTGCCGTAAAGCTCATCGTCATGGCTGGCCAGCCGACCGCCGGAATAGCCTCGTGATTGATCGTCACGGTGCCGGCCGCCGTATCCACGGCGGTGACCACGCCTGCGCCGCTGCCGGATCTGGAGCCCGCAGCGGGGGACGTCGCCGTGTCCGCCGCGCCGGCCGCGGAAGCCGTGTCGACGGGCGCGGCAGCGGCCGGTTCGGCGGCCGGGTCCGCGGGTTGGCCGCAGGCCGAAAGCATCATGGCCGCGCCGGCGAGTGAAACAAGGGTTCGGGTCATGGGGTCGCTCCTTGGTTTGGGGGGGGTTGAACGGGCCTTGCGGCGCCTGAGGAGAAGGTAGCCCGCCGGTATAACGAGCATCGAGAGCAAAGGTGCGGTGATCATGCCTCCGATCACCGGCGCGGCGATCCGGCTCATCACTTCCGAGCCCGCGCCGTGGCCGATCAGAATCGGAAACAGGCCCGCCAGGACAACGGCGACCGTCATGGCCTTGGGCCGGACCCGCAGCAGGGCGCCTTCGCGAACGGCCTCTTGGACCTGTCCGCGATCGGGGTCGGCTCCGCGATCTTTCAAAGCTTGCTTCAGATAGATCAGCATCACCACGCCGAACTCGGCCGAGAGGCCGGCCAGGGCGATGAAGCCGACGCCGGTGGCGACGGACTGGTGAAAGCCGAGCAGATAGAGCAGCCAGATCCCCCCGGTCAGGGTGAACGGCAGGGTGGCCATGATCAGCAGGGCTTCGTCGAAGCGCCCGAACGTCAGGTAGAGCAGGACGAAGATGATCGCCAGCGTGGCCGGGACCACGATCCTGAGCCGCGCGGTCGCCCGTTCGAGATATTCGAACTGGCCCGAGTAGGCGATGCTCACGCCAGGCGTGGGGGTGACGGCACGGGCCACGGCGCGACGCAGATCCGCGACGACCGAGGCCAGGTCGCGTCCCCGCACATCGACATAGACCCAGGTGGTCGGCCGGCCGTTCTCGGACTTCAGCATTGGCGGCCCGTCGGCGATCCGCAGATCGGCGACGGCGCCCAGGGTGATCTGCTGGCCTGAAGGCGTCAGGATCGGCAGGGCTCGCAGCTGCTCCACGCTGTCCCTCAACTCGCGCGGATAGCGCACGCTGATGGGATAGCGCGCCACGCCCTCCACGGTCTGGCCGATGGTTTCGCCGCCGATCGCGCCTGAGACGATCGACTGCACATCGGCGATGTTGAGACCGTAACGCCCCGCCGCGTCGCGGTCGATGTCGATATCGACGTAGCGGCCGCCCGTCAGACGCTCGGCCAGCGCCGAGCTCACGCCCGGCACGGATTGGGCGACCTCGGCGACCTCGGCCGCGACGCGGTCGATCTGACCGAGGTCGGCGCCGGACACCTTGACGCCGACGGGGCTCTTGATCCCCGTCGCCAGCATGTCGATGCGATTGCGGATGGGAGGAACCCAGACATTGGACAACCCCGGAACCTGGACCGCGCGGTCGAGCTCCTCGACCAGCTTCTCCGGCGTCATGCCGGGGCGCCATTCATCGCGTGGTTTGAACTGGATGGTGGTCTCGAACATTTCCAGCGGAGCCGGATCCGTCGCGGTTTCCGCCCGGCCGGCCTTGCCGAACACGGTCGCCACTTCCGGCACCGTGCGGATCATGCGGTCCGTCTGCTGCAGCAGTTCCGCGGCCTTGGCCGCAGAGAGGCCCGGCTGGGCCGAAGGCATATAGAGCAGGTCGCCCTCGTCCATCGCCGGCATGAATTCGCCGCCGAGCCGGCTGAGAGGCCAGGCCGTAGTGGCGAAGACCAGCAAGGCGACCAAGAGAGTTTTCCTTGGGTGACGCAGCACCCAGTCGAGCGGCCCCCGATAGATGTGGGTCAGGCAGCGGTTGATCGGGTTGCTCTGCTCGGCCGGTATCCGTCCCCGGATCAGATAGCCCATCAGAACCGGCACGAGGGTGATCGACAGGATCGCCGCGGCCGCCATGGCGTAGCTCTTGGTGAAGGCCAGCGGCGCGAACAGCCGACCCTCCTGGGCCTGGAGGCTGAACACCGGAATGAACGACAGGGTGATGATCAGCAGACTAAGGAACAGCGCCGGTCCGACCTCCACGGCCGCCTCGGTGATGACCTTCCACCGTTCCTCGCCCGCCAGCTTCTTGTCGGGGTGATCGTGCTCCCATCGCTCGATGTGTTTGTGGGCATTCTCGATCATGACCACTGCCGCGTCGACCATGGCCCCGATGGCGATGGCGATGCCGCCCAGCGACATGATGTTGGCGTTCACGCCCTGAAGATTCATGATCAGGAAGGCCGCCAGCACGCCCAGCGGCAGGGTCAGGATGGCGACCAACGCCGACCGGGCGTGCCAGAGGAACAGGCCGCAGACCAGGGCGACGACAATGAACTCCTGGATCAACTTGCCGCTCAGATTGTCGATCGCCCGGTCGATGAGCTGCGAGCGATCGTAGGTCGTCACCACTTCGACCCCCGGCGGCAATCCGGCTTTGAGCGTCTGGAGTTTCTCGGCGACAGCCGCGATCGTGGCGCGGGCGTTTGCGCCGGATCGCAGGATGACGACGCCGCCGGCGACCTCGCCTTCGCCATTCAGCTCCGCTATGCCGCGCCGCATCTCCGGGCCGATCTGGATGGTCGCGACGTCCCCGAGGCTGATCGGCACGCCTCCAGCCGCCGTGCGGAGCGGCACGGCCCGGAAGTCGTCGAGCTCGGTCAGATAGCCGTTGGCGCGCACCATGTATTCGGTCTCGGCGAGCTGGAGCACCGAGCCGCCCGTCTCGCCGTTGGCGCGCTGGATGGCCTCCACCGCGGCCTGATGGGTCACGCCGTACGCGGCGAGCCGGACGGGGTCGAGCACCACCTGATACTGCCGCACCATGCCGCCCAGGCTGGCGACCTCCGCCACGCCCGGCACGGTCTTCAGCTCGTAGCGGAGAAACCAGTCCTGCAGGCTGCGCAACTGCGCCAGATCGTGGCGGCCGGTCCGATCGACCAGGGCGTACTCATAAACCCAGCCTACGCCGGTGGCGTCCGGACCAAGTGCCGGTTGGGCGGTCGCGGGAAGTCGCGCCTGCACCTGGCTCAGATATTCGAGGACCCGGGAACGGGCCCAGTAGAGGTCCGTCCCATCCTCGAACAGCACATAGACGAAGCTGTCGCCGAAGAAGGAGTAGCCCCGAACCGTTCGCGCGCCGGGCACCGACAGCATGGTGGTCGCCAGAGGATAGGTGACCTGGTTCTCGACGATCTGGGGGGCCTGCCCCGGATAGCTGGTGCGGATGATGACCTGTACGTCCGACAGGTCCGGCAGGGCGTCGACCGGCGTGCTGCGAACCGCAAACAGGCCGGCGGCCAGCAGAGCGAGCGCGGCCATAAGGACGAGAAAACGTCCCTTGACCGAGGCGCGTATGATCGCGGCGATCATTGCCCCGACCTCTCGCGCGGCGCGGGCGCGGCCATGGATGCGCCCGTCTGGGCGGCGGCGGGCCGGCCGGCCGTCGGCGACGCCGGGGCGCGTGCGGGTCCGGAAGTTTGGCCGATCGGCCGCGCCGTGACGCCTGACAAGCTGGCTTCGGAATCGATCAGGAACTGCCCCGACGCGACGATTCGTTCGCCTTCCCTGAGACCGGCGAGGATCTCGGTCTGTCCGCCGGCTTCCCGTCCGATGCGGACCTCGGCCGGTTGATAGCGGCCCTCCGGCAGGGCGAGCATGACGATGTCACGTTCTCCGGTCCGGATCACCGCCTCGGTCGGCACGAGCAGAGCCGAAGTCGAACCGCCGCCGAAGGTGATCCGGCCGAACATGCCCGGCCTGAGACGCCCTCCCCGATTGGCCATTTCGATCCGCGCGGTGATCGTGCGACTGTCGCCGACGAGCTCCGGCAACAGGGCGGTCAGGCGACCCGTGAACCGCTCGCCCGGGAACGCGGCCAGGGCGACCTCGACGGACTGCCCGGCTCTCAGCTGGTTCGCGAGCGCCTCCGGGATGGCGGCGTTGACCCAGACGGTCGACAGGCCGTTGATCTCGGCCAGGGTCATGCCCTGGGCGACGCTCATGCCGGCGCGCACGCTCAGCGTCTTGATCACGCCGCCAGTGGGCGTCGAGATCGTGATCGTGTTCCGCGCCCGCCCGCTGCGTTCCACAGAAGCGATTACGCCCTCGGACATGCCCAACAGCACCAGTCGCTGCCGCGCCGCCTGGATCAGGGGCGTATTGCCGGTGCGTCGCACGGCGAGATATTCGGTCTGGGCTCCGCCCCAGGACGGAATGAGCAGATCGACCAGAGGGGCGCCCGCGGCGACCACGTCGCCCGGCGCGCGGTTGTAGACGCGCTGGACGAAGCCGTCCGCGCGCGACTGGACCACAGCGATGTCGCGTTCGTTGTAACCTATGATCGCCGTGGCGCTGAGATCGCCCTCCAGGTCGCCACGGCGGGCCGTGGCATATCGGCCCCCCAGATTCTGGGCCAGCGCCGGATCGATCCGGACGCCGGGGGTGGCGCTACTTCCCCCCTCATCGGCATACTTGGGGATGGTGTCCATGTTCATCGACGATTTTCCAGGCCCCGGATATCGTTCGTTCGGAACCATGGGATCGTACCAGTAGAGGATCTCGCGCTCCCCTGCCCCCTCGGCGGTCTCGCCGCCGGCCCCATCCAGGCGTGGAGCGACGACGATGCCTGCCCCGACGCCGACCCCGACCAAAAGAAGCGCGCCCATGGCGACGCCCAGGCGTTTGTTGCGAAGGGCGTTCATCGGTCGTCGTTCCCATAGGTGAGAGTGATCTCGACCACCTGACGCTTCACGGCGGCCTCGCGATCGAGCGCGTCGAGCCGGGCGTTGGCCACGGCGGTGAAGGCTTCGAGAACTTCAACGATGCCCGCCCGGCCCGCCGCATAGCTCGCGGTTTCGAGATCGGAACGCTGAAGGACACTGGGCAGAACGACGTCGCGCGACCGGATCCATTGATCGTGAGCGGTCACGTATTCCGCCAGGGCGCTTCGCAGCGACGCGGTCAACACGCGCTCAGCGTCCTCACGCTCGGCGGAGACCCGCAGCGCATCAGCGGCGCGCGCGGCGATGACCGGATCCTGCCTCCGACCGGGAAAGATCGGCAGCCGCACGCTCGCTCCGACGGAGAACAGATCGCCGAACCGCTCATCGCGGCGGGCGTAGCTGGCTTGGAACGACCAGTCCGGCCGGCGTCCGGCGCGGGCCAGATCGACCTCGGCTTCGGCGCGGCGCGCGGCGGCTCCATAGGCCCGCACGGTCGGCAGCTGGGCGATGCCGCTCTGTAAGGCGACCAGGTCGAGATCGTCCTGCGGCGGCGGTCCGACCGTCTCGGGATCGGCGTCGCCCGTCCACCGGGCCAGTTCGGCTCGCGCCTTCTCGATGTCGGCGGCGAGACTGCTGCGGCGATCGTCAAGATCCGCCTTGAGCTGAACGGGACCGAGAGCGTTGGCGGGCCGATAGGCGCCGGACGCGACTCCGGCCGGGGCGGCGTCCCAGAGGGGTTGCAACGTCGCCAGCAGCTCGTCCAGCGCTGCAAAGCGGAGCTCGGCATAGAACAGGTCGATCCACGCGAGGCCCGCGGCGACCCGGACCTCTCGTCGCGCGACGGACTCCTCAGCGCCGGCGACGCCGATCGCCGCCTCGGCGATGTCTCGCTCGGCGCGACGACGCGCGCGGCTGGGCACTTCCTGCTCGACGCCGATCCTGAGCATGGTGAAGTCTTCATCGAATTGCCCCGCGAACGGCCCGTTCACCGGATATCCGTCGAGACCGACGGAGAGCCGGGGGTCCGGCAGGCGCCCGGCAGCGGGCGCGGCGGCCCGAGCCGCGTCGACGCCCAGAGCGCTGGCTCTCAGGCGCGGCGCCTCGCTGGCGGCGCGGGCCAGAGTCTCGTCGAAGGTCTGGGGGTCGGCACGGGCCGGCGCGGCGCAGAGTCCGAGCACCAGGAGTGCGGCCAGCGGCCAGGGCCGGTCAACGGGGCACGGCCAGCAAGGCCGCCGCAAGCGTCGCGGCAAGGGAACCGCCGGGAGACGGCGCACGACGGAGACCGCCGTGCCGAAGCGAATGATCATGAGAATTCTCGATAACCGCCGCGTCCACCTCGCGGCGTGACGCAGGCGCAGACCTCAGTCGATCGGCGGACGCCGCGAAGCGGTGCGCGGCTTTCCGATCAGCGAAAGCAGTCTACGACAGCGGTTTGGGCGGACTCTTCAGTGGAAGCGGACCCGCGCCTTCCAGCGCGACATCGACCTCGGCGAACGATTTCGCCCCCGACCCGAGCGGATGCTCGATCGCCGGCGCGGGCGGCATCGGCGAGGCGACGGCGGCGCAGCCCATCTTGGCGATGCAATCCGGCGTCATCTTGCTGCACGGGCCTTCGGCGTCGTCGACGGCTTCGTCCGCCATGTCCATCATCTCGGCGCAGTCCGCCTCCGGCATTGCCGCCGTCGCCTCGAACACCTGAACCGGAGTGGCGTGCGCCGACGACTGGCCGATGAACCCGGCCACCGCGAGGGCGAACAGAAGGACGCGGACAATATTCCACATGGCGGCCGAGATAGGCGCTTCGAGGCCCTTCGAGTCAAGACGCGACCGCGCCGGACGGCGCGCGCCGTCCGCTTCGGTCGCGACCATGACGAACGCCCTTCATCGCCGTCCGTCGGGAGCATGATCGACCGCAGAAGAGCCGCTCCAGTGGCGCTTCAGCGCAGACCCGCTTACGCTGGGAGGGAAGATTCAGGATCTGAGAGGATGGCGTGCCGGACAGACTTCGAGACCTCATCGCGCAATGGCGTAACGATCCCTCGGCGACCTACCAGACCTGGTTCCTGTGGGATGAACGGCTGAAGAATTTCCGGTCGATCGGCCGGGGCATCGGCCAGGTGGTCGAGGAGATCGAGACGGGCCGCTTCGGTGTCGCCTATCGCGGCTCGTCCCTGGAGACCATCGTCCATTCCGTCGCCGAGCAGCGACAGATCTTCAAGGGCGCCGACCACGCCTTTCTGTGGAAGCCCAAGTTGAGGATCCCCGACATCTACGAGAACCCGGCGAACCAGCGCGCCTTCGGCCGCCTGCTGCATCATTGCAGCGGCTGTTCCACAGCCGACGAGATTCTCTCCGGCATCCGCACGATCGATCAACTCAAGATCAAGGGCCTCGGGCCGGCCGTCGCCAACCTGATCTATTTCCTGCACCCCACGCATGCGCCCCCGTTCAACACCGCCATCGTCAACGGTTACAACGCGATCACCGGCTCGAAGGTGAAGCTCGGCAGCTGGGAACATTATCTGGCCATGCGGGAGGGCCTCCTGGCGCTGAACGCCCGATATCGTGACCTTCTGTCGAACGATCTGGGCGCCCTCGCGGGATTCCTGTTCGATGTCGGCTCCGGGCGGTATCCGGCGCCGCCCCCCGCCGGTGACGCGCTCTCGCGCCAGGGGTGGGAAGAACGGCTCGCCCAGGCCCGCGCGGAAGCCCTGAAGTTCGAGAAGGCGACGGCGCAGCAACGCGAGACGGATCGCACGCACACGGAAATCCAGGCCTGGCTTCGTGATCTGGGACGCGCGCTCGGCTATCGGGTCTGGATCGCCGCCAACGACCGGAGCCGGCTCCATGACGGCGCGCGTCTCGGCGAGGGCTGTCTCGATCAACTTCCGACGGCGCTGGCGAACGGCGCTGGCGCCGAGTCGATCCGTCTGATCGACGTCCTCTGGCTCGATGCCTCGCCGGATCGCGTAGCGGCGGCCTTCGAAGTCGAGCACTCCACCACCATCTATTCCGGCGTGGTGCGCATGCTGGATCTGGCGCTCTCGGGTGAACTCCACACGTCCGCCGGTCTCTTTCTGGTGGCGCCGGACAGCCGGGAAGGCGATGTCCGGGCCCAGCTCCAGCGGCCGGCTTTCAGCCGGATCTCGGACCTGGACGTCCGATATCTGCCCTATGGGGAGTTGGACCGGCACCGGGGATCGATCGCGCGCTTCGGCTCCGACCTGCGAGGCCTGACCGAAATCTCTCACCGCCTGACCTGACCACCCGCCCGCGCCCGGGCGCAACCCGCATCAACTCGAACCGCCCGTCCGCCGAGACGCCCGGAAAGCCTTCAGATCACGCGCTAGGCGGATCCATAGCAGGATGATCCCGGTGATCACGATGCTCAGGGTGAGGAAGGTCGTGATGATGATCAGCGGATGGTTGAAGTTCTCGCCGGTCTTCCAGTCCATGATGTGGAGCCGCCAGAAGAAGTCATAGAACCGCCAGACGCCCGAGCGGCGCGTCACGACCTCTCCGGTGGCCGGCGACAGATAGAAGGTCGTCCGTTCGCGGTCGGCGAAATCGACCCTCCAGAGCGGTCCTGTCCGGCCGGTTTCCTGAGGCGCCGTGGCCAGCAGCACGGCGCCGGACACCTTCGCCTCGCCCTTGTAGCCCGTCCGGGCGAACGCCGAGGCCTCGCCAGCGGACATCGGCCCGAACGGAAGGCCCGTGACGGCGGACACGACGACGGGCTCTCCGTCCGCCGGTTTCAAAGTCCAGGCGGGTCCGCGCGGCGTCGTGCGCAGCTCCGCCTCGACAGGGGCCACGCCCGCGCGACGGGCCACGACGGCGAGGGTCGGAAGAGCTCCAACCTCAAGCAGAGCCGGCTTGAGTTCGGCCGCGCGATGTTCGCTACGCACCGTCTCGATCGGAATGACGGTCATGACCAGACCGCCGCCGACCCAGAACAGAACCTGCAGCCCCACCACGAGGGCGACCCATTTGTGAAGCTGGGTCGACAGCCTGAGAACCTTCATGGAACGAACCCGACTAGCTGTGACGCGCGAAGACGCGTGTGCCGCCGCCCTCGAGGATCAGCAGGGTCTCATAGGGCTCGCGCTGGCCGTCCGGCGTCTCCATGCCCGGCGACCCCAGGGGCATCGCCGGAACCGCCAGGCCCACGGCCTTGGGACGCTCGGCCAGAAGCCGTCTCACGTCCTCGGCCGGCACATGGCCCTCCAGAACATAGCCCCCGATCAGGGCGGTGTGACAGGACGCGAGGGCTTCGGGCACGCCCTGGGTGCTGCGGATCGAGCGGAGACTGGGAAGCTCGCTGATCCGCGCCTCGAAGCCCGCGGCGCGCATGTGATCCACCCAGGCCGTGCAACAGGCGCAGGTCGGCGTCTTGTAGACGGCGAGCTCGTTCGACGCGCGACCGACCGGGGCGCAGGCCGCGACCGCCAGGGCGCCCGTTCCCATGGCGATGAGACTGCGGCGTGAGAGTGGAATGGACTGGGACCCCATGAGACCTCAAGAAAACGATGTGCAAACGGCGCTGACCGTCGCGGTCGCGCTCAGGCCGCCGGACGGAAAGGCCGCGCCGAGGAATGATAGATGTCGAACCTCCACTCGTCACCTCGCTTGCGCAGGACGCTGGTCGCGGCGCCGCGGCGTTCTATGGGAGCTCGCGCGCCGTCCTTGAAGGTGATGTGGTAGGTGTAGGTCTCGCTTACGAAGGCCGTATCGCCATCGACCTCGATCTTCATGTCGTGGTCGCGGAAGTCGAACCCGGCGAGATCGGCGAACTCAGGACCCAGATGGTGCTCCAGATAGTAGGCGAACGATCCCTCCACGCCGCCGTTCTCGAAGATTTCGGAGTCGGACCAGAACAGGGCCGGCGTCTGCGACACATCCATCCGCTCGATGGCGGTCTTGTAGGCGGTGACCACGGCGCGGACCTGTTGTTCGTCCGCGGTCTGGGCCTGCGAGGCGGTGGCGAGGAGAGCGGCGACCGCCAGTCCGGCGAAGGTTGAACGAAACATCGTGGGCGAGGCTCCTGTTTGCCGGCCGCGAAAGGTGTGTCGGACGGGCGTGGGTGAAAAAACGAGAAGGTTGAACGACGGCGCGGCCTTCAGAACATCAGATGTCTCACGCCGTGGGTCAGCATGCCGCCCAAGAGGCCGTTGATCACGACGGCGACGGCGGTGAGCGTCAACAGGCCGATGTAGACTCTCTCGCGCCCGGGCCCCGGCCGGCGGACCCAGTGCTCCTTCGCCCACCAGCTGAGGAGGCCCAGCGCGGCGATCGAAGTGCCGAGCCATCTGTGAGAGGCGTGGGTCGCGTCGTCCCGTCCCGGCATCCCCATGGCGAACCAGCCCAATGCCACTGCGCCGACCGCGGAGATGGCCGCCAAGGCGATGATGACGCGCGTGCCCTGGGTCAGGACCGGACGCCGGAGGGTCAGGGCGGCGATCTCGAGGAGGGCGGCGACGAGGAACAGGGCGATCGGAAAATGCACCGCGGCCGGGTGCATGGCGCCGAGCCAGCGGTACAGGCGCTGCGGCATGGGTTTCGGACCCTCGTCCGCCATCATGGCCCCGTGGTCCATGTCGGCCGCCATGCCGGGCATGGCCGTCATGTCCGATTGCGGCCCCTCGGCGGTCGATGCGGCGCTCTGGCCGCGAACCGCCGGGGCGTCATGATCCTCGTGCGCGATCGCGGGCGCGCTCACCGACAAGGCGAGCGCGAGTCCCAATGCCGGGAAAAATCCGCGTGATGTCATAAACCCTCTCCACTCCTGTCCCTTCTGCTATCTACGCAGCGCGAGGTCCGCCCCCTCGCCCGAGGGATGTCACGGTCTTGGCCGTAGTAGGATGTAGGGGCGCAAGGAGAGTGTTCGATGTCGCTTAAACTGGATGACATTCTGGCCGAGTCCGCGATGACGCCCATCGGCCGGTCGCTCGACGGGCTCGAACCGCTGGTCTGGAGCCGGGTCGAGACGCTTCGCGGCGAAAGACTGGCCACGCAGGTCCGTCTCGGCGCGGTCGCCGTGGCCCTCGCCACCGGTCTGACGGCGGGCGGCGTCGGCGCGGCCGCCGCGCCGAGCCCGCCGGGAGAGATGGCCATCTTCACGGTCGATGCGGGCCTGTCGCCTCTGGTGAGACTGGAAACCGGGCGGTGATGCGCGGCTGGCGCGCGATCGTCCTGACGGCCGTGCTGGCGGCCGTCGCCAGCGGCGCGGGCACCTGGATCAGCGCCAGCTGGGTGCTGAGCCGGCGCGAGCCGCCGTCCCTGCACGACATCGTGCACCACGATCTCAAGCTGTCGCCTGACCAGTTGACGCGCATCGAGGCGGTCGAGGCCCGGTTCGCAGCGCGTCGGCCCGCGCTCGAAGCCGATGTCCGCGCGGCCAACCTCGAGCTGGCGCGCGCGATCGAACAGAGCGACGGCGACGGTCCCCCGGTTCAGGCCGCGGTTGACCATTTCCACGTCGCCATGGGCGCCCTTCAGAAGGAGACGATAGCCCACGTCTTCGAGATGCGGTCGGTGCTGACCCCTGCCCAGGCCGAGGTCTTCGACGACCGCATCGTGGCGGCTCTCGCGCCCGACGAAGGCTAGCGTTCCGGGTGGAGAGTCCAGCGAACCTGTCAGCGCGCGCCGCCGGCGGCGATCGGGCGGCCTTCGGCGCGCTGATGCAGCAGACCAAGACGGCCCTGTTCCGCTTCGTCCGGCGCTATGTCGGCGACGAACAGGATGCGTGGGATCTGTTGCAGGAGACCTATGCGGCGGCGTGGATCAACATCCGCCGCTATGACCCGACCCGGCCCTTCGAAGCCTGGATCCGGACCATAGCGCTCAACAAATGCCGGGACTGGAGCCGCCGCCGGTTCGTCCGACGCCTGATCCGGGGCGACGTCGATCTGGCATCGCCGGAAGCCCTGGCCGTGGCGAACGGCGACGAGCCGGCGGATGAACGGATGGAGGCCGGCGACCGACTCGCCCGTCTGAACGAGGCGATCAGCCTTTTGCCGCCGCATCTCAAGGCCCCGCTGCTGCTCACCGCGATCGAGGGGCGCAGCCAGGCGGAAGCGGCCGAAATTCTCGGCGTGACCGTCAAGACGGTGGAGACGCGCGTCGCGCGCGCCCGTCGCAAGCTGTTCGATGTCCTGGGCGGCGCGGGCGACGTCCCGCCGGCTCCGAAATGACGCGGATGAAGGCCGGACGGCGAGGGCTGCGGCGCTCGCCCGCGTAAACCAGTATGAAGGCGTCGATGGAAATACCTGACCGTCGCCCTCTTATCAGGAGCTTGCCACATGAGATTGCCGATCCTCGCCGCGGCCGCGGCGGTCACCCTGGGCGCCTGCCAGCCCGCCGCCGAGCCTCAACCGGTGGACGCCGAGCCGACGCCGGACGCTTCAGCGATGGCTCCGATGGAAGCCGTGCCGGCCGCAACCCCCGAGTCGACGCCGCCGCAGGCCGCCACGCCCGCCCCTGCCGCATCAACCCCGGCCGCGCCTCCCAAGGCATCGGCCCCCCGCCCGGCCCCCCGGCCCGCGCCCGCGCCAGAGCCGACACCGCCGCCTGCCGATCCGATGGCCGGCCATGACATGTCGAAGATGGACGGCATGACCATGCCGCCCAAACAGTAGTTCGCTTGAAGTCCAGGAGTTTTCGATGAACCGTTCAATACTCGCCACTCTCGCCGCCCTCGCGGCCTTCGCTCCTCTGTCGGCCGCCCAGGCCCAGAGCCAGTCGCATGCCGGCATGTCGGCGCAGGACCACGCCGCCATGCAGGCGCCGGCCAATGGCGTGGCGACCACTCCGGCGGACAACGCCATGCTGTCCTCCGCCCCGACCACCTTCTCGGCGACTTTCCCGCACGCCATGGTCCTGACGTCCCTTCGCCTGACCGGCGGACCGTCGAACCAGGCGGTCGATGTGGCCCTGTCAGCGGAGGCTGCACCCGCGGTCACGGTCAGCGCCCCGCTTCCGGCCCTCGCGCCCGGCACCTACGCCGCCGCCTGGACCGCGAAGGGCGCCGACGGCCATCAGATGAACGGCGTCGTCCGTTTCATGGTTCACTGAGGAGGCGGCCTCCCGCCTCCTGAGGGGCCGAAACCGAAGTGGGGAACGCCGCGCGGCGAGCCGCGCGGCGTTTTTCTTGCGCGATCGGATCGTCGATCTGGCGCACCTCGATCGCGGGCGGCTTAAAAGCGACGCGGCGGTATCCCGCACGCCGAACCCTTCATTCACGCTGAGTGTGAAGCGCAGGCAGACAACGCGCCAGGCCCGTCAAGGTCCTGACCACCACGTCGGCGTCGCTGCGACGGAGTTCGGCCTCAAGGGCCCGTTCCGGATCATACAGCACGGTCCGACAGCCCAGAGCCTTGGCCGGACGGATGTCCCATTCGAGGCTGTCGCCGATCACGCAGACCTCGGGGGCCTCGACGGCCAGGGCGGCGAACGCACGCCTGAACGCGTCGGGAAAGGGCTTTCCCACGCCGACTTCGCCCTCGATCTGAATGTGATCGAAATACGGTTCGAGACCGAACCGTTCGATCTTGGCGCGCTGCAACGGTCCGGCGCCGTTGGTGAGAAGCGCGAGGCGATAGCCCGCGTCGCGCAAGTCGAGCAGCAGGGCCTCAGCCCCCGCCTCGAGCCGCATCTCTTCGTCCCGCCGCCGGCTGAAGGCGTCGGCGAGGCTCGAGACCGTTTCGCAAGCCGGTGCGGGATGGCCTTCCCGAAGCAGGGTCTCGAAGGCCGCTGTCGCGATGAGGCGCCGCGCGTGTCGTGGGTCGGCGCGACCCAACTCATGACACCGCGGGTCGCGCCAGAACGCCTGCCCGGCCCGCGTGAGCGCCTGCGCCGCGATATCCGGGGCGAGGCCGCCCAGCTCGGCTTGCATCATCAAGCAGACGCTCCGCCAGGCCAGATCCGGCCGGCGGTAGGCCGAGAGCAGGGTGTCGTCGAGGTCGATGACCACGGCCGAGAGGGGCCGCGGCCTCACCGAGACCTCCCCGTCCTTTCCAGCCGCCGAGACCGGGGACGCCGCGCCTCGGCGACGATCCGCGACCGCCTATCGGGGCCAAGGATCAGACGAGGCCCGCCGCCGCCGACCTTCGCTAGAACCACGTCCGGATGCCGACGACGAGGCGCGTGTCTTCCGAGCTTCGCCCATCGGCTTCGAGGAAGTCCGCCGTATTCCCGAAGCTCTTGGTCCATTCCAGGCCGACATAGGGGGCGAACTCCTTGTGGAATTCGTACCGCAGCCGAGCCCCGATCTGGAGCGACGTCAGGCCGGATCCAATCCGGAGCTCGGGGATGTCCTCGGCCGACAGCACGACTTCAGCGCGAGGCTGCACGATCCAGCGGTTGGTGATCCGCTGATCGTATTCGGCCTCCGCCCTCGCCGTGAGTTCACCCTTGTTGGAGAGGAAGGCCGCCGCATCGACCTCGAACCAGTAAGGCGCGAGGCCCTGAACGCCCACGACCAGATCGGTTCGATCGCCCTCCGGACGGTAGGTCTGTCGCAGACCCGTCTGGAAGTCGAAGAAGGGCCGGAACGCCCGGCTGTAAAGGGCCTGGATCTCGGCTTCCTCGACCTCGCCGTCGAAGTCGCCCTCGACTTCCGACTTCCACCAGAAGCGGTTGATGTCGCCGCCGGTCCAGCCCTGCGCGTCCAGCGCGTAGCCTTCTTCGCCGTCTCCGAAACTCGCTTCGAGCTGGTCGATGATCACCGCGGTGGTCCGCACGTCGCCATTCTCGACGCGAAGCTGTTCGCGGGCCGCCGCCATCTCCGCGGGATCGAACAGGGTATCGGCGGCGTGAGCGGGGCCGCTGGTCGCCCCGGGCGGAACGGGCATTTCCGGAGGGCGTCCCGGGTTGTCCGCGCTGGTCGGCACGTCGGGCGGCATCGCCATGGCCGACATGTCATGACCCGGGGGCATCTGCCCCATGGTCGACATGTCATGTCCCGCCGGCATGGCCGACGCGGGCGCGGTCTGCCGCATCGTTGACATGTCGTGCCCGGCGTGGGGATCCGGCTGACCGGCGGCGGCCGGCTGTTGGCCGGCCTGCATGGTCAACATGTCATGTCCCGCCGGCATGGTCGGCGCGGGCGCGGTCTGCCGCATCGTCGACATGTCGTGCCCGGCGTGGGGATTCGGCTGACCGGCGCCGGCCGGCTGTTGGCCGCTCTGCATGGTCGACATGTCATGTCCCGCCGGCATGGCCGGCGCGGGCGCGGTCTGCCGCATCGTCGACATGTCGTGCCCGGCGTGGGGATCCGGCTGACCGGCGGCGGCCGGCTGTTGGCCGCTCTGCATGGTCGACATGTCATGTCCCGCCGGCATGGTCGGCGCGGGCGCGGTCTGGCCCATCGTCGACATGTCGTGCCCGGCGTGGGGGTCCGCCGACGCCGGCGCGCGCTCGGGCACGGCGCCGGTTGGGCAGGCCGGCGCCCCGAGCGTTCCGACGCGGGAGGGATCCGCCGTCGGCGCGCCGCGCCGGACGCAACCGGCGGGCAGCTGGACGGCGGGCTGGACGGCGTTAGCCGCCGCGCCGTGCCCGGCGTGGCTCTGGGCGAACACCGGGCCGGCCGAGGCCGCGAGGAGCAGAGGGACGAGACCCACAGACCGACGGATCATGACGAAGCTCCTGCCATCGGGCGGACGGTGACGACGTTGAACATGCCCGCGTGCATGTGCATCAGCATGTGACAGTGGAAGGCCCAGTCCCCGGGATTGTCGGCGGTCAGGTCAAAGGTGACCTTGCCGCCGGGGAGAACGTTGACCGTATGCTTCAGCGGTTGGTGGCCCGCCGGTCCGCCGGTCACCAGTTCGAAGAAGTGGCCGTGCAGGTGGATGGGGTGGGCCATCATGGTGTCGTTGACCAGGGTCACCCTCACCCGCTCGTTCCGCTCAAAGCGGATCGGCTCGACCAGTTCGCTGAACTTTCTTCCGTCGAAGCCCCACATGAACCGCTCCATGTTGCCGGTCAGGTGGATCTCCATGGTCCGCGATGGGGGACGCTGGTCCTTGTTGGGCGTCAGCGAGACCAGGTCGGTGTAGACCAGCACGCGGTGGGGTACGTCGGCCAGTCCCGTCGGGCGCTCGCCCATGCGGTTGGCCGGCGCCATGGCGATGGCGTCCACGCCGACCCCCACCGCCATGTCCGGCGGCGCGTTGGCGGGATCGCGCATGCTCATGCCGGCCATGGAGCCGTGGTCCATCCCGGTCATCGCACCCGTGGACTGGGTCGCCATGGCGCCGTGATCCATCCCGGCCATGGCGCCGCCGGAGGCGCCGGTCATGGCGCCATGATCCATCCCCGCCATGGCGCCGCCCGGCTGGCCTCCCATCGAGCCGTGGTCCATGCCGCCCATGCCGCCCATGTCCCCCATGCCCATGTCCTTCATGGTCAGGTTTGGAACCTCGCGGAGCGGCGGAACCTCGGCGGTCATCCCCAGGCGCGGAGCAAGGGTCGCCCGCCCCATGCCGGAACGGTCGATGGCCTCGGATACGATGGTGTAGGCCCGGTCTTCGGTCGGTCGGACGATGACGTCATAGGTCTCGGCGACGGAGATCTGGAACTCGTCGGTCTCGACCGGACGCACGTTCTCGCCGTCGGCCTGGACCACCGTCATCGGCAGGCCGGGGATGCGGACGTTGAAGATCGACATGGCCGAGGCGTTGATGATGCGCAGCCGCACCCGTTCGCCGGGTCGGAACAGGCCGGTCCAGTTCTCCTGCGGGCCGTGTCCATTGATCAGATAGGTGTAGGTCGTCCCATTCACGTCGAGGATGTCGCGCGGGTCCATCCGCATCTGGCCCCACATGCGCCGTTCCTCCAGGCTCATGCGGTCCTCGCCGGAGAAGAGGCCCGCCAGGGTCGTGCGCTGCCGGTTGAAGTAGCCGGGGCTCTTCTTCAGCTTGTCGAGGATTTCGTGCGGATGCATGAAACTCCAGTCCGACAGGACCAGCACATGCTCGCGGTCGTAGGCGACCGGATCGGCACCGGCCGGATCGATGACGATCGGCCCGTAATGGCCGAGCGCCTCCTGCAGGCCGGAGTGGCTGTGGTACCAGAAGGTGCCGGACTGCCTGATCGGAAACTCATAGACGAAGGTCTCGCGCGGCTTAATGCCTGGGAAGCTGATCCCGGGCACCCCGTCCATCTGGAAGGGCAGGAGAATCCCATGCCAGTGGATCGAGGTGTCTTCGTCCAGGGTGTTCGTCACCGCCAGACGGGCGTTCTGGCCTTCACGCAGCCGCAACACCGGCGCCGGCAGCACGCCGTTGATGGTCGTGGCGGTCGCGGTGCGCCCGTTCACGGTGAAGGGTGTCTGACCGATGGTCAGATCGATATTCGGCCCAGTCAGGGTAGGCAGGTCCGACCGCAGCCCCGGCGAGCCCGTCTGCGCCCAGGCGGGCATCAGGCCCTGCAAGGCGGCGAGACCGCCGCCCGCGACGGCGCCGCGCAGCAGCAGTCGACGATCCAGCTTCATAAGATACTCCTCAAAGTCAGAACCGCGCCTCGGCGAGGCGACGATCTATATGGTTTTACGCAGGCGACCCGGTCGGCCCTCGCGACACGCTGCCGCAGAGCCGACCGGGCCGGAAACTCCCGTCGCCTGGCGCTGGATCAGCGCCTCGCCAGGATGGCTTTCATCTGGGCGATCTCCCTCTCCTGGGAGCTGACGATCTCCTCGCACAGACCCAGCACTTCCGGATCCGTCAGCGATGCCTGCTGACACATCAGGATGGCGCCGGAATGGTGCGGGATCATCGATTTCAAGAACTCGGTGTCGCCCACCGCCGCCTGGGTCCGCATGCCGTAAAAGCTCACCGCGAACACCAGGGCGGCGGCTCCGCCGATCAGAAGGTTAGTCCGTTTCGACGGATACATCGATCGCATAAAGATCAGCATGAGGATCGCCATCGGCGAAACCATCATCAGCGTCATGTAGACGTTGTTGAGGTTGAAGTAGAAGTGATTGAGGGACGCGATCATCGTGTACATCACCAGGTACATGATGATGAAATCCAGAACGAGTTCGAAGCCGAACGAACGGTAGCTCCCCTTCATCGAATCCATCGTCTTCATCTTTTCCATCGATCGCTCCTTTCGCGACAACGCTCTTCAATCACATTCCGATCGCCAATCAGGCAGCGCCGGCCGGATGGGAGTCCAGCCAGGCGCGCAACTCGGCGATGTCGGCGGTCTGCATCTCGATCGTTTTCTGCGCCATGCGCCGGATGTCGGCGTCCTGACTTTCGCGCAACACCACCTGGGCCATGTCGAGGGCGCCCTGGTGATGCGCAATCATCTTGCGAGCCCAGGTCTGGTCCGTGTCGGCCCCGGTCGCGGCCATCATGGCGTCCTTCATCTTGGCCTCGGCCGTCGCGTATGGATTTTCCGCGCTTCCGCCCGGAGCCGCCGCGCCGGCGGCGGCGCCCACGTTCGTTTCAAGCCAGCGCCGCAGCTCGGCGATATCGCCGGTCTGCATCTCGATGGTCTTCTGGGCCATGCGACGGATATCCGCGTCCTGTGTGTCCCTCAGCACGATCTCGGACATGTCCAGCGCGCCCTGGTGGTGAGAGATCATCTTGCGGGCCCATGTCTCGCCCGCATCCGCGCCCATGGCGGACATCATGGCCTCGTGCATCTTGGCCTCGGCGGCGGAGAACGGAGGCTGCGCCATGGCCATCGGCTCCTGCGTCTGAGCCGAGGCTTCGGCCTCCGTGTTCGGCGGCGGTTCCGCCGCCGGGCTGCAGGCCGCCAGAACGAGAGCGGAACAGCCGGCGACCAGGAGAGACGTGTGGGTGAAAGTCGGGGTGAGCATAGGGAGTCTCCGCTTGAGGGGGTCGCCGGCGGATCGCCGGACGGCCAGACGATCGATGCGTCCGACAACGTTGCGGCGGGTGCGAGTTTGGTCCCTTGCCCCGACTGCCCACGCCGGACATCGTCCAGCGTAATCCGGCCCCGGAGCCACGGTTCCGCCGTGATTAAATATTCCCGAACGCCGTTGGATCAGGCGAGGGATCGGTCGCCGGAATGCGTATTGGCGCCCGCCGCGGCTCTCGTCTGCGACGGCCTTCTGGCCATGGGACGTCCATCAGAGTCGGACGGCCCGGAGCCGCAGCGCGTTGGCGATCACACTGACGGAGGACAGGGCCATCGCCAACGCCGCCAGGGCCGGCGACAATAGGAGGCCGGAGACCGGGTAGAGCAGTCCCGCCGCGATCGGAATGCCGAGGGTGTTGTAACCGAAGGCGAAGACCAGGTTCTGGCGGATGTTGCTCATCACCGCACGGGACAGTTTGCGCGCCCGGACGAGGCCCTGGAGATCGCCGCCGAGAAGGGTGACCCCGGCGCTCTCGATCGCGACGTCCGAGCCGGCGCCCATGGCCACCCCCACGTCGGCGGCGGCCAGGGCCGGGGCGTCGTTCACACCGTCTCCGGCCATGGCGACGATCCGACCCTCCGCTCTCAGCCGCTCGACGACCGCCGCCTTGTCCTGGGGCAGAACCTCGGCCTGAACGTCGTCTATGCCGAGCCGGCGCGCCACCGCCTCGGCCGTTGTGCGGTTGTCGCCGGTCATCATCACCAGACGCAGCCCCGACGCCTTCAGATCGCGGATGGCCTCGGCGGTCGTCGCCTTGACCGGATCGGCGATGCCCAGCACGCCGGCCGCAGCCCCGTCCACGGCGACGAAGATGGCGGTCGCGCCGTCTTGGCGAAGCGTATCGGCCCCGGCTTCCAGAGGCCCGACGTCGACGCCGATCTCGGCCAGATAGCGGCTGTTGCCGAGCGCCACGCGGCGGCCGTCGACGACCCCGGTGACGCCGCGCCCGACGGGGCTGTCGAAGTCCGACGCCTCGGACAGAACCAGATTCTGGTCGCTCGCCGCCCGAACGACGGCGTCCGCCAGCGGATGCTCGCTGCTCCGCTCAAGACTGGCGGAAAGTCTCAGAAGCTCGGCCTCGTCGAACCCGTCGGCTGGCCGGACGGCCGTCACCGAGGGGCGCCCCTCCGTCAGGGTGCCGGTTTTGTCGAGCACCAGGGTGTCCACCTTCTCGAAGCGCTCCAGCGCCTCGGCGTTCTTGATGAGCACCCCGGCGTGAGCGCCGCGCCCCACCCCGACCATGATGGAGATCGGCGTGGCCAAGCCCAGGGCGCACGGACAGGCGATGATCAGCACGGAGACCGCGGCGACGAGGGCGTAGGACAGCCGCGGTTCGGGGCCGGCTAGGCCCCAGACGATCGCGGCGAGAACGGCGATCCCGATCACGGCCGGAACGAACCAGCCCGACACCTTGTCGGCCAGCCGCTGGATCGGCGCGCGGCTGCGTTGGGCCTGCGCCACCATCTGGACGATCTGCGCCAGGAGGGTGTCGGCGCCCACCTTGTCGGCTCGCATGACGAACGAGCCGGTCTTGTTGAGCGACCCGGCGACGACCTTGTCGCCGACGTCCTTGGTCACCGGCATGGATTCACCCGTGACGAGGGACTCGTCGAGGGTGACCCGGCCGTCCAGGATCTCTCCGTCGACCGCCACCTTCTCGCCGGGACGGACGCGCAGCCGGTCTCCCACAGCGACCAGATCGAGGGTGACGTCCTCGTCGCCGCCGTCGTCGCGGACGCGCCGCGCGGTCTTCGGGGCGAGGTCCAGCAGGGCCCTGATGGCCCCCGACGTCTGTTCGCGCGCCCGAAGCTCCAGGATCTGGCCGACCAGCACCAGGACGGTGATGATGGCCGCCGCCTCGAAATAGACCGGCGCGCTGCCGTCCATCCGCCGGACCGCCGCCGGGAACAGATGCGGCGCCAGAACCGCGACCACGCTGTAGATCCAGGCCGCACCGACGCCGATGGCGATCAGGGTGAACATGTTGAGGCTGCGATTGCGGATGGACGCCCAGCCCCTCTGGAAGAACGGCCAGCCGGACCACAGCACGACCGGCGTCGCCAGGGCGAACTGGATCCAGTTGGAGGTCTGGCCCGGAATCCGCATCGCCAGCCCGGTCAGATGGCCGCCCATTTCAAGCGCGAAGACCGGCAGCGTCAGAACCGCGCCGATCCACAGGCGACGGGTGAAGTCGATCAGTTCGTGATTGACCGGAGCCTCGGCGGTGACGGTCTCCGGCTCCAGCGCCATGCCGCAGATCGGACAGGAGCCAGGTCCCTCCTGGCGCACCTCGGGATGCATCGGGCAGGTGTAGATCACACCGGGCGTGACGGAAGCCGGTTCGGGCCGCTCGCCGAGATAGCGAGCCGGATCGTCCACGAATTTGGTCCGGCAGCCCGCCGAACAGAAGACATACGCCTGGCCCTCGTGGGTGGCCCGATGCGCCGTGGTCGCCGGATCGACGGTCATGCCGCAGACCGGATCGACCGCCTGGGCGCCGGCTTGAGGCGTCTTGTTCGAACAGCAGCCGTGACCGGCGGGATGGGAATGGGATGACGTAGCCATGACGGCTCCTCGGACGACCTCACAGCCAAATATACCCCACAGGGGTATCGCGCAAGGTGTGACGGTGAGGTAGGATCGAACGGTCGGAACGAGGAACAGGATGCAGACCGAGATCAAGCCGAAGGTGTTGAACCGCCTGAGCCGCTTAGAGGGGCAGGTGCGTGGCCTTTCCAGAATGGTCGAGGAGGACCGCTACTGCATCGACGTCCTAACCCAGCTCCAGGCCGTTCGGGCGGCGCTGTCGCGCGTTGAGAGCGAGGTCTTGAAGGACCACATGGATCACTGCGTCATGGGCGCGATCGCGGGTGACGATCTCGCCGACCGCAAGGCCAAGGCGACCGAACTGATCGAACTTCTCGGCCGCGCTTCCCGCTAGCCGGGGACCGACTCCCGGCGTTCGGTCGCCAGGCCCGGCGGTCGGCGTGGACATCCTCTCGTCCGGCTGAGGGACATGACATGTCTTGGGGGCGGCCTCACCCAGAGCCGCAGCGGTCCAGGCTGGCAAACCGGCCGAGGGCATTCCGAGCCCCGAGCCAGACTTGGACGTCCCGTATGACCGGCCGGCCCCGTCTGGCGTCGCGCATGAGGGATGTTCCCGCCCGATGCGTATCTCAATATGGCGGCGGTGCTGATCCGCCGCCCTTGGGGGGCCATCGCGAATGACATCCGTACCGCCGACCCGAGACGGCTATCCCGCCGATCTCAGGGCCCTGACCAGTCTGCGCGCCTTCCTCGCCTTGGGGGTGGTGCTGTTCCATTATCAACTCCAATGGGATCCGGCCCTGGGCTTCAGCCCGATCATCGAGCGAAGCCGGCTGGCGGTGGACGCCTTCTTCATGCTGTCGGGCTTCATTCTGGCGCACGTCTACGGTCCGGCCTTCGCGAGCGGCGGTTTCAGTTACCGGCGTTTCATCGTCGCCCGGCTCGCGCGGCTTTATCCCCTGCACGTCGCGGTTCTGACGGGCGCCTTGATCATGGTGCTGGGCGCGACCGCCGCCGGCGTCCGCTTCGACGCCGAGGGCTACGGGCCGCTGGCCTTCTTCCAGACGCTGTTTCTCATCCAGGCCTGGTTTCCGACCGATGCGGAGTTGAACTGGAGCGGCCCGAGCTGGTCCCTGTCGGCGGAATGGTTCGCCTATCTGCTGTTCCCCGCCTACGCCTGGCTGGCCCTCCATCTGCGAGCGCGGCCGTGGGTGCTGCTGGGGATCGGGGCCGCGGCGTTCGTCGCCCTCGACGCCTTCTACGTCCAGGCGTTCGGCAAGGTCCTTCCGCGAGCTGAGGACTCCCTCGGCATTCTCCGGATCGCCCCCGAATTCCTGATCGGCATGGCGCTGTACGGGCTGGGTCATCGGTGGCGCTGGAGCCGGCCCGTGGCCGCCACGGCCGCCCTGTTCACGACCGTCCTGCTGCTGGGCGCGATGCAGCTGTCGCTGGACGACCGCATCATCGTCGCCCTCGCCGCCCCCGTGATTCTGACCTGGTCCCTGCTCGCGCGGGCGGATTGCGAGGGACCCCTCGCCTCCCCGGGCCTTGTCTTCGCCGGAGAAGCGTCCTTCGCCCTGTATCTGGTGCACATGCCGGTGATCGTGGCCTGGAAGGGCGTCGTGGCCGAACTGCGCGGCGTCGACAGCACCTTCCGCATCACGCCGGTCGAACTGATCGGATTGTTCATCGCCACGGCCCTGATCGCGGCGGCGCTGCATCTGCTCGTCGAAAAGCCCGGCCGAACCTGGATAAGGCGCCGGTTCGACAGGCGTCGCGACGAGCTCGCCCCGGCCGCGCTCAGCCCGCCGGCGCTCCGTGAGCCTGACGATCGCTGAGCCGACCGGTCTCTTCGCCCTTCGCGACGGCCGTCCGCTCGTTGGCGATGACACCGCCGTCGTCGAGAACCGGCCGATCCCGACCTCCGATCGACCGGTCGCGCGGACCTCCGTCGCGGATAAACCGCACCGTCTCCGTTCGGAGATGCGGCTCGGCCACGAAGCCGGCGTCCGCCAGGGCGAGATGCTGTGGCGTCGCGGGCGCGCCGCGCTCAGGTTTCCACCAACCCTCCGTCGCCGCAGCCTTCGGAAGAAGGCCGCTGATGATGCGTTCGATATCGCGGAACGTTAGCACCACTTCGGTCCGCCTTTGACGCCGCAGATAGGTTGCGAGGGGCGCGTATTTGGCCATGAACCTCTTTTCCTCTCGCCGCCCCGCAGGTCAAGCGCTGCTCGGCCCCTGCGATAGCCACGAAGAAGCCAACACCAGGCTGGCTAGATGCGAGTGCGATTGACTCGCAACAAGGCCTGTGGTCAGACGCCCTCCCTGTCGTTCCCCTGAAGAGCTCCATGTCCCCTCGTCTCCTCGCCACCGTCGCCCTCCTGCCGCTGCTGCTGGCCGCGCTTCCCGCGGCGGCCCAGGAGGGGCCCACCCCGGACGCGACGCTTTTGGACGAGGTGGTGGTCACCGCCTCCCGGATCGAGACCCCGCGCTCCGCGATCGCCGCCACGGTCGAGCTCATCGACGCCGAGGCCATCGTCCAGCAGACGGCGCTGGCCGCCTCGGCCGTCGATACGGTGGCGGCCCTGGTGCCCTCCTTCTCGCCGACGCGGCAGAAGCTGTCGGGCTTCGGCGAGACCCTGCGCGGACGCTCGCCGCTCTATCTCGTCGACGGCGTGCCGCAGTCGACGCCGCTGCGCGACGACAGCCGCGACGGCTACACCATCGATCCCTTCTTCATCGACCGGGTCGAGGTCATCTTCGGCTCCAACGCCATCCAGGGCATCGGGGCCACCGGCGGGTGGTCAACTACGTCACCGCCCGCAAGCCGTCCGAGGCGGAGGGCCTGACCGGGCGGATGATGGCCCAGGTCACCACCGACGACGAGCTGCAGGGCGACGGCGTCGGCGCCAAGATCGCCGCCATCGGCGGCCGTGACTTCGGCGCCTTTGACCTGACCGTGGGCGCGGCCTTCGAGACCCGCGGCGCCTACTATGACGCTGACGGCAGCCGCGTCGGCTTCGACGGCGCCCAGGGCGAGGTCCAGGATTCGCGGCCCTCTCGCTGTTCGCGCGCGGCGGCTGGGATCTGGGCGGCGATCGCCGGCTGGAGGGCTGGGTCAACCGGTTCGATCTGGAAGGCGACGGCGACTATGTGACCGTGGCGGGCGACCGCGCGACGGGCGTCTCGACCACGGCTGTGCGCGGCGCGCCGCCGGGCCGGCAGCCGTCCAACGCCGTGACATCGGCGGCTCTGAGCTACACCGACCGCGACCTGTTCGGCGGCGTCCAGCGGGCCCAGGTCTTCGCCCACGATTACCAGGGCGTATTCGGCGGCGGCAGTTTCCCGGACTTCCAGGACCCCCGCATCGCTCCGGTTGGGACCCTGTTCGACCAGTCGGCCAACAATTCGGAAAAGCTGGGCTTCAAGATCGACTGGCAGGGCCAGGTTCCTGGCCTGACGGGCCTCAAGGCGCTGGTCGGTCTCGACGGCCTGCGTGACCGGACCTATCAGGAACTGGTCCTGACCGGGCGCAACTGGGTGCCGGAGACCGCCTACGAGAGCCTGTCGCCCTTCCTGCAGCTAAACCAGTCGGTCTTGGCCGGCCGCCTCAGCCTGTCGGCGGGCGTGCGGCATGAGTCGGCGAAGCTGAAAGTCGACGACTTCCAGACCCTGTACGCCTACGGCCCTCAGACGGTGGCGGGCGGCGAGCCGGGCTTCGAGGAGACGCTGTTCAACGTCGGCGCCGCCTTCGAGGTGACGCCGGCTCTCCTCGTCTACGGCTCCTTCGCCCAAGGCTTCACCATGCCGGACGTCGGTCGGGTGCTGCGCGGCATCAACCGTCCGAACCAGGACGTCGACACCTTCCTCAACGTCGAACCGGTCGTGTCGGACAACACCGAGGTCGGGGTCGAATACCGCGGCGCGCGCGTCGAACTGTCCGCCGCCGTGTTCCGGTCCGAGGCCGAACGCGGCTCGCTGCTGAACCGCCTGCCGTCGGGCATCTTCGAGGTGCAGCGCCAGGCCACACGGATCGATGGACTGGAGCTGAAGGGTCTATGGCGCGCCACGGACGCCCTCGCCCTGGGGGGCAGCTACGCCGCGCTCGACGGCCAGAGCGACAGCGACGGCGACGGCGACCTGGACCGCGACCTGAACGGAGCCAACATCTCGCCCGACCGCCTGCTGCTGTGGGGCGAGTACGAGACAGGCCCGATCGCCCTGCGCCTTCAGGCCCAGACCTATCTCGCACGCGACTTCGACGGCGAGCCCGGGGCCAACGGCTTCGAGGGCTATACGGTGCTCGACGCCGTGGCCCGCTATGAGGCGGGCTTCGGCACGGTGTCGCTGGGGGTGCAGAACCTGCTGGACGAGCAGTACATTTCCTATTTCTCGGACACACAGGGGCCGACCGACAATCTGCGCTTTTTCGCCGGTCGCGGGCGCACGGCCACCGTGACCCTGACGCGGAGCTTCTGAGCCGGTGATGGGCGCGATCCGCACGCTCCACGCCTGGGCCGGGACCGCCCTCTCGATCCTGGCCGTGGTGTTGGGCCTGACGGGATCGTTGCTGGTGTTCGAGGACGACTGGATCCGCGCCACCGTCCCCGCCGCGCGCGCCGAGATCGATCTCGATGCCGCCCGTCTGGGTGCGGCGCTGGACCGGCTCGAGGCAGCCGAGCCCCGCCTCACCTCGGTGGTCCTGCCGGGCGGGGCGGTCGGCGTTCACCGGCTCTACCTGGCCGAGGACGGTTTCGGCTACGCCGACCCCGACGGCAAGGTGGTGGACCGCTGGTGGGGCCCGGCGCGAGCCGAGACATGGATCTTCGACCTTCACCACGAGCTGCTGGCCGGTCACACCGGCAAGCTGGTTGCCGGCGGCGCCGGCCTGACCCTGGCGGTGATGATCCTGACCGGCCTGATCGTCTGGATTCCCGCCTGGCGCGCCACCGGCTGGCGGGTCTGGCCCCGCTCGGGGGCCCGGCGCGAACTGATCGGCAGCCATCGCAATCTCGGCCTGATCTTCGCCATCCCGCTGGTCGTCTTCAGCCTCACCGGTGCGGCGATCGTCTTTCACGGCACGACCCAGGCCCTGCTGGGGGCTGTCCCGACGCCGCCGGCGCCGGTGGTCGGGACCGGGGACGTCGACTGGGCCCACGCCCTGACAGAGGCCCAGGCCCGCTTCCCCGAAGCGATCCCGCGCATGGTTGTCCGCCCCGCCGCACCGGGCAAGCCCGCCACGATCCGTCTGAAGCAGCCCGGCGAGTGGCATCCCAACGGCCGCACCACCGTGACCATCGATCCGGCCACCAGCCGGGCGGTCGCGACCTCCGACGCCAACGCCCTGCCGACCGGCGTCCGGGCCTACAACGCCTTCTACCCCCTGCACGCCAGTTCGGTCGGCGGCTGGCTCTATAGCGCGGTGACGGCGCTCAGCGGCGTCGCCATGGCGGCCCTGGGGGTGGTCGGCGCCTGGGCCTTCCTCGGAAAGCCCCGACGCCGCTCGCCTCGATCGAAACCGACCCGCTGAGGACAAGCGGGCGAGGGAGCGGAAGGGTTTGCCGGATTCCCGGGTCTTGCCCTCCGCTGGTCGCCACTCAAGGCCTGATGCACTCACACCGCCCCGCGCGAACCCCTACGCGCGACCACCGGCGGCAAGGCCTCGTTCACCGTGTCGGGCAAGCCTTCCTTGGCGCCTGTGGGGGGATGATGGCTGGATGACGGAAGATCCAGCACCCCCGGAGCGCCGACGCCCGCCGCCGATCGCGCGCGGCGGCTGGCTCGACCTTCTGCGTTTCGTCGTGGGGGCGATGATCGTCCTCTATCACTTCCGCGAGGCCGCTCCGATCCCCTTGCCGCTCTTCCATCCGGTCTTCGACCGCGGCTATCTGCTGACCGACTTCTTCATCATCGACTCCGGCTACGTTCTCGCCCGCGTCTACGGCGAGCGGCTCGCGAACCGGCGAATTCCGCTTTCCGTCTTCTACCGTCAGCGATTTCTCAGGGTGGTTCCGGCCCACATGACCGTCAGCCTCGCCCTGGCGGGGCTGGTGCTGACGGCGGCGATCCTGGGCCAAACACCCAGCCACCCGGAATGGTTCGACTGGTCCCGGTTTCCCGCCCAGTTCTTTCTGGTGCAGGCCTATGGGGTGCCGGGCGGAGAGGGATGGAACGCGTCGACCTGGACGCTCTCGGCGCTCCTGGGCTGTTACGTCAGCCTGCCCTTCCTCGCTCGCGCGGCGCGCGGCCTGTCCCCATGGCTGATCCTCGCTCTTGGGGTGGGCGGGCTGCTCGCCGCCAACCTGTCCGCCCACGCCGCCTTCGGGTTGCCGATCTACGAGATGCCGTTGCGCCTCGGCTTCCTGCGGGCCTTTCCGCTGTTCGCCCTCGGCGTCGCCGTGGCTCTGTTCGCCCGGCAGGTCTATTGCCCGCCCCGTCTGGCCGCCGGTCTGGGCGGTTCCGCCGTGGTCGCTGTGGCGGGTCTGCAGGCTCTGGGACCCCATAATCTGGCGACCCTCGGCCTCCTGACCGTCATCATCTTCGCCACCGGGGCCTTGCCGATTCGGAGCCCGTCCAGGCTGGTCGAGCACCTCGCTTTGATGGCGTTCGCGATCTTCCTGACCAACGAAGTGATCCGGATCGTGTGGTTCGGCGTGCTCGACGCCGTCGATTGGCGGAGTTGGAGTCCGTCAGTGCAATGGACCGCCTGGGCGGTCGGCCTGGCCGCGGCTTTCGGCGGCGCCGCCGTCTTCCGCTACGCCTTCGACCGACCGACCCAGGCCTGGTTCAATCGTCCGCAGTCGGGGTCGCGATCGACCTCCCCCGCGGCCAAGTCTCCCGTTCCCGCGCTGTAGGCCGATCCTTCACAAAAGCTCGGCGAGGTTCACATCATGGCGGCGGGGGGCGCCTGGGTACCCATGATCGCCACGATCAGAAGCAGCAGGGCCGCCAGCACGGTCTCCAGCGCCAGGCTGCGCCGCAGGCGGCGCAAGGCGAGCGGACGGGCGTGATCGTCTTCGAGCGCCGATCCGAGATGCGGGGTCAGGACAAAGCGGTTCGAGGCCGCTAGGGCCAGCATGCCGGCGAACAGGACGAGTTTCAGGATCAGAAGAACGCCGTAGGGCGTCGTCAACAGGCTCCCGAGCCGGCTGAACCCGATCAGATAGGCGCTGTTCACCAGACCCGTGATCGTCAGCAGGACGACGGCGAGCGTTCCCAGACCGGCGAACCCCTCCAGGGCGGCGTGAGTCACCGGCGCGCCCGCCGCGTGCCCGTGGCGGGTCCGCAGCATCAGGAACAACGCGACCAGACTGCCGAGCCAGAGTCCGGCGGCGAGCGCGTGAACGACATCGGCGATCAGATGCGGCCAGCGGCCCGCGCCTTCCGTCGCCGCGCCGTGACCGGTCCAGGCCAGGCTGGCGCTGACCACAGCGCCGACGACGGTCAGCACGATCCAGCCGCCGCGTCCCGGTTTCAGACTGATCAGCAGAACGGCGGCCAAAAGGGCCATCGCCGCGCGAACCAGGAAGCCGACGCCCAGGCCCGTGCCGAATGCCACGTAGGACAGCGACTCCGGCTTCAGCGCCTCGGTCAGCGATCCCGCCATCACGGCGGTTTGGACCACGAGGTTGGCGAGAGCAGCCAGGACGGTCGCCACGGCGGCGACCAGCAGCGTCGTTCGCGGCCACCTTTCGGCGGCCGCGTCCGACATGGGCATCCTGAACGCGAAGAACAGGGGGACGCCAAACAGCAGGACGGCGCCGATGTACTGCCCCAGCCTCAGCAGGACGACCGTTGTCTCCATCTGATCAGCGGACCGAGAAGTTGGTGGACCCCGTCATCCGGTGCCCGTCCGGAGACGCCACCCGCCAGTTGACCACGTAGGCCCCGGCCGCCAACGGCCTCGCCGGAGCGCCCGAGATCGTCTTGCCGTCCTCGGACACCCGTGTCTGGACACGGATGGTCGCGCCCGCCGCATTGACGAGATCGAAACCGGAGAAGGCCGGCGCCACGCGCTCGCTGAAGGTGAGGCTGATGGTGCGCGGCGCCGCGACCGCAGCGCCGGCGGCCGGCGTGGCGCTCACGAGACGCGCGTGTGCATCCGCCTGACCGGCGACCAGGGAAAGCGCCGCGACGGTCGCGGCGAGCGATGCGATTTTGAAACGGGTCAACTCAAACTCCTAGGAAGGGACGCCCCTACTGTCTCTTACGCGGCACGCGCCCCCGCCCCTCACGAAATGAAACTGAAGCCGGCCGGCCCCCGACAAAAACACTCGACGGCGGGTTCATCCACAAACTCGGCTTCAGGGATTTAAACCGGATCAGTTGGTGGCGGCCGGCAAGCAGAGACACATCTACCAAGGGAAGGCCGGACAAAGTGAGTCACGGTCCAGTCGCGCTTCGGCACAGCGGGTCCGCTCAACCGCTGTCACCGGCAGGGCGCCGGTCTGGACGACAACGCCTTGTAGAGGCGCCGCCGCGTCGCAGACCGCAGGTCGCTAAGCGCCGCCTCGCCGATCGCCTAGACGCGGAACTCGAGCATCACGCGAGAATTCGCCGATTACTGCTCGTCGGCGCATAGTCGAAAGTTCATGCGCTTCGGGGCCCACCAGCGCCTGCGTAAACGCTAGCAGTCGGTTCAACCGGTCACTGGATATCCCGCGAGCCTTACCCATCAGTTCGCAACGCGCCATAACGACAGGCACCACAGGCCCGCCGCAGACTGTGAACCCGATCCTCAAGAATCGAAGGAACAGGGCGCCTGAGAACCACGCGGGGTAGAGGCTGGTGCGCCACGGCGCCTGCGCTATCCGACCTGCCGGTCTGCACACATTGGTTTGGGCTCTCTTCCGACGAAGCGCACCGTCTCCGCTTTCAGATCGACTTCAGCTGCGAACCCTGCCGAACCCGAGCCTACTTCTGCGGCGCGCCATCGGCGTCGTCTGCGCCGTGCGACCGCCAGCCTAGGTCACTAGACGCCTTCGGCCGAAGACCGCCGATGATCCGTTCGATGCCGCAGAAGCTTAGTCGCACTCGGTTTTGCGCCGCCGTCGCAAATCACCCGCCAACGGATCATGCCTTCCGTACCCCCATTTCGGCGACGCCAGCGGCGAGGGTCAACCTTGAGGGGTGTTTGGTTTGAACCGTTCCCGAAACGTCGGGTAAGCTGAAACCATCGTCACCCAGGCTCGCAGTTGGAGCAGTTTCTTGACGGCGCTTTCGGACACCATCCAGTTCACAGTCATTCGAGGCGAAGGCGATTGGCGCGTCCTCCGCGATGGCCGAGACGCCGGCCACTTCGATTTCAGCGTCGACGCCATCGAGTCAGCCCTGGTCCGCGCTACCACGTTGATCGAAAAGGGCGAGACCGTCGAAGTCTTCGTCCAGGACGCGGCAGGCCAGCTTAGACAGGTCGATCCTGTCGGTGGCGAGGTACTGCACTAACGTCCTCGACCGTCGTCGAGCGCCGATATCCGGTCTTCTGCACCTCTTCGAGCAATCCCCACCGGCTTGGAAAGCGTTGTTCGACGCGTCCGAGAGCTCCGACCATCCCGGTCGACTGAAAAATTCGCGACATATGAGGGAAGGGAGGAGACGCCGCGTAGTCAACAAAGAGGGGCCGCGATTTGGCCGCAATGTCGCTAGGGGGAAACCATTGGCCAATAAGTTTTTCAGGAGCCGGCTCGTCGCCTCCTCTGTCCTGACCGGAATCACGATCGTGGCGACAGCGACGGCCCTGCCTGTCGCGGCGCAAAACCGTCCCTCCTCCGAGACATCGTCATCCGAACCGGCCGCAGAGCTGGAAGCTGTTGTCGTCACCGGGTCTCGCATCGCCCGACAGGACTACATCGCCAACAGCCCGATCGTGACCGTGACCCAAGAGGATTTCCAGGCGACGGGATCGGTCAACATCGAGAGCTTGATCAACGAATTGCCGCAGTTCACGGCCTTGGGCAACGCGGCCTCTAACAGCCCAAATCTGGCGGGCCAAGCCAATGTGCAACTCCGTGGTCTTGGATCGACGCGAACCCTCGTTCTTCTCGACGGGCGCCGGATAGTCCCATCCAACGCCTCGTCGGTCGTCGATCTCAACCTGTTGCCCACCCCCCTGATCGCTAGCGTCGAGACGATCACGGGCGGAGCCTCCTCGACCTACGGATCGGACGCGGTGGGCGGCGTGCTCAACTTCCTGCTCGACCGCCGCTTTGAAGGCTTCAAGCTAGACGCTCAGTACGGGGCCTCCGACCAGGGCGACGCGGAGGCGGAGGCGGTCAGCCTAACGCTCGGCGGGGACTTCGCCGAGGGACGGGGTCGCGCTGTTCTTTCGGCCAGCTATTCCAACCGGGCGTCCGTGCTCAACGCCAGTCGCTCTTTCTCGCTCATCGGCGGGTTCGCCGGCACCTCGCCGCTCGGGTCGACGGTGTTCGACGCCTCAAACTTGCCGACAGCCGCCGCCGTCAACGCCGCCGTTTCCGGCGCTGCACGGGGCGATACGTTCGGCTTCAACAACAACGGAACCTTGTTCACCTATCAGGGCGCGCGCGATTACGTGAGTCCCGGCGGTATAGACTATGAGGGGTTCCGCAAGCCGGGTCCGTTGCAGCAGACGGACTTCACCTACAGCACCGTTGATCGCAACTATCTGATTATTCCCCAGACCCGGTACAATGTGTATGCGGCCGCGAGCTACGAGCTCACCGAAGCGGTCGAGTTTTACACGGACGTCTTGTTTTCTCAGTATCAGGCCGGCAACCAGCTCGCGTCCAACCCGGGTACCGGCCCCACTACGGGCTTCCGTATCCCATCTACCAATCCGTTCATTCCTACTGAACTGCGCGGTGTCCTCAACTCGCGACCCAATCCGGCCGGGAGTTTCCGCCTCGACAAACGATTCAACGAGCTCGGTCCGCGCCGCCAGAACGAAAATTACAGCGTCTACCAGATCACCACGGGCTTACGCGGCGATCTGGTCGGTCTGCGCGACTGGACCTACGACGCCTACTTGACCTATGGCCGGGTAGACAACGACACCAATTACACTGGCTATCTCTCTCGCTCCGCCATTCAGCGGCTCCTGGAGGCGTCAGACGGCGGCGCGTCGCTCTGCACCGGCGGTTTCAACCCCTTCGGCGCCAATCCGTTGAGCGCCAGCTGTATCGCCTATGTCAGCCGGGTGCCGCGCAATAAAACTACGAACGATCAGCGTGTAGTGGAAGCCAATCTGCAGGGTGGGCTGTTCACCCTGCCCACCGGCGAGGTGCGCGCGGCTGTCGGCGCGGCCTACCGAGAGCAGAACTACGACTTTTCGCCCGACAACCTGCTGATCAGCACCTTTACCCTTAACGGCGTCACCGGACCTGAACTGGCCGGCAACTCCGGCACGCCGCTGTCGGGATCGGATACGGTGTCGGAACTCTATGCCGAGGTACTGATCCCGCTGCTCGCCGACCTGCCGTTCATTCGCCAGCTTGAGACCAACCTCGGCTACCGTGTGTCAGACTATGACACCATCGGACAGGTCGCGTCTTACAAGGCGGACCTCAGCTGGGAGGCGATCGACGGGCTGCGGCTGCGCGGCGGTGTGCAACGCGCGGTGCGCGCGCCCTCGATCGGGGAGCTTTTCGCCGCCCAGAACCTGAGCTTCCCGTCGATCGGCGTACCCGTGTCCTCGACCGGGGTGCGGCAGTTCTCCGGCGACCCCTGCGACATCCGCGGCGCCTATCGCGCGCCCGGCGCCGCGAACGCCGGCCAGGTGCGGAGCCTCTGTCTGGCGCAGAATGTCCCGGCGCAGGTGATCGACTCCTACACCTTCTCCAACTCGCAAGTGTCGGGCGTAACCGGCGGGAATCCCGACCTGCAGGAGGAGACCGCGGACTCCTTCACGGTCGGCGCGATCTTACAGTCGCCGTTGTCTAGCGCGTGGCTTAGCGGCGTATCCGGATCCATCGACTACTATGACATCACCATCGAGCAGGTGGTCGGCACGGTCTCGACGACCGAACAGCTGCGCCGCTGCTACAATCAGGACGGCGTCTCCAACCCGACCTACGATCCGAACAACGTGTTCTGCCGCCTGTTCAGCCGGGATCCGAACTCCGGCCAGATCACCAGCACGTTCGAGACAAATGCCAACCTGGGCACGCTGAAGACCAAGGGGATCGACTTCCAGATCGACTGGCGGCTCGATCTGACCGACATAGGCGCACCAGACTGGGGCGCCCTAGCCCTCAACGTCACTGGCACCCGGCTGCTGGAATGGGAGCGGCAGGACATCCCGGGCGGCCCCTACACCGATCGCAAAGGCACCGTTTCCAACAGCTTCGGTCTAACCCTCCCGGAATGGAAGGCGCTCTCGACCCTGAACTGGACTCAGGATCCGTGGACCCTCGGTCTGCGCTGGCGTTACCAAGGCGAGGTCGAGAACTTCAACAATCGAAGCCAAGTCATCGACGCCATCCACTATTTCGATCTGAACGCTGGATTTGAGATCAACTCGACCGTCTCACTTCGCGCGGGCGTCAACAATCTGACGGACGAACAGCCGCCCGTCTATGCGCCCGCGATCGCCGCCAATACCGACCCGTCCACCTACGATCTGGTCGGACGCCGATACTACGTCGGACTGACGGCTCGCTTCTGATCCCACCGATACTCGGCGCGTCCTGCTGAAATCACGCAAAAGAAGGCCCCATCTCATGAACACTCGTCTGATGCTGACCTTGGCCACGAGCCTCAGCCTCGTCGCCGGCGGCGCGGTCGCCCACGACTTCTTTCTCATCCCCGAGCGCTTTGTCGGACCGGCCGGACAACCGCTTATCGTTCACGCGACCTCGTCGTCAGATTTTCCCGCTCTCAATGTCGGTTCGCCGCTGGCGCGGGTCGGAGAAGCACGAGCGATGGTGAACGGCAGGCCCGCCCAAGTCGCCGTGGACGCCCATCGGCAATCCCTCCGTTTAACCGTCTCCAGCGCCGACGAGGGCATGGCCGCGGTCACTCTTCAGACGGTTTGGGGCGAGTCCAACTGGCGCCCTGACCAGGTCGAGACCTACCTTGACGAGCACCCGTTCTCGGCGGAGGACATCGCGACAGTCCATCGTTTGCTTCCCGCTGGCGCGACGCTCCAGATCCGATCGCGCCGCCTAGCGAAATCTCTCGTGTGTTTCCAGACCTGCACCCCGATCCCGCAGGGCCCAACGGGTTTGGAGGTGGAGTTTCTGCCGCTGTTCGAACCGGGTCAATCGATGCCCGCCGGCTTTCAGCTGATCAGAAACGGTGAGCCGTTAGCGGCGCACCCCGTCACTATCCGTTTCGGCCCTCGCGAACGTCGCACGGTCGTCACCGACGCCGACGGCCGGTTGAAGCTTCAGGATGGCGTGAGCGGCCCCATCATGCTGGTCGCGGTAACTATTGACGCGCCGTCGCAACCCGGAGAGCGGTTTGTCACCAACAACGCGACCTTGACCTTCAACGCGCCGGTCTAGGTTGATGCCCCTGGGCGGTGGTCCTCGTCATCATCATCCGAGGCGCTACAGCCGGCTGTGACGCCCTTTTGAGACCTCCAGCCCGGCGTGCGCCAGGACTTCCGCCTCGAGGGCGATGATACGACGCATCTGGTTCTCGGCCTTCAGGGTCTGGCGCCCTACTGGTGGGAGATCGACGCCGCCTCCTTCCTGTCGACCGAGGGGAACCTGACCGCTCGTGTCGAGGCCGAATACGACCAGCGCATCACCCGGCGCTGGATCCTCCAGCCGCGCCTTGAAATCGACGCCTCCGCCAGCGACATTCCGGAACTGGAGCTCGGTTCCGGTTTGTCCTCGGTCGAAGCGGGCCTGCGTCTCCGCTATGAGTTTCGCAAGGAGCTCGCCCCCTACGTCGGCGTCGAATGGAGCCGCGCGCTCGGCGATACCGCCGACTACATCAAAGCCCGAGGCGGCGAGATAGACGACACACGCTTCGTCGTCGGTCTCAACGCCTGGTTCTAACCGAAGGAGATCATTGATGATCCGCACCCTCGTCCTCACCGCAGCCCTGGCCTTCGCCGGAGCGGCCGCCGCCCAAGACCCGCACGCTGGCCATGCCATGCCGGCTCAAGCCGCCGCGCCGCAATCGGGCATCGTCACCGTCCCTGCCGATGGCGCCATGACATCCGGTTCGCCCGAACGCTTCAGCGTCACCTTCCCGCACGCGATGATTTTGAAGACCGTGACCCTCACCGCCGAAGGACGTGCCCCGGTCGTCGTCAACGCCCCTGCCGCGCCGGCCGCCGCGACCGTCAGCGTGGCCCTGCCCCGCCTCGTGGCGGGCACTTACAGGGCCGCCTGGACGGCGGAAGGCGCGGACGGGCACAAGATGTCCGGGTCTGTCAGCTTCATGGTTCACTAGGAGAACGACGATGCGAGTTTCCAACCTGCTGGCCGCCGCCGGCGCGATCCTGGCCCTGAGCGCTGGAGCGGCCCTGGCCGCCGAAGGCTGCGACTGTTGCAAGGACATGGCCGCTGACGCCGCCATGAGCTGCTGCGACAAGATGAAGTCTGACGCTTCGCCGCCCGCCGAACCCGCGCCGCCCGCGCCGGCGCCCTCGGATGCTCCGGCTCCCCAAGGTCACGCCGACCATAACTGACCGGCCGATCTGAACCGCTCCGGCAGGCGCTCCGACTGATCGGAGGTCTGCCCGGAGCGGACAGGCGTCAACTCCCGGTCTTCGCCGCGCTGAGCCGCGCCTCGCTCCCTGGGGCGCCGCCTGCCGCAATCCGGATGAAACGGACGGTCTCGGCCCGCGTCCGCGGTTCAGCGACGAAACCCGCCTCGGCGAAGGCGAGATGCTGGGGCATCGGCGCCCTCGCCGTATCCACGCGCCACCAAACCTCCAGCGACGCCGCCTTGGGCAAAATGCCGCCGACGATCCGCTCGATGTCCCGAAAGGACAGGTCCACCTCGGCGCTCTTCTGACGTCGGAGAAAGGCTGCGAGCGGCGCGTATTTAGCCATCTGGGTGTCTTGCTCCACTGCTGCCGGGGGTCAAGCCCGGCTGGCGCGCTTGGGCTGGCCGATCTAGACTCGCCGGCGGCGGGTTCCGAGAACGATAGGCGCCGATCAAGAGCCAGGGGACGTGCAAACGTCGGCGGCGATCGGCGGCGAAACGCCGGGCTTCATCACAGAAGTTCCTGGCCCGCCCCCTCCCCTCATCCCGGGTCGATCAGACCTTGCCGGACCGCCGAGGCGACCGCTTCGATCCGGGTCCGGACCCGGAGTTTGGAGCAGGCCTTCTCAAGATATCTGGGCGCCACGCCGGACAACATGCTGAGGATCCAGCCGCTCTATGCGCTACTTTTTCAGCAGCTGGTCGATCTCAACAGCCGCAGCCTTCCCGCCCCCGCCGACCGTCCGACCCTCGTCCTGCTCGACGAATTCGCTCGCCTCGGCCCGGCGCCGGTGCTGGCCCACGCCTTCGCCTGGGTGGCGGGCTACGGACTGCGTCTGCTGGCCGTGCTTCAGAGTCCCTCCCAGCTCCGGGCGCTCTACGGACCCGATCTGGCAGAGGACGTGATGACCAATTGCGGCATCGAGATCGTCTTCGCGCCCAAGGAACTGAGGATCGCCCGGGAGCTCAGCGAACGGCTGGGCTATTATACGACGGACGGGCGAAGCCGCAGCCGGCCGGCCGGCCTCGCGCGCGGCCGACGCAGTACGACCGTGTCCGACCAGCGCCGGGCGCTGATGCTGCCCCAGGAGCTCATGCAGCTTCCGCAGACCGCCCTGATCGTCCTGAAGGCCGGTCTGCCGCCTGTTCGCGGCCGCAAGATCGCCTACTGGCGCGACCGGATTTTCCAGCGCCGTCTGCGTCCCGCTCCCACGCCCGGGCCGACGGTCGAAGCGCCGGTCGTCCCGCCCGCTCTCGAGGAGGATCCCATGGATTTCGACGTCATCGCCCGCGCCTTCGCCGCCGAAGGCCTTCCTCCGCCCCCGCCCGACGCGGATGAAACCGATGTGGCGGCCTGGCTCGACCGCGTCGTCGACGCCACCCCGCCGGAGCGCGAGCCATGACCCCGTCAGAGCCCGCTCCGGCGGTCAACCGCCTGCGGCCCGCGCCCGGCGCACCCGCCCGCTCCACCGCCAAGGGCGACGTGCCGGACGCGGTGCTCGACCGCTATCTGGTCGAGGGCGATCTCAGGGGCCGGGCGGAGCGGTTCTTCCGGGATCATCGTGCGCCCGCGCCGATGTTCCGCGACCGGGGTGGATCGCTCACCTCGACCCAGGCCTATCCCGACGCCGTCATCGACATGCTCAAGATCGCGCGGCACCGCGGCTGGGAGCGGATACAGGTCTCTGGCGACCCCGCCTTCCGGCGCGAGGTCTGGATCCAGGCCCAGAGCCTGGGTCTGGAGGTCCACGGCCATCGGCCCAGGGACCGCGATCGCCAGGCGGCCGGAATCGACCGGGCTTCCTCCCAGAAGGCCCTCCAGGATCCGCTCGCCGAGCGGCTCGCCCGCGCGGCCGTGGTGGTGGCCCGTCTCATCCCCGATCCCGCCATCCAGACCAAGCTGCTGGAGGCCGCCTGGGCGCGCGCCGGCCGCGCGCGTCCGACGGAACGGGACACGACGCGCGACCGCGAGCGGCGGCGCTAGCGGTCGCGCCTAGAAAGTGTTCTTCAGATACGGCGACACGGTGAAGGCCGGGAATCCGACGCCGTCCCTCATCCGGTTCATCAGGTCCCAATACATGCCCAGCGCCAGCGGATCGCGGATGTCCGCCGGAATATCGAAGCTGTAATCGCCCTCGAACCGGTCGCCACGTCGCCAGGCCCGGGCGAACTCCGGCGAGAGGTAGGCGAACAGGGCCCGGCGGATCTGGTCCAGGAACTCGCCGATGGTGCTGGCGTGATAGGAGAAGACGTCGGTGTAGAACCACTGCTGGAAGTCCGGCACCGACCGATAGACCATCCCCTCATCGACCTCATGGCCGTGCCGCGCGAGCATCGCCCTGATCTGCTTCACCCGGGCATCGAGCCGGGAGAAGTTGTGCTTGTTGGCGTCGCCGACGACCTTGAGCAGCCAGATGCGGGAGACGCGCACGTCCACCGACAGGTCGAGTCCGGGAAGCCAGACCTTGGGACAGACGCACTCCGCGTTCAGCCAGTCCGCGAAGGCCGAGGCGGAAGCCGCCAGACCGGAGGCGTCGGCGCCCAGCGTCGGCTGACGGCCGATGGCGTCCAGATAGAACAGATAGGTTCGATCAGTTTCGCGCGCGCCTGCGGTCGACGGGGCGAAGGCGAAGGGCAGCGCAGACGGCCGGGGCTGGGCCAGGAAATCCGCCAGCAGGATGGCGAAGACCCGTTTGTGGGTTCCCGACTTGAACACCAAATTGGTCGGGCGGGAGGTCATCGGGTACTCGAAGATCTCCAGATTGACCATGTCGTCGATCATGTTCCAGACCGCCTTGAGCAGGATCGCTTCCTGCTCGATCGGGGCGTAGCGCGGGGTCAACCCGTCGCCGCGGCGTTGGCGCGGTCCGCGAGCGCCGCACACGTCTCCATGAGCTTCTCGAATGGCTCGGCGTCCGCCTCCAGCAGGCCGTCCTCGACCATCCGGCGGTAGTCATCCCCGAGGGCCTCCAGCGAGGCGCCTTCAGGCTTCAGACGCAGCCCGCCCGTGACCGCCTGTCCATAGTCGATCTCCGCGCCGTCGGCGGTCTCGCGGAAGAACATCGCCTTGTGGCGCGCGACCGCCTCGGCGACCGCCCGATCCGCGATCGCGGTCTCGGCGAAGCCGGCCGCGTCCAGTCGGGACAGATCGTGCCAGTGGCGAGAGAAGCGATCGCCCCGGAGTCGTCCCTGCGCGCAATAGACGTGGGCGGCGGTGGCCTTCTCCCAGAACGTCCGCTCGGCCGCCATCACCCGCGGCGTGGCGGTCGGGAAGACGACGCCTTGCAGATGGGCCGCCGCATCGCAGACCACGGGTCGCGGCGCGCTCGGCTCGCCGGTCGCCCGCGCGCCGAACTCGAGCATCACGCTGGGCGAGACATAGCCGGTGCCAGTGCTGGTCGGCGCATAGTCGACGAAGGCCTTGGCGCCTTCGATCCGCACCGTGGCGCCGACGCCGTCTGCGGCGATCCGGGCCTCCAGAAGCGGCCGCACCTCGCCCTCTACCCAGAGCGGCAACAGCCGCTGAACGTCCCGGGACCAGCGCCGCTCCTCGGCGCGAGTCTGCGGCACGGGGTCTTCAGGCGCATCGGCCAGATCGGGAAGCAGGCGACGGATGTCCCAGGTCAGATCGATGTCTTCCGAGAACCGCTGGATGACGTCGTAGGCCTTGGACAGGGATGTCCCGCCCTTGAAGACCAGGCCTTCGCCCAAGGGCGACTCGAACAGCGCGTTCAGGGCCCAGACGACCCAGACGTCCTTCTCGAGCAGATGGGCGGGCCGGCCGGAGTCCGACGCCGCCGCCGCGAGGGCTTCAGCGCGGTCCTCGGCCGAAAGCTGCAGGAAGATTTCAGACATGGGCCGCCTGGCTGACCGACCGCGCCAGCCAGGTGGGCAGACGCGGTCCGACGGACACCAGTTCGCCGAAGGCGGCGGGTCCCAGCTTTCGTTTCAGGGCCTCCAGCGCCGTCGCGGCCTTCTCCGGCCCCAGCCAGGCCAGGGCGCGAACCGCTTCGCCGGCCGGACGATCGGCCAGGAGCAGCTGCCATACCGGCGCATGTTTGAACTCCACCGTCTGCTTGCCAACGTTGAGGAGCCGGCTCTTGCCGTTGGTCAGATAGACCATGCGGATCGGCACCTGGGTGGTCAGGCCCAGAGCGTTGGCCGCCGCCGCCCCGTTGGAGGCGACGACCTCGCCGCGCTGCTCGCTCACCGCGCGCACGACCGTTTCCACCGAAGGCGTCCGCGATCCGAAGCGGCTTTCCAGCGGACGCATGTAGACGCCGCGCCCAGCGCGCACGAGCCGCCCCCGTCGCACGAGGCGCGACAGGGCCTGATCCACCGCCGCGCGGTTGCCCAGATGGAGCAGCCCCTTGGCGGCGACCGGCGCGCCCTCCGGCAGGGCCCGGACGCGCTCCATGATCTGTTCAGCAAGGACTTGCATGATCGTCTCCGTGTCAGAAATATAGTTCTGTTTCTGACACTCCGCAACCGGGCCCGTGGAGTCGCGCCGCTTCATCGGCTTCGCTCTCGCCCGGTCGAGCGATCGACGCCTGCGTCCCTCAAGGCCTGGTCGCGCGTCTTCGGCCCGGGCCGGTCCCGCACGAACCGCTCCACCACCAGGGCCAGGGTGCGATCCGCCAGCCGATCGGACCGACCCAGTCGAACCGCTTCCGCGACCAGAGCGCGCCGCATCGCCAGTTCACGCGCCTGAATTGCCTCCAGCCACGGTCCCTCCCCGCCGTCGCCCCGGAGCGCGTCGCGGTAGGCGGCGGCGAGCGTCTCGGGCAGATCGCCCTTCCCCGCCACGAACCGCTCCCGCATCTTGCGGATCGGCGTCCGCTCCGCCTTTCGGGTCACGCCGCGCGTCCGCCGCGGGGTGGCCTCCGCCTCGATGGACCGGTCGCGCAGCGCCCGGGCGAAGCCCTCGCGCCAGATCTGCAGGTCGGCCTTGCGCGGATTCAGCCGCTCGCCCTCGCGTCCCAGCCGGCGCACCGTCAGATGCACGTGCGGGTGCCGTCCCTCGTCGTGCAGGGCGAAGACATAGGGGAAGCGCTCGCTGAAGGTCTCGGCCGCGAAGGCCCGGGCGGCGTCGTGCAGACGCACCGCATCCGTCCCCGCCGGCATGCTGAGCACGATCGACAGGGAGACCGAGGCGTCACGCCTGCGTCCCGGTTCCATCGCGAACTCCTCGGCCCAGTCGCGGGCGAGCGCATGCACCTCAGCGCGCCCGTCCAGCCGCTCCCCGTCCGGCCCTTCCAGAGTCAGGGCGCCATTGCGGCTGATGTAGTCGAGGTGCGCCTTCAGGTGGCCGCCGTCCCGGGTACGGCCGGTCACCTTGACCATCACCTCCGGCGCCCGGCGCAGGACCCGGATGAAGCGGGCGGCCGACTCCTGCCCTCTGTTCCGAGACGGCCGAAGCACCGCGGGCGTGATCCGCGCGCGGCGCGGATCGACCGGCGGCCGCAAGGCTTCCTCGAACCCGCGCGGCGAGCGGAAGTCGCTCACGGCCGCCCGGCCCAATAGGACAGGTTGCCGTCAAAGGCCTCGCCGAGCGCTTCCACCCAGGCCGCGATCTCAGCCTGAAAGGCGCCGAGCTGGGCCATCTCCAGATCGAGCACCTGCCCCTCCATCACCGCCGTGTTCAGGGCGCGGGCGATCTGGTTGATGTTCACGCCGATGCGCCGCAGCTCGCGCCGCACCTCGATCAGCGCCAAGGCCTCGGGACGGCTGAACTGCGGACGATCCCGCAACCGCCGCCGGATGAGCGCGACACTCCATTGGGTTCGCGACAGCCCGACGGCGGCGGCCTCGGCCTCCAGGAGACGCAGGTCGGTCTCGCCGAGGCGCAGGGTCAGCTTGCCCGACCTGGGCGCGCTGACCGCCTCCGGCGGCGCCGGAAAGGACGCCTGCGCAGCCCCCTCCATGAGCCGGCGAAGCAAGCGCGAGCGCCCGCCCTGCCCCGCCGCCGCGGCGTCGAACCGGCGGATCAGATCGGGCGAGACGCGAAGGGTGAGGCGGTCCATCGGGAGGTGGGTCTGTCAGACGTTGCCGGCGCAAAGCCTATCCTGCCCTAGACCGTCACCCCCCTCGCCCCGTAGGCCTCCGGTGCTGCACGTCCTCCCCTCGGCGACCGCTGCACGGCCGCTCGCCCGCCGTCCTGTCGGACGCCCCAGCCGGACGGATCATGAGGAGGGAAGCGGCCTCGGAGGCAGACGCCCGCGCTTTCGCGCGGGCGTCCTCCGTCAGCGGATCAGCAGCAGGGTCCGCCGTTACAGCAGGCCGCGAGAAGCTCGCAGCAGGAGGCGGCGGCCTTGACCACCGAGTCGGGCGCGGCCGCGAAGGCAGCCGAGGCCGAGGTCAGCAGCACGAGGGCCGCGAGCGAAAAGCACGTTTCATTGTTGATCTCCATGGATCGGTTTTCTGAGAAAAGGATCGTCGGTGGAGATCAGGTTCGAGGGGGCGGGTCCTCCGCTTCCGGCCTCCACCCCCGCGAGGGCGTCGGCCGGTAAACGATCGTGCACATCGGCGGAGGCCGCTACCGGGACGGCCGCGGCGGGCGTCGGAACCAGGCCATGGCAGAGCACGGCGCACAGCCGAGCGCAGCTCATCTTCACGGGATCGCAGGGGGCATCCGGACTGGAGCCGTCGGCGGGCGCCATCGGCATCGACATGGCCGCGGCCGGAGTCTCCCAGGCCGTGACCGGGCTCGACGCGAACAGCAGGGCGAACACGGCCAGAATGGCCGGCGCCCAGGCCGCAGTTGTTCGACGTCCGATCATCAAGCTCAATACGTCCAGCAAGACCCCAAGGTTACAGCGCAGGTGACGCGCGCGCCAGCCATGACCGGCGCGCGCCCCTGCATCTTTTACGTCCTCGGCGTCAGCCGCCCTCGCCGGCCGCATGAAGAAAGTCCACGGCGCGCTGGGCGTGGGCGGCGGCTGAGAAGATGAATCGCTTGTCGTCGCGCAGCACCTCGAGCCATGAGGCGACATAGGCGGCGTGATCCTCGCGCGGCTCGAGAGCCAGCCCCAGGTCGGCGCAGAGGAAGGCGGCGCCGATTTCGGCCACCAGTTCTTCCCGGGCGTAGCCGGCGTCTCCATGCCGGCGGCGTCCGAAGTCGCGGTCGAGCCGAGCGGGGTGCCTGGTCCAGTGCGTCAGCTCGTGGCCCAGCGTCGCGTAGTAGGCTTCCGGATCGCGGAAGCTTTCGAACACCGGCATCTGCACGAAGTCCGGTCCCGGCGCATAGAAGGCGCAGCCGCCGCCATGACGGACGTCGGCGCCCGTCGCGGCGAAGAACGTCTCGGCCCGGGCGATCCGTTGACCGAGGTTCAGGACCGGCGCGGGCGCCGGGGCGGACGAGGCCGGGAGACCCTCGATCTGTTCGACGTTGAAGACCGTGTAGGCCTTCAGGAACGGAATGCGTCGGGTCGTCTCCTCCCCGGCGTCGTCATCGTCGATGCGGACCAGCTGGTCGCCTGCCGCGGCCTCGATGGCGATCGGCGGACCGGAGGCCGGGCGGCCCGCAGGCGAGCACAGGGAGCCCCGCAGCGCAGCGGAGGACCGGGAGCGCGACTTTCTTGCCTCGCGAGGAAGGCCGTCAGGCCGGGGAAGAAAGTCGCGCGAACGGTTGCGGAAGCCGGACGGGCTTCGGTCAGATCAGGCCATTGAGAGGCCGCGCAAGGCTTGGCGCGTCGCAGGAGAGACGGCTGGTCACCGCCGCTTGAACCATGCGGCCAATCGCGGCGCTCGTAGGGATCGTGCCGCCAATGCCGGTGCATCCGCTCCGCCACCAAAGACGTGCCCAGGATTCACCGCTTCCGCGTCGTCGCAGCTGACGCGCGGCATGGCGACGGGCGCGGCCACGCCTGGCATGAATCTGAGGTGTCTCCTGCTATGAAGGGAACCTGAAGCAACTCCAGCTTCGTTCCCCTTCCGAGCGTTCCGTTCGAGGGACAGTCGCGGTGTCGTAAGCCAGCCGGATGAGGCGGCCGGAACGTGCTCATCGGGAGTCAGAACAATGCGCAACTCCATCAAAATCGCTGGCTGCGGAGACAGCCCTCGGCGTCATCGCCGGTCTCGTGGCCACGAGGGTAACCGAGAGGGCGCAGACGGCGCTCTACCAGATCAAGCCGCCGAAAGTACGGGAAGAGGAAGTGCTGGAGCGACCATGCTCTTGATGATCGACGAAGGTCTGACGCCTGTGTTCGGCTACAGTGCTCCCAATCGAGACAACCCCCTGCTCACCCAGGCTAGAGGGGTCGCCGGGCACCTTCTCTTTGGCGCCGTCAACGCGGTGGTGACCGAGGCACTGTACCGCCTCGTCCGTCCCAAGGTAGCCGCTACAGAGCGAGCGCGGAGCATACATCGATGACCAAACATTATGATCTTGTGGTGATCGGGACCGGGACCGCCGCCATGGTCGGAGCCATGCGGGTTCGCGCTGCTGGTCGCAGCGTCGCGGTTGTCGATTTTCGTCCCTTTGGAGGCACGTGCGCGCTCCGGGGCTGCGATCCAAAAAAAATGCTGATCAGCGGGGCCAACGCCGTCGATCATACATGGCGGATGCGAGGCAGGGGTGTCGCCGGCGACGCCCGAATTGCTTGGGCCGACCTCATGGCCTTCAAGCGGGGTTTCACCGATCCCGTTCCCCAAAAGCACCAAGAGCGGTACTCTGAAAGAGGCATCGACACTTTTCATGGACGGGCGCGCCTCACCGGCCGCAACAGCCTTGAGGTGGGCGAGGAAACGCTGGAGTTTTCGAACCTGCTCATCGCCGCCGGAGCCGAACCCAGGAAACTCGGCATCCCGGGGGAAGAGCATCTGGTCACCAACGAGGGCTTCCTCGAGCTGGGTGACATGCCAAAGCGCATTGTGCTGGTCGGCGGAGGCTATATCGCGGCCGAGTTCTCCCACATCGCCGCGCGGGCTGGCGCCGAAGTCGTAATCCTCCAGCGTGGCGAGCGATTGCTTCCCCAGTTCGACCCGGACGTGGTCGGTTGGCTCATGGAAAGCTTTCGCCAACTCGGCGTTGACGTGCGCCTCGAAACGACAGTCCAGGCGGTCGAGCAGACGCGCGCAGGCTTTCGGGTTCACGCCCAGACGAAGGGGAAAGCCGTCGATGTCCATGCTGATCTGGTCATTCACGCCGCCGGACGAGGACCTGCGATCGACGATCTCGACCTTGACGCCGCCGGGGTCGAGCATGAAGGAGGCCGCCTGAAGCTCAACGAATTTCTGCAGAGCGTTTCCAATCCAGCCGTCTATGCCGCGGGCGACGCAGCCCAGGTCGGTCCGCCGCTGACCCCCGTGTCCAGCCACGACGCCAAGGTCGTGGCGGCCAACATTTTGAACGGTAACTCCGAAAGGCCGAACTATCGCGGCGTCCCGAGCGTGGCCTTCACAATCCCGCCTATCGCGGCGGTCGGGCTGACGGAGAGGGAGGCTAAGGATCAGGGTCTGCTCTACCGCTTCAAAAATCAGAAGGCCTCCGACTGGTTCACAGCACGCGCAGCGGCCGAACCCACCTTCGGCTTCAAGGTCTTGGTCGAGGAAGGGACGGAACGGGTGTTGGGCGCCCACCTCGTGGGCCCGAACGTGGACGAGGTCATCAATATTTTCGCTTTGGCGATCCGCCATGGACTGACTGCGGATGACCTCAAGACCACGATGTTCGCCTATCCGACGGGCGCATCGGATGTGGGCTACATGCTATGACGCTCAAGCGGTGTCGCGGTAGGTTCATGGCGCCATCCGCATCGCGGATTGGAGCGAAGGAGGGATCCCTTGGAGAGGCAGTCCGACACCATCCAGTTCACGGTGATCCGGGGCGACGGCGACTGGCGGGTGCTTCGCGATGGCCGACCCTCAGGGCATTTCGACTTCAGCGTCGACGCCATAGAGTCCGCGCTCGTGAAGGCGACGACGCTGATCGACAAGGGCGAGCAAGTGGAAGTCTTTGTCCAGGACGCGGCCGGCCAGTTGCGTCAGGTCGATCCGGTCGGCGGGGAAGTGCTCCACTAAGAGGACGGCGATTCCGACCTCGTCGCCTTTTAACCCGTCCACTCGAGTTCGAAATCCGGAGTGAGCGCGATCAAGCCTGTTTCGATCTGGTTCCAGGTCAGGCGGAGCGCCTTCAGATCTTCGGGCGTGAACAGGTGCGCATGGTGCGACGCCGCGCGCAGCTTCCCGGCCTGCTTCAGAAGATCGAACACCGCCTCTGGGTCGTCGAAACCAGCCTCGAAGATCGCCTGGAAATGCTCCGGATGGCTCATGATCCGCGCGTAGTGGGTGTAGTCGGCATGGTCGAAAACCTCGCCTCCCCGCTTCTTCAACTTCCCCAGCAAATCCTTGCAGTCGCACAGCGGCAGGCGCTCGTCCGCCCAGTCCTCACCGTAGGTCTCGGCCATCACGGCATCTAGAATTTCCCTCAAGGTCAGTTCGTAGCGGTGAACCAGAGTCTTGGCGCGCTTCACATGCGGCGGGGCCGAGTTGGCCTGAAGGCGGGCCTTCAGGCGACGGCGCTTCTCCGCCATCGTCAGGAGACGCCGTCTCGGCCAGTGCGCAAGCCGCAGTCCCGCCGCGTCGAGGAAACTGCGATAACCGGCCAGATTGGCGAACTGCGGCATCTCCGTGATGGAGAAGGCGCCGACCGCCTCTCGCACTCCCCGCGTCAGCCGGTCGCTCTCGGCGAACATGTCGGCCATCGCCGAGGCCCGCGCGAAGTCCTCGATCTGGGCGGGTCGCCCGATCGCCAGGGCGCTCGCGCCAAGACCACTGTCCGACAGTCGGAGGATGCGATCGACGAAACTGTCCGTCGGCGTCCTGAAGCGCTCGAGACCATCCGGCAAGGCGAAGCCGGCGGACAGTTGCGCGATCCGCTCGGCCTGCTCGATCAGGCCATTCGGAAACGCGGCGCGATAGACGCGGTCCGCGTCGGTCTGAGCCCTCATCAGGGCGCCGACGCCCTGCATCCGGTCCATGAACGGGTTACGACCCATCGCGGCCAAGGCCAGCGGGGTCTCCAGCTTCATGCGCTCGGCGATGCCGAGCACGCCGCTGGCCCGCAGCATATCGTGCTGTCGGCGGACGTCCTCAAAGGGATCGGCCATCCGTCTTGCGGCGTCCAGCGTCGCGCGCATGCTGGGCGGGATCAAATCACGCGGAAGGGTCATCGCTCGCCGCTTCGCGCAGATGGGCCAGCCGTTCCTCGCACACAGTCGTCGCCAGCGCGCGCAGCACCTCAACCCGCTGGGTCAACCAGGTCAGTTCCTCGACGCTAATCTTGTAGTGCTTGGAGTAACGAGCCTTCACATAGGCCTCGCGCAGCAGCTCGAAGCAGCGGCGCTCGAACTTGGTCTCGCGCGGCCAGGCCTCGGCCAGGCGGGCGTCGATCGCCTCGCACTTCTTGCGCAGGAAGGCGAGGTTGTGCGCCTTGCCGCTGTAGAGCGTCACAACCAGCAAAACGCAGTGGTAGAGGTGTTCAGCCGATTGATGAAGGTTGAACGCGGCGAGCTTAGGATCAGCGCCCTCGCCCATATAGAATTTCGCGCCACGAGCAAAGCTGGCCGAACTCTGCGTCCAATCTCCGAAGAACTCCTCCGCTTCCTTAAGGGCAACCTGAGCTTTCAGGTCAGCCGGCTTGCGCAGCTTGGCGCCGGGCGTGTCGAAGAGAACGATGCCCTCACGCACGATGTCGGCCCAGAAGTATCGCCCGCGGTCCAACTGCTCGTTCACGTCTTCCAGACTGTGCACGATAAGGCTCACCGGCGTGCGGATCAGGGTCTCGCCCGGCATCAGCTTGTTCTCGGCGTCATGCCAGAACTCGCCGTCGGTCAGATCCTCATGATCGACAACGATCAACAGATCGAAATCCGAGAAGTAGCGTCCGACCGGATCATGGACCCAATCGCCGCGCGCATACGATCCGTAGAGGATGATCTTGAGGATCTTGCCGTTCTTCAGCCGCTCGGCCCGACGGGTCGAGACGGTTTCGGCGAACGACTCGCGGATCACCTCGACCACCCGGCGCAGTTCCACCTGCTTGCGCGGCGGCAGATGATCGATCGAAGTCTTCATGACGCGAGTCTCGCGCAACGCGTGCATCGGGGCAAGGCGCGAAGCCTCAGTTCTGGATCAGGCGGATCAGGGTTCCGTCCGGGTCGATGAGCGCGCCGATCCGCATGCCCGACTCCTCGATCTTGGGCGCGTGCAATCGGGGTTGGCCCCAGCACGTCTCCGGCAGTCCGGTGCCAAGGCACACGGCGTAGAACGCGTCGAGATCGTCAAGCCGCAGGCAACAGCTGAAGTTGCTGGTCAGCGGATCAAGTTCCGGGTGCGGGAAGAACTCAAGCGTCAGCCCGCCCCGTTTCAGGATCATCCACCCTTCGTCGCGCCAGCCCTGCTGGAAGCCCAGTCGAGTGTAGAACTGGGACGTAGCTTCGAAATCCCGCGACGGCAGGTTGGGCGTGGCGTGATCGGTCACGGCGAACTCCGGAATGCAGCAGTGCCGCCTAAGCCTAGCCGCAACAGCCCTTTCCATCCACCTGGATCGGCGGACACGGCACGTCGGCATAGGAGCAGAACACGCAGCAATCGCCGGGTTGAGGCTTCAGCTTCACGCCGCAACCGAGGCAATCGTAAAACCAGATGCAGGCGTCGGTGGGCATGGTCTCGGTCGCGACGTGACCGCAGTGCGGGCAGGTCAGCGTCGATTCCAGAACGATGGCGGGGCTCATCGCATGGCCGCCAGTCGCGGCATGGCCCATGGTTCGATGTAGGGCTGCCAGGCCAGGGACAGGACGATCAGCAGGCTGGCGATCACCAGCAGCCAGAACGCCAGACGCGAGGGCCGGCGGCAGGATGCGTCCTTCCGACACATCCGCAGGCGACGCCAATGCAGCAGCCAGCCGGCGGCCAAGATGACGGCGGCCAGAAGCGTCAGCCAGGTTCGCGCGCCCGCGATGACCGCGGCGCCGGCGAAGGACACGCCCGCCACCGAGAGAGCCAGAGGCAGTACACAGCACGCGGCCCAGGCGAACACCGAGGCCACACCGCCGATGGCGGCCGAGGCGCTGACGGCGACCTCAGGAATGTTGGGCCGGTCTTGATCGATGGCCATGGGGCCTCCCGTTCGATTTCTGCTACAGGCTACAACCCGTAGCCGCTACGGGATCAAGAGCCATGTCCGCACGAAGTTTGACGATCGGGCGCCTCGCAGAGAGCGCCGGGGTGAACTTGGAAACGGTGCGCTACTACGAGCGGATCGGCCTGATGCCCGCCCCGGCCCGCACCGAGGGCGGACACAGGAGCTATGAGCCGGAACACGCCCAACGCCTGCGCTTCATCCGCCGGTCCCGCGAACTGGGATTCGGCATCGACGCCATTCGGCGGCTGATCGCGTTGAGTGAGCCGGGCGTCCAGGCCTGCTGCGAAGTCCGCGACATGGCCCAGGACCACATCGCCAGCGTGGACGCCAAAATCGCGGATCTGGAGCGGCTCCGGACGGTGCTTAAGCAGGCCGTCGCGGACTGCAGCGAAGGCGGGCGGGTTCGGTGTCCGGTGATCGCAGAACTCGGATCGATCGCATAGGTGATGACCTGCGCACCCTGTCGAGCCGGTAGGGTCCTGGCAATCACGCGCCGATGACGCCGAGGTGCTCAAGCAGGATCATCAGACCGAGCGCGACAAGCGCGAGCCCTCCCAGAAGCTCGGCGATCTTGCCAAAACGCTGGCCGACGGCCCGGCCAATCAGCATGCCGATCGTGGTCAGCAGGAAGGTCGTGACGCCGATTGAGGCCGCGATAACCCAGATATTGGCTCCGATGAAGGCCAGGCCGACGCCAACAGCCGCCGCGTCGATGCTGGTCCCGACCGCCATGGCGATCAGCGCCCAAGGTCCGGACCGGCGTGGGGCATCCTCAGCCAGGGGACGGGTCGCTTCCCAGATCATCTTGCCGCCAACAGCGGCGAGGAGGCCGAAGGCGATCCAATGATCCACGCGTTCGACGAGGCCTGCAGCGACCATGCCGAGCCCCCAGCCAATCACCGGGGTGATGGCCTCGATACACCCGAATACCAGGCCTGCCTTCACGGCGCCGGCCAGGTTCGGTCGATGCAAAGCACCACGCCCAACGGCGGCGGCGAAGGCGTCGGTAGACATGCTGAGAGACAGAACGGCGATGGCGACAGGAGTCATGACGAGCATCCACCCGGCAACGAACAGCGCTTCCCTCCCCGGCCGGTGCGGCGGTGGGACGCGCTGGTCTCGCTAGGCGGCGGTTCCGCTGGTCGGACCGCGCGCCGAAACGCGAGTGTGTTGATCCGACCCCGGCGATCAGACGCCGGAAGCTACTCCCCAACAGGAAGCGGCCTCATAGGAGGTGTCGCGCGCCGGTGCAAGATACTATAGGGGAGTATCCATGGCGCATACCTCCACGAACAAGAAGAAGCTCGTCGCGCGGGTCCGGAGGATCTCGGGTCAGCTCAGCGCAATAGTGCGCGCCATCGAGTCTGGTTCTGAGCGGCGGCCTGGGTCGCCAGCACGGCCATCGCAAGTCCGATCATGATCGTTCGCATGAAGATTCTCCCCCGCCTCTATGGGCGACATACCCATAATTCTGGAACGGTGGAATCATGATTAGTCACGGGATGTGACAAGTCGCGGATGGTTGCGTGACAGCGGTCCGCGACTGCCCGCGCTGCGCGGTCGGGTCGCAGCCTCGCCGTCGCCGAGCTGACACGAAACGCGGTGTATCGAGCGGGCGCGATCGACGGGGGCGGCGCCGCGAACGGCCTCTTGCGACGTCTTTTTTCAGGATCGAGGCCGACCCATCATGAGAACGCTCCGCCTTCTGACCGCCGTCTCCGCCTGCCTCATCCTCTCCTCGGTCCCGGCGACGGCGCAGGACGGCGCCGCGCCCGCCGCAGCGGCCCAGACCGGCGCGACGGGCCGGCCCGCGCCCGGACGGGCGCGCAACGTCATCCTCTTCCTCGCCGACGCCGGCGGCGTGCCGACGCTCTCGGCGGCCAGCCTGCTGGGCTATGGCGAGCCGCTGCGGCTGCACGTTCAGGGCTGGCCGCATCTCGGCCTGAGCGAGACCTCGCCGGTGGACGACTTCGTCTCCGATTCCGCCAACGGCATGTCCGCCATCGTCACCGGCGTGAAGACCCGCAACGGCGTGATCAGCCAGGGCCCCGACGCCGTGCGGGGCCAGACTGACGGCGCGCCGACCAAGACCCTGCTCGAATACGCGGAGGAGCGCGGCTTGCTGACCGGCGTGATCACGACGCAGGCGATTACCGACGCCACCCCGGCCGCCAACTACGCCCATGCGAACGATCGCGCGAAATGGGGCGAGATCTTCCCCCAGGCCTTTACGCCCCGGTTCGGGGACGGCGTGGACGTGCTGTTCGGCGCCGGCCGCGAGGAGATCGCCGAGCAGCTCGCGGCGCGCGGCTCGGGCTTCGACGCGCTCAGCGCGGCCCACGGCCGTCCGATCTACGCGACGCTCGCCGATGCGCCGGTCGACAATCTCCGACCGGTCGTCGTCGCCGACGCGATGGACGTTCGCGCGGCGACGCTTCGGGCGCTCGAGATCCTGGAACGGTCGGACACGGGCTACTTCCTCGTGGTGGAATGGGACGCGCACACGGACGATCCGCGCCAAGGCCTGCAGAACGTCGTGGATTTCGACAGGCTGATCGCCGAAGTGCAGAGCCGCGTTGATCTCGACGACACCCTGCTGCTGTTCACGGCGGACCATTCCTTCGGTCTGCAGGTCGACGGCGGCCGCCGCGGCGAGCCGCTTCTGGAGGGCTATGACGCCTGGAAGACCTCGGGGCGCGAAGAGGGCCTCGTTCGGCTGGAGAACGTCCTGGTCAACGACAGCCACACCGCCGAAGAGGTGCCCGTGCTGGCGATCGGCGTCGGAGCCGAGCGCGTCCGCGGCTATTTCCCGAACACCTACCTCTTCAAGGTGATGATGGACGCCTGGAGTTGGAGCGCTGATCCGACCGCGGTCGACCAGACCGCCACCCGCAGCGATGGGCCTCGCCCGTAGACGAGCGGGCGTAAGCTTGCGGCCTTCACCTCTCGCGGCCTTTCGCGTTCGAATCCTCCCGAACAGAACGGGATTTCGACATGGCCCAGGCCGACCCGCCGCTCAGGCGCACGATCAAGAAGACGCAGTTGCGCCAGATGGTGCCGCTGGCCGACAGCACCATCTGGGAGATGGAGCAGCGTGGCCAGTTTCCGAGGCGGTTCCTGCTAACGCCGAGATGCGTCGTCTGGGACCTAGCCGAGATCGAGGCCTGGCTGGCGCTTCGCCGCGCTAAGCCGATCCGCCGGGCGCCGCCGCCGGACGTGCGCAAACGGATCACCCGCCCCGTCAGAGCCGGGGATCGAAGCGAGGACCGGCCGTCTCCGGGATGACGAGCACGGGCGTGAACGCCCGTCCGGCCTCCCAGGCGTCCACGGCGTTCGACCACTCCTGCGCCATGTGACGGCGCTGGGCCTCGAACTCGGCCTTGTTGTAGACCCCGCGCGATGACCGCTCCTCGTGCGCGAGTCCCCTCTCGATCCAGTCCGAATTGAACCCCATCTCGTGCAGAAGGGTCGAGGCGGTCCGACGCAGGTCGTGGACCGTGAACGGCTCCAGAGGCAGGCCGCGCTCCCCTGCCCGTTCGGCGATGGCGCTGGTCACGCGATTGAAGGTGGCCCGCGACATCGGCGCGTCCGCGTCGTAGCGGGACGGCAGGATGTATCTCGAGTTCCCCGCACAGGTCTTCAGCGCGATGAGGATGTCGAGCATCTGGGTCGAGAGGTAGACGTTGTGCGGCCGGGACCGCTTCATCCGCTCCTTCGGGATCGACCAGACCGCGTTGGCGAAATCGACCTCGTCCCAAACTCCGTCCTGAAGCTCGCTCTTGCGGACCATGCTGAGCAGGATGAACTTCAGTCCCAACCGGATCGTCGGCAGGGTCGCCACCTCGCCGAGCAGTCCGAGCATGATCCGGATTTCGGTCGGCGACAGCGCCCGGTCCCGGGGCCGGAAGGTCGCGATGGAGGCGGGACCGACCCCGTCGGCGGGGTTGTCGATCTTCTCCCCGTGCAGGATGGCGAAGGCGTAGATCTGTTTGACGATGTCGCGGACATGGATCGCCGTCGCCGGCGCGCCGCGTTCGACGATCGTCTGGCAATGCGCCCGCAGGTCGCCGGGCGTGATCTCGTTCAGCAGCCTGTTGTCCCACTGGGGCAGAACTTCGCGATTGAAGATGGACCGCCGCATGTTGCGGGTGCTGTCCGCCATGGGCGCGTGATCCATCCAGCGGCGGGCGACATGGCCGAAGCTCCGGGCCTCCTTCAGGCGCCGCTTGGCGCGCTGCTTTTCCAGGGCGGGCGAGACGCCTTCAGCGATCAGACGCTTGGCATCGATCACCTTCTCGCGCGCTTTGGCGAGGGACAGGCCCGCCGGGCCGTAGGACCCCAGCGTCACCGATTCACGCCGGCCGTTGAAGCGGTAGTCGTACTTGAAGGCGATCCCGCCGGCGGGAGACACCAGAATGTAGAGACCGTCCCTGTCGGTCATTTTGTAGGATTTTGATTTCCCACGGATATTTCGCAATGCGGCGTCCGTAAGCATGCCGTTTGACTCCAAAAGACCGTCACCTGCTTTCGGGGTCTTTCGGAGACATTTTCCTCAACCAAGTCAGTTGCTTGGTTCGAAAAAAGACCGTCAGGCCGCCTTCAGCCCCCTGACGGTATGGAGCGGATTCCCGCCAGGCAATGGCGGCGGGGACCGTCGGAGGGACCGACACAGCGGTTCGCAGCCCCTCGAAAGGTATCGAGAGACTGCGACAGCATTTTTCTTGTAAGTCAGTATTTTAGCGAGGAAATCGAAAGCGTTCTGGAAAGTTTCAGAAGGCCCCGAATTATTCCCACTCGATCGTCCCGGGCGGCTTGGACGTCACGTCATAGACCACGCGGTTGACGCCGCGGACCTCGTTGATGATGCGGGTGGCGGTCTTGGAGAGGACGTCCCACGGGAACTGGTAGAAGTCGGCGGTCATGCCGTCGGTGGAGGAGACGGCGCGCAGGGCCAGAACCTTTTCATAGGTGCGGGCGTCGCCCATGACGCCGACGGTCTTGACCGGCAGCAGCACGGCGAAGGCCTGCCAGATGTCGTCATACAGGCCGGCCTTGCGGATTTCATCCAGATAGATGGCGTCGGCCTGTTGCAGGGTCTCGACTGCCTCGGGCGTGATCTCGCCGGGGATGCGGATGGCCAGGCCCGGTCCGGGGAACGGATGGCGGCCGACGAAGGCGTCGCTGAGCCCCAGTTCGCGACCCAGGGCGCGAACCTCGTCCTTGAACAGCTCGCGCAGAGGCTCGACCAGTTTCAGCTTCATATAGTCGGGAAGGCCGCCGACGTTGTGGTGGCTCTTGATGACATGGGCCTTGCCGCTGGACGAGGAGACGCTCTCGATCACGTCCGGATAGAGGGTGCCCTGGGCCAGGAATTCGGCGCCCTCGATCTTGGCGGACTCGCGATCGAACACCTCGATGAACAGCCGGCCGATGGTCTTGCGCTTGGTTTCGGGATCGGAAATCCCGGCCAGTTCGCCCAGAAATTCCTTCGACGCATCAACATGCACCAGCGGGATGTTGTAGTGTTCTCGGAACAGGGTCGTGACCTGGGTCGCCTCGTCCTTGCGAAGCAATCCGGTGTCGACGAAGACGCAGGTCAGCTGATCCCCGATGGCCTCATGGATCAGGACGGCGGCGACCGAGCTGTCGACACCGCCGGACAGGCCGCAGATCACCTTGGCGTCGCCGACCTGTTCGCGAATCTGGGCGATCTTCTCGTCGCGATAGGCGGCCATGGTCCAGTCGCCCTTCAAGCCCGCGATGCCGTGGGTGAAGTTCTTCAGCATCTGGTGGCCGCGCGGGGTGTGCATCACCTCGGGGTGGAACTGCACGCCGTAAAAACGGCGGGCCTCATCGGCGATCACCGCATAGGGCGACCCTTCGGACGAGGCGACCACGTCGAAGCCTTGCGGAATGGCGACGATCTTGTCGCCGTGGCTCATCCACACCTCTTCGTTCTCGCCGACGGGGGCCAGGTCGGCCAGCAGGGGCGAGGCCTTCTGAACCGTGATCTCGGCGCGGCCGAACTCGCGGGTGTGGCCGCCCTCGACCTTGCCGCCCAGCTGCTCGCACATCGTCATCTCGCCGTAGCAGATGCCCAGAACCGGCACGCCGGCCTCGAACACGCCCTGCGGCGCGCGGGGACTGCCCTCTTCATGCACGCTCTCGGGACCGCCCGACAGGATGATGGCCGCCGGGTTCATGGCCGTCAGAGCGGTCTCGGCCTTCTGGAACGGATGGATCTCGCAATAGACGCTGGCCTCGCGCAGGCGCCGCGCGATCAGCTGCGTCACCTGGCTGCCGAAGTCGACGATGAGGACCTTTTGGTGGTCTTGCGGCGTGGTCATGGCGTGATCGAATCCGGGGCAGGAGGATGGGCGGGGTCTTGGCCGGGCAAGGCCGATATTTCAAGGGCGGGACGCTTGAGAGCGGCGGGGCCGTCGGCCTCCAGCACGGCGATCAGGCGATCCAGGGCGACGGCCAGGTTCTCGTCCACATGATGCAGAGTCGAGGTCCAATCCTCCAACGCCTTCAACTCGGCGCGGCCGTCCGACACGCCGCGCAGGGCGATCAGGGGCACACCGAAAGTCTGGGCGGCGCGGACCAGGGCCCAGGTCTCCATGTCCACCATCTCGGCGTCGATGCCGTCATAGGCGGCGCCGGACACGACGTTCGCACCCGTAGACAGGGTCGCCGTCGGCACGCCGGGGATCGGGCACGGCAAAGGCAGGACGGCGGGCTGGTCCAGCAAGGGGGTCACACCCTTCGGAAAACCGAGCGGGCTGGCGTCCATGTCGCGATAGGCGACGGACGAGGCCTGATAGACCGCCGCATGATCCAGCACTCGCGATCCGCACGAGCCTAGCGATACGATCAGATCCGGCAGATCGCCCGCCGCCTCCAGCCGCGCCAGGGCGACGCCCAGGCTCACGGCGGCCTCGACCGGACCGACGCCGGTCATCAACGGCGCGATCCGGGCCTGGAGATGCGGCCCGTATTCGGCGGGCGCGGCCATGACGTAGAGCAGCGAGACCCCGCCATGCCGCGCCAGCTTCATGCCGTACGCTCGTAGACGGCGGCGAAGAATCCGTCGGTGTCGGCCGAGGCCGGCGACAGGCGCAGGCGCGCCCCGGACGCGAGCTCGGCGAACTTCGCCTGCGCCGCCTCGCTCAGTTGCGGCGCCGACAGGACATCGGTGACGGCGACCGGGCGGAACTCAGGATGTGAAGCCTCGAAAGCATCCACGCTGACCTCGTTCTCGCGCGCCAGCATCGAACAGGTGACATAGACCAGACGGCCGCCTGGCTTCACCAGCTTTGTCGCCTGGCTGAGAATACGCACCTGCAGGCCGTGCAGTTTTTCGACCTCCTCGGCCGTCAGACGCCAGGCGTCCTCGGGCCGACGACGCCAGGTGCCAGAGCCCGAACAGGGCGCATCGACGAAGACCAGATCCGCCTGGCCGTTCAGGTCTTCCAGACCGCCGCCATTCTGACCGATCAGGACCAGATCCGCCTCGACGCCCGCGCGCTGCAGGCGAGGACGGATGTTCTCCAGCCGCTTGTTGACGACGTCGGAGGCGACCAGCTTGCCCTGCTTTTTCATTGCCTGGGCCAGACCCAGCGTCTTGCCGCCGCCGCCGGCGCAGTAATCCACCACCGTCATGCCGGGCTGCGCCCCAGCCAGCCAGCAGACGACCTGGCTGCCTTCGTCCTGGATTTCGAACCGGCCGGCCTTGAAGCCGTCCAGCGCCTGGATGTTGGGCGGAGGCTCCGACGGCACGCGCAGACCGACGGCCGACCAGGGCGTGCGCGAAACGTCCAGACCGGCGGCCTTCAGCTCGGCCTCGACCTCATCGACCGTGGCGGCCTCATCATTGACGCGCAGGTCGATGGGCGCGCGCGGCGCCATCAAGGCGTGGGCTTCCTCGGCCCAGCGGTCGCCGAAGGTCGCCTTGAAATCCTCGACCACGAACTCGGGCAGGCCGGCGGCGACCCAGCCCGGCAGTTCGCCCTGCCCCGCCGTGATGCGGCTGCGCTCCTGTTTGGACAGCGGACGCGGGCCATAGCCGTCGCCCGAATGCAGGGCCTCAATCTCTTCCAGCGACAGGCCGTCGATGGCGTGCAGCGAACCGATCACCAGGGCTCGACCGTCTTCACGCCCGCCCATGATCCATGACAGGCGGCCACGCGCGCGCAGCACCTTATAGACCCGGTCGGCGATGGCGCGCCGGTCCTTGGATCCGGCGTAGCGGTTGGCCGTGCCCCAGGCCTTCATGACGGCCTCGGCCGGTTGGCGGCCCTGGGCGATGGAGTCCAGGACAGAGGCGGCGGCGGCGAGGCGAGCGGCTGGGGTCAATTCAGGCTTTCAAACGAAGAACAGGGACGCCAGGACCATGACCAGTCCCGCAAGCGAGACCACCCAGACCAGCGACCGGACATAGGGAACGCCGAAGGCGTAAAGCGGCACATAGACCACCCGCCCCCAGAAATAGAGCGCCGCGCCCCACACCGTAAGCGCGCTGGACGCGCCGATGACATGGGCGATCAGCACCGCGCCGATGAATAGCGGCAAAGTCTCGTACAGATTGGCCTCGGCGCGTTCGAGACGGCCGGTCAGCGGATTCTTCGCCTCCGGCGTCTCGTCGCGCGGACCCGCATTCCATTTCGACCCGAACTCGGCCGTCCGCGCCCCGGCGGGCAGGAAGATCTGAACCAGGGCCAGGATCAGCGTCAGGGCCAGATAGGTGAGTTCGGTCGTCATGGTCGCCTACCCCTGCCGATAGTTGGGCGCTTCACGCGTGATCATCACGTCGTGGACGTGGCTTTCCCGCAGACCCGCGCCGGTGATGCGCACGAAACGGGCGCGTTCCTGAAACTCCGGAATGGTGCCGGCGCCGACATAGCCCATGGAGGCGCGAAGGCCGCCGACCATCTGGTGCAGGACCGGGCTGATCGGCCCCTTGTAGGGCGTCTGACCCTCGATGCCCTCGGGCACCAGCTTCTCGGACGAAACTTCCTTCTGGAAATACCGGTCCGCCGAGCCGCGCGCCATGGCCCCGACCGAGCCCATGCCGCGATACGACTTGTAGCTGCGGCCCTGGTACAGGAAGACCTCGCCGGGGCTTTCGTTGGTGCCGGCGAACATCGAGCCCATCATGGCCACGTTGGCGCCCGCCGCGATGGCCTTCGCCAGGTCGCCCGAATATTTGATGCCCCCGTCCGCGATGACCGAGGCGCCCGTGCCCTTGGCCGCCCGCGCGGAGTCCATCACCGCCGTCAACTGCGGCACGCCCACGCCGGCGACGATGCGGGTAGTGCAGATGGAGCCGGGACCGATGCCCACCTTCACCGCATCCGCGCCTGCGTCGATCAGAGCCCGCGTCGCATCATAAGTGGCGACATTGCCGGCGATGATCTGCAGCCGGTTGTTCTCGCGCTTGATCCGCTCAACCACTTGGGCGACCGAGGCCGAGTGACCGTGGGCGGTGTCGATCACCACCACGTCGCAACCCGCTTCGGCCAGCGCCATCGCGCGCTCGTACCCGGCGTCGCCGACGGTGGAGGCTGCGCCGACCAGCAGGCGGCCCTGCTCGTCCTTGGCGGCGTTGGGGAAGGCCTGGGCCTTCTCGATGTCCTTCATGGTGATCAGGCCGACGGCCCGATAATCCTCGTCCACCACGATGACGCGTTCAATCTTGCGGGTCTTCAGCAACTCGCGCGCCTCGTCGCGGCTGGCGCCTTCGCGCACCGTGATCAGGTCGCCAGTGGTCATCAGCGCGGCGGCGGTGACGTTCAGGTCGCTCTCGAAGCGCATGTCGCGGTGGGTCAGCATGCCGACCAGCCTGCCCGTCGCCGGGTCCACGACGGGGAAGCCGGTGATCTTCTTGCGCGCCACGATCTCGCGCACTTCGCCCAGAGTCGTCTGGGGGCCGACCGTCACCGGATTGACCACCATCCCGCTCTCATAGCGTTTGACGGCGCGGACCTCGTCGGCCTGCTCCTCGATGGTCATGTTGCGGTGTAGAACGCCCAGACCGCCGGACTGGGCCATTGCGATGGCCAGGCGGCTTTCCGTCACCGTGTCCATGGCGGACGACAGCAGCGGGATGTTCAGTTTGATGTCGCGCGTCAGCTGGGTCGAGACATCGACCATCGCCGGCATGAACTCGGATGCGCCGGGTTCCAGCAAAACATCGTCGAAGGTCAGTCCTTCGCGTATCTCCATAGGGAGTCTCCGTTTTGCGGGCCGCGTATAACGGGATGCGGGGGTCGGGGGCAAGGCCGATTGCGGTTATAGGCCCGATAGATTTTATTGCTTTGCAACCCGCAGGGCCGCTCACCATTCTCTCCGCATGGTCGGCGTCATCCTCAGCACCGCGCGCAAACTGGCTCTTAAGATCGCCAGCTATGGCGTCATGCACCTGATCGTCGCCATTCTGGTCGCCTTCGCCATCACCCGCGACTGGCGCATCGCCCTGGCCGTCGGCATGGTCGAGCCGATCTTTCAGACCATCGCCTACACCGTCCACGACCGCGTCTGGCACAAGGTCGAACGGCGTCGCATGGCCTCCAATATCGAGGAGGCGACCGAGGCCTTCACCGCCCGCCTCGACATCATGTCGCCCGAGGAACAGCGCCGCTCGCACGATGCCCATCGCGGCCACAGCCACGCCCTGCCCCGGTCGTTCAAACAGATCGCGCTGAAGACCGTTACCTATGGCGTCATGCACTTCGCCGTGGCGGTCGCCGTCGCCTACGCCCTGACCAACGACATCCGCACGGCGCTGACCATCGGCATGGTCGAGCCTCTGGTGCAGACGCTCTTCTTCACCCTGCACGACCGCATCTGGTCTCGCATGGAGGACCGTAGGGCCCGCGCAAGCGCAGCCGCCGCCTGACGCGTCAGCGCTTGTTCAGCGCGACCAGAAACACCTCGGCGCTGTCCTTACGGCTCGACGCCGGCTTGACGTATTTCACCGTCTCGAATTCTTCGCGCAGCCGCGCCAGAACCCCGCCGGCGTCCCCGCCCTGGAAGTTCTTCGAGACGAAGTTTCCGCCGGGCCGCAGCGTGCGAATGGCGAAGTCGGCGGCGATCTCGATCAGGGCGATGATCTTCAAATGGTCCGTCTGCCGATGCCCGACCGTATTGTGCGCCATGTCCGACAGCACCAGGTCCGGCGCCCCGCCGATGGCGTCGATCAGCTGCTGGTCTACGCCCGGATGGGTGAAGTCGGCCTGAAGCAGGGTCGCGCCTGGGATCGGCGCGATCATCAGCAGGTCCACCCCCGCCACCGCGCCCGCACCCCGGTTCAGGGCCACCTGGACCCAGCCGCCCGGCGCCGCGCCCAGGTCGATGACCTTTGACCCGCGCTTGATCAGCCGGAACTTGTCGTCGATCTCGATCAGCTTGAAGGCCGCGCGCGAGCGCCAGCCCTCGGCCCGCGCCTTTTCGGACCATTTGTCCGACAGCTGGCGTTTGATCCATTGCTGGCTCGACATCGACTTGGTGTCGGCCGTCTTAATCTTGGTGCCCATGCCGCGTCCGGCGGCGGTCCCGCCGGTGGGCGGTTTCACCATCCGGCGGCGCTCTTGGGGCTTTTCGTCTTCGCTCATCGTTCCCACATAGCCCCGACCGGCGTTGCGGGCTATGTCCCGCCTCAAATCAACCCAAAGAGGACGACCGACATGGCCGACACCCTGACCTTCACCCTGGACACCGGCGACGGCGAAGCCCGCGACGTGGTCATCAAGCTGCGCCCCGACCTGGCCCCCGGCCACGTCGAACGCATCACCGAACTGGCCAAGGAAGGCTTCTACGACGGCGTGGTCTTCCACCGCGTGATCCCGGGCTTCATGGCCCAGGGCGGCGATCCGACCGGCACCGGCACCTCGGGCTCCAAGAAGCCGAACCTGAAGGCCGAATTCTCGGCCGAGCCGCACGTGCGCGGCGTCTGCTCGATGGCCCGCACCTCGGACCCCAACAGCGCCAACTCGCAGTTCTTCATCGTCTTCGACGACGCCACCTTCCTGGACCGCCAGTACACCGTCTGGGGCCAGGTCGAGTCGGGCATGGAACACGTCGACGCCCTGCCCAAGGGCGAGCCGCCGCGCAGCCCCGGCAAGATCGTCAAGGCGACGGTCAACTAAGCACGCAATCTTGACGTTTCTCGATGATGGCTTTCAGTTGCAACGCTGAGCCATCGTCGGGGGACGACATGCGCATTCTTCTGGTCATCGAGCCGTCCGGCGGCGGCTCGGGGCGTCATGTGGTCGATCTGGCCCGCGCCCTGATCGGAAGCGGCCATCAGGTGTCCCTGATCTGGTCGCCGCACCGCGCAGAGCCTTGGTTCGAGGCCGCGGTCGCCGCCCTTCCCCTCCACGCCAATGAACGACTGTCGATGCGACGCAGCGTCGGACCGTGGGACGTCGCCGCCCTCCACACCTTGGACCGCCTGATCGCCCGCCTCGGCCCGTTCGAGATCGTTCACGGCCACAGCGCCAAGGCCGGCGCCCTGGTCCGCCTCGCCCACGCGCCCGGCGCCGCCAGGATCTACACCCCTCACGCCCTGCCGATGATGGGCCCGGCCAGTCTGACGACGATCATCGCCGGCGCGGCCGAGGCGCTGTTGGCCCGTTTCGGCGACGCGATCATCGCTGTCTCCGAGGAAGAGGCCGCCGTCGCCCGTCGCTGGAGGCTTGGCGGACACCGCTTGCACGTCGTCCTCAACGGCCTGTCCGCGCCGCCCACCAACAATCGTTTCGAAGCCCGCCAGGCCCTCGGCGTCCCCGACAACACTCTGGTCGTCGGCTTCGTCGGCCGGCTTTGCGCTCAGAAAGACCCCGTTCGGTTCGCCCAGGCCGTCCGCCGAGCGAACGCCATCGATCCGCGCATCACCGGCGTCATGATCGGCGATGGCGATCTGGCCCCGTCGGTCAGGACCGCTGGCGGCGACGCCCTTCGTCTGCTGGGCGCACGCGACGCCGGGCCGTTGATGGCGGGCTTCGATCTGTTCGCCATGACCAGCCGTTACGAGGCCGATTCCTACGCCATGATCGAGGCGGCCGCCTTGGGCCTGCCGATCGTCTGCACCGACGTCGGCGGGATCGGGCGTCTGATCCACGCCGCCGCGCGCATCGACCGTCTGCCCGTCGATGCCTCGCCCGATCATCTGGCCGAGGCGATGCGCGCCGCGCTGGTCAGCCGCGTCGTTCCCCTGCCGATTGCGTCGGGCCTGCTGTCCGCCTCACGCATGGCCGACCAGACCGTCCAAATCTACCGCGACGCCTTCGCCCGCGGACGCCTGGGTGGCTGAGCCCATCTTCATCAACGGCCGATTCCTGACCCAGCCGATGAGCGGGGTTCAGCGCTATGCGCGTCAGATCGTCCGCGCCCTCGATCAGCGTCCCGGCGCCGGCGACCGTTACGTCCTGCTGACGCCCCCCGGCGCCGAGAACCTGAACCTGCTCAACATCCCGACCCGCACGATCGGGCGCACTGGCGGCCATCTTTGGGAACAGACCGCCCTGGCCTGGACCGCGCGCCACGGCCGCCTGCTGTCGTTAGGCGGTTCGGGCCCGGTGCTGCACCGGCGGCACATCGCCGTCATCCACGACGCCGCCGTCTTTCGTCATCCCGAGCATTTCCGAACCGGCTACGCCGCCTTTCACCGCACCCTGAACAGGATCCTGGCGCAACGGGCGCGGCTGGCGACCGTCTCTGCGTTTTCCCGGCGCGAGCTGGCCTCGGTCCTGAACCTGTCGTGCGACAGCATCGCTGTCGCCCCGAACAGCGCCGACCATCTTCGCATCGTCACGCCAGACCCTGCCGTCGTTGCACGCCTCGATCTGACGACCCGCCCCTACTTCGTGGCCCTGGGTAATCTGACGCCGAACAAGAACCTCCCCGTCGTCATCCGCGCCCTTTCCCGTCTTGCGGACCCTGCCGTCCGGCTGGTCCTCATCGGCGACCGCCCCGCCGTTTTCGACCGTTCCGCCTTTCCGGCCGACCCGCGCCTGATCTTCGCCGGCCGTCGCTCGGACGCAGAGATCGCCGCCCTGCTCGGCGGCGCGCAGGCGCTTGTCTTTCCCAGCCTCTATGAAGGGTTCGGCATTCCGCCGCTGGAGGCGATGACCCTCGGCCGTCCGGTCATCGCCTCCGACATCCCCGCCACGCGCGAGGTCTGCGCCGACGCCGCCCTCTATTTCGATCCTGCCGACGACGCAGCCCTGGCCGCCCATATGTCGGAGTTGTTCAGCCGACCGGATGTCGCCCGTCGCGACGCCGGCCTTCGCCGCGCCGATCGTTACGCCTGGTCCCGCTCGGCCGAAATCATCGAAGACCTTCTGCTCAGCACCTGACGATAGACGGCCCTGTGCGCCTCGACGATTGACGCCTCGGTCCAGGCCGGCGCACCGATCGCCGCGAAACGCCAGCGTTCCGGCTGGCCCACAGCCGCCTGCATCGCCGCCGTCAGCGCGCCTGCATCCCCCGGCTCGATCAGGGCCGACATGCCCGACCCCTGCGCCGCTTCCGGCAAGCCGCCGATGCGCGAGGCGATCACGCCCCGTCCCTGCTGGACCGCCTCCACTACGCTGCGTCCGAAAGGCTCGGCCCACACCGCCGGCGCGACCAGCACATCCACCTTGAGCCAGAACGCCGCCACCTCCACATGCCCCAGCCAGACGATGCGCGGATCCTCATACGCCCGCCTCAACGCCTGCACATAATCCGCCTCGCCCCGCCCGGCGATATTCAGCGTCCAGTCGCCCCCCAACCCTCTGGTCGCCGCCAGCAGAACCTCGATCCCCTTTTCCGGCTCGATCCGCCCCAGAAACCCGAACCGCATCGTCGGCGCCTTAACCAGCGATGGTTTCGGCGCGATCGCCGCCGCACCCGCCGCATTGCCGATCACGGACCCCGGCGTCCGCCGAAAACACCCTTCCGCCCGATGGGTCTCCAGCACAGGCCCGCTCAGGCCGATGACATGATCCACTTCTAGGGACCGCGCCCGCTTACCTGCGGTCAGCAACACGCACGACCCACACCTCCGCTCGCATCGCCGTCCGCGTCGAAACAGCGACGCTCGCGCGCACAGCATCGACCAGTCCCTCAGCGTCTGCACCAGCGGCAGATCCCGCCGCGCCGCCGCGCGAAAGACCGACAGCGAAAACCCCGTCCCCAGATGCAGATGGATCAGATCCGGCCGCACCCGCGCCACCGCCCGATCCACCGCCTGCTCCATCAGCGGATTGGCCGCCTCCAGCCCATGCCAGACCGCCCGTCGGACCGCCCGTCGGACCGCCGACCGTCGCGCGCAGTCATAGGGCCAGTACAGATTTCGCAGCGGCAGGCGCTGCACGGGTACGCCGTCGATCCGTTCGTTCACCGTCTCGCGTCCCGGCGTCAGCGTCAGCACGGACGCTTCCACGCCCGCCCGCCTCAGACCTTGGGCCAACTGCGCCACGCTGCGTTCCGCCCCGCCGACCTGCGCCGGCGGATACAGGGTGTTGACGATCATTACCCTCACGGCGCCAGCGGCCTTCGCCACGCCAGGGCGCCCACCAGACAGCACAGGAAAACCATTCCCGCCCCCTGCGTCAGATCCTCGCCGAACATCGCCGCCAGCACATAGACCGACAGCGGCGTCAGCGCGTCCAGCCGCGCCGCCGACGTCAGATGCAGCCCCAGCAGCACCAGCGCGCTCACCAAGCCGGCCGTCCGCGCCGTGAACAGATAGCCGTTGTGGCTGACCGACAGCGCCCGAAACGCCCCCATCTCGTCCGCCGACGACCACCCCGTCCCCATGGGGCGCTCCACGACCAGATCGACGGTCCGCCGCCAGGTCAGCATCCGTCCGGCCAGATTGTCCTGCAGCGCCATCCTGTCGAACCGTCCCGCAAACCGGCCGCCGTCGAGGTCGAACCGCCCCGCCTGCAAAGCCATCGCGCCCGCCGCCAGCACACAGACCGTCAGCACCACCCCCAGCGGCCGAACCTGCTCGCGCCAGCGCCAGCCGACGACCATCCTCGCCAGCCCCGCCAGCATCGCCGCCATCATGCCGCCCCGCGACAGAGTGCTGACGAACCCCAGAACCGCCACGCCGACGCCGCCCCAGGTCGCGCCGCGCCGCGCCCAGCGCCGTCCCGCCAGCATCACGCCGGCCGGGACCGCCAGTCCGATCATCGCCATCGCCGCATTCGGATGCTCGGCCAGGGTCGTCAGTCGCACCTGAGCGGCCGTCGTGGTCACCATCGCGCGCGCCGACGCCAGCCCCACGGCCTGCAAAGGCTCCAACCCCACCAGCATCGCCAGCCCGTAGGTCGCGAGATGACACGCCGCGCCCGCCAGCACGGCCCAGAGGAACAGCCGCCGCCGTCCTTCATCCCTTAGCATCAGGCTCGCCACAGCCGGCGCCGCCAAGGCCGAGGCGATCCACCGAAACCAGAAGGCCGCATCCCCAACGTTCAGCCGATCGCCGCCCTGCGCGACCTGAACCAGCAGCGTCATCGCCAAAAAGCCCGCCGCGACCACGCCCGCCGCCCTCAGAACCGGCGCCATGCCTCGCCACGTCGTACATACCAGCGGCAAGGCGACGATCAGCGCCAGATCGCCCAGCCGCGGCCCGCTGACCTGCCCCGGCGTCAGAAACAGCGGCAAGGTCACGCCCAGGCCCAGCAAGCCCAAAGCCACCCGCACATAGGTCGCGCGCACCTGTGACCACTGCAGCGATGCGCTCAGGACGGCCTGCAATGCTCGACCTCGGGATCGAACCGCGCCCCGTCCATCACGCCGGCGACCAGCACCCCGGCCTTTCGCCAGCGTCCGCCCAGCGCCAGCCGACCTGCCAGCCTCAGCCGCGAGGCGGCATAGCGCAGCGCCGAGCGCCGCCCCTCGTGCCGCCGCTTGGCCAGGATGACGTTGCGGGTCAGATAGCGATGCAGCCGTTCGCGCCGCGCATCGGGCTCTGTCTCGATGGTCAGCCGTCCCGGCGCCGCGCGCACATGCTCGACCCGGCTGGCCGCGACCAGATAGCCTGGCCCCTCGCGCGACAGCCGCAGCGTATATTCCGTATCGTCGCCCCAGATGAACATGGGCGCCAGCGGCAGGCCGTGCCGCATCACCGCCGCCCGGCTGACCAGGACCGACACGAACGTCGCCTGCCGCACCGGCGCCATCCCCTGCTCCAGCCGCTCGCCCCAAGCCGGATAGCCCAGCGCATTCTCCCTCCGGTCGATCTCGGGCGTATTGGTCAGATGCCCCTCTGGCGACCTGACGCTGGAACACAGGAAGGCCGGAACGACGCCCTCGTCCGCCAGCCCCGCTTCCGCCGCCAGCAAGGCCTCCAGCGCATCCGGCGCCGCCAATACGTCGTCGTCCATCAGCCAGACCCGGTCGGCCCCCGCCTCGATCGCCGCGCGGATTCCGGCGTTGAAGCCGCCCGCCCCGCCGGTGTTCACCGGCATCCGCACCACCATCGCCTGCCCCGCCCAGGCATCAGCCAGCATCTCGGCGGTGCCGTCGTCGCTGGCGTTGTCGACCACCACCACCCCATCGCAATGCCGCGTCTGGGCTATCAGATGCGCCAGACATTGCTCCAGCAGGGCGCGCCGATTCCACGTAACCACCACCGCCCAAACCGATGTGCTCATGCCGCTATCCGGGCGATGGCCGGCGCCAACGACTTTTCGACCAGACTCAGCGCCCGCCCGACCGCCTGGTCCATGTTGTAATACTGAAAATCGGCCAGCCGCCCGGCGAACCAGACCTTGCCCGCCAGCGTCGCCGCCATCGCGCGATATTCCCCTGCCAACGCGCGCGACGCCTCCGTCAGGATCGGATAATAGGGGTCGTTCACGCCCGCCTCATAGACCATCGGATATTCGGTCACCGTCGCCGTCGTCGGCCCATGCTCGCCGGTCAGGTGGCGGAAATCGGTGATGCGCGTGAAGTCGAAGTCGTTGGGATAGTTGACCGTCCCGACCGGCAGGCCATCCTCGACATCCACGACCTGATGGTCGAACCGCACGCTACGATAGGGCAAGGCCCCGACCGACCGGCCGAAATAGTCGTCCAGCGCGCCGCAATAGACCATCCGGTCCCACGACCCCGCCCCCACCTGATCCATCGGCGTATTCAGCGACACTGTGATGTTCGGATGATCCAGCATCCGCTCAAACAGCGCGCCATAGCCGTCGCGCGGCATGGCCTGATAGCGGTCGATGAAATAGCGATCGTCCCGGCTGACCGCGATCGGCACCCGCGCGGTGACCGAGGCGTCCAGCGCCTCGACCGGCAGGTCCCACTGTTTGGCGGTGTATCCAGCGAACACCTTGTCGAAGACATAGTCCCCCAGCCGCCTCAGATCCGGATCGTCCCCCGCCTGTCGCAGGTCATGGATGCTGGGCCGCGCCCCGAAACCGAACCGCTGGACCAAGGCCTGCGTCATCCGCTCGGCTATCGCGGCGGGAAACAGCGTTTCGATCGAATCCAGATTGAACGGCAGCGGAACCCGTCGTCCGTCCACCTGCCCCTGGACCCGATGGGCGTATGGCCGCCATGCCGTAAACTGGCTCAGATAGGCGAAGATGCGCGCGCTGTTGGTGTGGAACACGTGCGGACCATAGGGATGGATCAGCCGCCCGCCCGCATCGCGCCGGTCGTGCGCATTGCCGCCGACGTGGTCACGCCGATCGATCACCAGCACGCTCTGGTCCAGCCCGCGCGCCAGCCGTTCGGCGACCACCGCCCCGGTGAAACCGGCACCGACGATCAGCCAGTCATATCGCCGGGACATCGCGCCTCCCGCCGGTCTGGAACAGCGCGCTCCAATGCGCCCTCAACCCGATCAGACAGGCCACGACCACCGCCGCCTCGCCGACGATCCGCGCGCCCGCCATGCCGGCCGCGCCAAGACCGGGCGCCAACATCACCGACGACCCCGACGTCGCGACACAACCCAGCGCCACGATCAGCGCGAACCGTCCATCCATCCGCAGCGGATTCATCAGATGCAGCCCCAACACCTGGCTGACGGCCACCAGCGGCAGCACCCAGGCCAGAAGTCCCAGCACCTCGACGGCGCCCGCAAACCCCGGCCCGAACAACAGACGGATCAGCAGCGGCGCCGTCAGCGTCAGCGCCGCCGCCAGCAGCAAGAACGCGCCCGTCGAGGCGACCAGCGTCCACCGCGCCGTGCGAAACGCCGCCGCCGGATCCTGTCCCAGCAGTCCGGCGATCCGGGGCGCAATCAGACCCGCCAGCGGCCGCATCAGCGATCCGGACGCCGCGACCAACCGGTCCGCCGCCCCGTACAGCGCCGCCTGCGTCGGCCCGGCCAGCGCCGCGACGACCAGAACGCCGGCCCCCGTATAGGCGACGATGACCGCCCGACTGGCGAACAGCGGACCGCCCTGGATCAGGGCGCGCCTCACAAAGCCCCGCTCCGGCGCCTGAACCGTCTGCCGTCGCAGCAACAGGACGCCGGTCGCGACCCATCCGGCCCAGACGCCGCCCGCCTGGACGGCCAGCACGCCGCCGACGCTCAGGCCGGGCATCGCCAGAACGACGCCCGTCGCGGCCAGGGCGAAGCCAACCTCCAGCATCGCTGCCAACCCGGGATCGCGAATGCCCTGAAAGAACCACAGCAGGCTGGCCCCCTGCCCGATGCCCAGCACGACCGCCATGGCCACGACGCCGCTCGCGCCTTCCAGAACCGGATTGAAGGCCGCTAAACCGACGCCGACCGCAGCGGCGGGCAGGATCAGCACGCCGCGCATCGCCAGGGCCTGACCGATCAGGACGCCGCGCCCTTCGACCGCTCCGGCGATGTCACGCGGCCCCGACAGCGATTGCCCGTAATCCACGACCACCGACACGACCAAGGCCAAGGCGATGGCCGAGGCGAACACCCCGAACCCTTCCAGCCCCAGTCGTCGCGTCAGAACCGGATAGAGCAGCAGCGGCGACACATAGCGGGCGACGTGCGCGCCGTAGACCCAGCCCGCATCGGCCGCGCCCCGCGCCGACATCAATCGGTGCTTGCCATTCCCCAACTGTCGCTCCCGCGATCAACCCTGGCGCGAGCTTTAGACACGCAAGGTCGCAATCGCAAGCGCGGGGCGGTCGGGCGGCTTAGCCGAAACGGCCCTCGGCCCAACGCGCAGCGAAATAGCCGCCGGTCGCCGACAGCATCGTCAGGGTCGTGCCCCAGATCAGGTCGATGATCGTCAGCCTGGTCTGCCACACAGCCAACGTCGCCTGATTGGTCAGGTCGTAGGTGGCGTAGGCGACGAAGCCCAGCACCGCCCCGTTGATCGCCGCGCGCGTCCAGTTCCCTTCCTTCAGGGCCGGCGCGATCGCCAGGAACACGGTCCCGGCGATGGAGATGAGATAGAAGGCGACCGCCGCCTTCATGTCCGGCTTGTCGGCCATGATCGGCCCAATGACGGGCTTGTACAGCCGGTTCGTCATGGTGGTCAGCCAGACGAAATCGATGGCTGCAAAGGTCAGGCCGGCCCCGAGATAGGCCGCGACATATTTGATCATCCTCGTCTCCCTTAAGCCGGCTTCAGTCGATAGTGGCTGACCGCCCAGGTGCGGCCCTCGTCGTTTCTGAACAGACCGGCCGTCGCCAGATAGAACCGCCGCCAGCGACGGGTCCAAAGTTTGGCGTCGTCGCCATAGGTCTCACGCATCAACACCGCGATCCGCGCGGCGTTCCGGTCCATGTTCGCCAGCCAATCGTTGGCGGTCTTCGCATAGTGCCCCCCGTTCCAGGTCCATTCCTGCTCGACCGCGAACAGGTCGGGAAACTGCCGGATCAAACCGTGGCTGGGCATGACCCCGCCGGTGAAGAAGTGCTGGGCGATGAAGTCGCCGCTGTCGGTATGGTCGAACCGATAGGGCGCGTTGCGGTGCGTGAAGACATGGATGAACATGCGCCCCTCCGGCGTCAGCCAGCGTCTCGCCTTGGTCAGCAGGGCGCGCCAGTTGGCCATATGCTCGAACATCTCGACCGAGACGATGCGGTCGAACCGCTGCTCGGTGTCGAAGGCGTTCATGTCCTGGGTGATGACCGTCAGATTGGTCAGACCGCGCGCCGCCGCCTGCGCTTCAATATGGCCGCGCTGGCCATGGCTGTTCGACACCGCCGTGATCTTCGCGTTCGGATAGGTCTCGGCCATCCACAGCGACAGCGAGCCCCAGCCGCAGCCCATCTCCAGAATCGTCTGACCATCCTTCAGATCGGCGTGGGCGCAGGTCTCCGCCAGCGCCGCCTCTTCCGCCTGATCCAGCGTCTCGCGGCCCGTGGGATAGAGGCAGCAGGAGTATTTCAACCGCTTGCCCAGGCACAGCTGGAAAAACTCGGGCGGCAGTTCGTAATGCTGCTGGTTCGCCGCGTCCGTATGTTCGGCGATGGCGCGCTGGGCCATTTCACGCGCAAAGGCCGCCTCGTCATGCGGCCCGTCGCGATCCAGACGCTTTCTGGCCTCAGTCACCAGGCTGTCGATCGCCGGACGCGTCACGAAGTCCGGGAACGGCGCGTCCTGAAGCTGGCGAATGGCGACATTGGTCAGGTTCATCGGCGTCCTCGATCGTCGGGTCTTGCTGCAGGCTTGACTGCAATACGACGCCTCGCCCCCGATGGATGCCTCGCCCTCTTGAACGCAACCCCAAGGATGCGGACATCAGTCGTCCGCGCCGACCGATTCCGTAGAAAGTGCACCAATTGCACCCTCTTTTTTGAACCCGTTTCGCCGTCGGTTCAGACGAATTAGACGAATTAGACTCTGTTTTTCGCCTTCACCGTCTGAAATCGCCGCGTCGGATCGACGCCGCGTCTTGCCCCCCGCCCGCCCCCGCGTTAGGCGTGGTCAAAAGCCGATATTCATCAGGCAGTGAAAAAGGGAGAGCGATGGGAAAGATCTACGCTGACGTCACGTCCGCGCTGGAGGGCCTGACCTTCGACGGCATGACGGTCATGTCCGGCGGCTTCGGCCTGTGCGGCATCCCCGAGAACCTGATCGCCGCCCTGCGCGACAGCGGCGTCAAGGGCCTGACGGTCATCTCCAACAACGCCGGCGTCGACGGCTTCGGCCTGGGACAACTGCTCGGCACCCGCCAGATCGCCAAGATGATCAGTTCTTACGTCGGTGAGAACAAGGAGTTCGAGCGCCAGTATCTGGCCGGCGAGTTGGAGCTGGAGTTCAACCCGCAAGGGACCCTGGCCGAGCGCATCCGCGCCGGCGGCGCGGGCATCCCCGCCTTCTTCACCGCCACCGGCGTCGGCACCCTGGTCGCCGAAGGCAAGGAAGTCCGCAACTTCAACGGCCGCGACTACGTCATGGAGACCGGCCTGGTCGCCGACCTGTCCATCGTCAAGGCGTGGAAGGCCGACGAGCGCGGCAACCTGGTGTTCCGCAAGACCGCCCGCAACTTCAACCCGATGATGGCCACGGCCGGCAAGGTCACGGTTGTCGAGGTCGAGGAGATCGTCCCCGTAGGTTCGCTGGATCCCGACCACATCCACACGCCGGGCGTCTACGTCGACCGCCTGGTCCAGACCGTGTCCGAAAAGCGCATCGAACAGCGCACCGTCCGTCAACGTGCCGCCGGCGCCGCCGCCGGATCGGAGGTCTGATCATGCCCCGCACCCGCGAACAACTCGCCGAACGCGCCGCCCAGGAACTGCAGGACGGCTTCTATGTGAACCTGGGCATCGGCATCCCGACCCTGGTCGCCAACTACATCCCCGCCGGCATGACCGTGACCCTGCAATCCGAGAACGGTATGCTGGGCATGGGGCCCTTCCCCTATGAGGGCGACGAGGATCCCGACCTGATCAACGCCGGCAAGCAGACGATCACCGAGATCCCGGAGTCGTCCTACTTCTCCAGCGCCGACAGCTTCGCCATGATCCGTGGCGGCCACATCAACCTGTCGATCCTGGGCGCGATGGAAGTGGCCCAGAACGGCGACATCGCCAACTGGATGATCCCCGGCAAGCTGGTGAAGGGCATGGGCGGCGCCATGGACCTGGTCGCGGGCGTCAAGCGCGTCGTCGTGGTCATGGAACACGCCAACAAGCACGGCCAGTCCAAGGTGCTGAAAGCCTGCACCCTGCCCTTGACCGGCACCGGAGTCGTCAGCCGCATCATCACCGACCTCGCCACCTTCGACGTCAAGCCCGAAGGCGCGGGCCTCGAGCTGATCGAACTGGCCGACAGCGTCACCCTCAACGAAGTCGCCGCCAAGACCGAGGCGGCCTATTCGGTTTCGGACGAGCTCAAGACGGCCTGACTGCTGACGGCGACGTGCCCGATGATTCCTCGACGTGGGGAGGGCACGTCGGCACGGCGTCTGACGAAGTCTGCAATCCGCCGATTACGACCTGGATGACGGGCTCGTTCCAACGTTCGTAGCTGACCATCCCCGAGGGCACGGTGCAGACTGAGGTTTCGGCAGGCCCCCGCGCCTGCCCGCCCACATACCTGACGATGAAGCCGGAATACTTCAGGCCCTCGCCCTGACTGTTCTCGACCTTCAGCACCGAACCCACGTCCCGGCGCGCGTGCAGTCCGAACCTGATCGTTCCAGGCGCCGCCTCATTAAGCGGGCCGCGTGAACCTTCGGCAGGCGGCAGGACATCGCCAATATCGATGCGGTCGACCTTGATCAGGTCGTAGGTTCCATTCGCGTTGCGACGCAGCGTCGCCCGCTCGCCTATGGCGACATTAAGCGTGCCTTGCACGAAGCCGGACCGCCGACCTTCGAACTGTTGAGGTGTGGCGGGATATGCCGGCTGGGCGTCCTGCATGAGGAACCCTGCCATCAAGGCGGCCAGTTGCATGATGATCTCCAGTTGCAAGCCAGCTAGCCTGCATCGCCTCAGATCCGTCAAGCGACAATGATTGAGAAGATCGTGCTAATGGTCGAAGGTCGATTGGGCAGCGCCAATGAGCCTAAGCGTCTAACCGGCGATAGGCGGCGCCCACGAAGGCCATCGTCAGCGGGGCCTGTAAGCCCGTCAGCACGACGGCGAATACGATCCAGCCCGCCGTCCCCGACAGCAGCCCCGCGCCCCACAGCAACACCAGCGCGATCTTCGGCGCCGCCGTCACGACAAGCCCGACCAGCAGGGGCCAGAAGCCGCCGCGCGCGATGCTCATGCTCTGCAACGACACCATCTGCCCGCGCCCGATCGTCGCCGGCGCGAACAGGAACAGGCGCACCGCGAAGGCGATGACAGCGAACAGGGCGAAGGCTGTGACGACCGCCAGCAGGGTCAACTTCCATGCCGGCCCCACCGCGCTCCACTGGCGCATCTCGATGGCCCGGGCGTTCAACTCAGCCATGCCGAACACGGCCAACAGGACCAGGGCCACGACCGACAGGATCATGGCGAGAAAGATCGCGCACAGCAGGCCCGCGCCCAGCAGCCGCACCTCCGGTCGTCCAAACTGCAACCCGACCGGCCCCAGGCCCAGCCGCCGCGCCCCGGCCAGATCGTCGGTGATGGCGATCCGCGCCAGCGCGCCCGCCGGCACCAGCGTCGAGGCCAGAGCGCCTGCCGCCCAGATCAGGCCCGCCGGGCCCGTCGCCAGCGGCTTGAGGCTCCAGACCACGGCCGCCAGCACGATCGCGCCGCAGGCCCCGCGCCACAGGCGAGGCAGGGCGCGGGCCGCCGCCGACAGCGTCTCGCCCAGCCGCAAAATCCGATGCTCGCTCACTCTACGCCCCCGATGACCGGCGGCGGATATAGCAGGGGGCCATGACACCGCGCCACCCGCCCGCTAGAAGGCCGCGATGAGCGCTTCCCCCTCTCCTTCTCCCATCCACGTCATCGGTGGCGGCCTGGCCGGCTCCGAGGCCGCCTGGCAGATCGCCCAGGCCGGCGTGCCCGTCATCCTGCACGAGATGCGCGGCGTGCCCGGCGTCAAGACCGACGCCCACCACACCGATGGCCTGGCCGAGTTGGTCTGCTCCAACTCCTTCCGGTCGGACGACTGGCAGTTCAATGCGGTCGGCCTGTTGCACGCCGAGATGCGGGCGCTGGATTCGGTCATCATGTCCTGTGGCGACATCAACCAGGTGCCGGCCGGCGGCGCCCTGGCCGTGGACCGCGATGCCTTCTCCCAGGCGGTGACCGCCAAACTGACCGCCCACCCCTTGGTCACGATCGTGCGCGAAGAGATCGCCGGCCTGCCGCCGCAAGAGTGGGACAATGTCATCGTCGCCACCGGCCCCCTGACCTCCCCTGCCCTGGCCGACGCCATCCTGAAGGCGACGGGCGAAGAGTCCTTGAGCTTCTTCGACGCCATCGCCCCCATCGTTCACGCCGACTCGATCGACTTCGACATCGCCTGGCGTCAGTCGCGCTATGACAAGGAGGGTCCGGGCGGCGACGCCGCCGCCTACGTCAACTGCCCGATGGACAAGGCCCAGTACGAGGCCTTCATCGACGCCCTGCTGAGCGGTCCCAAGGCCGAGTTCAAGGATTGGGAGCACGTCCCCTATTTCGACGGCTGCCTGCCCATCGAGGTCATGGCCGAACGTGGTCGCGAGACCCTGCGGCACGGCCCGATGAAGCCGGTCGGACTGACCAATCCGCGCGACCCGCTGGTCAAGGCCTACGCCATCGTCCAACTGCGTCAGGACAATGCGCTGGGAACCCTGTTCAACATGGTCGGCTTCCAGACCAAGCTGAAGCACGGGGCGCAGGCCGAGATCTTCCGCATGATACCGGGGCTTCAGAACGCCCAGTTCGCGCGCCTGGGCGGTCTGCACCGCAACACTTATCTGAACAGTCCCCAACTGCTGGACAAACAGCTGCGGCTGAAGGCCATGCCGCGCCTGCGTTTCGCGGGTCAGGTGACGGGCGTCGAAGGCTATGTCGAGAGCGCGGCCATGGGCCTGCTGACCGGCCGACTCGCCGCCGCCCAGGCCTTGGGTCGCGACCTGGCCCCGCCGCCGCCCGAGACCGCCATCGGCGCCCTGGTCGAGCACATCACGGGCGGGCATCTGGCGGGATCGAAGTTCCAGCCGATGAACATCAACTACGGCCTGCTGCCACCACTGGAGGCGCCCAAGGTCGACGAGGCCGGCGTCAAGATCCCGCTGAAGGAACGCGGCCGGGCCAAAAAGCGCCTGATGAGCCTCCGGGCGATGGAAAGCCTGAAGGCCTGGCGCGACGCGGCTTCCGCTAGCTGAAGATTGTGACCACCGCTGACAGGGCCACCAGCGATAGCGGCGCACTCGCGATCATCATGGCGACACGGTAGCGCCTGAACCCAAAGATTATCGAGGCCATCAGCGGACAGGCTAACAAAGAGCCGTAAAAGGCCACGAAGGCGAGGGCCGAGTTTCGCTGGCTGGCTGTTTCGACATCATCGAGAGCGAACAGCACGGCAAGCGAAGCCACATACATGCCGATTATCCCAAACAGCGTCGCCACGAAGATCACAATAACCGCCGGCCCGCGCCATGCCTTTTCAGAAGATCGTACCGTCGCCAAAATCATTGCCTTTGTGATGATCGCTAGCGCTTTCCAATATTCACAACCGCTTATCGAAGACAATCATTTCACCTCAGCTTGGGCAGGCCCGGCCGGAAGCCCAGCGTCATTGCGCCCAGCAGGATGACGCCGACACCCATCAGCACCCAGGCCTGTGTCAAGTCGGCCATGTGGTCGCGCAACAGGCCGGCGCCGAGCGGCGACAGGCTCGCGATGATGTAGCCGCCGCCCTGCACGAAGGCGAGCAGATCGCCCGAGCGCGCGGGGTCGTCGATCTGGTCCATCGCCAGGATCAGGCTGAGCGGGAAGATCGCGCCGATACCGAGACCCAAGAGGATCACGATCGGCACCGCCATGCTGAGGGGCGCGACCACGAGACCGGCCAGACCCGCCAGGGCGAGCACAAGCGCCGTCAGGATCGGTCCGCGTCGATCCGGGAAGCGCCCGATGGTCAGCGACACCAGCAGGCCGGCCGTCACCTCCGCCGCCGTCATACCGCTGAGCAGATAGCCGGCCGTGGCCCTCGGCTCGCCCAGGTCGATGTAGAAGGGCGGCAGCCAGGCCAGCATCAATGTATAGGCCGAGGTCCCCAGGCCCATGATCAGAATCAGTCGCCACGCCCGCCCCTGACGCCAGAAGGGCAGCATCGGGTCCGTCGCCTCGACAACCGCGCTGCGGTTCGGCTCTTCGGACGCGGGATCGCGTGACGCCGCCAGCCAGATCACAGCGGCGACGAAGGCCGGCGCGCTCCACAAGGCCAGCGTCCCGGCCCAGCCGATCGTCTCGGCCAGACCGGCCGCCGTGGCCGCCGCGACGGCGGCGCCGCCCATGATGCCGGTGGTGTAGAGCGCCATGACCGTGCCGAACTGCGCCGGAAAGCCCCGTTTGATGACGACCGGCGCCAAGGCCTGGATCAAGGCGACACCGACCCCGACGACCACGGCGCTGGCGATCAGACCGGTCGCGCCGGTCAGCACCGCCCGCACCAGGCAGGCCCCGCCGATCAGCAGCGCGCCCAGCAAGATGCCGCGCCGCTCGCCCAACCGCCGACGCAGCGGCCGGATCGACAGGGCGCCCAGACCGATCATCAGCACGGGCAGAGTGGTCAGCAGGCTGGCGGCGGTCGAACCCATGCCTGTCGTGCCCTCGATCAGATCCAGCAGCGGCCCCACCGCCGCCATCCCCGGCCGCAGATTCAGCGCCAGGGCGACGATGGCCGCCAGCAACAGCAGAGAGGCGCCGCGCGCGGGCGTGGCGTCAGATCGTGCGGTCATGGTGGGGACTCCGACTGAAAATCGCGCTAGTCTCTCGACCTCAAGTATCTCGATGTCAAGATAACCATGCCCGATAGAGCTTCTCGCGCCGCCGCCCAATGGGCCGTTCAACGCCCCGACCTGGACATGCTGCCGATGGAAGTGCTGGGACGCCTGAACGAGGCGTCGCAACTGGTGATCCGCGAGCGCCAGACGCCGCTGTTCGCGCGCTATGGTTTGCAGCACGGCGAGTTCGACGTGCTGGCGACGCTGCGCCGATCGGGCGAACGCGAGGGCCTGACGCCGACCGCGCTGTTCGAGGCGGCGATGATGTCTTCCGGCGGCATGACCGCGCGGATCGACCGGCTGGAAAAGGCGGGCTGGGTCGAGCGGCGCCCGCATCCCAGCGACCGACGGGCGACCCTGGTCCGCCTGACGGACAAGGGTTTCGACCTGATCGAGACGATCATGCCCAGCCATCAGGAGACGGCCAAAGAGGCTTTGAGCAGCCTGTCGCGAGAGGATCAGAAAACGCTGAACGCCCTGCTGACCCGCTTGATCGCCGGCCTGAACGGCTAGGTCAGATCCGGCCGCGCAGCACGGCCCAGAGCAGGCGCAGCCGCTTCAGCGGTTCCGGTTGGTCTGGATCGGTCAGGGCGGCGTGAGCCACGGCCGGGAAGCCGGCAGGCGGCAGGCGTTTCAGCGCGCCATTCGCGATAGATCTCAGGGACGCCGCCTCTTGGCGCCGGCCGGTTTGCGTCAGCCCCCAGACGCGGGCCGCATCGGCCACAGCGGCGTCATGCCCCTGCCCTGCCAGCACACTCGTTGCGACCTGCATCGGGCCGACGTAGAAGGCGTCGAGGTCGTGCGGTTCTTCGCGCACCCGGCCGATGTGGGCGTCGATTAAGGCGTCGAACGGCGCACGGTCTAGGCCGTGGCGCGCTACAAGATCGGTCAGCGCCTCCAGCACCGGATGGCCCTTGCGCGGCACGCCGGCGAAGACGCCGTCCATCTGTTCCGCCCACCAGGTGTAGCGCATCTCGGCCAGCAGCGGCTGGGTCACGCGCGTGGGGATGGTCATCAGCTCGGCTTCGAAGGCGTAGAGCGTGATGAGGTCAGCGCGGGCGCGGTCATCCGCGACCAGGCGGCTGGACAGCCAGCGGTCGAGGTCGGCGGTGCGGACCTGTTGGTCGAGCGGTTCCGCAGGCTCGGTCAAGCGGCGCGCGACACCGCGAAATCGGCGAGGTCTTCCAGCGCGGCGCGCCAGTCGCTGGACGGCAGGACCGACAGGGCCGCCTTGGCCTGATCGGCATAGTCGCCGGCCAGGTCCAGGGTCGCGCCGATGGCGCCCGAGCCGATGATCAGTTCGCGCGCGCGGGTGAAGTCTTCGGGCGTCCGCTCGCCCTTGGTCACGGTGCGCTCCCAGAAGGCTTCCTCGCGGCCGCGCGTGCGGGCGACGGCCAGCAGCAGCGGCAGGGTCGCCTTGCCCTCGTTGAAATCGTCGCCGGCGTTCTTGCCCAGGGCCTCGGCCGTCGCGCCGTAGTCCAGGGCGTCGTCGGCCAGTTGGAAGGCGATGCCCAGCGCCATGCCGTAGTCGCGCAAAGCCTTGATCGCAGCCGGATCGGCGCCGGCACCCACCGCGCCCGCCTCGGCGGCGGCGGCAAACAGTTCGGCGGTCTTGGCCGAGATGATCTGCAGATAGGTGGCCTGGTCCAGATTCAGGTCGTGGGCGCGCGTCAGCTGCAGCACCTCGCCCTCGGAGATCACGCGCGAAGCCTCGGCCAGAATGCCCAGGGCGCGCATCGAATCCGTCTCGACCATCAGTTCGAAGGCGCGAGCGAACAGGAAGTCGCCGACGAGGACGCTGGTAGGCGCGCCCCAGATCAGGTGGGCCGCGACCTTGCCGCGACGCAGCTCGGACGCATCGACGATGTCGTCATGCAACAGGGTGGCGGTGTGGATGAACTCGACGGCAGCGGCCAGTTTGCGCGGCGCGACAATGTCGTCCGTCGCGCCCACGGCGCGCGCCGCGGCGACGGTCATCAGGGGGCGCAGACGCTTTCCGCCCGCCGACACCAGATGTTCGGCCAGTTTCGGAATGATCGGCACGTCCGACTGCATCCGATCCAGGATCAGGGCGTCCACGGCAGCCATATCGACCTCAGCCAGCCGGACAAGGGCGTTGACGTCCCCCTTCGGGCGGTGAGCGGCAGCGATGGCGACGTCCAAACGAATACTCTTTCACTGGCGCGGCGGGCCGCGGGAATGGCTTTTTGCGGCCGGGCCGGCTTGCCCCCGCGAGTTGCGGCGCACAATGATGTTCGACCCCTTGGGGGTCAAGGAGATTGAGGCTTGGAGCCGGTCGAAACCCTGCCGACGACGATCGTCGAGAACGGCCTGTTGAACGGCCGGGTGCGCTTGCGTCAACCCGCGCGCGGCTATCGCGCCGGGATGGATGCGGCTTTGCTGGCGGCGGCGGTCCCGGCGGAGGGGGGCCAGAGCGTGATCGAGGCGGGCTGCGGGGCCGGCGCGGTCCTGATGCAGATTGCGGCGCGACGACCGGGCGTGACCCTGACGGGCGTGGAGCGCGATCCGGCGATGGCGGCGCTGGCGACCGAGAATGCGGCGCTGAACGGCGCAGCTGGATCCGCCGTGATTCGTCAGGGCGACGTGGCGGCCGGGTTTCGGGCCCTGGGCGTGGAACCGGCCGACTGGGCCATATCCAATCCCCCCTTCTTCGATGACGCCACCGCGTTGCGCGCCCCGGCCGAAGGCAAGCGGGGCGCCTGGATGGCCGACGACGGACTGAAGGCTTGGACGGATTTCCTGTTGAAGGCGGTGAAGGAAGGCGGGCGCATCGTGGTCGTTCACCGCGCCGACCGACTGGCCGATCTGCTGGCTCTGCTGGGCGTAAAGGCGGGGTCGTTCGCCGTGCGACCGATCCATCCCTTCGCGGACGAGCCGGCCAAGCGTGTGCTGTTGCACGCCATAAAGACCGGGCGCGCGCCGCTGCGGCTGCTGCCGCCGCTGATCCTGCACGACCGCGAGGGCGGCAAGCACACCCCCCAGGCCGAGGCCATCCTGCGCGGCGAGGCGTCGCTGGGCTGGTGATCGGGTGGTCAATCGCGACCGGAACGCCTAAATGCCGCCTCCTGACGAAATCGAGCCCGCCCCGTGTCACCCGACGACCTTCCGCATGATCTTCAAGACGGCCTGATCGCCGTCGGCGAGGCCGCGCGCGACCTGCGCGAGCCGTGGTGGATTTTCGGCGGAGCGGCCATGGCGCTCTATGGCCTGACCGACATCCATGTGCCCGATATCGACGTGCTTTGCGCGCCGCGGGATGCGCGCAGCCTGCTGGGCGCGCTGGGCGGCGTGGTGATACCCGATCCGGGCGAAGGCCTGTTCCGCTCCGCCGTCTTCGGACGCGCGCCGGATCAGCCGATCCTGGTCGAGGTCATGGCCGATCTGGAGACCCGCGACGGCGGCGACTGGACGCCGGTCGCCTTCGGCTCGCGCCGCCGCGTCTTCGTCGAGGACACGCCCCTGTTCGTCCCGGACATCCGGGACCACATCGCCCTGTATCGCCTGTTCGGCCGCCCCAAGGATCTGGCGCGCGTCGAACAGCTTGAACGACTGATCGCCTGAATGCCTTTCCCCTTCCAGATTTCCGCCACCGAGGGCCGCGCCCGCACCGGGGTGCTGAAGACCGCGCGCGGCGACATTCGCACCCCCGCCTTCATGCCGGTCGGCACCGCCGCCACGGTCAAGGCGATGACGGTGGATCAGGTCAAGGCGACCGGCGCCGACATCCTGCTGGGCAATACCTATCACCTGATGCTGCGCCCCGGCCCCGAGCGGATGGAGCGGCTGGGCGGCCTTCATAAGTTCATGGGCTGGGACAAGCCGATCCTGACCGACAGTGGCGGGTTCCAGGTCATGTCCCTGGCCGGCATCTCCAAGGTGAAGGAGGAGGCCGTGACCTTCTCCAGCCACATCGACGGCTCCAAACACGTTCTGACGCCCGAGCGGTCCATCGAAATCCAGGCCGACCGGATCGGCGCCGACATCTCGATGCAGCTGGACCAGTGCGTCGCCTATCCGGCCGAGAAGGATGCAGCCAGAAAGGCGATGGAGCTGTCGATCCGCTGGGGCGCGCGCTCCAAGGCCCGTTTCGGCCAGCGTGAGAACCAGGCCCTGTTCGGCATCCAGCAAGGGTCTACCTTCGAGGACCTGCGCCGCCAGTCGTCGGAACAGCTTCAAGAGATCGGCTTCGACGGCTATGCCATCGGCGGTCTGGCGGTCGGCGAAGGCCATCAGGCCATGTGCGAGGTGCTGGACTATGCGCCCGAAATGCTGCCGCCCGACCGTCCGCGCTATCTGATGGGCGTGGGCAAACCTGTCGATCTGGTCGAGGCGGTGTATCGCGGCGTGGACATGTTCGACTGCGTCCTGCCGACCCGCGCCGGTCGTCACGGTCAGGCCTGGACCTGGGACGGGCCTCTGAACCTGAAGAACGCCCGCTTCGCCGAGGACCAAGACCCGCTAGACCCGACAATCGACGGCCCGTCATCGCAGTATTCGAAGGCCTATCTGCACCACCTGATCCGCGCCGACGAAATCCTGGGCAAGGTGCTGCTGAGCTGGCACAACATCGCCTTCTATCAGGCGCTGACGGCGGCCATGCGCGCGGCGATTTCCGAGGGTCGGTTCGAGCAGTTCAGGCGCGACTTCCACGCCCGCCACACGTCGAACGGCTGACGACTAGGGGTGCGGCCTGAACCAGCTGGGCGCCGCCGGCGGCGCGCAGTTCCGCTGCATGCCTATCCCCTTCAGGAAGGCGCGGCGCATCCGGCCGGACTGGATGGCCGATTGAACGTGCTTTGAGTGCTGTTCAGCGCCGCTCAGTCGACGAATCCAGTTCCGGCCGGGAATAAAGTCGGTCGTCGTGTCGCGAATGGCGTTCAGCGCCGCCTTGGCCGCCGCGTCCGCCGCCCGCTCGCTGAGATAGGAGCCGTCCTGACGCGGCGGTTCGTCCGTGTCGGGTCCCAGCGCCTCGTCCAACCGTGCGACTTCTGCGCCGATGGTCGTGCACTGATTCAGATTGCGCAGATCGTAGGGATTGGCTTCGGCCTGAAGCAGCACGGTCGGGATCATCTGACGACGCAGGTTGAAGTCCTCCAGCGGCGCCGTCGCCGCCGCCGCGAAGCCCGCCCCGACCTGTTCGGCGCCGCCCATCGCCGACCGACCGGCATTGCAACCGGAAAGCGCAACAAGACTGACTGCGAGAAGAAGGCGTTTCATGGGTTGGCTTAGACCACGCTTGGGCTGGTGATTAAAGCGTAGCGGCGGAAGCGGTCGGTAACGAAGAATTCTCTGATTTTAGGTCACTTTGACCGGTCGTTGGAGTTCGGTCGTGCCTTACATCGCCAAGAGCCTGGAAGCCCTGGACGCCCCCGCTGGTCCGTTCCAACGTCTTACGGAACTGGCCTGCACGGTTTTTAATGCGCCCGCCGCCGTCGTCACCCTAGTCAGCGGCGAGAACGCCGTCCTGTGGTGCAGCGATCGCGACCTGGTTCGAAGCCTGCCGCGCGAACGCACCCTCGGCGACCGTCTGCTGCGCCAGGGCAAGGGCGCCGTCCTCGTGGTCGAAGACGGCCTGGCGGACCCCGCAGCCCGCAATCATTTCTTGGTGGCGGCTCCGTACAATCTGCGTTTCTACGCCGGCGTGACGATCTGCGGCCCGGACGGTCAGCCGCTGGGCGCGTTCGGCGTCATGGATCGCCAGCCCCGCCCTCACCCCTCCGACGCCCAGATCGCGACGCTGCGCACCCTGGGCACCATGGCCGAGGACATCATCGCGTCGCTGGAAGTCGGTCGCGTCAGCGATGAGCGCCACGGCACGCTGGAGTTGATCGAAAACATGGCCGGGGTCGGTCATTGGCGGTTGGAACTGGCCAGCGGCAAGGTCCACTGGTCCGACGAGGTGTTCCGCATCCACGGCCTGGATCGCAAGACCTTCGATCCCCAGGTCGATTCGGCCATCGACCGTTACCACCCCGACGACAGGCCCGGATTGTTGGCGGCGATCGCACACTCGGCCGAGACCGGCGATGGCTACAAAATGCGTCTCCGGCTGATCCGCGCTGATGGCGAGGAGCGTGCGGTTCTGACCCAGGCGCGCGCCGAACGTGACGACGCCGGGGTCGTGAAGGTCCTTTATGGCGTGTTTCAGGACATCACCGACCAGCAGGCCCAGATCGCCCGCGCTCAGCGTGACGAGGCGCGCTATCGGCTGTTGGCCGAAAACGTGGGCGATGTGATCACCCGCGTTCGTCCAGACGGCACCAGCAAATACATCTCGCCGGCGATCGAAAGCCTGCTCGGCTGGACCACCGAAGAGATGAACGGCCGGCCCATGGACTATGTCCATCCTGATGACCGGGAGATGGTGACCCGGGCCGTGCTGGGAACCATCCACACCAAGGATCCGTGCCGGCTGGAGCACCGCGCCCTGCATCGCGACGGTTCGATCGTCTGGGTCGAATGCACCTTCCGCGCCTTGGTCGCCGAGGCGGGCAAGCCGTCGGAGGTGGTGGTTGTCATTCGTGACATGACGGATCGCAAGATCCTGGCCGACGAACTGGTCACCGCGCGCGACCGGGCCGAAGCGGCGGCGGCGGCCAAGAGCGAGTTCCTGGCGAACATGAGCCACGAACTGCGCACGCCTCTGACCAGCGTCATCGGCTTTTCCAACCTGCTGAAGGCCAGCGAGGCCTTGCCCGAAGCCGAGAAGGGCTATGTCGCGCGCATCGCCACGGCCAGCGAGGCCCTGCTGTCGGTCATCAACGACGTGCTGGACTATTCCAAGCTCGAAGCCGGCATGATCGAGCTGGAGCCCCAGCGTTTCGACCCGGCCGCCTTGGCGCACGAGACGGTCCAGATGATGGAGGCCCAGTGTCTCGCCAAGGGTCTAGCGCTGCACGTCGACCTTGCGCCGGACTTGCCGGATCGCCTGATGGGCGACCAGGCCCGTCTTCGGCAGATCCTGCTGAACCTGCTGGGCAATGCGGTGAAGTTCACCAGCCAAGGCTCGGTCAGCCTGTCGGTCGGCGGAGCCTTGGAGGCAGACGGCGCATGGCGGCTGACGGCCGAGGTGACCGATACCGGCATCGGTATGAGCCCTCAGACCCAGGCCCATCTGTTCGAACGTTTCTCGCAGGCGGATCGGTCGACCACCCGGCTTTACGGCGGCACCGGCCTGGGGCTGGCGATCTCGCGGCGACTGGCGCGGGCGATGGACGGCGATATCGTCGTCACGAGCCAGCCGGGCCTGGGATCGAAGTTCAAGGTGACCGTCCCGCTGCACATCGCCGAGGGCGGATCGGAAGACGAAGGGCCGCGCCTCAGCGTCATGCCCGAGGGCCGCGTGCTGATCGCCGACGACGCACCGGCCAACCGCGAACTGATCAGCGTGATCCTTGTCGGCATGGGACTAGAGGTCGCCACCGCCAGCGATGGCGCCGAGGCGGTGCATGCGGTGCAGTCCGAAGTCTACGACCTTGTCCTAATGGATATGCAGATGCCGGTCATGGACGGCCTGACGGCCACGCGCGAGATTCGCCGCCTCGAGCAGGGCGGCGGACGCCGGCTGCCGATCATCGCCCTGTCCGCCAATGTTCAGCCGGACCAGATCCAGTTGTGTCGCGACGCCGGCATGGACGACCATCTGGCCAAGCCGCTGCAACTGCCTGCCCTGGTCGCCACCCTGTCGAAATATCTCGACAAATCGAACGCTCCGATCGCGGCAGATGCGACTGCGCCCGGTCGTTTCGCGACACACTGAAGGCAAGGCCTAGACAGCAAAAAGCCCGCCGAAGCGGGCTTTAAATGGTACGTCCTCTCGGGCTCGAACCGAGGACCCTCTGATTAAAAGTCAGATGCTCTAACCAACTGAGCTAAGGACGCACCGCGCGACGTCCGGGCTGGCCCGAACCGTCGAAGGGCGCCTTCTGTTGTAATCCGGCCTTCCGGTCAAGACCCGGTCTGCTACTCATTGGGCATGAAACCGTTAAATGGCGTCCGCATCATCGAATTCGACGGCTTGGGGCCGGTCACCTTCGCCGGAATGATGCTGGCGGACCTGGGGGCGGAGGTGGTGCGTCTGACGCGCGACGCCTCGGCCGGACCGGCGGTTTTCGACGAGGTCGGAGGCGAGGTCCTGCATCGGGGACGAGCGGGCGTTCCGGTCGATCTGAAATCACCGGCTGATCGCGAGCGCATCCTGCAGCTGATCGATGGGGCCGACGCGGTGATCGAGGGCTTTCGGCCCGGCGTCATGGAGCGGCTGGGCTATGGTCCCGACGCCCTCCAGGCGCGAAAGCCCGCGCTTGTGTTCGGACGTGTGACCGGATGGGGCCAGACGGGGCCGCTGGCGAATGCGGTGGGGCATGATCTGAATTACATCGGCCTGTCGGGCGTGCTGCACGCCATGGGAGAGGCGGGTCGTCCGCCCTCCCCGCCGTTGAACCTGGTCGGAGATTACGGCGGCGGGGCCATGTTGCTGGTGGTCGGGGTGCTGGCCGCGCTGGTGGAGGCCAGGACGACGGGCAAGGGACGCGTGGTGGATGCCGCCATGACGGATGGGGCGGCCCTGCTGGGCGGCCTGTTCCAGGCCTTGCGGGGTCGGGGACTGTGGAGCGACCGGCGCGGATCCAACCTGCTGGACGGCGGCGCGCCCTTCTATCGCTGCTACGCCTGTCGCGACGGCGGGTTCGTGGCGGTGGCGGCGCTGGAGCCGCGCTTCTACGCCGCGCTGCTGGCCGGCCTGGAGATCGATCCGGCCGAAGCGGTTCAATACGACATCGCCGCCTGGCCGACCCTGCAGGCGCGGCTTGCCGCCTTGTTCGCACGCCGAGACCGTGACGACTGGAGCGCCCATTTCGCCGGGACCGAAGCCTGTGTCACGCCGGTGCTTAGCTTGGCCGAGGCGCCGGATCATCCGCACAATCAGGCGCGTGGAACATTCCAAAGCGGCCTGCCGCAAGCCGCGCCCCGCTTCGACGGCGTAGTTGCTCCGCCCGCCCCCAGGTCCGAACTGACCTTGGATCAAATGGTCACAAAATGGTCCGATCACGCAGGATGACCGACGCAGATTTGGGCGCTAAGGGAACAGCTTAGCGCGACAGGCGTTTGGACGGCGGAGACCGGGGACTTTCATGACACGCTCGATTTTTGTCTTGGCCGCCGCCGCAAGCGTGCTCGCGCTGTCGGCCTGCGACGACCGTCCTTCGCGTTCGGACGACGACTATCGCGAGATGTCGGTCGAGCCGGCACCCCCACCGGTCAAGGAAGAGGCCCCTCCGCCCGCGCCAGAGGTTCAGGACCCGACGCCCACACCCCCGCCGTCGACGACGCTTCCGCCTGAGGAACGCACGTCGGAACAGTCGGTCCAGCCCGAGAGCGAGACCCTGTTCTACTGACGAACAGGTATGCCGGGGGGCGTCCTTTTGACGAAAGATCGAGTTTGACGTTCAGGCCTACCCTGCTGGTCGCCCTCGCGGCGTTTTCGGCCTGCGCCCATGCAGCTGCGGCGGAACCCCGCGCGCAAATCCGGGGCGACATGGACGGCGATCTGCGGCGGGCGCTGGAGCGGGCCGTGGGCGAGGTGGATGGCCCGCCGGCCAGCCGTTTTGAGGCGCGTCGTCGCGCCGAAAGCGCCGTGACCTCGGCGACCGCCCTGCTGCGGTCCGAAGGCTACTATCAGCCTGTCGTCGAAGACATCGTCGAGGGCCAGGAGACGCCGATCGCGGTGGTTTCGGTCGAACCGGGGCGCCGTTTCCTGCTGACCGATCCGACGATCCAGTGGGCCGATCCCGCCCCAGAGGCCGAGGCGGCGGATAAGGCCAAAGACGCCATTGCCCTGAAGGCCGGCGATCCGGGGCGAGCGGCGGACGTCATATCCGGCGAAGGTCGGGCCGTGGCGGCGCTGGTGCGCGACGGCTATGCCGACGCCAAGGCCAATCCGCGCCGTGTCGTGGTGGATCACGCGGCCTTCACCGTCGCGCCGGAATATCGCATCGCCTCCGGCGCGCTGGTGCGTCTGGACGGCGTGCGCCTGACCAGCCAGGGCCGCACCAATACCGCCTGGGTCGCGGGCCTGGCGCCGTGGAACGAGGGCGATCGCTACGATCCCGAAATGGTCGCGGAGCTGGAACGCCGGCTGCTGGACACCGGCGTCTATGACGGCGTCAGCGTCGCACTATCGCCACTGGATCAGATCACCGCCGACGGCCATCGCCCGGTCGTGGTCAGCCTGCAAGACCGCCCCCGTCGCGTACTGGAAGCCGGCGCCACCTGGTCGACGGCGGAGGGCGCGGGCGTGGACGTGATCCAGACCCGCTACAATCGCTTCGGCCGCGCCGACACCTTGAGGCTGGAAGCGCGACTGGCTGACATCGACAGCCGGATCGGCGCCGACCTGTCCCTGCCTCACTGGCGTCGGCCCGGCCGGACGCTGAAGCTGGGCGCGGCGGTCGTCAACGAGGATACAGACGCCTATCTGCGCACCGCCGTGGTTCTGTACGCCGACCTGCAGCAGCGGATCGGCAAGACCTCCTATTTCAACTACGGAATCGGGCTGGACGCCGGGCGCTACAGCGAGACCCGCTATGATTTCACCACCCTGCCCCCGCAGCGCGTGACCTTTGACCGTGATCTGGCGATCATCACCGCGCGGACCAGCGCCTACATCGACCATTCCAACGATCCGCTGAATCCCACCAAGGGCTGGCGGGTCAATCTGGCGGTTCAGCCGACGGCGGTGACCGGCGAGAGCAACATCCTGTTCCTGCGCACCGAAACGCAAGGCACGGCCTACTTCCCTGTCGCGGGTGATCGCACCATCCTGGCCGGGCGCATGAAGATCGGCTCCATCGTCGGCGGCAGCGAGCTGAACGTGCCGGCCGACCGTCTGTTCTATTCCGGCGGCGGCGGTTCGGTGCGGGGCTATTCGTACCAGAACGTCAATCCGCAGCTGCCGGACGGCACGCCACGGGGCGGTCTGTCGCTGTTCGAAACCTCGTTCGAGGTGCGCCAGTCGATCGGTCAAAGCTTCCAGGCCGTCGCCTTCGTCGACGCCGGGTCCGTGGGTTTCCAGGAGACGCCGAACCTGACCAACATGCGCTACGGCGCGGGCGTGGGCGTGCGCTACATGCTGCCGTTCGGACCGATCCGGGCGGATGTCGCCATGCCGCTGAACAAGCGTGAGGGCGACTCGGCCTTCCAAATCTACATCAGCATCGGGCAGGCGTTTTGACCGATACACCGCCCGAAGCTCAGCCTGAAGACGTAACGACGCCGACCAAGGCCGCGTGGCCCGCAAAGCCGCGTCGCGGGCTGGTCAGACGCATCGCCCTGGGCGTGGGCGTGGTGCTGGCCGGACTGCTGGTGCTGATCGCCGCCACCCTGGTCGGAGGGCGCTATTACATCGCCTCGGACGGCGGTCGCGACATGGTGCTGCAACGGCTTCAGGACCTGAAGATCAGCCGTTACGGCCGGCTGAAGGTCTATGGGCTGAAGGGCGATCTGCTGAGCGATTTCACCATCGACCGCATCACATTGGCCGACAGTCAGGGCATCTGGCTGGAGGCGAACAACCTCAGCATGGACTGGTCGTATCTGGCCCTGCTGGGCCGCAGCTTCCATGCGAACGACATCAAGGCCGAGACGATTCGCGTCCTGCGTCGGCCCGTGGTCGAGCCGCCCACCGGCGAACCGCCGAGCCCTCAGCCGATCTCGGTCCGGATCGACAAGTTCGCGGCCAATATCGAACTGATGGAAGGGTTCTCCAAGGAATACGGTCGTTGGAGCCTGTCGGGGAACGCCAGCCTGCCACGCGCCGGGGCCAAGAGCGCGACGGTCAACGCCGACAGTCTGAACCGGCCGGGCGATTTCCTGCGTCTGGCGGCGACTTTCGGCGGCAAGCTGGAAGACACGCGCATGAACCTGCGCGCCAATGAGGCCCAGGGCGGACCACTGGCCGGGGCCTTGGGCTATTCGCCGGATCAGCCGTTCTCGGCCGTCGCGGTTCTGAACGCCGATGTGGTCAATGCGCGGGTCCAGACGGGACAGTTCGTCCCCCTGATCGTCCAAGGCCATTTCGGCGACAAGGGATCGCGCGTGGCGGGCTTCGCCGACTTCAGCAACTCCGACCTGCTGGCGCCCTTCGTCACCAAGATCGGCCGCACCGCGCGGTTCGGCTTCGCCATGGTTCCGACGCCGGACAAGGCCAGCCAGGGCGTGGCGTGGAGGCTGATTTCCGACAACGTCCAGTCCGAGGCGCGCGGCCTGATTCGCAACTCCGATCGCAGCTCGCCTGACGGGATCAGCCTTAATATTCAGACAGCCTCGCTGAGCCGGCTTGTCGGGTCTGATGTCGCTGGACCGGCCGCCTATTCCGGCCTGTTCAAGGGCGATGCCCAGACCTGGACGCTGGACGGCCAGGTCACCCTGCTGAACGCCAATGTCGCCAGCTATCGCGCCACGCGCATCGCCGGACCGCTGAACGTCGCGGTCAAGAATGGCCGCATCGATCTGGACGGCGACATTCGCGCCAACGGCGGATCAGGCGAAGGCATCATCGGGGGCCTCTTGGGTCCGGCCCCGCGCGTGCAGATGAGGGCGGCGCGGATGAAGGACGGCGCCATCCTGCTGACCAAGGTCGATCTGCAGGGCCAGGGCCTGACGCTGAACGGCTCGGGCTCGCGCAATCTGCTGGGCGGGATGAACTTCCGCGGCGAGGCGCAACTGACCGACGCCAGGCGCGTGCTGCCTGAGGCGCGCGGCGCCTTCGGCGGTCCGATCCGGGCCTCGTCGGCGCGTGCCGGCGCGCCGTGGGTGCTGAACTTCGACGGACGGGGTCGCAATCTGACGGTGGGTCTGGACGAGCTGGATCGCCTGCTCGGCAAGACGCCGCGCCTGCAACTGGCCGGCAAGCTGAACGGCGGACGCATCGAGGTCGAGCGCGGCGAACTGACCGGCGCGGCCGGGCGCGCGGGGGCCAAGGGCATCATCGAAACCGCCGGCAAGCTGAGGCTGGCGCTGGACTGGAACGCGCGCGGGCCGTTCGCGGCCGGGCCGGTCGAGATCGGCGGCGACATGAACGGACGCGGCGCCCTGACCGGCACCCTGGCCCAACCGCGCGTCGATCTGACCGCCGGCTTCCAACAGGTCACGGCCGGCGCGCTGACGCTGAACAACGCCGACCTGACGCTGAGCTTCCGCAAGGGCGCGGATGCGTCGGACGGCCGGATTTCGGTGGTCAGCGGCTCGAACTATGGTCCGGCGCGCGCCTCGGGCAACTTCTTCCTGGGCGGGAAGCGCATACGGCTCAGCGATCTGGACGTGGACGCCGGCGGCGTGACGGCCAGGGGCGCCATCGCCCTGTCCGACAGCATTCCCTCCAGCGCGGACCTGACCTTCTCGGCGCGCGCCGGGGCCTTCTTGGCCTCGGGCGAAGCCAACGGACGGGTGCGGCTGACCGACGGCGGCGGATCGGACAGCGCCATTCTGGACGTCAGCGGCCGCAATGTTCGACTGGCGGGTCAGAGCTGGATCATTCGCAAGCTGGATCTGGACGGGCGCGGCACGCTGAACAACCTGCCCTTCACCCTGGCGCTGGACGTGGGCGGCCCCAACCCGGCCCAGTTCAACGGCACGGGCGTCTATTCGCGTCAGAACACGACGCACGGTCTGACGCTGCGCGGCGGCGGTCGGGTGCGTGAGGTGGCGTTCACGACCCGCAGCCCGGCCTCGATCACCCTGAACGGCGCCACGCGCACGGCGCATCTGGATCTGGGCGTGGGCGGCGGCGTGCTGCTGGCCGACCTGCGACAGGACGCGCGCGGCGCCGCGATCCAGGCCGACCTGACGCGGGTCGATCTGGGCTCCATCTCGCCTGAACTGCGCGGCAGCGTGACGGGCCAGGTCGCCCTGCGCGGCGCCGGCAGCGACCTGTCGGGCACGGCCAATATCGCCCTTCAGAACGTGCGCAGCATCGACGCGCCGCGCGGCCTGGCCGTCGACGGACGCGTGGACGCCACCCTGGCGGGCGACCGGCTGAGCATCAAGGCGACGGCGGTCGACGAAGGCGCGGTTCAGGCGTCCGCCGATGTCGTGCTACCGGTCGAGGCCTCGGCCGCGCCGCTGCGGCTGGCCATCGCCCGCACGCGCGAAATGTCGGGCCGGGTGTCGATCAATGGGCAGATCCAGCCGATCTGGGACCTGTTCCTGGGCGGCGACCGCAGCCTGGCCGGTCAGGTGGCGGGTCAGGCGACGATCGGCGGGACGCTGAACGCGCCGCGTCTGAACGGCCGGTTCGATCTGAGCCAAGGCTCCTATCGCGAGAATGCGGTCGGTCTGGTGCTCAGCGACCTGACGCTGCGGACGCGCTTCGACGACACAGCCGCCCAGATCGAGACCTTCACGGCCAATGACGGCAAGGGCGGCACCGTGTCCGGCCAGGGCCGCATCGGCCTGCGCCAAGGGTCGGGATCGAACGCGCAACTGATGCTGAACCGCTTCCGGGTCATCGACAACGATATCGCCGAGGCACGCGCCTCGGGCCCGATCACCATCGTTCGCGGCGCCGACGGCAATATCCAGCTGGGCGGCCGCATCGACATCGACGAGGCCAAGATCGAACCGGAACTGCCCGGCGCGACCGGCATCGTCTCCATGGATGTGGTCGAGATCAATCGTCCCGGCGGCGATCCGGAGGAGACCGAGCAGAAGGCGCGCGGTCCGCAGATCGGCATGGACATCGTCCTGCGTTCCAGCGGCGGCAAGGTGCGGGTCAACGGGCGCGGCCTGAACGTAATCCTGGACGTGAACGCCCGTGTGCGCGGCACCATCGCCCAGCCGCAACTGACCGGCACGGCCAATGTGGTGCGCGGAGATTATGAGTTCGCGGGCAAGCGGTTCGTATTCGACGACACGGGTCGCGTCACCCTGTCGACCGATCCCAAGCAGATCCGTCTGAACCTGGCGGCGACGCGTGAAGATGCGGCCCTGACAGCCTCGATCAACGTCACCGGAACGGCCGCTGAACCCAAGATCGCCCTGACCTCCACTCCGTCCCTGCCCCAGGACGAAATCCTGTCGCAGGTGCTGTTCGGACGCTCGGCGTCGCAGCTGTCGGCCTTTGAGGCGGCTCAGCTGGCGGCCGGGGTCGCGGCCCTGGCGGGCGGCGGCGGGTTCGACGTGATCGGCAACTTGCGCGAACTGGCGGGTCTGGACCGGCTGTCGTTCGGCGGCGACGCCTCGGCGGTCACGGTCGCGGGCGGTCGCTACATCACCGACGACGTCTATCTGGAGGTCATCGGCGGCGGGCAGAACGGTGCGGCGGTCAAGGTTGAATGGCAGCCTCGGCGCAACGTCGCCATCGCCTCGCAGTTCGGCGGCCAGGGCCAGACCAGCCTGTCGATCCGCTGGCGTCACGAAAGCCGCGAGGCGGGCGACCGTCGTCCGAACCGGGGCGGCCGCAACCGCTAGGCCGCCCCGTCGGATTTGTCGCTAGAGAACGTCCAGCACCCGATCCACGGGGCGGCCGATCACCGCGCCCCTGTCCGTCTCGACGATCGGACGTTCGATCAGGATCGGCTGAGTGATCGCTGCGGCCAATAGGGTTTCGTCGTCTGCGCCGGCGTCCAGCAGCGCATTGGCGTCGGCTTCCTTCTTACGCAGCAGGCCGGACAAACCGATGCCGGTTCTGGACGCCAATCGCTCCAGCGTTTCGCGGTCCCATCCGGTCTTCAGATATTCGACGACCGTCGGCTCGACGCCCTGTTCGCGCAGCAAGGCGAGGGCGTTGCGCGACGTGCTGCATTTCGTATTGTGGTAGAGGACGACCGACATCAAGCCTCCTGCTTCAGGCGATGCAGCAGCATGGCGCCCTGCAGCGACGCGACATAGATCACGCCCGACACGACCATGGCCGGCCAGGTCGTCAGGTTGATCCACAGCGGAAGATCCGGCGATGGCAGGGTCCCCAGCAGCCGCATCCCAAGATTGGCCACCACGCTGTAGGCGATCAGCGCCAGCATGATGATCGGGATGGCGCGCGTCATCATGCGCCACTGAACCACCACCACAACGCCATAAAACAGGACGGAGAAGATCGCGCCCGAGGCGATGGCGAAGGGCCACATGACCTTCATCATCTCCTGCTGCATGGCCAACTGACCGGCCGACAGACCCATCTTGGCGTATTCCGCGCTCATCGCCGTCTCGAACCAGCCCGAAGTGAACATCCACCAGGTCGGGATCAGGCCGACGATCAGGGCGATGACCAGCCCGATCACCATAGCGCGCGCCGAACGCTGGGCCTCGGCCATGCCGCGCGGCAGCTTCATCGGGTTCATGGCGCGGAGCCAGAGGTCGATCGTTTTGCGTGTCATTTTGCGTCCCTGTTCGCGCCGGAACCTAGCGGTGATCGGCGATGACTTACAGGCCCCGACCTTCACCTTTGGGGTCGAGGCGTCTAGGGTCCGGCCGATGCGGATTCTGACCTCGGACCAGGCCGTCCTCGACCACGTCGCCGCGCGACGCGAGACGATCATCGGCCGCACCATCGACTGGGCGAACATCAACTCCGGCAGCCGCAACGCCGCCGGGCTGAAGGCTGTGCTGGATGTTCTGGAAGCGGCGGCCGGCGCCCTGCCCGCCCGTGTCGAACGCCTCCCGACGCAGGCTTCGACCACCGTCGGCGACGACGGCTCGGCACGGACCGAGGCCCATGCCGACGCGCTGAAGATCACCGCCCGGCCGGATGCGCCGATCCAGGTCGTGCTGACCGGCCACTATGACACCGTCTTCCCCGCCGACAGCCGGTTCCAGACCGTGACCACGCGGGCGGACGGCGCCCTGAACGGGCCGGGCGTCGCCGACATGAAGGGCGGGATCAGCGTGCTGCTGGCCGCGCTGGAGGCGTTCGAAACCCATCCCGACAAACACGGCGTCGGCTGGACGGTTCTGCTGAGCCCCGACGAGGAAATCGGGTCGCCGGCGTCCGCCCCGCTGCTGGCCGAACTGGGCGCGCTCGGCCATGTGGGCCTCACCTATGAACCGGCGCTGGCGGACGGCACGCTGGCGGGCGCGCGCAAGGGCAGCGGCAACTATCATCTGATCGTGACGGGCCGCGCCGCCCACGCCGGCCGCGCCTTCGACGAAGGCCGTAATGCGGTGGCCGGCGCCGCCATCATAGCCGCCGCCCTGCACGGACTGAACGGTCAGCATGAGGGCGTCACCGTCAACGTGGCCAAGATTTCCGGCGGCGGCGCGCTGAACGTCGTCGCAGACAACGCCGTGGTGCGCTTCAACATCCGGGTGCCGGACAAGGCGGCGGCCGACTGGATCGACGCATCCGTGCGGGCCATCGCCGCGACACCGCCGTTCGAGGGCCTGACGCTGGATCTGCACGGGGGCTTCACCCGTGCGCCCAAGCCGATGGACGCCGCCCAAACCGCCCTGTTCGAGGCGGTGAAGGAAGCCGGCGCCCTGCTGGGCCAGCCCATCGCCTGGAAATCGTCGGGCGGGGTGTGCGAGGGCAACGATCTGCACGCCGCCGGCCTGCCCAATATCGACACCCTGGGCGTTCGCGGCGGCGACATCCATTCGGATCAGGAGTTCGCCTGGCCCGACAGCTTCGTCGAACGCGCGCAGCTGAGCGCTCTGATCCTGTGCAAGATCGCGTCGGGTGAAATCGATGCGGCCAAACTGAAATCCCTGCGGATGGAAACCCTGTAGAATGCTTGTCGTCCGCCCCGCCGGCCCCGCCGATCTCGATCATCTGCTGGAACTCGCCATCCTGTCCGGCCCCGGCTTCACCAGCCTGCCTGAAGACCCCGACGCCCTGGCCGATCGGCTGGAGCTGAGCCAGGCGAGCTTCGAAGGTCGCGTGCCCTGGCAAGAGGCCTGGTACACCCTGATGCTGGAAGACGGCGACACGGGCGACATCGACGGCGTCGGCTCGGTCAAGGCGACGGTGGGGCTGAAGCGGCCCTTCTTCTCGTTCCGCGTCGTCAACAACACCGTCCAGTCACCCTCGCTGGGGGTAAAGCTGGACCACCAGACCCTGGTTCTGGTCAATGAATGCACGGGCTGGACCGAGGTCGGTTCGCTGTTCCTCAAGGCGGATCGGAGAAAGGGCGGCGCGGGCCGTCTGCTCAGCCAGTCGCGATACATGCTGATCGGCGCCCAGCCCGAACTGTTCGCCGACAATGTGCTGGCCGAGTTGCGCGGCGTCTTCACACCCGACGGCGCCTGCCCGTTCTGGGACCATGTGGCGCACAAATTCTTTCCGATGGAGTTCGATCACGCCGACCGGATGACCGGCTCGACGGACAAGCAGTTCATCCTGGACCTGGCCCCGCGCCACCCGATCTATGTCGAACTGCTGCCCGAACCGGCCCGCGCGGTGATCGGCAAGGTCCATCCCCAAGGCGTGCCGGCCATGGCCCTGCTGGAAAGCGAGGGCTTTAGGCCCAATGGTCTGGTCGACATCTTCGACGCCGGTCCGACCGTCGCTTGCGGCCGCGATAATATCCGGACCGTGCGCGATGCCCGGCGTCTGACGATTCAGATCGTCGAGGGCGTCGAGGCCGAGTTGCCGGCCCTGATCTCGACCGACAGCGTCGCCGCCTTCCGTGCCGTCCGCGCCAAGGCCGACATCGATGGCGACGTCGTTCGCCTGACCGCCGAAACGGCCGCCGCGCTCAAAGTGCGCAACGGAGACCCTGTGCGAGTAAAATCATGACCGTCTTCAAATCCACCGATCCCGCGACCGAAGCCACCAACTGGGAGGGCGAGGCCGCCAGCCCGGCCCAGGTTCAGGCCGCCGTTGACGCCGCCCGCACCGCCTTCCCCGCCTGGGCCGATGCGCCGCGCGGCGAACGGATCGAGGGCGTCAAACGCTATCAGGCCGTGCTGAAAGACCGCGCGCCCCAGATCGCCGAGGCCATCGCGCGCGAGACCGGCAAGCCGCTGTGGGAGACCAAGACCGAGGCCGCCGCAATGATCGGCAAGGTGGACATCTCGATCCGCGCCTATGACGAGCGCACCGGCGAACGGACCAGCGACACGGCGTTCGGCCGCGCGACCCTGCGGCACCGTCCGCACGGCGTCGCGGCGGTGCTTGGCCCGTTCAACTTCCCCGGCCATCTTCCGAACGGCCATATCGTCCCGGCCCTGCTGGCGGGCGACACGGTCGTCTTCAAGCCCTCGGAAGAAACGCCCCTGGTCGGTCAGGTGATGGCCGAAGCCTTCGCCGCCGCCGATCTGCCCACCGGCGTGGTCAATGTGGTCCAGGGCGGGCGCGAGACGGGCGCGGCCCTGCTGGACGCCGGCATCGACGCCCTGATGTTCACCGGCTCGGGTGCGGCGGGCGCGCATTTCCGCAGGAAGTTCGCCGACGATCCCCACGTCATCCTGGCGCTGGAACTGGGCGGCAATAACCCGCTCGTCGTGTGGGACGCAGCCGACGCCGAAGCCGTCGCGGGCATCGCGGTGCAGTCCGCCTTCATCACCACCGGCCAGCGCTGCTCGTGCGCGCGTCGCCTGATCGTGCCGGAAGGGCCGCAGGGCGATGCGATCATCGAAGCCATCGCCGCCCTGTCCGACCGGCTGATCTTCGGTCCGTGGGATAGCGATCCCGAACCGTATGCCGGCCCGCTGATCTCGGCGCGTGCGGCTGAGGCGGCGCTTAAGGCGTTGCAGGAACGGATCGACATGGGGGCCAAGGTCATCCGCGCCTCGGGGCCGGTCGCCAACCTTCCGGGCGCCTTCGTCAAGCCGGCCATCATCGACGTGACCGGGATCGACGTGCCGGACGAAGAGATGTTCGCCCCCTTCCTGTCGGTGACGCGCGTCGCCTCGTTCCACGCGGCGATCCAGGCGGCGAATGCGACCCGCTACGGCCTGTCCGCCGGTCTGGTCAGCGATGATCCGAAAAACTGGGACCACTTCATCCGCCGCATCCGCGCCGGCGTGGTCAACTTCAACCGGCCGACGACGGGCGCCGCCGGCGACATGCCGTTCGGCGGCCTGGGGGCCAGCGGCAACCACCGCCCCAGCGCCTATTACGCCGCCGACTATTGCGCCTATCCGGTCGCCAGTTTCGAGGCGGATGCGGTCGCCAACATCGAAGGCGAGATCAAGGGATTGCGATGATCAGCGCTGTCGAGGCCAACGCCGACGGTCTGATCGGGCCGACCCATTCCTACGCCGGTCTGTCTCCGGGCAATCTGGCGTCCAGCCTGAACAAGGGCGAGGCGTCCAACCCACGCGCGGCCGTGCTTCAAGGCCTCGACAAGATGAAGACCCTGGCGGACCTGGGTCTGCCCCAGTTCGTCCTGCCGCCGCATGACCGTCCGAACATTCCCTTCCTGCGGTCGCTGGGGTTCACCGGCTCGGACGCCCAGGTGCTGGAGCGGGCCTGGCGGAGCGCGCCTTCTTTCGCCGCCGCCGCCTGTTCGGCCTCGCCCATGTGGGCCGCCAACGCCGCGACCGTAACGCCCAGCGCCGACGCCGCCGACGGCCGAGTACATTTCACCCCGGCCAATCTGCACACCAATCTGCACCGCAGCCTGGAGCACCGGCAAACGAAGCGCGCGCTGGACGCCCTGTTTGCCGACGCCAGCCGGTTCGCCGTCCATGACGCCCTGCCCTCGGTCGCGCATCTGGCCGACGAAGGCGCCGCAAACCACGTTCGCCTGTGCGCCCAACATGGCGGCCGCGGCGTCAATCTGCTGGTCTGGGGTCGCGAGGCGTTCGAGCCGTGGGACGGCCCCTTCCCCGCCCGCCAGACGCGCGAAGCGTCGGAAGCCATCGTGCGCCGCCACGAAGCCGGACGGCCGGTCCTGGCCCAGCAATCCCGCGCCGCCATCGCGGGCGGCACCTTCCACAACGATGTGGTCTGCGTCGGGGCGCTGGACACCCTGTTCTTCCACGAGTTGGCGTTCGAGGACACGGCCGCAACCCAGGCCGCCATCCGCCGCGTGGCCGATGGGCTGTTCGAGCCGATCTTCGTCGAGATCTCGTCCGCCGATCTGCCGCTGGCCGATGCGATCTCGAGCTATCTGTTCAACTCCATGCTGATCCAGGTGCCGGGCGAGGATCGCCTGACCCTGATCTGTCCGACCGAGACCCGCGACAACCCGTGCAGCCATGCGGTGGCGCAAGCGCTGGCCGCCTCCAACGGTCCGATCGGCCGGGTGCAGTATGTCGATGTGCGCCAGTCGATGCGCAACGGCGGCGGACCGGCCTGTCTGCGGCTGCGCGTCGTCCTGACCGAGGCCGAGCTGGGGGCGACGAACCCGGCCATGCGCCTGACGGACGACCTGCATGCGCGTCTGTCGGATTGGGCCGGGCGCTGGTACCGCGACGAACTGCGCCCCACCGATCTGGCCGATCCTGACCTGCTCACGGAAAGCCGCAGCGCGCTGGACGAACTGACGACGATCCTGAACCTCGGGACCGACTTCTATCCCTTCCAGAGAGGCTGATCCGGCCATGACGACCGTAGCGCCCATGAGCTCCGCCCGCCGATTGAGAAATATCGTCGGCGGATCGGCCGGCAATCTGGTGGAGTGGTTCGACTGGTACGCCTATGCGGCTTTCACCCTGTATTTCGCGCCCGTGTTCTTCCCCAGCGAAGACCCGACGGCGCAACTGCTGAGCGCCGCCGCCGTCTTTGCGGTGGGCTTCTTGATGCGGCCCATCGGGGCATGGATCATGGGGGTCTATGCCGACCGCAAAGGTCGCAAGGCGGGGCTGACCCTCTCGGTGACCCTGATGTGCACGGGCTCTCTGATCATCGGCGTGACGCCCGGCTATGCCACGATCGGCCTGGCGGCGCCGGCGCTGCTGCTGTTCGCGCGGCTGTTGCAGGGCCTGAGCGTTGGCGGAGAATACGGATCCAGCGCCACCTATCTGTCCGAAATGGCCGAGCCGCATCGCCGAGGCTTCTGGTCCAGCTTCCAGTACGTCACCCTGATCTCGGGCCAGTTGATCGCCCTGCTGCTGTTGATCGTGCTGCAAAATACGTTGAGCGAGACGGCGCTGGCGTCGTGGGGCTGGCGCATTCCGTTCTTCGTCGGCGCGGGCCTGGCGGTCGTCGTCTTCTGGCTGCGTCGCCGGCTGGACGAGACGCATAAGGCGACCGAGGCCAAGGACGCCCCTAAATCCAGTGCCGTGCAGTTGATCCTGAAACACCCGAAAGAGGCCTTGATGGTGCTGGGCCTGACGGCCGGCGGCACCTTGGCCTTCTACACCTACACGACCTACCTCCAGAAGTTCCTGGTCAATACGAGCGGGTTCTCCAAAAACACGGCGACTGAAATCAGCGCGGCGGCCTTGTTCATCTTCATGCTGCTTCAGCCGGCGGTCGGCGCGCTTTCCGACAGGGTGGGACGGCGTCCCGTGATGATCGCTTTCGGCGTGCTGGGGGTGTTGTGCACTGTGCCGATCATGACGACCCTATCGACGGTCGAGAGCCCTTTCGTCGCCTTCCTCTTGGCGCTGGCCGGCCTGGTCATCGTGTCGGGCTACACCGCGATCAACGCCGTGGTGAAGGCCGAGCTGTTCCCCGCCCACATCCGCGCCCTCGGCGTCGCTCTGCCTTACGCCATCGCCAATGCGGTGTTCGGAGGCACGGCGGAATATGTGGCGTTATGGCTTAAGGGCGCGGGCGTCGAGAGCGTATTCTTCTGGTATGTGACCGGCATGATCGGACTGTCGCTGCTGACCTTCATCCGTATGCGCGACACCAAGCACAACAGCCTGATTACGCACACCTGACGCCGATCAGGCCGCGAACCGCCCGCCGCGCTGGGCGTAGGCCTGGGTGCCGCGGGTGAACACCTGGTCTGTCGGCAGGACGGTTTCGATGGCGAGGTCGTCCTTGCCTTTCAGCGCCGCATAGACCGGCCCGAAATCCTTGAGCGTCTCGTCCTTCAGCGCTTCCAGGCTGTCGATGACGAAATAGACCTGCTGGAAATCGTCGATCCGGTACAGGGTCCGCATCACCCGCTCCAGGTCGAAACCCAGGCGGTTGGGCGACGGATCGTCCAGAGCAAAGACGCTTTCGGTCGCCGAGGAGACGATGCCGGCGCCATAGATGCGAAGGCCGTCCCCCTCCTTCATCAGGCCGAACTCGACCGTGTACCAATATAGGCGCGCCAGGTTCGGCAGCATGCCCAGGCTGGCCGCCCGCTGCCCGCCCTTGCCATAGGCCTCCATATAGGCGGCGAAATCGGGGTCGGTCAGCATCGGCACGTGGCCGAAGACGTCGTGGAAGATGTCGGGTTCCTGCAGATAATCCAGTTGGTCCGGCTTGCGGATGAACTGGCCCGAGACGAAGCGGCGGTTAGCCAGGTGGTCGAAGAAGACCTCGTCCGGCACCAGGCCGGGCACGCAGACCACGGTCCATCCCGTCAGCGCCTGAAGCTTGGGATTGATCACGTCGAAATCGGGAATGCCGCCGGCGTTCAGGTCCAGTGCATCCAGTCCCCGCATGAAGGCGTCACAGGCGCGACCGGGCAGGATCTTCATCTGCCGGGCGTAAAGCGTGTCCCAGGTCTGATGCTCGACCTCGGTATAGGCGGCCCAGTTCTGGGGAATGGTCCAGTCGGCAGCCGCGCCCTCTGGCGGCTGTTCGAAGACGTGTTCGAAGTCGGACATGGCGTATTCCTCTTTTGCCGCCATCCTAGCCCGGAGCCGCCACGGCTTCCAACCGTCAGTGAAGACGTTCGTCCAGCGGAGCGTGGTGGCCCATGCCGTCGGTGGTGAACCACCGCTCGGCGTCATCGGGCAGCAGGACGGAATCGCCGTCTTCAAGAGCGCCCTCGGCGGCGTAGGCGACAAAGCCGCCATCCTCGCCCAGGGCGAAGACGCGGTAGAAGGGCTGGTCCGGTCTGACCAGGCCGCTTTCACCGGCCGGTCCCTCATAGGCGTGATCGACATCCATCACGACGCCACGAAAGGCGTCGTCGCGGTGGCGTACGATCTGGCCGATGGCGAAACGTGCGGTCTGAATGCGGGTCATCGCGCTTCATACGATTCAGCGCATGACCCCAATGCCTGCCGGTCTGTTCATCTTCCTGACAGAATGGCTTGGCGCGGACGATCCTGGCGGGTTAGGCTGACCAGGACGGGCGCCGCTTTGGACCGCCCACAACGGATGACGGCCCATGCCGGAGACCCACGGCGCGCCTCGACGGCGCGACGAGCGGTCCCAGCCTTCCCGTTCGCGGGATGCGTCGGGTCGAGATGCGCCGCTGTATGGCGCGCTCGATCTGGGGACCAACAATTGCCGGCTGCTGATCGCGCGGCCGTCACGCGAAGGCTTTCGCGTGGTCGACAGCTTCAGCCGCATCGTGCGGCTGGGCGAAGGGCTGTCGCGGACGGGCCTTCTGGACCCGCGCGCCATGGACCGGGCCTATGACGCCCTGGCCCTGTGCGCCGAGCGGATCGTGCGCAAGGGCGTCGATTCGGCGCGATTGAGCGCTGTCGCCACCCAAGCCTGCCGGGCGGCCGAGAACGGCGCCGACTTCATCGACCGGGTGCGCAAGGGCACGGGGCTGCGCCTGCGGATCATCGATCCCGCCGAAGAAGCGCGTCTGGCGGTCGAGGGGTGCCTGAACCTGATCGACCCAAAGGCCGAGGCGGTGCTGGTCATCGATGTCGGCGGCGGCTCGACCGAGATGTCGTGGCTGAAGCGCAGCGGGACCGACTGGACGACCACCGCCTGGATGTCGGCGCCGGTGGGGGTCGTGACCCTGGCCGAGCGGCATCCCGAGCCGCCGAACTCCGGCGAGGCCTGGTACGAGGCCATGGTCGCCGACATGGGAGCGGCCATTGCAGCGGGCGGGATCGTCGACGAACCGATGCTGGAGCTGTTCCGGCAAAACCGGGCGCATCTGGTCGGCACCTCGGGCGCGATCACCAGCCTGGCGGGCATCCACCTGAATCTGCCGCGCTACAATCGCGACCGGGTCGATGGCTTGTGGATGACGCGCGCGGACTGCGAGGCGGCGGCGGATCGCCTGAAGGCGCTGGGGCCCGATGGGAGAGCGCGCGAGGCCTGCATCGGTCCCGATCGGGCGGATCTCGTTTTGGCGGGCGCCGCCATCCTGGAGGCGGTGCAGCGCGCCTGGCCGTCGGAACGGGTGCGGGTCGCGGACCGGGGCCTGCGTGAAGGCCTGCTGCTGCAACGGATGCGCGAAGACAAGAAGCCGCCGAGGGGACGGCGTCGTCGGCGCGGACGGGGGCGGCCGGCCCCCGTCGCCTGATCAGGCGGCGGGCGTGACGCGCACCGGCAGTTCGATGTCGCACACCGAGAAATCCGCGCCGCGCGCCTGACGCGCCTGCTGCGCCAGGGTCTGGAAGGTGGCGGAGTTGGTGTTGAGGACGGCGGCCGTCGGACGTTCGGCGGCGAGCAGATCCGACGCCACGCGGACGCGAGTCATCTGATCCGGTCCCTGAACCAGACCATCCGGCGTGTCGCTGGCCTTCAGGTATCGCACGACGTCCAGGCCGGACACGACCCGACCCCAGACGGTGTAGCGCTTGTCCAGAGCCGGATAGGCCTGACGCATCAAAAAGAACTGGCTGTTGGCGGTGTCGTTGCCCTCGTCACGCGCCATGCCCGCGACACCCGGACAATACAGGGCCCAACCGTGGACCTTCTTGTCGCTGGTGCCGGACATCAGGGCGTCGGGCTGGGTCTGGACCGGGATGGAATCGACGAAGCCGACCAGGGCGCCGACCGGGGCCGCGACCGGGGTGAAGGCCATGTCCGCCCCACGGCGGAAGGTGAACTCGGCCTTCAGGTCGGGATACCAGCTCTGCCCCTCGCCCGTGCCCAGCGGATCGCCGGTCTGGGCCATGAACCAGTCGATCACCCGGTGCCAGACCAGGTTGTCGAAGAAGCCGCGCGACGCCAGAAGCTTGATGCGTTCGACATGGGCGGGCGCGAGCTCGGGCGCCAGTTCGACCAGCACCCGCCCCTTGTTGGTGTCGATGACCAGCAGGTTCTCGGGCGCGATCGTGCGCCATTCGCCGGGCGGCGGCGGGGGCGCGGGAACGGCGGTCGCGTCTTGCGCCAGGGCGGCGCCCGCCGTCGCGGCCAGCACGGCCGCCGCCATCGCCATCGTTCGTATCGTCATCGTCCCCTCCCCCGTTTGCGAAAGCCTCAGCCGCCCGTCACTTCGGCGACCGGCTGAATATCGCAGACGCTGAAGGCCGCGCCGCGCGCGGCGCGCGCCGCAGCGATCCGTTCGGCAAAGGCGGCGCTGCCGGCGTTCAGGACGCGCACCGTCGGACGCTCGGCTTCGGGCAGGGCCGAAGCCATGCGGACGCGGGTCATGGTGTCGGGATCGGTCACCTTGCCGTCCTCGGCGTCCGAACCTTTCTTCAGCTTGCCGACCACGTCCAGGCCGGACACCACGCGGCCGAAGGCGGTGTAGATGCCGTCCAGCTGTTCGCGCGCGCCCATCATCAGGAAGAACTGGCTGTTGGCGCTGTCGGGCGAACCCGAGCGGGCCATGCCCAGCACGCCGGGACAGAACAGGCCGTGGGCATCGACCTTGAAGTCGGCGGTGACCATCATCTGGGCGTCGGGCTGGGTCTGGACCGGCAGATCGCCGACCAGGCCGCGCACGCCCGCGCCCACGCTCGGCACCGCGACGAAGCCGGCGTCTCGACCGCGACGGAAGCTGAACTCGGCCTTCAGGTCCGGCAGCTCGCTGCCGCCCTCGCCCGTCCCCTTCGGATCGCCGGTTTGCGCCATGAAATCAGGGATGACGCGGTGGAACTTCAGACCGTCATAGAAGCCCTGGTTTGCCAGGGTGCGGATGCGTTCCGCATGATTGGGCGCGGCGACGGGGATAAGCTCGACCAGCACACGGCCCTTGGAGGTATCGATAACCAGCAGGTTTTCCGGCGCAATGGTCCGCCAGTCGGACGCCGCCGGCGCCGTCTGCGCCACAGCCGGGGCCTGGGCCGCGCCAGCCGCGAGAAGAGCGGCGACGGTCGCTGCGATGATGGCCTTACGCATGGTCTTGTCTACCCTAACCGTTCTTGACCTTGGCCCGCACGCGCTCGGCGATGGCGGGGCTGACGAAACTGTCGATCGCGCCGTCCAGTCGGGCGATCTCCTTGACGAGCCGCGAGGCGATCGCCTGATGGCGCGGATCGGCCATCAGGAATACGGTCTCGATGTCCTGATTGAGGCGCTGGTTCATGGCCGTCATCTGGAACTCGTATTCGAAGTCGGCGACGGCGCGCAGCCCCCGAATGATGACGCTGGCGTCCAGCTCTTCGGCGAAATGCATCAGCAGGGTCGAAAACGGCTGGACCACGATGTCGCCGCCAAGGGGGGCCATCTCGGCCCTCAGCATCTCGACCCGTTCGGCGGTCGAGAACAGCGGCCCCTTGTCATCGTTCTGGGCCACGCCGATGACCAGTCGGTCCACCAGCTTCAGCGCGCGCTTGATGATGTCGGTATGCCCGTTCGTCACCGGGTCGAAGGTGCCCGGATAAAGTCCGATGCGCATGCGTGTCTCCCCGGCCTGTCGCGTGGCGTCAGCGTCGTTTAGCAGGTGCGAAATCAGCGGCCTAGCCGGCTGACGCCTTCGTCATCGTCATGATCCAAGATGGGCTGGGCTGCCTGGACGCTCCAGGCCGCTTCGACCTTGGCGAGCAGGGCCGGGTCATTGGCGAACGAGACGTCGTCAATGGCGGTGATCGGACAGGCTGGCGTGGCGCTATTGCACAGGAAGGCGCCGTCGAAGGCGCCGACCTCGTCGAGACAGATCGGTCGCGTTTCACTGGTCATTCCGACCTGGGGCAGTCCGCGCATGATCAAGGCCTGGGTCACGCCCGCCAGCATCGGGGCCTGGGGCCAGACGATCCGGTCGCCCTTGACAAAGCCGATGTTCCACAGCGTGCCTTCGGTGACCCGCCCTTCGCCATCGACAAACAGGGCGTCGTCAAAGCCGGCGGCGCGCGCGGCGCGGCGGGCTCGGACCAGGCCGAAGGTGGCGAGATGCTTCAGATGCGGCGCTTCGCGTTCGTAGGGCACGGCGGTGACCCGCACCCGGTTCGCCAGCGGCGGCGGCGCAGGGAAGACACTGGTCATCACCTTGGGTCGGCCGACGAAGGCTGGGTCGCGATGGCCGATCTCGGACGAGAACAGGCTGACGCGCAGCCAGCAGGCCTCACGACCGGCGACGGCCAGCGCCATCAGACGCCGGAAATCGACCTCACCGGGGCTTTCGCCGAACAGTTCGAGGGCGGCCTGCTCCAGACGGGCGAGGTGGAGATCGAGGCCGCGCGCGGCGCCGTTCTCGACGCGGAAGGAAGTGTAGGCGCCGTAGTTGACCACGGCCTGATGCGCCAGGTCGTCAGGCGTGGCGGGAAGGCCGTCGATCAGAATCGTCGCGATCAAACGACCCTCCTTTTGCCCGCTGGGCGAAGGCGGATCAGGCCTCGCCGCCGTCTTCTCCGCCGACATCGGCATCATCCGCGCCACCGCTTTCCGGCAGGCGTTCGACCGAGACGACCTTCTCGTCCTTGCCGGTGCGGAAGATGGTGACGCCCTGGCTAGAGCGGCCGACGATGCGGACCTGGTCGATACGGGTGCGGATCATCTGACCGCCCGAGGTGACCAGCAGAAGGTCGTCCGTCTCCTCGACCGGGAAGGCCGCCGCCAGACGCGTGCCGGCGCGACCGCCCAGGCCGTGGGCCGTCAAACCCTGGCCGCCACGACCCGTACGACGATACTCATAGGCCGAGGATCGCTTGCCGAAGCCGGTTTCAGTGACAGTCAGGATGAACTGTTCGGCGGCGCCCAGTTCGGCGATCCGCTCAACCGACAGAACGGCGTCGCCGGCGGCCTCGTCATCGGCCTCGACAACGGGCGCTTCCTCTTCCGCATCCGCACCGGCCAAGGCCTTGCGCATCGCGTTGGCGTGTTTGACGTAGGCGGCGCGTTCTTCCGGCGTAGCGTCGACGCGGCCCAGGATGGCCATGGAGATGACCTCGTCGCCGTCCTGCAGCCTCACGCCCCGGACGCCGGTCGAATCCCGCCCCTTGAAGACGCGCACGTCGTCGGCCTTGAACCGGATCGCGCGGCCCAGCGCCGTCGTCAGCAGCACGTCGTCGTCCGCCGTGCACAGGCCGACGCCGACCATGCGGTCAGAGCCTTCCAGCTTCATGGCGATCTTGCCGGCGCGGTTGACCGTGGCGAAGTCCGACAGCTTGTTGCGCCGCACGTCGCCGCTCGAGGTGGCGAACATGATGTCGTAGTCGCCCCAGGTCGTCTCGTCCTCGGGCAGAGGCAGGACGTTCATGATGCTGTCGCCCGGCTCGATGGGCAGCAGATTGACGAAGGCCTTGCCCCGCGATTGCGGGTTGCCCAGCGGCAGACGCCAGGTCTTCAGCTTGTAGGCCTTGCCATTGGTGGCGAAGAACAGGACCGGGGTGTGGGTCGAGGCGCTGAACACGCCGGTGATGGCGTCCTCGTCCTTCATCGACATGCCGCTGCGGCCCTTGCCGCCGCGATGCTGGGTCCGATAGGCGTTCAGCGCCACACGCTTGACGTAGCCGCCGTGGGTGACGGTGACGACCATGTCCTCGCGTGGGATCAGGTCCTCATCCTCCATCTCGCCGTCGCCTTCCCCGATCAGGGTGCGGCGCGGAACGGCGAACCGATCCTTCACGTCGATCAGGTCGTCGCGGATGATGGCCAGGACGTTCTTGCGGTCGGACAGGATGGTCAGGTGGCCCTGGATGGTGTCGGCCAGGCCGTGCGCCTCGCCGAAGATGTCGTCGCGGCCCAGGCCGGTCAGACGCGACAGGGTCAGGGCCAGGATGGCGCGGGCCTGTTCGTCGGTCAGGCGGATCTTGTCACCCTCGACGATAACGCTGCGCGGATCGGCGATCAGTTCGACCAGGGCCATCATGTCGCCGACGGGCCAAGCCTTGGCCTGCAGACGCTCGCGCGCCTCGGTCGGATCAGCCGAGGAGCGGATGATGTGGATCACCTCGTCGATATTGGCGACGGCGACGGCCAGACCGACCAGGACGTGGCCCCGGTCGCGGGCCTTGTTCAGCTCGAACTTGACGCGGCGGACGACGACTTCCTCGCGGAAATCGAGGAAGATCTGCAGCAGTTGGCGCAGGCCCATCTGCTCGGGTCGGCCGTGGTTCAGCGCCAGCATGTTGACGCCGAACGAGCTCTGCATCGCGGTATAGCGCCACAGCTGGTTCAGGATCACGTCGCCGGACGCGTCGCGCTTCAGCTCGATCACGATCCGCATGCCCTGGCGGTCGGATTCGTCGCGAACGTCGGAAATGCCTTCCAGCCGCTTCTCGCGCACCATTTCGGCGATGCGCTCGATCAGGGTCTGTTTGTTGACCTGATAGGGCAGTTCGGTGACGACGATGGCCTCGCGGTCCTTGCGGATCTCCTCTACCGAGGCGCGGCCGCGCACGACGACCGAGCCGCGACCGTCGCGCAGGGCGTTGCGCGGCGCGGTGCGGCCCATGATCTCGCCGCCGGTCGGGAAATCCGGACCGGGCACGATGTCCAGCAGGGCGTCGTCGGTGACGTTCGGATCATCCAGCAAAGCCAGGGCCGCATCGACGACCTCGCCCAGATTGTGCGGCGGGATGTTGGTCGCCATGCCGACGGCGATGCCGCCCGCGCCGTTGACCAGCAGGTTCGGAATCCGGCTCGGCAGGACGACCGGCTCCAGCTCCTTCTCGTCGTAGTTCGGCTGGAAATCGACGGTGTCCTTGTCGATGTCGGCCATCAGGGCGACGGCGGCCGGGGCCATCCGGGCCTCGGTGTAACGCATCGAGGCGGGCATATCGCCGTCGACCGACCCGAAGTTGCCCTGGCCATCGACCAGCATCAGCCCCATCGAGAACGGCTGCGCCATCCGCACCAGGGCCATATAGACCGAGGCGTCGCCGTGGGGGTGGAACCGGCCCAACACGTCACCGACGACACGGGCGCATTTCGAATAGCTGCGCTCGGGCGTCATGTTCAGGTCGTGCATCGAATACAGGATGCGACGGTGAACCGGCTTCAGCCCATCCCGGGCGTCGGGAAGCGCGCGCGAGACGATCACGCTCATGGCGTAGTCGAGGTACGAACGCTTCAGTTCGTCCTCGATCGTGATCGTGGAAATGTCGGAGCCGCCGCCTCCCGGAACGATCGGAGATGCGGCGTTTTCGTAGCTGTCGTCGGTCAATGAAGCGTGGCTTTATGCGGCCGGAATCGGAACGTGATCCGCTGTGACGATTTCTAGCATTCCAGGGCCTCGGTGGCAAAGCGACGTCGCCGTGAAAGCCCGTCTCTGAAAGGACTTTCGACATGCGCGCCACCCGCCTCGCCGCCGCCCTTCTCCTCGCCTCCCCCTTGGCCCTGACCACCGCCTGCGCCGCGACCGGAAACGCGCCCCAGGCGGCCGTCGAACGCGCGCCGGTCGGCGCGACGGGACAGGCCGTTCTGATCAACGCCTCGGGCGCCAATATCGGCCGCGTCGACCTGCGTCAGGGACCGACGGGCCTGCTGATGAAGCTCGAGGCTTCTGGCCTGACGCCCGGATGGCACGGCATCCACATCCATGCGACCGGCGAATGCGCCGCCCCCTTCACCTCGTCCGGCGCCCACATCAACCACGGCGAGCCCAAGGCCCCGCACGGTCTGTTGAACGCCGCCGGGCCGGACGACGGCGACCTGCCCAACGTCTGGGCCGGTGCGGACGGCAAGGTGAACGCCGAACTGTTCACGACCCGCGCCCGGATCTCGTCCGAAGGCCCCGGCCAATGGCTGTGGGACGCCGACGGCTCGGCCATCATCATCCACGCCAACCCCGACGATCACTCGACCCAGCCCATCGGCGGCGCGGGCGACCGGGTGGCCTGCGCGGCGCTCAGCGCTAGCTGAGCTTCTCTCCGAAACGGAAAGTGGCCCGCTGGACAGCGTTCAGCGGGTCTCTTTTTGCGCGAGCAGATGGCGGATCAGTTCGGTCTGCTCCTCTTGCCGTGCGGTCAGGTGTTCGACCTTTTCCAGCAGGGCCATGATCTCGATCTCGGCCTTCAGATTGACCTGATAGTCGTTGCCCGCATCCAGCCGATCCTTCGCGGCCTGGCGGTTCTGGCTCATCATGATGACCGGCGCCTGGATCGCCGCCAGCATCGACAGGACCAGGTTCAGGAAGATGAAGGGATAGGGGTCGAAGGCCTCCTTGCGCAGCAACAGGTTCAGCCCGGTCCAGATCGCCAGGAAGACGCCGAATGCGATGATGAACGGCCACGAACCGCCGAAGGCCGCAACCCGATCGGCCAGCCGCTCTCCAAAGGTCTGACGGTCGTCGAAGGTCTCGTTGATGTCTTCGGAAACGGGGCGACGATCGGCGGTGCTCTGAACGACGACGGCTTCGTTCGCCGCAAGATCGTGCTTCGCCTTGCCCAGCCAGCGGCGGGAGACGTGGTCGGCGTCGAGCGGGGCGTGATGCATGACGGGCTCCTGAAACGATCAGGAACAGATCAAGCCTTGGCGGCCCCCGCGCGCAAGCCCCGTTCGGCGAGCGCCACCAGGGCCACCCCGCCCATGGTGATGGCCGATCCCGTCAGAATCTGCGGCGTCAGGATGTCGCCCATGAAGCTCCAGCCGATGAACATCGACACCACCGGCGTGACCAGCAGATAGGGCGTCACCCGCCCCGCCTCGCGCCGCTGGACCAGCCAGAACAGCAGGGTGGTCGCCAGCACGGACGATACCACGCCCGCCCACAGCAACGAGGCCCAAACCATGGGCGTGGCGCGCTTCACCGCCTCCCACTGGCCATGCTCGAACACCGCCGAGCCGAAGGCCATGACGGGAAAGGCGCCCAGGGCCAGCAGACCCTGCATCTTCAGTGGCGGGATGGAGGTGGTGCGACGCGCCACCACCGTGGTCACACCCCAGGCGGCGCCGGCCGCGATGGCGACCAGAATGGCCTTCCAGTCCTGCAAGGCGTGGGCGTCCAGCGTCATCCAGGCCACGCCGACGAAGGCCACGCCCATGCCGACCAAGGCCGCTTTGGACAGCCGCTCGCCCAGGATCAGGAAGGCGAACAGGGTGGTGAAGGGGATCCACAGTTGGTTGGCCACCGTCACCGGGCTGACGTCCGTCGCGAGCCAGTAGGCGGTATAGGCTAGGCCGTACTGGATCGGCCCGCCGATAATGACGATCAGCATCAGGCTCTTCCAGTCCGGGAAGGGCGGCCGCACGAAGGCGATCAGACAGGCGGTGGCGATGCCGAACCGGATGGCGCCGACCAGCAGCGGCGACAACTCCTGCGTCGCCAGCTTGGCCCCGGCGTTGTTGACGCCCCAAACGACGATGATCGCCACAATGGCGGCGATCTCCAGCCCCGTCAGGGCGTGAGGCCTCTTGGGCAGGGGCGCGGGCGCAGGCGCGACTTCGGAACGGACATCGGTCATGACCGCCCTATCGCACGACGCACCCGCCGCGTCGGCTCACTTTGGATGACCCGAGGTTTCGCACTTAGAAATCCGGCTTGGCCACCGCTCGCACCGATCGCCAAGTCAGACTGCCTCAGAACGGGATGTCGTCGTTCAGGTCGTAGCTTTCCTTGGGGCCGCTCGGCTTGTTGGCGCCGCCGGTGGAGAAGCCCGAGGAATAGTCGTCATCGCCGCGACCACCGCCGTAACCACCACCGCCGCCGTATCCACCGCCCGACGAGCCGCCTTCCGAACGGCCGCCCAGCATGGTCAGTTCACCCTTGAAGCGGCTGACCACGATCTCGGTCGAATATTTCTCGACGCCCTGCTGGTCGGTCCATTTGCGGGTCTGGAGCGCGCCCTCGATGTAGACGGTCGAGCCCTTCTTCACATAGTTCTCGACCACCTTGACGATGTTGTCGTTGAAGATGACGACCCGGTGCCACTCGGTCTTTTCCTTGCGCTCGCCCGAGGACTTGTCGCGCCAGGTTTCCGAGGTGGCGATGGACAGGTTGGCGATGCGATCGCCGTTCGGCATGGAGCGGATCTCGGGATCGCGCCCCAGATTGCCGACCAGAATGACCTTATTGACGCTGCCCGCCATGGAAACTTCCTTCTCGTGTGAGGCGGCGACGACTTCGCCCGCCCCGTCAATTCAGTCCGATGTCTGACCGGGGCGACGGCTCATCGCCAGCCCTTTCGACAGCAAACCCGCCAAATCAGTGGATAAGCGTTAACCGAATGTTCCACCTTTGTTCTATCCTCGCAAGCCTTACTTGGCGGCAGGGTCGGCTGCGATGGCGATGGGACGGCCCGTCTCGTCGCGCTGGATGGCGCCGGGGATGGCCAGACGGCCGTCGCCGGTGCGGGCCATGGCGAAGAAGCGACTGCCGTTCAGGCTCTTGCCGATCTTGACCCCTTCGCGGTCCACGAAGATGAAGCGGCCCTGATAGGCGCCGGCGATTTCCTGGTTCGATCCGCCCATGCGCAGGAAGCGAAGACGCATCTCCTCCAGCCGCGCGGCGCATTGTTCCAGCTGGGGCTGGTCGTCGGCGATCTTTTGCAGGCGCGGTGGCGCATTGTCCGGCGTCGCCACGAAGTAGCAGGCGCCCTCGGCGAACTCATATTTGGGTTCGTTCGAGCAGGCGCCCAGCAGAGCGGTCCCGGCGATGGCGGCAAGGGCGACGAAACGCATCAGTTCATTCCCGTGAATTGGCAGTTGCGATCCTGCTCGGCCAGGGTCCTGAAACGATTGTTGTCATTGGACTGTTCCACCCGGCGCGGCACCAGACGCAGGGTCGTATCGCCCCAGCGGCCGTATTGGGCGTCGCCCGGTCCGACGCAGGTTCCGGCGTAAAGCGCCTGAACACAGGCGTTCAGGCTCATGTTCGGCGACAGGGTGCGCCAGTCGGAGCCGGTGTGGCGCAGGCACGGGCTGCCGCTGGCCACGGGCGTGGGGCGCGGCGCAGCCGTCTGTTCGACGGAGGTCGGCGGCGGGGTTTCGGCCATCTCGACCGCAGGCAGTTCGGGCGGCGGGGCGAAGGCGGCCGTCGGCGCGGCGGCCAAGGCGCCCGTCGCGTCCAGCCCCACATCCAGAGCGTCCGTCGCCAGGCCATTGCGCTGGGCGCAGACCGCCAGGGTCGCCATGCCGACGAACTGACCATCGACGAAGCAGCGCAGTTCCCGCGTCGGCTCCAGAGTGGGCGCCTCGGCCAGATTGACGACAAGGCCGCCCTTGGACGCCGGCGGCGCTTCCGTCGTCTTGTCGCCGCCGCCCGTGAAGATCAGGGCGAGCACGACGGCGATGACGATCGCCACGCCGGCGCCGACCAACAGGATGACGCGGTTGTCTTTCGGAAGGGCCATGAACGGGCTTTCGCGGATGAGGAGGTCAATAACTCCGACCCGGCCTCGGGCGTCAACCGCCTTGACCGGTCCCGACCGCGATCAGGCCGTCAGGCGGCTCAGCGCAGCCTGATAGTTGGCCAGCTGCGTCTGCTGATAGGCGGTCGAGGAGCCGTTGCCGGTCTGGGTGTTGGTTATACCGCCAGTCGACGGCGCCAGGGCGCGATAGGAGGACCGGACCGCCGTCATCGCCTGGGCCAGCGAATCGATGGCCGCCTTTATCGAGGCGGGATCGTTCAGGTTCAGCTTGTTCGACAGGTTCAACCCATAGGTCTTGATCGCGTCCTTGTCCGGCTTCACCGGACCGACGAAGCCGGGCGTCAGGCCCAGCGCGCCCAGCGCGTCCTTGCCGATCGCCCCGGCGGAGATGACGGCGCCGTCCTTGTTGGCCGCCGTCTTGATTTCCAGCCGCTGGACGATGGGTTTGGCCTTCAGGTCGGTGATGACCTTGGCTTCCAACTGACGGCCAGAGGCGGCGTTGATCTTCTTGGCCAGGCTTTCCAGCGTGTCCTTGGCGTCGATGGTTACTGTGACGGCGCGGCCGCCGGCTGCGGGGCTGATCGAAAACTGATCGCCGACGCGGGCCGAGGTGGCGACGGTCAGCAGCTTGGAATCCGCCTGCATGATCTGGCCTTGAGGCAGGCCGAGGCGGTCGAGCACGCTGGCCCCGCCCGCTGCGAAGCTCAGGCTGGTCGGCTTGGCCTGATCGCCGTCCGCGCGCCAGATTCGGTTCGATTGAACCTGTCCCGTGGCCAGATCGATCTGGGCCAGATAGCCGGACGTAGGGTCGTCCTTGCCGGCGCCTTCCGCCCGGTTCGTGCCGGTGATCCAGACCTTGCCGTCCTTGATGGCGACGTCGGCGGCGGTGTCCGCGCCCGCCCCGCCGAAATAGGTCAGTTGGTCGCTTGCCGAGTTCTGAAGGTCAATCGACAAGGTGGCGATGAAGACGTCGCTGCCGCCGGCATGGGCGTTGGTCACCGTGCCGATGTCGAGGGCGGTGTTTTCGGTATGGCCGGTCACCACGACCTTGCCGTTCTCGACCGCTATGCCGGCGATGGCGCCGCTGGCGTAGCCAAGGTCACGGGTCGAAGCCAGGCTCGGTACGCCCTCGGCGTCCAGGGTGAAGCGGCGCACGACCGCCTTCCCGTTCTCGACGCCCGCCGTGTAGAGGTCGTTTCCTGACACGGTCATGGCCTGAACGGAGTCGTCGCCACTGGTGCCGAACTGCACGGTCGCGATGTTTACGCCCACGTCCGGGCCGTTGATCTTGATCGGCTTTTCCTGGAAGGCCTGAAGATAGGAATCCCAGCCGCCCAGGGCCGCGTTGCCCGGCATGGCGGACTTCGACCGGCCGGCGACATAGACCATGCCGTCGGCGCCGAAGTGAACCTCGGTCGCCTCGTCGGCCGCCTTGGCGCCGCGCCGCTGGGTCCACAACTCCTGCCCCGAACTGTCGAACACCGAGACGAAACTGTCGGCCACGGACGCGTTGTCGCCGCTCTTGCCCGGTTCCAGCGCCCCGGTCACCGATCCGGCCAGGGCGACCCGGCCGTCGTCGTCGATAGCGATGGAGAAGCCGTTGGCGCTGGAGGCGGCGCCGAGTAGCTTGGTCTGCATCAGATTGCCGGCGGAATCGTATTTCATCAGGGCGACATCGCGCGCGCCCTTGATCGGTTGACTGGCGTCGCCCGCCGTCAGTTCGGCGACGACCCAGACGGAGCCATCCGGCGCCACCGCGCTGGCCTTAACCGCGGCGACCCCGTCGGGAAGGTCGGCGTGCCCCACCCTGCCCTCGACCCAGAACGGATCGTCCACGCCCTGCTGGGCGGCCGGCGCCGCGCCGCCGTCGGCCTGGAACTTCAATAGTTGGCCCGCCGTGCCGGTCTTGCCGACCCCTTGCGTCACATAGACAGCGTCGGAGGTGTCGACGGCCTGGAAGCTGATGGCTTCGCCGGTCCCGCCATTGACCTTCAACGCCCACTGATCCGGTCCGGCCGGCAGGGTGATGGTCTTGGTCCCGCTTTTGACCGTCTTGGGCTCGGCGGGGATCAACTGAGCGCTGATGCGCGTCGCGACGCCCGCGTCCTCCAACTTGCCGTTCATATAGGCGGTGACATTGGCCAACGACCGATCGGTCGCGCCCATTTCGGACAGGTCCATGGCGATCGCCTGCTCCCCGGCCGCCGTCTTGACGGTTACGGAGAACTTCACGTCACCCTCGAACGCCTTGACCGAGGCGGTGGGGTCGCCGTCGTGGATGGGGGCGGTGACGAAACTGGTCGGCGCCCGTTCCAGCGCATAGGTGCTCTTGACCGAGGTCTGGGCCACACCCTGCACCAGTCGCATGTCTTCGAAACTGGCTGTGCTGAGATAGGTCGACAGTTCGGCCAAGCCTTCGCCGAACCGCTTGGACACCAGGGCGGCTTCCGACGCGCTCAGCCCCTTGACGCCAGCACGGTCGGCCAGGGCACCCAGCGTGTTCAGGCCCTGATACAGGGCGAACATCTTGCGGTAGTCGGTGGAGGCGCCGGCCAGATCCAGGCTGACATTGCCCTCGTCGATCAGGCGGCGACCGCCAAGAGCCGCGCGGACCAGATCGCTCGCCTTCGCCGGTGTCGCCGTGGACGACCAGGGAGCCGTCGGTTGCGTTTTCTTGGTTTTGACAGCCGTGCTGGCGGTCGTGGTTACGCCTGACGACGACGTTCCCGTCGTCGTTCCGAAAAGACCCAGCAAATAGCTGTTGTTGATCATTCAGACGGCTCCGACCCTATCGTGCGGCGGGCGTCGATAAGGAACCGTTAAGCTATCGGATTAGCCCTTGAACAGCGACAGGATGACCTGCGGCGCCTGGTTGGCGATCGACAGGGCCTGAACGCCGAGCTGCTGCTGGACCTGCAGGGCCTGAAGGCGGGCGCTTTCCTTGGCCAGGTCCGCGTCCACCAGATTGCCGATGCCGGCTTCCAGCGCGTCCGACAGCTTGCCGACATAGGTGGTGTGGCGCTCGATCTGCTTGGACTGGGCGCCCAGTTCGGCCAGACGCGCACTGCTGGTGGTAATGGCGGCGTTGACGGCGGCCAGGGCCGTCGTGGCGTTGGCCTGGCTGGTCAAAGTCGAGCCGGTCAGCGACAGGCCGGCGACAGTCAGGTTCTGCCGATCCAGCGCGATGGTTTCGGCGCCGTCGGCGCTGGCCAGAAAGTTCAGTGTCGTCGTCGCCGAACCGTCCAGAATGTTGGCGCCGTCGAAGATAGCGTTGTTGGCGAACGAGTCGATCGAACTCAGCAGCGCCTGAAACTCATCATTGTAGGACGTGCGTGTGGCGGTGCTGGCGCTCGGGTCCGCCGCTGCGGTCGCCTTCTGCTTCAACTCGAGCAGGATGTCCGAGATCTGCTCGCCTGCCGCCAGCGACACGTCAGCGATGGATGTCGCCCGGTTCAGGCTGGTGGTGACGGCTTCGAGCGATCCCCGATCGGCGCGCTGCCCCTGAGCCACCGCCCAGACCGCGGCGTTGTCGCGCGCGCCCTGAACCTTCAGCCCCGTGTTCACCCGGCTCTGCGTCGCCGCCAACTGGTCGTTGGTGCGGTTCAGATTCTGCAAGGCGATCATCGCCGAGGTGTTAGTGTGGATGCTGGTGGTCATGGCTTCAAGCCCCCGGACGTTCTGTGGGCTACAGCATTAACCATGAGTCGTAATCACATGGTTAACGCGCCGGAAACCATGATTGCGCCGCCCGGCAAGCCGGCGGCGTTAAAAAGTCTGAGCCCTCGCCTGTCGTCAGACGGCGGTATCAACCAGACGACCGCCGCGATAGGTCGGGTCGCTGTTCAGCTTTTCGACATCCTCGCGCGGCAACTGACGGATCACCTCCCCCGTCACCCGGTCCAGGACCTTATAGACGAAGCGGTTGTCGCCCACGGCCTCGATGGTCAGGCGAAAGCGGCTGGCGTCGTTGTTGTCGTTTTTCGCAACCGGCGCCGGCGTCGCCGGCTGCACGGCGATCGGAGCGACGGGAGAAATCTGAGGTACGCTTACTGATCTCGCGACATTGTCTGTCATGGCTCCACGCGCAGGTCGGCCCACGCCCTCTAGAGAAACAAACGATCAGCCGGAGCGGTCGCGAAACCGCTCCGGCCGCGCGTCTTAGCGGAACAGGCCCAGCAGGATCGAGCTGCCCTGATTGGCGATCGACAGCGCCTGCACGCCCAGTTGTTGCTTGGTTTGCAGGGCGGTCAGCTTGGCGCTTTCCTTGGCCAGATCGGCGTCCACCAGATTGCCCACGCCGGCTTCAAGAGCATCCTGCAGCTTGTTGACGAAGGTGATCTGACGGCCCAGCGACTTGGACTGGGTGCCCAGCGTCGCCAGAGCGCTCGTCGTCGCCGCGATGGCGGCATCGACGTTCGCAGCGGTGGCGTTGGCGGCCGTGACGCTGCCGGTGTTCACAGCGGTGATCGCCGCGTTCGAACCCAGCGTCGTAAGGCTGTTCACGCCATCGAACGAGGCGCCGGAGATCGCCGAGGCGACTTCCAGACCCAAGGCGTTGTAGTCGGCCAGATAGGCCGTCTGCGCCGAGCCGGTCGACGAGGCGATGTTGACGGCGAGCGACTTCATCTCTTCCAGAGCGGAAGTGACGGAATCGCCGGCGGCCAGAGCCACGTCGGTGATCGACTGGGTGCGTTGCAGGCCGGCGCGAACGGCGTCCTGCGAGGCGGCGTTGGCGCGTTGCGACGTGGCGATCGCGAAGATCGCACCGTTGTCCTTCGCCGACGACACCTTCATGCCGGTGCTGATCCGGTTTTGGGTCGTGTCCAGCTGTTGGCTGGTCTTGTTCAGGCTCTGCAGAGCGACTGCGGCGCCGTAGTTCGTATTGATGCTGGGCATTTCTAGCCCTCCTTTTCACTTCGTGAGAGCCCCGGCGTTTTGCCGGGGTGAGCGTTTTGCTCGGGGTTCAAGGCCACGACCCCGCCGCCGGGACGGCGAGGTCTCCGGGCCTTAGCGGAAGAGGCTCAGCAGGATCGAGCTGCCCTGGTTGGCGATCGACAGCGCCTGCACGCCCAGCTGTTGCTTGGTTTGCAGGGCGGTCAGTCGTGCGCTTTCCTTGGCCAGATCGGCGTCCACCAGATTGCCCACGCCAGCTTCCATCGCATCCTGAAGCTTGTTGACGAAGGTGATCTGACGCCCGACCGACTTGGACTGGGTGCCCAAGGTGGCCAGGGTGCTGGTCACGCCCGCGATCGCCAGGTCGACGTTCGCGGTGGTGTAGTTGGCGACGGTCGGCGTCGCCGCCGTGAACATCGCCAGTTGGGTGTTCGCGCTGACCGCCGTGGCGGTGCCCAGGCGATAGGTGCCCGAACCCGTCTGAACGTCGGTGGTCGTGCCAGCGGCCGTGTTCAACAGGTTGACCCCGTCGAAGCTGGCGCCGGCGATCGCGTCGTTGATTTCCTTGCCCAGGGCAGTGAAGTCGGCCTCGTAGGCCGTCTTCGCCGAACCCGTGGACGAGGCGATGTTGACCGCGAGCGACTTCATCTCTTCCAGGGCGGAGGTGATGGTGTCGCCGGCCGCCAGGGCCACATCGACGATGGACTGACCGCGTTGCAGCGAGTTGCGAACCGCGTCTTGCGAGGCGGCGTTGGCGCGCTGTTGCGTGGCAATGGCGAAGATCGCGCCATTGTCCTTGGCCGAAGAGACTTTCAGACCCGTGCTGATGCGGTTCTGGGTCGTCTCCAGTTGAGCGTTGGTCTTGTTCAGGCTCTGCAGGGCGACTGCGGCGCCGTAGTTCGTATTGATGCTGGGCATTTCTGGCCCTCCTTGTTCACTTCGTGAGATCCCCTGGCGTTTTGCCGGGGTGAGCATTTTGCTCAGGTCCGGGCGCCGGAAACCGACGACCGATCAGATGCGGCCTTGGCCCGACCGCCTTCGCGATCGGGCCGCGGGCCTTAGCGGAACAGGCTCAGCAGGATCGAGCTGCCCTGGTTGGCGATCGACAGCGCCTGCACGCCCAGCTGTTGCTTGGTTTGCAGGGCGGTCAGCTTGGCGCTTTCCTTGGCCAGGTCTGCATCGACCAGGTTGCCGACACCGGCTTCCATCGCGTCCTGCAGCTTGTTGACGAAGGTGATCTGACGCGCCAGCGACTTGGACTGGGTGCCCAGCGTCGCCAGCGAAGACGTGACCGTCGCAATGCCGGCGTCGACGGCGGCCGTCGTGGCGCCCGCACGAGCGACGGCGCCGCCCGTCAGGCCCGTCACCGAGGCGACGCCCAGAGGCGTCGTCAGGCTGTTGACGCCATCGAACGACGCGCCGGAAATCGCGGAGGCGATTTCCGCGCCCAAGGCGTTGAAGTCTTTCAGATAGGCCGTCTCAGCATCCGAACCGGCGACCGACGACTGGATGCTGACAGCGAGCGACTTCATCTCTTCCAGGGCGGAGGTGATGGTGTCGCCGGCCGCCAGGGCCACGTCGGTGATCGATTGGCTGCGTTGCAGCGAGTTGCGCGTTGCGTCTTGCGAAGCGGCGTTGGCGCGCTGCTGGGTGGCGATGGCGAAGATCGCGCCATTGTCCTTGGCCGAAGACACCTTCATGCCGGTGCTGATCCGGTTTTGGGTGGTTTCCAGCTGGGCGTTGGTCTTGTTCAGGCTCTGCAGGGCGACTGCGGCGCCGTAGTTCGTGTTGATGCTGGGCATTTCTGGCCCTCCTTGTTCACTTCAGTGATTTCCGGCGTCGTTTTGCCGCCGGGAGCTTTTTGCTCGGTGAGTAAGAAGCAATTGCCGGGCCATTTCTGATCCGAGCAAAATCCTACAACTAACTGATTTTACTGATTTACCTTTGATTTACCCTCCTTCCGGCCCGGCAGCTTTTGCCGGGCTGGTCGGCGCACCAGGCAAGATTTGCCGAGCGCGCGTCGAGTTGGTCTGCGCCTGCGTGGGGTCACCACACGGCGAAAGGCGAAGCGTTCAGCCCAGTGGCGGGCTTAGTTGCGGAAGAGGCTCAGCAGGATCGAGCTGCCCTGGTTGGCGATCGACAGCGCCTGCACGCCCAGCTGTTGCTTGGTTTGCAGGGCGGTCAGCTTGGCGCTTTCCTTGGCCAGATCGGCGTCGACCAAGTTGCCGATGCCGGCTTCGGTCGAGTCCTGCAGCTTGTTCACGAAGGTCAGTTGACGCCCGACCGACTTGGACTGGGTGCCGATCGTGGCCAGGTCAGCGGTGATCTCGGTGATTGCCGCATCGACGATGGCGGTCGTGGCGCCGGCGCGGGCGGCGGTGCCGGCCGAGACCGCCGTGATCGGGGCGGCGGCCGCCTTGTCGGTCGTTCCGAAACCGATCTGATAGGTTCCGCCGCTGACGTTGGTGGTGATGTTGGTGGCCGTGGTGGTGTTCCACAGGTTGACGCCGTCGAAGGTCGCGCCCTTCAGCGCCGCGTCGATTTCCTTACCCAAGGCGTTGAAATCGGCCAGATAAGACGTTTCGGCGGCCGAGCCGGCGACCGAGGACTGAATGCTGACGGCCAGCGACTTCATCTCTTCCAGTGCGGCGGTGATGGTGTCGCCGGCGGCCAGAGCCACATCGACGATCGACTGTCCGCGCTGGAGTGAATTCCGAACCGCATCCATGGCGCCCATGTTGGCGCGCTGGGTCGTCGCGATGGCGTAGATCGCGCCGTTGTCCTTGGCCGAGCCCACCTTCAGGCCCGTCGAGACACGGTTTTGCGTGCGCTCCAACATAGCGTTGGTCGCATTGAGGTTTTGCAGGGCGACAGCTGCGCCGTAGTTCGTATTGATGCTCGTAGCCATTTTGGCTTTCCTGTTCACTTCGTGTGATGTCCGACGCCATTTTGGCATCAGGAGCGTTTTGCTCGGTCTTCAGGAGAGCAAGGGCGGGGCCAGTCCGAAAGGCGATGTTAGCCAGACGTCGACACTGATTTCATTGAACTTATCTCGACGGTTTGCGAAATGACCCGGCAAGCCTGCACACCAGGCGGCAGAAGTTGCCGAGTCGTTTTTGCAGGGCGTCAGTCGCGGCGTCGCACCTGCGCGTCCTGCATCGCGCGTTCGGCCAACAGGGTCTCGACCGCCAGCCGCCGCGCCCCGTCGCAAGCGACGATCTGGGCGCCGCGCAGCAGATAGGCCGCGTCCAGATCGCCGGTCGTGGGTTCAGCCGGCAGGGTCGTCAGCGCGCACGGACGTGTCGCCGCCTCCGGCAAGACCAGTCGCGCCGGCGCAACCGTCGAGATTGGGGGCGATGCGGCACAGTTCGCCGTCATGGTCGCGCAGGCGATCAGCGCGGCGGTTGTCCAAGGGTTGATCGGCATCGTCGGCGCTCCTGGCCTGGGCGACGGCGGCCGTGGTCGCCCGGTCCGCCGCCCCTGTGATGTGGTGATAGTGATCGACGCGCCGGGCCTGAGCCGCCACGCCCTCGGTTTCGATGCGTCTGGCCTGGGCTTGAGCGGCCGCCACCGCGGTCGCATCCCGCGCCTGAGTGCGGGCGGCCTCCAGACGCCTGTGCTGCAGGTTCAGCGGGTCCCAGCGAAAACCGAGCCCGCCCAGCAGCACGAATCCCAGCGCCAACGCTGCAGCAGCGGCCGCCAACCAGCCGAGCGGTGTCAGCGCCCGCAGTATGGATCGAGCGCTCATGGAAAGGCCTTTCGATCCAGCTCGAAATGCGGACCGTCCCGCAGCGTCTTCCAGTCGCCGCCCCAGATCAGCGGCGTCTTCAGATCCAGCGCCGCCGCCTTGAACGCCTGGGCGATCCGGCCATACAGCGGCCAGTCCCACCGCACCTGGCCTTCGACCAGAGCGGCGACATCGACGGCGTGACCCGTCAGATGGCGCGAGCGCGTCGTGCGGCTGGCGCCGGCCTTGACCAGGGCCGCCTGACGTTCGGCCGTACGCAGACCCTCGGTGATCAAGAAGTCCACCGGCGTGCGGGTGATGGCCGCCTCAACCACCGCAGTCAGGGCCGGATGCACGCCGATCAGCCGCGCACGCGACCGGCTGGACAGACGAAAGCTCATGGTCGGCCTCCGCTGATCCGCAGCCGCGCTGTGGCGATCAAGGTGATCAACTGCTGAGCGGTCGGCGCCACCAGATAGAGCACCAGGATCAAGGCCAGCAGGCCCATCAGCCCGTCCGTGATCCGGGGCAGCATCTCAGGCGGCATCCGCCCGACCGTGCGCATCAACAGCACCCACAACCCCGTGCTGACGGCGAAGACGTAGAGCCGACGAAACAACCACCGCCCCTCCGCCAAGGGGATCGCCCCTTGCTTGTGTCGGGTCATCGCTCGTCCTCCTCGTCATAGGTTTCGACGGCGCAGCGGCCGTCCCAGCCGGACTGGGCGCGCCATTCCCCGTCGCTGAGGCTGTCGGGCGCTTCCCACGCTTCGGCTTCCAGCACTTCGACCGGCTCAACCGGATGTCCGCGCCGGCTCATCCGACGACCGTGATCAGAACCGCGCCCGAAGCGCCCGAACCGCCCTGGCCGCCGAAGGTCAGACCCGCGCCGCCTCCCCCGCCCCCGGCCCCGAAGTGAGCACCAGCGCCGCCGGGACCGCCCGCGCCGCTCGCTGATGCATCACCGCCCCCGCCGCCGCCTCCGACGATCGACAACAGCGGCTTGGGCGAGGCCTGTCCCGCAGCGCCCGCAATGCCGCCGGCCGCGCGAAGGCCCGACCAGCCTCCCACACCGCCCGCGCCTCCGGCATAGGCGACATCCGCCGCGCTCAGACCGCCCCCTGCCCCGCCGCCGCCCGGCCCGTCCGAGCAAAGGGTTTCCGCGCCCATCGTCGCCGTCGCGGTCGTCGAAGAGCTTCCGCCGGGGTTGGCGAGCCGTTGACCGATACCGCCTGCTCCACCCACGCCAGAGCCGCCTGCGGCGCCGCCCGTCGCGCGTAACAGGACCATGTCGCCTGTCGCGACCTCGCTATCGCCGCCCGAAACGCCACTGATCCCGCCGGCGCTGACCGTGATCGTCAGGACGCCCTCCAGATCGTCCGCCGACCATCGCGCGAGGCTCAGCCCGCCGGCGCCGCCTCCGCCACCGCCGAGGCGTGGGGCACCAGCCGGACCCGCCAATCCTGCGGCCCCGCCGCCGCCGCCGCCCACGCAGGTCGCCTCGACCCAGCGCGCCCAGGCCGGCAAGGCATAGTCGTCATCGCTGGTGAACAGCGTCGTCTCGCGCCGGACCGCGCCTTGATCGAAGCCGATACGCCCCGTCGCGCGATCCACGCGCCACACCGACCGCCATGTCCCAGCGTCATCGCAGGCCTTGAGGCCCAGATCGTCGTCGCCGATCAGGCCCAACTCTGCGCGAGCGGCGTATCCGCTCTGAAACAGCAGCGACAGGACATCGCCCGCCGTCGCCTTGTTCAGCGTCAGGCGAAGATCGCCGTCGCCGCCTTCCCCCTCGCCGCGCGCCGTGAACAGGGCGGCGTTGATCTTGGCCGTCAGGCGATTGGCTTCGTCGGCGGATGTCCCGAGACCCAGCCGCGTCAGGCCCTGCACCTCGCCCAGTCGCTGCCCCAGTGCAATCCAGCCCGCACGGGCCCGCACCACCACGACGCCTTCGTCCAGAACACAGTCGATCATGCCGTCCGGCGTTGTCACAGTGGTCCAGCCGCCGCCCTCGAACCGCATCAGGGTTCCGGCCGGCCGCCCGGCCCAGACCGCGCCTTCGGCCTCTCCCGGCAGGATATAAAGATCGCCGTCAGATGCATCGGCCGGCTGGATCGCCGTCGTGCGACTGACCACCGCTGTCTGCAACAGGGCGTCCAGCCGGGTCAGGGCCGTATTCAGGGTTACATGCTTCTGCATCTGCCCCGCCGCCAGATAGGGCAGGTTCAGACGCGCGCTGAAATCGTCGCTCATTCGTCTCTCCGTTGTCGTGGAGATCAGTCTGGGCGCAGCCCTTCCTCAGGCCGGGAGATGGTCGGTCATCTGGATCAGGGCGTTGATTTCATGCGGGTTTATTGCGGGGAAAACGATGGCTAGGCCGCCTTAGCCAGCGCATCTCAATCGTGCAGATAGATGATCCGCTTCAGCGTCTTGTCGTTCTGCAAGCGGGCTTCATGCATCTCATGGTCGCCGGTGGCGCGCGCATTGGCCTCGGTGTCCTCGACCCAGTGGGTGCTTTCGATGTGCTTTTGCAGCGCCCGCGCCGCCATCAGTTGTCCGGGAAAGAAGGTGTCGACGATGTCGCCTGCGATCGGCACCGTCCCGGTGGCGGTGTCGATGGCCATATAGGCCCCCATGCGCGCCAGGGTCGCCGGCGTTGCCTTGGCCCGCACGGCCTGAAGCATCAGCCAGCCGCCGGTCCCGACCGTATAGGCCGTGCCGACGACCGGCACCCAGGTCAGCATGGCGTCCAGCCCCATGCCGAACGGGCCGATGCCAATGACGCGGTCCGACAGCTTCTTGACGCCCTCGACATTGGACCAGATGTTCTCGATATCCCGGATCGACCGTCTGGCCATGTCGCCCTCCAAAGCGTCGCCTTAACGCTGGGCGAGGCGTCCTGTTCAATCCGAGAGATACGTCTTCGATGACCCTGATAAAGCTGGCGGCGAATGTGACGGCCAGCGCCCTGCTGCTGGGCTTGGCGGCGTTCGGCGTGGCGGCGCTCAGCGGCATCGGCCATCGTTGGGTGGATATACTGGCGCAGTTCACATCGCCGGCGTTGCTGGCGGCCGTCGGCGTGACCGTGGTGTGTCTGCTCGTTCGCCTATGGCCGGCCTCGATCGTCGGCGGACTGGCGTGTGTGGTGCTGGCCCTCTCGGTCTGGCCGCAATGGACGCCGGCGAAGGGCGCGCCCGTTCCAGATCAGCCGATCGTGCGGGTCTATTCGGCCAACCTGTATGTGTTCAACACCGATATCGCTGCCATGCGCCGGTCCATCTCGGCGGCCGACGCCGACATCCTGGTGCTGGTCGAGTTGGGGCAGGCGCCGGCGTCGCGGCTGGACCAGTTGTTGCCGGACTATCCTTACCGCGTTCTGATCGGCCAGGCGCGCGCCGGCGACCACGCGCGCTCGATCATCGCCTCGCGCTATCCGATCCTGCAACGCCTGCCCGAGCGGCCCGACGGCCTCAGCGCCGTGGGCGCGACGGTTCAGACGCCCATCGGCCTGATCAACGTCTTCGGCGTCCACCTGACCCGACCCTGGCCCTATCAGTATCAGTGGGGTCAGATCACCCAGGTCATGGCCTTGGCCGAGCGGATGAAGGCCGCGCCAGCCCATCCCGTCATCGCCGCCGGAGACTTCAACAGCGTCTTCAGCGCCCGGATCGGCAAACAGATCCAGTCCGACCTGGGCCTGATCCCCGCGCCCGGCTGGCCCGGCACCTGGCCCAGCCAGCTTCCCGCCTTCGCCGGCATCACCATCGACCAGGTCTATCGTTCGCCGGATCTGGCCCTGGTCACGCGCCGCCTGGGCGAACCGACGGGATCCGACCACCGCCCCGTCGTCACCGAATTCACCCGCGCTCAGCCGCCGCGATAAGGGTCTTCAGCCGCCTCTCATGCCCCTCGGCAGGGAAATCGTCAGCGACCCAACCGTCCTCGAACGCCTTCAACACCCGCCCTGTCTCCGGCCCTGGCTTCAGGCCCAGACGCGCCAGATCGCGCCCCCCGACCGGCATCTTGGGCGGCGTCCAGTCGGCGGCCAGCGCCCGCAGCCGCGCGCCATCGCCACCTCTAGCCGCCTCGGCGCGCACCAGCCGATCTTCGAACGCCCTGCGTCCCGACCTGTAGATCGCCGCCCGTGCTTCGACGTCGCTCATCGTCGGCAAAACGGCAGGCCCGTCCGCCACCGCCGCCGCCAGCCGATCCCGCACCGCGTTCGACAATCTCAGACCACCCGCAATCTCCGTCACAGCCGCCGCATTGGCCGGAAGCAAGGCCGACAGCCGCATCACCGTATCGTCGGTCAGCTCACACATCGCCTCAAACAGCGTCAGTGGCTGGGCCTGCGGCAGCACCTGGGCCAGCACGCCGGTCTCGGCCATCGCCCGCACCGCCGCACGCGGGTCAGGCGCCGCCAGCAGTTTCAACACCTCCTTGGACACCCGCTCGGCCGACAGCTGCGCCATGCCGCCCTTCAGCGCCGCGCACGCCGCCAGCCCGACCGCGTCCGGCTCTCCCCGCCCGTACCAGGCGTAGAAGCGGAAGAAGCGCAAAATGCGTAAGTAGTCCTCGCGGATGCGCGTCTCCGCCACGCCGACGAAAACGATGCGTCCTGCCGCTGCATCCTCCAGCCCGCCGCCGGTCGGGTCGAACACCGTCCCGGCCGCATCGGCGTAAAGGGCGTTCAGGCGGAAATCCCGCCGCGCCGCATCCTCGGCCCAGTCCTCTGTGAAGGCGACCACCGCGCGGCGTCCGTCCGTCTCCACATCGCGACGCAGGGTCGTGATCTCATAGGGACGCCGCTCCGACACGCCCGTCACCGTGCCATGCTCGACGCCCGTCGGCACAGCCTTCAACCCTGCCGCCTTCAGCGCCGCAATGGTCTGGTCGGGCCGCAATCGCGTGGCGATGTCGATATCGTCGACCGGCTGGCCCAGCACACTGTTCCTCACGCAGCCGCCCACGAACCGCGCGCAGCCCGCACCGCCCGCCGCTTCGAGCGCCTGCATCACCGCCCGCGTCGCGTGGCTTTCCAGCCAGGGCTGTCCCTTCACAGAGACGCTCATGCCGCGTCCTCGTCGGCCGCCGCTTCCGGCGCAGCCTCGTCGCAATACAGCCGGACGTGCAAAGCCTTCAGGATCCCCGCCGTCACGCCCCAGATGTAGCGCTCGCCCCAAGGCATGGCCCAGAACCAGCGCCGCAAGCCTTCATCCAGATCGTAAAAGTCGCGACGATGGTTGGCGGCATCCATCAGAAAGTCCCACGGCGTCTCGAACACCTCGGCGACCTCGTCCGGCGACGGCGTGGTGATCGGCGCCTCGCTCAGCCAGCCGATCACCGGCGTCACCAGAAAGCCGGTCCCCGTCTCATAGGCGTCCGACAGGCCCAGCACCTCGACCGCCGCTGGGTCCAGCGCCACCTCCTCGTCCGCCTCACGCAGCGCCGCCTGAACTGCGGTCTCACCCGGATCTAGACGTCCGCCCGGAAAGGCGATTTGCCCCGTGTGCCGCGCCAGGGTGTCCGCGCGCCGCGTCAGCAGCACGGTCGCCCCTTCGGGCCGCGCCACGATGGGGATGAGCACCGCCGCCGGCCGAAGCTCTCTGGCCGTCCGTGCCGCTTGCGGGTTCAGGTCGAAGTCCGACCGCGCCGCGACCAGTTCCGGCCGCCACGTCTCGACCGGCGCCAGCCGATCGACCAGCCGGGCCTTCAGGGTCTCCAGGCTCACGTCACCGCGCCCAGCGAGAAGATCTGGCCGCCCGACCGAACGACCAGGCGTCCATCGACCTCTTGGGCCATTTCGGCGATTTCATAGAAGACCGACCGCGCAATGCGCGCCCACAGATCGCGGCGCACATGAATGCGCGGCGCCGGCTCGCCCGTCGTCGGATCGGTTTCGACGACGATGGGATCGGCTTCGCTGGCCCTCACCTCATCACCGACATCGGTGGTGAAAATCAGGGCGTCGCCTTCCCGCCGCATCGCGACAGCCCGGAACGGCAAATCCTCGACGGTGATCTTCAGCTTTTCGACCGGCGTGACCAGGTGATAGCCGTCCGGGTCCTTCCTCAGCACCGTCGAGAACAGCCGCACCAATTCCCTGCGGCCAATGGGCGAGCCTTCGTGCATCCAGACGCCGTCGGCCCGAATAACGATATCGATGTCGCCGCAATGTTCGGGATGCCACAGGTGGACCGGCGGCAACCCCTTGCCGGGCGCTTGTTTGGCCGCCTCGGCGACGGCGTTCAGTCCTGGCTTGGGATTATCCATCCCCCTGACTTAGGCCCCGCGAACCGTGCGGGAAAGGGTCAGCCGATGCGAACCGAACCCGAAACCTGATCCACGCCGGTCGCCAGCCACAGGACACGGCGACGATCCACAGGTCCGGGCAGGATCGCCTCGGGCGCAGGGGCGAATCCGAACCGCTCGAAATAGGCCGCATCCCCGACCAGCAGCACGCCGCCGACGTCCAGCGTCCGTGCCTGCTCCACGCACGCCTGAACCAGTTCGGCGCCCAGACCGTCGCTCCGGCGGCCGGCGTCCACCGCGATCGGCCCCAAAAACAGGGCCGAGGTGTCTCCAACCACGACCGGCCACAGTCGCACCGAGCCCACCACTTCCCCGTCGTGCTTGACGACAAATCCCGCACTTGGCTGCGAGCCTTCACGCAGGCGCTCGGCCGTCTTGGCGAACCGGCCCGGCCCGAAGGCGGTCAGGACCAGCGCATCCACGCCTTCGGCGTCGGCCGGGGTCTCGGCTTCGATACGGCTTACGGACGGAGGTATGGAAAGGGCGTGCGACATCGGCGCGCGCACCTAGAAGCAAAGCTGCGCCAAATCAAGGCAAGGCCTTGTGACGACCGCTCAACCCGCCTTCGAAAAGTCCGGCGCCCGCTTCTGCGTAAACGCCATGAAGGCCTCCATCGCTTCGGGGCTCTTCATCTGCGAACCGAAGGCTTCGCCCTCGCGCTGCATCAGTCCCCACAGACCTTCCGCGTCACGCATCAACCGCTTGGTCTTGCGGATCGAGTTGGGCGCGCGGGCCGCCACTTTGGCCGCCAGTTCCGCCGCCGTCGCCTCGACCTGATCGGCCGGGACCGCGCGATTGGCGATACCCCACGCCAGGGCTGTCCGGCCATCCAGCGGCTCGCCCAGCGCAAACAGTTCAAAGGCCCGCTGATGACCGATCACGGCCGGCAACAGCAGGCTGGACGCCGCCTCCGGCGCGAGGGCCAGATTGACGAAGGGCACGGACAGCAGCGCATCCTCGGCGACCACCACCAGATCGCAGTGCAGCAGCATGGTCAGGCCGATCCCGACCGCCCGCCCCTTCACGGCGGCCACAGCGGGCCTGTCCAGATCCGCCAGCGCCTTCAGGAAACGGAACACCGGCATGTCGCCCGGCCCCGCCCCTTGCGAGCCCAGCGCGATGAAGTCCTGAATGTCATTGCCGGCCGAGAAGCTGTCGCCGTCGGCGCGCAGCAGCAGCACTCGCACCGCATCGTCGTTGCGCGCCCGCTCCGTCGCCTCGGCCAGGGCCGAATACATGGCCTGGGTGATGGCGTTCTTCTTGTCGGCCCGATCCAGGGTGACGGTCAGGACGCCGTCGGCCAGTTCGCTGCGGATATGTTCGCTCACGTCTTTTCCTCGTCCTGTGCGACGGCGCTCCACCAGTCGACGCCGCTCTCGTCCCGCGTCCGCTGGGCGCGGCCGCGTCGTTCCAGATAGTTCAGGTGCGCCTGGGCCTCGCCCGTGGCCATGCCCAGCACCCCATCCCCGACCGCCCGACCGAAGACGGCGGGGAAGCCGTCGATCACCCTAGACGGTTGACGCAACGTCCGCTCAAGCCGTTTCAGCGCGACCTCATGCCCCCGCTTCAAAGCGTCGAGACGCGCATGAACGCCATAGAAGGGCTCGCCGTGCGCCGGCAGGACGAATGCGCCCTCCGGCAACTGCGCCCTCAGCTTGTCCAGCGAGTCCATCCAGTCGCCCAGCGGATCGGCTTCAGGCTCCGTCGGCCAGACCGAAACATTGGACGAAATACGCGGCAGGATCTGATCCCCGGCGATGAAGACGTCGTCCGACCGCCGCCACAGGCAGACGTGCTCGGGACTATGGCCCGACCCGACGACCACGCTCCAGTCGTCGCCGTCGATCTGAATGACATCGCCGTCGGACAGTCGCAGATAGCTGCGAGGCATCGTCGCCACGCCCTTGCCAAAACCGCCGTAGTCGGCCCGCCAGCGCGCGATCTGATCACCGGTCCACCCCGCCGCACGGTAGTAGCGTTCGCCGTCCTCCGGCGCATCGCCCGCCTCCTCGGCCATCAGCATCCGCGCCGTCACATACTCCAGTCCCGACATCAGCAATGGCGCGCCCGACCGCTCGCAAAGCCAGCCCGCCAGTCCGATGTGATCGGGATGCATATGAGTGCAGATCAGCCGCGTCACGGGCTTGCCGCCCAGCGCCGCATCCAACGCAGCCTCCCACGCCGCGACGGTCGCCGATGTCTTCAAACCCGTATCGACGACGACCCAGCCGTAGCCGTCCCGGATCGCGTAGACATTCACATGATCCAGCTGAAACGGCAGGGCGAACCGCAACCACAGCACGCCGCGCGCGACCTCGATCGCCTCGCCCGCGCCGGGCATGGCGTCGAACGGAAAGGTCAGCCCCCGCCCATCCTTCGCAACCGCCGTTGGCGCCGTTCCATCAGCCAAGTCAGTCTCCAATCGAAACGCGCAGATACTTAGCCCGCGTACCCCGCCGCCGTCCACACCCGCCTTGACCCCGCCCAAATACACCGCCACGAAGCGGCAATGCATTCAGAAACCAAAGGTGTTTCCATGAAGTCCCGCCTCGCCGCCGCCTTTGCGGCGCTTGTGTTCAGCGCCTTCGCCGTCGCGCCAGCAACAGCTCAAGAACGCCAGCAACCTCGCAGCACCGATAATGAGCCCGCCGTGACGCAGGGCACATCCCGCGCCGCCGCCGGTCGCCAACGCCGCGAACGCGCCCCCGCCGCGCCGACGCCCGAGCAAATCCTCGCCGCCGCCCAGGCGCAGATGGCGCTGACGACGACGGGTTGTCAGGTCAGCGAAGCCAAGCTGCTGGGCAAGACTGCGGCCGATACGACGGTCTATGAAGTCGCTTGCGGAACCGCGCCCGGCTACATCGTCGAAACCAAGACGCCGCCTGAAGCCAGCAGCTGCATCATTCTGGCCCACTCCGCCGACATGGCGCGCGCCGCCGACCCAACCGCCACGCCGGCCCAGTGCACGCTGGCCGCCAACGCCGACATCCAGAAGTTCCTTCGCCAGTATGCGAAGGACGCTGGCGTCGCCTGCACCGTCGATCAGGCTAAACTGCGCGGACAGTCCAATGACGGCGCAGTCGTTTATGAGGTGGGATGCTCGGATGGGCCCGGCTACTGGATCAAGAAGCAGGCTGAGACATGGTCGAAAACGCCCTGCATTCAGATCGTCGCCGAGCGTGGGACGTGCGAGTTCACAACGACCGCTGAAAACGCCGCCTTCGTGAAAACCCTACTGGCCGGTTCGGAAGCGGCGTCCTGCAACGTCACCGAAGCCCGACTGATGGGCCAGAACGCCAACGGCGTCTTTTACGAAGCCAAGTGCGACGGCGCCGATGGCGTCATTGCTCGCTTGAACGCGGAAAATGTCGTTCAGCAAATCTATCCTTGCGCCACCGCCCAGCAGATCGGTGGCGGCTGCAAGCTGACGACGGCGCCTGCCGCAGCCGCGGCCCCCGCCGGCGGTCGCCCGTAAGCCAATCACTAAACGATCAAAGGGCCGTCGGAGCGATCCGGCGGCCCTTTTCTTTTGCGCCCTCTTTTCCAAAACCGAGACGCAGCCTAGCGTCGCCGTCATGCGCATCGCCACCTGGAACGTGAACTCCGTCAACGCCCGCCTGCCCACCGTGCTGGCGTGGCTGGAGCAGGCCGCCCCCGACGTCGCCTGTTTCCAGGAGATCAAATGCGTGGACGAGAAGTTCCCGCGCGAGGCCTTCGAGAGCCTCGGCTACAATGTCGAGACCCACGGCCAGAAGAGCTACAACGGCGTCGCCCTGCTGTCGAAGTATCCGCTGTCCGACATCCGGCGCGGCCTGCCCGGCGACGAGACCGACGAACAGGCGCGCTATATCGAGGCCTTGGTCGAGGCGCCCCGCCCGATCCGCGTCGGCGCCCTCTATCTGCCGAACGGCAATCCGATCGCGACCGAGAAATTCGATTACAAGCTGGCCTGGTTCGATCGGTTGAACCGCCATGCCCAGGATCTGCTGGCGTTCGAGGAGCCGATGGCCCTGTGCGGCGACTACAACGTCATCCCCGAGGCTGAGGACGCCAAGAATCCGGCCGCCTGGACTGACGACGCCCTGTTCCAGCCGCAGAGCCGCCAGGCTTTCCGCGCGCTCAAGAACTTGGGTCTGGCCGATGCGCACGAGATCGGCGGCGAACCGGCGGGGACCTACACCTTCTGGGACTATCAGGCCGGCGCCTGGCAGCGGGACCACGGCATCCGCATCGACTTCGCCCTGCTGTCGCCCCAGGCCGCCGACCGTTTCCGGGGGATCGAAACCCACCGCGACGCCCGCGACATGGAAAAACCCAGCGACCACGTTCCCGTGGTGGTCGATCTCGATCTGGAGGCCTGACGACCATGGCCGACGTCTTGCGGGTGGTGTTGCTGATCGCCCTCGCGGCGGCCCTGCTGACGACCCTGGCCCTGGCGCTTTCGTGGTGGATGGAGCCGCCGCGCCGCTTGCACCGCGCCGTGCTCAAGACCTTGGGCGCCGCGCCAGAGGTTGAGGCCCTCTCGCCGGGCGAAGGTCGCGCCTGCGCCCTGAACTTCGACGTCGAACAGGTGGTCGTGCTGTGGGCCAACGGCGCCCATGGCCTGGTCTACGCCTTCGATGAGGTCGAGGGGGGCGAGATCATCGTCGATGGCCACGTCGTCGCCCGCATCCGCCGGGGCGAGGCGCGCAAGTCACTGGACGTGCTGGCCCCCGATGCCGAACAGGTCGTGCTGCGGCTGATGTTCGCCGACGCCCGACACCCTGAGTTCGAACTGGCCCTGTGGGACGCCGCCCTGCCCGTCCAGACCGGCTCCCCTGGCGAGGCGCTCCGCCTCGGCCGCCGCTGGTTGTCGCATCTGGAAGCCCTGCTGAAGGGCTGAGACGGCGTATGGGCCTTTCAGTCGCCGCGATGCGGCGTTAGAAGCCCGGCTCACTCCTAACCGACATGCCTTTTTCAGGGAGGCCGCCTTGGCCCGCCTTTTCGACGCCTATATCGTCGCCGACTGGACCGCCGCCGAAACCAAGAAGCTCGGCGACACCTCGCTGTGGATCGGCGTGGCCAAGCGCGACGTGCGCTTCCGCCTCTATACCGAGTCGCACAATGTCGCGACCCGGGCCGATGGCGAAGCCCTGCTGGCCTCGATCCTGGCGGACCACAGAAAGCGCGGCGACCGGGTGCTGGTCGGGCTGGACTTCAACTTCGGTTATCCCGTCGGCACGGCCGCGCGGCTGAAGCTGGACGGAACCCCGTGGCAAGCCATGTGGAAATTCATCGCCTCCAACATCGTGGACAAGGCCGACAACACCAACAACCGCTATCAGGTGGCGGCCAAGATGAACCGGCTGATGACCGACGAGGCCTGGCCGCTTTGGGGCGCCCCGGCCAAACAGGCCCAACGCTGGTTGACCACGACCAAACCCCCGGCAGGTGCCGGCGCCGACATCCCCGAGTTCCGCGCCACCGAGAACGCCGCCCGCAAGGGCCGGCTTCAGCCCAAGAGCGTGTGGCAGATGCACGGCGCGGGCGCCGTGGGCGGCCAGACCCTGGTCGGCATCCCGGCTGTGCGGCGGCTGCTGGAAAGCCTCGGCCCGTCAGGCGCCGTCTGGCCCTTCGGCACCGGCTGGCGCGCGCTGACGCCCGATGACGTGGAACCTCTGTCGGCCTTGGTTGTCGAGGTCTGGCCTTCGATGCACGAGACCAAGCCTCAACCCGGTGAGTTCAAGGACCAGGCCCAGGTTCGCTCAACGGCCGAGGCCCTCGCCAGGATGGACGAGGCTGGCGACCTGGCCAAGGCTTTCGCCCCGCCCCAAGACGCCACGGCGGAACTGATCGCCCAGGTCGAACAGGAAGAAGGCTGGATCCTGGGCGTTTAAAAAGTTCAGTCAGCCGATCAGGGCCCGCGCCGCCGCGCGGGCTTCATCGGTGATCTCGGCGCCGGACAGCATGCGGGCGATCTCCTCCTGACGGCGCTGGTCGTCCAGGGCGACGACGGTGGTGGTGGTCAGGCCGTCGCGGTCGGCCTTCATCACCTTCCAATGAGCATGGCCGCGCGCGGCGACTTGCGGACTGTGGGTCACGACCAGCACCTGCGCCCCGGTCGACAGGCGTTTCAGGCGAGAACCGACGGCCTCGGCCACCGCCCCGCCGACGCCCTGATCCACCTCGTCGAAGATCATCACCGGCTGTCGCATGTCCTCACGGCTCGCCAGAGCGGCCTTCATCGCCAAGGCGAAACGCGCCAGCTCGCCTCCCGAGGCGATGGCGTCCAGCGGGCCGAAGTCGGTTCCGGCGTTGGTGGCGATCTGGAAGCGCACCGTCTCGACGCCGTCCGGCCCGCGTCGGCCTTCGATCGGCTCCAGAGCCACGCGGAACCGCGCGCGCTCCAGCTTCAGCGGGCCCAGCTCTGCCATGACGGCGGCGGTCAGGCGTTCGGCGGCGGCTTCGCGCGCCGAGGTCAGGAAGGTGGCCGCCAGATCATAGGCTTCCGCCGCCTCGGCCGCCTCGCGCCCGGCATTGGTCAGCGCCTCCTCGCCATCCTCGATCAGCCGAAGCTGCTCGCGCAGGCGAATGCGCAGGGTCGGCAGGGCGTCGACGGTGGTGTGCAGCTTGCGGGCGGCGGCGCGCAGGGCGAACAATCGCTCCTCGGCCTTGTCCAGACGGCCGGGCTCATAGTCGAAGGCGTCGGCGGCGGCGTCCACGGCGGCGAGGGCTTCCGCCGCCTCGACCATGGTGCGGTCGATCGCCTCCACGGCGGCCGACAGTTTGACGATGACCGGATGATCGCCCTCGGCGCCCGCCTGCCCTGCCCTCTGACGCGCATGTTCGACGGCCCTCAGCGCCGCGCCCAGCTTTTGGCTCAGCTTGTCGCCGCCCAGTTGGGTGCGGGCGTCGCCCAGATCCGCGATGGCCTTTTCGGCGGCGCCCAGCAGGGCGCGCTCGCCGGCCAATTCCGTCTCTTCGTCGGCGCGCGGATCCAGCGCATCCAGTTCGGACAGGTTCAGGCTGATCTCTTCGCGCCGCGCATCGGCGTCCGCCGCCTGCGCCTTCAGCTCCGCCAGCTTGGCCTCGGCAGCCTTGAGCTTGGCAGAGGCCGAGGCGACCGCCGACAACTGCGGCTGCAGTCCGCCATAGGCGTCCAGCGAAGCGCGGTGCGTTCGCCAGTCCAGCAGACCCACGGTCTCATGCTGTCCGTGCACCTCGACCAGCGCCGCGCCGATCTCGCGCACAGCCGTCACCCCGGCCGGCTGATCGTTGACGTAGGCCCGGCTGCGGCCGTCGGCGCCCAGCACGCGGCGAAGGATCAGATCCTCCCCCGGCTGCACATCGAACCCCTTGTCGGCGATCAGGGCCAGCAACTCAGGATCGTCGGGAGCGGAGAAGACGGCAGTGGCCACGGCCTGTTTGGCGCCCTTGCGCACCAGGCCTGCGTCGCCGCGCCCGCCCAAAGCTAGGCCGAGCGCATCCAGGATGATCGACTTGCCGGCTCCGGTTTCGCCGGTCAGCACGGTCAGGCCGTTCTCAACCTCGAGATCGAGCACGTCCACCAGGACGACGTCACGAATGGAAAGGGCGGTCAGCATCGCGTCAGGCGCCGGCGGAACGAATCATGACCGACAGAATCCCGATCCCCGCCGGATTGCACAAGCCGTCGCGTGATCAGCCCGGAATGATCCGCTGCAGCCAGCTCTCGCGCTTGCCCTCGGGCGCCTTGTCCGGCGTCTGGCCGTTCTCGGTCAGCAGCGCATAGGCCTCGGCATACCAGGGGCTGCCCGGATAGTTGTAGCCCAGCACCGCGCCGTTACGCGTCGCCTCTTCCTTCAGACCCAGCTGCAGGTTGACCTCGACCAGGCGATACAGGGCTTCGGGCGTGTGCGAGGTCCGTTGGAAGTCCGGGTTGGCGATCACGGCCTTGTAACGGTTCAGCGCCGCCAGCGGCTGGTTGGCGCGCTGATAGTAGCGGCCGATGTTCATTTCCTTGCCGGCCAGCTGGTCGTTGACCATGTCGATCTTGACGGCGGCGTCCGACGCGTAGGGCGTGCCCGGATAGCGGCGCGAGACATCCTTCAGCCCTGCCAGGGCGGCGGTGGCGTAACCCTGGTCGCGTCCCACATCCGTGATCTGCTCGAAGTTGCAGACGGCCTTCATGTAGAAGGCGTAGGAGGCCGACGGATTGCCGGGGAACAGCTGGATGAACCGGTCCGCCGCCGCGATGGCGTCGGCATAGGCGTTGTTCTGATAGTAGGCGTAGATCTGCATCAGGATCGAACGACGCGCCCAGTCCGAATAGGGATGCTGGCGTTCGACTTCCTGGAAATAATCCACAGCGTCGGACCAGCGTCGCTGCTGCAGCCGATCATAGCCGGTGTTGTAGAGCGCCTCGACCGGACGTTCCTCATAGGCCAGCTTGGGACGCTTGGTGCCCGAGCAGCCTGAAATCGTCACTGCGGCGAGCGCCGCGGCCATCAGCACCATGCCGGAACGGAACTTAGAAGCGGACAAGGACGACCCCATGACGTGTGAAGGACGGCCCTGAAGCCGTTCCCCGGAAACCAACGCGGCGACCTCTAGCACCCGCGACCGAGCCGCGCCATGCCGAGGAAAACTCAGCATACGACTTGCCCTGCCCGGCTCCACTGGTAAAGAGCGCGCCAACCGACCGCCGTTCATGGGGGGCGGATGACGGCGAAAGGATGACCGGCCGATGAAGCTGCTCTCAGGCAACTCCAACCGCGCACTGTCCCAGGCGATCGCCGACCACCTGGATGCGCCCCTGACCAAGGCCCAGGTCAAGCGGTTCGCCGATAACGAGGTCTTCGCCATCATCGAGGAAAACGTCCGCGGCGAGGACGTCTTCATCCTGCAGTCGACCTCCTACCCGGCCAACGACAACCTGATGGAGCTGCTGATCATCACCGACGCCCTGGTGCGGGCCTCGGCGAAGCGTATCACGGCCGTCATCCCCTATTTCGGCTACGCGCGTCAGGATCGTAAGACCGGCGGTCGCACGCCGATCTCGGCCAAATTGGTGGCCAATCTGATCACCCGCGCCGGCGCCGACCGCGTCCTGACAATGGATCTGCACGCCGGTCAGATCCAGGGCTTCTTCGACATTCCGACCGACAATCTGGTCGCGACCCCCGTTCTGGCCCAAGACATCAAGGAAAACTACGCCCGCGGCGACGACCTGATGATCGTCTCGCCCGACGTCGGCGGCGTGGTGCGCGCACGCGCCCTGGCCAGCCGCCTGGACGCCGATCTCGCCATCGTCGACAAGCGCCGGCCCAAGGCGGGCGAGAGCGAGGTCATGAACATCATCGGCGATGTTCAGGGCCGCCGCTGCATCCTGTTCGACGACATCGTCGATTCGGGCGGCACCCTGGTCAACGCCGCCAAGGCCCTGATCGACCAGGGCGCGACGGAGGTTTCGGCCTATATCAGCCACGGCGTCCTGTCCGGCCCCGCTGTCCAGCGCATCACCGACGGCCCGCTGAAGGAGCTGGTGATCACCAACTCCATCGAGCAACCCCACGAAGTTTTGAACTGCCCGAAAATCCGAGCGGTTTCCGTGGCTCCGCTGGTCGGAGAGGCTATCCGACGGATCGCGAACGAAGAATCGGTTTCGAAACTGTTCGATTAACCTTCGTATAACCATAAGGCCCGCCTTATAAGCGCCAACAGTATTGGCGCTTTTTGCGCGCGTGATCGCCTGAGGAAGTCTCCATGAAAACGGCCCTACTGAGCCGCGGTCTGTCGGCCGCCGCCCTCGCCGCCGCTGTCCTGCTCGCCAGTTGCGAGAGCGGACCCTCGAAGGCCGAGCTGGAAGCCCAGCGTCTGGCGGCCGAACTGGCCGCCCGCAAGCCGCCCCCCGTGTCGCTGAACCAGGGTGTGGCGGACGCCGCCGCCATCTACGTCGCCTTCCTGCGTGAAGCCCAGACGATCCAGCCGGGCGGCTTCCCCGATGCGGAATCGATCCAGGCCGCTCTGCGCAAGGGTTCGGCCTATGACGCCGATCAACTGTCGCGCGGCCTGATCGCATACGGCGCCATCATCGCCCTGCAGTCGCCCGAGTTCGTCGCCGGCGTGCAGCAGTATGCGATCGATCCGGCGCAGCGTCAGCGCATGGTCGCCCAGATCGTCGCCGATCCGGCCTACGCCGCCACCCTGCCCGGCGCCGACGCGGCCGCCGGCCTGATCTCGGCGACGGTCGGCAAGGACGCCATCGCCATGCGCGCCATCGCCGAGGCGATCGAGCAGGACGCCTACACCATCCAGGGCCGCAGCGATCCTCGCCGCCGCTGGGCCATTACGCCGATCCCGAACCGCGAAGTGCGGCTGGAAAGCGCAAAGACCTTGTCCGCTGCAAAGATGCTGCCGTCGCCGGAGGAATCGAGTCGCCTGTTCGCCGCCGCCAACAGCGGCACGGGACTGGGGCTGGAGCCGTCGCGCAAAGGCCCGCCCTACACCCCCGCCGTCGTCCGCTCTCTGGCCATCGCGGCTCTGGGCGCGCTAGGAGCCGGCGGCGACGAGGCCCGGGTCAACACCGAGGCTCTGACGCACGAGCCGAACAGCGAGTTCTGCATGGATATGTCCAAGCTGATGCTGTTCCAGTGCCTGGCCGCCTCGCGCCCCAGCTACGAGGACATCTTCTGCCTGGGCCGTCACATCACCCGCGACCTGGCGACCTGCACCACCGAGGCGACTCAGATCACCACCATCGTCGTCGGCGATCCTCAGGAAACCGGGGCCGCGCCGGCGCGCACGCCCATCTCGGTCACCGTCCCGCAAGCGACGCCTGTTCCGACCCCGGCTGTTGCGACCACCCAATCGCTGAACACCGGCCCGACGACGCGCTAGGTCTTCCTGCCCAGATCGACAAAAGGCCCGCTCCGAGCGATCGGAGCGGGCCTTTTTCTTGGGCGGACTGCCTATTCGTAGCCGTGCGCCGCCTCGTTGATGACCTGTGAGGGCATGGCCGAGAAGTCCACGGCGACAGGCGTCGCGGTCTTGGACTGATAGGTCCGAAGCACGTGCGTCAGACGACGACGCACCTCACGTTCGGCCTCCGTGCCGGTGTCGAGCGCCAGGGGCGCTAGGCAGAAGTCGATGATGGCTTCGGTTCGGGTCAGCGGTTCCATTTGCGGGTTCCTTTCCGGGTTAAGCCGCGTGGGTGAACTGGGCGGTCTCGGTCGAATCCTTCAGCGCCGTCGTCGAGGACGTGCCGTTGGAGATGACCGTGGCGACCTGGTCGAAATAGCCGGTGCCGACTTCGCGTTGGTGACGCGTGGCGGTGTAGCCGATGGCCTCGTTGGCGAACTCGCGCTGTTGCAGCTCGGAATAGGCCGCCATGCCGCGATCGCGATAACCGTCCGCCAGCTCGAACATCGCGTTGTTCAGGCTGTGGAAGCCGGCCAGGGTCACGAACTGGAACTTGTAGCCCATGGCCCCCAGCTCGCGCTGGAACTTGGCGATGGTGGCGTCATCCAGCTTGGCCTTCCAGTTGAAGGACGGCGAGCAGTTATAGGCCATCAGCTTGCCCGGATGGGCCTTCTGGACGGCTTCCGCGAACTTCTTGGCATCGTCCAGATCCGGGTGTGACGTCTCCCACCATAGCAAGTCGGCGATATTGGCGTAGGACAGACCGCGCGCGATACAGTGGTCCAGACCCGTGCCTTCCTTGAGGCGGAAGAAACCCTCGGGCGTGCGGTTGTCGCGATCGATGAAGGGCTGGTCCCGCTCGTCGATGTCGGAGGTGATCAGTTGCGCGCTTTCGGCGTCGGTGCGGGCGACCGTAATGGTCGGCGTGCCCATCACGTCGGCGGCCAGGCGCGCGGCGACCAGATTGCGCTCATGCGCCTGGGTCGGGATCAGAACCTTGCCGCCCAAGTGGCCGCACTTCTTCTCGGACGCCAGCTGATCCTCGAAGTGAACGCCGGCTGCGCCCGCCTCGATGAAGGCCTTCATGATTTCGAAGCTGTTCAGCGGCCCGCCGAAACCGGCTTCCGCGTCGGCGACGATGGGAACGAACCAGTCGCGCTTGGCGCCGCCCTCGGCATGTTCGATCTGATCGGCGCGTTGCAGGGTGCGGTTGATGCGGCGGCACAGTTCCGGCGCGGCGTTGGCCGGATACAGCGACTGGTCGGGATACATGGCGCCGGCCGTATTGGCGTCGGCCGCGACCTGCCAGCCCGACAGATAGATGGCCTTCAGGCCCGCGCGGACCATCTGCATGGCCTGGTTGCCGGTGACGGCGCCCAGGGCGTTGATGAAGGGCTCGTCGTGCAGCAACTGCCACAGGCGGTTGGCCCCGCGCTCGGCCAGCGTATGGGTGATCGGCACCGAGCCGCGCAGGCGCAGGACGTCTTCAGGCGTGTAAGGGCGCTCGATGCCGTCGAAACGGCCGGCGGGCGAAGGCACCAGATCGGCGAAGGTGGTCATGGTCGAACTCGGTCTCTGAAGGGCGCGGCCGCAGCCGCCGTCTCGGAGACAAGAACACGCGCCGGTCAAAACTGATACAGACAGCAACCCGACCGCTAAGTCATTTTGTCACACTATGACTTTGCTTAGTTGGTCACGTTGTGACATCATGCAGGGATGAACACCGCCGCTGATCGCAAGCTGTTTCTGGGCGCCCGGCTCAAGCGGCTGCGGCGCAATCTGGGCCTGACCCAGACCGCCATGGCCGCTGATCTGGACGTTTCGCCCAGCTATCTCAATCACATAGAGCGCAATCAGCGCCCGGTTTCAGCCCAGTTGCTGCTGCGACTAGCCGACACCTATGACGTCGATCTGCGCGCGCTGAATCAGGGTGGTGCGGCGGACGAGGCGCGTCTCACGGAAATCCTGACCGACCAGCTGTTCAAGGGTCTGTCCCCGCCTAGGCATGAACTGGTGCAACTGTTGGAAGAGGCGCCCGGCGTGGCCGACGCCCTGCTGCGCCTCTATCAGGCCTTCGACGACGGCCGCACGCGCGCACGCGCCGCCGCCGAAACGGGTGAGAGCCCCGTCGAGACCAGCCCCGCCGAATGGGTGCGCGAATATATCCAGTCGCGCGGCAACCATTTTCCGGAACTAGACCAGATGGGCGAAGCCCTGTCCGACGCCCTGTCCGCCGAGGCGCCCGCCCACGCCGACGGCTTCGAACCCGCCGCCCGTCATCGGCTGGCGGCCAGGCACGACCTTGGCGTCCGCACCCTGCCGGCCGAGGTCATGGTGGAATGGACCCGCCGCTATGACCTACATCGCCGCCGTCTGCTGCTCTCGGAAACCCTGGGGCCGTCCTCGCGCGCCTTCGCCATCGCCTACCAGCTGGCCCTGGCCGAGCAAGGGCCGGCGGTCATCGCGCTGGCAGAGGCCGCCGGCGCCCCGGACGGGCCGACACGCTCACTCCTGAAGGTCGCCCTGACCAACACCCTCGCCGCCGCGACCCTGATGCCCTACGCCGCCTTCCAGCGCGCGGCGGAAGCTGCCGGCTACGACCTGGCCCGGCTGCAGGCGCGGTTCGGCGTAAGCTATGAACAGGCCGCGCACCGCCTGACCACCCTGTCACGCCCCACGGCGCGCGGCGTGCCCTTTTTCCTGATGCGGGTCGATCAGGCGGGCAACATCTCCAAGCGCTATGCGGCGGGCGCGTTTCCCTTCTCGCGTTTCGGCGGCGCCTGCCCGCGCTGGCGGCTTCACTCCGCCTTCCGCACGCCCGGCCGCATCGTCACCCAGATCATCGAGACTCCAGACGGCGGCCGCTGGTTCACCTTCGCCCGCACGGTCGAGCGACAAGGCCACGACGGCTATGGGGAGCGCCACGACCTCGCCGTCGGCCTGGGCTGCGAATTGCGTCATGCGCATCGTCTGGTCTACGCGCACGGCATCGACCTCCAGAACCCCGAAGTCACGCCCATCGGACCGGCCTGCCGTCTGTGCCACCGCCACCCGTGCGCCGAACGGGCCGCCGCCCCCATCGACCGCCCGTTGGCGGTCGATGACTGGTCCAAGTCCGTCAGCCCCTATCCGTTTGGTGCGGCCTGAGACCTAGCGCCTTTGATCGGCCGTGCGGTCGCGGATGGCGTTGAACTCGGCGGTCGGCTTCCACGCGGGCCAGCTTTCGCTGTCGGCCACCGTCAGCCCCAGCCGATACAGCAGGTCCAGGTTCTGCAAGGCGGCCGTGAAGTCATAGTCGGCCCGCCATTCGTCGGTCAGCTTGTGATAATATTTGGCCATCGCCCCCTCGTAATAGGGCTTGCCTGCCTCGATCCCGCCCTCGACGAAATCACGGCCCGTCCAAGGCATCAGCGCCGGCACCCCTCCGGCCGCGAAGTTGAAATGGTCGGAGCGGTAGTAGAAGCCTTCCTCCGGATAGCCGTCGCCCGTCACCACCCGCCCCTGCACGGCCGCGAACCGGCCCAAGATGTCCTCCAGCTCGGACTTGCCGACGCCGAACACCGCCACGTCGCGCGTCGCCGGCGTGAAGGGCAGCATGTCGATGTTGATGTCGGCCGCCGTCCTGGCAAGCGGATAGACCGGATCGGCGGCATAGGCCTCCGACCCCAATAGCCCCTGCTCTTCGGCCGTGACGTGCAGGAAGATTACGGTGCGCTTCGGCGCCGGCCCGGCCTTGAACGCCCGCGCCATCTCGATCAGACCGGCCGTCCCCGACGCATTATCCCAGGCGCCGTTGAAAATGTCGTCGCCCTCGGCGTTGGGCGTCCGGGCCTTGCCGACGTGATCCCAGTGGGCGGAGTAGAAGACATATTCGTCAGGCCGCTCCGTGCCGGGAATCTTGGCCAGCAGGTTGTTGGAATGGATGACTTCGGTCGTCTCGGCGATATCGACGCTGAGCCGCGCGCCCAAATCCAGAACGCCGCCCAAGGCGGTCGTCTTCGCCCGCTCGACGGCGGCTTCCAGGGCCGCGCCGCCGATCCTCGTCGCCGTGGCCATGTTGATGGATCCGCTGAACCGCGGGTCATGCGCGCCGTTGACCGTCATCTGCGGCCGGGTCGCCCCGCCCACGGCGCGACGCCAGCGGTTGTCCTGGTCCTGTAGCGTGATGACGCCCACGGCGCCCCGCTTCAACGCCTCCTGGGTCTTGTGTGTGGTCGAGCCGTAGAAGTTGGGATCCTCGCCCATGACCGCCGGTTGGCCGCGCAGAATGACCACGACCTTGCCGGTCAGGTCCGCACTGCCATAGTCGTCCCAGGTCGGGCCCGAAATGCCGTAACCGGCGAAGACGAGCGGCGCCTCGGCCGTCACGATCGGTTCCGCCGACCCGGCGCGCAGGGTGATGTCCGTCCCCGAAACCAGCGGGTGCGCCATGCCGTCCGCCCCGGTCCAGGACGCCGTCGGCGCCCGTTCTGGCGTGAACCGCACCAGATCAACGGGCTGCAGCCATGACCCGTTGCGCCCGCCCGGCTCCAGCCCCATCGCCTCATACTGCGCCTGCAGATAGGCCAGGGTCAGCCGTTCGCCGATCAGGCCGGGGAACCGGCCCTCCATCTCGTCCGACGCCAGATATTTGATGTGGTCCGACAGGCGCTGGGCGCTGAACTGAGGCGTCGCAGCCGAGGCGACGGCGAAGGCGTCCAGCTTGGGCGCCGGCGATGCGACCGGCGTGGTCGCGCAAGCGGCGAGCGCGAGCGCCGCGAGGGCGACGAGGGGTGAACGGCGATGGATCATTGAACTGACTCGACAGGCGGGATGGCAAAGGGGGCGGAGATTCCTCCCCGCCCCATCTCAATTTGTGAAAAGGCTAGCGGCGTTCGGACGCCGTCGTCGCGCGCACCGGCGCGAACTCCGAACCCGACTTCCACTGCGGCCAGTCGCGACCGTTCGCCAGGGCGCGACCGACGTCATAGAAGACCGTCAGATCCTCGATCATGCCGCTGTAGTCCCAGTCGGGCGACCACTCATCCGCGGCCTGGTGATAGCGTTTGGCGCCGTATTCCGATCGCGCCGCCTCGCGCGCGGCGATCGGTTCGTCGCGGAATTCGCCACGGCTGCCGGCATAGGCCATCGGCACGCCGCGCTTGGCCAGCGGGAAGTGGTCCGAGCGGTAATAGGTGCCGGCCGCATTCTCGTAATCCGGCACCAATGACCGCCCCTGGGGCTGGACCGCCGCCGCCAGACGCTCGTCGAAGTCCGACTGGCCATATCCGGTGACGCCCAGCCCCGTGACGCGGCCATAGACGTTCATCGAGTCCATGTTGAACCCGCCCACCGTCTTGGCCAGCGGATAGACCGGGTTCACCGCATAGTATTCCGAACCCAGCAGGCCGCTTTCCTCGCCGGTGAAGCTGATCATCACGACGGAGCGTTCAGTGCGCGGCGCCCGACCGAATATGCGCGCCAGCTCCAGCAGACCCGCCGTGCCCGAGGCGTTGTCCACCGCCCCGTTGAAGATGCGGTCGCCGGTCGCGTCCGGCTCGCCCATGCCGATGTGATCCCAGTGGGCGGTATAGAGGATCGTCTCGTCCGGATGGGTCGTGCCCGGCAGGCGGGCGATGACGTTGTGGCTGGTGACCTGATTGGTGGCCACGTCGAAATCGGTCGAGAAGGACGCGCCGGTCAGGGCGACGGGCTGGAAGTCGCGGCTGCGCGCCTGGACCTTTAGCGCCTCGAAATCCAGACCCGCGCGGCGGAACAGGTCGATCGCCACGTCACGCTGAATCCAGCCCTCCATCGGCACGCGCTCGGCCGCCGCATTCTGGCGCAGGATGTCGAACTGCGATACGCCCCAGGAGTTGGCGACCGTCTGCCAGCCGTAAGACGCCGGCGCCGTCTCGTGCACGATCAGCACGCCCGCCGCGCCCTGTTTGGCCGCCTCGTCGTATTTGTAGGTCCAGCGGCCGTAATAGGTCATGGCCTTGCCGCCAAAGGTGTTCAGCGCCGGCTCTTCAAAGTCGGCGTCATTGACCAGCACGACCAGGATCTTGCCGCGCAGGTCCTGGCCCTTGAAGTCGTTCCACTGACGCTCGGGCGCGTTGATGCCGTAGCCGACGAAGACCAGCGGCGCGTCCTTCAGGCTGACGTGTTCGGCCGGGCGGCGGGTCGAGATGGCGACCTCTCGCCCTTGCGTCATCGGCAGGGTCCAGTCGCCCAGCTTCAGCGAGGCCCGCACATTGGACTGCGTGAAGCGATTCAGGATCACGTCCTGCGTCCACTGGCCGTTCGGCCCGCCCGGCTCGAACCCGGCGGCGGCGTAGCCTTCGCTCAGATAGCGGATGACCTTTTCCTCGGCTGGGGTGGCGATGCCCCTGCCCTCGAAGCTGTCGTCCGACAGCGTCTTGATGTCCTGCGAGATCCGAGCCGCATCAAAGTCTGGGACCGTATCAACCGTAGCGGGATCAGACGCCGTGGCGCAGGCAGACAAGGCGACGCTCGCCAAAAGAACGGCGGCGAAAGAAGAGACAAGACGCATGAACTGAAGGCCCCACAGCCAGAAACGATGCGCGACCCTAGGGGGCGATCATCCAGCTGTCGATACAAACGCGCCTTCCGTCAGCGTGGAACGGGGCTCTCGCGAGCGTCGCAGGTTTTTGTCACGGCCTCGCGAATATCAGCATAACGACCGCGGACGGCCAGATCGCGCGCAGCTTCGCAATCGCCGCTGGCGATCAGACGATCGAGTTTATCAGCCAGCTCGAAGCGCTGGTTGATAACCACCTGCCGCCAACGCTGGATTTGATCACGCCGCTCGTTTTCGACGATCAGGCGACGGTCATTGTCTTCGAAACGCGCGAGGCCGCCGACTGCGTAGATGACCTGCGAATTCGAGGGCGCCGGTGTGGCGGTTTGCTGCGCGGGGGAGACCGTCATCGCCAAGACGAGAACCATCATCAACATTGTCACCTCCCGAACTGCGTCAGCGATTAAGGCACAGGTCGCGAACACGCGCTACCTCAAGGCGACAGAAATCAACTTCAGTTAGTTCACCTTACTGGTTCCGAGCCCGTGCCATGATGATCCGCAAACGAAAAAGCCCGCCGAGGCGAACCTCGGCGGGCTTACGGTTTCGATCCGGCGGCGATGCCCTTAGTGGGCGACGCCCTTCCAGATGCGGCGGTAGGCGACATAGGTGATGCCGGCGAACAGCAGCAGATAGATCATCACGCCCAGACCGGCCTGCTTGCGCTCGACCATCTTCGGCTCGGACGTCCAGGCGATGAAGGCCGCCACGTCCTTGGCGTATTGATCGACCGTCTGCGGCGAGCCGTCGTCATAGGTCACTTGACCGTTCTGAAGCGGCGGCGGCATGGCGATGAAGCCGCCGGGCGGAACGTGCTTGTGATCGCCGGTCCAGAACGGCGTCAGGTCGCCGGCCATATAGGGGTTGTAGTGCTGACCCTCGCGGATCTGCAGGCCGGCCGGCGCGGCCTTGTAGCCCGACAGCAGCGAATAGATGTAGTTCGCGCCGTCGTGACGGGCCTTGGCCATGACCGACAAGTCAGGCGGCGCTGCGCCGCCATTGCCCGCCGCCGCCGCCGTGGCGTTCGGATAGGGGGCGCGGAACTTGTCGGCGGGCGTGGCGTCGCGCTGGATCGCCTCGCCGGTCTCGCTGTCGATGTCGCCGACCTGATTTTCCTTGGCCAGAGCCTTCACGACAGGGTTGTCGTTCGGGTTCGGATACTTCGGATTCCAGAACGGCCCATGACGGTCGCCCAAGTTCCGATAGTGCATAAGGTTCATGCTGTGACAGGCGGCGCAGACCTCGTGATAGACCTTGTAGCCGCGTTGAAGCTGGCCCTGGTCATAGGTGCCGAACGGCCCCTCGAAGCTGAACCCGCCAGACCGCGGATGGGCGGCGGCGCCTGCCGCCATAGCGGGAGCGGCCGCGCTCAACAGGCCCAGCGCGATGGCTGCCGAGGCGATGATCGTCTTGAACGACACGGTCTTCATTCCAATCGTCATGATTTTCAGACCTTGTGCTCGACGGCGCCGGCGCCGGTCAGGACCGGCTCGGAGATCGTCGCCGGGATCGGCAGCGGCTGCTCTTTCAACCCGACCAACGGCATGATGATCAGGAAGAAGACGAAGTAGTACAGGGTGAAGACGCGCGTCAGCCACAGATAGGAGTTCAGGTCGCCGTCGATCAGGGTGAAGGTCCTGAACGACCCAATCACCGGCGCGTCAGGCAGCTGACCACCGCACCAGCCCAGGCCCACGCCCACCACCAGGAAGATGATGAAGAAGGTCCGCATCGTCGGGCGATAGCGCATCGAGCGCACCTTGGACGTATCCAGCCAGGGCAGGACGAACAGCACGCCGATGGCGCTGAACATCGCCACCACGCCACCGAACTTGTCCGGGATGGCGCGCAGGATCGCGTAGAAGGGCAGCATGTACCACTCGGGCACGATGTGCGCCGGCGTCTGCAGCGGGTTGGCCGGGATGTAGTTGTCGGCGTGGCCCAGGGCGTTCGGCTGATAGAAGACGAAGATGGCGAACAGGATCAGGAACAGGATGATCGCAAAGCCGTCCTTGACCGTGAAATACGGGTGGAAGGGCAGCGTGTCCTTCTTCTCCCGATCCTTCGGGATCAGGATGCCGACCGGATTGTTCTGACCGGCCGAGTGCAGCGCCCAAAGGTGCAGCACGACGCAGCCCAGGATGGCGAACGGCAGCAGATAGTGCAGCGAGAAGAAGCGGTTCAGCGTCGCATTGTCGATCGCCGGGCCGCCGCGCAGCCAAATTAGGATCGGCTCGCCCAGCACCGGGATGGCGCCGATCAGGTTGGTGATGACCTCCGCGCCCCAGAACGACATCTGGCCCCAAGGCAGGACGTAGCCCAGGAAGGCGGTGGCGATCATCAGGAAGAAGATCACGCAGCCGATGATCCAGATCATCTCGCGCGGCGCCTTGTACGAGCCGTAGTAGAGGCCGCGCAGCATGTGCAGATAGACGGCGATGAAGAACATCGACGCGCCGTTGGCGTGGACGTAGCGGATCAGCCAGCCGCCGTTCACGTCGCGCATGATGCGCTCGACCGAGGCGAAGGCCAGGTCGACGTTCGGCGTATAGTGCATGGCCAGAACGATGCCGGTGACGATCTGCGTCATCAGGCACAGGGCCAGGATGCCGCCGAAGGTCCACCAGTAGTTCAGGTTCCGCGGCGTCGGCAGGGACATGTAGTCCGCGCCGAAACGGATGATCGGCAGCCGGGTGTCCAGCCACTTCTCGACGCCCGTCTTCGGGACGTAGGTGCTCTCGTGATCGCTCATGATTCCCCCTTGGTCCTCAGCCGATCTTGACGCGGGTGTCGGACAGATAATCGTATTCCGGCACCACCAGGTTCAGAGGCGCCGGCCCCTTACGAATGCGGCCTGAGGCGTCGTAGTGCGAGCCGTGGCAGGGGCAGAACCAGCCGCCGTAATCACCCGCGCCGAAGGTTGGCACGCAGCCCAGGTGCGTGCACGAACCGATGACGACCAGATATTTCTCGTGACCGGGCTTGGTGCGCTCGGCGTCGGTCTGGGGCTGTTTCAGGTCAGGCGCGTTGTCGTCCGCAATGACCTTCTGCAGCTCGGCCGGGGTGCGGTAACGCACGAACACCGGCTTGCCCTGCCATTTGATGACGACCTGCTGGCCTTCCTGAACCTTGGTCAGGTCGAACTCGATCGACGCCAGCGCCAGCGTATCGGCCGCCGGATTCATCTGGTTGATCAGCGGCCAGGCGATCATGGCGCCCGCGCCGACCGCTGCGGCGCCCGCTGCGATGTAGATAAAGTCCCGACGATTGGGATCACCGCCCTCAGGGCTGTGACCGTCTTCCGTATGCACGACCGATTCGGCCACGTTTCCACCTCTCGAACGCCGCAGAAGACCCTCAAGGGCGTCCCCAGCCACGGCACGAACCAACAAAAGACGCCGGGAATCCCCGACGGCCCGTGACTTGCGCCCGTTTGGACGCAAGCTGCTGACGTTTCTTGCGAAACGCTCGCAAACAGACCGCGACAAACCCCCTCGCCGCGCGTATGTCAGGCCTTAGAATGCGTCTCGCCCTTTTTCAACCGGACATTCCTCAGAACGTCGGAGCCTGCATCCGATTGTCGGCCTGTTTCGGCGTCGATCTACATGTGATTGAGCCGACGGGCTTCCGTTTCGACGACCGCGCCATGAAGCGCGCGGCGCTCGACTACGGCCCGCTGTCCCACATGACCCGCCACGCCGACTGGGATGCGTTTCAGGCGGATCGTCCGGCCGGGCGGCTGGTGCTGCTTACGACCAAGGGCGCGACGCCCCTGCCCGATTTCGTGTTCCAGCCCGACGACACCCTGCTGTTCGGCAAGGAAAGCGCCGGCGCGCCCGACTATGTCCACGCCGCCGCCGACGCGCGTGTCGTCGTGCCGCTGCGACCCGACGCCCGCTCGCTGAACCTGTCGGTCACCGCCGGGATCGCCCTGTGGGAAGGCCTGCGCCAGACCGGCGGGGTCGGTTAGTTCTGAGCCGAGGCAGGCTCCAGCCGCGCCATCGACGGCCGCTCGCCGGCCTTTGACGCCGCCACGGCCTCGACCGCCCGCATGACCCGCAGCAGGTTTTCGCCGGCGATCTTGCGGATGTCGGCCTCGGTCCAGCCCGCCTCCATCAGGGCCGCCAGGATGCGCGGATAGGCGTCCACCCCGCCCATGCCTTCCGGCAGGCTGCCGATGCCGTCGAAGTCGGCGCCCAGTCCGATGTGGTCGATGCCCGCCACTTCGCGCACGTGCTGAATATGCGCCACCACGTCGGCCAAGGTCGCCTGAGGCGTCGGATAGGCGGCGGTCCAGGCCGTCAGCCCGGCCTCGACCGCGCCGGGATCGCCGGGGTTCAGGGTCTTTAGCCGCGCCTCCTCGCCCGCCTTGGCTCCGTTCCAGGCCCGCACCGCCTCGGACACGAAACCGGGGGCCAGGTTGATCATCACGATGCCGCCGTCCTGGGGCATCATCCGCAGCACCCGATCCGGCACGTTGCGCGGATGATCCGTCACCGCCCGCGCCGACGAATGAGAGAAGATCACCGGCGTATCGGACACGCGCATGGCGTCCAGCATCGTCTCCTCGGAGACATGGCTGAGGTCGACCATCATGCCCAGCCGGTTCATCTCTTTGACCACCTCTTCCCCGAACGGGCTGAGCCCGCCCCATTTCGGCGCGTCCGTCGCGCTGTCGGCCCAGGTCGTGGTCTTGGAGTGGGTCAGCGTCATGTAGCGCGCGCCGGCGCGGTAGAACTCACGCAGCAGGGCCAGGGAATCGTCAATCGAATAGCCGCCCTCCATCCCGATTAGGCTGGCGATCCGACCCGACTTGAACACCGCATCCACCTCGTCCGCCGTGGTCGCCAGGCCGAAGGTGTCGGGGTGGGCGGCGATGATGCGCTTGGCCGTATCGATCTGCTCAAAGGTTTCCTCGACCGCCTCCAGCGGCGTCAGGCTGGCGGGCACATAGACGGACCAGAACTGCCCTCCGACACCCCCGGCCCGCAGGCGCGCGATGTCGGTATGCAATTTGGTCGACGCCGCCAGATTCTCCGTCAGATCAACGGCGTAAACGTCATTTCCGTACTGCTGTCGCAGCGCCCACGGCAGGTCGTTGTGCCCGTCGATCAGCGGCGTGGTCTTCAAAATCTCCATCACTCGCGCCTCATCGGCGTCCTGGGCCTGGGCCGCCCCTCCCAGCGCGAGCGAGGTGACGGCGACAGAGACGAGACGGCGGATCATGGGCGGGCTTCCTGAAAACGGCAGGCGGCCATTAGCGCCCGCGATTCTGCTTATGACAACCTGTCCGGATGACGCCGCCGCCGCGACGTGGTTCAAGCGCGCCATGAGCGACGCCGTCTTCTCCGATCCGCTCGACCTGAAGAAGGTCGAGACCCGCGCCTGGTTCGAACATCTGCGCGACCGCATCCACGCCGCCTTCGAGGCGCTGGAGGATGCCGCCCCCGCCGACCTGTTCCCCGGCGAACCCGGACGCTTCGTCAGAACCGCATGGGAACGGCCAGAGGGCGGCGGGGGCGTCATGGGCATGATGCACGGTCGCCTCTTCGAAAAGGTCGGCGTCCATGTCTCGACGGTGCATGGCGCCTTCCCCGCCGACTACGCCAAGACCGTGCCCGGCGCCGACGTCGATCCGCGCTTCTTCGCGACGGGGATCAGCCTGATCTGCCACCCCGTCAGCCCGCGCATCCCGGCCGTTCATATGAACACCCGCTTCATCGCCACGACCAAGAGCTGGTTCGGCGGCGGCGGTGACCTGACGCCCGTGCTGATGGCGGATCGTCGTCAGGATCACCCCGACACCGTGGCCTTCCACGCCGCCATGCAGGCCGCCTGCGACGCCCACGACCCGACCTGGCACGCCAAATACAAGGCCTGGTGCGACGAGTATTTCTATCTGCCTCATCGCAAGGAGCCGCGCGGCACCGGCGGCGTCTTCTATGACCATCACGACAGCGGCGACTATGACCGCGACTTCGCCTTCACCCGCGACATCGGCCTGGCCTTCCTGGATGTGTACCCTCGAATCGTCGCCGGCCGCATGGCCGAGCCCTGGACGGCCGAGGAGCGCGAGGAACAGCTGATCCGCCGGGGCCGCTACGTCGAGTTCAACCTGCTCTACGACCGCGGCACCATGTTCGGCCTGAAGACCGGCGGCAACGTCGACTCGATCCTGTCATCCATGCCCCCGGTGGTGAAGTGGCCCTAAAATAGATCCGTTCATCCCCGCGAAAGCGGGAACCCAATGTTGTCGCTCGCACGATTGTCTGGATGACAGCCTCGAACCCACCCAAACATTGATCGCCCAAAGGACTGGGTCTCCGCTTTCGCGGGGATGAGCGGGATTGGGGAGATTTACCCCATCGCCTCGACGAACACGTCGCCGGCCCGGCTGCGATACCGTTCGCGGTGTCGTAACAGGCGAAACGGTCGCTCGGGCAGGGTGAAGGGCGCCGTCACCAGCCGCCCGGCGGCCACGGACGCATAGGCCACGCTTTCCGACAGGGCCGTGGCCCCCGCCCCCGCCTCGGCCGCCGCCAGCACGGCCTCGTTCGACGGCAGGGTCATCGACACCGACAGGGTCGCGGGATCGACCCCCATGTCCCGCACCGCCGCCTCCAGGGTCGATCGCGTGCCCGATCCGACTTCGCGCAACACCCATGGCTGGCCCGCCAGATCCTTCGCCTCCAGCCGACGTCGCGTCGCCCACGGATGGTCCGGCGTCACCAGCACGGCCAGCCGGTCCGACCCCACCTGGACCTGGGACAGGGCCGGCTCGTCCACCGCCCCCTCGACCAGGCCGATCTCGGCGGCGCCGCTCAGCACCGCCTGCGCCGCCTCGCGCGTGTTGCCGATCTCGACGGCCAGTTCGACGCCGGGATAGGCCGTATGGAAATCCACCAGCCGGCGCGGCAGCCAGTAGCTGGCGATGGTCTGGCTGGCGAACACCGCCAGACGCCCGCGCCGCAGGGCGCTCATGTCCGCCAGCGCCGCCTCGGCCGCCGCCGCTCGCGCCAGCACCGCCTTGGCCTCGGGCAGGAAGGCGCGACCGGTCTCGTTCAATACGACGCCCCGACCGACCCGATCAAATAGCCGCACGTCATGCTCGGCTTCCAACGCCGCCAGGGCGTTCGACACGGCCGACTGGGTCAGACTCAGCGCCCGCGCCGCCGCCGTCACGTGGTCACGCTCGGCGACAGCGACGAAGATACGCAAGCGTTCCAGGGTCACGATTGATCTCCAAATCGGATTGAAACGAGCATAACTATCCGTTGGACGGCCGTCGAGGGTTGGCGCATCACGCTTGACGATGAAGTCCGCCGCCCTGCCCGCGTCCGCGCACACACCGTCCATGGCGTCAGCGACGGCGTTCGGGCGCACGATCCGGCCGGGCGTCATGCTGTGCCTGCTGGTGACGCTGGCGGCCATCGGCCTGACCAGCATCGAGCGCGACGTGATCGGCCATGTCTGGCTGGAGCCGCTAGTGTTGGCCATACTGCTGGGCGCCGCCGTCCGCACCGCCTGGACGCCCGACGTGCGGTTCAAGGCCGGCATCGACTTCTCGGCCAAGACCCTGCTGGAGGTCGCGGTTGTCCTGCTCGGCGCCTCGGTCAGCGCCGCCACCCTGTCGTCGCTGGGCGTCGGCTTCGTGCTTGGCATCTTCGCCCTGGTCGCGCTCGCCATCGTCGTCGGTTTCGGCGTCGGCCGCGCCCTGGGCCTGAACCCGCGCATGGCCCTGCTGGTCGCCTGCGGCAACGCCATCTGCGGCAACTCGGCCATCGCCGCCGTCGCCCCCGTCATCGACGCGGACGGCGAAGAGGTGGCGGCCTCCATCGCCTTCACCGCCGTATTCGGCGTGATCGTGGTTCTGGCCCTGCCGCTGCTGGGCGGCCTGATCCATCTCAACGGCCTGCAATACGGCGCCCTGGCCGGTCTGACCGTCTATGCGGTGCCGCAGGTTCTGGCCGCCGCCGCCCCCTTCGGCGCCGTCGCGACGCAAACCGGCACGGTGGTCAAGCTGGTGCGAGTGCTGATGCTCGGCCCCGTCATCCTCGCCCTGTCGCTGATCTTCCGCGAGCGTGCGCCCGGCGCTGCAAAGCCCGGCCTGTCGCGCCTGCTGCCTTGGTTCATCATCGGCTTCCTTGTCATGATCGGCCTGCGCTCGTTTGACCTGATCCCGCAGGCCGCGCTGGCGCCTATGGCCGCCGCCTCCAGCCTGCTGACCGTCGTCGCCATGGCCGCTTTGGGTCTCCAGACCGACATCCGCGCCGTCGCCCGCGCTGGCGGCCGTGTCGTCGCCGCCGTCATCCTGTCGCTGGGCGCCTTGGTGGTGCTGGCGCTGGCGCTGATCCGGCTGCTGGGCCTTTAAATCCCGCTGCCGTCATCCTCGACCGGCGGCGGGGTCAGCAACAGGAAGGCGCGGATCCAGGCGGTCAGCACCGCCCGGTCGTTGGGCCGCCTCAGACTGTCAATCGCCTGATCCGCCACATCATGCGGGATGCGCGCCCCGCGCCGTCCCTCGATCAGGGCCGCCGCATAGTCCGGCTGAAACTCCGGGTGGCACTGAAACGAGATCGCATCGTCGCCCCAGGCCAGGCCGGCGTAGGGCGTGAAGCCGCTGGACGCGATCACCCGCGCATCATCCGAAACCGCGACGACCTGATCCTGGTGCGACACGGGAATGGCGATCGTGCGCGCCCGCGGATGCATCCACGGCGCATCCTCACGCACGTCATAGCGGTGCAGCCCCACGCCCCAGCCCTTTTGCGACTTCTCCACCACCCCGCCGAACGCATGGGCCAGCGCCTGATGCCCGAAACAGATGCCGACCAGCCGCGTCCGCCCCCGCGCCGCCCTCAACCAATCGATAAGCTGCGGGATCCACGGCAGATCGTCATAGACCCCCGCCGCCGACCCCGTGACGATGGCCCCTTGGAAGACCGACGGATCGTCGGGCAGATGCCCCGACTGCACGTCGAACCGCGTCGTCGGCACGCCCTCGCCCAGCAGGGCACGAAACCGCGCCGGATAGTCGTCGAAATCGTCCTTCAGATGCTCCGGCGGGTGTCCGGTTTCCAGAATGGCGATGCGCGTCATGCGACCAACCTAGTGACTGCGGTCAGAAGGTCCAGACCTCCGCCCGTCCGCCCGCTTCCCCCAGCGCCCCCGCGACCCAGCCGCAGATCTCGTTCGCAGCCGCTTCCGCGCCCGCCGGCGGATTCACCACCACCATGGCGCAGCCGTTCATCTTCATCGGATTGGTCAACGGCCTCAGCCGCGCCTCGGCGACCAGGGTCGACCCCGCCTTGCCTTGCAGCCGCCGGATAAAGCCGTCGAAGGTCTCCAGATCCTTCAGCGGCGTCCAGATCGCTGCCGTCGCCGTCGGATCGCGCCTCACCACCGAAATCGCGGTCTCGGCCGAGCGGACATAGTCGTCGGGTTTCTCGAACGGCGGATCGATCAACACTAGCGGCCCGCGCACTTTCGCCGCCTCCGCGCCGACCGCTGCATAGCCGTCGCCCTCGCGCGCTGCGGCGTTCGCTCGCCCCGCCAGCGCCTCGGCCAGCATGGCCCGAACCGGCGGGTTCAGTTCGAACCCGACATAACGACCGCCGGGCGTCAGCGCGTCCGCGATCAGCAACGGCGACCCCGGGTAGAACCGCGCCCCGCCCTCAGGATTCAGCGTCGCGACCTCGGTCGCCAGCGCGTCCATCAGCGGCGTCCGCCCCTCGGCGGACATCAACCGCGCCACGCCGGCCTCGGCCTCCATGGACCGCGCGCCATCCCCCGACAGATCGTAAAGCCCTGCCCCCGCATGGGTGTCGAACACCGTCAGCGGCCCCGCCGCCTGCCGCGCTTTCACCAACCACAGCATCAGGGCGTGCTTGACCAGGTCGGCGAAGTTTCCGGCGTGAAAGCTGTGGCGATAGTTCATGCCGCCTCGTCTCGCGCCCGGCCCGCGCGGTCAAGCGGAACTCGCGCGCCAGACACGGCGTTCGGGCCAAGTCCTTGTACGGAAAGATGCGATGGCCGCCAAAACCACCCTCACCGACGCGCAACGCAAGCCGCCCAAGGGCGTCGCGGCCCAGGCCAAACGCGGTCTCGACCTGCGCGACAAGCACGACCGGGGCGGCACCGAGGTCGGCGTACGCCGCGCCCATCAGTTGGCGGATCAGAAGCCCGTCTCGGACAAGGACATCAAGGACATCTACAGCTACTTCGCCCGCCACACCGTGGATAAGGACGGCAAGGGCTGGGCCAGCCGCACCGATCCTTCGGCCGGCTATATCGCCTGGCTGCTGTGGGGCGGCGACCCGGCCGAGCGCTGGATCAAAAGGCTGCATGACCGCCTCGAAAAGGCGAACGACTGATGGCCGACGGATCGCACGCCTTCGACATCGCCGCCGAAGTCCCCGAAGGCCTCAGCTATTGCAGCGACGAGTTCGCGGGCCTGACCCGACGCCGCGCCGGCAAGGGCTGGTCCTATCGCGACGCCAAGGGCAAGACCGTCACGGACGCCAAGACCCTGGCCCGCATCCGCGCCCTGGCTATTCCGCCCGCCTGGACCGACGTCTGGATCTGTCCCAAGGCCAACGGCCATATCCAAGCCACCGGTCGGGACGTGAAGGGCCGCAAACAATACCGCTATCACAACGACTGGAGCACGGCCCGCTCCGAGAACAAGTTCGACAAGCTGCCCGCTTTTTCCCGCAACCTGGGGAAACTGCGCGACAAGGTCGAACATGACCTGGCCCTTCGCGGCGTGTGTCGCGACAAGGTGCTGGCCACCGCCGTACGCCTGCTGGAGATCACCCTGATCCGGGTCGGCAACTCCATCTACGCCAAACAGAACCGCAGCTATGGCCTGACGACCCTGCACAAACGCCACATCGACGTGGACGGTGCGGCCCTGACGTTTGAGTTTCGCGGCAAGAGCGGCAAAGATCACAGCGTCAGCGTCAAAGACCGCCGCCTGGCCAAGGTCGTGCGGCAGCTCGAAGGCCTGCCCGGCCAGCAACTGTTCAAATACCGCGCGGCCGACGGCACGCTGTGCCCGGTCGATTCCGATGACGTGAACGCCTACATTCGCGAGGCGATGGGCGAGCAGTTCTCGGCCAAGGACTTCCGCACCTGGGCCGGCACCGTCTCGGCGGCGCGGGCGCTGCGCGACACCGAGGCCCCAACCTCGCCCACCGACGCCAAGCGCAAGATCACCGTCTGCGTGAAGGCCGTCGCGGGCCTGTTGGGCAACACCCCCACCGTCTGCCGCGCATCCTATGTCCACCCCAAGGTCTTCGCCCTGTTCGAAAGCGGCGAAATCGCCAAGGCCTTGCCGGGTTCGGAGACCAAGGGGTTCGAAAAAGCGCTGATCAAACAGCTGCTGGCTGTCTGATCAGCGGTGCTCGTCTCTCAGGCGGCCTTGTCCCAGTCCAGCACGACCTTGCCCGACTGCCCCGACTTCATGGCTTCGAAGCCTTCGCGGTAGTCGGCGTAGCCTAGGCGGTGGGTGATCAGCGGGCTCAGGTCCAGGCCAGCCTTCAGCAGGCCCAGCATCTTGCGCCAGGTGGTGAACATTTCGCGGCCGTAGACGCCCTTGATGGTCAGGGCCTTCAGGATGATCGCGCCCCAGTCGGTTTCCATCGGCTTGCCGGGAATGCCCAGCAGCGCCATGCCGCCGCCCATGATCAGGGTATCGACACACTGTTTGAAGGCGATGGGCGAACCCGACATCTCCAGCGCCACGTCAAAGCCGACCTTCAGGCCCAGCTCCTTCATGACATCATGGATGTCTTCCTTGGTCGTATTCACGGTGCGAACGCCCGGCGCCACCTTCTGCGCCAGCTCCAGCCGGAAGTCGTTGATGTCGGTCAGGACCACGGTGCGCGCGCCCGCATGACGCGCCACGGCCGCGGCCATCATGCCGATGGGGCCGGCGCCTGTGACCAGCACGTCCTCGCCCAGCAGGTCGAACTGCTGGGCTGTGTGCACAGCATTGCCAAACGGATCCAGAATCGAGCCGATCTCATAGGGCACGTCGTCCGGCAGTTCGATGACGTTGAAGGCCGGGGCCACCACGAACTCGGCGAAGGCGCCCTGGCGGTTCACGCCGATGCCGCGCGTCTTGGGGTCCAGGTGGAAGTGACCGGCGCGGGCCGCTTCGGAGTTCAGGTCGATGACGTGGCCCTCGGCCGAGACGCGCTGGCCGATCTTCAGCGGGCGATCCACGTCCTTGCCGATGGCGACGATCTCGCCGGCGAACTCGTGGCCGGTGATCATCGGGGTCGGGACGTTCTTCTGGGACCACTCGTCCCAGTTCCAGATGTGGATGTCGGTGCCGCAAACGGCGGTGCGGTGCACCCGGATCAGCACATCCTCCGGCCCCGCCTCGGGGACCGGCGCGTCGATCAGTTCCAGGCCGATGCCGGGCGCGGTCTTGGCCAGGGCCTTCATCGTGTCGGTCATACTCTTAACTCCCTGAAATCACAGCTCCGGGTTCATCCCGAAACCTGCGGCTGAGGCCCCACGCCTCCTCGCCGCCTTGTCTTTGTCGATGGCCGGCGAAAGGGGCTAAATGACGCCCAGTTCCCGTCCCGCCTGAGTGAACACTTCGACCGTCCGGTCGATCTGATCGAAGCTATGCGCCGCTGACATCTGCGTGCGGATGCGGGCCTGGCCGCGCGGCACGACGGGGAAGCTGAAGCCGATCACATAGACGCCCAGCTCCAGCGCCCGAGCCGCGAAATCCTGCGCCAGCTTGGCGTCGCCCAGCATGACCGGGACGATCGGATGTTCGCCGTCCAGCAGGGTGAACCCTGCGTCCGACATGGCTCCGCGATAGCGATGGGCGTTGGCCGACAGACGGGTGCGCAACGCATCGCCCTCCGACCCTTGCGCGATACGGATCGCCTCCAGGCTGGAGCCACAGACCGCTGGCGCCAGGGCGTTGGAGAACAGATAGGGCCGCGCCCGCTGTTTCAGCAGTTCGACCACAGACTTCCTGGCGCAGATGAAGCCGCCCATGGCGCCGCCCAAGGCCTTGCCGAAGGTGCCGGTGACGAAATCGACCTCGACCCCGTGATGGGCGAACGAGCCCTTGCCTTGCGGACCCAGGAAGCCGGTCGCGTGGCAGTCGTCGACCATGATCAGGGCGTCGTATCTGTCGGCCAGCACCCGGATCTCGTCCAGCTTGGCGATATAGCCGTCCATCGAGAAGGCGCCGTCGGTGGCGATGATGATGTCGCGTGCGCCGGCCGCGCGGGCCTCCTTCAGACGGCTTTCCAACTCGTCCATGTCGGAGTTGGCGAACCGATAGCGTTTGGCCTTGCACAGCCGAACTCCGTCGATGATCGAGGCGTGGTTCAGGCTGTCGGAGACGATGGCGTCGTTCTCGCCCAGCAGCGGCTCGAACAGACCGCCGTTGGCGTCGAAGGCGGCGGCGAACAGGATGGCGTCCTCGAAACCGAGATAGGCGGCGATCGCCGCTTCCAGTTCCTTGTGGATCTCCAGCGTGCCGCAGATGAAGCGCACGGACGCGGTGCCCGCGCCCCACTTCGCTTGCGCCGCCATCCCGGCCTGGGTCACGCGCTCGTCGCCGGCCAGGCCAAGATAGTTGTTAGCGCAGAAGTTCAACACGTCGCGTCCGGCGACCTGGATCACAGGCCCCTGGCGCGAGGCGATGATGCGTTCGGGCTTGGTCAGGCCCTGGGCGTCGATCTCGGACAGTTCGCCAGCGACGCGGTCGTAGAAGCTCTGGGTCATGGGCCGCGACCTACGCCGATTTTCGATCGGTTTCCACCCGCCTCAGGTCGCAGGAGACGGGTTGGCCTCGGCCCGGATCGGACTGACGCGAATGCGACCGCCGCAGGGGCTGAACGAGAACGGCAGACTGACGGCGGCCGTATCGCTGGGCGCGGTGACCTTTATCGTGGCCGCGTCGGGACACGTCTTTTGCATCGCTTCATTGGGCACGACGCTCCAGGCCATTTCGAAATAAGCCTTGGCCCGGGGCGCCAGCTCGACCGGCGTCGGGGCCTGGCCTTGGCGGAAATAGCTTCCTGGGCTCTGTTCGGCGCGAATGGTCGACAGGGTGCGTCCCCGCGCGTCCTGCAAGGTCACTGTCGGATAGCCGGTCAGGCTGCAGGCCTGGGTTCCGATATTCTGAAGACTGAAGTTGGTGACCCGATTTCCGGCGCCCGCATCCCCGTCGCCCGCCGCCAGCGTCAGTTGCGGCCCCTTGCAGGGCAGCGCAGCGGACAAGACCCCGCCGGCCGCCTCGGTCGGCGTCTGACCCGGCGTCGGCAACGGTCCGGGCATCGCATCAGCCCCGGGAATCGGCCGCGAGCAGCGCTCCAGCACCGCGACGCCGGTCGTGCCGTCCGGCCCCAATCGGCTCAGCGTGCCGCTCTCCTGCCCATCGCGCGTCGCCGTCCACCATTCCACCCCGCCGCCGACATAGCGCGCGCCGCTGGCGGCCTGCACCGAACGCAGGGCGTAGGTCTGGTTCTGATGGGTCAGCCTGGCGTTGTCGCTGTCGATATACTGGACCTGAAGCGTCGCGCCGCTTTCGCAGGCATAGCCGACCGAGGGCGCGTCGGATGCAGGCGCGGCCGCTGGCTCGACCGGTGCGGCGGGCTGTTCGGGTTCGGTGCGCGAGCAGGCTGCGGCGCCGGTCAGTGCGGCGATGGCGACGAAGGCGGTCAGGCGGTGCGACATCATGTCATGTCCTCTGGTTTCGCCTTCAACGGCCCAAGCTGACCAAAGGCTCCGCTTAATGCCCCGCTTTCGGCGTCTCCATCAGTTCGATCAGCACGCCGCCCATCTCCTTGGGATGAAGGAAGACCACCGGCGTCCCGTGCGCCCCAATGCGCGGCTCGCCTGTGCCCAGGATCGTCACCCCCTTGGCTCGCATCTCGGCGACGGCGGCGTGGACGTCGGCGACCTCGAAACAGACGTGGTGCTGGCCGCCCTTCGGGTTCTTGGCCAGGAAGCCGACGATGGGACTGGTGTCGTCATAGGGTTCGATCAGCTCGATCTGAGCCGTCGGTGTATCGACGAAACAGACCTTCACCCCCTGCGCCGGCAGGTCGAATGGCTCGCCGATCTTCGTCGCGCCCAGGATATCGCGATACAATTTGATCGAGTCGGCGATGGATGGCGTGGCGACGCCGACGTGGTTCAGGGCGCCGATCATCACTTGTCCTTGTCGGGGGCGGGCTGGGCGTAACCCAGACGCTGGTTCAGCTTCTCGATCAGGTCGACCGCCGTATCGGCGATGGCCGAACCGGGCGGATAGACGGCAGCCGCGCCCATATCGAGCAGGGGCTGCACGTCGGACGGCGGAATTACGCCCCCAACCACGATCATGATGTCGGGCCGGCCCAACTTCTCCAGCTCGGCCTTCAGCTCGGGCACCAGCGTCAGGTGCCCGGCCGCCAGCGATGATGCGCCGACCGCGTGAACGCCCTTCTCGACGGCTTCCTGAGCCGCCTCGGACGGCGTCTGGAACAGGCTGCCGGCCGTGACGTCGAAGCCCAGATCGCCGTATCCGGTCGCGACGACCTTCTGGCCCCGGTCGTGCCCGTCCTGGCCCAGTTTGGCGATCAGAATGCGCGGCGGCCCGCCGTCGTTCTCGACGAAGGTCGCGACCATCTCGCGGGCGCGGGCGAAGCGGGCGTCCTTGCCGGCCTCCTTGGCATAAACGCCCGACACGGTCTGGACCGTCGCGACGTGGCGGCCGAAGGCAGCCTCCAGCGCATCGGAGATTTCGCCCACCGTCGCCTTGGCGCGGGCGGCCTGAACCGCCAGCTCCAGCAGGTTGGCGTTCCCGCGTGCGCCATTTGTCAGGGCGTCCAGCGCCGCATCGGTCGTCGCCTGATCCCGCTCGGCCCTCAGCCGTTTCAGCTTGTCGATCTGGGCGGCCAGCACCGCCGCATTGTCGACCTTCAGCATCGGAATGTCGTCGACGACGGGGTTCAGATATTTGTTCACCCCGACCACCGTCTGCTGGCCGGTGTCGATCCGCGCCTGGGTCTTGGCGGCGGATTCCTCGATCCGCAGCTTGGGTATGCCGGCTTCGATGGCCTTGGCCATGCCGCCCAGGGCCTCGACCTCGGCCATGTGGGCGCGGGCGCGTTCAGCCAGTTCGTGGGTCAGGCGCTCGACGTAGAAGCTGCCGCCCCAAGGATCGATGACCCGCGTCAGGCCCGTCTCCTGCTGCAACAGGATCTGGGTGTTGCGCGCGATCCGGGCCGAGAAGTCGGTGGGCAGCGCCAGGGCCTCGTCCAGGGCGTTGGTGTGCAGGCTCTGCGTCTGGCCGCCTGCCGCCGCCATGGCCTCGACCATGGTGCGCGGCACATTGTTGAAAACGTCCTGCGCCGCCAGCGACCAGCCCGAGGTCTGGCAGTGAGCGCGCAGGGAGAGCGACTTGGGATCGACCCCGCCCTCTTTCCTGACCGCCTCGGCCCACAGCAGGCGGCCGGCGCGCATCTTGGCCACCTCCATGAAGTAGTTCATGCCGATGGCCCAGAAGAAGCTGAGACGCGGCGCGAACCGGTCGATCGGCATGCCCGCCGCGACGCCAGCGCGCAGATACTCGATCCCGTCCGCCAAGGTGTAGGCGAGCTCGATATCCGCCGAGGCTCCCGCCTCCTGCATGTGATAGCCGCTGATCGAGATCGAGTTGAACTTCGGCGTCTCCTGCGCCGTCCAGGCGAAGATGTCCGCGATAATCCGCATCGAGGGCTCGGGCGGATAGATGTAGGTGTTGCGGACCATGAACTCCTTCAGAATGTCGTTCTGAATGGTCCCGGTCAGCTTGGCGTGCGGCACGCCCTGTTCCTCGGCCGCGACGACATAGAGGGCCAGGATCGGCAGCACCGCCCCGTTCATCGTCATCGACACCGACATCTGGTCCAGCGGGATCCCGTCGAACAGGGTGCGCATGTCATAGATGCTGTCGATGGCGACGCCCGCCATGCCGACGTCGCCCTTCACCCGCGGGTGGTCGCTGTCATAGCCCCGGTGCGTCGCCAGATCGAAAGCGATGCTCAGCCCCTTCTGACCGGCCGCCAAGTTACGGCGATAGAAGGCGTTGGACTCCTCGGCGGTCGAGAAGCCGGCGTATTGCCGGATCGTCCAGGGATTGCCCGCATACATGGTGGGATACGGACCACGCACGAAGGGCGCGAACCCCGGCAGGCCGTGCGGGTGATCCAGCGCGTCCGTGCTGTCGGCACCATAAGCGGTCTGGACCGTCAGCCCCTCGGGCGTCAGCCAAGGCTCGCGCGCCGGCCCCTGCCCGGTCGCATCGAGGTTCAGGGCGATCTTGCTGAAGTCCGGGAAACTCATTGGCCCGCCTCTTCGAAGGCTGCGGCGAACCGGATCGGGCTCAGGGGTTCGCACATCCGTTCCACTACAACCGCCGCCTCACCGCCCGCCTCGACCGGCGCCGAACGCACGTCGGCGTCCACATATTTGGTCACGCCGATGATCTGGGCCGCGCCGTTCTTGAGAGCGGCCTCGCGAACGGCGCGGGCGCGAGCGATGCGGGGCTGGATGACTGACCCCTTCAGGGCCTCGATCAGACCGCCCTCGGCCTCGATCATCTGAAACTCGGCCCAGCCGGCCTCGGCCAGGTCGCGCGTCCGGGCGTCCAGATACCAGGAGCCGGCCGCCGGATCATCAACCCGACCCAGATTGGCCTCTTCCATCAAGACCAGTTGGGTGTTCCTCGCCTGACGCCGGGCGAAGGCGTCTGATCGGCCGGAGGCGCGGGTGAAGCCGTCCAGCACCACCACGTCCGCCCCGCCGACCGCACCGGCGAACCCGGCCGCCGTCAGCCGCAGCAGATTGGGCCAGGGATCGCGCGCCGACAGCATCCGCCGTGACGAGCGCGCTTCGATAACCGCCGGAACCTCCACGTCGAACGCCTTCGTCAGGCTAGCCCAGATCAGCCGCATGGCCCGCATTTTGGCCAGGCTGTCGAAATATTCCGCATCGACCGACAGGCCGACGACCGTGCCCCGCATAGCCGCCTCGACCGACATGCCGGCCTCGACCGCCGCCTTTGCATGAGCCACGACGCTGGACGCCGCAAAGGCCAGCTCCTGCGCCGCCGAACCGCCCGCCTCGTGCGCCACGCGCCCGCTGGCCAGGAAAAAGGTCGCGTCGGGATAGGCCCCCGCATGACGCGCCGCCGTATTGGCCGCCAGGCTCAAATGCTCTTGCACCGAACGCGGGGCGCCGCCCGCCTCGGCGAAGGCCGAGACCGGGTCCATATGAAACCGCAGCTTGGCGCGCGGCGAGCCCTTGGCGACGACCGCCAGCGCATTGGTCGCATCCGGCCCGTCGATCCCGGCGTCCAGCGCGACGGGCGCCAGCTCCAGGGCCACGCCTTCCAGCGCCCGGCTGAGCGGGGCGGAGTCCGCCAGAACCCGTCCCTTCAGCACCACCGACGCCGCGCCGTTCTCCAGATCGGTCAGGACGGCGGCGTTGACCGCCTCGGCATCGTCGCCCTCCACCAGCGTCCGCAGATCCCAGGCCCGGCCTTCGGAGTCGGACGGACGCGGGGCGAAGATCGGCTGCACGCCCGTCGCACCCGCATACAGCGGCCGCGTCACCAGTTGATCGGCGTCGAGATGCATCAGCGACTCGATCGGGCGATCCTTCAGCGCCTTCTGGGCCGCCTCGCGCCATTCCAGCGGCGTGGGCGCGGGAAAGCCCGTCATCAACCGAACTCCACCAGCACGTCGTCCGCCGCCACGGGATCGCCGTCCTTGGCGCCGACGGCCTTCACCACCCCGTCGCGCTCGGCCTTCAGGATGTTCTGCATCTTCATGGCCTCGATGATGGCCACCGTCTCACCGGTCTTGACCTCCTGGCCGACGACCACCGGGATCGAGACCACCAGACCCGGCATAGGCGACAGCACCATCTTGGAGGTGTCCGCCGCGACCTTCTCCGGCAGGCGCGCATACATTTCGGCGACGTGGGGGCGCAGCACCCGGACCCGCGCCTTGGCCGCGCGGTGACGAATGTCGAAGCCGTCGGCGACGCGCTTGACCTCAGCGGTGAAGGGCTCGCCGTCCAGATCGGCCTTGAACTGGGCCAGACCCGGCCGCCAGTCGATGTCCGACAGTCGGATGTCGCCGCCGCCCGTCAGGGTCAGGATCATCTCCTCGTCCTCGTCATAGGACAGGCCGACGCCGTGCGGCGTCTTGTCGATCATCACGATCCAGTCGGTACGATCCGACGGATCGCCATCCTGTTCGGCCATGACCTCGTGCATGGCCAGCGCCGAGGCGATCAGGATCTGCTCCTGGTCCTGCGTCGGCTTCAGGCCGTGAAAGCCGTCTGGGAACTCGTCCTTGATATAGCTGGTCGACAGTTCGCCCGACTTGAACCGGTCCTGGTCCATCACCGCCGCCAGGAAGGGCACATTGTGGCCCAGGCCAGCCAGGTGGGTGTCCTCCAGCGCGCGGGCCATGCCCTCGACCGCCGCCTCTCGCGTCTCACCCCAGGCGCACAGTTTGGCGATCATGGGATCGTAGAACATGCTGATCTCGTCGCCCTCACGGACGCCGGAATCGTTCCTGACGGTGTAGTCTCCCTGGTCGCCTTCTTCCGGCTGCTCATAGCGGACCAACCGCCCGATCGAGGGCAGGAAGCCGCGATAGGGGTCTTCGGCGTAGATGCGGCTCTCGATGGCCCAGCCGTCGATCTTCAGGTCCTTCTGTTCGAAGGCCAGCGTCTCGCCCCAGGCCGAACGGATCATCTGTTCGACCAGATCGACCCCGGTGATCAGCTCCGTCACCGGATGTTCGACCTGAAGCCGGGTGTTCATCTCCAGGAAATAGAAGCTCTTGTCCTGACCGGCCACGAATTCGACCGTGCCGGCTGAGTCATAGTTGACCGCCTGCGCCAGGGCGACGGCCTGCGCCGCCATGGCGGCGCGTGTGGCCTCGTCCAGCAGGGGCGACGGCGCCTCCTCGATGACCTTCTGGTTGCGGCGCTGGATTGAGCATTCGCGCTCGAACAGGTGGACGACATGGCCGTGCTTGTCACCCAGCACCTGGATCTCGATGTGGCGCGGATCGACGATGAACTTCTCCAGGAAGACCCGGTCGTCGCCAAAGGCGTTCAGCGCCTCGGCCTTCACCGCCGCGAACCCCTCGGCCATGTCGGCGTCCGAATGGGCCACGCGGATGCCCTTGCCGCCCCCGCCGGCCGAGGCCTTGATCATGATCGGATAGCCGATCTCGTTGGCGATCTTCACCGCCTCCTCCGGCGTCTCGATCAGGCCCATATGGCCCGGCACGGTCGAAACCCCGGCTTCGGCCGCCAGCTTCTTGGAGCTGATCTTGTCGCCCATGGCCTCGATGGCCTCGGGGTTAGGGCCGATGAAGGCGATGCCCTCGTCCCTCAGCCGCCGCGCGAACCCGGCGTTCTCGCTCAGGAAGCCGAAGCCCGGATGCACGGCCTGCGCCCCCGTCTGGCGCACCGCCTCGACGATCTTGTCCGCCAGCAGATACGACTGCGCCGCCGGCGCCGGCCCGATCAGCACCGCCTCGTCGGCCATCTCGACCGCCAGCGACCCGGCGTCGGCCTCCGAATAGACCTGCACCGTCTTGATGCCCATCTTGCGGCAGGTCTTGATGATCCGAACCGCGATCTCGCCCCGGTTGGCGATGAGGATTTTGGAGAACATGGGGCTATCGTTTCAAATGTTCGAATGATTCAAAGATCAACCAATTGCGGGGCCAGTAAGAAGACCCGCAACGTAGGGGCCAGTGAGTTGCAACGCACCACCAGCCATTTCTGCCAAGTCCTTCGCACGCATCAGATCGTCTATCGCCGACCTGATGGCAGAAGCCTGACCTTTATCTGATGATCGAAGCTCAATCGTCAGCCGACCTATACTTGTGAAGATTGAGTCTCGGAATGGTCCCAACCCATCCACCGAAAAACGCGCCAGTGACCGTTTGATAAGAGCAACCTGAGCTAAAACGAGTTTCCGCTGAGCGTCGGATAAATCTCCATTTCCCGCCGCCGCCGCCTCAAGTTTACTCAATACTGACTCAATTTCTGGTCGAGATTCCGTAAATTTTGCCGCGTCAAACTCCAAATGGTCAAGAAATGACATCAAATCCACAAGCGTATTTATGTTGTGTTTCTGAGATTTTTGATAATCAGCATAATTACTAACAAGAACATCTGGAGAGAATAGCTCCACTATTCTCTCCTTAAGGCGGCGACCAGCTCTTTGATTTTTATTATTAATTATGTCTTCTTCTATGAAGGCACAAATTGTCTCGATCAGTTGAAAAAGCGCAAAGGAGGACTCAGCGTGAGCAATTCCCGTAATGGAAGATAAATCTTCAGATATCGGACCAATTGCAGCGCGTGAATCCCCTTTATACTGAAGCATCTTCTCCAGCAGAGCATTGAAGTGATCGATCTCAGGCGGTCTGGGGTGTGTCATAACGGAATATTGTCGTGCTTCTTCCAGGGGTTCTCCTGGACCTTGTTCTTCAGCGTCCGCAGGGCCTTCACCAGTCGCCGCCGCGTGCCGTGGGGCATGATGACGTCGTCGATGTATCCCAGGCCCGCCGCCACGAAGGGGTTGGCGAAGCGATCCTTGTATTCGGCCTCGCGCGCGGCCAGAGCCTCCGGATCGCCGGCCTCCTTGCGGAAGATGATCTCGACCGCCCCCTTGGCGCCCATGACCGCGATCTCGGCGGTCGGCCAGGCGTAGTTGACGTCGCCGCGCAGGTGTTTGGAGCTCATCACGTCATAGGCGCCGCCATAGGCCTTGCGCGTGATCAGGGTCAGTTTCGGCACGGTCGCCTCGGCATAGGCGAACAGCAGCTTGGCCCCGTGTTTGATCAGGGCGCCGTACTCCTGCTTGGTCCCCGGCATGAAGCCCGGCACGTCCACCAGCGTCAGCAGCGGAATGTCGAAGGCGTCGCAGAAGCGCACGAACCGCGCGGCCTTGCGGCTTGAATCGATGTCCAGCACGCCCGCCAGCACCTGGGGCTGGTTGGCGACGATGCCGACCGTCTGGCCGTCCAGCCGGCCGAAGCCGGTGATGATGTTCTTGGCGAAGTCGGCCCCGATCTCGAAGAAATCGGCCTCGTCGACCACCTTCAGGATCAGCTCCTTCATGTCATAGGGCTGGTTCGGATTGGCCGGGATCAATGTGTCCAGCGACGGCTCGTCCCGCTCGGGCTCGTCATAGCTTTCCCGCACCGGCGGCTTTTCGCGGTTCGACAGGGGCAGGAAGCCGATCAGGCGGCGAACCTCCGACAGGGCCTCCAGATCGTTCTCGAACGCCCCGTCGGCCACGCCCGACTTGCCGGCGTGGACGCGCGCGCCGCCCAGGTCCTCGTGGCTGACCACCTCGTTCGTGACGGTCTTCACCACATCGGGGCCGGTCACATACATGTAGGACGTGTCCTTCACCATGAAGATGAAGTCGGTGATGGCGGGCGAATAGACGTCGCCGCCCGCGCACGGCCCCATGATCACGCTGATCTGGGGAATGACGCCGCTGGCGAGCGTATTCTGCAGGAAGATGTCGGCGTAGCCGGCCAGGCTCTCCACCCCCTCCTGAATCCGCGCCCCGCCCGCGTCGAACAGGCCGATGATCGGCGCGCCGGTGGTCAGGGCCATCTTCTGTAGCTTGACGATCTTGGCCGCATGGGCGCCCGACAGCGATCCCCCGAAGACCGTGAAGTCCTTGGAGAAGACATAGACCAGCCGTCCGCCGATCGTGCCGCGACCCGTCACCACCCCGTCGCCGGGGATGCGCTGGTCCTGCATGCCGAAGTCGTGGCTGCGGTGCTCGACGAACATGTCGGTCTCCTCGAAGGAGCCCTCGTCCAGCAGCACGTCGACGCGTTCGCGCGCCGTCAGCTTGCCCTTGGCGTGCTGGGCGGCGATACGCTTTTCCCCACCGCCCAGTTTGGCGGCGGCGCGACGGCGCTCCAGTTCTTCAAGGATGGCTTGAGTCATGATGGATTTTCGCCTCTCGTTCAAAGAACGCGTGGCGCCTTCATCGCAAAATGGCAAACGCAACTTTGCAAAAAGTGTGGAACTGCGCGGGCTTGCAAAGGATGGCGATATGATCTGCAAAGTTGCGAATGGCTGAGAAGCTTTTCCTGGGCGCCAAACTGCGAAAGCTGCGCGAGGCGCGCGGCTGGACGCTGGAGGCCTGCGCCGAACGGCTGGGCCTGTCGCCGTCCTATCTGTCGCAGATCGAGACCAATCAGCGCCCGGCGACCGCCCGCGTCCTGATCGCCCTGACCCGCGCCTTTCACGTGGACGCCAGTCTGTTCGATCTGGAGGGCGACGCCCGCCTGATCGCCGACCTGCGCGAGGCCACCACCGACATCGCCGGTCAGGCAGAGCCGCCCACGGCCGCAGAGCTGAAACAGGCCGTCGCCAACACCCCACGGCTGGCCCGTCAGTTCCTGGCCCTGCACCAGACCTTCCGCCGTCTGGACGAGCGGGTGAAGGCGCTGGACGACACCCTGGGTCGGGACGAACACGGCGCCAGCGTCGCCCTGTTGCCCTACGAAGAGGTGCGCGACTTCTTCCACTATCGCGACAACTATATCGACACGCTGGACACCGCGGCCGAAGCGCTGGCGGCGACCCTGGTTCAGGATGGCCAGATCGAACGGGCGCTGGAGACCGCACTGGCCGAAACGCACGGGGTGCGGGTTGTTTATGTGGCCGGACAGGAGGCTCTGCGCCGCTATGATCCGACCAGCCGCGTCCTGACGCTGGACGCCTGGCAGCCGGGCGCCAGCCGGTCGTTTCAGCTGGCGCACCAGTTGTCCCTGCTGTCCTTCCGCGAGACCATAGAGGCCGAACTGGATCAGGCCGCCTTCCGCACCGACGCCGCACGGGACGTCGCTCGGGTCGGCCTGGCCAACTACGCGGCCGGCGCGCTGTTGTTGCCCTACCGCGCCTTCTTGGAGGCCGCACGCGAGGAAAAGCACGACATCGACCGGCTGCGCACCCGTTTCCAGGTCAGTTTCGAGCAGGTCTGCCACCGGCTCTCGACCCTGCAACGGCCCGGCTGGCGCGGCGTGCCCTTCTATTTCGCCCGCGTGGACATGGCCGGCAACATCACCAAACGGCACAGCGCCACCCGCTTCCAGTTCGCCCGCTTCGGCGGCGCCTGCCCCCTGTGGAACGTCCACGAGGCCTTCGCCACGCCCGACCGGATTGGGGTGCAACTGGCCGAAATGCCCGACGGCTCGCGCTACATCTCCATCGCCCGCAGCGTGTCCAAGCCCAGCGGCTCCTATCTGGCCAATGACCGCCGCTACGCCCTGTCCCTGGGCTGCGAGGTCGAGCACGCCGGATCGCTGGTCTATGCCGCCGGCCTGGACCTGAACGGCCCCGCCGCCCGGATCGGCGTCAGCTGCCGCATCTGCGAGCGCACCGACTGCACCCAGCGCGCCTTCCCGCCCCTGGACCGCGCCCTGCACGTGCCCGAGAACGAGCGCGGCGTGGTGCCCTATGTGCTGGATGGACCGCGCCCGGACCGCTATTGATCGGGGCATGACCTCACACGCACCCATCGGCGTCGCCGTCGTCGGCTACGGCCTGGCGGGCCAGACCTTCCACGCCCCCCTGATCAAGGCGACCCCCGGCCTTCACCTGACCGCCGTCGTCTCGTCGCGCCCGGATGCCGTCCGCGCCGACCTGCCCGACGTCGATGTCCTGCCCGATCTGGACGCCGCCCTGGCCCGCGACGACATCAGCCTGATCGTCGTCGCCACCCCCGACGCCCTGCACGCCGAACAGTCGATCGCCGCGCTTAAGGCCGGCAAGTCGGTGGTGGTCGACAAGCCCTTCGCCGCCACGCTTGAGCAGGCCGAAGCCGTCGCCGCCGTCGCGGCGTCATCGCCCGGCGTCTTCAGCGTCTTCCAGAACCGCCGCTGGGACGCCGACTTCCTGACCCTGCGCCGCCTGATCGACCAAGGCGAACTGGGCGAAATCGCCGTATTCGAAAGCCATTACGACCGCTTCCGCCCGACCGTCACCGACCGCTGGAAAGACAAGCGCGACGGCGGGGTCTGGGCCGACCTGGGCCCGCATCTGATCGACCAGGCGGTCCAGCTGTTCGGGCCGCCGCTGGCCGTCTATGCCGATCTTCAGGCCCAGCGTGTCGGCGCCAAGGCCATCGACTACGCCCACGTCCTGCTGCGCTATGACCGGCTGCGCGTCATCCTGAACATGAGCCACCTCGCCGCCGAGGCCAGCCTCCGCTACGCCGTCCACGGCACAGGCGGCAGCTTCATCAAACACGGCCTCGACGCTCAGGAGAGCCAGTCCAAGGCCGGCCTGCGTCCCGGTGATCCCGACTGGGGCCTCGATCCTTCGCCCGGCGAACTGACGAAACAGATCGACGGCGAAACCGTCCGCACCACGCCGGGTCCGAAGCGTGGCGACTATCCCGCCTTCTACGCCGCCATGCGCGATGCGATCCTCGGCGAAGGACCGCCGCCCGTCCCCGCCGATCAGGCCCTGACCGTCATGCGCATCCTCGACGCCGGTCTGCGCAGCGCGGCGGAGCGTCGCGAGATCGCCTTCTAGCTCTTCTTACGTCCCTTCGACGTCGCCGCAGGCGCGTGGGCCAGTCGCAGCAGATTGGCCGCACCGGGCGCTCCGAACGGCGTGCCGGCCAGGATCAGGATGCGCTGGCCCGGCTCGGCCAGACCATATTTGACCGCGCTGTTGACGGCGTCGTCCGTCACGGCCTCCAGCGAGTCCGGCTGCTCGCCCAGACGCGGCTCCAGTCCCCATACCAGGGCGAGCCGGCGCGCGGTGTTGGGATTGGGCGTCAGCACCAGAATCGGCTTCAACGGCCGCTCGCGCGCCATCCGCCGCGCCGTGCCGCCCAGGGTCGTGAACACCACCAGACAGCCGGTCGAGGGCGCATTCGCCGCCATCCGCGCCGCCCCGACCAGGGCGTCCACATCATGCTCATCCATGCCGGCATGTTCGGCGCCCATCAGACTGGGCCACATCGGATCGCGTTCGACCCGCTCGATGATCCGGCTCATGATGCCGACGGATTCCAGCGGATAGTCGCCTGACGCCGTCTCGGCCGACAGCATCAGGGCGTCCGCGCCCTCATAGACAGCATTGGCCACATCGGTCGCCTCGGCGCGTGTCGGGGCCGGAGCGCTGGTCATCGATTCCAGCATCTGGGTGGCCACGATCACAGGCACCCCGCGATTGCGGGCTGCGCGCACGATCTGCTTTTGCGCCACCGGCACATCCTCGGGATCCAGCTCGACGCCCAGGTCACCGCGCGCCACCATCACCCCGTCGCAATAGTCCAGGATGGCTTCCAGATCGGCCAGGGCCGCCGGCTTCTCGATCTTGGCGAGGCAGGCCGCCTGCCCGTTCACGATCCGCTTCAGCTCGGCCATGTCCTCGGGCTTCTGAACGAAGCTGAGCGCCACCCAGTCCACGCCCATCCGCAGGGCGAAGGCCAGATCCTCGCGGTCCTTGGGCGTCAGGGCCGAAACCGGGATCACCGCCTCCGGCACCGCCACGCCCTTGCGGTCCGACAGCTTCGAGCCGCTCTCGACCGTCACATCGGCCCACTCGTCGGTCCGCTCGCCGACACGCAGACGCACCCGTCCGTCGTCCAGCAGCAGCAGCATCCCCTTGCGGAGTGCCTTGAAGATTTCAGGATGCGGCATCTGCACCCGCGTCTCGTCGCCGGGCGTCGGGTCCAGGTCGAAACGCATTGTGTGGCCCGGCTTGACCGCGATCTCGACGTCCTTGAACCGGCCCAGACGCAGCTTCGGCCCTTGAAGGTCGGCCAGCACGCCCAGCGGACGCTGCAAGGCCATCTCGGCGCCGCGTACCGCCTTCAATGCCGCGGCGTGATCCTCATGCGACCCATGACTGAAGTTCAGTCGAAAGACGTCCACCCCCGCCTGGGCCAGCGCCTTGACGGTGCTGGGCGCACGGCTGGCGGGTCCCAGGGTGGCGACGATGCGCGCGCGACGGGCTCGGTTCATGACGTTTCCTGTTGGCTCTCTCGGACGGCCGAACGCGGCCGCCTGGGCGATTTCGCCCTCTTCTGCCAACGAAACCCCCGCTGTGTAAGGCCGCCTTCCCCTCAGGAAACATGAGTTGACGGCCGGAAACAGGAGTTTATCTGGCCGCCGCCCCGCAAGCCGCCACGGCAAATCCATTCAGATCGATGCACCGGCCCTCGACCCGGGGCGCGGGGACGCCGATCACATGGGCGAGGGTCGGGGCGATATCGACGGTCCGGATCGGCAGGAACCGCTCCTCGGCCTTGGCGCCCGGCCACCAGAAGATGATCGGCACGCGACGGTCGTATTCCCACGGCGTGCCGTGTCCGGCCAGGGTCGAGCCGACGCGGCCGCCCGAAGTGGTGTTCTGCGTCCAGGCGAACTGGATGTCGGGCGATCGCTCGGCGACGGTCGACAGCCGCATCCGCTCGCGCACTGTCATCATCTCGGGCTGACGGCTGTCCGGCAGAGGCTCGGCCAGCAGCCGATCGCGCGTCTCGGCGAAGGCCACGTCCGGCAGGGCGCGCAGCATCTCGACCGCCGCCTGCGCCACCTGTGTCCGCAACGGATCGGGCAGCGACTTGTGATCCGCATCGGCGACCATCCAGCCGCTTCCGCCGGACTGCAGCGGATCGGCGTCCAGATTGAAGCGCGCCTTCAGCGCGGCGTTGACGCCCTTGATCGCATCGGTGTCGGCGCGGTGCGCCTGCGGATAGCCATGCTCGTGCAGCCGCTCGACGAAGTCCGAACCGCCATGATCGGCCGTCAAAACGACCAGCGCGCCGCCCGGAACCTGGGCCAGCTTGTCCAGGAAGGCGCCCAGAGCCGCATCCAGCCGGTGCATCTGCTCGCACATCTCCGGCCCCTGGGTGCCGTACATATGGCCGATCCGGTCGGTGGCCGACAGGCTGACGCCCAGCATGTCGGTCGCCGTCCCCTGTCCCAGCTTCTGGCTGTCCAGCAGATATTCCGCCGCCTTCAGCGTCTGCTCGTCCAGCAATGGCGAGGTGTCGAACTTCAGCTCCGCCGGCGGCAGCACCGAATGGAAGGTCTGGGCGCGAATGGTCCAGTCCCCCGCCAGCGCCCGGCAGTCCGCGTTCTGATAGTCCCAGGCTGTCGGCGTCGCCGCCGTCCAGGCGTTGAAGTCGCGGTTGAACGCAGCGACCGGCGCCAGCTTCGTCTCGGCCGTCTGACCCGGCTCGACATAGGTCGTCAGTCCAAACCCGTCGGTGAACCAGAAGGCCTGCCCCTGATGGCCGGCCAGATTGATCGCTCCGCGATCCTTGCCCGACACCGCCACGACCTTGCTGCCCGGACTAACGGCCTTCAGCCAGTCGCCCAGCGTCGTCGCGCCCAGCTGATCCGGCCCCACCGGCCCGTTGTCGGTATCGTCGCGCCCGTGCGCCAGGTGGTTCTGCGGCGCGGCCAGGCAATAGACCTCCTTGCCGGTCTTGCCGTCGATCCAGTCGTTGGCGGGAATGCCGGTCTCGGCCGGATGCATCCCGGTCAGAACGGTGGAGTGACCCGGGCAGGTTTCGGTCAGACCGTGGGTCTGATAGCCGTTGATCGACACCAGCCCCTGGTCGGCCAGCCGGCGCAGGCCGCCGCTGTAGCGGCTGCGATACTGGTTGAAGAGGTTGGCGCTGAACTGATCGACCACGATGGTCACGATCAGTTTGGGCGGCGTCAGGGCCGCGACCGACGACTGCGGCGCGGCGGCCTGAACCGTCGGCTGGGCGACCGGCGCGCCCGCACAGGCGGCGCCCGCGATCGACAAGACGGCCAGACACGCGGCGGCGACGTGACGCGACAGGGACATGAACAACTCCAACAACAGCCGTGCGGCCTCTAGCTGTCGCGGATGGCGCCCGCATGACAGCCCGGCTCGCTCCTAGTGCGATTCCTTGGACCGCAGGCGCGCGACCTGATGCAGGACCAACACGACTGCGCCGCCGACGATCAGCCCGATCACGGCCGAGGCCACCGCCGTCGTCAGCCAGCTCATCACGCCCGCCAACGGCCCGAACAGTTCGCCGACAGCATGCGACAAATGCTCGACCGGCACGGCCGGCCAGTGCAGCCCCAGCGTATGGGAGCCGTGCAGCAGAATGCCGCCGCCGACCCACAGCATTGCCGCCGTCCCGATCACGGACAGGGCGCTCATCACCATCGGCATGCCCTTCACCAGAACCCGCCCCAGGGCGCGCACGCCGCCGTTGGGCCGCTGAGCCAGATGCAGGCCGATGTCGTCCATCTTCACGATCAAGCCGACCGCGCCATAGACGACGACGGTCATGGCGATGCCGACCACGGCCAGCACGGCGGCTTGGGTCAGGATCGGCTGCGCCGCCACATCGGCCAGGGCGATGGCCATGATCTCGGCCGACAGGATCAGGTCGGTGCGCACGGCGCCCGACACGGTCGTCTTCTCCAGCGCCGCCGCATCGCGCGCGACCGGCGCGGCATCCTCATGCCCGCCGTGCCCCATCGCCTCCAGCAGCTTTTCGGCTCCCTCGAAACACAGATAGGTCCCGCCGCACATCAGGATCGGGGTGATGGCCCAGGGCGCAAAGGCGCTGAGCACCAAAGCCACCGGCAGGATGAAGATCAGCTTGTTGCGAAACGACCCCAGCGCGATCTTGCTGATGATCGGCAGTTCGCGGCTGGGCGACAGGCCCATGACATAGCGCGGCGTGACCGCCGCATCGTCCACCACCACGCCGGCGGCCTTGGTCGAGGCCTTGCCGGCCGCCGCGCCCACGTCATCCAGCGACGCGGCCGCCAGCTTTGCAATGCCGGCGACATCGTCCAGCAGTGCGATCAGTCCAGACGGCATAGTCAGTCTTCCCGGCTGGGCGGCACATTGACGCCCTGCGATTTCAGATAGGATTTGATGTTGCGGGCGGCCTGGCGGATGCGCTGCTCGTTCTCGACCATGGCGATACGCACGAAGCCCTCGCCGTTCTCGCCATAGCCGACGCCCGCCGCCACCGCGACCTTGGCGTGGGTCAGCAACTGCTTGGAAAACTCCAGACTGCCCAGATGCTTGAGCGCCGGCGGCAAGGGCGCCCAGGCGAACATGGACGCGGCCGGCTTGGGAATGTCCCACCCCGCGCGGCCGAAACTCTCGACCAGCACGTCGCGCCGGCGATGATAGAGTTTGCGGTTCTGCTCGACGATGTCCTGCGGCCCGTTCAGCGCCGCGCACGCCGCCGCCTGGATGGGGGTGAAGGCGCCGTAGTCGAGGTAGGATTTCACCCGCGTCATCGCCGCGATCAGTTTCTTGTTGCCGACCGCAAACCCCATCCGCCAGCCGGCCATGCTGTAGGTCTTGGACAGGGAGGTGAACTCGATCGCCACGTCCTTGGCGCCCGGCACCTGCAGGATCGAGACCGTCGGCTTGCCGTCGTAATAGAGCTCCGAATAGGCCAGATCGCTGATGATCCACAGATCGTTCGCCTTGGCGAAGTCCACGACCCGTTCGTAGAAGGCCAGATCGACCGTCTCCGCCGTCGGGTTCGACGGATAGTTCATCACCAGGATCTTGGGCCGCGGCACGGTGAAGGCCATGGCCCGCTCCAGCGCCTCGAAATACTTCTCGTCCGGCGTGGTCGGCACGCTGCGGATCGCAGCCCCGGCGATGATGAAGCCGAAGGTATGGATCGGATAGGACGGATTGGGCGCCAGGATCACGTCGCCCGGCTCGGTGATGGCGGTGGCCAGGCTGGCCAGGCCCTCCTTGGAACCCATGGTGACGATCACCTCGGTCTCGGGATCCACATCGACGCCGAAGCGGCGACCGTAATAGTTGGCCTGGGCGCGGCGCAGCCCCGGGATGCCCTTGGACTGCGAATAGCCGTGGGCGTCGGGCTTCCTGGCCACCTCGATCAGCTTGTCGATCACATGCTGCGGCGGCGGCAGGTCGGGGTTGCCCATCCCCAGGTCGATCACGTCCTCGCCTGCCGCACGGGCCGCCGCGCGCATCGCATTGGTTTCGGCGATGACATAGGGCGGCAACCGCTTCATGCGGTAGAATTCTTCGGACATGACAGGCTCGTCGTTGGGATCAGCGGCCGTGGATCGTCCGCCCTTAGCGCTTAGCGCGCCAGCCGCCTCGCGCAACAGCATTGAAGGTCATTTTCACCCTTTGGGCGGACGAAATCTGTGCGTCGCGCAAAAACCTGGTCGATAAGACCGCCGGTCAGCGGTCTCAATAGCTGAATCGCAAACCGACGCTAACCGTTCGGGGCGGGCCGTATCCGGCGACGCCCGTGCCCGTTTCTGACACCTCGACATCCTCGTCGAACAGATTGTCCGCCGCCATCCAGAGGGTCGCGTTCGGCGTGAAGGCCCACTCCGCACGCGCATCCAGCGTCACGGCGGCGTCCAGCACCCGGCTGTTCAGGTCGTCGTCGAACCGGCTCGATTCATAACGCGCCGCCAGGGCCAGGGTCAGTCGATCGGTCGCGCGCCAATCCAACCCAGCGGTCGCGCTCCATTCCGGCGCCTGGGCGGGACGCAGGCCGGTCAGCTGCGCGGCGGACGATCCGCCGTCGATCTCGGCGTCTGTCCAGGACGCAGCGGCGTTCAGCGACACGGCGGACGACAGATCCAGCGCCCCCGTCAGTTCCACGCCCCAGGCGTCGATCGTTCCCGCGTTCTGGCGCTGCCGCAGCACCCCGCCCGCCGGCACGAACCCGGCGCGCGGGAAGGTCGCCGGCCCGGCGCCGATCGTCACATTGACGATGGCGTCCTCGATCTGGTTCCAGAACACCGATGTGCCCCAGCGTATGCCGTCGCTGTCGAAGGCCAAGCCCGTCTCCACGCCCTTCAGCGTCTCGGGCGTCAGGGCGGCGTTGGCCTCGGTGATGTCGTTGCCGACACGGAACGGCCGATGCAGTTCGTTCAACGTTGCGGGCCGGAACCCGGAATAGGCCGCCACTCGCGCCGCATAGCCGCCGCCCAGATCACGCCGCACGGCCAGACGCGCGCTGACCACCTCGCCCGACCGATCCGCGTCGCTTTCGTTCAGCAGGACGGCGCCGGTCGCCAGGGTGTTCTCCTGACGGAATCCGCCCGTATTCTCCCACCGATCCACTCGCAGTCCGCCAGCCACTAACCATTCGGCCGCAGTCCAGGACGCATCGACATAGGCCCCGGCCACCGCCGTCTCCCCGCCCGCACGCCGAATGCGGGTGAAGCCCGCGCCCGTTGGATTGCTGAACAGCTCGTTAGTTTCGCCGTCGTTGAAGCGCGCATCGGCGCCCAGCTCCCATTCCAACCGTCCGCCCGCGAAATCCGCCATGCGACGGCGCAGGGCCGCATTCACCCCCCATCCGGTCGCAGGCGTCTTGAACTGATCGTTGGCCGGCGTCGCGGTCGATCGGTCGGCCGACACCGAGGCCGAGCTATTGGCCAGATTGCTGTCGATCCGCCACGCCTGCAGCCGCCAGCCATAGCCGTCGGCCGTCGGCGTCTGCGCCGCCGTGGCGCTCAGGCTGTGCCCGCTGGCGTTGGCGCGCGTTCCGGCCAGACCCGATCCGCGATCCTCTTCCCAGGTCGCGGCCCGCACCGACAGGTTCGCCTGTCCCAAGGCCGTATCGACCCGGAGCGCCGCACTTCGGCTATCGAGATCAAGCGGCGTGTCCGCCGCTCCGGCCGCCGACCCGCGCACCGGCACATAGCCGTCGCTCACTTCGCGCAACCCACTCAGCGTCACCGCCACCCGCCCCACACGCGTGGACGCCGACCCCGCCGCCCGCAAACCGCCCCGCTCGGACGCGGACACATCCAGCGTGCCGCCTTTCCCGCGTTCACGCAGGGTGATCGTGCCCGTCAGCGCGCCCGCGCCATAGGGGCCCGAGCCCGCCCCCCGGATGACGTCCAGGCTTTCCAGGGATTCCGGCGTCGCCTGGGACCAGATGACCCAGCCCCCGAAGGGATCATTCAGCGGCACGCCGTCCAACAGCACCAGCGTCCGTCCTGCTCCGGACGGCGCGATGGCCCTCAGCGAGATCCCTTGCGTCGTCGGATTGGCCGCCGCGCTGCTCGTGCGCCGAAACAGCGACACCGCCGGCACGGACCGCAACGCCTCATCCAAACGCGACGACCGCGACAGCACCGTCTCATCGATCCGCACCACCGAGAACGCAGCATCGGCCGCCGCCGGCGGCAGACGCGCGGCTGTGACGACGATCTCGGGCAAGGCGGTGGGCGTGGCGGGGGGAGGAACGTCCTGGATCATGCGCCGTCAGTAGGCGGTCGTTCCGCCACATCAAAGCCCGGCGGCCGGAAACGCAAGGAAAAGCGCGAGACAGATCGCCGCCCCCTCGATAACAACCGTATCGAACGGTCCGAGGGGGAAGCACGTGGGTCTGGGAACGCTCGTCAGGGGTTTGATCTTCGGCAAGGACGCCGAGCGCAGGCGACGCTCCGCCAAGGCGGTCAGAATCCGCGCCTTGCCCGACCGACGGGTGATGGCCGACAGCTATGTCCCCGCGTTGGCGGCCGACGGCGGGCGCATCCTGTGGATCGGATGCCGCGAATATACGCTGGACGACTACGCCTTGCTGGAGGCGCAGGGCGGCGAGGTCTGGACCACCGACATCGATCCGGCCGCCGCACGCTGGGGCCGCGAGGGTCGCCACCGCACAGGCGACGTTTGCGAGGCGGATCGGCTGTTCCCGGACCTGACCTTCGACGCCGTCGTCTGCAACGGGGTGCTGGGTTATGGCGTCGACAGTCCCGACCAGCAGCAGCGCGCCTTGAAGGCTCTGGCGGCCATCCTACGCCCGGGCGGTCGCCTGCTGCTGGGCTGGAACACCGACAAGATCGCCGATCCCGTCGCCGCCGGCCTGACCGACGCCGACTTCCAGGCCGCGCCCCTGGGCGACCAGCCGACGCGCGTGCGCTTCGACGCCGTCACCCACGTCTACGACAGCCTGATCCGAAGGGGCTGAAGCCTAGCCCTGAAGCCGGGTCAGCGACGCCGCCGGCCCGAACAGAGGACGCCGGCGCAGCGTCGGCTTCGGCGTGACGAACGCCTTGTCGACCAAGGCCTCGCGCAAGGCGTCCAGCTCGGCGGCGCGCGCGGCCGGCGAATGCACCCGCTCGACATAGGCCTGCCCGCCACGCGCCAGGGCCAGAAGTTCATCCGGGTTTTCGACCAGACGCATCATGGCGCTTGTCAGCGACCCGGCCTCCTCGACGTCGACATACAGCGCATATTCGCCGCTGGCTTCGCGCAAGCCGCCGCGCCCCGACGAGATCAGCGCCGCGCCCGCCGCATGGGCCTCCAGCGCGGCCAGTCCCAGGGCCTCGCGCACACGCGACGGCGTGACCGCGATGGCGGCGCGCTGCGTCATCGCCCGCACCGCGTCCAGCGACGCTGATTTGTGGATTTCGACACGGTCGCCGAACCGCTCCAGCATCCGCACCTGCGGCGCGGCCCAGTCCTGATGCTTGTCCCAGTCGCCCAGCATCAGTGAACCCCGCCAGTCGGGATGGCGATCCAACGTCTCGGCCAGGGCTACGCAGAACAGGTCCAGCCCCTTGTCCTTCATCGCCCGTCCCGAAAACAGGATCAGGTTTTCGCGCTGCTCGGGCGATGCGCGCCAAGCGTCGCTTTCGATCGGATTGCAAACCGATGAGACGCGCCCGGCCAGACGCGGATAATCTGTTGCGAACTCTTCACCCGCCGCCCGGCTGACGAACACCAGACGGTCGAACCGCGCCAGACGACGGCCATAGCGCAAGCGTTCGATCAGGTTGCGCGACGGCTTGATCCGCGTGTGGCGATAAAGGACGTGGATCGCGTCCGGCGAGTGCCGCGCCAACTCCGACGCCGCCTTCAGCTGCTGATGGTATTCCACAATGTCCGGCGACAGTTTCTTCAGAACGTCAACCACCGCCGCATTTCGCGCCTTGCGGCCCAGTCCGGCGGGCACCGTCACCATCTGCACGCCCGCCGGCGTCGGCCCGCCGGCATCGGCGATCAACGTCACCAGCCGGTTCAAACGGCTGTGCGCGGACAGCGTGCGCACCACTGTCTCCATCGAGTTGGTCTTGTCCGGACAGAAGGTGCAGCCTCGCGGCAGAACGACGGCGATACGCATGGCCTAGCCTTCCTTCCGAACGGAAGCGGTCTCGAAAATCTTGGGATGAACGGCGGCGCCGGTGGCGCGGCGACCGCGCGGCCCGTTCAGGCCCAGCAGGCGACGCGCCTTGAACCCGGCCTTCAGCCAAGGCTCCGCCGACGACTGGCGGATGCCCTTCACATCGATGAAGGTGACGTCGCCGTGACCGGACAGGGTGTGCAAGCCGTCGCCGTACCCATCCAGCAGACGACCCGGCTCGAACCGTTTCACGACCACCGCCGAAAACGCGTCCGGGGTCAGCGCATCGATCCGCAACAGATTGATCGCCGCCCCATAGGTCGCGGCGCAGTCCTGAACTGGCAGATGAAGCGCGCCGTCGTGAACGACCGCCGACCCGCCCGGCCGCGAGGTCTGAAAACCGCTCACCACCGGATTGGCTGAATGCGACGTCCAAGGCCCCGTCAGGCTGTCGGCCCAGGCGACATGCAGTTCGCGCATCGCCCGGTCGTCCGGTCCGGGCCGCGCATGGAACATCCACCACCGGCCGTCGTGCTTGACCACCGTCGCGTCGATCGCAGCCGCCTCGCCGATGCGGGCCACCGCCTCCCACTGGTCCGGGAAACGCAAGCAGCGATAGAGGATCAGCCCGCCGCTCTTGTAGCCTTCCGGAAGCATGTAGAGTTCGCCGCCGTCCTCGATCAGCGTCGGATAGGACAGGTGCCAGGGCTCGGACAGGGCCACGCCCTGCCCCATCAGCCGGTCGTCGGCGTCATACTGGCGATAGTGAATCTCGCCGCGGCGCACATGATAGTCGAACGCCTCGACGAAGACGGTCAGCACCCCGTCGCGCGTGAGCCCGAATGGGTCCGCGACATAGGCATGCGGTCCGCAGTCCGGCAGCCAGACGATCTCGTCCGCGCGCGGCTCATGGTCAATGAAGCTGCTTAAGGGACGGCGGATGAAGCCCGAGCGCCAGAGATCGAACACGACGCCGCCTTAGCCGACCGAAAGAACCGGGGCCGTCGTGCCGTCATGTCCTGCAAACGCGCGCATCTGGGTCCTGCTCGTCGCGGCGACACAGCGCCTCCATGACAAGGACGCCGCCGACCGACCCTTGCCTCATGAAAATCGTCACGGCATTGAAGGTCTTGGCCCGTTTGGCTGCACCAGAGGACTTCGCCCGTTTGACCGCGCCTTCCGCGCATCCCCTGATCGCCGCCTATCTGGCGCAGCGCGAGGATCTGGCCCGGTTCTGCCGCGCGCGGCTGGGCGGCGCGTCGGGCGATGCCGATGATGTGCTGCAGGACATTTATCTGAAGGTCTCGACGCTCGATCCCGACCCGCCGCCAGACAATCCTCGGGCCTTTCTATTTCGCCTGACGTCCAACCTGCTGATGGACCGCTGGCGATCCGGGCAACGGTCGGCGAACCGCGACGCCCAATGGCGCCAGTTGAACCACGAGACAGGCGCCGCCGAAGATCTCGATGCTACGCCTTCTGCAGAGGCGGTCGTGGCCGGGCGCGAAAAGCTGGCGCGCCTTCTCGCCGCCCTGGACACCCTGCCGCCCAAGACGCAGACAGTCTTTCGCCTGCACAAGTTCGATGGCGTCAGCTACGCCGACGTCGCCGTCCAAATGGGCATTTCACGCAGTTCGGTCGAGAAGCACATGATGGACGCGCTGCGCGTTCTTTCCCGCAAGGTTCAACCGTGATGCCCGTCCTTTTCACGCGCTGGGGGAATTTGCCTGAAGGTGAAAGCTTGGCGGCGTCGTCTTGCTATCAGGAGGCGCGTTGCACGGCGTTCCTCCAGGCTGGGATCGGATGACCGCACGAACCGACATTGAGGAAAAGGCGCTCCAGTGGTTCGTCGTCCTGCGTGACGACGAGATGCCCGAATCCGCCTGGCTGGAATTCCAGGACTGGCTGGAGGCGTCGCCGACCCACGCCGCCGCCTACGACGCCGTCGAGCGTCTGTGGGTCGATCTGGACGCCCCTGCCTCGCCCGCAGCAACAGAGCCCCCGGTCATCGATCTCGCCGCCGCGCGTGTACGCCGCGCCAAGCCGCGTTCGCCCTGGCTGGGCACGGCGATCGGCATCGCCGCCAGCGTGACTCTGGCGGTCGGCCTGTTCCTGTGGCTGACGCCGGGCTCGCAGGTTTACGCCACCACCGACGCCCCCCTGACGGTTGCGCTCGAGGATGGTTCGTACGTCTATTTGAACCGCCATTCCACCTTGGACGTCCGGTTCGACGGCGACAAACGTTCGGTCTCGCTGACCGAGGGCGAGGCCGCCTTCGACATCGCCCACGACCCGGCCCATCCTTTCATCGTGGCCGCGGGCGATCATCAGGTCGAGGTTTTGGGGACCGCATTCAATGTCCTGAACCACGGCGACCGTTTCGCCGTCGCCGTCGAACGGGGCGTCGTCGCCGTAACCCCCGTCAACGCACCCAAGGTTCGACTGGTGGCCGGTCAGGCGCTGGCGCAGAGCGGCGAGCAGACCCCGGCCCTGTCTCAGGTTTTGCCGGACCAGACTTCGCCCTGGCGACAAAGCGTTCTCGTTTATCGCAACCGCCCGATGACCGATGTCGCGGACGATCTTTCACGTTATCTCGACAAGCCTGTCGTGCTATCGACATCGGCTCGGGCGCTGCGGTTCACCGGCGCCCTTCGCATTGGCGACGAGGCCGTGATGTTGAAGCAGTTGCAGGATTTCGCCCCCGTCCGCGTGGACGCCTCGACGCGCGAAGTCCGCGTCAACGCCCGTGAGGCCGGTTAAGGCCGGGCGGCCCCAACACCTCGCCCTGTCCAAGCCACACGCCGCCGCCCTTCTTCCCAGTCTCTTTCTGCTCGCCACGACGGCTTTAAGCACGCCGGCGCAGGCGGATGCGCGCCTGCTCGACATCTATATCCCCCGCCAATCCGTGGACGACGCCCTGCTCGACCTGGCGCTTCAGGCCCGCGTTTCACTGGGCGGCAACCTCACCTCGTGCGTCGGCGTCAGCCCCGCGATCAGCGGCCGGATGTCGCTGGACGCAGCCCTTACGCGATTGCTGGCGGGCAGCGGATGTCGCCACGCCATTCGCCAGGATGGCGCTGTAATCATCAGCAGGCCCTCGAGCGCGCCGCCCGCTCCCGCTCGCCCGGTCGCCCCACGCCCCGCTCCCGTGACGCCGCCCGAAGACGTGGCGCAGGTCAGCGAAGTCGTCGTGACCGCCCCGCGCCGCCCCGAACTGATCCAGTCCTCGTCGTCGGCCATGACGGCGGTCGGCGCCGAACGCATCACTCGTGCTGGGGTCACGGGCATGCAGGGATTGGACAGCCTCGTCTCCGGCATGACGGTGACCAATCTCGGCCCCGGCCGGAACAAGATCCTTCTACGCGGCATATCGGACGGCGTCTTCACCGGCCTGACCCAATCCACCGTCGGCCTGTACCTCGACCTGACGCCGGTGACATACGCCGCACCAGACCCGGATCTGAAGCTGATCGACATCGACCGGGTCGAGGTGCTGCGCGGACCGCAAGGCACGCTTTACGGCACCGGCCCGATCGGCGGCGTCGTACGCATCGTCACGCGGGCTCCGGCGATGGGCGAAGAATCGCTGTCGCTCTCGGCGACCCGGTCGCGCACCGACGGCGGCGGCTGGAACTCCGACTATGGCTTGGTCGCCAACCTGCCGATCGCCGGCGACCGCGCCGCGATCCGCGCGGCCCTCTATGGCGAGACCTACAGCGGCTATATCAACGACGTCGAACTGAACTTGCGGCGAGTCAACGACGGCACGCGGCGCGGCGGCCGGCTGTCCGCTGCGCTGGAGATTTCGCCCGGCTGGACGGCGCGCGCCGGCGTCGTCCACCAATCCATCGTCACAGAGGACACCCACTACGTCTATCGCGGCCTCGGCCCACTGAGGCGCGCTAATCTGGTCCGAGAACCGCACCAGAACCGCTTCGACCAGGGCTCGGCCTCGATCGAGGGACGTGGTGCCTGGGGCCGGCTAACTGCATCGGTCTCGGTCGTGGAGCACGGCTTCAAGAGCCGCTACGATGCCTCCAGCGCCCTTCGTCGCTTTGGATCGGGCTGGCGCATCGGCGCGCTGGACGAAGGCAAGGACATCCATCTGATCGTCGGCGAGGCCAACTTCGCCTCTCCCGACATCGGTCGCTGGCGCTGGTTGGCCGGCGGCTTGGTGTCGTCCAACACCACACGCACCAATCCCGTCCTGTCCGCCCTGACGCCCGAGCCTCGCGCCATCTATTCCGAGGCGCGGCGCGACCGGCTGAACGAGGCCGCCGTTTATGGCGAAGCGTCGCTGGACCTGCCCTACGACCTGACCCTGACCGCCGGGGCCCGCTACTACGCCCTTGAATACGACACCACCTCCCTGGTTCGACAGTTCACCCGATCGCGATCCTTCGACGGACGCGGTGAATCCGCCGGCTTCACACCCAAGATCGCCCTCGTCTGGCAGCCCAGCGATCGCCTGAACCTGTCCACCCTCGTCAGTCGTGGCCACCGGGCCGGCGGCTTCAACACCGCCGGCGTCATCGGTCAGGACTTCAGCGGCCTGTCAGATTCACCCGCGCGCCAGTACAAGCCGGATAGCCTGTGGAATGCCGAGTTGGGGGCCAAGTACCGATCGGCGGACGGCCGCGCCCGCCTCCGCGCCGCCGTCTACGCCGCGCGCTGGCGCAATGTGCAGAGCGACCAGTTTCTGCCCAGCGGCCTGGCCTATGTCGTCAACGTCGGCGATGGCGCGGACAAGGGCTTCGAGGTCGAGGCCAACTGGCGTCCCACCGAGACGCTTGAGCTTTTCGCCAACGGGCTCGTCGCCGACCCGCGCATCACCTCGCCCAGCGTGAGGTTTGATTCCCGTCGCGACGCGAGCTTGCCCGGGGTGCCTCGGGCTTCTGCGAATGTCGGCTTCAGCTGGCGTCGTCCACTGGGCGAGCGTCTTGAACTTTTGGCCGACGGCGGCCTGTCCTACGTCGGCGCGTCGCGCCTGACGTTCGACGGACGTCAGCAATATCGAATGGGCGATTACGGCACAGGCAGGCTGGTCTTGGGCGTCGAGGCGTCGGCGTGGACCGCGACGGTCTTCGTGGACAATCTCTTCGACACCGAAGCCAACACCTTCGCCTACAGCGACCCTTTCCGCCTCCCCGACGCCCAGGCCATCACGCCTTTGCGTCCTCGCACGATCGGCGTGACCCTGAGGTGGGCGTCGCGATAGCCAAACCCACCCCTGCGCTTCAATTGGTCTCTATTCTCGCGTTGCGCTTTGCGACAATGACGCCCCCGCCGTCACGCGCAGAGAGCCGCACACCACCCACAAACCGCCATAGACGACCGCGAGGCCTGTCAAAATGGCTGCCAAACCTGAGACTTCCCAAAGGCTGGCGCCCATGGCGTTCAGGCGAACAAAGGCCTGAACGGCAGCGGTGGACGGTGAAAAATGCGCGAGCCAGACGAGACCTTTAGGCATCATGAAATGCGGCCACGCAGCGCCTGACAGGAAAAACAAGGGCGCGGAAGTGCCGACCAGAACCTGCAAGACCCGTTCATGGCGATCGAAAAGCGCGCCTAGAAGCAGACCCACAGCAGCGACCGCCGCTGAAAATATGGGCGCCAGCAGTAGGACGCCGATCAGGTTGCCTGCGCGGGGATAGTCCTGAAACCAGAACACGAAACCGAAATAAAAGAGAGTGGAGGCTGTCCCAATCGCCGTAAGCGCCAGCCACAGACCCAAGCGCGCGCTGCGTTTCAGCCTAGCCGCGCCGGTCTCTCGACGCACGGCGGTGATCACGCCGGCTCCCAGCAATAGCGTCTGCTGCAAGATGATAAGACTGACCGCCGGCACGGCGTAACCGCCGTAGCCCTCCGTCGGGTTGAAGAGGGGAACCTGCTTCAGGGTCGGCGCTAATCTGACGGCGCGGGCGATATCAGGCAGCCCTTTCAACTGCGCCTCAGCGACCTGCGCTGTTGCGGCGGCGACGGCTTTGCCGACCGCTGTGACACGAACCAGATAACCGCCGTTCAGCCAGATGGCCACGCCCGTCGGCACCCCCCTCAACAGATCGGCCTCAAAACGCTGAGGCAGGACGACGACCCCGTCGACCACGCCGCGCCGCATCAGTTCAAAGCCCTCAGCAGGGGATGAAATCACGGCGGCGACCTCGATCTCGCGCGAAGCATTCAGGTCTTCGACAAGAGTGCGCGTCAGCGTTGTCTGCGTCGGTATCGCTACGGCGATGGGCAGTCCCGTCGCGGCCTGTCCGGCATAGGCGGCCGGATAGTAAAAGGCGTAAAGGACGACGGCCAGGATCAGCAGGCTGCTGACCGGCCGCGCACTCGGCAGGTTCCGGAACGTCGCGGCGAAGGCGGCGATAACGCCCTGTTGCGGGAGCGGAAAGTTCAAACTCTCCGGCTTGGCGACCAGACGCGCTCGTACCCGGATGAAAAGCGCCGAAACGATCAGACCGATCACGGTGACGCCGCTCAGAATCATCAAGTCTCGCCATGCCGCTGCTGAATCCGCCCCCGTGACGAGCTGACCCGTCTGCAGCCGTAGATAGTGCGTATAGGGAAGGATATCGCTCCAGATCCGGGCGAAGCGCGGCCCATGGTCCAGCGGGAGAGTGCCGTTGGAAAAGGCGATAGCCGCACCCGAATAGATGGCGGTGGCCGAGAACGCCATATCCACGTCGCCAAGCGCGGCGACCAGAAAAGCCGACAAGACAACGCTCACCGCCATCAAGGCGAGTATGCCAAGGATCAGCAAAGGGAGAGAGCCTGCTACACCCCAGCCCCGGACGCCGCTGAGCCAGGCGATCCAGGCCAACCCCCACAGGCTGAAGACCACGACGTGCGGAATGAGTCGCCCGATCAGAGCTGTTGTCGTGAAGCCGCCCGTCTCGGCCTCGAAGCGCTTGAAGGAGCCGCCCTGCATTTGCCGACCAACCGCCAACACCGCGGAACAAGCCGCCAGCAGATGAAGGACCCCCGGCGCCAGAAGTCCGCCGAGAAAAAGCTCGAAGCTGAGCTGCGGATTGCCGACGATCGACACCTGGACAGCGGGGAGTTGCAATGCGGTTTCGGGCAATCCTCTCTGGCGCGCGCGTTCTTGCAACTGCTGGCCGGCCGCTGATCCGATGGCCGCGCTCTGCCCCAAGGCCGACAAGGCGCCGACCGTCTGGAAGGCGCCATTGAACGACACGGTCACCTGTTCCGGCCGACGAAACGCCCCGTCAGAAAAATCTGCTGGAAAATGAGCGACGCTGTAAATCTCGCCCCGTCGCATCAAGGCCATGGCCTCCGTCATCGTCGCCGGAGCATGGGTCAGGCGAACACCGGCGCTCGCCTCCATGTTGCGAATTGCGGCGCGGCTAAAGGCCGAATTGTCTTGATCGACCACGGCGACCGGGGCCTGACGGATCACTCCAGTGGCCAGCATCGCCGCGATGACCACCAGCAGGATCAGCGGCAGGCCAAAGGCGACGAACGCGTCCCACCGTCGGGTCACCAGGACGCGCGCCTCGTCCCGAACGGCCGATACGAAGACGGCCGCGAGGCGTCTCACCGTGCGGACCAATCGAACAGCACACTCATGCCAGGCCTCAGGCCGTTGACAGGTCGAACAGGCTTGGCCTTGACCTGAAAGCTTCGCACGTCATAGCCGCTGGACTGCCGGGTTGAGCGCCAGGTGGCGAACTCGCCTTGAGGATTGATGGCGGTGATCCGGAAGCCCACGTCAGCGAGGCCGAGTGCGGGCACATCGCCACGCACGATCGCGCCGATTTTCAGATCGCGAAACTGATCCTCGCGCACACTGAAGGTAACCCACGGGTCGCCGATGTCCACGATTGTGAAGACTGGCACGCCCGTGAGCACGAGCTCGCCGACACTGGCGAAACGCTCCGCAACCTCGCCGTCGTTTGGCGCAAGCAGTCGTGTCTCACCCTGGAGGCTTTGGACCTCGGCGACGGCGGCCTGCGCGCCTTGCACATTGGCGTCGGCAACGGATTTTTCCTGCGGCCGTGTCCCTGCCAACGCCTTCAGATACTGCTGACGGGCGGCTTCGGATTGCGAGGCTGTAGCAGCGCGAGCGGCCACGGCTTCGTCACGGCGTTGGGCGGAAATCACGCCTTCGGCGAACAGGTTCTCCGCCCGCCGCGCAGTCTGGTCCGCCAAACGAGCCGTCGCCTGGGCGGCGCGCCAGACGGACTCGACCGACTGCACATCCTCGCGGCGAGCGCCTTCGCGGCTCATCGACTGAATGGCCTCACTCGACTGAAGCAGGGCCCGGGCCTGAGCCTCCTTTGCTGCAACCTCGGGGCTGCTCATCAGAGCCAACTCCTGACCTGCCTTCACCTGATCGCCCTCTGAAGCCAGGAAGCGCTCCACGCGACTGGGCACCTTGGTCGCAACAGTGAAGGTTTCCGCCTCGACCATGCCCTGAACCTGATCCCTGGCAGGACGGGCCGCGAGGAAGAGGCCCACGATGATGAAGCCGATCAGCAGCACGAGGCCGACGCCCACGATCACAGGCAGAATACGTCGCCGTGCAGACGTACGACTGGCCGCGATGGTCGGCGCACCGTTTGTCGGGGCATCGGCAAAGGGAGGCGTCTCGCTCATGGCGCGCTTATCCGGTCTTCGCGTTGCAGATAGTCGTTCAAGGTCAGATCGCTTCCCGACGCCGCCAGCAAGGCGGCCAGGCTGAGATCATATTCGTAAGCTGCTGCTGCGCGTTGCAAACGCGCGGCCCCCAGAAGATTGCGGGCGTCCACGACCGAGGCGGCTGTGGCCTCGCCTTCACGGAACCCAACCTCTTGAACTCTAAGATTCTCGCTGGCGGCCTCCAGGCTGCTGTCCATGCTCAGAAACTGACGACGCGCCAACTCTGCCTGATTATACGCTCGCGTGACCAGCAATCGGGCGTCGTCTCGGGCCTGTCGTTCCACTTCCGCAGCAGCCGAGGCCTGAGCGCGCGCTGCGCCCAGCATGCGTCGTCGATCCACCGTCGAAATCAGAGTGTAACGGGCGCCGATCCCAACCGCCCAATCCGGCTCGGTCGGCAGAGCGTCGTCTGGGTTCAGGTTGTAGGTTCCGAATGCATAGACGGACGGCTTCATTCGTGACGCCGCGAGATCGGCGCCCGCCTCGGCCAGATCGCGCCCGGCTTGAGCCTGCGCAAGGCGAGCGTTCGTCTGGCTTGCCTGGTCAAGAAACACGCCGGCTGGACCGATTGGGTCACGGTTTACGAACAGGGGCGTGGTTGGAACGACGGCGCCATTGGTGTCAACAACCCTGGCGAGGGACGCCACGGCGTTGTCGTGCTCCAGTTCGGCCCTGTTGACCTGCCGCTGAGCCGCATCGCGGGCGACTTCGACCTGAAGCGTCTGGGCGTGGCTGAGCACGCCTTGCGATTCCAACAGTCGAGCGTTGCGCAAATGCAGATCGAAGCCGTCACGGGTCTCGCGTGCGATCTTCAGCGCTTCGGCGGCCAGCACCTGGCCAAAGTACGCCCGCGCCAGATTTACGTCCTCCAGACTGACCGCTTCCTGCTGCTTCGCCTGCGCCAGATCCACATTGGCCGCCGCCGCTCGTCGTAAGGCTGGAATTGCGCCGCCGGTATAGATCGGCTGAAGCGCCGTCACAGTGGGGCGAAAGGTCGTGTCGTCGACCTGCAATCGGACGTCTTGCGGCAAGGCGGCGAAAATTTCGGGAAGCGCCGCTTCCAGCCGCTGGCCGACACTCTGCAACACCTCACCCGGCACACCGGGCAAATCCGCGATGAGCCCAGGAATGGCGGCGCCGAGCTCGGCCTGTGCGCGGTCCAGCGTGTCGCCCAGCGAGAGATCGAATGTCTTGCGATAACGGATCAACTGAGCATCGAGCGCTACGGTCGGCCGATTCAGCCCGGCAGCCACATCCGCCTGGGCCCTGGCGGCCTGCATCCCATAGCCCGCAGCGCGACCGAGACTGGAGTTGGAGCGAACACGTTGTTGAGCGGCCGCATAGGTCAGAGCGACTGTAGCGTCGCCCTGGGCCGCCTCTTGGGGCGCGGCCTGAACTTGGGAGACCGCCGCAAGGGCGTTCGGCGCTGATCCGGCCAAAATGCCGACAGCAACCGCCCCGATCCAAGCTGCACGCATCGTTTCACCCCGCCTTCAGCAGAGAGAAACTATCCGAAGCTTAGCCGCTCGGTCCAGCAGCACCGCACCGCTCGACGGCGAATGACGTTGCACTGTGTTTGCCGCTCTCCCGCATGCTCGTGCCCGTCCATCTCTATGGGCGAAGCTTTGCGCCAGCATCAAAATGCTGACGAGCGACTTAAGCGCCGGTCGCCGGAAAGACGGCAACCTTCCTCCGGACGTGTCGTTGTCAGAGCCTCCCCCCTTCGGCCGCAACTGCGATCGTCACTCCGCAATCGAAATCAGAAGGATCGCCATGCCGGTCATCGTCGTCACAGGCGCCAGCGCCGGCATCGGTCTGGCGATCGCTGACCGGTTCGCCCGAGCCGGATGGCAGGTCGTGGTGATCGCCAGACAGCCTGAACGGCTTTCCGCCGCCGTCGAGCAGCTGAAGCAGTCGGGCGCTCGCGTGATCGGCGTGGCGGGCGATGTGTCCGATCCGGAGTTCGTCGAGCAGGCGGGCCGCGATGTCGTGGACGCTTTCGGCAGCATCGATGTCTGGGTCAACAACGCCATGTCCACTGTCATCGGGCGCGATGAGGATTTGACCGACGCCGATTACCGCCGCGTCGTCGAGACGACCTATCTGTCTCAGGTCTACGGAACGCGCGCGGCGCTTCGGGTCATGCGGCCGGCGGACAAAGGGGCGGTGATCCAAATTTCCTCGGGATTGGCGCTGCGCCCTGCCCCGCTGCAGGCCGCCTATTGCGGCGCCAAGGCCGCCGTAGACGGGTTTACCGAGGCCATTCGGGCCGAACTGATCGCCTCATCCTCCAACGTCACCCTGACCACCGTCTATCTGCCGGCCGTCAACACGCCCCAGCCTTTGTGGTCACGCAACCGGACCGACCGGGCGCAGGTCATTCCAGATCCCCTGTTCGATCCCCGCCTGTGTGCAGACGCCGTCTGGTCGGCCGTGCAGCGGCCCAGCCGCAAGGTCTTCGTGGGTCGCACGACATGGCTGATGGCGCTGGCGCAACAGTTCACGCCTGCGCTGGCGGATCGCCAGGCGGCCAAGATGATCACAGCGCAGCAGGGCGAGCCGCAACTGCCGCGTCTCGGCAATCTCGACCGCCCTGAGGAAGGCCCGGCGGCGATCGACGGTCCGGACACCGAACGGGTGATCAGACCGTGGATCGGTTTCGTGTGCAGCCGCCAGATCGCGGCGCTCAAGGTCGCGGCGGTCGGTGTCCTTGCGGGCCTTGCCATGACGGCGGGCTATGCGATCGGATCGTCAAAACGATGACCGAGACGGTCTTCACGCCCGACCCCGCGCGTTTATCGCAGACGCTCCGTCCCGACGGTTACGTCGCCCTCGAAGACTATGGCGTTCTGGGCGAGGGCCGGACGGTGGCGCTTTCAGCGCTGGATGGCGGCATTGACTGGTGGTGCGTGCCCGCGATCGATGCGCCGCCCCTTTTCGACCGCCTACTGGATCCGGAGGGCGGCCGGTTTTCGATCACGCCGACCGAAGCCTTCACGGCGACCCGCCGCTATCGTCCCGACAGCAATGTGCTGGAGACGGACTTCACCACCGCCACCGGCCGCGCGCGCCTGACCGAGAGTCTCAACAGCGGCACGGCCGGCCGTTTGCCCTGGTGTGAACTGGCCCGCCGCATCGATGGCCTCGAGGGCGAGGTGACCTTCGCCTTGGAGATGCGTTTGGGGCGTCGGGGCGATACGGCCAATCCGTATCATTCCAAGATCGGCGAACACACGGTTTTCCATGTCGAGCGGGTGCTCGGCCTGTTCGTCCACGATCCGCGCATCTCCTGCGAATGGTCCGATGAGGGCATTGTCGGAACCATCGTTGTCGGCGCAGGCGAGCGGCGCACGGCGGCCATCGTCGCCGGACGGGACGAGCCGCTGGTCGTGCCGTCCATCGAAGAGATCGACGCCCGCATCGACCTGTCGGATCAGGAATGGCGGGACTGGGCGGCGCGCCTGAAGTGTCCCGGCCTGTATCGCGACGACTTCGTCCGCAGCGCCCTGGCGTTGAAGTTGCTGCTGTACTCGCCGTCGGGCGCCATCGCCGCGGCGGCCACGACGTCCCTGCCCGAGCGTCTGGGCGGCGACAAGAACTGGGACTATCGCTACGCCTGGCTGCGCGACGCCGGCTATACAATCGAGGCCTTCCTGGCGGCCGGCGCCCAAGCGGAGGCCAAGGCCGCCTTCAGCTGGCTGCTGATGCAGCTGAAGCGCCATGGCGCCAAGGTCTGCTACAGCCTGGACGGCGCGCTCGTGCCGCCGGAAACGCACTGGGACATGCCGGGCTATCAAGGCTCGCGTCCGGTCGTCACCGGAAACCGGGCTGCAGAACAGGCCCAACACGGCGTGTTTGGCGACATTTTCGAGACCGCCTCGCGCTTCGTCGGCTGCGGCAACATCCTCGACAGCGCCAGCGCCCAGCAGTTGTCCGAACTGGCGGATCAGTGCGCCGACGCCTGGCGACAGCCGGACGCGGGCATGTGGGAACTGGAGGATCAGCAGCACTACACCATGTCCAAGATCAGCTGCTGGCAGGCCCTGGCCCGCGCGGTCGAACTGGCGGACGCGGGGCAACTGCCGACGACATGCCGGGACCGCTGGCGGCGAGAGCGCGACCGGATTTTCGCCTGGGTCGAGACGCATTGCTGGTCCGAAAGCCTTCAGGCCTTCGTCATGTATCCGGGCAGCGACAAGCTGGACGCCGCCCTGGCCTTGGCGGTGCGGTTCCGGTTCGATGGCGAGGATCGACTGCGCGCGACCCTCGAAGCGCTGGATCGCCATCTCGGCGCCGGCGTCTTCCACTATCGCTATTCCGGCATGCAGGCCGAGGAAGGGTGCTTCATCGCCTGTTCCTTCTGGATCGCCGAAGCCTGGGCGACGCTAGGCGAACCGGACAAGGCGCGCGCCCGCATCGACGGTCTGCGCGAAGCCCTCAGCGGTCGCTGGGGCATGCTCACCGAGATGATCGACCCGGACACCGGCGCCTACCTCGGCAACATGCCGCAGGGACTCAGCCACCTCGCGCATCTGACCGCCCTGACCGCCGTCGGCAAGGCGCAGACCACCTCCCCCCTACCCGAAACGGAGACGTTCCATGACTGATCGACTGACCCTTCAGGATCCGCGCGAGCAATATCCAAAGCCGCCCTTCCCGCGCCAACCGCAGCCCGTGCCCGGCGAAGCGCGCGAGATGGACCCCAAACCCGATCATGGCGAGGACAGCTATCAGGGTTCCAGCAAGCTGAAAGGGCGCAAGGCCCTGATCACCGGCGCGGACAGCGGCATCGGCCGCGCGGCCGCCATCGCCTACGCCCGGGAAGGGGCCGATGTGGCCCTCTCCTATCTGCCGTCCGAGCGTAAGGACGCCGCCGAAGTCATCGCGCTGATCGAGGCTGAAGGCCGCAAGGCCATCGATCTGCCCGGCGACATCACCGATGAAAACTGGTGCCGGCAGATGGTCGAACAGGCCGTGTCCGAGCTGGGCGGACTGGACGTCCTGGTCATCAACGCCGGCCGCCAGCAGTATCGCGAGGACATCTCTCAGGTCACGTCGGAAGACTTCGACAAGACCTTGAAGACCAACCTCTACGCCATGCACTGGATCGCCCAGGCGGCCGTCCCGCATCTGCCGGCGGGCGCCTCGGTCATCACCACCGCCTCGATCCAGGCCTATGAACCTTCGGCCATCCTGCTGGACTACGCCACCACCAAGGCCGGGATCGTCGCCTATACGAAGGCCCTGTCCAAGCAGCTGATCGAAAAGGGCATACGCGCCAACGTCGTGGCGCCCGGCCCCTTCTGGACGCCCCTGCAGTCGTCCGGCGGACAGCCGCAGGACGCCGTGATGAAGTTTGGCGAACAGGTGCCGCTGGGTCGTCCGGGCCAGCCTGTCGAGATCGCCCCGGTCTATGTGCTGCTGGCCTCGCAGGAAGGCAGCTACATCACGGGCGAAGTGTTCGGCGTCACGGGCGGCATGGGCGTCGCCTGACAACACAAAACCAGCGGCGGGATCTTCCCGCCGCCGGTCTCTCTTTCTCAGCCCTACGACTAGCCGGCGAGGGTGGCGACCGAGCCGGAATCCACCCGGATGCCCGCACCGTTGATAAAACTGGCGCGCTCCGAACATAGGAAGGCCACGGCCGCCGCCACCTCCTCCGGCTTGCCCCTGCGATCCAGGGTCATTCCGGGGCGCTCTTCCTCCAGGAAGCTCTTGATGGCCTCGTCGAAGGTTTCGCCGCGTTCCTCGGCGCGCTTCTTCATCATGGCGTCGGTCATCGGGGTGGCGATGAAGGCGGGCGAGACCGTGTTCACCAGCACATTGTCGCAGCCGTAGGCCTTGGACAAGCCCTTCGCCAGGCTGAGAATGCCAGCCTTCGAGGCGCAATAGGCCAGTTCATCGACATAGGGCTGGACCGCATCCTCCGACGCGAACAGGACGACACGGCCCCAGCCCGAACGCCGCATGGCCGGAATGGCCTGGCGGCACATCCGCACCGCGCCCATCAGATTGATGTCGAGCGTCTCCAGCCAACCGGCGTCATCGACATCCAGGAAGTCGCCGGTCGCGCCCGTCACGCCCGCTGCGTTCACATAGATGTCCGGATCGCCCATGCGGTCTCGGACCTCCGCCCACAGCCGTTCGACATCGTCGGCCCTGGTCACATCGCCGGTCACGCCGATGCATTCGCCCAAGGCGGACAGCTCCTGGACGGCTTCATCCAGCGTGCCGTCCGGCTTGTCGGTCAGGGCGACCCGTACGCCGGCTTCCAGCAGCAGCCGCGCCGTCTCCTTGCCCATGCCGGAATCGGCGCCGGAAATGAGGGCGATACGCCCCTTGATCCCGAGGTCCATCACAAATCTCCTGTTCGTTGACGTTCGAGGAAACGATCGGCTGTGCGCAGGGCGACGGCCATGAGGGTCAAGGCCGGGTTGGCCGAAAGCGCGCTGGGGAAGACGGAGTTGTCGCAGACGTAGAGGTTGTCGATCTCGACGCTGCACCCGTCGCCGTCGACGACCGCCCCGTCCGCCTTGTCTCCCATCCGGCAGCCGCCGATGGTGTGCGCCGAACGGGCCACTGCGAAAATGTCCTCGGCGCCGGCGGCGGTCCAAATCCCCGTCATGACGCGTCGGGCATGGGCGTCCAGACGCCGCTCGTTTTCGCCATAGCTGAAGTCGATCCGCGCCTTGCGCAGCCCGACGGCGTCGATCTCATCGGACAGGGTCAGGCGGTTGTCGTCGTTCGGCAGACACTCTCCATTGATGCCGATCCCGGCGAGCCGGCGATAGTTGCGCAGCGTATCCACCAGCGGCGCGCCCCACAGGCCCGCGCCGCGCGCGAACCCGCCCGCCAGGGTGACCGGCATGACGCCAAGGCTTTGGATCAGATAGCCGCCGGCGAAGTTCGCGTCCGAGGGACGCACCATTTCTTCGCTGATCAGGGAAGACGGATAGCCGCGGTTCATCGACATGTCGGAGTCAAACCGCCCCCAGACCTGGGTCGCCACATGGGTCATGAAGTTGCGGCCGACTTCGCCGCCGGCGTTGCCTAATCCCCAGTTCAGCAGCAGGCGCGGCGTCTCGACACCGCCCGCACAAAGGAACAGCGCCCGGCAGTTCAGCCGATGATCCTGGCCGTCGCGACGATAGATCACGGAATTGATCCGTCCACCGGCGTGACGCTCGACGCCGATCGCCCGCGCGTTGGCGATGATCTTGGCGCCGTTGGCTGCGGCCATCGGCAGAAAGCTGTTGTCCGCGCCGCCCTTGGCGCCGGTCCGGCATCCTTGATGGCAGGCGCCGCAGTTGACGCAGGCCATGCGGTGGGGTGTCGTCCCAACCGCTCGATCGCGAGACAGCACGGCCGCCGGCGCATCCGCAACCTTGAGCCCGACCGCACTTGCGCCACGGGCCATGGCGTCCGCCGGGGCGTTGCGCGGCACAGGCGGATAGGCGAACTGTCGGCCGCCCCAAGGATAGTCGGCCGGGCCCGAGACCCCGATCACCGCCTCCACGCTCTCGACGTAAGGTTTCAGTTCGTCCCAGCCGAACGGCCAGTCGCGTCCGCGCCCGGTCTCCGAGGCCAGCGTCAGATCACGGGGATCGGGTCGCGGGCAGAAGGCGCCCCAGTGCAGCAGCGAGCCGCCGACGCCCTGGCCGGAGTTGTTGGCCCCAAAGGCGGTCGGGTTGTGCCCTCCGCTGAGGCGTTCCTCCATCCAGTAAAGGTCTGCCGTCGTTTCGTCGGGCGTATGCTCCGCCGAATCGAAGGCCCGCCCCGCCTCCAGCACCGTGACCGACAGCCCGGCCTTCGCCAGCCTGGCTGCGATCGGAGCCCCGCCGGCGCCGCTGCCGATGATGACGACATCGGCTTCGTCGGCCGTCCTTGCGGGCGCGCTCAACCCTCGCCCTCCCGCAGCAAACGCCAAGGTTCGGTGCGGTCCGCCGCTGTCTGGTCGTAGCCTTGGAATTGTCCTTCGCCACCCGTGGCGAAACCGTCGTAACCAATCTGGGCCCAGGTGGCCGGCAGCGACATCCACAGGCGCGCGACCTCGGAGACGACGTCCTGGAACCACAGCCTCATGGCGTGCGCCGAAAGCCCGCTTGGCTCTGCCCACTCGCCCTGTGAAATGGCGCGCAGGATGCCGTCCTGGCGATCAGAGGCCAGGGTTGCGAACTTCGGCGCCATGGCGGCGATCTCATCCAGTCCGCGTCGCCAGGCCTCGGTGTCCGACGGAAGATCGGCGAACCGCCACCCATCGCCCTGTCCGCTGGAGAGCCCCACATCCAGACGCCGCGCCAAATCATCCGGATCGCCTGCATCCGGCAAAATACGCGCCATCATCGCCGACAAAACGGCGCGCTGGGTCGGGTTCAGGACGCCGCCGTCGGCTTGGACCGGACCGAAGTGACGATCCAGCATTGCGCGTCGTGTGCGATCCGACACGCGATCGGACGCCATCAGACCCACGAAGCGTGGAGGCAGCGCAGATGAACCGAGCTTCTCGACAAATTCCAGAACCAGGCCGGCGAGACGGTCCGGCTGTTCCTGAGGGATCAGGTGCGCCGCATCCGACACGACCACCACGTCAGCGGCGCGATAGTGAGGGGCGTTGACACGCCGCTGCGCCGCCTCGCCCAGATCGCCGTCCTGTGCGCCGGCGATGATCAGAGCAGGGAAAGGCAGGACGCCGGCCTGATCGGACCAGTCCTCGCGCGATCCTTCGGCCAGCCATCCGCGCCAGGCTTGGGGACTTGACCGCGTGAAATCGGCCAGCGCCTGATCGAAAGCGGCTTGCGGCAGACCGGCGGCCGTATTGGCGTCGATGAACTGGCGCCCCCGATCCTCGATCCTTGTCGGATCGTCGAACCAGGTCAGCATATCCGCACGCCTGTTCTCGTCCATCGGCTCCGGCGAGGGCGGCGATCCGGCGACCAGCACGAGGCCCAGCAACCCGCTCAAACCCGCCGCCCCGTCACGCGCCCGTGCAGCGATCAAGGTCGCGAACTTGCCGCCCATGCTGTGGCCGACAAGGATCCAGCGTGCGAGAGCGAGATCAGTCAGACGACGGCTCAGGTCGTCGAGCACGACTTGGACATCGCCATGGCCTTCCGGCGCCCTGTCTCCAAACCCTGGAAGATCGATCGCGACCGTCAGCACCTCATCGGCAAGCCGCTCGATCACCGCGTCCCAATCGTGGCGGCTCGATCCCAAGGAATGAAGGAAGACGACAGCGAGGCGGGTATCTGTGGGCATGCAGGGGCTTTTTCAAAAGCGAAGACGCGAAACCCCGTCCTTGTCGGTCGGCGGTCGTCGATCAGCGCGCCACCGGCGGAATTGCTCCCAACAAAACAGAACCTGGACGTCGAAATCAGCTCTACACCGCCCTGGCCTCAGGCCGCCGCCAATTCGGTCAGAAGCCTTTCAATGAAGGCCGTGTCGTGCGGTTGATCGTTGGCGGCGTCGACGATCATGCGATCGTCGGACCAGCGTCGATCGTCGCCCAACGGGAAGGCGGCTTCCATGCCGGGCCGACGCGCCGCCGCGATTCGCAAAGCCGTCGCCTTCGGTCCCGACACTATTTCCGTGACGCCGGCATCACGGGCGAGCGCCGCCAGGCGACGGCCGGTGAACAGGTCCTCTGCCGGGTCGGGTAAAGGGCCGAACCGATCTTCGGCCTCGTCTCGCAGGGCGTCGACATCTTCCGGCGTCGTGGCGCGCGCCAACCGGGCGTAAAGATTGATGCGCACGGTTTCGTCTGGGATGTAGTCCGCCGGCAGATGCCCTGTCGCGCCGACGTTCAGACTGGGAGAGGCTTGGTCTGGATCGGGATCGCCTTTTGCAGCCGCGAGCGCCCGAGCCAGGACGGCCTGATACAGGGCCGAGCCGATCAGCCTGACATGTCCGGCCTGTTCCTCGCCCACCAGATCGCCGCCGCCGCGCAGGTCCAGATCGCGTCCGCTGATCGCGAAGCCCGCCCCCAGTCGGTCCAGAGCCTCCAGCGTCTGCAAGCGCGCTTCCGTGGCCGCCGCCATCGGCGCTTCGGGATCGGAAAGCAGATAGGTGAACCCCTGTCGCCGCCCCCGGCCGACACGCCCGCGCAGCTGATGCAGTTGCGCCAGGCCGAACCGGTCCGGCCGCCAGATCAACATCGTATTGGCGCGCGGCACATCCAGGCCGGTCTCGATGATGTTCGTGGCCAAAAGCACGTCCCCCTCGCCGTCGGAGAAACGGCTCATAACCTCGTCGATCGCGGACGGGGACATATCGCCGTGCGCCGAGACCACGGACAGCTCGGGCGTCAGGGTCTTCAGGCGTTCCGCCAAGGGTTCCATATCCTCGATCCGCGGCACGACCACGAAACTTTGGCCGCCCCGCGCCTTCTCGCGCATCAGCGATAGGCGAACCGCCCCAGCGTCGAACGGGGTCATGAAGGTTCGGATCGGCCGACGTCTCGCGGGTGGACTGGCGATCAGGCTGACGTCCTGAATGCCGACCATGGCGCTTTGAAGAGTCCTCGGGATCGGAGTGGCCGACATCGACAACAGATGCGGCGCTTTCTCTGACAAGGCAGATTTCATCTGCGCGCCGAAGCGGTGCTCCTCATCGATGATGACAAGCCCAAGGTCGAAACACGCCAATCCTTCCGACGCCAGGGCCTGCGTACCCACCACGACGCGCATGGAGCCGTCCGCCAGACCTGCCTTGACCGCCCGCGCCTCCGCGCTGTCTGCGGCGCGCGACAGATGGCCGATTTGAATGTCCGTGTCCTTGAACCGTCTCTTGAAGACCTCGAAATGCTGGCGCGCCAGGACGGTGGTCGGGGCGACGACGATGACCTGTTTGCCGGCAAGGGCCACGGCCGCCGCGGCGCGCAGGGCGACCTCGGTCTTGCCGAAACCGACATCGCCGCAGACGAGCCGGTTCATGGGCTTGCCGGATCCCAAGTCCGCCAGGACCGCCTCGATGGCGCGCGCCTGATCGGCCGTTTCGGGGAAGGCGAACCCGGAGGCGAAGCGGGCGAGCGCCTGGCGCGGCGCGGTGATCGGTTCGGTCCTCAACGCTGCGCGCGCCTCGGCCCGGGCGGATAGAGCAGCTGCGGCCTCATCGATCTGCGCGCTGACCTTGGCGCGACGCTTCAGCCATCCCTGCGTATTCAGTCGATCCAGCGACACCGCGTCCGGCTCCGAGCCGTAGCGCCAGATTTTGCCGAACTCCTCGATCGGCGCGAGAATGGTTCCTCCGCCATGATACTCGATGCGCAGAACGTCGCGCTCCACGCCATCGGCAGCGACCCGCTCCAAAGCCTTCAGGACGCCCAGTCCGTGGTCTTCATGGATGACCACATCGTCCAACCGCAGTTCTGTCTCTCCGAACGCATTGTTCGTGTCGCCGGATGCTCGCGCGATCCGGCCGCCGAAGATATCCGAAGGCGTCAGGACGACAAGACCGGTCGCCGACTGGCGGAAACCTGTGTCCAGATCGGCGGTTATGACGGCGATCTGCCCGGGCTGCAGTGGCGCGATCGCGCTCCAGCTCTCTAGCGCCACGGGCGTATCGATATCGTGGCGACGCAGCAGGCGTAGGACGATCCTGTGCTCATGAGGCAATCCTGTCAGGACGATGCGATCGCCCGCCTCGCGCCGCTCGGCAACGAACTGTTTCAGGGCCCGCCCCGGCGACTTTTTCAATGCGAAGGCCGGCGTAGCCGCCCAACCCTCGACGCTCAAGGGTTTAACCCCTTTTAACGCCTGATGAACGTCCTGCTCCGTCAGATAAAGGCTGTCGGGTTTCGGAGGACGCGCGCCCTCGCTGAACCGCAGGCGAGTGTCATAGGCTTCGGCCACATGCGCGCGAATGCGTTCGAACCGATCCTCCACGCCAACGTCGGTCAGGATCATCGGCTTGTCGAGGAAATCAAACAGGGTCGTCGAGGTCTCAGTATCGATCAACGGCCCGGTCTCCTGACGATCGGGATCGTCATCCTCGGACGACCGGTCGCTCCACTCAGCTGCCGGGGTCAGACAGATCGTCTGGATCTCGGCGCCCCGGCGCTGCGACACGGGATCGAAGGCATGGATTTCGGTGATCCGGTTCGCCTCATCCAGGGCGATGCGATAAGGCGTTGCAGACGCGGGCGGGAAGACGTCGACCACCGCGCCGAGCAGAGCATACTCGCCAGGTTCGTCGACCCGCTCATCCGCCGCATAGCCTGTATCCATCAAAAACGATTCCAAGACTTCGCGATCCAGCGCCTCGCCCGCCGCGACCGACAAGCGGGCCTTGATCCGTTCGCGCGACGGCGTCCGCTGCACGATCGCATCGGGCGAGGCGACCAGGAACACGGGCCTTGCGCCGGCTTCGTCCAGGGCGCCCAAGACGGCCATCCGCCGCCCCATGCTTTCCCGCGAAGGCGCAGCGCGGTCGTAGGGCAGGCAGTCCCAGGGCGGCAGGACCAGCACCTCGGCGTCCTTCACCATCGGCGAGAGCGCCGCCGCAATCTCATCGGCGCGGCGTTCGCTGGTGGCTATGAACACCACGGCCTGCGAGCGCCTTGTCTTCATCTCGGCAAGTCCAGCCGCAACGGCCGCCGCCGGCATTTTCCAACGCTTGCCGTCGTCCTGCTCGGGCGCTGGCCCTCCAACGAGGACCTGTTGGCCCGTGGCGGAAAGATCGGTGTCGGCAGGTGATGATTTCATCCTGGCTCAACCCCGTGGTCAGCCGGGGGTTGCGCCCGCTTTCGTACCCCCAGTCGTTTCAGCCGCCAGCGCGACGGAACCGCCCTAAAAGGAAGTTGCAGGATCTTTTCGTGCGGCGGCTATTTCGGCCGTGGCCGTATCGAACGCATGGCCTAAGCCACAACGAAACGATGGAATGCTGTCATCATTCGCGCGTCTCGGACAAATTGGCGAACCAATCCGCGTAGGGGTGTTGCGCACCATGCGCCGATTGAGATCCGGTGAGCCGTCGCTCCACCAAACTGGCCCCCGCTCGCCCAGCCCCACCTTGGCCTTTTCCACGCTCCGCCGCGATGCGGCCAGAGCATCTGGATCCTCAGCCGCCAGGGCCGTCCGCACCGCCCGGCGCGCCGACATCAGATGATGCACCAGTTCGTCCCTCGCCGCAGCCGACAACGCTGGATTGGCGCATCGCCAAAGCCGGCCTCGCACCACGAAATAGCGGCCGTCTGGAGTCGTAGGGTATCGGAAGGGCTGCTTCATCGTCGGGACAACGCGCAGCGCGCCCGATGGGCACCGCCCAGAGGCTTCAAGCCTCTGGGTGATCGGGCTAGCGCAATCTGCGGACTTGACAGAACCTCTGCAGATTAAGGTGCCTCATCTCCACTAAACCGTCGAGGATTCGTTATCGTTATCAGCGCATAAGCTAGCAACTCGAGCGCTTCGCCCGTGCCTTCGCGCGGCCTCAGGATTGTCGGACGACGAACTTCCCGGCGGCGTCTGTGGCAGACCGGGATCCAAAGAGATGCTGTTCAATCTTTGATGGGCTCGTGGAGCCATGACCTCGGAAAGCTGAACAGCAGGAGCGATGGTAGAAGCCGCCAGAAGCCATAAGGATATCCTTATGTGTTTCTTGACTTCGGCGTCGGGTGCGGGTCTCATGAATAGGTCGAGGTTCTGCGCGTCGCCTCCGGGCGATGCGGAGCTAAGAGGGAAGCCGGTGTGATGCCGGCGCTGCCCCCGCAACTGTGAGCGGCGAGCCGAAGGTCCATTTCGTGTCACTGACGCCTTCGGACGTTGGGAAGGCCGGACCCGAAGCCGTGACCCGTGAGCCAGGAGACCTGCCCCGACAGATAACGTCCTCCGGCGGGGTGTCCGGTCAGGTCGCATGAACGCCGTGACGGGATGACTGCGCGCGAGCGGTCGCGCGTCCCTGTCCGCTGTCTCGCCACAGCATCAACGGCAGAGACCATGGCGAGCAGCGACTTCACCTTCAGGATCAAGCGGACCGCGCTCGACGAAGACTATCGTCCCGCCGAAACGACGCGGATCACCACCAATTTTGCCAACCTGGCGCGAGGCGAGAGCCGCCGAGACAATCTGCGCAACACCCTGCGGATGATCGACAACCGCTTCAACTCGCTGGCGCACCACGACAATCCGAGGGGCGATCGCTATGCGCTGGAGCTTCAGATCGTCTCGGTCGAGATGAGCCTTTGCTCGGAGCGCGACGACGCCTTTCCGCTGATCGAAATCCTGCAGACCACAATCATTGATCGGGAGACTGGCCGGCGGATCGATGGGATCGTGGGCAACAACTTCTCCTCCTATGTCCGTGACTACGACTTCAGCGTGGTTTTGCCCGAACACCTGAAGGCGCATCCGCACGGCGGCGTACCGGACGATTTCGGCGATCTGCACGGCAAGCTGTTCCGGCACTTTCTGGCGTCGCGCGCCTACCGCGACAACTTCGCCAAGCCGCCGGTCATCTGCCTCAGCGTCTCCAGCAACAAGACCTATCACCGCACCGGCGCCGAACATCCGGTGCTGGGCCTAGAATACGACAACGACGCCTTCTCGCCAACCGACCGGTATTTCGCGAAGATGGGGATGAAGGTCCGCTACTTCATGCCACCGGGCAGCGTGGCGCCGTTCGCCCTGTACCATATCGGCGACCTGACCGGCGACTACGCCGACCTCGAACTGGCCAGCACCATCGCCACGATGGAAACCTTCCAGAAGATCTATCGGCCCGAGATCTACAACGCCAACTCCCCGGCGACAGAGCAGTACCAGCCCAGCCTGAAGGCGCAGGACTATTCGCTGACCCGCATCGTCTACGACCGCGACGAGCGCAGCCGGCTGGCCGTCGAACAGGGCCGTTTCGTCGAGGAGCGGTTCATCAAGCCGCACCGCGCCCGTCTCGACCAATGGTCGGCCGCCTTCGCCGCCGCCTGATCCGTCTCAGAATCGAGAGCCTCCCCTCATGAACACCCTCCTCCCGACCTCGACCGCCGGCAGCCTGCCCAAACCCGTCTGGCTGGCCGAGCCCGAGACCCTCTGGTCGCCCTGGAAGCTGCAAGGCGATGAACTGATCGAGGCCAAGCAGGACGCCCTTCGCCTGTCGCTGGACGATCAGCGCCGGGCTGGCATCGACATCGTCAGCGACGGCGAACAGACCCGCCAGCATTTCGTCACGACCTTCATCGAACACCTCGACGGCGTGGATTTCGAGAACCGCAAGACCATGCGAATCCGCAATCGCTACGACGCCAGCGTGCCGGTCGTCGTGGGCGCCGTCAGCCGGCCGAAATCGGTCTTCGTCGATGACGCCAGGTTCCTGCGCGCCCAGACCGACCAGCCCATCAAATGGGCCTTGCCCGGGCCGATGACGATGATCGACACCCTGTATGACGACCATTACGGCAGCCGCGAAAAACTGGCCTGGGAGTTCGCCAAAATCCTCAACGAGGAGGCGCGCGAGCTGGAAGCCGCCGGCGTCGATATCGTCCAGTTCGACGAGCCCGCTTTCAACGTCTTCTTCGACGAGGTGAACGACTGGGGCGTGGCGACCCTGGAGAAGGCGGCCGAGGGGCTGAAGTGCGAGACGGCGGTCCACATCTGTTACGGCTACGGCATCAAGGCCAACACCGATTGGAAGAAGACCCTCGGCTCAGAATGGCGGCAGTACGAAGAGGTCTTTCCCAAGCTGCGGAGCTCCAGCATCGATATCATCTCGCTGGAAGCCCAGAACTCGCGCGTGCCGATGAATCTGATCGAACTGATCCGGGGCAAGAAGGTGATGGTCGGCGCCATCGACGTGGCGACCGACACGATCGAAACGCCCGAACAGGTCGCCGATACCCTGCGCAATGCGCTTCAGGTCGTGGACGCCGACAAACTCTATCCGGCCACCAACTGCGGTATGGCGCCCCTGTCGCGCCACGTCGCCAACGGCAAGCTGCGCGCCTTGAACGCCGGGGCCGAGATCGTGCGCGAGGAACTGTCCCGCGACCTCTATTACGGCGCGGAAAGGGCCAAGTCGTGAGGGTTCGCCTGACCGACATGGTGTCCCCGGCGACGCCAACCACCATGGCACCCTGTTCGGCGGGGTCGGTCTGGCCCATCTCGACAAGGTCGCCTTTCTGGCCGCCAGCCGTCATGCGCGGCGGGCCGTCGTCACGGCGGGATGCGAGCGGATCGATTTCGCCGCGCCGGCCCGGATCGGCGAGATGGTCGAGGCGGTCGGCCGCGTCGTTCGGATCGGGCAGTCCTCACTGGGCGTCGAAGTCGAACTGCACGCCGAAAGCCTGCTGAGCGGCGAGCGCCGTTTGTGCACGCGCGGTGCCTTCAACATGGTCGCCTTGAGGCCGGCGGGCGATGACCATCCCTTGGCGCCTCTCGATGAGGCAGGCGAGGCGGACGACGGCTGGCTGAGAACCGCAGAGATGGTCTTTCCCGGCACGACCAACCACTATGGCACCCTGTTCGGGGGCGACGCGCTCAAGCTCATGGGCAAGGCCGCCCTCGTCACGGCGACCCGCCATGCGCGCGAAGTCATGGTCATGGCCGCGACCAACCGCATCGCCTTCAAGGCCCCGATCGACGGCGGTGACATGGTCGAACTGGTCTCACGAGTGAAGATGGTCGGGCGGAGCTCGCTTTCGGTCGAGGTGCAGCTCTTGGCCGAAACGCTCCTGACCGGAGAACGGCGGCGTTCGACCACGGCCGAGTTCGTAATGGTCGCCGTCGATGACGCGGGCAAGCCGAAGACAATCAAAGCCGGGCGGAGTTTAGAAGAGGTTGAGATGCTGTAGAACCACGCAGCGGCATACCTTTGCCGCAAGCGCCTACGGCCTACGGCCGGACGTTTTCACGAAGCCTTGAAGGGAAAGATGGCGAAGAGGTCGGCGCGCAGAGCCGCAAGCTTATCGACCGCATGGATTTCTATCTGTTGGAATGCCTGGGCAGGTTCGGTGTTCAAGTCCACGGCAGTTTGGCCGTGCTGCTCGGCATCTGACCGTCAGACGTCAGAAAGCCCCACGGCTTTTAGCGGTGGGGCTTTATGGTATCTTGGGTGCGGGAGCACGCACTGGCCACAATAGTATATTCGGGGTGATCGATATTCCGCCTTGACCGGAAGTCGCCACGCGCTGCCATTTCGACAGTCACAATGCGCCACAAGCGGACATCGAGAGCTGGTCGAAAACCAGACTTCCAGCAACTTGGTCAGGGAAACATGGGCTTGCTAGTTTCGTATCTCAGTGCTCGTGCGTGCTGCCCAACCGCTGCCGATATCGGGCTGGCTCGGATAGTGAGAGACTAATTTTCCTCGTCAGGACCGATCGTTTGGTCAGATGGCTCATACAGATAGTCCAGCAAATCGCCTGGTTTGCAGTCCAATGCAGCGCACAGTCGGGAAAGCGTGCGGAACCGGATGCCTTTGACCTTGCCTGATCGAAAGAGAGATAGCTGTGTCTCGCTCAATCCGACCTGCTGAGCCAAGTCACGAGCCTTCAAGCCCTTAGCGTTGATTAGCCTGTCGAGTGTGACCCGGACCGGCATCAGATCATCTCGTCCAGCTCGGCCTGGACAGCCTCAGCCTGATCCAGAACACGGCCCAGAAGGAAAAGGGCTCCGCCGATCATGCCCAGCGTCATACCCGCAACGTCGAAATGCAGGTATCCACCGCGCATCTGCTCCAAGAAACGCAGCAGGTTGGTCGCGACGAATACGCTGAAGACGCCGCCAAGCCCAAGCGCCAGACCGACCCGCCTCAAGGCGTTGGCTACTGTCGCGGTAAACATGCTGCCGCGGGCCAAATCACCCATCGCCTGGCCGATCGACCAGACCCCGAACAGGTAGCAAAAAGGTGAGATTGTCCACACCATCGGTGTCACAAGGCTGCTCGCATCCATCCTTCCAGACAGCAAAGCGATGGAGGGCACAATGACCCCGGCCCACGACACCAGCAAGCCGACGCTCAGCGTCATAAACACCGCCAGCCAGCGGAATCGAGCACACATACGACGAAATCGAGATAGGTTCGACGGTCTCACGGCAGCTCCTGCATATGTCCGATCTTTAATCTTGACTTAAAGATGGATGTTCCGCAACTTTATATCGGACTTAAACGCGGAGGGCGTAGCGTCATGACGGCGCCAGCCATCGCTTGGAGGGCAAAGCGATGATAAGCGGCACATCTTCCGACCGGGCTGTTCGGCCTAGGTTCACCGCTGGCTATGCGGGACTCTTGGCGCTGGTGATCCTGGGCACCTTCGTGATCCACGAGGGCGCGCACTGGGGTGCAGGCACGATACTCGGGCACCAGATGTCCTACGGCTTGAATGGCTCAGTTCCCTCAGCCGCGACATCGGCGGGCGACCACGCCTTGGTCTCGATCGCCGGTCCTCTTGTCACGATCCTACAGGCCCTGACCGCGCTCTACCTGGTGCGCACCAGACAAAGTGTGGCCGCGTTTGCGATCCTCTATGCTGCGGCTTTCATGCGCGTGGTCGCGCAGGGATTGAGTTTCATCCTGCCCAATGACGAGGCGCGCGTCAGCGATTGGCTCGGCATCGGCTTCTGGACCTTGCCTTTCGTCACCGCCGCGGCCTTGGTCGCTTGCACGATCTGGGCTTCGCGACGCCTTGGGGCGTCATGGCGCTTTAATGCTTTAGCTTATCTCGTGGCTAGCCTCACAGTAAGCGTGATTGTGGGTGCCGACATGATGATCGGACGCGCGGGGTGAGCTTGACGCTTTGATGCAAGCCGAACCTCGATAGGATCAAACCGGATGGGAGATACGCCCGACCGCGCACGCAAACCGCGTACTTCGTCGCAGGCTTCGCTTTCGATATGACGCGGACTCTAAGCGGCCGCACAGATACGGATGTCCCCTTGGTTTGAAGAGTCGGTTCCAGAGACCTTCTCAATCTAGATCGAAGGCAGATCGAAAATGCTCGCGGCGAAGTCGTTAATCGTAGTTTGCGACATATCGGTATTGTTCAGAACCACTACCGATCGGCGATCCGACGGTCGGTAGGTGAGAAGGGATTTGTATCCCCCCACGGATCCGGTCTCCCAAGCGACAGGTCCAGCAGACCCTACGCGCACCCTCCCGCCCAGAGCGTAGCCTTCCCGCAAGTATCGGACCTTCAAAAGCTCTGACTTCGATTGCGGGGTCAAAAGAGACCCGCTCAGGAGCCGATCTGCGAATGTCAGCAAGTCAGCAGCATCTGAATAGAAGGTTCCAGAGGCTGCTCCGTAGCTATAACATGTGCTCATATCCAACTGCGCGGCGACGGTCTGACCATCGAAGGCAGGGACTAAGCCGGGAACGCCTTCGAATCCTCGGCTGGCGATCCCTGTGTTCGCCAAGCCCATTGGCTTGAGCAGTAAACTCTCCGCCAAATCCTCAAAACGTGCGCCGTTTTGAGCTTCAATGACTGCGCGAACGATCACCCAATTCATGAAGGCGTAATCGAAGTCCGAACCAGGAACGAACTTCGTTTCCGTCGGCGCGAAGCGGGTGACCATTTCTCCCGCAGAAGCATTTGACGTTCGCAGATCGGAATTTGCTTTGGCGGCCGGCATCAAAAGATCAGGAAGCCCGCTCGTGTTGGACAGCAGGTGCGCCAAGGTAACGGTCGCTCCGCTGCTCGTAGGGAAATCTGGAAGAAGCGTAGATAGAGGCGTGTCCAGGCGCAGCAATCCGATCTCCGCCAGCCGAAGAACCATGGCAGCCGTGAACCATTTGGAGATGGAGCCAATGGCGTAGGTTGAGGCAGTGCTGGCCGGGGAATGATTGCGAACGTCGGACACGCCGTAGGCCTTTGACATGATCGATCGACCGGCGATCGCAACCGCGATCACGCCGTTGAAGTTCTGTGTCTGGGCAAAGCCGTCAGCAACCACTTCGATAGCCCCCGTATCCATTGCAACGGATTGGCCTGCCGGCATAAGCGCCACTGTCGCTAACGACGTGGCAAGCAGTTGGCGACGCGGCATATTCATCTGAAGTTCTCGGTTGGGACGCCCACCTTTATAGAAAGCTTCACCACGCTCAACCAAGTGACAACGGAGACAGGTTCGCCCTCTACTCGATTGGCTTGAAGACTAAGCAATCGTCAGCGCGGAGGGTTAGTCCTGACCGTTGCCCGGTTCGATGGGACCGCCCAGCGGCACTTCCGGGGCCGGAATGTCTGCGCGGACCAGCCGATGCGCCGCCGCCGCAAGTTTGTGTCGCATCTGCGCCGGTCGGCGCCACGGTCGTAGGCTGTCGGCAGCCGAGATTGGATCGCCCAGGTGGTGTTCGGCGACGAACCGGGAGAAGGCGCCGTGATGGCGTGATCGGAGCGGACGCAGACGGTCCAATCCTTCGTCGCGCAGATGTTCGATGGCCGCGCTGACGCCGCCATATGTCGTGACGGCCTGGCTAACACGCATCTCCTCGCACCCCAGCCAGTGCGCAATCAGCCGATTACGAAATACGCCGACGCAGGCCCCTCCCGCCGCTTCGGGGTCCGATCCCGCATCCAGGGTCAGGTCGCATTCACTATCGAAGCCCTGCGACCGGTTGTTGACGTTGCTGGACCCGATACGCACGAAACGGTTGTCGATGACGGCAAGCTTGGCGTGGACGATGATGATCCGGCCATTGCGCGTGACAGGGCTGTAGGCGCTGAACCGCCCATGCCGATCGGCGTCTTCTAGCCGTTTGAGAAAGGCCGAGCGCGTCTTGTCCATGGTCATTTGATCGAACCAGCTCGGCGAATGCTGGGTCGACACCAAGATCACCTCCGGGCCGTCGGCTTCATCAAGCCGCTGAGCGATAGCCTCTGCAACGATGGGCGAGGTGAAATACTGGTTCTCAATGTAGAGGGTCGTCTTGGCCGCAGCGATCGCGGCCAATGTGGCCGCCTCGCCCTGCCTCAACTCCGGAAAATCTTTCCACGGGGCCTGACTTCGAGACACGCCAATCTCAACGTTTTCCAGATCGGGCTTCACAGCGTCCGGCCAGACGTCGCAAACGGTTTCAGCCCAGGCGGCAAGCAGCTCTCCCGTCGCTCTCGCCCATCGTTCGCGGAAAAGGTCACCCAGAGTGGCCGCCGCAGGACCATCGACCATCGCCATGACCTCATGGCGGCAATCGTAGCAGGGCGTTCCCTTCTCGGTCTTCCCCCGACGCGGGTCGGGGTGGAGATGTTCGGGGCTATCCCATCGGTCGGGACCGATGTCGCAACTGCCGCAGAAGGCCACGGCGTCATCCACGATGATGACCTTCTGGTGGTGGGAAGCGCCTGGCGGCAAGGTTCCGTCCAGACGGAAATCGACGCGCGTGTCGGCGAAGAAGCGACGGCTGCGCCAGGGAAAGAAGCGCTGCGTGGCCGCAACGGCTAGGGGCGACTTCCAGCACAGGATCCGGATTTCCAAATCTGGCTGGGCTTGCGACAGCTCTTTGAGGAAGCGGCCGATTGTTTGCGGACCAGAGCCGTCCGCTGGCTTGTGATCAAGGACGGTGTCGGGATCAAAGGCCCAGTTCAGGAAGTGGATGGTCCGACTCGCCTGGCTCATCGCCGCCTTTGCGGCCGCCAGATAGGGCTCCATGTCCACCAACAGCGCGGCGCGGGGCGCGACTTCGGCACGCCAGCAGGTGGTTCCGACTTCCAGCATGTCCGTTTCTCCCGACCAAAATCGCCCGGTGAGCCGGTCGCACTGCTTACATCATATTGAAGATGTCGCGACGCCCCCGACAGGCATCCGGAGCGTCGCGGCGCTTCTCTTACTGGGTCCGGGCCGCAGCGTCAGCGGCCGCATCGGTCTTGCGCGCTGCGGTATCGGCGGCGGCATCGGCGTTAGCTGCCGCTTCCTTGGCTGCATCGGTGGTTGCGTCGGCGGCGGCGTCCGCATTCGCGGCTGTGTCACTGGCCGCCGAGGCGACCGTGTCGCCGGCGTTTTCCGCCGTAGCGGCGGCGTTTTGCTCGGTCCGCTCGGAGCAAGCCGACAAGGCCAAGGCGGCCGCGGCGGCGATATACAGCATACGCATGATGTGTTTCCTCTTGCTGACCCGGCGGCTGATCCGCCTTCGATTGCAGCGTCGTCAGGCTAGGGCGAAGGCCTGCCGATGGCGACAGACATTTTCTGATCCGGCTCCGATGTGTCGAGCGTCTGACGGCAGTTTCCCCAAACGTCTCAGGTAGGACGCCAAATATCGGCCTCGCGCCAAGAGCGGTCATCGCCTTAAAGCTCAAAAGCTGACGTCCAGCGGCTCAAAACCGTCCCCTCTGCAGGCTGCTCGCAGCAGCGCCACCTTGATCAGTTGCAGGCCCGTCCAGCTGAGCGGCTAATGATAGGAACCGTAAGCAGGATGGCCAATCCTAGATCGGCCATCCTGCGCCCAGCTCAGAAGAAGCCCAACTTGTCGGGGCTGTAGCTGACAAGAAGGTTTTTGGTCTGCTGATAGTGGTCCAGCATCATGCGGTGGTTTTCCCGACCGATGCCCGACTTCTTGTAGCCGCCGAAGGCCGCATGGGCCGGGTATTGGTGGTAGCAGTTGGTCCAGACGCGGCCTGCCTGGATGGCGCGACCGGCGCGGTAGGCAGTGTTCATGTCGCGTGACCAGACCCCGGCGCCCAGGCCGTAGTCCGTGTCATTGGCGATTGCCATGGCCTCTTCGAAGGTCTTGAAGGTCGTGACCGCCAAGACCGGACCGAAGATTTCCTCTTGGAAGATCCTCATGTGGTTGGCGCCTTTGAACACGGTGGGCTTGATGTAATAGCCGCCAGCCAAATCGTCCTTGAGCGCGGCCTGATCGCCGCCGGTCAGAACCTCGGCGCCCTCCTCCTTGCCGAGCTTCAGATAGCCCAGAATCTTGTCGAGCTGCTGGGTCGAGGCCTGCGCCCCCACCATGGTCGCGGGGTCCAGAGGGTCGCCTTGGACGATGGACTCCACCCGGGCGATCGCCTTCTCGATGAAGGTCTCATAGATGTCCTCATGGATCAGAGCCCGACTGGGGCACGTGCAGACCTCGCCCTGATTGAGCGCGAACATGGCGAAGCCTTCCAGCGCCTTGTCCAGATAGGCGTCGTCGTGATCCATCACGTCCTTGAAGAAGATGTTCGGCGACTTCCCGCCGAGCTCCAGCGTCACCGGGATCAGGTTCTGGGTCGCATAGCCCATGATCTTCTGACCGACGGCGGTCGAGCCGGTGAAGGCGATCTTCGCGATGCGAGGATTGGTGGCCAACGGCTCGCCCACCTCGCCACCCGTGCCCGAAACGATGTTCAGTACGCCGGCCGGCAGCAAATCCTGGATCAGTTCGATCACCACGAGGATAGACGCCGGGGTCTGCTCCGCCGGCTTCAGCACGATGCAGTTGCCCGCCGCCAGGGCCGGGGCGATTTTCCAGGCCGCCATCAGAATCGGGAAGTTCCAAGGGATGATCTGCCCCACCACGCCAAGCGGCTCATGGAAATGATAGGCGACCGTATCGTGGTCCAATTCCGAGATCCCGCCTTCCTGGGCCCGGATGCAGCCTGCGAAATAGCGGAAATGGTCGATCGCCAGGGGGATGTCGGCGGCCGTGGTCTCGCGCACTGGCTTGCCGTTGTCCCAAGTCTCCGCCTCTGCGACGGCTTGTAGATTGGCCTCGATCCGGTCGGCGATCTTGTTCAGGATGACGGCGCGTTCGGCGACGCTAGTTCGCCCCCAGGCTTCCTTGGCGGCGTGGGCGGCGTCCAGGGCCAGTTCGACGTCGGCCGCGTCCGATCGTGCGACCTCGCACAGGACCCGACCATTCACCGGCGAGGTGTTCTCGAAATAGCGGCCGTTAACGGGCGGGACCCACTGTCCGCCGATGAAGTTGTCGTAGCGCGCCTTGAATTTGGGGGTCGCGGCGCGAATGAATTCGGGCTTGGTCATGAAGGCCTCCTGCGTTGTCCTCTGGCGTCGATTGTCGACGTCGTTGGAGCAGAAGGTCGTCCGGCAGAGAGCATGACGCCAGACGACGCTGCCATGCTGCGGCGCACACCTGTCGCAGAACTGCGACAGATGGCTTGCTAAGGTGCGTTAGAGAGGCCGAGCCTGTGCAGCTTGCGGTGCAGGGTCGCGCGGCTGACCCCGAGAGCGCGCGCGGCCGCCGAGACATTGCCGCCGCTCAAGGCTAGCGCGCGACGCACCGCGCCGCGTTCGGCGTTCAGAAGACCGGCTTCTACTGCGCCAACGCCCAGAACCTCCGACGCCGCCAGCTGGTTCGCGATCCGGTCGTCGGTGATCGCGAGCGCGAGGCGTGCGGCGCGCGTCGCTCCGACCACCAGATCGTCCTGATCCACCGCCAGCAGGGCCGCCGTGTTTCGTCCGGCCGCATCGTCGGTCAGCACGATGCGCGCGTGTGGAAAAGCGTGCCGGAAGGTTTGCGCCTCGATCGCTCTCGCAGCGTCCGCCACCGCCGCCGCGATCAAGCCCAATACGCCCTGCGTCGCATCGGCCCGGCACGACGAGACATCCAACAAGCCCGCCAGCCGCCCTGTCGGTCCGTAGATGGGATGGCTGGTGCAACTCAGCGCCGTGTTACGGGTGTGAAAATGCTGATCGCGATGGATGGTCAGCGGCCGACGCTCGGCCAAAGCCGTGCCGATGCCGTTTGTACCCTCAACCGCCTCAGACCAGACCGCGCCGGGCCACAAGCCCCAGCGGCGAAAGATCTCATCATCCGCCGCTGCGCCTCGCCGTTCCAAGGTCACCCCTTCAGCGTTGGTGAGAAGAACACAGCATCCGGTATCGCCGACGGCCAGGAACAGGCGGTCAAGCGAGTCCTGAGCCGCCCTTGTCATCGGCTCTAGGGCGTCACGGGCTTCGCGCAACTCCTGGTCTGTCAGGGTGTTCGGCCGGCCTTCATCCTCGGGATCGAGCCCATAAAGCGACATCGATCGTCGCCATGACGCCGCCAGGGCCGAACGCGCCTCACCGCCGGCGGCGTCCAGCGCCTGTTTGATCAGCTTGCCGTGGCCGTTTCCCGTTTGCGCGACCATTGATTTTCCCTGGCGCTCTTTCGGAAAAAAAGCGCCGCATCGGCGCTCCAGTCAATGGGACAAAGGTCGCTGACCCGTGGAGGCTTCGGCTAGAACTTGCGGCTGACGCCCAGAGACACGACCCATGGATCGAGGTTCACGCTGGACTTCAGGGCGCCGTCGTTGATCTTGGCGTCGGTTTCGAACCAGATCTTCTTGACGTCAAGGTTCAGGCTCCAGGGCCCCTGAATCCCGACGTCCGCGCCCGCTTGAAGCGCGTAGCCGAAACCGTCGTCCAGATCGACGGTGAAGCCGTTCTTGCCCTTGCCGCTGTAGAACAGCATGGCGTTCACGCCCGCCCCGACATAGGAGCTGATGCGGCCCTGGCTCAGCGGGCGGTACTGCAGGGTCACCACCGGCGGCAGGACCCAGGTCTCATGCACGGCCACGTCCGTCGCGCCGCCCTGCGCGCGGATTTCGTGCCGGGTCGTGCCCAGGATCGCCTCGACCGCGAAGTGATCGGTCAGGAAGTAGGTGAAGCCCAGGGTCGGCATGACGCTGTCGCCCACATCCACCTTCAGGCCGGTGTCCGCGCCCGCCGCCGTGGTGATGGCGTCATCGGCCTGGGAGGAGACGTCGGTGACGCGCCCGCTCACTAAGAAGTCGCCCTTCTTGGGCGTCTCCCAGGCGACGGAGGTCTGAGCGAAGGCCGGCGCCGCGCAGGCGGTGAAGGCGGCAGCGGCGAGCAGCAGGGTCTTGGTCTTCATCTTCTGATCCCCGACGCCATGGCCGCGTCGTGCGGCCTTTGTCAGGCGTCTGAGCGGGGTGTGCGCCCCGGTGGACGCCTCAGCCTTGATCCAGCGCAAATCGTTCAGCGGGTGGACAATCTGTCCACTCACACCACCCGCGCATGCCTTTGCTGAAGAGCCGCCGCATTGGGATCGAAGGCGGCGCAAACCGCCCTGACGAAGGGGCGGCCCAGGTCGGTCACCGCCACCACCGTCCCGTCGATCCGCACCAGACCGTCGTCGACGAAGCGCTCCAACAGGGACCAGGCGCCGGCGACGTCCGACAGGTCTCGACCGCGACGTCGAACGATGGGTGCAAGATCGACGACGAAATCGCACATCAGCCGCTCGATAATCTGGCTGACGAACATGTCGCGTTCGGTCAGGGTGACACCTCGGGCGACCGGCAGGTCGCCGGCCTCGACAGCGCGGCGCCAGTCGCGTTCCTGCGCGTGGTTCTGAACATAGCCCCTGGGCGTGCGGCTGATCGACGAGGCGCCCAGGCCGATCAGCACCTTTGCGGCGTCAGTGGTGTAGCCCTGGAAGTTGCGATACAGCCGTCCAGCCCGGTCCGCTGCGGCCAGCCCGTCATGCGGCAGGGCGAAATGATCCAGTCCGATCGCCTGCCATCCCTTGCCGACCAGATAGCGCCCCGCCGCCTGGCTCTGGGCGAAGCGCGCTTCCGCGTCCGGCAGATCGGCGTCGTTGATCAACCGCTGATGCGGCTTCATCCACGGCACGTGGGCATAGCCGAACAGGGCGATCCGTTCCGGCCTCAGCGTCGTGACCTGGCCGAGGGTGGTGATGACGTTCTCGACGGCTTGAAGCGGCAGGCCGTACATCAGATCCAGGTTGAGGGAGGTCACGCCCTGCGCCCGCAAGGCTTCGGCCGCCCAGCGGATGGTCTCGAAACGTTCGGGCCGGTTGACCGCCGCCTGCACGCGCGGCGACAGGTCTTGCACCCCCAGACTGGCGCGGCTCAGGCCGATGTGGCCCGCCGCCTCGACCCACTCCTGCGTCAGGACTTCGGGGTCCAACTCGGCGGCGATCTCGAAACAGTCGCCCAGGTCGAACCTCGCGGACAGACCGGCGAACAGTCGCTCCAGATCGTCCGGCGACAGCATGTTCGGGGTGCCGCCGCCCAGATGGATCGAGCCGACACGGACCGGCCGGCCGATCCGGGCCAGGACCAAATCCGCCTCACGCAACAGCAGATCGACATAGCTGGAAATGACGCCCGCCCGGTTCACCGCCCGGGTGTTGCAGCCGCAGTACCAGCACAGCCGCTTGCAGAACGGCAGGTGAAGATACAGCGAGACCGGCCGATCGGAGGGCAGGCGCTCCAGCCAGTCGGCCCATTCGCCGGGTCCGACGGCGGGCGTGAACTGGGCCGCTGTCGGATAGGAGGTATAGCGCGGCGCATGGGCGTCATAGCGCGCGATCAGGTCGCGAACGGCCGCGCGCGAGGGGCTAGAGGGGGACATCGCCCTCTTTCGATGCGTCGGGCGTGGACAGGCCGGCGTCGCCTTCGTCAAAGAGATGGAACTCGTGCCACAGGCCGTTCAGCACGCCGAACCCGACGGCCAGGCCAAGCCCCAAGATCCAGGAAAAATACCACATGATTCTGTGCTCCTAAGGGTCAGTACAGCTCGGGATTGGTCTTAAGGGCGGCGGTCGAGGTCCGGCCCCAAAGCACGCGATAGACCCAGGCGGTGTAGAGCAGCACCAGAGGCAGGAAGATCAGCGTGCAAATCAGCATGATGAATAGGGTCAGATGGCTGGATGACGCGTTCCAAACTGTCAGGCTGGACTGCGGATTGACCGAACTGGGCAGGATGAACGGGAACATCGACAAGCCAACGGTGGAGATGATGCCCACCGCCGACAGTGACGATCCTCCGAACGCCAGAGGCGCGGACCGCCGCCACATCCCGATCAGGCCGACCAGCGCGCCCACAAAGCCAAGGACGGGTGCGATCAGCATCCACGGATAGCGGCCGTAGTTGTCCAGCCAGGCGCCGGGCGCGGCCTGGACCGTCGTGCGCAGCGGATTGGAGAAGCCGTTGACGTCCAGGGCGCCGGTGATCCGGTAGCCTAGGCCGCCGTAAGCGACGTACAGTCCGCCGACCGCGAACAGGATCAGGGCCAGAACAGCGGCGACCGTGCCGAACAATCGCGCCCGCTCCATAACAGGGCCGGCCTCGGCCTTGACCGACAGCCAGGCCGCGCCGTGCAGCACCAGCATGGCTGCCGACAACAGGCCGGCGATCAGGCTGAAAGGGGTGAACAGGCCGAGCAGCGTGCCGTCGTAGAAGGACCGCAGGTCGCCATCCAGATGGAAGGGCGCGCCCAACAGGACGTTGCCCACCGCCACCCCGAACACCAGGGCCGGGACGAAGCCGCCGATGAACAGGCACCAGTCCCAGAACGACCTCCAACGCGGCGACGCCCGCTTCGAGCGATATTTGAACGACACCGGCCGCAGAATCAGCGCGGACAGCACCAGGAACATGGCCAGGTAGAAGCCCGAGAAGCTGACGGCGTAGACGAACGGCCAGGCGGCGAAGATGGCGCCGCCGCCCAGGATGAACCACACCTGGTTGCCTTCCCAGGTGGCGCCGACGGTGTTGATCACCATGCGGCGCTCCTCGTCGGTCTTGGCGACGAAGGGCAGAAGGGCGCCGACGCCCAGGTCGAAACCGTCGGTCAGGGCGAAGGCGATCAGAAGCACGCCCAGCAGCCCCCACCAGATCATGCGAAGCGTGGCGAAGTCGAGGGGAAGATCCATGGTCGGATGTCCTAAGGTCTTGGGTCAGGCCACGGCGGGCGCGGGAACGCGCTCGGTCGGCGCTTCGGGGCTGGGTTCGCCGAACGTCTCCTGTTCGTGGAACGGCCCCTTCTTGATGGCGAACAGCATCAGTCGCACCTCGACCACCGCCAAGGCGCCATACAGCAGGGTGAAGCCGACGATCGTGGCCCACAGCTGCGGCACGGTCAGGGACGAGGCGCCCAGGAAGGTGGGCAGCACGCCCTCCACCGCCCAGGGCTGGCGACCGAACTCGGCCAGGATCCACCCGAACTCGATGGCGATCCACGGCAGCGGAATAGCCAGGACGGCCAGGCGCAGGAACCACTTCGTCTGATGCTTGCGCAGAGTGCACAGCACGAAGGCCGTGCCGAACATGGCGATCATGAACATCCCGACGCCCGCCATGATGCGGAAACTCCAGAACAGGGCCGGCACGTTCGGCACCGTCTCCCACGCCGTCTGCTTGATCAGTTCGGGCGAGGCCAGGCGCGGATCGGCGACGTGGCGCTTCAGCAGCAGGCCATAACCGAGGTCGCGGCGATGGGTCTCGAACACGCCCCGCGCGACAGGATCGGCTGGGTTCGCCTTGACCTTCTCAAGCGCGTCATAGGCGATGACACCGGATTCGATGCGGTCCTCGGCCGTGGCGACCAGTTCGAAGATGCCTTCGACCGGCTTGTCGATGGTGCGGGTGGCGATCAGCCCCATGATCCACGGCACGTGGACGCCGTAATGGGTCTCGCGATCCTTCATCGACGGAATGCCGATCAGGGTCAGACCCGCCGGCGCGGGTTCGGTGCGCCACATGGCCTCCAGCGCGGCCAGCTTCATTTTCTGGTTATCGGTCAGGGCGTAGCCGGACTGGTCCCCCAGCACGACGACCGACAAGGACGAGGCCAGGCCGAAGGCCGCCGCCACCGTCATCGATCGCTTGGCGAAGCCGACGTGCTTGCCGCGCAGCAGATAGAAGGCCGAGACGCCCAGCACGAAGACCGAGGCGCAGACATAGCCGGCCGAAACGGTGTGGACGAACTTGGCCTGGGCCACCGGGTTGAACACCACGGCCATGAAGTCCGTGACCTCCATCCGCATGGTGTCGGGATTGAAGGCGGCGCCGACCGGGTTCTGCATCCAGCCGTTGGCGATCAGGATCCACAGAGCCGACAGATTGGTGCCCAGCGCGACCATGAAGGTGACGAACAGATGGGCGTGCGGCTTCAGCTTGTTCCAGCCGAAAAACATCAGTCCGACGAAGGTCGCCTCCAGGAAGAAGGCCATCAGCCCTTCGATGGCCAGCGGCGCGCCGAAGATGTCGCCGACATAGTGGCTGTAGTAGCTCCAGTTCATGCCGAACTGGAACTCCATGGTGATGCCGGTCGCGACGCCCAGCACGAAGTTGATGCCGAAGCAGACGCCCCAGAACCGAGTGATCGTCCGCCAGATGGGTCGGCGGGTCATCACATAGATCGACTCCATGATGACCAGCATGAACGACAGCCCCAGCGTCAGGGGCACGAACAGGAAGTGGTAAAGGGCCGTCAGCGCAAACTGCAGCCGGGACAGGTCGACGACCGCGAGGTCGATCATGGCGTTGCTCCGAGGAATCGGTCTGCTGGACCGACGTTTCGTCGGCCGTAGGCGGTGCGCGGGACGCCCGCCTTGATCTCGATCAAAGCGGCGGCGAACGCCCGGCCCTATTGGACGCTTGGTCCTTGGACATTTCGTCCAACGACGTTTCGCTCAGTGGCGCGCGGCCTGCGCCGAGCGCTGGAGTCCGCTGATGAGCGCCGTGCCAATCGTCCCTGTCTCTGCGGCCGCCTGGCTAAATCAGATCGGTCGTCCATGGAGGCGACTGGCTCTGCTGACCGGCGTCCTGACCATTGCAGACGTCGCGCCTGCGATCGGCTTCGCGGCGGGGCTGGCTTTGACGATCTCAAGCCTGACCGTATCTCCGGCCGCCGCCGCGTCGTGGCTGGCCCTGGCTGTGTTCAGTCTGATCGCGCGCGGCCTGATCGGCCAGGCCGCCGTGATCGTCGGCGCGAAGCTGGGTCGGGCGGTAAAGACCGACGTCCGAGGCCGCCTGCTGTCAGACCTGTTCGGGCGAGGACGGCGATCCAGCGTGCAGATGACGGCCTTGGTCGAAGGGGTCGGCGCGCTGGACGGCTACTATTCGCGATTTGCACCTTTGCGCCTCGCCGCAGGCGTTTCGCCGCTGCTGGTCATAGCCGCCGCCGCGATCGCCAGCCCGGTGTCGGCGGGCATCCTGCTGTTCACCCTCTTCCCCTTCATCGTCGGCATGGCCCTGGCGGGCACGGCTGCGGCGGGCGAAAGCCGTCGTCAGTTTCAGGCGCTTGAGCGGCTGTCCGGCCTGTTCATCGACCGTATCCGCACCCTGCCCGCCATTCTCGCCTTCGACGCCGTGGGCCGCACCACCGTCCAGATCGCCCAGGTCTCGGACGAGCTGGAGCGCCGCACCGCCCGCGTCATGCGCATCGCTTTCCTGTCGTCGGGCGTGCTGGAGTTCTTCTCGGCCCTGTCGGTCGCGCTGATCGCCGTCTATTGCGGCTTCAACCTGTTGCGGCTGCTGCCCTTCCCGGTTCCCGAGACCATGGACCTGTCGCGCGCCTTCTTCGTTCTAGCCCTGGCGCCCGAAGTCTATGCGCCGCTGCGCCGTCTGGCGGCCGCCTATCATGATCGCCAGGCCGCTGAGGCCGCAGCGCCATCCCTGATCACGCCAGACCGGCGCCCGGCCCAGCACGCCCCTCTCGGCGACCTTGCGCCCGCCATCCATTTCCGCAACGTCGCCATCGCCTATGAAGGCTCGGCGCCGATCATCGATGGGTTTGACCTCGACATTTCGGCGGGTCAGATCGTGGCGGTGACGGGTGCCAGCGGCGCGGGCAAGTCCAGTCTTCTGCATCTCCTGCTCGGCCTCGCGCCCCTGACGCGAGGTGAGGTCGAGGTGGGCGGCGCGCGGCTCAGCCAATGCGGCGACATCGCCGGACGCGTCGCCTGGGCCAGCCAACACCCGATCGTGACGCCTGGAACCCTGGCCGAGAACATCGCCCTCGCGGATCGCACGGCCTGCCCCGGTCGCATCGCCCTGGCGGCGCGCACGGCGGGCCTGTCCGGCGATCTGGATCGCCTCATCGACGAGCGCGGCGGCGGACTGTCGGGCGGCGAGCGCCGTCGACTGGGCCTGGCCCGCGCCATCTTGAAGCGGGCGCCGCTTTTGGTGCTGGACGAACCGACCGCCAATCTGGACCCGGTCTCCGAACGCGCCATGCTCGACGTCATCCGTCAGGCCGCGCGAGGGCGCACCACCCTGATCGCCACCCACGCCCCAGCCGTCGCCGCGCTGGCCGATCGCGTGGTGACGCTATGAGCGTCCCGTCGCGCATCACCGGCCTGATCGCCGCGCAAACTCAGGCCCAGCGCGCCCGCCTGCGGCTCGCGGAGGCGGCGGGCGCTGTCGTCTCGGTGGCGGCCGTCTGCCTATTGGGGCTATCGGGCTGGTTCATCACGGGCGGGGCCTTTGCGGGCCTGGCGGGCGCGGCGGCCGCCCAGAGCTTCAACTATATGATGCCCAGCGCCATTATCCGCCTGCTGGCCATCCTTCGCACTGGCGGGCGCTATGTCGAGCGCGTCGCGGGCCACGAGGCCGCCTTGAAGGCGCTCGCCCGCCTGCGCCCGCAGGTGTTCGACGCCATCGCCACAGGCCCGGCCGAGCGCGCCTTGAACCTTTCGTCCGGCGAGGTCTCCGCCCGCTTGGTTCAGGACGTGGATGCGGTTCAGACCCTCTTCGTGCGCCGCTCGGCGCCCTGGAGCCTGGGCGCCGGCGCCGTGTCCGCCATTCTGCTGGCCAGCCTCGCCTCCCCTTTCGCCGGCGCGGCCCTGCTCGGCGCCATGGTCGCAGCCGTCGGTGGCGGCGTTCTGATCGCTCGCCGCCTCGCCGATCCTGCCGGCCGAGCGGTGCAGACTGGCGCCGGCGCGCTGAAGGATCGCTTCGCCGCGCTGGAGGCCGCCTCGCCGGAGCTCAAGGCCTACGGTCTGGATGACTGGGCGTGCGCGCAGGTCGCGCAGGTCGCCGCCGATCACGACACCGCGCAGATCGCCCTGACCCGCTCGGGCGGCTGGATGGCCGTGTGGCAGGCGGCGGCCAGCGCCCTCGCGGTCGGCGTCGTCATTCCCGCCGCATCTTCCGCCGACCTGCCGCTGATCGCGCTCGCAGCCCTGGCGGCGGTGATGGGCGTCGAATCCGTCGGCGGGCTGGTCGTGGCCCTGCACCAGAACGGCGCCGCCGCCCAGGCCCTGTCTCGCCTGGACGCCGCCATGCCCACGGCGCCCGCCCGTGACGGCCAATCGGCCAGCGGCATGACGCCTGACCTCTCAGGCGTCGGTTCCGAGCTGACGCCGCCCTGCCGCCTCGGCGTCTTCGGTCCCTCCGGCGCGGGCAAGACGACGCTGATCGAACGCCTGATCGGGCTGCGGACGCCCCAGGCCGGCGAGATGCGGCTCGGCGGAATAGACGCCCTCGACATCGCACCGCAGGATCGGCGCCGGCTGTTCGCCTATGCGGCGCAGGATGTCCGTCTGCTGAACGGATCCGTGCGCCAGAACCTGTTGCTTGCAGGACCTGCCGACGATGCGGCCCTCTGGGCGGCGCTGGACGACGCCGCGCTGGGCGAACGGCTCCGCGCCGAACCGCTGGGTCTGGACGCCCCCGTCGGACCGAACGGAGAGCGGCTATCCGGCGGAGAACGACGGCGTCTCGGCCTGGCGCGCGCCTATCTGCGCGATGCACCCTGGCTGGTGCTTGACGAACCGACGGAAGGCCTGGACGCCGCGACGGAGGCCGAAATCCTGGGCCGCCTTCAGAACCGCCTGGTCGCGCGGGGGCAAGGCCTGATCTTGGTCAGCCACCGGGCGTCGCCGATGGCGCTCTGCGACCGCTCCATCCGGGTCGAAGGGCTGGGCAGCGACGGACATCTTCGTCTGACCTGCCTTCCGGATGATTTGGCCGCCTAGGATGCGCCGTTCGCCATGTCTTTCAGGCGGTCAGGGCGCTCGATCCGCAAGTCGTGCAGAGAGACGGCATGGATGACGCCGCTGGTCTTCAACTTGGTCAGCTCGCGACTGACGGTCTCGATCGTCAGTCCGAGATAGTCCGCGATCTCGGATCGGGTCATCGGCAGTCGCACGGCGTTGTCGCCAGCGGGGCGTAAGGGATCGCGCGAAAGCATGGTCACCAGAAAGCTGGCCACGCGTTCACGCGCGGTCTTGCGACCAAGCAGCAGCATTTGATCCTGCGCCACCGTCAGCTCATACATCGCCCGGCTCAGCAGGGCCGCTTCCAGACTGGGCCGCTCTCGCGCCAGGGCGCGATATTCCGAGGCCCGGAAGCGACAGACGGTCGTGTCCTCAATCGCCTCAGCAGAGAAGGCGTAGGTCGTCCCCGCCGTCAGTCCAATGAAATCCCCGGCGAACAGGAAACCGGTGATCTGGCGGCGACCATCGTTCAGCAGCTTGTAAATCCGGACCGCGCCCGATGTGATGTTGAAAACGTTCACGACCGGTTCGGCCTCATTGGCCAGGACGTCGCCGCCCGCCAGCGTCACGCGTTCTGCGATTGAATCCAATCGCCCAAGATCGACCTCCGACAACGCGTCGCAGACGCTGAACGCGCGCGCGCCACAGCCTGAGCAGACCGAACTGGTGGGCCGGTCGGCACAGGGCGTCGGAAGCGCGCGAACTTTCAACATGCTCCCTGTCTAGCACTCCTTAAGCACGAGCGAAGCGGTCTAATTCGACGGGCTAGTTGAGAGTGCTTCAGCATTTGCGTCACTCAAAGAGGAACAGCGACAAGTTGCTGATGCGAGACAGACCTCCTGATCTGCCGGCATCGATCAGATGGGTGCTAGTCCTCGGCCCGCTGCGATCGGGTAGGCCCTTGCCGCAAACCGGCCTTTCTCAAAGTCCCCAACGAGTCAAGGCCAGGCGTAGCTGGAGCGCTCACGCCTGACCTTGTTGGCGATGGCGCTCGAACGCGGTCTTTGCGCGTTCGCGACTCCACATTCGTCGGCCTGCGTGTCAGGTTTCGGCTGGGAGGACCGACTGATGGCGACACGCAAGACCCTCATCAGATCGCGCGCTGGCGTTCGCCTTCAACGCATCGAGCATTCGGCTCGGCAGCAGATAGTCCAGTCGTCCTGGCGGCTTTCAACCCTACGCCAGAACCAACCACGCTCATTTGCCGATGAGACGGAAGCGGAGGACGCCTTTGACATGGAGGTCATCGCTTCGCTGACTGATCCCATCATCATGGACATGCAGCGTCGCGGACTGATCGACTGACATGGCGGCCAAGCTGAAGGTCTTCACTTGGTCCGACGGCTTCCATGCCTTCACCGTCGCCACAAGCTCGCGACCCAAGGCTTTGGAAGCCTGGGGCTCCAAGCAGGATCTTTTCGCTACGGGCCTGGCCAGCCAGCTTTCCGGCGGACCGGATTACGAGGCCGCCCTGGCCTCTCCTGGCGAGGTCGTCGAGCGCGGGCTTGCGATCGATGTCGGCAAGATCGGCAAGGCGAAACCCGCCAAACCTCGGGGACCATCCAAGGCGAAGGCCGCCAAAATTGAAAAGCTGCAGGCGGCGCTGGCCGATCTGGATGAACGCCATCAGGCGGTAAGGACTGATTTCGAAGAACAACAGGCCACGCTGAATCAGGCGCGCCAAGAGGCAGAGGTGACCTATGAGGCGGAGCGCAAATCCCTGGCTGCGGCTCTGAAAAAGGCCAAAGCCTGATGTGCAACCTGTACCGCCAGCGCTCCGGCCCCCAGGCCATACTGGACGCGGCTAATGCCATGCGGTCGACCGTCGGAAACCTCGCGCCAGGCGACGTCTATCCCGACTATCCCGCGCCGATCGTGCGCTGGGAGGGCGCAGAGCGCATTCTGGCTTCGGCGCGCTGGGGCATGCCGTCATCCCAGAAGATGATCTTTGACAATGCAACGAAGCGCGCCGACAAGCTGCGCGCAAAAGGCGGCGAGGTCGATTTTCAGAAGATTCTCGAGTTCGAACCCGACAGCGGCACGACCAACGTCCGCAACACCAGTTCCGGCCATTGGCGCCCACATCTGTCGCCGGCATCTCGATGCCTGGTGCCTTTCACAGCCTTCAGCGAACCGGGCCGTGACGCGGCCGGAAAATACCAACCCGTCTGGTTCAAGCTTGCGGGAGACGAACCCAAGCCACTCGCCTTCTTCGCCGGCATCCACCTCCAAGCCCACATGAGCGTCCGCAGGATCAAGACCGGCATGGAGACGATCGATGTCTTCGCCTTTCTGACGACCGAGCCTAACGCCGAGGTCGGCGCGGTTCACCCCAAGGCCATGCCGGTGATCCTGACGCAGTCCGACGAGATCGAGGCCTGGATGACAGCACCGTGGGAAACGGCCAAGGCGCTTCAGCGACCGCTGCCCGACGGCGCTCTGTCAGTTATCGACTCCTGAACCGCGTAAAGCCTCCGATAGTTTGTCTAAAGACGGTCCGGTCCCTTCATCGCGCTCGCCACAAGTTCTGCGGTCAACGGATCAGGCGAAAGGCCCCAGCGTGCGAGCGCCGCGTCGAACACGCTCGGATCGGCCGCCACGGCGGCGAATAGCGTCATCGATGATCGGAATTTGAGATCGTCGGGCGATCCGAACAGCTGATGCAATGAGGTTGCCGGCGCCGTGGTCGCGCTCTGGGCGGCGCGGATGAGACGCGCCCCTAAAACGGGATGCAGCAGATAGGCGTGCGCCTCCGCGAGCGATCCGATCCCATAGAAGGCGGCTGTCGAAGACCGTCCCAGCGACCGGGCCTGGGGGAAGACGAACCACATCCAGTGGCTTGTCTTGCGACCCGCCGCCAGCTCGGCCATCGCCGTCTCGAACACAGGATCTTGAGCCACGACGAAACGGTCGAGTGCTGTTGTCATTCGCGCGTCTCGCCCAGACTGGCGAACCAGTCTGCATAAGGAGTGTTTCGCGCCATGTGTCGATTGAGATCCTGCGAACCGTCGGTCCACCACACCGGGCCCCGCTCGCCCAGTCCCACCTTGGCCCTGTCGACGCTGCGCCGCGCCGCGGCCAAAGCGTCCGCATCCTCAGCCGCCAGGGCCGTCCGCACCGCCCGGCGCGCCGACATCAGATCATGTACCAACTCGTCCCTCGCCTCCGCCGACAGAGCAGGATTGGAGCACCGCCACAGCCGGCCTCGCACCACGAAATACCGGCCGTCGGGGGTCGTGGGATATCGGAGGGGCTGCGTCATCGTCGGGACAACGCACAGCGAACCGGGATGGCGCCGCCCACAGGGCGATCCACAACGCCGCTGCGATCCGCCTTGACTCTCACACGCTCGAATAAGAACAAATGCGGAACATCCAGCTCGCATTCGGTTTCAGGAGAACATGTCCGCCGCCTCCCCATCCTTCCAGGCGCTCCGCGCGGAGATCGCACACATTGAGGCGGGTCGACGTCCGCCTGGCGGCGTGCTGCCGTTTGGCCTGGCCGCGCTAGATCGCCGGCTGCCCGCCGGCGGCTTGGCGCTCGGCGCGCTGCATGAGGTGGCTGGCGGCGGCGACGGGGCCATTCACGGGGCCGTTGCCGCCTTGTTTGCGGCCGGTGTGGCAGCGCGCACCCACGGGCCGGTGCTCTGGTGTGTGACCCGCCCGGACCTGTTCGCGCCGGCGCTGGAGCAGGCGGGGCTGTCTTCGAACCGAGTCATCTATGTGGAGGCCGGCGACGAGGCCGGATTGCTGGCCGCCTTCGAGGACGGCCTGCGTCACGGCGGCTTCGGCGCGGTCGTCGGCGAAGTGGCCCGCCTGTCCATGACGGCGTCCCGGCGGCTGCAGCTGGTCGCCGAGGACACCGGCTCTCTTGGTCTAGCCGTGCGACGATGGCGTCGTCAGGCCGAGGCGGCGGACTTCGGCCAGCCCACCGCCGCCGCCACCCGCTGGCGGGTCACCGCCCTGCCCTCCGCCCCCCTGCCCGTGCCCGGCGTCGGCCGCCCGCGCTGGTTTGTCGAACTGATCCGCTGCCGCGCCGGAGCCTGCGCGGATTTCGAACTGGAAGCCTGCGATGAGACGGGTCGTCTCGCTCTACCTCCCCACCTGGCCGACCGACCGGCTGCGACGCCGGCTTGGACCCGACGCGCCGTCGCCTGACACGCCGGTGGTCCTGGTCGGGCGCCAGGGCCGCAAACGCGTGGTGCTGGCCGCCGACCCCACCGCCCGCGCCCATCGTCTGCATCCCGGCATGGCCGCGACCCAGGCTCGGGCCCTGGTCGCCGATCTCGTCGTTCATCCCTTCGACCCCGCCGGGGATGCGGCCGCCCTGGACCAGCTCGCCCTCTGGGCGCTGCGCCGCTATGCGCCGATCGTCGCCGCCGACCCGCCGGACGGCCTGGTGCTCGACGTCACCGGGGCCGGTCACCGCTATGGCGGCGATGAGGGCCTGCTCGAGGATCTGATCGCCCAGACCGCCGCTGTTGGTCTGGACGCCCGAGCCGCCCTCGCTGACACCTGGGGCGCCGCGCATGCCTTGGCCCGCAACCTCGCCGAACCGACGATCATCGTCGCACGCGGGGGGCCTGCCGTCCGTCACCTGCCCTTGCGAGCCTTGCGCCTGCCCGCCGACATGGTCGATGGCTTGGGGCGTCTGGGGATCGACACCATTGGCGAGCTGGAAGCCAAGCCTCGCGCCCCATTGGCCCTGCGCTTCGGACCGGAGCTGATCCGTCGCCTGGATCAGGCCCACGGCCGCGCCCATGAGCCGATCAACCCGATCGACGCCCCGGAGTTGATCCAGGTCCGACGGGTCTTCGCCGAGCCGATCGGCGCGCCCGAGACCCTGGCCCGCTACACGCTCAAACTGGTCGAAGCCCTGAGCGAGGCGCTCGAGGCTCAAGGGCTTGGCGCGTCCCGGCTCGACCTGCGGTTTGAACGGATCGACAACCGGACTGAAGCCATCCGTGTCGGCCTTGCGCGCCCCGTCCGCGATGTCGCGCGGCTCACACGCCTGCTCTGCGACAAAATCGAAACCGTCGATCCTGGCCTCGGCGTGGAGGCCATGGTCCTGGCGGCGCCGGTCGTCCTGCCGCTGGACTGGTCGCCGAGCGCCGGTGATCTGGGCGGCCCCTCGACGCCGGACATCGGCGATCTCGTCGACCTGCTCGCCAATCGTCTCGGCCCGCAGAACCTGTATCGACTGGCCCCGGCGCAGAGCGACGTGCCCGAACGCTCGATCCGCAAACTCTCGCCGACCGCGCCGCCGGTGCCGGAAACCTGGACCCGTCGCTGGCCGCGCCCCTCAAGGCTGCTCGCACAACCCGAAGCCATCGAGGCCGTGGCGCTCCTGCCCGACCAGCCGCCGGTCGCCTTCAGCTGGCGCGGCGTTCGTCATCGCGTCAGGCGCGCTGACGGCCCTGAGCGGATCTTTGGTGAATGGTGGCGGCGCGACGGCGAACGCTATGCGGTGCGCGACTATTTCCAGCTGGAGGACGAGGCTGGTCACCGCTTCTGGGTCTTTCGACGCGGCGATGGCGAACAGTCTCAGACCGGCGATCTCAGCTGGTGGCTGCATGGGCTCTTCGGGTGACGCCTTTCGACCGGGGTCAATGTCAATCTCGAGCGGTCCGCGCTGTCTCGGAATTGCTGACCGAGCGTCCATGGCTGCCGCTTGTTGACCGGACAACTAGCACGTCTGCATGGCTCTCCTCAGCAACACCGGTTTGACTAGGCCACGTCTAATAAGCACGAGCAAGGCGAAGGATACGCGGTAGCCAGTCGATGCGACCTAATGCTTTTCAGGATCGCCATTGCGAAATCGCCACTTCATGATCAGGACGCAGGCCGCCATGACCAGGGCAAAACTGTTCGACACAGTCACCGGCCAGGCTCGGGTGATGACCCCATAGACCACCCAGAGGATGAAACAGGTGACAGTGAGCGAATAGGTCTTGAGACTGATCGAAGACGCATCGCGCTCTTTCCAAATCTTGAGGGCTTGGGGCGCAAAGCTCGTGATCGAGCAGACCGCAGCCGCTGTACCCACGATATTGGCTGTCAGATCGCTCATGGGTGGGCAACGACGCCCTCTGGGTCACCGTTCCTATGTGCGAAAACGCACCTCTTCAGTGGCGAGGCCGCGCGGGTATAGTGCCACGTCGCGGCATCGGCCTGCCGTCCCAATGACGACGCGCCGGATCGCGCAAAAAGAAAAGTTGGCGTGCTGAACCGTTGATCGCTCTTTGGGTTGACCCTTGGCAGGGAGCGCTGACCGCCATGACCATCGTCAATCCATCGGGCGTCGCCCCGATGCCTTCATTCACCAATGCGGCCGCGCTCGCCGGCATCGCGCTTTTCGATCCAGACGGACACAATCCAGGCAATCTGCATGATCAGGCCTCCAGAGAGATGCTTGTTTCTCGCCTAGCGCGCCTTCTGCGCCTCCCGGTCGTTGATGTCGTTGAAGATGCGGAAGACGTCGGACCCGACGTCTTGCTGGTGCCTCGCGACACCTTGGTCGGTGAAGACATGATCTCGCGCACGGTCTTCACCTCAAGCAATCTGTTGGGCGGCCGCGTGCCACACCGTTTCATCGCCACCAAGGCGATCACCCACGGCCTGATCGATCGGTCCGCGACCTGCCCGGCCGGCTGGTCCAACACCATGGCCGAACGTCTGGGGGATGCGGCTCTGGAAGGCTACACCGCCTTCTCTGTAGACGACGCAATCGAAGCTGGTCGACGCCTTCTCAAGACCGGGCCTGTCCGCGTCAAGGATGTCCTGGCCAAGGCAGGTCTGGGCCAGACGGTCGTCGAAACGCCCGGGGCGCTCGTCGCTGTCATCGCCGATCAAGACGAGGCGCAGATCGCCGCCTTCGGCGTCGTCCTTGAAGAAAACCTGCTCGGCGTCGAAACCTACAGCGTTGGAACCCTGTCGGTCGGCGGACTGCGCATCAGCTACGTTGGCGATCAACGGGAAACGACGGACCATAGGGGACGCGAGGTATACGGCGGTTCAAGACTGAGGTGCGTCAGGGGCGATCTCGATCGACTGACCCACCTCGGCTTGACCCCCGAGGCGGTTGAAGCGGTGCGTTGCGCCGCCGTGTTCGACGACGCCGCTCAGCGCGCCTATCCCGACTTGGTCCTGACCCGCCGGAACTACGATGTCCTCGCCGGCAAGGATGCGCGAGGGCGAAGGCGTGTAGGCGTGCTGGAGCAGTCGTGGCGGGTCGGCGGGGCGACGGGCGCGGAGATCGCCGCCCTCGAGGCGTTTGCCGCCTCGCCGGCGCTGACCTCCGTCGAAACCGCCACAGTCGAAGTGTACGGCCTCGCCGATGTCGGACTGGAGGATGTCGTCTATTTCCGGGGTGAGGACCCCAAGGTCGGGCCGATGACGAAATATGTGACGAGGACGGCGTGATTGAACCTGACGACGTCGAGGAAGGGCGGGTGCGACTGTCTGTCGACGGACAAAAGTTGACCGGCACGCTTCTGACGCCGGAAGCCCCCGTGCCGGGTTTTCTGTTTGTCCACGGCTGGGGCGGAGATCAGGAAGAGGACCTGGGCCTGGCTGAAGATCTCGCTCGACTGGGGTGCATCTGTTTCACCTTCGACCTTCGAGGCCATGCCGAAAGCGATGCAAATCGAGACGAGGTCACCCGGCAGAACGGGTTGGATGACGTCACCGCGGCCTATGACTATTTGGCGTCCCAGCAGCTGATCGATCCCAGTGCGATCGGCGTGATCGGCACTAGCTATGGAGGCTATTTGTCGGCTCTGTTGACGAGCATCCGAGACGTGCGTTGGTTGGCGCTGCGTGTTCCGGCCCTCTATCCGGACGAGCACTGGGAGGTCCCCAAGGCCAAGCTCGATAAGGACGCGGTGCGCGCCTATCGACAACAGCTGCGAACGCCGCAGGAAGACAAAGCGCTCTCGGCCTGCGCCGCGTTCGAGGGCGACGTCCTCATCGTACAGTCGGGCAAGGACGATCGCATTCCACCAGAAGTCATCGCCTCGTATCAGGCCGCCTTCAAGGACGCGAACTCGTTCAGCCACAGGATCATCGCCGAAGCGACCCATGCGATGCGCGATCCCGCCCATCAGCGGCTTTACGCCACTCTGCTCATGAACTGGGTCGAGGAAATGGTGCGGGCTAGCCGCCGGTCTTATCGGTGAGCCTCTCGTCAATGCTCAGCGCCCAGCGCAGCCGCACGTGCTGCAGCCGCATCACCCGCTACGCCACTTTGGTCTCTGGAACGCCACGCGTCGTGCCTCGTTGATGGCGTAGGTAAACGGAGACCTACCATGACCGACCTCTCGAACATCAAAGAGCATATGGAAGTGATCGGCGCTGACGGCGTCCATCTCGGCACCGTCGATAAGGTTGAAGGCGATCGCATCAAGCTCACCAAGGCCGACAGCGGATCGCACAGCGATCACCATCATTACCTTTCTGGCGGCCTTGTCGCCGAGGTCGAGGGCAATCAGGTGCGCCTGTCCGCAAACGCCGACAATGCCGCTCTCCTCGAGGAAGAAGAGGCCGGCGAAGCGATCGCAGACCTGAAATAGTGTCGGTGATCGAGGACAATGATGCTGTCGCCGCCCGGCTTTTGGCCATCCGCGAGCAGCTGACGACCGAAGTGTGGTCGACCGCAGTGGCCGCCGCGACATCCGGCGACCACGAGCGCATCCGTGATCTGGTGAAGTTGAAGGTGGATATCGAAGCCATCGACTTCGCCCTCGGACACCGGCCGGCCGGCACAGCTAACGAAGACGAGAGATGATCGACCTCAACACAGCCAGCGCCGACACGTTAGACGGAATTCAGATGTTGCGCGGCCATGGGTTTGAGATCGTTCGCTATCGTGAGGAAAGAGGTCGTTTCACCAGCCTTCGGCAGCTGGATGAGGTACCGGGTCTGAGCGGCAAGACTGATGGCGTTGAAGCGCACGTTTCGGTCAAAGCCACGAGCTCAACGACCTAGCCACCTTCGCAATAACGGCTCCACTGCGTGGCCGCCGCATGAACAAGATCGCTTTTCCTCTAGAGAAGTCGGACACCGAACTGCGTCGGCTAGTTGAGTTTCATAAGTACGGCGAGCCTGCGCTTTAAAAGACGGTAGTCCTAAAAGGGATTTGCAGGATCTTTTCGCGCGGCGGCGATTTCGGTCGGCGTAGGGTCGCGGTGGATCGTCAATCCCTCCGACGACAAATCGACTAGTCCGAGATCCGCCATCGCTCGCAGCCAACCGTCCATCGGCCAGATCGACCAGGCTGCGTGGAAGCGGTTGGCGTTGGCGATCAGGGCGCGGAAGTGCTGCAGGGGCGGATCATAGCCCTCATGGTGCTGGTGGAAGACCGGTGCGCCGCCGGCGAAGAGGAGCGGCAGGCCCTCTCGCGCGATGCGAAAACCCAGGTCCGTGTCTTCGGCGCCGTAGCCGACATAGGTCTCGTCGAACCCGCCGATGCGATGGAAGGTCGAGCGACGTAGCGCAAAAGCCAGAGACCAAAACAGGCCGGGATTGCGCTCCAGGCTTTCGCCTTCCTGCGGAAAGGGGCGCACGGGATGGGGCCGGCCGGCCGCTCTCAGATCGGTTTCCGACAGAGGGCCCGGCGGGACGGCTCCGGCGGGTAGATAGAACACCTCTGGACAGACGACGGCGTCAAACTCGGCGAGCAGGGCCTGCATACGGCCGCAAACTGACGACGACACGATGCAGTCCACGTCGAGAAACAGCAGGTTATCGCCTGAGGCCAAGGCGGCCGCCAGGTTTCGGGCGGCGGCCAGAGGCAAGGCGTCGCCCGCCAGACGTTCGATGCGAACGGGAAAGCTCAGTGGCGGCAGCGTCACCGGTGCATCGCTCATGTCGATGACGACCAGTTCGTCGGGCGGCGTGGCGCTGAGGGACAATCCCTCGACCAATCGGTCCAGATGGGCTTGCCGGTTACGAACCAGCGTGAGCGCGGACAGGGTGGTCATCGGCGGCTCCACAAATCTAGCCGATAGTTCGGATGCCGCTCGGCGAGATCCACTTTCATGACAGCCGACAATCCAAGCCAGAGGCGTTCCACGGCGTCGTCGGCGGTCTGGGGATAGTCGGTCTCGCCCGTCCAGTGCACCAGAAGGACGCGTCCGCCCTCGACCAGGCCATCGGCGATGCGTTGCGTCGCAAGGTCAAGATCGGCGTGGCTCCAGTAATAAGCCACTTCGGACAGGACGACGAGATCCAGCCCGTCCAGAGCCGGACAGTCCCGGGGGAAGGCCGCGGCCTCGAACCGGACGTTCGGCCGCCCCGACAGACGCTGGCGCGCTCGCTCCAGGGCAGTCGGGCTGACGTCGATCGCCAACAGATGATCGCAGACTGCGCTCAGCTGCTCGGTCAGGACGCCGCCCGCACAACCGACCTCGAGCGCAAAAGCCGCTCGCCGCGTCGACAGGGCGGCGATGGTGCGATCGAACTTGGCGGCCTCATAGGGGCTGGTGGCCAGATCCCATGGATCGGCGTCCCCGGCGAAGATGCTTTCGAAATAGGCGGCGGGAAGCGAGCGTTCAGCCATAGGCGTCGCGCCGATACAGGGTGTCCGAGGCCGCCCGCAGCCCCCTCTCCTTCTCAAGCCGGAAGCCTTGGCCGAATATCGGCGTCAACTGACTTTGATGGCTCGATAAGGCGTACGCTCTGAGGCCGGCCCTAAGAGGTCGCGTCGTGATCCGCAGTTTCGCCTTGGACGGAGCCGTCCCCCACACGACATAATCGAACACGGAGACCGGCCGGCGTGCTATACGGGCCGCGCGGCGCGCCAGCTGGGCCGCCGCCTGATGATCGCAATGGGGATCGTCTGGTCCAGTAACGGCGATCGCATCGACGCGCCGCTCACAGCAAAGGGCGGCCAGACGACGCGCGGTCGTCTCAAACATCGTGTTGCCAGGAGAAGCGGGCTGAGCATCGGGCCAATCCAGAAACACGGGCGGCACCGCTGCGGCCCCCGCCAACCGTCGAACGGCGCGTCCCGCCTCCAGGCGTCGGGACCGGATAAGCCTCGCACGGGACGCCACATCCGGATGGTCGTGCGAACCCGCACCGTCGGTGAGGATCACGACGCCCGCCAACCGCTTGGCCTCGGCCGCCTGATGGATCAAGGCTCCGGCGCCCAGCGTCTCGTCATCGGCATGCGGGGCGATGACCAGCCACCGCGCGGATCGCCAGGGCGAACGCTCCAGCGCCAGGGTCGCCAGCCGGCCGGTTTTCTCGCTCACCATAGGGCGTCGCCCTCGCCCCAAAGATCGCGATCCAGCCAAGTCTTGGCCGCATGGTCCTTCGCATAGTCGGGTCCGGCCTGCCGAAGATAGAGGCTGAGATCACGGGTGATCTTGTCGATGCGCTCGCCGTCGAAGGCGCTGCGCGTCCCGACCGACCGCGCCGCCAGTTCCATGACATCGAGGGCGCTGCGTTCGACGACGCCGCGCGTGGCGCGGGCGAAATCCCCGGCGTCCGGCGCTTCGGACGCCGCGCGGATCGCGGCTTCGCGGACCCAGAGCCAGGCCGTCCGCGTCGCAACGACCGCATCGGCAAAGCGCGCGCGGTGGATGGGATCGGCGCGCGCGGCGTCGGACAGCGCGTCACGCATCGCCATGACCAGGCCTTCGACGCCGCCCAACTGCACCGCCGTGAACCGCCACGCCCCGGCCGTGAAACGCGGTTCACGATCATAGTCTCCGGGACGTCCCAGCCGCTGATCGTTATCGACCGTCAACCCGGTCACCTCATAGCGCCCGCTGGTCGTCGCGCGCATGCCGCGGACGCGCCATCCGCTTAGATCGGCCCTGTCGGGTTCGTTCGCCGGCACGACGATCAACTGGCGTTCGCCCTGTTCCGGCTGGGCGGTGATGATTGCATACTCCAATCCGCCCGCGCCGGTCGCGAACATCTTGGCCCCCTGCAGCCGATCGCCGACCAGACGAACGCCGGGCGGCGGTTCCGTCGCCCAGACGCCGAACCAGCCGCCCTGCGCCAGAACCTTCCCCAACCAAGCCTTCTGGGCCGGGTCCGCGTACCAGCCGAACAGCGCCAACGCGTTGACATGTCCTTCGAACAGTCGGCCGACGCTCAGATCCGACCGTCCCACGCTGCGTAGAGCGTTCATCAAGGCCAAGGCCTTGTGGAGTGGATCGTCATAGGCCGTTCCGCCGCTTTGGACCGGAGCGAACCGTTGACCCCAACCCTCCGAGGCGAGCAGCGTCATACTCTCGGCGGGATATCGCGGCGCGGCGTCGTAGCGCGCACCCAGCGCCGCCAACCTGACCTCAAGTTCCAGAGGCGATGACGCGGTCGGCGTTGCCAGAGCTGTCATCGGCGTGCCTCAAGCTCTGATGCGAGATCGACAAGCCAGGGTCCGGCGGCGCCGAGTCCCTGCCCGCTGATCTGCTGCCGATCAGCGGGCGACAGTGCGAGTGCTGACTGAAGGATGCCCGGCCATTCGTGAGCGTGCGGCCACTGCGCAAGAACGACGGCGGAGCCCAAATCCGCCAACCGTTCGGCCTTCGCGATCTGCTCATTATAGGCGCGAGGCTCGGGGAGACAGACGAAGGGCTTGTCGGCCGAAACCACCGCATTCAGCAGGCCGTCTCCCGCGCCTCCGACGATGATCTCGGCCATTTCGATCTCGTCGCCGATGGTGTCGATCCAGCCCGCCAGCTTTAGGTTCGGCGGCATGACCGGTGGAGGTTCGATCGGCCCAACACCGGTCCACAAGCGATCGGGCGTTGCCTCTGCAGCTAACGCCAACGTAGCGCCATCCAGCGATTCGCCGCCTCGCCCATGAACGACCAGGACGCCTGATCCACGCTTCGGTCCCGAATAGCGCCGGGGGGCGAAGTAATGCGTCTTGTCGCGCACCTCTCTGGCCCCCATTCCATCGAGCCGCTCATGAAACGGCGCAAGCAAGGCTTCCGCGCCCCGGAAGGCTTCCAGATGCGCCGGATCCGATCGATCGCCCGCGAGGCGGACATAGACGACAGGCGTCGCACACAGCCGGGCCAGCATCGCCATCTCGACCGACACATCGATCACCATCAGGGCCGGCTTGGCGTTGCTGATCCATTGGGCGAACCGAGCGGTCCGCGCCTGGACACCCGCATGGTGATAGGGGGCGTAATGCAGCGCCTGAGGCCGGACAGGCGCTTCATCCTGGCCGGAGAAGCGGTCTCCCTTATCGGGCCTGTCATCCTCCAGATCCACGCAGGCGATGTCTCCTGTTCGCCCCTTCAGTCCCGTTCCGAGCAGGACAAAGCGCTCGGGCGCGGCGGCGGCGATTTCCAGTGCGCGCTGGCGGTGGCCGTCGCCCTGGTGATGGACATAGTATCCAATCGGAGCCCTCACGCCGCGGCTCTCGCAATGCCGTCGGCCCAACTTCGCAAATCCATGTCGAGCGGCATGGCGGGCAGCCGGGTTTCCAAAGCCGGCAGACGTCTTGCGCTCGCCGCGTCGTGACGCTGATCCCGACGCCAACTCGCCCGCTGTCGCCAATGCGAAAAGTCCGGCGCCATGATTGGACCGCCGTTCCGCGCTTGATCGAACAAGCGGATCATATCCTCCGCCATCCCCCCGACGGCGCGGCCCGTGGTGCGTGCCGACACTCGGGTCCAAACCGCCAAAGGATGAACAAGCCTGGCCCCCTGCGCTTGAGCGGCGATCACAAGCGCCAGATCCTCGCCAGCCGGCTGTTCCGGCACGCCGCCGGCTGACAGATAGGCCACCGCGGTGATGGCGAGGCTGGCTCCTGTGTGATCGCCATGCCGAGGTGCCGGATCATGCGGCGAAGGGTCGATCTCGTCCTCGATCGCGCGAACTTCATGCCAGTACGCGTCCCATAGTCGACGCAGAACCGCGACATCCGATGAGATCGATTCCGCCTCATCGAGCACCAGCCGTCCACCCACCAAATCCGCTCCCGACGCGATGGCTGCAAGATTGGCGGACAGCCAGTTCGGCGGCGGTCGCGTGTCGGCGTCCGTTGAGATCAAAACGCCATTGGATCGATCTCCGAGATGCTCGAGACCGATGGACATGGCCGCACGCCGCGCCGCGCCGGCATGCGCGCGATGGTCTGGGAAGGTCTGCAAATCGACGACGATGTCCAGTCGATCCTTCCACCGATCGGCCGCTGCCTGCGCCTGGGGGAGCGAACCGTCCGTGGAGTTATTGATGCAGAGCGCGACCGAAATCCTGCCTGGAAGATCCTGCGCGGCCAGGGCGGCCAGAAGCACAGGAAGACGCCGTTCCTCATTCCGCACGGGCACGCAAACGCAGAAGGCAGGTTCGCCCGTCATGCGATCAGCCGATCTTCCAGCGCGTCATTGGCCTGCATCTGTCCCGCCGCAGCCGCTTGGATCATCTCGCCATAGAGTTCTTCATAGGCGGTGATCATCCGGCGCACATCGCAGGCCGCCTCGGCGCGGGCGCGGCTGGCCGACCGAGACAGGCCGACCGCCCGGGCGATTGCGCGCGCCAGATCCGGCACATCGTCCGGGCGCGCCAGGGCGCCGCAGTCGGGTGTCAGAATCTCGGGAATGGCGCCCCGCGCGAAGGCGGCGACTGGCGTTCCGCAAGCCAGCGCTTCGGCCACCACCAGTCCATAGGGTTCGTCCCAGCGCGGCGTGCAGACGAAGGCGGCCGCCTGCCCGATCTCCTTCGACAGCGTTTCGTGGTCGAGATGACCAAGATAGGTGGTTTCGCGCGTCAATCTCGGAGCGATCTCGGCATCGAAATAGGCTTGATCGAGGATCGGGCCCGCGAACCGCAGGGCGATACTCGCCAATGTCGCCGCGTCCAGCGCCAGATGCAGACCCTTTTCGGGCACGATCCGCCCATACCAGATCAAATGCCTAGGGTCGTCGTGACGCGCACGCCACGGAAAGCGCTCCAGATCGATTCCGTTCAGAATCACCTGATCGATCGGCCGCACCCGACTCCATTGTTCACGCATCGCCTCCGACACGCCGACGAACCGTGCGGACGGCGCGCTCGCTTCGCGGATACCGCTTTCCAGCCAGCAAAACGGCGGCGTGTGGAGGGTGGTGACCATCGGCATGGGCAAGGTCTCGGCCATCGACACCGGCAGATAGTGCAGGCTGTTGTTGTGGATGACGTCGAACGAACTGCGACGAAGCCGGCTCATCAATGACAGATAGGCGTGATGCTCTCGGAAGAAGGCGACGTCGCCCGCCTCCGCAGTTCCGACCTTGGCGATTTCCGTCTGGTCGCAGATCGCCTCCAGGCCTAACTCGGGGTCGGAGAGGGTCGCGGCAAAAAGAGTGACGTCATGGCCCTTCAGCCGCAGTTGGCGACAGAGCAGATGCGTATGCATCTCCAGCCCGCCGGCGAAGGGTTCTGCGATCGGATATTTGAGATGTGCGATGACGCCGATGCGCATCCGTACCGCCGTGATCGACAACCCGATCCCCCTCGGATCGGTCCATGGCGTAACGCCTGTAGAGCAAAGCTACGCCGCGGTTATTCGTTCCTGTGTGCGAAAATGGTCTCAGGCAGATGGGAGGCGTTCGGCCTTTGGAGCCAGCAGAACCAAGCGCATTTGGTTGAGATGATCCGATGCAATCGCGCGAGTGCTGCGGAGAGCGGTCAGCCTTGGAGCGATAAACTACGCAGCGCGTTCAGTGGACTAGCTGAAAGGACCCAACCATGACCAACCTTGTCGCCTCCACATTTGCAACACGTAGAGACGCCGAGCTCGTGGTCGAACGGCTCGTCCAAACCCATGGCATGGAACGAGAAGCAATTCAGGTCGCCCCTGAAGGCGAGGTGAACACGGTTGGAGACAGGCCTTCGGGCGGAGACGTCGAAGGCGGCAGCCCCAGCGTCGGCTCTCGGTCGGACGTGCCGGTCGCCGGGCGTGTCAAAGTCGTCGTGTCTGCAGAAACCGATGACGAGGAACAGGCGATACGCGCCGCATTCGTCGAATTCGGCGCCAAGGACGGATGACCCACATGCGAGCCGGCCATCGGCTGCGTCGCTTTGATCCTATGACGAGGGCTGAAGCGTCCCGGCGACCCTGTTCGCAAGGATGACGTCCGTGGAAGCGCTCATCGACGTCAAACTTCACCGCCTCGGCGACCTCTCGAACGACGATCGCGGACGACTTGCAGGACTCCTGGCTGGACGCCGTCGCGCCGCAGCAGGCGAGGCCTTGGTGGAAGAGGGCAGTCGACCAACATTCAGTACGCTGCTGCTCTCGGGATTTGTCGGCCGAGTTTCGACCTTGGCGGACGGCGGTCGTCAGATCACAGCGATAAACCTACCTGGGGACTTCATCGATCTGCATGGTTTTCTTCTCAAGACGATGGATCACAGCCTTGTTGCCTTGTCTGACGTCACCGTCGCGGTTTTCCAGCACGCCGACTTGAAGCGTGTAACCGAACACGCCCCTCGTCTTGCGCGAGCGCTTTGGCTTGAAACGCTGATTGATGCGGCCATCCACCGACAGTGGCTGGTGGCGCTGGGGCGCAGGGACGGAGTGACGCGGCTGGGTCAGCTGATTTGTGAACTCTACCTTCGTTTGGAAGCCGTCGCCCTCGCCCAAGACCACACCTTCGAATGCCCCCTGACCCAATCGGACCTGGCGGATATATTGGGCATGTCGAGCGTTCATGTGAACCGCTCGCTCAAAGTCCTTCGCGACACAGGCTTGGTGCGATGGCGGAATGGTCGGGTGTCGATCGATGACTGGACGGCGCTGACCGAGCGCGTCGCCTTCGACGCGTCCTATCTCGATCTGAAGCTGTCTAGGTCCTCAAGCGGCGCGCCGATCGCGAGACGGCGGACGGCCTAAATCTATCCAAAGCTCACTAGAACGCGGCCGCTGCGCCTCCATCTCCGCGCCTGCGGCGTCAAACGCTCGCGATCCGGTTGGGACCGGACACATAGCGCCTGACGGGCAACCCAGCGATACGGCGAAGCCGATCAACATCGACCAGGGAAATCGTCTGGTCGGACCGTTTGATCAGATTCAGGCGATCCATCTCGCGAAGGGTTCTGTTCACATGCACCGGCGTGATCCCGATCAGGTCGCCGAGATCGCGCTGGGTCAAAGGCATATGGAACATGCCGCCCGGCGCATCGCCGCGATCGGACAATCGATCGAACAGATTGGTCAGCGTGGCGGCGATGCGAACGTGTGCGGGCGCCTGACCAACCACCGCCAGACTTTCCATCAACGCGACACGCTCTTTCTGCGCGCTCAGAAAAAGCGAAAGCGCAATCCGCGGATAGGCCTCAAATGTCGCTATCAGCCTCGACCTCGATATCGCGTGCACAGCGATGGGCGTCATGGCGGTCAGGCAGTCGACCGTTGTCGTCAGGCACAGGCTCGGCGCTCCCAAGAGATCGCCCGGAAGATGGACCTTCACGATCTGCTGCTTGCCCGATGCGAGCGCGATGGACGATGCCACCCAGCCGTGGGTCAGCAGATAGAGATGCGAAGGTTCAGCCGCCTCATGACGCAACACGTGGTGGCGAGGCCAATGCTGGACCGGCTCGAGAAGCCCGGCCAGCGCCGAGCGCTCGCGAGACGACAGGGAGGCGAATTCTCCCAACCGGCCCGGCGCATCGGATAACGAATCGATTGGGGGCGGCAGGTCCTCATCCATGCCCCGCGTTCCCCCAAACTCGGCATGCCTGCACTAACCCATGTAAAGGGCTGTCCGACGCCCCGTCGAGCGGGCGGTTGATGGGCTGGGAGCCTGTCCAAAATCGCACCTATGAAACTCAGCGAACGAACCAGAATTGGTTGTCTTTTGATCCGGCGAGAAGGCGACATGACCCGACACACGCCACCCAGGAATGAGATTGATCATACGCGCGGCTTGGCGCAGGGCGGTCTGGGCGGCCCCGAGGACGAAATAGTCGACGCGGGACAGGAGGAGGTCTTCTCCCGCACCGAAGTTGAGCAAGGCGAGACCGAACACCACCGGGGCGAAGAGACGCCGGGGCTCAGGCCGTGACACACGGACTGAAGACGCGCATTCCGGAAACAGCGGCGCACCTTTGCATCGACATGCAGCGCATGTTCGTGGAAGGGACCGAGTGGCATACGCCCTGGGCAGCCAAAACGCTTCCGGCCATCGAGACGCTATGCGCTGCAAGGCCTGAAAAGCTGTGGTTCACCCGATTCATCCCCGCCGCGACGCCCGACGACGCATCGGGCGCCTGGCGCGACTACTGGCGGCGTTGGTCGACCATGACGAAGAACGCGCTCGATCCGGCGCTGTTGGATCTGGCGCTTCCGCTTCAGCGGTTCGTCCCGCCCGCGCAAATCATCGACAAGACGGTCTATTCAGCCTGGTCAGGCACACATCTCCACGCGGCGCTTAGGGATCGGGGTGTCCATACGCTTATCGTGACGGGGGCGGAAACTGACGTCTGCGTCCTCTCAACCGTGCTTGGAGCCATCGATCTCGGCTATCGCATTGTGGTGGTCAGCGATGGGGTCTGCAGTTCGGCTGATCAGCCTCACGATCACCTTCTGGCGCTCTACAGCGACCGCTTCAGCTTGCAGGTCGAAACTGCCGAATGTCGAGAGGTGTTGGAGGCCTGGGTCGCATGACCATCCATCCTCCCGTTCTGCGCTATCAGCTGCGCTACCGCGATGGCGGAGAGCCGGAAACCTTGATTGCAAACGACATGGCTGACGCCATGACGCAGGCTTCCCAGCGCGCGAAAGCGATGGGGCAGGCTGTCGCCCTGTGGCGCGATGGTCGGTGGGTCGCCGATGTCGATGCAGCCCCATCGCCCCTCTCGTCAGACTTGATCGCAAAGCTCGTCCATGCCGGCATCTATGTGTTCGGCGCAAGGTTCCGAGACCGGTAGTGGGCCGATCTAGGCTGCCTCGGCCGCGATCGCCTCGGCTAACGCTGGAAACCGCGGGCGATGGTGACAGCAGGCCACGCTCGCGAGAATGGCCTCATCCTTCAGAAGAATCCGCCCCCGTACGGTGCGTAGGGCGCCGGCGGCGCGCAGGCTCTGACACGCCTGATTGATGCTGGACCGCCGTAGGCTCAGCAAATCTCCAATGTTCGATTGCGACAGAGCGATCTCGGAGCGACCGGTGGCGCGATGAATATCCAGAAGAAAGCTGGCGACGCGGGAGATCGACCCATGCGCCATGGCGCACCTCAACCGCGCCTCCATCGACTTCAATCGCTTGAGGCCGCCAGCCAGCAGAAACTGAACGCCATCCTCGCCCGCTTCCCGGCAGAAGGCCGCCACGGGCGCCCGGTACAACGACCCGTCCGTCAGCCACAGCCCTTGGCTTCCCCCTGCGATGTCGATCAGATCGCCCGCCGCAGCGACGCCGCAATGGGTCCCCCGCTTCCCGTCATCGAGAAGAAGACAGCCCTCGAGAACGACAGCGATCTCGCCTTCCGGACGATAGGGTGCGCCCGACACAACGGGAGAAATCTCTCCAAGGCGCAGCGCGCGACTGCGACTGTCGAAGGAAAGCGTATTAAACGCCCGCCACAACGAAACAATTTCCTCGCGCGGCTCTAGACATGGCGAGGTCTCGCCGGACGGTGTCGCAGGATCGAGCATAGGTGCATCCTGCGACTTTCCGGGCGTCGCGCACTTACATGGGTTAACCGACGCCTGCGTCCTCGATCAGCTCTGTCGTGGTCCCCGCACCAGGTCCCGCCCCGAGATCAGCGCCGGTCACAGGATTGCTGTCGGGGTCCGAGACTGTTCGGGCGGCAAAGGCCTGGACAGCGGCGGTGTCGAGTTCGCCCAGCGTGACGCTGGCGGAGCCGTCGCCGCCGTCCACAGCGCCCTGCTGTTCACGGTCGTCGATAAACTCCCATTGCTCCCCCTCATTCCAGGGACCGCGGACATCGCCCTCCCCCTGGGACATGTCGTAGTATTTGTCAGCGAAGGCGGGCAGGCCGACCAGCTTGCCCGCCGGGAAGTTCGGCTCCATGGCGTAGAGGGCCTTCTCGAAGGACTTCTGATGCGCCACTTCGCGCGTCATCAGGAAGTTCAAGGCGTCCTTCACGCCGGGATCGTCCGTGCAGTTGATCAGGCGTTCATAGACGATTTTGGCTCGGGACTCGGCGGCGATGTTGGAGCGTAGGTCGCAGGCGGGATCGCCGATCGAGTCGATGTAGGCGGCGGTCCACGGGACACCGGCGGAGTTGATGAGGGCCGGCGCGCCGCCATAGAGAATGGACGTCGTATGACTTTCACCGCCGCTGTTCAGCGAGGCGTACAAATCCGCCTCCTCCATCGCGGCTTCAGCCATCTGGCCTTTCACGCCCCGGTTCAGCATGGACACGATCGAGCCGATGACCTCGAGGTGGCTTAACTCTTCCGTGGCGATGTCGAGCAGCATGTCTTTGCGGCCCGGATCTTCATCCGCCAAAGCCTGTGTGAAGTAGCGCATGGCGGCGGCGAGCTCGCCCTGCGGCCCTCCGAATTGCTCAAGCATTAGAGTGGCGAGACCCGGGTTTGGTTCGGATACCCTGACCGTATACATCAGGCGCTTGTTGTGCATGAACATGGTTGGCTCCTTGGGGTTGAAGCCGAGCTAACCGGGCCATTCCGAGTGCTGTTCCGAAGGTCGGTTTTCGAACCTTGCATCGTTCTACTGTCGAGCCGGACATGTGTTGTGCCCGGTATTGGACAGTCGGAACGGACAACTCCGAGCGGGTCTTGAACCTTCTTTCACGGGAGGTTTGATGTCCCTCATCGGCAAGGCGCTCGCCGCCGTCACCCCGCAGCCTGACGACGAGACGCGCAAGGCGGCGACGGAAAAGGCCCGGTCCGCCTCCCAGGCTGGGGATTGGCTTTCGCTGGTGCTCGATCATCACGACGCCATTCGCGCCGCCTTCGCCTGCGGCCGGAATGCCAGGACCGCCGCAGAAAGAATCGCCGCTCGCGATGCGCTCGCGGTCGTGCTCAACGGCCATGCGCTGGCCGAGGAGCTGGTCCTCTATCCCGCCCTCGGTCAGGCTGGCGAAAAGATGCACGCGGCCCACGCCTACCTCGAGCAGACGACCACGAAGGCTCAGATGGCGGAGCTTGAAAACATCGCGCCCTCAAACCCCGCCTGGCTGGACAAGTGGGCCCACATCGAAGGCGCCGTTCTTACTCATATGTTCGAGGAAGAAAGCGAGTGGTTCCTGACGCTGAAGGCCAAGGGCGATCACCAGCTCCGTCTGGCCTCGCGTTACGCCGAAGAATTCGAACGCTACGCGGGCGCGCCTCAATCTCAAGCCGCCTGATCCCTACCGTCCAACATCAAGGAGGCATCCACAATGTCCGCCCCCCTTTCGACAGACGCCGACGTCCAGTCACCAGCCTTCCATGACGACGACTATGTGGAAGGCGCCTACGACTCCACCAGCGTCCGCGCCGTTATGATCAACCGGCCTCGTCAACGGCTTTATGACTACTGGCGCGACTTCCGAAACCTGCCCAGTTTCATGGAGAATGTGAGGTCGGTGGATCTTCTGGACGACCTCCGATCGAGCTGGAGCGTCGCCGGCCCGGCCGGTGCGGAGATCGAGCTTGTCAGCGAGATCACCGAAGATCGTCCCGGCGAATACATCGCCTGGCGGTCGACCGAAGACAGCGATGTCGATCACGAGGGCTGGATCGAGTTTCGCGACAACGCCTTCGGCCGCGGAACCGAGGTGCGTGTCGTGATCAGCTACGACCCGCCGGCGGGCGCTGTCGGCAAACTGGTCGCCAAGGTGATGCAGCGCGAGCCCCGGGTGCAGGCCCGGCGCGAGCTGCGACGTTTCAAACAGCTGATGGAGACGGGCGAAATCTCGACGTCCAAGGCTCCCGCCGCGGCGCCGCGCGCCGACCGTCATTTCTGATCCCGGAAGGAATTCCCATGCGCGCCCTGACTTGGCACGGCAAACACAATGTTCAGGTGGACACGGTCCCCGATCCCCAGATTGTTAATCCTCGCGATGCGATCATCAAGATTACGGCGACCGCCATCTGCGGGTCAGACCTGCATCTCTACGACAGCGTCATTCCCGGCATGTCCAATGGCGACATCCTCGGCCATGAGTTCATGGGCGAGGTCGTCGAGATCGGCCGTGGCAACACGAGCCTTCAGGTCGGCCAGAAGGTCGTCGTCCCCTTCGTGATCGCCTGCGGCTCCTGCTTCCATTGCGGCAAGCAGCAGTTCTCGGCCTGCGACAACTCCAATCCCGCCGACAAGTCCGACGCGTCTGAAATGGCCTACGGTTATCCGGCCGCCGGCCTGTTCGGCTATTCACACCTGACCGGCGGCTATGCGGGCGGCCAGGCGGAATATGTCCGCGTCCCCTATTCCGACGTCGGACCGATCGTGGTGCCCGATGGGATCGAGGATGAGCGGGTCCTGTTCCTTTCCGACATCTTCCCCACGGGTTGGATGGCGGCCGAGAACGCCGAGATCGAGGCCGGCGACACGGTGGCGATCTGGGGCTGCGGGCCGGTCGGCCTGTTCGCGATCAAGAGCGCCAGATTGATGGGCGCCGGACGCATCATCGCCATCGACCATCATCCACGCCGACTGGAGCTCGCCAAGGCGAACGGCGCGGAAGTCCTCAACTATCACGAGGTCAAGGTTCGAGAAGCCCTGATGGAGATGACCGCTGGCATCGGGCCGGACGCCTGCATCGACGCCGTGGGCATGGAGGCGCATGGCTTCTCTCCGGACAACATAATCGATGCGGTGAAGCAGGAGACCAAGCTGGGCACGGATCGCCAGCATGTCCTGCGCGAGACGATCATGGCGTGTCGCAAGGGCGGCCGCGTTTCGATCCCCGGCGTGTATGGCGGGATCGGCGACAAGCTGCCGATCGGCGCGCTCATGCAGAAGGGTCTGACGATCAAGACCGGCCAGACCCATGTGCAGAAATATCTGCCGCAACTCCTTGAGCTGGTCATGGAGGGCAAGATCGACACGACGGATCTGATCAGCCACCGGCTCCCGCTTGAGCAGGCGCCGGAGGCTTACAAGAACTTCCATGACAATCCGAACGAATGGACGAAGGTCGTGCTGAAGCCGCATGGCTGATCGGCGGCCGTCGTTCGAGACCTACCGCCCTGCACAAGACGGACAGCCAGACGTCCGATCGCACCACGGCGAAGTCGGGGATTGTGTCAGGAGGCCTGGCAGGAACAGGACGGGTTCAGCAAGCCTTTGGGTTAGGCCATGACGCTGAACCCGCTGCTCGCCGATTGCTTAGAATCCGGTCTTGGCCTGCCCACCCCTTCATCCCGCGACGGGAGAGCAGTTCGTGATCGACGCTGAGCAGGTCGTAACGCTTCTCGGCGACTCGCTCGCAGCCGGCTATGGCCTCAGGCCGGCCGAAAGCTTGCCACGCCAACTGTCGGCGCGATTGGCATGCGAAACGCCTCCGGTTCGCGTCATCGGCGCCGGCGTGTCCGGCGACACGACAGCGGACGGCTTGCGACGGCTCGATCGGGACGTGCCGGCGCAGACTGATCTTTGCGTCGTCGCCCTGGGCGCCAACGACATGATGCAGCTGGTCCCTGCCGACCACGTGAGGGACAATCTTCTGTCGATCATTGCCGAACTTCGATGGCGCGGCGTCGCCGTTCTGCTGAGCGGCATGCGGGCGCCGCCCTTCTTCGGCGCCTACGCCTGGGCGTTCGACGCCGTCTATCCGGAGGTCGCTCGAACGGCGAACGTGCCCCTGATGCCGTTCCTGATGGAGGGTGTGGCGTTGCACCCTGCCTATGTTTTACCGGACCGGATCCATCCCAACGCCGCTGGCGTCGCGAAGATGGCCGACGCCCTCGCGCCCCCAGTACGCGCCGCCTTGGCGGCCTTGCGGACACGGTGACGGGATGCGTCTGGCCACCTTCAACATCAATGGCGTTAATCGTCGCCTGCCCAGTCTCCTGGCCTGGCTTGAACAGGCTCAGCCGGACGTGGTCTGCCTGCAGGAGCTGAAGGCGACCGACAGCCAGTTTCCGAACACCGAGATCAAGGCGGCCGGCTACGATGCGGCCTGGGTTGGCGAACAGCGCTGGAACGGCGTCGCAATCCTGAGCCGGATCGGCGAGCCGGTCGTAACAAGACGCCGACTGCCGGGTGACGCTGAAGACCCCCAGGCCCGCTATATCGAGGCGGCGGTCAATGGCGTGCTGGTCGGCTGCCTCTATCTGCCCAACGGCAATCCCCGGCCCGGGCCCAAGTTCGACTACAAGCTCGCCTGGGCCGACCGGCTGATCGCCCATGCGGGGACCCTCTACGCCACTGCAGCGCCGGTCGTGCTCGCCGGCGACTACAATGTCGTTCCGACCGACGCCGATATCTACAACACCCGGTCGTGGAAGGCCGACGCCCTGCTTCAGCCCGAGAGCCGCGCCGCCTTCAAGCGCCTGCTCGACCAGGGCTGGACCGACGCCCTGCGCGAGCGCTTCCCGCACGATCCGCCGCCCTGGACATTCTGGTCCTATTTCCGCGAGGCCTGGCCCCGCGACGCCGGGCTGAGGATCGACCATGTGCTGCTCAACGGCTTTGGGGCGGAACGACTGACCGACGCCGGGGTCGACCGCGCGGTGCGCGGCGCCGAGGGCGCGAGCGACCACGCGCCGGTCTGGATCGAGCTTGCCTGACCCAACCAATCCGGACTGCGGGACGTCGGTCGACCCAGCAATCGTCAGGCGGCCAGGGTCCGGAAGGTGATGGAATAGCGCAAGGCCGTCATCGGCGTGATCGAATGCTCCCAGGCGGCGCGCGCCTCTCCCGACAGGCGATAGACCGAGCCGCTCGCCAGCGCCGCATTTCGGCGCAGAAAGCCCGCCTCCTGACGACGGCGCAGCCGCATCACGCAGGGCGCGAGGAGGGACAGGCCCAGGATTTCGCCGTAGACGGGGCGGTCGCGATGCCAGCCGATGCCGGCGCCCGGCGCATATTCATTGACCAGGACCTGGACAAAGGCCGCGCCATCCCGATCGAGGCGGCCCGCCAAGCGCGCCATTAAGGTCGAGAGAAACGCCGGCCACCCCGCGCCATCGCCCCCGCGGTCGAAGGCGGCGATCCGGCGATGACCCAGGTAGCCCAGATGTTCATAGGGTTTGAACGCCAGCGTCTGGAGCGCGGCGACAAGCGCGGCCTGTTCAGGAGCCGACAGGACGCCGGCCCAATAGTCAAAGCCCGCCACCACGGGCGTGCGCGCGGGTGCATCGTCGAACAGGTCGATCTGCGATAGTTCGGTCACGCCAGGACCAGTTGGTTCGCCGCGGCGCCGGTCGTCTCCAGATTGGACAGGCTCACACCTACCAGGCGCACGCCCCGGCTTGGCGGGTAGAGGGACCGAACCAACAGCCGACTGACCTCGTGCAGGGCTTCGCAGGAAGCCACGGGCTCGGACAGAGACCGGCTTCGCGTCGACTGCCGGAAGTCCGCCCATTTGACCTTGACGGTTACCGTCCGTCCGCGGCTTCCGGTCTTCTCGCACCAGGCCCAGACATCGTCGGCCATGGCCGCCACCCCGGCCTCGATCGCGTCCGGATCAGTCAGGTCGGAGGCGAAAGTGGTTTCCGACCCGCTCGATTTACGCGTACGGTCCGGATTGACCGCACGGTCGTCCCGCCCGCGGGCGATGGCGTGGTACCAGGGCCCGGACTTGCCGAAATGATGCTGGAGAAAGGCCAAGGACTGACGGCGCAGATCCGCGCCGGTGCGGATTCCTAGCCCTTCCATCTTGGCGGCCGTTACCGGTCCCACGCCGTAGAAGCGCCGGACCGGCAAATCCTCGACGAAGGCTTCGCCTCGCCCGGGCGCCACGACGAACTGACCGTTCGGCTTATTCTGGTCCGACGCCAGCTTGGCCAGAAACTTGTTGTACGAAATGCCCGCCGAGGCCGTCAGGCCGGTCTCCTCGAGGATCCGCCGCCGGATCTCCTCCGCCGTCGCCGAGGCGGTCCCCAGGCCTCGCCGATCGGCCGTCACATCGAGATAAGCCTCGTCTAGAGACAGAGGTTCGATCAGATCGGTGTAGTCCGAAAAGATCGCATGGATCTGCGCCGAGACCGCGCGATAGACCTCGAAGCGCGGCGGGACGAAAACGAGGTCCGGACATTTCCGCTGGGCGGTTGTCGAGGGCATGGCCGAACGCACCCCGAACCGCCGCGCCTCATAGCTGGCGGCGGCGACCACGCCGCGCGCCGCCGCATGACCGACCGCTACGGGCCGACCGCGCAGGGCGGGATCGTCCCTCTGCTCGACCGAGGCGAAGAAGGCGTCCATGTCCACATGGACGATCTTGCGGGTGGCGACGCCGGACATGCAGCGTGCATATCAAGAGGAGAACAAAAAGAAAACATTTGTCCAAGGCGACGCTTGCCATTCGGCTCGCCGAAGTGCTGTCGGGGAGATCAAACAGCCGCTAACCCTTATGTCCTACGTCGAGCTTCAAGCCACTTCGCACTTCTCCTTCCTGCGCGGCGCCAGCAGTTGCGAGCTGCTGTTCGAACAGGCGCGGCTGTGCGGGCTTGGGGCCCTGGCCATCGTCGATCGCAACTCGCTAGCGGGGATCGTGCGCGCCCATGATGCGGCCAAGGCCTGCGGCGTACGGCTGATCGTCGGCTGCCGGCTTGATCTGATCGATGGGACGGGGGTGCTCGTCTATCCGACTGATCGGCCGGCCTATTCCCGACTTACGCGCCTGCTCTCCCTGGGCAAGCGCCGCGCCGGCAAGGCCAAATGCCACCTCGACTGGTCGGACCTGAAAGACTGGTCGGAGGGCCTGATCGCCATCCTGGTACCGGACGAGGCGGACGAGGCCTGCGCCGCCAATCTGCGACGGCTGAAGGCGACCTTTCCTGCGGGCGCCTATCTCGCCCTGACGCTGCGGCGGCGCCCCGGCGATGCGCTGCGACTGCACGACCTGTCAAACCTCGCCGCCCAGGCGGGTGTGCCGACCGTCGTGACCAACGATGTCCTCTTTCATCATCCGGACCAACGCCTGCTGCAGGACGTGGTGACATGCGTCCGGCACGGCTGCACGATCGACGAGCTGGGCTTCCGGCGCGAACGCCATGCGGATCGCTATCTGAAGCCGCCCCACGAGATGCACCGCCTGTTCAAGGCCTATCCGGAGGCCTTGGCCCGCTCGGTCGAGATCGCCGACCGCTGCCGGTTCTCGCTGGATGAGCTGGCGTATCAGTACCCCGACGAGGTCTCGACGCCGGGCATGACGCCGCAGCAGACGCTGGAACAGCTGACTTGGGCCGGAGCCGCCGAGCGCTATCCGGAAGGGCTGCCGGACAGGGTGCGCAAGACGCTTCGGCACGAACTCGATCTGATCGGCCAGCTCGACTACGCCCCCTATTTTCTGACGGTCCATTCGATCGTGCGCTTCGCCCGCAGCCAGGACATCCTGTGCCAGGGTCGCGGCTCGGCCGCCAACTCCGCCGTCTGCTACGTGCTGGGCATCACCTCGATCGATCCGGGCCGCAATGATCTGCTGTTCGAGCGCTTCGTCAGTCAGGAGCGCCGTGAGCCGCCGGACATCGATGTCGATTTCGAGCACGAGCGACGCGAGGTCGTTATGCAGTGGATCTTCGAGACCTACGGCCGCAACCATGCGGCCCTCTGCTCGGTCGTCACCCGCTATCGCTCGCGCGGCGCCCTGCGCGACGTCGGCAAGGCGCTGGGGCTCAGCGAGGACCTGATCAAGACCCTGTCGTCCCAGGTCTGGAGCTATTCCAGCGAGGGTGTAGAGGACAAGCATGTCGCGGATCTCAACCTCAATCTGGAGGACCGGCGGCTTCGCCTGGCGCTGGAGCTGTCACGCCAGCTGATCGGCGCCCCGCGCCACCTCAGCCAGCACCCGGGCGGCTTCGTCCTGACGCACGACCGTCTGGACGACCTGGTCCCGATCGAGCCGGCGGCGATGAAGGATCGCCAGGTCATTGAATGGGACAAGGACGACATCGACGTCCTGAAGTTCATGAAGGTCGATGTGCTGGCGCTCGGCATGCTCAGCTGCATGAAGCGCGGCTTCGACCTCCTGGCCAAGCACAAGGGGATTGCGCTCGACCTCGCCACCATTCCGGCCGAGGACCCCCGGACCTATGCGATGATCCGCAAGGCCGACACGCTCGGGGTCTTCCAGATCGAGAGCCGGGCCCAGATGGCCATGCTCCCCCGCATCAAGCCTCGCACCTTCTACGACCTGGTCATCGAGGTCGCCATCGTCCGCCCCGGCCCGATCCAAGGCGACATGGTCCACCCCTATCTGCGCCGCAGAGAGGGCAAGGAGGACGTCGTCTATCCCAAGCCCGAACTGGAAAAGGTGTTGGGCAAGACCCTGGGCGTGCCCCTGTTCCAGGAACAGGCCATGCGGGTCGCGATCGAATGCGCCGGCTTCACCGCTTCGGAGGCCGACCAGCTCCGCCGCGCCATGGCGACCTTCAAGTTCACCGGCGGGGTCAGCCATTTCAAGGACAAGCTGATCAGCGGCATGGTCGAGCGCGGCTATGACGCCGCCTTCGCCGAGAAGACCTTCAGCCAGCTTGAGGGCTTCGGCTCCTACGGCTTTCCGGAAAGCCATGCGGCCTCCTTCGCTCTGATCGCCTATGCCTCCTCCTGGCTTAAATGCCATCATCCTGATGTCTTCTGCGCCGCGCTGCTGAACGCCCAGCCCATGGGCTTCTACGCCCCGGCGCAGATCGTCCGTGACGCCCAGCAGCACGGCGTCGAGATCCGGCCCGTCTGCGTCAACGCCAGCCGCTGGGACTGCACCCTTGAGCCGGCGGGCGAGGATGGCCGGTTCGCCGTCCGCCTTGGCCTTCGCCTGGTGCGCGGCTTAGTGAACGGCGACGCCGCCCGCCTCCTGGCGGCGCGGACGGATGGCGCCTTCCGCTCCGTCGACGACCTCTGGCGACGCGCCGGCGCCCAGGTCGCCAGCCTTGTCCGTCTGGCGGAGGCGGACGCCTTCAGACCGGATATGAATCTGGACCGCCGCGACGCGCTGTGGGCCATCAAGGGGCTGCGAGACGACCCCCTTCCCCTGTTCGCCGCCGCCGATGCCGACGACCAGAAGCCGGAAATCTTCGAGCCCGATCCGGGCCTCAAGCCGATGACGCCTGGACGGGAAGTAGTCGAGGACTACAGCCACATCGGCTTGACGCTGCGTGATCATCCGCTGAGCTTCCTGCGCGGCGATCTGCAGTCACGCCACGTCATGACCTGCGCCGATGGGACCGCCATGCGCGACGGTCGGCTGACACGCGTGGCGGGCCTCGTGCTGGTCCGTCAGAAGCCCGGCAGCGCCAAGGGGGTCATGTTCATCACCATTGAGGACGAGACCGGCGTGGCCAATCTGGTCATCTGGCCCAGCCTCTACGAACAGCAGCGCCGCATCGTGCTGTCGGCCTCCATGCTGGTCGTCGACGGCAAGGTTCAGCGTGAGGGCGACGTCGTCCACATTGTCGCGACCAGACTTCACGACGCATCGGCTCTGCTCGCCTCAGTCGGCGACCGCGGCGAGGCCTTTCCCCTGCCCCACGGACGCGGCGACGAATTCCATCGCGGCGGGTCGCCGGATGCGCGCGACGCGCCCCCTCGCGCGATCAAGGTCCGGGACATCTACATTCCCGATCTCCATCTCGACACGATCAAGCCGAAGACGCGCGATTTCCGATAGTCGCCACGGGCGACCTAAGGGCTTGTCAGGATCGCTATCGCGAAATCGCCACTTCATGATCAGGACCCGTGCCGCCATGATTAGGCGAAGCTAAGCTGGCGAACAGATACGTGTCTTTAAATGGGTTACGCGCAACCCATACAACCCTTCTGTTTTCTTGCGATAAATCAGCCCTGCAGATTTCTGGTTTACCCGTAACCCATTTTGCGCCCGAGTTTTCTTGTTGTTTTAAAATAACCTAATCCTACCGCAGGTGTGCGTAAGGTGTGCATCATCCTTCACAGGATGATATTCCTAATGGCTCCCACTCTGGTTAGACGTTTTTTGTGGTCTGGTTCCATCGTTTAGAGCACGGGCTAGCGGTCTTTAGGCTGTGTTTTAGATGGCGCTCGAGATGGAAGATTTGGCTGCCCAACTGGCTAGGAGAACGACGGCGAGCGACGATAGGCGTCCCAGCGAGCCTTGAGCCTCGCCACGCGCTCCTCGGCGCCAACAAGATCCCTCGCTCGCGTCACCCCCTCCGCGACGGTCTCCTCGGCAGCCTCAAGCTTGGGCCCCATTCTCATCATATAGTGAGCCGTCCAATACCGGATCAGCATATCGCCGCAGTCAGCGCCGCCATGATGGAGCAGAGGCGCCAAGCCAATCTCCAGATCCCCTTCAGCAAACAGGGCGAGGTCATCGATCAGGATATGCGGACCTAGCGCCTGCAAGGACGCTAGCACCCTGTCCACCAGCCATCCTGAAAGGTCGGCCAGATCCTCGGCGGTCATCTTCACCAACCCCCCATTGTCGGGATTGTCCCGTAGCTGTCGAACCCACACCATCAGCAATAGCGAAAGGATCGTGAGCGCGTCGCCGTTCAAGCCTTCACGGGCGGCGTTCTGCATAACCCTAAGCGATGCAAGCATGATCAACGGGTCGAGCTCTGCTGGCTCCAGATGCGACCCTGTTCCGATCATGAGCTGCAGTTCGGAGCTCATCTCGGAAATATCGATAAAATCAGCCATCACACCTCTCGCAGAAATCACACTGATAGTGTGTAGTGAAGATCGGGCGGCAGCCGCAAGTGCGGTTGTGTGGAAGTTGACGCTGAACTGCTGAGTTTTGGCCGCGCCGTCAGGACGCGACGCATTGCGCTCGGCCTCAGCCAAGAGGAGCTGGCGGACAGAGCCGGGCTCCACCGAAATTATATCGGCGGCATTGAGCGCGGCGAACGCAACGTTGGCATCAAGGCGGTCTACGCTCTAGCAGCCGGCCTGGGCTGTGGGCCGTCTGAATTGTTCAATCAGACCGCACCGCCGCCTTAACCTTCCCTTAACCGACGGCTTAGAAATCTGATCGAGCCGTAAGACCGATCCTGAACCATCGTTTAATTTAACCGAGAGTTTAGGATAATGAATGAATCAATAGAGGCTTCAACAGAAGCCACCACCACTACCTGTTTGGAGAGGTTTACCCCAACCACTCCAACAGTATGCCATCGCCACTCCTACGACGAGGCTACGGCCTTAAACCCCCCGCAGGATTGTGCAGTCAAATCCACTGAGGTCATACTCAACACCGCTCGCGCGATCAGCGTATGCGATGCGATATGGCCGAGCAGCCGCGTTGCAGTCGCCGAGTCCCTTCTCGACGAGTTGGCTCGCATCCTTGCGCATATGACGCTCGATATGCACCGTGGCGATCTTCCATCGCCCGGAGCCTAAGCTGATGCGTGCATCTCTATATGCACGTTACTCGACCGACCTTCAAAACGTCTCTTCGATCGCGGATCAGTTTGCGACATGCCGTTCCTTTGCAGCGAAGGACGCGACCAAGATCGTCGCGACGTTTGAGGAGGCAGCCATCTCTGGAGGGTCCGCAGCAAACCGGCCCGGATTGCATAGCCTGATGCGCGGCGCGAAGAACGGCGAGTTCGAAGTCGTGCGTTGTGAAGCGTTAGATCGCCTTTCTCGGTCCCGGGCCGATGTCGCGGCACTCTTAGAGGACCTACGGTTCCACGGCGTCAAAATCCGCACGATCTCCGAAGGCGACATATCCGAGCTTCAGATCGGGCTGATGGGCACCATGAACGCCCTTCAACTGCGCGAGACAGGTCGAAAGACAAGGCGCGGCCTCCAAGGCGTCGTCCGGTCCGGTCGCATACCGGCGGGCGCGTCTACGGCTACAAGATCAGGCGAGAAGTCGATGCCATCGGCGAACCGATCCGAAGCTTTCGCGATATCGATCCTGATGAGGCAGAAGTCGTCAGCGAAATTTTTCGGCGCTACGCCGCCGGCCAATCGCCTCGCGCAATCGTTAGCGACCTGAATACGCGCGGCATTCCCAGCCCGCGAGGCGGAAGCTGGAACGCATCGACGATCAAAGGCAATGCCGAGCGTGGCAATGGCGTGATTCATAACTAGTTGTATCGCGGCGTCCTGGTTTTTGGTCGTCAAACCTGGGTGAAGGACAGGGGCACGGGAAAGCGCCAGGCGCGAACGGCGGATGCCCATGAAATCCTTCGAACCGAGGTGCCACACCTCCGGATCATCTCCGAGGAGTTATGGGCAAAGGTTCGCGATCGCTATGCGGACAACGCCCTATCACCACGGGTGCCCTTCCCCGCACATAGCCGTGCGGCCCCGGCACTTTCTGAGCGGAAAACTGACGTGCGGGGTCTGTGGCGGCCAGATGACCCGAAGCGGAGCCGACCGACGCTTTATGTGCTCATGGCGGCGAGACCGCGGAAAACTGGCATGCACGAACGGCCGAGGGATCAAGATCGCCGAGATTGAAGCGCGCGTTCTGGCCGCGATCAAGAACCGACTTCTAGCGCCGGAACGCGTGGCGCTCGCCGTAGAAGAGGCGAGGCTCGCAGCAGAGAATGACGCGCGTAGGATCACCCAGGCTCGATCAAAACTCGACAGTGAGCTTGCAGAGGTGAAGCGCCGCGCCGAACGCTTGATCGACCAGATCGCCGATGGCGTCCTTACAGGCGCTGCAATCAAGGATCGTCGGAGGCGCTGGAAGCGCGGCGAAGCCAGATTGAATCAGATCTGGCCCAAGCGCCGGCGGCGTCGGTCGTCGCCCTGCATCCTCGCGTGGCCGAGCATTACCGGACCGTCGTGGACTCGCTGGAGCGCGCCTTGGCTCGCAGCGACAGCGAGGCTGCGGCCAAGGCCCGGGACTTAGTACGCAAGTTGATTGAAACAGTCGTGGTTACGCCGCTGGAAGCGCGAGCAAAATCTGCCTTGACCGTACAAGGCAAAATCGCCGCCCTGGTGAACCAAGACAGCGAAAATACTACGAAGTTGGGTGCGGGAGTAGGATTTGAACCTACGACCTTCAGGTTATGAGCCTGACGAGCTACCGGGCTGCTCCATCCCGCGGCAAACGGTAGTGTATCGTGAAGGAAGAACGGTTCGAGAAGAGCCCGCTAGGGCTGCGCAATCATTCTGTCCGCCTGGTAGACCCGGCGGCGACCTACTCTCCCGCGCCTTGAGACGAAGTACCATTGGCTCTGGAGGGCTTAACGACCGAGTTCGGAATGGGATCGGGTGGGGAACCTCCGACATAGCCACCAGGTCAACCAGGGGGACAGAAGGATTGCAGATCCAAGCTCAAGCAGCGCGAAGCGAGTTAGCTTGAACAAGGATGAGAAGACATTGTCTGCGATCGTTCTGGTCTGAACGATCATCGAATGAGTTTTGCTGAGAAACGATCAAACCGATCGGATTATTAGTACCAGTAAGCTTCATGGGTCGCCCCACTTCCACACCTGGCCTATCAACGTGGTAGTCTTCCACGATCCTCAGCGAAGCCTTGTTTTGAGGTTAGTTTCCCGCTTAGATGCTTTCAGCGGTTATCTATTCCATACTTAGCTACCCTGCTGCACAGCTGGCGCCATGACAGGTACACCAGAGGTATGTCCATCCCGGTCCTCTCGTACTAGGGACAGATCCTCTCAAGCTTCGAACACCCACGGCAGATAGGGACCAAACTGTCTCACGACGTTCTGAACCCAGCTCACGTACCACTTTAAATGGCGAACAGCCATACCCTTGGGACCTGCTCCAGCCCCA